>NZ_JBJNOX010000004.1:0-594748 GCF_052166245.1 Serratia sp. CY84636
GGTGTGTAAGTGCAGCGATGCATTGAGCTAACCAGTACTAATGATCCGTGAGGCTTAACCTTACAACACCGAAGGTGTTTTTAGAGAGATTTTCAGCGAAGTTCCGAGATTGGTTCTGATGGCTTTACGAGAGTGAAGCGGTTGGAATGAAACAGAATTTGCCTGGCGGCAATAGCGCGGTGGTCCCACCTGACCCCATGCCGAACTCAGAAGTGAAACGCCGTAGCGCCGATGGTAGTGTGGGGTCTCCCCATGCGAGAGTAGGACACTGCCAGGCATCAAATAAAACAACAAGCCTCATGCGAAAGCATGGGGCTTTTTGTTTTGTCTGTTATCTGGCGTTCTGCACGAGCATGGGCATGCGAAAGGCCCGTCGGGAACGGGCCTTAACGCCGCGTGCGGCGGCCCCGGAGGGGAGAGTCTCAGGATGAGACGAATTGTGTAGGACAAATCCGCCGGGAGCGGATTTGAACGTTGCGAAGCAACGGCCCGAAGGGGGGCGGGCAGGACGCCCGCCATAAACTGCCAGGCATCAAACCCAGCCGAAAGCCCTGAACTGACGTTCAGGGCTTTTTGCTATGCGTAAAACGCAAAAAAGCGCAGCTAGGCTGCGCTGCTTTCCCCAGCTTCTCTCCGATAAACAGCCAGAGAAAAGGCCCCGAAGGGCCTTTGATTAGGGTGTGTTTGCTTTTTTCACTTATTATTCGGTTAATGCGAGCTGCCCTGAGAGATGCCCAGCCCGGTTTGCGAACGGACAAACTGAGCCCGGAAGCGTTCCCGCTCCTGCTGCCCGGCCAGCGAGCCGTCGGTGATCGAGAACAGCCAGGTACCGACAAAGGCCACGATCATCGAGAACAGCGCCGGGTATTCATACGGGTAAATCGGCTTTTCATGGCCGAGGATCTGCACCCAGATCGTCGGGCCGAGGATCATCAGAATCACCGCCGTCAGCAGGCCCAGCCAGCCGCCAATCATCGCGCCGCGAGTGGTCAAACGCGACCAGTACATCGACAGGATGATGATAGGGAAGTTACAGCTGGCGGCGATCGAGAACGCCAACCCGACCATAAAGGCAATGTTCTGCTTCTCGAACAAAATCCCCAGCGCGATAGCGACCAGGCCGAGCACCACGACGGTGATTTTGGAGACCTTCAGCTCATCGCGTTCGGTCGCCTTGCCGTTTTTCATCACGCTGGCGTACAGATCGTGGGAAACGGCCGATGCGCCGGCCAGCGTCAGGCCTGCTACGACCGCCAGAATGGTGGCGAAGGCCACCGCCGAGATAAAGCCGAGGAAGAAGTTGCCGCCAACGGCATTGGCCAGGTGCACCGCCGCCATGTTGGTGCCGCCCAGCAGCGCGCCGGTGGCGTCTTTGAACGCCGGATTGGCGCTGACCAGCAAGATGGCGCCGAAGCCGATGATAAAGGTCAGGATATAGAAGTAACCGATAAAACCGGTGGCGTAGAACACGCTTTTGCGCGCTTCTTTGGCGTCACTCACGGTAAAGAAGCGCATCAGGATATGCGGCAAACCGGCGGTGCCGAACATCAGCGCCAGGCCGAGCGACAGCGCGGAAATCGGATCGGAGACCAGGCCGCCGGGGCTCATGATGGCGATGCCTTTCGGATGCACCTTCACCGCTTCGGCGAACAGGGTATTGAAGTCGAAGTTGACCGACTTCATCACCATCAGCGCCATAAAGCTGGCGCCGGCCAGCAGCAGCACCGCCTTGATGATTTGCACCCAGGTGGTAGCCAACATGCCGCCGAACAGCACGTACAGCACCATCAGGATACCGACCAGGATCACCGCCACGTGGTAGTTGAGCCCGAACAGCAGCTGGATCAGCTTGCCGGCACCGACCATCTGCGCGATCAGATACAGCGCGACTACCACCAATGAGCCGCAGGCCGACAGGGTGCGGATCGGTTTCTGCTGCAGACGGTAAGAGGCGACATCGGCAAAGGTATAGCGGCCGAGGTTGCGCAGGCGCTCCGCGATCAGGAACAGAATGATCGGCCAGCCGATGAGGAAGCCGATGGAATAGATCAGGCCATCATAACCCGAGGTGTAAACCAGGGCGGAGATGCCGAGGAACGAGGCGGCGGACATGAAGTCGCCGGCGATCGCCAGGCCGTTTTGCAGGCCGGTGATGCGCCCACCCGCGGTGTAGTAGTCCTGGCGGGAACGGGTGCGTTTGGACGCCCAGTAGGTGATGTACAGGGTGGCGCCGACAAACAGGATAAACATCACGATCGCCTGGATGTTCAGCGGTTGACGATGCACTTCGCCGCCGATGGCGTCGGCATGAGCCAGACCGGGCAGCAACAGCAACGCGGCGGCGGAAAGGGCGGAGCATAAACGCTTCATTGTTTCACCTCACGCAGGATTTCTGCGGTGAGGCGATCGAACTCGCCGTTGGCGCGAAACACGTAGATCCCGGTCAAGACGAAAGAGATCACGATCAGCCCGACGCCGACCGGGATCCCGCGGGTGATGGTCGATCCGGCGGCGATCGGCGTGCCGAGCCATTGCGGATCGAAGGCGATCAACAGAATAAAGCCGACGTACAGCGCCAGCGTAATCAGCGAAAGCAGCCAGGCGAACCGGCCGCGTTTTCTCACCAGCTCTTTAAAGCGCGGGTTTTCTTCAATCCCTTGATAAATGGTGTCATTCATCAGAGTGTCTCCAGTAGGTATTGATAGAGTACGCCGCGCCAGGGCCGCTCAACGGCGCGTTATCCGAATGAGCGGCCTGAAGCGGCGTAAATTATGACGGCACTTTCATTGATTGTTTTTCTTCCAACAGCTTGTCGACTACGGCCGGATCCGCCAGCGTGGAGGTATCCCCCAGGTTGCTGGTGTCGCCGGCGGCAATTTTGCGCAGGATACGCCGCATGATCTTGCCGGAGCGCGTTTTGGGCAGCGAATCTGTCCAGTGCAGCACGTCCGGCGTGGCGATCGGCCCTATCTCTTTACGCACCCAGTTGCGCACTTCGGTATAGAGCTCCGGCGTCGGTTCTTCGCCGTGATTCAGCGTGATGTAGGCGTAGATCGCCTGGCCTTTGATGTTGTGAGGAATGCCGACCACCGCCGCTTCGGCGATTTTCGGGTGCGATACCAGCGCAGACTCGATCTCGGCGGTGCCCAGACGGTGGCCGGAGACGTTCAGCACGTCGTCGACGCGGCCGGTGATCCAGTAGTAACCGTCCTCGTCGCGGCGGGCGCCGTCACCGCTGAAGTACATGCCTTTGAAGGTCGAGAAGTAGGTTTGCTCGAAGCGGTCATGATCGCCAAACAGGGTACGCGCCTGGCCCGGCCAGGAGTCGACGATCACCAGGTTGCCCTCGCAGGCGCCTTCCTGCGGTGTGCCGACGTTATCGACCAGCGCCGGCTGTACGCCGAAGAAAGGCCGCGTGGCGGAACCGGCCTTCAGCTCGGTGGCGCCCGGCAGCGGGGTAATCATGAAGCCGCCGGTTTCGGTTTGCCAC
Source organism: Serratia sp. CY84636 (assembly GCF_052166245.1). Classification (NCBI taxonomy): domain Bacteria; kingdom Pseudomonadati; phylum Pseudomonadota; class Gammaproteobacteria; order Enterobacterales; family Yersiniaceae; genus Serratia; species Serratia sp. CY84636. The sequence goes on from NZ_JBJNOX010000004.1 coordinate 3,491, forward strand.
CAGGTATCGACGATCGGGCACTTTGCGTTGCCTATCTTGTTGTAATACCACTCCCAGGCTTCCGGGTTGATCGGCTCGCCGACCGAGCCCATGATGCGCAGCGAATCGCGTCGGGTGCCCTCGATCGCCTTGTCGCCTTCGGCCATCAGGGCGCGAATGGCGGTCGGCGCGGTATACAGAATGTTGACCTGGTGCTTGTCGATCACCTGTGACAGGCGATTGACGCCCGGATAGTTAGGCACGCCTTCGAACATCAGCGTGGTGGCGCCGCAGGCCAGCGGGCCGTACAACAGATAGCTGTGGCCGGTGACCCAGCCCACGTCGGCGGTGCACCAATAAATGTCGCCGTCGTGGTAGTCGAACACATACTTAAAGGTCATCGCAGCGTACACCAGGTAGCCGCCGGTGGTGTGCAGCACGCCTTTCGGCTTGCCGGTCGAGCCGGAGGTATACAGGATAAACAGCGGGTCCTCGGCGTTCACTTCTTCCGGCGGGCAGTCGGCGGAGACGCCCTGGGTCAGTTCATGCCACCACAGATCGCGCTCTTCCTGCCAGTAACCCGGTTTGCCGGTGCGTTGGAATACCACCACGTTGGCCACGCTGACCACGCCGGGATTTTTCAGCGCATCGTCGACGTTCTTTTTCAGCGGCACGGCGCGGCCGGCGCGCAGGCCTTCATCGGCGGTAATGACCAGTTTGGCGTTGGAGTCGATAATGCGTCCGGCGACCGCTTCCGGCGAGAAGCCGCCGAAGATCACCGAATGTACGGCGCCGATGCGCGCACAGGCCAGCATCGCGACCGCCGCTTCCGGCACCATCGGCATATAGATAGCCACCACGTCGCCTTTTTTCACGCCGAGCTTTTTCAGCACGTTGGCGAACTGGCAGACGTCATGGTGCAGCTGTTTGTAAGTCACGTTCTTGGATTGGGTTGGGTCATCGCCTTCCCAGATAATGGCGGTCTGGTCGCCGCGCTCAGCCAGATGGCGGTCCAGACAGTTGGCAGACAGGTTCAGCGTACCGTCTTCAAACCAACGAATGCTGACGTGGCCGGGATCGAACGACGTGTTTTTAACTTTGGTATAGGGTTTGATCCAGTCCAGGATTTTGCCATGCTCACCCCAGAAAGCCTCTGGGTCTTGAACCGACTGTTGATAATACTGTTGGTATTGTGCCGGATTAATCAGGGCGCGCTCTGCAATTGCAGAAGGAATAGCGTGTTTATGCAGTTGGCTCATAGCTTTTCTCCTTGAAGTTGTTAATGATATGTCAACTGAAGGTTAAGTATAGTTTGCTACGATTCTTTGTTTCTTTTTTGCGCGGCAGATCACGCAACAAAGATATTGATTTGTAATAGTTCTGTCGCATTTGCAGGACGTATCTATCTCTTTGGCGTTTAATTCATCATAAACCCGCGTTTTTAGCCAAAAACACTTATCTAAAGAACAAAAAAGAATAAAAAAAGACGAGACTGTTTGCCTCGTGATTAATCGCGTGGGAAAGGCCTGCGTTATTTCACGCTATAAATCTTTTTGGATTATTTTTCGCTATTAATATTCGAAGTTGATATTAACGCGATATAACGATGGACGGCACGCCGTGAAATAACGTTTTATTAACCTTTAATTCCTGATGAAAGGTCGGGTGATATCCTAGGGGATTCACTCTGCGCCATCGCTCGATTTTTAAGCTAAATATAAAGCGGTGCTGCATTTATGGTCGAAAATGTCACTCGGTCAATTCTCATTTATTTGACTTTTACGTAACAAAATATAAACATTTGATGCGGATTAAATATGCAGAATGGGCGAAAAATAACGCATTTTAATGGCGTTCAAAAAAACGTCGTCGGCGCGGTTATGTGCTTCATTGCATGAGAAATTATGTTTTTAATAACAAGCAATTATGCCATTTGAAATAGTAACGCGAAATTTTTGTTATTCGATTCAGCGCTCAACCCTGACAAATCAAGGCTTGCAGAGCATGCCGCCCGGATGATACAGATTTATACTGCGTCGCACCCAGGGCAGGTGAACGCTTCCACTGAATTAACATAAGCCTGTAATAAATGATTAAGTATTCTTTTCTCCGTGTTGCGACTTTGTACGGCGAAAAGAGTCTTTGAGGACTTTTTGGGTATGAAAAGTGTAAAAATTAGCCTGGCTTGGCAAATCCTGATCGCGTTGGTGCTGGGTATTATTGTTGGCGCGGTATTGCACAACCAGACAGAATCTCGTGAGTGGCTGGTCAGCAATATTCTCAGCCCGGCGGGTGATATCTTTATTCGCCTGATCAAGATGATTGTGGTACCGATCGTTATTTCCACGCTGATCGTCGGTATTGCCGGCGTGGGCGATGCGAAAAAGCTGGGCCGCATCGGATTGAAAACCATTATTTACTTCGAAGTGATCACCACCGTTGCCATCGTGGTGGGGTTGACGCTGGCCAACGTATTCCAACCCGGCCACGGCATCGATATGTCGACGCTGACCACGGTGGACATTTCGCAGTATGAGAAAACCACCGAACAGGTGCAAAGCGGTTCGCACAGTCTGGTGGCGACCATTCTGTCGCTGATCCCGTCGAACGTCTTCTCGTCGATGGCCAAGGGCGACATGCTGCCGATTATCTTCTTCTCGGTGCTGTTCGGTCTGGGGCTGTCGTCGTTGCCGAAAGAGACCAAAGAGCCGCTGCTGAAGGTGTTCAAGGCGGTGTCCGAGAGCATGTTCAAAGTCACCCACATGATCATGCGCTATGCGCCGATCGGGGTGTTTGGCCTGATTGCGGTCACGGTAGCCAACTTCGGTTTCGCCTCGCTGCTGCCGCTGGCCAAGCTGGTGGTGCTGGTGTACTTCGCCATCGCGTTCTTCGCCCTGGTGGTGCTGGGGGCTGTCGCCCGGCTGTGCAACCTGCGCATCTGGACGTTGATCCGCATCCTGAAAGACGAACTGATCCTGGCTTATTCCACCGCCAGCTCGGAAACGGTGCTGCCGCGCATCATCGAAAAGATGGAGGCCTACGGCGCGCCCAAGTCGATCACCAGCTTCGTGGTGCCGACCGGCTACTCCTTTAACCTGGATGGCTCGACGCTGTACCAGAGCATTGCCGCTATCTTTATCGCCCAGCTGTACGGCATCGAGCTGTCGTTGGGGCAGGAGATCGTGCTGGTGCTGACGCTGATGGTCACCTCGAAAGGGATCGCCGGCGTGCCGGGCGTCTCGTTCGTGGTGCTGCTGGCCACGCTGGGCAGCGTCGGCATTCCGTTGGAAGGCCTGGCGTTCATCGCCGGCGTGGACCGTATCCTGGATATGGCGCGCACCGCGCTGAACGTCGTGGGTAACGCGCTGGCGGTGCTGGTGATCGCCAAGTGGGAGCACCAGTTCGATCGCAAGAAGGCGCTGGCCTACGAAACGGAGTTTCTGGCGCAGAAGGTGAAGCCGGCCAATCAGGCCTAATCACCGAGCGTCGCCGACGTTAAAAACGCCCCGGGCAGCTGTGCCGGGGCGTTTTGTTTTTAGCCGTCTTCTCTCCGCCACTTTCTTCTCTCCGTCCCCACTGCGCGACTTGCATCCCCGCTTAACAGAATCTAAAGTGTTACCAAATTAATAGAAATGATAATAGATGTTATTATCATTTTCATTTGATGATGTATGGAGACACGCAAAAGCCGCTGAACGGCGGGGTTACGCCCGTTCGGCGTCTTTATTCGGGCTTATCAAAGGTAGGTAACATGTCGGACACCGCTTTGGCCTCTGAATGGTTGCCGCTGGCGCCAGCGCAGCTTGATTTCTGGGAAGAACACACCTTGCACCCCGGGCAGACCCTGTCCACCGTTGCACACTGCACCGAACTGTGCGGCGCGGTAGAGGAAGAGACGCTCTGCCGGGCGATCGCCACCACCCTCGCCGAGACGCAGGCGTTTGCCCTGCGCTTTGGCGAGCGGCATGGCGACTCTCCTCCGCCGTTACGGCACGATCCACAGCGTATACCGCCATTGCAACGCATCGATCTACAAACGCACGGCGATCCCTGGCAGGCGGCGCAAAACCTGATGCGCGAAGATATCGCGCAGCGCCGGGCGCTGCACTGCGAGCCGTTAGCCGCCGCCTGGCTGATCAAGCTGGGGCCGGAGCGCTACCTCTGGTACGTACGTGCGCACCATATTCTGGTTGATGGTTTCGGTATGGCGCTAATTGAACACCGCTGCGCCGCGTTGTATGCACACTATCTGGGTGAAGGCAGCGCGGGCATGCCTCTGGGCGCCTTCGACGCCTTTCAACAGGCTGAGCTGGCCTACGCGGGTTCTGAGCGATGCGAGCGCGATCGGCGCTTTTGGCAGAGCTATCTGCCGCCGTCGCAGGCGCTGCCGACGGTGCGCAAGGGCGGTGAGGCCTATGGCGTGCGGCGTCTGAGCACCCACCACCGGCTGCCGGCGGCGGTATCGCAACGACTGGCGCAGCTGGCGGAGCGCAGCGGCATCAATTGGCCCGACTTGCTGGTGGCGCTGTCGGCGGCCTGGCTATTTCAGGTGATGCCCCGCGACACCCGGCAGGGCGAGGCGTTGCCGATGTGGATGCCGGCGATGAATCGCCGCGGACAGGCCGCCACCAACGTGCCTTCGTTGGCGGTCAACACGCTGCCGCTGCTGGTGTCACCGCCGCAAGCGGAGACGCTGGGGGGCTTTCTCACCACTCTGACGCAGCAGCTGCGCGAGCTGCGCAGCCACGCCGGCTACCGCTTGCGCCAACTGGCCGCCGATCGCGGTGTGGATCCTGACTCGCGCTTCTTTATTTCCCCCTTCATCAACGTGCAACCCTTCGATGCGCCTCGTTTTGTCGGCTGTAGCGGCACCCGCCGCGTATTGGCCGGCGGCTCGGGCGACGGTTTTAACCTGACTTATCGCGGCCGCACCGACGCCCGCGATCTGCAGGTGGATATCGATATTTATCTGGAGCAGTTCCCGACGGAGGATGCGCTGGACTATGGCGAGGCGCTGCAGGAATTCCTGTTGCGCGCGCTGCAGCGGGAAGCCTGGGAGCAGCCGCTGGCGGCCCTGACGGCGTTGCCCGCCTGATAAAATGCGGGCGGGGGATGTCCCCGCCCGAGTGGTGTGGTTTCAGTTGGCCAACAACGCCGCCACTTCGCGCGCGTTCTTGCACGGCAGGAGCGAACTGCTCACCAGCCGGGTGCCGAAAGCGTCATTGAGGCGTTCCGCCACCTGTTTGATATGCGGCAGCTTCAGCCCCATGGCGATAAATGCCGTCTCTTCTCCCCATTCCGGGCGCGGCGCCACGCCGATCGCCTGCCAGTAAATGGTCAGGATCTCTGCGCTGCGCGCCAAAGGCGCGTTCGGCGGTGGGGCCGCACAGGCGTTCAGCGCCGGCGCGGTTTGCTGGTGGCTCAGGTCGGCACGGATGCGATGGCGGTCGGTTTTGCCGTTGGCGGACAGCGGCAGCGCCTCGGCATGGATAAAGCGTGTCGGAATATGGGTACAGGGCAGATAGCCGGTGGCGAAGGCGCGGATCTCGGACAGCGGCAGCGGTTTGCCGTCGCGGGTCAGATACAGGGCACCGAGCGCCGCCTCGTTGTTCTCTCCGCTGGGGTAATCCACCACCACCATGTCCTGGATCGCCGGATGGCGGCGCAGCACGTCTTCGATTTCCGGCAACGAGACGCGCACGCCGCGGATCTTCACATAGCCGTTCACCCGGGTGGCGAACATGATGTTGCCGTCCGCCCGGTAGTAGCCTTGATCGCCGGTGCGAAAAGCGCGCAGCGGTTGCCCATCCGGCCCTTCGAGGGTAACGAAATCGTGCTGCTTCAGCTCCCCCTGCTCCAGGTAGCCCAACGCCAGGTTGATCCCGGCGGTATGGATGCGGCCGACCACGCCGGCCGGGCAGTGGCTGCCGTCGTCATGGCAGATGAAGTAGCGGTTGGCCGGCAGCGGGCGGCCGTAAGGCACGGTGCCGTTCTCCTGCGGGGCGATCGGGTGCCAGATGCTCCAGATGGTGGTTTCGGTCGGTCCGCCGAGCGAGAACAGCGCGAGATCCGGGCGCAGGGTACGCAGGGTTTGTACCGTCGCCGGCTTGATGTAGTCGCCGCCTTGCGCCACCAGGCGCAGCGAACGCAGGCTGTCGGCCGTTTTGCAGGTGAGCAACATCTCCAGAATCGCGGGTACCGAACACCACAGGGTGACCCGATGCTTTTCTACCAGCTGGTTCCAGCTGATGGCGTCCTTTTCCTGATGCGGCGCCGGTAGCACCAGCGTAGCGCCGGCGCACAGCGAACCGAACAGATCGAACATCGACATGTCATGGTGCGGCGGCGTGACGGAAATGAAGACGTCGTCGGCGGTGACCGCCCAGCGCTGCTGGGTCTGGTGGACGACGTTGGCGGTGGCGCGGTTGTTGAGCACCACGCATTTGGGCTTACCGGTGGTACCGGAGGTATACAGGTAGTAGCTCGCGGCCTGGCTGGCGCTGCGTTCAACCAGCGTCTGCTCATCCGGCAGCGCAGGCGCGTGATCCGTCGGCGCCAGCAGGGTCGCCGGCGTCACGCCAATGGGCGTCTCCAGATCGCCGCCGTGCACCACCAGCGTCGGCCGGCAGTTTTCCAGCAGATAGGCGGTGCGTTCCGGCGGCGAGTTGATATCGACAGGCACCCAGATCACGCCCTGCAGGGCGCAGGCGAGGCTGAAGATGATCTGTTCCGGGCTGCGCGGCAGATACAGCGCGACCACGTTGCCCGGCTGCACGCCGCGGCTCTGCAGATTGGCGATCGCCGTGGCGATCCGCTGGCCCAGCTCGCGGTAGGTCAGCGTCTGTTCGCCGCAGATCAGCGCGTTGCCGCCGCCTTGCGCGCCGAACAGCCGCTCGGCCAGCTGTGCCAGATAAGGATAAGGTGCGTAATTCGCTTCGCTGTCGTTGTGGCGATAATGCGCCAGATCGATGAAGTCCCGCGGCGCGATCGCCAGGTCGGCCCGTTGGCAGCTGTGCAGGATGCGTCGCTGCAATGCCGCCAGCATGGCTTCTACCTGTTCACCGTGCAGCGCCTGCTCGGCGTAGTCCACGCACAGCTGCAGGTTTTTTTCGCTGTCCAGCGTCAGGCGAATGTCGATGGCGACCTGCGGCGTTTGGGTCAGGCCGTCGTGGAAGCGCACCGGCGCCTCGGCCGGCAGCGTCTCCCAGCCCAGGCAGTTGGTCAGGATCACCGGCAGCGCCGGGCCGCCCTGGCTTTGGCCGAGCAACTGCCGCGCCAGATCGACGCCGGAAAACGTCAGGTGGTCGAGCGCGCCGAGCACGTCGTCCTGCAAGGCTTGTGCGCGCTGGATAAAATCTTCGCCGTGGCGCGAATAGCGTACCGCTACGAAGCTGGAGGCGTTGCCCAGTGCACCGTCGGCGGCGGGGAATGCCACCGGCACGCCGACGCACAGCTCGCCGTCAGTGGTCCAGTGGGCCAGCGTATCGAGGATCAGCGCCGACAGCAGGCTGTTACGCAGCAGCGCATGTGGCGATCCCAGGCGGCCGAGCTGTTTTATCGTATCGCGCGGCAGCGTCAGGGTGGCGCGGCGATAGCGCGACGAGGTGAGATTGGCGAGCGGGGCGCGCCACGGTAACGCTGACGGGGTGGTGACATCCTGCAGCTTGTCGCGCCAGTAGGCGGCATCGGCCTGGCGCTGCGCCGCAGGTGCAGCAGGGGGCGGCAGCGCAGCGGCGGTCGGCGCCAGAGGGCGATCGTCAAACAGGCGCGCGATCACGGTGGAGATCCCCTGGCCGTCGAGGATCAACGCATCGAAGCTGGTGAAGATCAGCGTATCGTACGGCGATCCCGTCGGATCCTGCTGTTCGGCAAGTTGGAGCACGGCGATGCGCCACAGCGGTTGGCTCGGATCGTGGCGCTGGTGGGAGTAACGCGCGCGCAGCTGTTCGATCTGGCGCTGCGCCGCTTCGCCATCAAGGGAGCGCAGATCGTGGCGATCCAGATGCAGCGTCACCTCCGGGCGTACGTGCTGCGTGCCGCGCTGCACATCGATGCAGGTGCGCAACGCCGGGTAATGCTGTACCAGCTCGGTCAGGCGCGCTTCAAGGCGCGGTACGTCCAGCTGCCGGGCGTGGTATTCGCGAAAGTCGTGCATCGCCACGCCGCCGAGCGGCCATCGATCGCTGCGGCCCAGAAGATAGGCCTGCTGCAGTGCGGTTAAAGCTGTCTCCATGGTACTTCCCTATAGTCGCTAACCGATTAAAACGAGCCGGGCGCTGCGCGCCCGGAAACCGATCTCAGTGCTGCGGCGCCAGCGCGGCGAGCAGCGTTTTCGCATGCCTTCCTGCCTCGGGCGAGCGTTGGCAGATCAATGCCGCCAGCGCTGCAGGGGAGGAATGCGCCGCCAGATCCTGCGCCGTCAGCCCCGCCGTCAGATACTTGTTGAGCACCGTCAGCAGCGCGTTCACCCCGGCATCCGGCAAGGCCAAGCGGCGGATATCGTCGTGGTCGCGTAAGCCGGTCTCGGGGGCCACCCGCGCCAGCAGCCGATGCAGCACCTGGCGCACCGGCGCCTGCTGCGCCAGCGCCTCGGGCGTGCATTGCGCCAGCAGGTGCGACAGCGGGCGATCGAACGCCGCCGTTTGCCGCGCGGCCAGGTGCAGCAGCGCCCGGTAACAGGCCAGCAGGCGTGGCAGCACCTGCTCGGGGAACGCGTCGAGCCGCACGTCCCAGTTGATCAGAATGCCGTCGTCGACGTGGGCGACCTGCGCATCCAGCGCCACCTGCGGCCCCTGAGAGATGACCCAGCCGAGACGGCCGAAGGTGTCGGTGACCCGTTCGGAAAACAGCGTCTTGCCGCGGATGCCGAAACCGGCGGTAAACACCACCGGCGAAGGCTGCAGGCTGCCGTGCAGGCGCGACAGATCGCGCATCACGCTCACGCCGGGGTAATCCGCATGCTCGATCAGCTCCGCCAGCTGGGTCATCAGGCGCCGGCAGAAGGCGCTCAGGTTTTCCGTCGGGTTCAGCTCCACGCCGAGCAGCACCAGGTTAGAGAAATCGCCGATGAGGCGATGCGCGTCCTCCCGTTCGCTCTCGCGGTGGAACAGCGGCACGTTGAGCCGAAAGCGCGTCATGTTCCACCCCTGGCCGACGGCCAGGGCGAACAGTGCGAGAAACAGCGTCGAGAGCGAGGTGTGGTGCCGTTTGGCGACGTTCTCCAGCGCGCGGCTTTCCTCTGCGTCCAGCTGTATGGCCAGGCGATCGCTGCGGCAGCGGTCCGGCGTGCGCAGCAGGCGCGGCGCCGGTGGCACCTGCGCCAGGCGCTCACGCCACCAACGCTGGCCGCGTTCGCGCCGCTGGCGCAGCGCGCTGTCGGCGTCGCGTTGTTCGAGGTGATCGAAGTAGGCCGGCGGCGCGTCATGGGAGGGCGCCGGTGGGCACTGGTGATAAAACGCCGTCAGATCTTCCATCAACAGGCGAAAGCTCATGGCATCGCCGGCGATCATATCGAGATCGACATGCAGGCGGCTGCGCCCTTCCGGCAACAGGCTCAGGCTGATATCGCAGGGCACGCCCTGTTCCAGCGGCAGCAGCTGGGTACTTTTTGCCTGGCGTTTGGCGGCGAGCGCGGCTGCCAGCGTCGCTGTATCGGCGTGCCGCCAGTCGTCGAGATGCAAGGTGTGCCGGGGGCCGGGAGGCGCGATCGTCTGCCGGCCATCATCGGTAATGCGCAGGCGTAACAGCGGATGACGCAGGTACAGCGCATCGACGGCCTGGCGCAGTCGGGCGAGATCCAGCTCGCCGCCGTCGAATTCCGCATACAGGTGGGCGGCCATGCCGCCGAGGGGAGGAGCGGACTGTCGGCCTACCCAATAGGCGGCCTGCATCGTGGTCAAAGCTTTCATCGGGTATCCATTTTGATTCAGCCAACGAGACTGCAAGAATATATCCAAATGTTAATAGGAATGAAAATTATTATTATTTAATCCATTTGACGCGATGGTGCTAGCTATAAGGGGTTTTAGCGAGGGCGGACGGGCGTATCGTTGGGTGTGAATAATTTATCTATATTATTCTTAGCATTGTAATGATTGCTTGTTATTGCAGCGCCTGTTTTACCTGCGAAAGTATAAGGTTTTCTGTCTGTTATCGCGGCTTTCCTCACACCTTTGTTGATAATGATTTGCATTAGAAAATGCAAAATATTATCATTCTTAACATTATTTTACGTTTTTATACAAGCCGCCGGCCGCTCCGCCGGCGGCTTGGCCGTGGACGGGGCCGCGCCCGTTCGGCCGCGCAAGGCATGGGTTTGCCGCAGGGATAAGCAACAGAAAGGTCGGGAAGGCCGGAGCGTCATGGTCTGTGTGAGTGTCGATGTAGGTTGTGTAAAAAAAATCAAATTTTGTGCACCTCTGGGATGAAAGGAGAAGACATCTATGGGCAAGCATTTTGCGGCTCAACGGCATGAAAGCGTAGGAAACGGGGAAAAAGCGGGGTTGAAAGCCATTGGGGCGTTTTCCTCCGTATTTTTAGGGGTATGTTCACTGGCGATCGGTAACGTCAACGCGGCGGAAACCAAGAGCAACGAAACCTACCAGGACGCGGAAACGCTGCTGGTCACCGGTGAGAAGATCAAACGTTCCATTTTCGACACCGGTTCCAGCGTGCAGGTGTTCGACAGCAACCGCATCGCCTCGATGCCCGACGCCGTGCAGATCCCCGATCTGCTGCGCATGACCCCCAACGTGGTGGATCTGGGCATCGGTAACGAATTGCCGACCGTGCGCGGTATCGACGGTTCCGGCCCGAACGTCGGCGCCAACGCCTTCCTCAGCGGCACCCGCCCGCGCCTCAATCTGTCGTTGGACGGCCGTTCGCTGACCTATAACGAACAGGCGTTCGGCCCGCAGTCGCTGTGGGATCTGGATCGCGTCGAAGTGTTCCTCGGCCCGCAAAGCTACATTCAGGGGCGTAACGCCATCGCCGGCGCCATCGTTATGGCCAGTAAAGATCCGACCTTCGAATGGGAAAGCGCCTTCAAGGGCGGGGCCGGCAACCAGCACTCTTCACAGCTGGCCGCCATGGCATCTGGCCCGCTGGTGGAAGATCAGCTGGCGTTCCGCGTCAGCGTCGATCGCCAGCGCCGCCGCAGCGAAGCCGATCTGCCGGCCTATGCGCCAGTGGGCGACCCGCGCGAAGTGGAAGCCACCACTGCCCGCGCCAAGCTGTTGTTCAACCCGGCCGGCCTGCGCGATCTGACCACCAAGCTGACCTTTAACCACTTCGGCAGCACCGCGCCACAGAACGAAAGCCTCAACCCGCAGCCGCACCCGACCAATCCGCGTCACGATCCGCGCCGCGCCGTGTTCAAAAGCAACATGAACAGCACCATCTGGGATCTGGCCTGGGAGGCCTCCGATGCGCTGACGTTTGAAAACCGCGTTATCTATACCGATTTCAATATCAACCGTCCGACCGCTTACAACATCCAATACGCCGAGATCGACGGCCAGGAAGTTCACGTAGAACCGGTGGTGCGCTTCGGCGGCGTGGACAGCCGCCTGCACGGGCTGGCGGGGCTGCGTTATTTCCACGGCACGCAGGATGAATTCGTCAACATCTTCGGCGGATCGACCTTCAAAGATAAAACCGATACCCATTCGGCGTTCGCCGAGCTGACCTATGCGCTGACGCCGCAGGTGGACGTGACCGCCGCCAGCCGTCTGGAACGCGAGCACCGTCGCCGCGACGGCGGCAGCCAGGCGGTGCGCATCGACTTCGACGAAACCTACACGGTGTTCTTGCCGAAGCTGGACGTGGCCTGGAAACCGACGGATACCCAAACCTACGGCGCCAAGATCGCCCGCGGCTATAACGCCGGCGGCGGTGGCATCACGATCGGTACGCCGGTGGTCAGCTATACCTACGGTTCCGAGTATGTGTGGAACTACGAGCTGTACACCCGCCATCATCTGAAAGATGCCAACGTGGTGCTGACGGGTAACATCTTCTACAACGATTACAAGGATATGCAGCTGCCTTATTCGTTGGGTGAGAACTCCAGCGTGATCCGTAACGCCGACAAGGTGGAAACCTACGGCGCGGAAATCGGCGCCACCTGGCAGCCGCGTTGGGACTTCGAGCTGTTCGGCAACCTCGGCCTGCTGAAAACCGACATCAAGAAGTTCTCGGGCAGCGGCGTGGAAGGGCATGAGCTGGCGCGCGCACCGGCTTACACCGCCAACATGGGTGCTAAATATCAGTTCCTGAAAGGGTGGGAGCTGAGTAGCAACGTGGCGTTTACCGACTCCTACTATTCGCAATACGACAACGACTCGCGCGGGCGCATCGGCTCCTATTGGACGGCCAACGCCCAGCTGGCTTACACCTTCGACTACGGCCGCGCCACGCTGTATGCGAAAAACCTGTTTGATTCAGACCGCCGCGAGATGGTCAGAAGCAACGACATCTACACGGCGACTCTTCAGCGAGGCCGCTTGGTCGGTGCAGCAGTTGAGCTGAATTTCTAACGCTATCGCGATGACGGGGGACGAATGTCCCCCCTTTTTATGCGCTATCCCGGCACGGCCGGGCAAAGGAGATAACGCAGTGATCGGTGATTTTGACAGCATTCTGAGCGATGAAGAGGCCCAGCGGCTGGAGAGCGCGTTTCAGGCGCTGGGCGCGGCGTCGGCGGACGGCGAACGGCCGGTAAGCGAAGCCGAAGAGCGGGCGTGGTTCGCCCATCTGCAGCAGGGTGACGCACGCGGGCAGCGGGCGCTGGCCTGGCGCCTGACGGGGGACGTGGATATCGCCCGGGTGACGGCGGCGCTGCAGGCGCTGGTGCGGGAAACGCCGGGCGTGGATGTGCGCTACGTTTTTGATGACGAAAACGGTCTGGTGAAACGCCCAGCCGGTTCGGCGCCGTTGCCGGTGAGCCTTCGTCAGGTCGCGGACGAACAACATGCCATGGGTTGCCTGCTGCAGGCGCAGGCGGTGCCGTTTGAACTGGAAAGCGAAGCGCCGCTGCGCTGCCTGCTGTTGCTCACGCCGGGCGATGACGTGATTTTGGGCGTGGTCTTGCATGACATCCTGGCGGAAACGTTGCCGTGGCGCCACCTACCGGCGATGCTGTCCGCCCGTTACAACGGGGATGTGATGCCTCTGCCTTTCGCGGTGGCGCCGGTCGAGCTGGCGGAAACCCCGGAGCCGCAGCTGCCGTGGGTGCGCCAGGCGGTCTCGCTGCAGGATTACCGCAGCCCGGCGCAGCGCGCTGAAGCGTTGCCGCCGGTGGGCGCGCGCGTGGTCACGCGCATTGATCGCTCGCTGTTGCCCGCCAACGACACGCCGCGGGCCTTGCTGGCGGCGGTGGCAGCACGGTTTGCCGAGTTCGTCGCCGCGCAGGCCGGCGGCCAAGCGGTGCAGCTATGCGTGCCGGCCGCAGAAACGGCGGAGTTCGTCGGCCTGGAGCTTGGCCTGACGGTGGCGCCGCTGATGCGCCTGACCGTGCAGCATGGCGAGAGCGACGTCGGGCAGCGGCTGCTGGCGCAGGCCGTGGCTGAACAGCCGGACCCGCAACGGGCGCAGCTGCTGGTGGCCTGGCGCGACGATCTGGCCGCAGAGTGGCGGCTGGAAGGCGTTCACGCCGAACGCCTGTTGCTGCCGCCGCTGCATACGCCGTTTGAACTGGCGCTGCTGCTGGGCTTGCCCGAGGCGGAAGCGCTGACGCTGGAGCTGGTCACCGACCCGCGCCTGTCTCCGCACGTGGCGCCTTTCCTGCTGGAGCAGTTCAGCGCGTTCCTGGCCGGGCAGCGGATTGCCGTCGCCTTGCCGGCGGCTGAGGCCGCTTCCCCGGCGATGACCGCGCCGGCGGCGAACGGCGACGCGGACGAAAGCGTTGCACCGCTGATTTTGCAGGAGTTCCGTGAGGCGCTGGTGGCGCCGGAAATGACCCTGGATGAAGACTTCTTCGATCGCGGCGGCCATTCGCTGGTCGCCACCCGGGTGATCGGCCGTTTGCTGAGCCTGCATCAGATCGAAATCAACATTAACGATCTGTTCAGCCATCCGACGGCGCGCGGGTTGGCGGGCTACGCCAAACGCCTGAACGTCATGCAGCCGAATGCCGCGGTGGCCACCGCCGACGACCATGATCGCGCGCAGGCGCCGCTGTCGCTGGCGCAGGAGTCGCTGTGGAAGGTGTATGAAGCCTTCGGCCATGACGAGATTTTCAACCTGCCGTTCTCTCTGCGCTTCTTCGATGCGGTGGATGAAACGGCGCTGCGTCAGGCGTTTATCGACGTCATGACTCGCCATACCGTGCTGCGTTCACGCTTCGTCGAGCAGCAGGGCGAAGTGGTGCAGGTGGTGGTGCCGGCTGCCGAACTCTCGGACTACTCGTGGTTCCGCTTCTCCCACGAGACGCCGGCGGGCAACGCCGCCGCCCTGTTGGCCGATGCCGGCCAGCACCGGTTCGATCTGGCCGCCGAGCTGCCGCTGCGCGTCACGCTGCTGCGCGATGCGGACAACGGCCAACAGCTGCTGTCGCTGTTGTTCCACCATGTGGTGCTGGATGAATGGTCGCTCAACCTGATGATGGATGAGCTGGGCGTCGCCTATCGCCATCGCGTCGTCGGCCAGGCGCCGCAGTGGAGCGGGCAACCGCCGCAGTTCCACACTTTCGCCCGGCAGCAGCGGGCCTCCGGGGTGCAGCAGCAACATCTGGACTACTGGCTCGACGCGCTGCGCGGCGCGCCGGTCGGCCAGCCGATCTTCCGGCAAGAGCCGTCCACCCATCCGGCGGTGCCGGCACCGGCGGACGTCAACGGCGGCTGGCTGGAGTTCGAGGTCGATCCTGCCGTGGCGGAAGGCCTGTATCAGCTCGCCCGCCGCAACAATGCTTCGCTGTTCAACGTGGTGTATGCCGGGATTACCTCGGCGCTGCGCCTGCTCGGCGGCCCGGCGGATCTGCTGGTGGGCACCTCGACCTCCGGCCGTAACGACGCCGAGTTCTTCGATACCGTCGGCTACTTCACCACCGTAGTGGTGCACCGCGTGCGCTTCGACGAGGGGCTGACGGTGGCCGGGTTGGTCAGCCAGGTGAAAAACACCATCAATGGCTCGCTGCCGTACACCGATATTCCGATCGATCTGGTGGAGGAAGGGCTGTTCGGCGTGGACGCCGACCGCAAGAACCACATGTTTGAAGTGTTTATCCAGATCCACAGCCGCATCAAGCTGAACGGCGAGTTCCGGCTGCAGGACGGCAGCGCGATCGCCTACCGTCAGGTGGAGCCGGAGAAAGCCGAATCGCTGCTCGGCCTGCAGTTTGAGGTGATGGAAGACGATCTGGCCGGGAAGAAATCCCTGCGGGTGATGATGACCTACCGCCAGGACCACTACAGCCGGGAGCAGGCCAATCTGATCGCCGACGGCGTTCAGCACGTCTTTACCCAGTTTGCGCAGCACATCGCTGGCGATATCGCTCTGGCGGCGCTGCCGCCCGGGCCGCAGGCATGACGTTGTTTCACTCTAACCGAAAGCATGATTTTCAAGGAGATAAAAGGATGTCTGGAACCCTAGCAACCCCGCGCGCGTTACTGTCGCTGCTGGTGGCGGCCTCTCTGGTGGTCGCCGGTGCCGCGCAGGCGGACGATGTCGGCATCAAACCGCAGGACATCAAGCGCCAGGCGCTGTCGTCGACGGTGGTGGAGATGGCCTACAGCACCTCGCAACAGGCGCTGTTCGTCAGCGCGCCGGACTGGAAGGAAGAGGCGCGCTCCCGCGTGCTGCGGCTGGATCCCAACACCCTGGCGATCAAGGCGGAGATCCCGCTGCAGGTGAAAGGCTTCGGCGTGGCGCTGAACGATGCGGGCAATCGCCTGTACCTGACGCAGGCCTTCAACGGTGAAGTCGGGGTGGTGGACACCACCACCAACCACGCGCTGGGCAGCATCAAGCTGCTGGACAAAGCGGTGCTGGAGCAGGCTTACAAGCAGGCGGGCATCAGCGGCAAGCGCCTGGACTTCCTGTTGGCGGAGCTGAAGAAGTTTAAAATCACCGAGGACTACCTGTACCGCCTCCGCGAGCTCAAGTATGACGCGCAGAGCGGCCGTCTGTTCCTGCCGGGCCTGGGCTTCGGCGTCGACAGCGTGCTGTACGTGGTCGATACCAAGGCCGGCAAGCTGGAGAAAGTGATCCCGGGCTTCGGCTACAACGCGGTGGGCATCACGCTGGATGAGAAGGGCCGCCGGGTGTTCGTCTCCAACATGCAGGGGCAGGTGATCACCCTGAACGCCGACACGCTGGCGATCACCGCCACGCACGAAGTGCAGGCCGATCAGCTGCTGAACCTGGTGTATGACCCGGCGAGCAATCGCCTGCTGGGTGTCGATCAGGGTATCGATCGCGACGACTACCGCAACCATCATCTGGGGCACGACTACGTGAAGCGCAGCAGCGGCCACCGGGTGTTTGCGCTGGATGCGGACAGCGGCAAGGTGCTGGCCAGCGAGCTGACGGATGAGGTGCCGATCGGCCTGCTGCTCGACGAGCGCAGCCAGCGGCTGTATGTCGCCAACCGCAAAGGCGTGCGCGTGGATCACGGCGCCGGCACGCTGACGGTGTTCGACGCCAAGACGCTCAAGCGCCTGCAAACCGTAGACCTGCCGCCGCACCCTAACAGCCTGGCGTTGGATCCGAAAGGCGACGCGCTGTTCGTGACGGTGAAAAACGACGGTGCTTCCACCAAGGCCGGCAAGCCGGAAAGCGTGGTGCGCATTCAGCTGCATACCAAGTAACGCAATGGAAAGATAAAAAAAGGGGCGCCGCGGCGCCCCTTTTTCGTTGGGGCATGTCATCAGAAGTGGGTGTTGATGCTCATGTAGTAGGTACGGCCCGGTTCGTTGTAGGTGGCCGCGCCCGCGCCGGCGATGTTGATCGCGCCGGTAATCGGGTCGCCCACGTTCTGCGCGTTACCGGCGCGGAACTGGCGTTTGTCGAACAGGTTGTCGATGCCGGCGGTGACGCTGACGTTTTTGGTCAGGTCATAGGTCGCGCTGGCGCCGACGACGGCATAAGGGCTGACCTCGCGGGTTTCGCCGCCGGTGGCCGGTTTACCCTGGTAGTTGTACTTCTTCGGCTTCTGACGGCCGTACCAGGTCAGGGTGGACTGCATCGACAGATCCTGCGTAGCCTGCCAGCTGAGGGTCGAGTTGACGGTGAACTTCGGGATCACCGACAGGTAATCGCCGGTGGTCTTGTTCTTGTTCTCGATCATGTAGGTGGCGTTGTTGCTCCAGGTGACGGTCTCGCTGACCGGCACGTTCAGCGAGCCTTCCAGCCCCTGCACCACCGCTTTCGGTACGTTCTCCCACTGATAGACCGCCGTACCGGTGCTGCTGGTGGCGATGCGCGAGTTACCCGCTTCAATCTTGTTGTGGTAATCGTTGCGGAAGTAGGTTACGCCGGCCAGCCAGCCTTCGTTATGGAACTCCAGCCCGATCTCTTTGTTGACGCTGGTCTCCGCCTTCAGATCGTCGTTACCCAGCAGGTAGCAGCCGTTTCTGACATCGCTGCCCGCACACCCTTGGCCTTTGCTGTACAGCAGGTAGTTGCCGTTGGTCTGGTACAGGGTCGGTGCCTTGTAAGAACGGGCGATGCCCATTTTCAGCGTGAAGTAGTCGCCCAGTTCCTGCGACAGGTTCAGCGCCGGGCTCCAGTTGTTGCCGGATTCTGAATGCAGATCGTAACGCAGACCCGGCGTCAGCATGGTAGTGTCGGTCAGCTCAATGTTGTCTTCGGCGAACAGCGAGAAGATATGCGCGGAAGCGTAAGGGCTGCGCGTGCCGTTGCCCATGCCGGGAATAGTGCCGCCCATCAGCGTTTGGCTGGTGGAGGTGCCGTCTTTCATCCGCTGTTGGGTCCACTCGGTACCCAGCGTAGCGGTCTGTGAAACGCCGAGCTCAAACGGCACGCTGACTTCGCTGTGCGCCAGGAAGTCGTCCAGCTTGGTGGTGCCGAAACCGGTATTTTTGGTGTCGAAGATGCCTTCGGTGCCGCCGGCCAGGCCTTCGTTCAGGCGGGTATTGCGGGTGCGCTCGAACTGCACGTAGTTGTTGGTGCTCACGCCGTTGTCCCAGGCGCCGCGGTGGGTCAGGCCGAAGGTTTCACGGTAGATGCGGTTGGTCTCTTTGCCGTAGTTGCTCTGCACCAGGGCATTGGTGTTGGTGTTCTGAGTATCGCCGGAATACAGGTTGCCCTGACGGCCATAGGCATACTCGAACTCCAACGACTGCAGATGGGCGAAGTCCCAATGCAGCAAGGCGTCGATGTTTTTATCGACCACCCCTTCGCGCCCGGCGGGCAGGCTGTTGGCGTAGGCGCCTACGCGTTCGGATTTATGCGATTCGTTAATGTCCCAGGCGTCGGCCTGCGTTTTGCTGTAGCCGCCGAACAGGCGGAAGCTCAGGGAATCGCTCAGCGGGCCGGACAGGCTGAAGTCGGTGCGCTTGGTGGCGCCCTCCTGCTTGTGCTGCGGCACGTTGAAGTAGCCGTTCAGCGAGCCGTGCAGCGCATCGCCGGCCTTCTTGGTGATGATGTTGACCACGCCGCCCGCGGCGCCGTTACCGTAGCGCGCGGCGGCAGGGCCGCGCAGCACTTCGATGCGCTCGATCATTTCCGGCGGCACCCAGGCGGTATCGCCGCGCGAGTCGCGCTCGCCGCGCCAGCCCTGACGCACCGAGTTGCGGCTGGAGGCCGGTTTGCCGTCGATCAGAATCAGGGTGTTTTCCGGGCCCATGCCGCGGATATCGATCTGGCGATTGTTGCCGCGCTGGCCGCTGGTGGAGTTGCCGGTCAGGTTAACCCCGGGCATGGTGCGGATCAGTTCGCTGATGTCGCGCGCCGGCGGGCGTTTTTTGATCTCTTCGGCGGTGATGGTGGACACCCCCGGGGCCTGCAGGTTCTGCCGGGCGGCGGTCACGACGATGGTGTCTTCGCCGCGCGGCTTTTTATCCGTGGTGCCGCTGTTTTCTTCCGTGGTGGTGGTGTCGGTCTGCTGCGCGGCGTTGGCGAACGCGGACGCGCCCAATCCCAAGCCGATAAGAGTGGCTAAAGAATAACGTGATAGCTTGCTTTTCATCTGAGTGTCCTACCTTGCTGCCATCCCTCGCCGAACGGGGGGAAGGGCGGTTGTAGTTTTTGTGTAGTCGGAAATAGAAAATCGGCTGCGGCAAGGGATGCCATTGATGTATCCCCGATCCCTGTCCGTTGCGCGCAATACCAGCACGATCTCCAAGCCTTACACACTATTGCAAATGCAAATTATTATCAATAGTATTTGGCGTACAGTGCGTTCGGGCGGTGGCCGGCGATAGGGAAAAGTCGACGTTCCCGGTGCCGCCAACTACAAAATGGGTAGGCGTTGTGAATACAGAACTACAGTCAGAAAGCAGCAGATTATTGGCCAGCAGCAATGCGGGCAGTCCAGGGTGGTGGTTGACGGTGGCACGACGCGGTACGCCATGGGTAGAACCGGCGGGTAACGGCCGTTGGCGAACCACCTTTTTCTGGCGCGATCCTCAGGGATGCGAATTGACCTCCGCCTACCGTCGCGTGTGGATCAACATCAACTGCCTGACCGACCATCATCAGCCGAATCCGCCGCAAAGCCTGCAGCGTTTGGCCGGCACCGACGTGTGGTACTGGCAGACAGAGCTGAGCGGCGCCTGGCGCGGCAGCTACTGCTTTATACCCTGCTTTGACGAGCGGCCGCCGGCGTTCAGCGGCGACGATGCGCATGCCAACATGCACAACCTGCGGCACTGGTGGCACCAGGTGTTCGCCAGCGCCACCCCCGATCTGCTCAACCCGTATCGCTCCTGGCAAAGCGCCAGCGGCCACAGCGTCTCCGGCCTGCACATGCCGGACGCGCCGCCGCAGCCGGTATGGCGTTCGTTCGACGAGTATGAAATAGCCAGCGGGCGCTGTACGCCGCCGCTGCCGGCGCGTTTGCAGCGCCATACCTGGCAGAGCGAGCGCCTGGGCAACAGCCGCGACGTCTGGATCTACACCACCGGTGACAGCAAGCCGGCCGAGCGTCCGTTGGCTATTCTGCTCGACGGCCAGTTCTGGGCGAAGCAGATGCCGGTCTGGGAGCCGCTGATGCAGCTGACCCGTGAAGGGGCATTGCCGGAAGCGGTGTATGTGCTGATCGACATTATCGATCTGCCGCACCGGTCGCGCGAACTGACCTGCAAGGACGACTTCTGGCTGGCGGTACAGGAAGAACTGATGCCGCAGCTGGCCGACTGGGCGCCGCACAGCGACAACCCGGCCGACACGGTGGTGGCGGGGCAAAGCTTTGGCGGCCTGGCTTCCCTGTATGCCGGGCTGCGCTGGCCGCAGCGCTTCGGCGCGGTGATCACCCAGTCCGGTTCCTACTGGTGGCCGCGGCGCGACATGCTGCAGCTGTCGAATATTCCCGACGACGCCTGCTGGCTGCTGCAACAGGTAGAACGGCACGGCTTGGGCAATCACGGCGCGCTGAAGGTATTTATGGAAGCCGGTTCGCAGGAAAAACTGGTGCACCGGGTCAGCGGCGAAATGGCGGCACGCCTGAGCGACGCCGGCCATCGGGTACACTACCGGGTGGTGGAAGGCGGGCACGACGCGCTGTGCTGGCGCAGCGGCCTGACCGATGGGCTGCAGGCGGTCTGGGCCTCCGCTTTCGCCACCGCTTATCCGGCATCGGCGACGGCAACGGCACGAGGAACACATGGTGGAAAGCCTGAATCCGTTCGATGATCCACAGCAGCGCAGCCTGGTGCTGCGCAACGTACAACAACAATACAGTTTGTGGCCGGATTTCCGCGCCATTCCGTCCGAGTGGACGATCGTCTTCGGCCCGGCGGCGCGCACCGCGTGCGCCGAATGGCTGGAGCAGCATTGGCAAGACATTCTGCCGGTCGCAGCACGCGAGGCGTGACCGGCGCCAGGTAATCACGGGAGCAATAAGCAGTGTCACACACCCCTAACTCTCTCAGCGGCCCGGCGCTTGCGGGCGAATGGCCGCTGGTCGCGGCGCAACCCGGCATCTGGGTCGCCGATCAAATCTCCCCGCATCGCAATGCCTACGCGGTGGCCCACGCCATCGAACTCAACGGCCCTGTCGCCGTGGAGCCTCTGCTGCAGGCCATCATCCGGGGCCTGGGCGAAGTGGACATGCTGCGCCTGCGTTTTGCGGAGCGCGACGGCGTGCCGGTGCAATGGCTGGACGACGCGCTGGCGGTGCACGAGCCGGAACTTGTCGATCTGACGACGTCGCCGGATCCCGAAGCCGCCGCGCGCGCGCTGATGGATATCGATCTGGCGAGCGATCTGCGCGCCGGCAGCGGCGCGCCGCTGTATCGCCATGTGGTGATGCGCCTCGCGGATGACCGCTGGTTCTGGTATCAGCGCTATCACCATCTGCTGGTGGACGGTTTCAGCTTCACCGCCATCGCTCGCCGCGTGGCGGCGATTTACACCCATCTTTGCCGCGGCGACGCGCTGGAACCGACGCCTTTCACGGCGTTCAGCGACGTGGTGGCGGAATACCAGGCTTACCGGGAGGCGCCGGCCTGGCAGCGCGACGCCGATTTCTGGCTCGAAAAAGCGCGGCAGCTGCCGCCGCCGGCGACCCTTTGCCCGCAGCCGCTGGCCGGGCAAACCCCCACGCCGCGCATCCACCGGCTGGAACAGCGCTGCGATCCGCAGGCCTTCGCCGAACTGGTGCAGTGCGGCGCACAGCAGAAGCTGAACGCCGCCGATATGGCGGTGGCGCTGGTGGCGCTGTGGGTATCGCGCCTGAGCGGCCAACCGAGCTTCAGCGCCGGTTTTATCTTCATGCGCCGCACCGGATCGGTCGCCCTGTGCGCCGCCGGCCCGGTGATCAACGTGCTGCCGATGGAGATGCACCTCGAGCCGCAGGCCACGCTGTATGAGGCCGCCGCCCGCATCAGCCGCGAGCTGAAAACGGTGCGCCGCCATCAGCGCTACGACGCCGAACAGGTGCAGCGCGATCTGGGGCGCATCGGCGACGGTGAACCGCTGTACGGCACGGTATTCAACTTCAAAATGTTCGATTACCAGCTGGACTTCGCCGGTATTGAAGGCATCACCCACGATCTGGCCTCCGGGCCGGTGCGCGATCTGGAGATTGCGCTGTTTATCGACGAGCACCATCAGCTGAAGGTTGAACTGCTGGCCAACGCCGAGCGATACAGCCGCCAGGAACTGCAGGCGCACCTGCAGCGGCTGCCGCTGCTGCTGGCGCAGTTCGCCGCGCAGGCAACGTTGCCGATCGGCGAAGCCGATATGCTGACCGCCGACGATCACGCGCTGCTGGCGCGGGCCAACGACACGACGTACCCGGTACCGGCGACCACGCTGAGCCAGCTGCTGGCGCAGCAGGCGCAAACCACGCCGGACGCGCCGGCGCTGGCGGATGCGCATTTCAGCTTTACCTACCGCGAAACGCGCGAGCAGGTCACGGCGCTGGCGCGCGAGCTGGTGGCGCAGGGCGTGCAGCCGGGCGACATTGTGGCAGTGGCGCTGCCGCGTTCGGTGTTCCTGTCGCTGGCGTTGATGGCGATCGTGGAAGCGGGCGCCGCCTATCTGCCGCTGGACACCGGTTATCCGGACGAACGGCTGGCGATGATGCTGGAAGACGCCGCGCCGCGGCTGGTCATCACCAACCCGGCGCAGCAGGCGCGTTTCGCCGACAAGGGCGAAATCTTGCTGTATGACGCGCCGCTGGCGGCCGATCACGCCGCCGGGGTGGCGATCGCGGGCCCGACGCCGGACCATGCGGCCTATATCATCTTTACCTCCGGCTCCACCGGGCGCCCGAAAGGCGTGCTGGTCGGCCATCAGGCGATCGTCAACCGCCTACTGTGGATGCAACACCAGTATCCGCTGGGGGCGAACGACGCGGTACTGCAGAAAACGCCGTGCAGTTTCGACGTCTCGGTGTGGGAATTCTTCTGGCCGCTGATGGTCGGCGCCCGGCTGGTGATGGCGCCACCGGAGGCGCATCGCGACCCGCAGCAGCTGCAACAGCTGATCGCACAACATCGCATTACCACGCTGCACTTCGTGCCGTCGATGCTGGCGGCTTTCGTGGCCGCCCTGGACGACGACGCGGCGGTGGCGAGTTGCGCCGCGCTGCGCCAGGTGTTCTGCAGCGGCGAAGCGCTGCCGGCGGAGCTGTGCCGCCTGTGGCAAAGCCGCACGGCGGTGCCGTTGCACAACCTCTACGGCCCGACCGAAGCGGCGGTGGACGTGACCTGGCATCCGGCCTACGGCGAGGCGCTGGCGAAGGTGACCGGCGCCAACGTGCCGATCGGGCTGCCGGTGTGGAATACCGGGCTGCGCATTCTTGACGCGCGCCTGCGGCCGGTGCCGCCGGGCGTGGCGGGCGATCTGTATCTGACCGGCTTGCAGCTGGCGCACGGCTACCTTGGCCGGCCGGATCTGACCGCCAGCCGCTTTGTCGCCGATCCGTTCGGCGAGGGCGGGCGCATGTACCGCACCGGCGACGTGGCGCGCTGGCTGCCGGACGGCGCGGTGGAATATTTGGGCCGCAGCGACGATCAGCTGAAGATCCGCGGGCAGCGTATCGAGCTGAGCGAAATCGACCACGCCTTGCTGTCGCTGCCGGGCGTACGCCAGGCGGTGACGCACGCGCTGGTGCTGCAGGGCACGCCGGTAGATGCCGGCGGCGATGCGCGCCAGCTGGTGGGTTATCTGGTGATGCAGCCCGGCGCGAACTGGGATGCGGAAGCCCTGCGCGCGGCGCTGGCCGACCGCCTGCCGCCGCACATGGTGCCGGTGGCGCTGGTGGAAATGAGCGATTTGCCGCTGAGCGCCAACGGCAAGCTGGATCGCAAGGCCTTGCCGCAGCCGCAGGGCGGTGAACGCAAGGCAGGGCGGCCGCCGCAGGCCGGGCTGGAAAGCGAGATCGCGGCGGTATTCGCCCGCTTGCTGCAGCGCGAGCAGGTGTTCGCCGACGACGATTTCTTCGCGCTCGGCGGCCATTCGCTGCTGGCGATGCGTCTGGCGGCAGAGCTGCGCCGCGATCTGGGCAAGGCGGTGTCCGTCGGCCAGGTGATGGTGGCGTCGCGCGTTGAGCAGTTGGCCGCCTTGCTGGCGGAAGATCGCACGCAGGAAGAGGCCGATCGCAGCGGCTTCGACAGCGTATTGCCGCTGCGCGTCACCGAGGGGCCGACGCTGTTCTGTCTGCACCCGGCGTCCGGTTTCTCGTGGCAGTTCAGCGTATTGCCGCGCTATCTCGATCAGCACTGGTCGCTGGTCGGTATCCAGTCGCCGCGGCCGGACGGCCCGCTGGCGCTGAGCGAAGATATGGATCAGGTGGTGGATGCCCACCTGCAGACGGTGTTGCAGGTACAGCCGCACGGGCCGTACCACTTCATCGGCTACTCGCTGGGCGGCACGCTGGCGCAGGGCATCGCCGCCCGGCTGCAGGCGCGCGGTGAGCAGGTGGCATTCCTCGGCCTGCTGGATACCTATCCGCCGGAGACCCAAAACTGG
The DNA here is from genome assembly GCF_052166245.1 of Serratia sp. CY84636. Lineage (NCBI taxonomy): Bacteria > Pseudomonadati > Pseudomonadota > Gammaproteobacteria > Enterobacterales > Yersiniaceae > Serratia > Serratia sp. CY84636. The sequence goes on from NZ_JBJNOX010000004.1 coordinate 28,067, forward strand.
GACGTGATGCTGGACGACAACGTGTTGAAGGAAGTGCAGCGCGAGCGCGAGCAGTTCCTGGCGGTGTCGCAGGATACGCTCGATCCGGCGCTGGGCGAGACGCGCACCGCGATGTTCGACAACATCGAAGCCAACTACGCCGATTCGGTGCGGTTGCTGTCGCACACGCGCACCGCCCGCCTCCGCGGTCAGGCGACGCTGTTCGTCGCCAAACGTACGTTGCAGGAAGGGATGGACGTGCAGCAGACCTGGTCGCAGTACGTCGATGCGCTGCAGGCGCACGAGCTGGACTGCGCGCATGTCGATATCGTTTCGCCGGCGTCGTTCAAAGTGCTGGGGCCGCTGCTGAACCGGATCTTGCGCACGCTGTAATCGCGCCCGTCATCTCGCCGCCAGGCACGGGGATTACCCCGCGTGTGGCGGCGTTTCTTGCGGTTGCTCACAGTTGAATATCAATGAGTTTTATTATCATTATTGATTTCGCCATCTGTGCTAGCATAGCGCCCCGCAACTGCAGAATCCCCGTTTAAAGATGTGGTGAACAACCGATGAGTAGCAAACCCTCCATCCTGCTTGATTTTAGCCTGCTGAAAACCAACCGGGCTTTCCGCGCGGTATTCTGCGCGCGCTTTATCTCCATTGTGGCGCTGGGGCTGATGGCGATCGCCATCCCGGTGCAGATCCAGGCGCTGACCGGTTCCACCCTGCAGGTCGGGCTGGCGGTGACGCTGGCCGGCGGCGGCATGTTCGCCGGGCTGCTGATGGGAGGCGTATTGGCCGATCGCTATGAGCGGCGCCGGCTGATCCTGTTCGCGCGTTCCACCTGCGGCGTCGGCTTCGTCGGCCTGTGCCTCAACGCCCTATTGCCGTCGCCTTCGCTGGCGGCCATTTATCTGCTGGCGGTGTGGGACGGCTTCTTCGGCGCGGTGGGGGTGACGGCGCTGCTGGCGGCCACGCCGGCGCTGGTGGGCCGCGAAAACATCGTGCAGGCAGGCGCCATCAGCATGCTGACGGTGCGCTTCGGCTCGATTCTTTCCCCGGCGATTGGCGGCCTGGTGATTGCCCATATGGGCATTGCCTGGAACTACGGCCTGGCGGCGTTTGGCACCCTGTTGACGCTGCTGCCGCTGCTGAGCCTGCCGCAGCTGATGCCGCCGCCGCAGCCGCGTGAACACCCGCTGCGCGCGTTGGCGGGCGGCTTCGCCTTCCTGTTCCAGAACAAGGTGATCGGCATGGTGGCGCTGATCGGCGCGCTGCTGACCATGGCCAGCGCGGTGCGCGTGCTGTACCCGGCGATGGCGGAGAGCTGGCACATCGACGCTGCCCACCTCGGCTATATGTACGCCGCCGTGCCGCTCGGCGCGGCCATCGGTGCGTTCACCAGCGGGCGCGTGGCGCACGTGGCGCGCCCCGGCTGGGTGATGCTGCTGACGGCGATCGCGGCGTTCGCCGCCATTGGCCTGTTCGGCCTGATGCCGTGGTACAGCCTGGCGTTGCTGTGCCTGGTGGCGTTCGGCTACCTGAGCGCGCTGAACTCGCTGCTGCAATACGGCCTGATCCAGAGCCTGACGCCGGACAACTTCCTCGGCCGCATCAACGGCCTGTGGACGGCGCAGAACGTGGTGGGCGATGCGCTGGGCGCATTATTGCTGGGGGCGATGGGCGCCTTCATGCTGCCGGCGATGAGCGCCAGCGGTTTCGGCTTCGGCGCGGCGGTGCTCGGCATCCTGTTGCTGTTCGCCATGACCGGTTTGCGCCAGGTCACGCTGCACAAACCGGAGCCGCAGCCCGCCACAGAAAAGTAGTCGAACGCGTTAAGACAACGCTGTGGGATCAAATAGCAATGCTTATCATCGGCATGCGTAAAACCCACAGCGTTTATGTCATGATTTCGAAATGAAAGAAGTGCTTACGTTTATTGACATAGCAAATATCGGCGAGTAATTTAGCGCGGAATTAACTCAAATGATAATCATTATTATATTGGTTATCACTTCAAATCCTTGAGGGCGAAGCGATGGATACTGCCGTGAACGACATCAATCGAAAGGAAATGCAGGAGCGCGAAGAACACCGGTTCGCCGCTGATTTTTCTCCGGCGTCGGGCTTCTTCTTTACCTCTCCTTTCCGCAGCTTGACCACCACCGGTTGTTTCAGCCGCATTCGCCTGCCGGCCGCAGACGGCGCCGACCTGAACGGCGAGTTCCAGCGCAGCGTACGGCAGGCGTTTGCCGAGGCCCGGCAGGCCGGTATCAAAAAACCGCTGCTGTGCGGCGCCATCCCGTTCGATACCCGGCAGCCTTCGGCGCTGTTTATTCCGCAGCAGAGCCGCTGGTTCGATCGCGCCGCCTTTATGGCCGGCGTTCGGCCGCCGGCGAACGGCCCTGAACTGGCCGGCGTGACGGAGCTGCCGCCGCAGCAGCCGTTTATGAACATGGTCAGCGACGCCGTCGACGCGATGAAGGCCGGCGAACTGGATAAAGTGGTGCTGTCGCGCCTGCTGGAGATCGAAACGCGCCAGCCGGTGGATCGCCATGCGCTGATGGCGCGCGTGATTGCCCAGAACCCGCACGGTTTCCATTTCCATGTGCCGCTGGAGCAGGGCGCGCTGTTGGGCGCCAGCCCGGAGCTGCTGCTACGCCAGGACGGCGGCCGTTTCTATTCCAACCCGCTGGCCGGTTCCGCCCGGCGCGAGGCCGACCCGCAGCGCGATCGCGAAGTGGGAGAGCGGCTGATGGCCTCGGCGAAAGATCGCCACGAGCATCGCATCGTCACCGAAAGCATGCGTGACGTGCTGGCCGGCCGCTGCCGTTACCTGAACGTGCCGCACACCCCTGAATTGTTGACCACCACGACGCTGTGGCATCTCTCTACGCCGATCGACGGCGAGGCGGCGTCTCCAGACGAAAATGCCCTGTCGCTGGCCTGCCTGCTGCACCCGACGCCGGCGCTGTGCGGCATGCCGACGGCCGAGGCGCACGCCCTGATCGGCAAGCTGGAGCCGTTCGATCGCGGCCTGTTCGGCGGCATCGTCGGCTGGTGCGACGACGAAGGCAACGGCGAGTGGGTAGTGACTATCCGCTGTGGCACCGTTGACGGCAACCGGGTGCGGCTGTTCGCCGGCGCCGGCATCGTGGAAGACTCTTCACCCGAATCTGAATGGCATGAAACAGGCACCAAACTCAGCACCATTCTGCGTGCCTTTGGTATGAATCAAGGATAACGACAAGATGAGCATTGCCTTTACCCCCTGGCCGGCGGAGTTCGCCAGCCGCTATCGCGAACGCGGCTACTGGACTGACAAGCCGCTGACCGAGATCCTCGATCGCCAGGCCAACAACGACGCCCCGGCGATTATCGACGCCCAGGGCAGCCTGACCTACCGCGAGCTGCAGCAGCGCGCCGATCGCCTGGCGGCCGCTCTGCTGCGCCGCGGCGTGAAATCCGGCGACACCGCGTTGGTCCAGCTGGGCAACGTGGCGGAGTTTTATATCGTGTTCTTCGCGCTGCTGAAAATTGGCGTGGCGCCGGTCAACGCGCTGTTCAGCCATCAGCGCAGCGAGCTGAACGCCTATGCCGAGCAGATCAAACCGGCGCTGCTGATCGCCGATCGCCAGCACGGGCTGTTTGCCGACGATCAATTCCTGAACGCCTTCCGCGATGCGCATCCTTCGCTGCGGGTTGTGGCGCTGCGCAGCCAGCCCGAGGGTGAACTGGCGCTAGCCGCCTGGCTGGACGAGGCGAGCGACGGTTTTGTCGCGCAGCCTTCCGCGGCCGATCAGGTGGCGTTCTTCCAGCTTTCCGGCGGCAGCACCGGTACGCCGAAGCTGATCCCGCGCACTCACAACGACTACTACTACAGCATTCGCCGCAGCGTGGAGATCTGCCGTTTCGACGCGCAGACCCGCTATCTGTGCGCGCTGCCGGTGGCGCACAACTACCCGATGAGTTCGCCGGGCGTGCTAGGCGTGTTTTATGGCGCCGGGCTGGTGGTGTTCGCCGCCGATCCGGACGCCGGGCAGTGCTTCCGCCTGATCGAACAGCACCAAATCAACGTGACGGCGCTGGTACCGCCGGCGGTCACGCTGTGGCTGCAGGCGATCGAAGAGTGGGGCGGCAATGCCCAGCTCGCCAGCCTGAAACTGCTGCAGGTGGGCGGCGCCAAGCTGGGCGAGACGCTGGCGGCGCGCATTCAGAACGAAATCGGCTGCCAACTGCAGCAGGTGTTCGGCATGGCGGAAGGGCTGGTGAACTACACCCGGCTGGACGACGACGAACGCCACATCCTGACGACGCAAGGGCGGCCGATGTCGCCGGACGACGAAGTATGGGTGGCGGATGACGACGGCAATCCGTTGCCGGTGGGCGAGGTCGGGCGGTTGATGACGCGCGGGCCTTATACCTTCCGCGGTTACTACCAGAGCCCGGCGCACAACGCCGATGCCTTCGACGCCGACGGTTTCTACTGCTCCGGCGATCTGATCAGCATCAGCGAAGACGGCTACATCACCGTGCAGGGGCGGCAGAAAGACCAGATCAACCGCGGTGGGGAGAAGATCGCCGCCGAGGAAATCGAGAACCTGCTGCTGCGTCATCCGGACGTGATCAACGCCGCGCTGGTGTCTATGCCGGACGCGCTGATGGGGGAGAAGAGCTGCGCCTATATCATCGCCAACGCGCCGCTGAAGCCGGTGGTGCTGCGTCGCCACCTGCGCGAGCAGGGCGTGGCGGACTTCAAACTGCCGGATCGCTTTATTCAGGTGGACAGCCTGCCGCTGACCCCGGTCGGCAAAGTGGACAAGAAACGGCTGCGCCAGCAGCTCGACGCGCAACTACAGACTCAGGCTCAGGGAGATTAATTGATGGCCATTCCAAAACTTAATGACTACGCGCTGCCGACGGCGGACGAACTGCCGCAAAATAAAGTCACCTGGCAGGTAGAACCGCAGCGCGCCGCGCTGCTGATCCACGATATGCAGCAGTATTTCCTCAATTTCTGGGGCGAAGACAGCGCGCTGATCAAACAGGTGGTGGAGAACATCGCCAATCTGCGTCGCTACTGCAAACAGCAGGGCATTCCGGTGTTCTATACCGCGCAGCCGAACCAGCAGAGCGATGAAGACCGCGCGCTGTTGAACGACATGTGGGGGCCCGGCCTGAACAAACACCCCGAGCAGCAGGCGGTGACCGCCGCGCTGGCGCCGGACGAAGACGACACGGTGCTGGTGAAATGGCGCTACAGCGCCTTCCACCGCTCGCCGTTGCAGGAGATCCTGCAGGAGTCCGGCCGCGATCAGCTGATTATCTGCGGCGTGTATGCGCACATCGGCTGCCTGACCACCGCCATCGACGCCTTCATGCGCAATATCCAGCCGTTCATGGTGGCCGACGGCCTGGCGGACTTCTCGCGCGACGAACACCTGATGGCGCTGCGCTACACCGCCGGCCGCTGCGGCCGGGTGGTGACCACCGCCTCTCTGTTGCCGGCGGCAGGCATTGCCAGCATCGATGCGCTGCGTCAGCAGATCCTGCCGCTGCTGGACGAAGACAGCGAAGACATGGGCAACGATGAGAACCTGATCGATTACGGCCTGGATTCGGTGCGCATCATGGAGCTGGCGACCCGCTGGCGCAAGATCCGCGGCGACATCGACTTTATCGCGCTGGCGCGCAACCCGACCATCGACAGCTGGTGGGCGCTGCTTTCCGAAGAGAAAGCCTGATTTTAATAACGATGAGAGGGCGGCCGCTCGGCTGCCCCGTTGGCTCTATAAGGAGATTTCGATGAATGCTTTGATCACCAAGGGAAAACGTGCGGCATTTCCGCTGATGCTGCTGTCCACGCTGCTGTTCTCCAATACGCTGCTGGCGCAGACCGCGCCGGAAGTGCTGCGCAAGCCGGTTGGCAAGGGCGCCTATGAAATGGCCTACAGCCCGAGCGAGAACGCGCTCTACCTGGCGACGTCGCAGAGCCGCAAGCTGGACAAGGGCGGCATCGTTTACCGTCTGGATCCGACCACGCTGGACGTGACGCAGATTATCCATAACGACATCAAGCCGTTCGGCGCCGCCGTCAACGCCAAGACCGGCACGCTGTTCTTCGGCAACACCGTCAATAACTCGGTGACCGCCATCGACGCCAAGACCGGCGACGTGAAAGGCCGCCTGGTGCTGGACGCGCGCAAGCGTTCCGAGACCGTCAAGCCGTTGGCGCCGCGCGAACTGGTGGCAGATGCCGACAGCGATACGCTGTACATCACCGGGCTGGGTGACTCCAGCGTGGTGTGGGTGGTGGACGGCAAGGATCTGACCCTGCGCGCCACCGTGGCCGACACCGGCAAATACGGCACTGGCCTGGCGCTGGACGCCGCCGCCAAGCGTCTGTATGTCACCAACGCCGACGGCGAGCTGGTGACCATCGACACCCAATCCAACAAGGTGCTGTCGCGCAAGAAGCTGGATGAGTCCAAAGAGCACTTCTTCCTGAACATCAGCCTGGATACCGCCACGCACCGCGCCTTCATCACCGATTCCAAGCAGCCGCAGGTACTGGTGGTGGATACCCGCAACGGCAACATTCTGAGCAAGATCGACGTGCCGGAATCGCTGGCGGTGCTGTTCAACCCGGCGCGTAATGAAGTTTATGTCACCCATCGCCAGGCGGGCGAAGTGAGCGTAATCGACGCCAAGAGCTACAAGGTGCTGAACACCATCAAGACGCCGACCCATCCGAACAGCCTGGCGCTGTCGCCGGACGGCCAGACGCTGTACGTCAGCGTCAAGCAGGCCTCCAGCCGCGAGAAAGAAGCGACTGCGCCGGACGACGTGATCCGCGTAGCGCTGAAATAATCCCGCCGAGGGTAACGCACATCGAACAGGCGAAGCGGCGACGCTCCGCCTGTTTTTTTTCGCCCCAGGATCTGCGATATAAAGTGTGCATTGATCCGTTAACCTGAAGGAACGTTGGTTATGCCCGCCTCGCGCACCCCGCTGTTGTTGTCCGTTATCACCCTGATGCTGCTGGCCGCGCTGATCCACAGCGGCATCCGCCCTTACGATCGCACCACCTGGCTGATGGAGGTGGCGCCGGTATTGATCGCCTTGCCGCTGCTGTGGCTGACCCATCGCCGTTATCCGCTGACGCCGCTGCTCTATACGCTGATTTTCTTCCATGCGCTGATCCTGATTTTCGGCGGCATGTACAGCTACGCCCGCGTGCCGCTGGGGTTTGAGGTGCAGCAGTGGCTGGATCTTGGCCGCAACCCGTACGACAAACTGGGGCACTTCTTCCAGGGGCTGGTGCCGGCGCTGGTGGCGCGCGAGATCCTGCTGCGCGGCGGTTATGTACAGGGGCGCAAGATGCTGAGCTTTGTGGTGTGCTGCATCGCGCTGGCGATCAGCGCCGTGTATGAGCTGATCGAGTGGTGGGCGGCGCTGGCGCTGGGCCAGGGCGCCGACGAGTTTCTCGGCATCCAGGGCGACCCGTGGGACACCCAGTCCGACATGTTCTGCGCGTTGCTCGGGGCGATGTGCGGCTTATTGTTGTTCGGGCGTTGGCAGGAGCGGCAAATCGCTCGCTTAGGCTGAAAAAACTCAAATGATCACATCGCGTAATAGCCCGCCATATGGCGGGTTTTTTGTCTATATCCATGTGCGTTGCTGCATCAGAAGACGATATGGAGCATAAAACCAACCTTGCGTGCAGCCGCTTGTTATCATTGTTGTGTTTTTATCTTATTGTTTTATTTGAATTTATATTTATTTGGTAAGAATTTTCTTATCAATGGTGCTGTGCTAATATCACTACGCTTGGTAGGGGGTCATTCGCGTTATAGTTATAGCGCAGGGGATTATGAGATATATAATTAATAATAATATTAAGTATCATGAAGATAGATCGGAATTGGTCTCGCTACGTGATGACATCCCACCGATCGCATTGACGGCCACGCTGAATCGCCTGCTTTCCGCGCTGGTCAGAAATAATAACCTGGTGCTTTCCCGCGATGCGTTGCTGGCGCAGGTGTGGGAAGCGCACGGCCAGGTGGCCTCCGGCAATAATCTCAATAACACCATTTCGATTCTGCGCAAGATGTTCGCCACGTTGGGTGAGGATGACATTATCGTCACGCTGCCTCGACAGGGGTTTATGTTTCGCGCATCCCAGCTGAAAACCGCAGACAGCCAAGTGAAATGCTCGGTTGAACCGGCTGAACCGGTCGAACCTTCTGAGAGTGATACATCACCCGCATTGATGCCCCACATGCCGCGGTTGAAAAGGTATGCATTGATAGTACTGATCGCACTGGCGATAGGGAGCGGTACCTGGGCGTGGTTGGCGACGGGGTATCCGCCGCTCCGCGTGGCAAGCGTTGGCAAGATAGACAGCTGTGAAGTGCAATTTGTGACTTCCTATCATAAAACGGGCCCCAGTGAGATAGACAGGCAGCATTTTCAGGAAATGCTGAAGAAAAATAATCATGTTCAGTGTCATGAACCGGCGACGTTGTTGTATTTCGACTCTCAGGCCATTTTGCCGAATACGACCGGTAAGGTGAGAATTGCTTATCTTTATTATTGTCCACAGGTAAAAATGGCGGCTGGAAAGGTCCAATGCGAGAACTTCTATGAAAGCTGGGGTTTATGAATTGTTATGGCGGTATCGCTATGGCGCGCTAATGGCCATAGCGCTGTTTATCAGCGCTTGTGCCATGCACCGATTGTTTTTTACCCCCCGGCTGCCTGAATGCAGTGCGGTAATGCGCGTGGCTAATCATAACGGTGAAAGCCGCCATGAGCGCGTGTTGCTGCTTAAATTGATTCCACATGGCACACGGGAAGCGACGCTATTGCTTAACGGAAGTTTTCTCGATGGCAATAATAAATATGTGATCTCCAGGGTGGCGCGTCTGGAATATCATCGCCTTGGGGACAACTATACCTTCTGGGTCAAAAGCAATATCAGGAATCCGCAGGATACGCTGGTGTCAGAGGCGCTTAACCGCCGTCTGCCGATGAAAGGACAGCAATACCACGTACGGATTGAACAGGTTGACGCAAGCCATTTCTTGTTTGTCGACAATCTCTCCCCCTATTTTGTCTGTTCGGTGGCATTGTAACTGTACCCCCTGTGGATTGACGTATCGGCAGAGGGGGCACGAGTTAGTGAATGATAAACAAAATTGCAAACATGGATTAGTCATTGTTAATGGGTTTGCTGAAACAGGGGGTATTAGCCGTTCTGGGGCAGAACGTGACCAGCCCGGCGCCGTCTTTTATCCCTTCTTGCTCCACCCGATCATAGTAGTAAACATCTGCTTTACTGGCGCAGTTCAAACTTTCTCGCTGAATGAATTCGATAACTTTTACCTTGTCCCCGCCCCCCGCTTTCATGCTGTAGAGCTGACAAGACGCATAGTTGCCCAGTGGATAAACATTGATATGCATGCTGTGTTTATAAACCATGAACGCGGTAAAAAGCAGTAGGCAAATAAGCATGGTTGCGACCGAACGACGTAATAATAACCAGGCTATTTTGCGCCTGAAGAACCCACCTCTTCGAGCCTCCTTGGTATCGTCTGCTTCATATTCGTTCTTTATACTCCTTTTGTTTTCATTTTCTACATGAATGCTTTCTGCGGTGAATTTAAAACCTTGTCTAGGGAAGGTGACTATGATTTTCTCTTCGCCGAATTGTGCAAGGGATTTGCGCAGGCCTGAAACATAATTATTCAGGTTGTTATTTGAGGCCTTGAGTCCATGCTCCACCCAAACTTCATTAAGTAACTTTTCCCGCATAAGAAGGACATTGTTGTTACGGATGAACAGTGACAACAGCCTGGCGCTGGGTCTAAGTAACACTATTTTATTCGCCGCATTATCGATATGCGCTAGCGTGTTCTCTTCTTCATCGTAGAGAACATTGTTGTTTATATGGAAAATCATTTTTTCAACCTGTCAACTTACCTGTCGAGAGATGATTCTGAGACCTGCGACCTGTTTTTTCAATCCTCCAGGGGAGGAGTTAATAGGATTTTTCCATGTACTTATATAATTATCGTAATGATTGGCTTGGTTTGTAAGTATTAAAAAATAATCGTCATTACTTAATTTCTATTTTCCAGAGTTAAAATCTATTTAATTTGTATTTATTTAATATAAATCCTGTATTTTTGTATTTTTACGACATAACATTTTATTTCCGCACGGTGAAGGGTAAATTTGTTGCCACTGATACGGCGCGTGAAAATGCTGCGTGTCAGCGAGAAAACGATGTTCCGACAATTAGATGGCTAACTCTAACTGAGTAAGATAATGACCAGGTGCAAACACAAGGAGTTGCCTGCGACTTAATCGGACTAATTAATTGTCATTATTACAACCTCATGCTTACTAAGGAATGTAAGGGATTATTATGAAACTGAATAAAATCATGATGGCAGCGGTATTGGCTTTTGGCGTAACTTCAGCAGCTCATGCTGCGGATCAGGGCAGTGGTAAAGTGACCTTCAGCGGCTCCATCATCGACGCGCCTTGCTCGATCGCGCCAGAATCGCTGGACCAGACCGTTGAGCTGGGCGCTATCTCCAACGTGGCGTTGAAAAACGGCGGTAAATCCACGCCGCGCAATTTCCAGATCAAGCTGGAAAACTGCGAGCTGACCACGACTGCGCCAGGTAAAAACAACACCGTTTCGCTGACCTTCTCTGGTTCCGCTTCGGAAGCGGACAGCAAACTGCTGGGTATCACCGGTACCGCTAAAGGCGCGGGCATCGCTATCACCGACGGCGCCGGCACCAACATCGAACTGGGCAAGGCTTCTAAAGCACGTGAGCTGCAGAACGGTGCCAACACCCTGAGCTTCGCCGCTTATCTGCAAGGCAGCAGCGCGTCTACAGCGGTGATCGTTCCGGGCGAGTTCCAGTCCGTTGCCGACTTTACTTTAGCTTACCAGTAATTCGTTTCCCCGACGAAATACGTGTGATTATTGGGCATACGGGGTGACTCGTATGCCATTTACAAGGAATCGTCATTTCACGGGAATAATTAATGCAGCATCGGATTAAAAAAACAGGTGCATCTTATCTATTTCTGTTGCCGGTTTATTTCTGTTCTTCGGTTATTTCAGCCGGGCAGGGGGAAGGTCGAGTCAATATGCAGGGCGCTATTATTGATACTGCTTGTGCTATTGCGACGAAAAGTCGTGAGCAAGTTATTGATATGAGCGTGACGCCTTTTTCCGATATTTCTCGTAACGGTCGTGGGCGCACGGTGAAATTTAATATCTATTTAATTAACTGCGTTTTAGAGCGTTCTAATCCCGCTTTGGCGGATTGGCGGCAATTTCAGGTTACGTTTGACGGCAACGCCGAGGGTGAACTATTCAGCGTCGCTGGCGATGTTTCCGGCGTGGCGTTAAGGATCAGCGATGCGGCCGGTAATATCGCCCGGCCCGGAGTTCCACTGCCGATACAGGTGCTGGTTTCAGATAATCACCGTCTGGATTTTACGCTGGACTTAATCGCTAATCATCGTCCTTTGAAAGCCGGGAGCTATTTCTCATCCGTGCGATTCAAGATGGATTATTACTGATGCGAGCGCGGACGACGGAAAATTAAATAACGGAAGGTTCGGGTCATGATGTTGTTGCCAGCAGGGAAGCCGTTTCGCTTTCATTTTCTGAGCGTCAGCGTGGTGTTGGCGTTGGGGCTCGTCGGGTGGTTGCCCGGGGCGGGCGCGGAAGATATTCAGTTCAACGTTGATGTTCTGGATGTTAACGATCGTAAAAATATCGACCTGAGTCAATTTTCCCGCAGCGGCTACGTGATGCCCGGCACTTACAGCATGGTGGTTCATGTGAATAAAAGCGACCTGCCGGAACAGCCGGTGGCCTTTTATGCGCCGGACAACGATCCCCGTGGTAGCCGGGTCTGCGTGTCCCGTAAGCTGGTCGATCAGTTGGGGCTGAAAGCGGCGATGCTGACATCGCTCGCCTGGTGGCACCAGGACGAGTGTCTGGAGGAGGCCAGCCTGGCGGGGATGGAGGCGCGTGGCGATTTGTCCAGCTCGTCGCTGTATCTCAGCATTCCGCAAGCCTATCTGGAGTATACCTCTGAGGATTGGGATCCGCCGTCGCGCTGGGATGAAGGCATTCCCGGCTTGCTGTTCGATTACAACCTCAATGCACAGACCCAGCGTCAGCTTAAGGCGGGCACGAATCAATACAGCGTCAGCGGCAACGGCACGGCGGGTGCCAACCTGGGGGCCTGGCGACTGCGGGCCGACTGGCAGGCGAATCTCTATCATCAGACCGGTTCCGGCTTGCCGACGGAGAAACGTCTCGACTGGAGCCGCTATTACGCCTATCGGGCGGTGCCGGCGCTGCGCTCGCGGTTAACGGTGGGGGAAGATTACCTGGATTCAGGGCTGTTTGACAGTTTCCGCTTCGGTGGGGTGAGCCTGCGTTCCGACGACAACATGCTGCCGCCGAATCTGCGCGGCTATGCGCCGGAAGTGGTCGGCGTCGCTAAAAGTAACGCCAAGGTTATTGTCAGCCAGCAGGGTCGGGTGCTGTATGAAACCACGGTGGCGGCAGGACCGTTTCGCATCCAGGACCTGAACGATGCGGTTTCCGGCGATCTGGATGTGCGGGTGGAAGAGCAGGACGGTAGCGTGCAGGCATTCAAAATGAGCACCGCCAGCATTCCGTATCTGACGCGCCCCGGCTCGCTGCGTTACAAGCTGGCGGTGGGCAAGCCGTCGGATATGGATCATCGTTACCGCGGGCCGGTGTTCGGCACCGGCGAGTTTTCCTGGGGAGTGAGTAACGGTTGGTCGCTGTACGGCGGGGCTTTGCTGGGCGGCGACTACAATGCCCTGGCACTGGGTATCGGCCGTGATTTGATGCTGCTGGGCGCGCTGTCGCTCGACGCCACGCAGTCGCGCGCCAAGCTGCCGAACAGTGGTGAGACGCTAAGCGGTGGTTCGTATCGCCTCAGTTATTCTAAAAGCTTCGATGAACTGGACAGCCAGGTGACTTTCGCCGGCTACCGTTTCTCCGAGCAGAACTTCATGAGCATGAGCGAGTTTCTGGAGGCGCGGGAATATGGGCAGCGATTCGGCAACAGCAAGGAGATGTACACCATCACCTACAACCAGCAACTGCGTGACCTGGGGTTGAGCGCTTACCTCAACTATAGCCATCAGACCTACTGGGATCGACCGGCCAACGACCGCTACAGCCTGACGTTTTCGCGTTACTTCGATATTGGGCGCTTCAAGAATCTGAGTCTGTCGATGTCGGCCTATCGCAACCGCTACAACGAGAGCAACGACGACGGTATGTACCTGTCGTTGTCGCTGCCGTGGGGCAACGGCGCCACGCTGAGTTACAACACCACGCTCGATCGCAACGATAACACCCACCGGGTGGGGTATTACGACCGCCTCGATGAGCGCAGCAATTACCAGCTCAGCACCGGCAGTTCGCGCAGCGGCGCCGCGCTGAGCGGCTACTACAGCCACGACGGCGATGCCGCCCGCTGGAACGCCAACGCCAGCTATCAGCAGGACAGGTACAGCGCCACCGGGCTATCGGCACAGGGCGGCATGACGCTGACCGCCGAAGGGGGCGCGTTACACCGCAGCAACGTTTCGGGCGGCACCCGGCTGCTGCTCGATACTGAAGGCGTGGCCGGCGTACCGGTACGCGGCTATGGCCGGACCATGGCGACTAACCGCTGGGGCAAGGCTGTGGTGACGGACGTTAACAGCTACTACCGCAACCGGGCCAGCATCGATCTGGACCAGCTGAGCGATAACGCCGAAGCCACCCGCTCGGTGGTGCAGGCGACGCTGACCGAAGGTGCCATTGGCTACCGCAAGTTTGCGGTGATCGCCGGTGAGAAGGCGATGGCGGTGATCAAGCTGTCGGACGGTAGCGAACCGCCGTTCGGCGCCACGGTGCTGAATGCGCGCAAGCAGGAGACCGGCATCGTCAACGATGGCGGCAGCGTTTACCTGAGCGGTATTAACGCCGGTGACAGCATGACCGTGCACTGGAATGGTGCTGCGCAGTGCCGGGTGCAAATGCCGACGCCGCTGCCAAAAGCCATGCTGATGAACAGTTTACTGCTGCCCTGTCGCCCGTTGAGCGTCGCCGCTGGCGGCATGGAAAAATGAATTTAGGATTTAAGGAGTCTAGTGATGAGCATCATGAGTCAAATACCTGGCCGTCTGGTCGCAGCGGCCCTGATGGTGGGCGCCTTCAGCCCGGAAAGCCAGGCTGCCATCGCGCTCGATCGCACCCGGGTCATTTTCGATGGAAGTGCCCAGTCGGTAAGCCTGAGCGTCAGCAACCAGAATAAACAGTTGCCGTATCTGGCACAGGGCTGGTTGGAGGATGAGCAGGGCAACAAGATCCAAAGCCCGCTGGCGGTGCTGCCGCCGGTACAACGCATTGAGCCCGGTAAACCGAGCCAGGTGAAGATCCAGGCATTGCCGGCGGCCAAGCAGCTGCCGAAGGATCGCGAGACGCTGTACTACTTCAATCTGCGCGAGATCCCGCCGAAAAGCAACAAACCTAACTCGCTGCAGATTGCGCTACAAACCCGTATCAAGCTGTTCTACCGGCCGGCGGAGATCGCGCCGGAACGCAACGCAGCGCCGTGGCAGGAACAGCTGACGCTGAGCAAACAGGGTGATAAGTACGTGGTAAACAACCCGACGCCGTACTACGTCACTCTGATCGATGCAACCAGCCGCAAAGGCGTTGAAGGTGTTAAAGGCTTCGAACCGTTCATGATCCCGCCGAAAGGCAGCGTGCCGCTGACGGTTGGCGCGGGTAGCGTGGGCGGCAGCCCGGTGTTGACCTATATCAACGACTATGGCGGCCGGCCGCAGCTGAACTTCAGCTGCAGCGGGGCAACCTGCCGAGTGGTGCCGGAGAAGAAGGCGCCATAACGGCGCGGGTGCGTAAAGGAGTAATCAGATGCAAAGGGATCGCGGCAAGTGGGCATATGCCACCGGTGAGTTGCGTTACTACCTGACACAAGGGGGCTTGGCGCTGATGGCGCCGCTCAGTTTGGCGATGTTGCTGTGGCTGTTGCCGGCGGCGCAGGCGGTAGATAACTGGGATGTAGAGGGGGCCAATGGGTTACTGGAAATCCGGGGGGCACTGACCGAGAGCGCTTGCCGGCTGGAAATGGACAGCGCGCGCCAGGATGTATGGCTGGGAGAGATCGCTACCGGCCGTCTGGCGCGGCCGGGCGATCGCGGGGGGGCGGTGAGCTTTGCGCTACGTCTGCGCGACTGCCTGCGCGGCCCAGCGGCTAGCCGGGACGAATTCACTGGCGCCCGCTACGCCACTGCGGATCAGCCGGCGGTGCGAGTCAGCTTCCTGGCGCCGGCTGATGTGGACAACCCGCAGTTGGCGCGTGCGGAAGGCGTATCGGGGATGGGCATACGTCTGCTGGACGGCCAAGGGCACGACGTGCGCTTGGGCAGCCGCGGCGAGCCACTCTGGCTGGCGCCCGGCAACGATACGCTGCCTTACCGCGTGGCGGCCGAGCGTACCGCCGCGCCGTTAACGGCCGGTGCCTATCGCGCGCTGATAACCTTCAACCTGAGTTATGACTGAAGACGTGGCGGCGACAACTGTAAGGATAGCGACGAGTGAAGAGACAGAATAAAGCTGAGCGGCTGTGGGTAGGCGTATTGCTGTTCACCGCGGCGTTGCCCGTGCAGACAGCGACGAACCTGAATGTGAGCGTGACTGTAATCGCCCCGCTGCCCTGCGTGATTAACGGCAGCAAGCCGATAGACGTGGACTTTGGCCCGGACGTCATGATCACTCGACTCGACGGTGACCATTACCGGACACTCATCGACTATACGTTGACGTGCAATGAGCTGGCGAAGAACGCTATGCGTTTGCAGATTGCGGGCGCGGTCGCCAGCTTTGACAGCCAGCTGCTGCAAACAGACGTCAACGGTTTAGGGATCGCCCTGTTGTTCGACGGTATGCGTTTAGCGCCGAACACTTGGCAAAATTTCAACTATTCCGCTTTGCCGACGTTGGAGGCGGTGCCGATGAAGCAGGCCAGCGCCACGCTCCGCACTGGGGATTTCAGCGCCACCGCCACGCTACGCGTCGATTATCAGTGAACTGGGAGGCCTCCATGAAACGGAACGCGTTTATTTTGGCGCTGGCGCTGGCGCTGGCGCTAGCCGGTTTGTCGGTGCAGGCGGCGGAAGAGGCCGAGATGAAATTTCGCGGCACGCTGCGTGCTCCGCCGCCCTGCACACTCAACGATGGCGGCATCATGGAAATCAATTTCGGCCAGCGCGTCGGTATCAACAAGGTGGATGGCGTCAACTACCGCCAGGCGGTGACCTATCGCATTCGCTGCAATCTCAACGACTCGCTGCCGTGGGAACTGACGTTGACGCTGAAAGGCAATGCCACGGCCTTCGACAAGGCGGCCCTCCAGACCGATAAGACTGACCTGGGGATCCGACTTTACCGTGAGGATGAGCCGTTCGAGATCAACAGCAGCCTGAGGATTGATCCCGCCAATCCGCCGCGGCTGGAGGCGGTACCGGTCGCCAGGCCGGGGGCGGCGCTCAGCGAAGGCGCCTTCACCGCGACGGCGACGCTGCAGGCGGATTATCAATGAACGGGCGAACGGAGGGCAAGATGCACAAGCTGTGGGCATTGCTGTTGGGGTGTTGTGCACTGGGATTGCTGCCACCGGTCGATGCGGCTGATAACCTGCGCTTTTCCGGTGCGCTGGTCGCCGAGCCCTGTGTGATCCCCCCAGGGCAAGAGACTATCGCGCTCGATTTCGGCGGCGTGGTGGACAAATACCTGTACCAGTATCAGCGCACGTCGAGCCTGGCGTTTGAGATCGTGCTGGCTGACTGCGATCTGGCGTTGGGCAAGACGGTCGCGGTAACCCTGCTGGGGAGCGAGAGCCTGGCGCTGCCCGGGCTGTTGGCATTGGCACCGGGCAGCGGAGCCGCCGGCATCGCCATCGGCCTGGAGACGCCGGCGGGAGTGGCGCTGCCGATCAACCGCGCAGGCGATAAGATCACGCTGCTGCCTGGCGCCAACGCGGTGCGCCTGCAGGCCTATGTGCAGGCGGAGCCGGGGGCGCTGGCGAACAAGACGCTGGAGTACGGCGCCTTTGGCGCGGTGGCGACGTTTAATCTCAGCTATGAATAAGGGATGCTATGCAGTGGAAAGTGAAGGGAGTACGGTGTGTCGGGCTGGCCGCTTGGGCGCTGATGTTAGCGTGGAGCGCGCAGCCCGCTTGGGCTGGATGGGGAGTGGAGGCGATTTATAATCCGGATGCAAGGCCTCCTTTTGGTACAGGGCAGTATTCCGCCAAAGTCACCTACTGGGATATCAACGACGACACGCCGAGCCCGCTTTACGGCTGCGAAAGCAGAGGCGATTATTGCGATGTCCATATCGGCTATTCTGATAAAGGGGCGCGTGGTGGTTGGTTCGGACGTCGTATTGTTCCCGGCGTGACAAACATGAAAACGCTGGGCGAGGTGGCCGCGGGCTATGCGCGCGCGGGGTGGCTGAATAACCCATCTACCAGCAATTACGGAGTGGTTCCTGGGGAGTCGCCCTGTTTTTATCTGGGATACTTTCGTTCTGATGGTATCGGAGGCGCTGGCAGTGTCATTCTACCGGGGGCGAGCATGACCTGCATTCCGCCGGTCATCCACCCGACGGCGTGTGATATCCGCGAGGTGCAGCTGGAGTTGAACCACGGCCTGCTGCGCGCGGAGGCGGTGAACGGCCATAGCGCCACCACGACCTTGACCGCCGTCTGTAATTTCGATTTTACCGTGCGCGTCATGTCCGCCGACCGGAACAGCCAGGTGTATTTCACCGCCGGCCGCCCGTTCCGCAGCGATCTGACCCTTGATGGCGTGCCGCTGGGGCAGGGGGTGGTTATCAAGGCGACGCCTTACGGCACGCGCCTGACCCTGCGCTCGGTGCTGAGCGGCTATGACGGCGGAATCGGCCGGTTCGACGGGGCGAAGACCATTATCCTTTCGCTGCCGTAGCCCCCTGGGCGGAAAGGGCCTGGTCGCTCGTTCGGTAGGGGCGACCTCTTTGTCAGACCGCTTTGCAGCATATCGTCCTTGATTAATCAGTGATATCTGATTGTATTTCATTTCGGGCGAATATTTTCGGTGAAAAATGAGTGAAACGAAAAGGATGCCACTACTCTAATTACCTGCCGGTGGGTGACTGAACGGTAAGAATGACCGTTTCTACCTATGCTCTATGCTCGCTCGGCGTCAGGATGAATAAGTGAGGATGTAAATGAAATCGTTAAAAATAAGAATTGACGATGATAATGTTTATTTCTCGTCGGGATTGCGGTTATATATTTCCGACTATGCCAGGGAACATAATAAATCAGTGCGTTTTTTAGAAAAGAATGATGAGGAAAAACCCAGCTTGGTATTAACAACCCCGGCGCGGCGCATAGCACATTGGTGCACGCCCTCGCAGGGGGAGCAACAGCAACTGGTGTTTATTCGGGACAGGGCGCCTGCGCAAGCGAAAGATGCCCGGCGTGAGATCTATCGCACGGGGTCGCTCAAGATGCTGGCGCCATTATTGGCGCGGTTGTTTGCCGGCGAGAAAGGCGAGCGACCGGAAAAGAACCGGCAATTTACGGCGCGTGAGAAACAAGTGATAAGCTATCTTCGCAAAGGCTGGGAGCAATCTAAAGTGGCTAAAGTGATGGGCGTCAGCGTTAAAACGGTACACAGTCATAAACGTTCGGTGATGAGCAAACTACAACTTACCCGTAGTCATGACTTCATCTATTGGCTGTTATCTCAGGATGGAGAGCATTCTTAACCTTGATGATGGGTATTCTGTTTTTTATTTTCTGTTATTCTTAATTCTTTGGCTGCTTTAAAGGTTATTAAACTGGTTATGTGCTTGTGTTATTGTTTTTTATGAACTTGAAGATAATCATTAAAGAAGTGATTGCTATATTTTTGTTGCAAGCAAAATGTACCCAGGGAAGGTAAAGTGAGTCTTTTTTTTCTGGCGATACTTCTGTTTTTTCTGAGCCTGTATGCGTTTTTCAAACATGAACAGCGTATGAGGAAAAGACGGCTGATGATAGGTGAAAGAGGGGTATTAACTGCAGCAGGGAATGGATAAATGGTCTGAAGTACGAGAAATCAAGTCAGGTAATTCAATAAGGAAAAGGCAATGATAAGTAAGAAAATCGCATTACTGGGCTGCGCACTGCTGATGTGTTCGCCGCTGGCCCAGGCAGGTTTGGTGATTGAAGGCGGCATTAATGGCAATACCGGCAGCGGCGGCAACACGTCCGTTGACGTTAGTATTAACGGCAGCACCAGCGGCAGCAACGGTACCGGCGTCAACATCGGCGATGCGCAAAAACCAGCGACCACTGCCAGCCAGCGGCAAAAAGATATCTACGCGTCAATTTGCGCCAGCCCGTTTATGAAGAAATATGCTTCGATTTGCCAGTGAGGCATGAGTCTAAACTCGCCGTACTGGCGGGTTTTGTATTAATAATGCCTGAGTAACGCAAGCGGGGCTGAAGGTGCCGCCTTTTCACTCTTCTTTCGCATAGAGATACACCGAAGCGCGGGAAACGCCGAGGTGCTGCGCCACAATCTCCATCGCCTTTTTCACCTCGAGCAGGCCTTGCTCCCTCAGTTCCTGAATCAACCGCTTTCTCTCCGGCGTTTTCAGCGCGCGCGGCGTGGTGGCGTGGCGTGCGGCGAAGCGATCGATACGGTTGCGGATGGCCTCCGCGCCGCTGGGCTCCAGGTGTTCCGTCACCGCGCCGGCCGCCGTTTGCGTGAACTGCGCCAGCGCGCTTTGCATGCCGCGGAACAGCGTCATATCAACGTTCAAACAGAGTGCGGCGACGTAGTCGCCCTGCGCATTCTTGATGCCGATCGAGGTGCTTTTCGCCGGGCGGCCATCGGCGAACTGGTTGCCGTAGTTGGCGATCACGCTGGGAAACTCCGCCGAAGCGATGCGAGCCAGGCCAAGCTCCGTCGCCGCCTGGCCGACTTCTCGTCCGGACAGGTTGTTGTGGATTGCCAAAATGGCGTGTTCGGGATTTTGCAGATCGTGAACTACCACTTCGCAAAATGGCGCGAAGGTGGCGCTCAGCCCCTCGGCAATCACATTCAACTGGGATAACAGCAAATTTTCCGGCACTTCAGGCATAGGGCACTCCGATCACTTTCTTGGCGGCGTTGGCTCATTTCGAGCCAGATGAAGAACATACCACAAGTGCGGCGCACGGCGGTTTTCATCTGGCGCCTGGCGGCACTAAAAATGATCCTGCTCCCAATTCTGCACTTCCCGATTGGCATTTGGCCGTCGCGCAGGTATATAACATCATTATTGGACTTATTTTCTAATTTTAGATTATTTGTTTTAAGCATGACAATGTTCGTGCGTTAAAAGCCGTATCGCACACATCGGGGTTTTTCAGCGCTAGCTTCAACGGCCCGCAAGGGCATGGAGAACAATAATGTCTGCAACTTCAGTCGTCGGTTCTGCACGAAAACCTTTTTATTACACGTTGACCTTTCAGTTGGTGGTAGGGCTGGCGGCCGGTGGCGCGCTGGGCCTGTTGTGGCCGCAAATCGGCGCTCAGCTCAATCCGCTGGCGGCGGCCTTCGTCAAACTGATCAAAATGGTGGCCGGCCTGATTGTGTTTCTCACCGTGGTAGCCGGTTTTGCGCAGGTTAAACGCGGTGCCGGCGTTGGCCGCCTGGGCATGATCTCGGTCTGTTATTTCGAAGTGGTCAGCACGTTGGCGCTGCTGATCGGCCTGGCGATGGGCAATCTGTTTGAGCCGGGCAAAGGGCTGGCCCTGCATGCTGATGCCGCCACGGCGCTTAAACCGGCGGAGCCCCTGCAAGGCGTGGACTTCGTGATGAGCATCATCCCGAAAACGGTGGTTGATGCGTTGGCCGGCGGCGTCATGCTGCAAATCTTGTTGGTGGCTCTGCTGTTTGGCTATGCGCTGTACGCGATGGGCGATAAAGGCAAGCCGGTGGTTGATTTGGTGAATCTGCTTACCGACGCCACCTTCAAAGTGGTCAATATCATCCTCAAGCTGGCGCCCGTTGGCGTATTTGGCGCGGCGGCGTTCATGCTGGGCAAATACGGCATCGGCGCGCTGATGCCGGTGATGAAATTGGTGGGGCTGGTCTATCTGGGGTGTCTGTTCCTCATTGTGGTGGTGTTTTCCGTGGTGGCCTGGTTGACCCGTTTTAGCCTGTTCGGTTTCTTAAAACTCATCAGGGAAGAGCTGATCATCGCCTTTACCACCACTTCATCGGAAGCCGCCTTGCCTGGCCTGATGAAAAAACTTGAATCGGCCGGCTGCAGTAAAGCCACCGTCGGTTTTGTCGTGCCGACCGGTTACTCCTTGAATCTGGACGGCTCTTCAATCTACATGACGTTAGCGGCGCTGTTTATCGCTCAGGCCGCCGGTTTGGAGCTGAGCCTGGCGCAACAGGCCGGTCTATTGATGGTGTTTCTGTTGACCTCGAAAGGCGTAGCCGGTGTGACGGGCGGCGCTTTCGTCACGCTGTCCGCTTCGCTGTTGATGTTTCCAGAGATACCGATGGAGGGGCTGGCGCTGATTCTCGGCGTGGATCGCTTGATGGATACCATGCGTACGTTGACCAACGTGGCCGGCAACGGCGTGGCGACCATGGCGATTTCTTACTGGCAGAAAGAGCGTGTGGGTTTTCAGGCGAGGCTGCCTGAAGCGGCTGCGCGCAAACCCGTCTGAATGCCGCCCTGCGCCGTTTCCGCAGGGCTTTTCGAACCTGTGCAAGGATTAAATATGAAGCATGATGTGGTTTACAACGCCGGCGGCGGCTTTCCTCCCGCCGGTCATTATTCACCCAGTTGCACGGCCAATGGGACGGTCTATATCTCTGGTCAATTGCCGATCGCCTTTTCCGGTGAGAGTCTGGCCGAAGAACCTTTCGCGCGGCAAGCCCGCCAGGTGCTGGCCAATCTGGATGCCTGCCTGGCAGGGGCCGGCGTCGGCCGCGCGCAGCTGGTTCAGGTGCGCGTCTATCTGACGGATATCGATTTGTGGCCGACCTTCAATGCGCTGTATGCCGAATGGATCGGCGAGTTTCGCCCAGCGCGCGCGGTGGCCGGCGTATCGCAACTGCATTATGGCGCCGCCGTGGAAGTGGAAGCCGTCGCGTTGGCCGCCCTTTAACCCTTACTGACAGGTAACGCTATGACCGATTTGATTTTACCCGTTTATGACGACGTGGCCGCCGCCGCCGCGCGCATCAAGGATTATGCTCACCGCACGCCGGTGCAGACTTCACGCACGGTTGACGACGATTTCGGCGCCAGCGTATTTTTCAAATGCGAGAACCTGCAGCGTATGGGCGCCTTTAAATTTCGCGGTGCGATGAATGCCTTGCTGCAGTTTTCTCCGGCGCAGCGCAAGGCCGGGGTCGTGGCCTTTTCTTCCGGCAATCATGCGCAGGCGATCGCGCTGGCCGCCAGGCTGCTCGACATTCCCGCCACGATCGTCATGCCGCACGACGCACCGGCGGCCAAAGTGGCTGCGACGCGCGGCTATGGCGGCAAAGTGGTGGAGTACAACCGTTATCATGAAGATCGCGAGCAGATCGGCCGGGATCTGGCGCAGCAACAGGGATTAACGCTGATCCCGCCTTACGATCATCCGCAGGTGATCGCCGGGCAGGGCACCGCGGCCAAAGAGCTGTTCGACGAGGTTGGCGAACTGGACGCGCTGTTCGTTTGTCTGGGCGGCGGCGGGTTGCTGGCCGGTTCTGCGCTCGCCGCGCGCCGGCTGTCGCCGGGTTGCCGAGTCTATGGCGTAGAGCCTGTGGCGGGCAATGACGGGCAGCAATCATTCCGTACCGGCCGCATCGTTCACATTGAGACGCCGCAGACCCTCGCCGATGGCGCGCAGACGCAGCACCTGGGCCAACATACTTTCCCGATTATCCGCCGGGACGTTGACGACATTCTGACGGTGACCGACGATGAGCTGATTAGCGCCATGCGCTTTTTCGCCGAACGGATGAAAATGGTGGTGGAGCCAACCGGCTGCCTGGGATTCGCCGCCGCCTGCGCGCATAAATCGATGCTGCGGGGAAAACGCGTCGGTGTGATCATCAGCGGTGGCAACGTCGACATTCGCCGCTACGGCGAGTTGCTGGCAGGTCAATAGAAACAGGCGGGTGACGAGAGAGAACCATGGTGACAGACAAGACGGTATTTGAGCTGGTCGTGGCGTTGCTGAGCGCCGGAGAGGCCGCATTCCGGGTGATAGAGCATCCGGCGGAGGGGCGCTGCGAAGCGGTGGCGGCGCTGCGCGGCACCGAACAGGGGCAGGGCGCCAAGGCACTGGTGTGTCAAACGCGCATCGACGGCGCCAAGCATTACATTTTGGCGGTGCTGGCGGCGGACCGTCAGGCGGATCTGCAGCGGTTGGCAGCCGAGTTGGGCGGTAAAAAGGCATCGTTGGTCAGCCCGGCGGAAATCGCGACCCTCACGGCCTGCGTACCGGGGGCGATCCCGCCGTTCAGCTTCCACCCGCAGCTCAGGCTGGTGGCCGATCCGGAGCTGTTTGATCGTTACGATGAAATTGCGTTTAACGCGGGCGATTTGGAGCGCTCCGTGGTACTCAATGCGCAGGATTATCTGCGTATTGCGGCGCCTGAGTTTATTCATTTCGCACGTACGGAGACGATGGCGGAGTGAGAAAAAGAGTGTCTGTTCAGACGAGTTGAACAACAACGCTGAACCGCCGTTTACCGCCGGTTCAGCGTTGTTATGCTATATCCTTTGTTCGAAACCGCTGGCTGAACGAGAGACTGAGTTTGATCACCAATCCCCTATCCCGCAAAGAGTACGCAGTATGGATGTCGTTAACGATAGGGCTCAGCTTTGCGTGGCTAAATCTTTTAGAGATTTATAATCGTGATACGTTATTTTTTCAGAAGTTGACGATTTCCGTCATCAATAACGTATCGTTCGCCGATGTCGTCGCCTCTTACCTGAGGCTGATACTGTATCTTCCTGTCGGGCTATTGGCGGTGGTGCTGACGCTGCTGTTTTGCGCCCGGCGATTATGTGACACCCGGTTCTTCGTGCTCGCCTGGCCGGTTTCTCTGGCGATCTTCCTGGCCTTTTGGTTTATCAACGTCGCTTTCCCCGGGCATCTCAATCTGGTATTAGCCGCCAAATCTTGCGTACTGGCGCTGATTGGGCTGATCCCGCCGAGTCAACCGAAGGCCGAATAATCGAACGCAGTTCGATGGAGAGTCCGTACCTCAGAAAGCGAAAAACCCGCCATAGGCGGGTTCTTTTGAATAGGGCGACCGGACTCGGACAACCGGCGCTGGCGCCGCGTTGAACAGCGCTTTAGCGCTGGCCCGCAGGGTGAGGCCTTTGGCCGAATAATCGAACGCAGTTCGATGGAGAGTCCGTACTCCAGAAAGCAAAAAACCCAGCCATAGGCTGGGTTCTCTAAATATGGTGCCCGGACTCGGAATCGAACCAAGGACACGGGGATTTTCAATCCCTTTAAACTTTTAGAGGTGATACTAACAGCTAGGGGAATGTGCGCTTCTCTGATTAAAAACCATTGAGATTTGAATAACTACCTCAACAGATTAGGTTGAAAATTGGCCTGTGATTCCCTACCAGATTTCTACCTGTGAACTTAAACTCATATTGCTATATATCATTGGAATACTATCCCAGTAGTTGTAGCTTAAGCAGATGTGAGTAAGTATAAAAAGAAATGTTCGTGATGATTCATAGGGAAAGCATATAGTAACCACTGGTTACTATAATCAATGAAATCAAAATGGTGTAAACTATATTTATGACAAATCAAAATAAAACTTTGAGTCTTAAGCGAGAGGCTAAGCGTATCCTTTCCGATGGGCGATATGTAACTCGAGGAACGCCGATCAATGGAGGATGGGCCTCCATTTACAAAGCTACTGATACTGATACCGGAAATACAGTTGCCGTTAAAATATTGAACACAGGAAAAATGGTTGATGAGATAATCTATGAGTCTTTTCATCGAGAAGTTACGGCATTAGCGGATCTCCAGCATCAGAACATTGTACAGATCCTTGACTCTGGTTGTGATGAAGACTCTGGTGATTATTTTATTGTAATCGAGTGGGTAGAAAAGAATCTGCTACAGTACTGTGAAAACCATAAGTTCTCAAGTTGGGACGATTTTTTTAATATTATCGGTCGGCCTATTCTTGATGCCTTATCATTTGCGCATTCGCATTCAACTGCACACAGAGATATAAAACCTACCAATATACTTATAAGTAATGATGGAAAGATAAAAGTTTGTGATTTTGGAATTTCAAAAATCAGAAATTTTCTCATGCCTGGCGTTACATTAGCGCAATATGCTTCACTTCCTTTTGCGCCACCAGAAATGGATGATGGTAGTTATAGTTATAGCAGAGATGTTTTTGGATTTGCAGTTCTGACAATTTATTTGATGACAGGCTCGAACCCTTCAACCTATGAAGAGGTGATGTCTGGATTGGAAAAACTATCAATAGATGAGTCGATAAAGAGGGTTTTGAGAAGTTGCCTTATCATTGACGAACCGGATTTACGTCCTCAAAATGCTGTAATGTTACAAGCGGCTTTAGAAAAAGCATTGCTACCACTGCGAAAAGAATTAGAACCAATTATATTATTGATAGCAACAAATAAGGTTTTGAGCGTTATTGAGTCAGACTTAGGTATAACTGGCGGAGCAATTCACGGCTTTTTAGAAAAAGATCTATCCAATCCAATTGGAGAAAATATACCTGCATCGCCTCAATATACCTCTTGGGCTATAAAAATATATGGGGTCAAGTATAGGTATACGCTGGTTCCTGATGAAGATGGTACAAGATTGAAATTGGTTGATGCTCTTTCCTTTACTTCATCTGAATTGGAGTGGTGTAGACAAAAAGCTTCTTCGATTAATGCAAAATTTGCATTTTTTGGGGCTTCTAATGAGTCTTCAGGCGATGCCATTATTTCTATTAGGGAAAGCCTTTTAAAATTCGATAGCGAACAAAAAATATTAAAATTGCAAGAGAAGGAACAGTTGATCTTTAAGAACTGGCTAAATCTTTTAAATGCTATGGGGGATCTTGAAAAAAGTCGTAAAATTAGAGTTCATTATACAGATTTTTCTGTTTCCGGAGAATTACTTAAACTCACGCCAAAGAAAAACTCTGGTGCAACAGCATTACTACATCAAGATATTATTATTGATGCTAAACGCTCAGGACATTTTTGTGGAACAGTTGTTTCTGCTTCTGATAAAGAAATATTAATTCGACCGAGTGATACAAATAGGATATCCTCGTCCTCTATATTAGAGGAAGGTATAGTTGAAACGGATACTAAAAAAACGGATCTGTCATTGGATCGACAGCGATTAGCTCTTGATGCAGTAAGATATGATCGATCTGTTAATCCTAATTTAAGAAAGAATATTGTTAATCCAAATGATGTTATTGTACCAGAAATAAAAGAAGTCGAATTTATACAAAAAGAAATTGATGAAGATAAAAAGGATGCTGTATTAACAGCATTGTCAGGGCCCGAATTAATGATCGTAGAAGGACCACCAGGGACAGGGAAGACTACATTTATTACAGAATTGGTTTTGCAAACTTTTATATCAAATCCGCATGCGCGGGTTTTGTTAACCTCTCAAACTCATGTTGCATTAGATAACTCACTAGAGCGTATCATGAAAAGTGCAAATGGTGGTTTAAATGCAGTGCGTATAGGAAACGATTCAGATCCAAGAATATCGGATAGTACAAAAAAATATCTGCTAGATGCTAAATTACCTGAGATGAGAAAAACAGCGCTTTCTTCGGGGCGAGCTTTTATTGAGCGCTGGGCTGATTTGAATAATATTAATGTTAAAGAAATTCAGAGGGCAATGGCTCTTGAAAGGTTTGCTGGTTTAAAGCAGCGGTTGGAAATAGTCGTTAATAAGTTGATGGAATTATCAGAGAAGGTTTCTGATGAATACCGTAATAAGCTTGATATCACCGCGCGTGAGGAGTTCGATGAGGTATATCAAGAACTGAGTAAAGAGCGTGGGGAATTATCTAAAGAACTGAAAATTTCTTTTCTTAATTTAAAAGAATATGTTGATTCTGAAGACGAGCTTGAAGAGTTTTCTAAATGTTCTGTTGAAGATCTTAGAGGTTGGGCAGAAGCATTCTCTGTTAATACAACATTAGCCAAGCAACTAAAAGAAATTTTATTAACACATGCTGACTGGGAAGCCAGATTAGGTCGCAGTAGAGAGTTTAGATCTGCTGTAATCGCGTCCTCTCAGATAGTTGCAGGGACATGTCTTGGGGTCGGAAGTATCCCTGGGCGTAATGAAATTATTTATGATTTATGTATAGTTGATGAAGCTTCTATTGCAACACCTACCCAGGTTTTGGTTCCGATGTCTAGAGCAAGAAGGACAATACTTGTAGGTGATAATAAGCAATTGTCTCCCTTTCAGGATCCTGAGTTAAAAAAATCTGGACTTTTAAAAAAATATAATCTGAATAGTGAGTCTCAAAAAGAAACTCTCTTTAAACATTTAAGTGATAATTTACCATCACAATTATGTAAGGCATTAACAACACAACACAGAATGCTGCCTCAGATTGGAGATTTAGTTGCTGAATGTTTCTATCCAAATAAATTATTTAGTGTTGAACGCGAGCCCGCGCCACATTTAAAAAATATTTTGCCTAATCCAGTTGTATGGTATTCAACTAGTCGAGCGGCTGAACACGAATCAAAAAAAATAGGGAAAACTTATTATAATGATACAGAGGTTAAATATATAGTAAAGTTATTGGACAGAATCAATTTTTATGTCCAGAAAGGTAAGTTCAAAAACCAGATATCAAGCGTTGCTATACTGACAGGATATAGTGAGCAGAGAGAAAGATTGCAAACTGCCGTTGAAACAAAACGCCACAACTGGAATAGTTTTTCTGAGGTTTTCATTAACGTAGTTGATGCTTTTCAAGGACGTGAAGCAGACATTGTTATTTTTTCCGTTACGAGATCTGAAGAAAAAACACTTGGTTTTTTAAGTGAAATGGAGCGAATCAACGTTGCTCTTTCTCGTGGAAAAGAATTATTGATTATTGTTGGGGACCATTTGTACTGCCAAAACATTGGTGGTCAAAAAAATCCACTTAGAGATGTTCTAGGTTATATAACATCAAACAGTTCTTCTTGTACTCTTGAGGAGATACAGTAATGAATTTAGAAAATATTCTTAATGATGCCTCAAAAGCAAGATCAGGGTATGAAATATCATATTTTAAGGAAGCCGGAATACCGGTTTATGTTCTAACCATTAAAATATTAGTATTAGATAAAAAGACTATTGGCCCAATAGATGAAGCTATTCTAAGAGCGATTAAAGCAGGGCTTTCTTCGCCTGAGGATATTTATGCTTTCTTGGGGCTACCGAGTTCGGTAATAAAAAGCGTTTTTGCTAACCTAAATAAAGATGAATTAATAAATTATTCTAGGAGCATTAGTGATAAAGTCGCCAGAATAACCCTTACTACCAAAGGACATACTGTATTACAAGAGTGTTTAGTTGTACGTCCGGTAGAAAGAGTTGTAAAAGTTTGTATGGATGCACTGACTAAAAGATTGATGTTAATTAATCCAGATTTCCTATACAAACCAAGTGAAATGCGGGAGTTCGGCTTTCAAGAAATACCTAATTGTAGTACTAAGCGTCCTGAAATTGAGGATATACCTCTCGATGAATTTGATCGTTTAATTAGTAGGAATCGAACTACTGAAGATGATAATCAGGAACTGCTCGCAATTAAAGTTATAGAAAGGCGCGAGATAAGATATCTCCCTTATGTGGCTATTTTTTATCGAAATTCATCAAAACGAAGCGAGATAGATGTTTCATTTTGGAATGAAGAAGGCGCATCTATCCAACATGAAAGTATATTTAGAGAGTTGGGAGGGCCAGCACTTATTGGTGCGGAGTTTTTATCTGGTTCTTCACCTGTATATCCCATGGATTTATCTTGTATCGATTCTGCTTCTTCTGAAAATGATTGCTTAGAAGATGTTCTTGATTCTAAAAGCAGTGATGCTGATACAATTCAGTCTGTTTTGTGCCATGAACATCCCGGGCTTTTGAAAAGAGCCCTACAAACCTCTAATGATAGATTACTGATTATTTCACCTTGGATAAGGCATCAAGTAGTTGATTCTGAGTTTATCCGATTGCTTGAGGAAGCATTACGAAGAGGTGTTGATGTATATATTGGATACGGTATAGATGAAAATGGACGTGGTGGAAACAAAAAAGATCAAAAGTTACCCATAACGAATCAAGCGAAAAGTGAATTGGACAGGCTTGATAGAAAATATAATAACTTCAATTTTGTATATGTGGGTAATACTCATAGAAAATCTCTGGTATGTGATGATGTTTTTGCTGTGACAACTAGTTTCAACTGGTTATCATTTAGAGGCGATAAAGGAAAGCCTAGAGATGAAAGAGGCCAGTTAGTAAATAAAAAGCGCTATGTGGACAGACAATTTGAGGACGATATTAATCTTCTTAAAAATGGCTATAAAGGTGGGGTGACTCAGTAGTAATTATTGCCGCAATTAGTTTTAATTAAAACTAATTGCGGCATATACATCATTTTATGTTTGTTACATCTTTTGTTCTGTACTTATGTTTGTGCACCTGAAAAGCTGACGGCTAGGCTTGTGTTTTTCATTCGGATAGAATCGCATTGCGGATGCACAAAGAGATGAAACCTGTCTTGCTATGTTTTTACCAAAGTTAACAAGAAGACCGTGCTTTATCTTCTCACCATCTGTTCTGACTTTAATGATAAAACTGAACTGATAAATGACTATGCCAGTGAGGTCATTACCAAACGTTACGCTGGCAGCCTTGTTTATTTCACTTTCATAATCTCTCAGGTCAGTGTTAAGTCTTGCTGTTGCATTTACAAGTGCGTATTCTTTATCGATAATCATAACTTTCTCACTTATCATGTTAATGTGATTTAATTATCACTAATAATATGTTGTGATTTTAATTGCGATTATTCGGTTGTTTTGCCCCGTAATCCATTATCTGATGAATAATGTTCATGTGGGGTAACGCTTCCATAAAGTCAGACTGTTCAATCAGCGAAATGAGTGTGTTATCGATCTCAAAAGTTGTATCTGGTATAACCTCTACCAGCCTGATTCGGGACAGGGAAATAACGAACACTCCCGATAAAGCACATCCGGCAAGAAACCACTCTGCATGGCTGCAAAGCAGACGATAGGGATGAACGGTATGGCTGACGTTTTCGTCGGTTCTGATACTCACCTTGGTCTGGTTAAGTATGGCGAGGGTTAGTCTGCTGAAATCACCGAACAGCGTTGGTTTCTGGCGCGGCTCCGGTAGCATAATCCTGTAGGGTGAAGGGTGCTCCCCGTCAAGCAGAAGGCTCAGCAGTTTGGCATCCATCGCGGGTAACAGACGGTCGAGATGCAGTAGTCTCGCCAGTATTTTCATATCCCGTTCCGTGCGGCGACGAAAGTAATGTGAGGCGAGCTGATACACGCCGTTTGCCTGTTCAATATCAAGATACGTGAGGCGGACATTGAAATCCCTCCGCAGCGTTCGTGTTGTCACCCCGAATTCTTCTGCCAGCGTCCCGATATGCAACTTTTCACCCTGAAACAAACGGCTCAGGATGATGGAAAGGCGGGTTGCCAGTCTGTCATGTTCGTTTTCTTGTGTTATCAGCGTCATACATCGTTCCCGAATTTTGCCCGGAAATGATGTCAGCAGTAGCGGACAGGATTTGTCCGCCCTCTGAAATTTTTTAAAGCCTGAAAATCTTAAATGTAAGTGCTAAGCGTCAGTATTCTCAGGTGAATAAAGATGCTTCTGGCGCATGTAGGCAATAAAAATACAGGATGGTAGCGTCACCCGGTATGCGGAACCGGCTAAATCTATCAGCAGCCAGAGAGAACTGAGCACCCAGCCTACGGGACCGGCAAAAGCGCCCATGGTGCGTGTTAGCATGGCATTTCCTGCAACGGTCAGCCCTCTGCCTAACAAGGCTTTCGCCACGCCATTCGTTACAACAAGTGCCATCTGATAGGCCGCAAACCCGGAGGTTTTTATCCCCGCCTGTATTGCCATGGTCAGCAGCTCCGGTGTGGGATTGCTGTAGCCTGTCTGCAATTCTTCCGCCACAGTCTTTAGCTGGTCGGGCGTCATCTTCTCAAGGCTTTTCTCCAGAATCTTCATCAGCAGATTCATTTCAATCGTCTCGACGCTGGATTTGCTGTTGTAGTTCACCTTCATTTTATCGCAGGCATCGGTAAGAATTTCCCGGTACAGCACCCCTTTACCCCAGCGGAGTAGCGTGGCAAAGCTGTTCGCCCCAAATGTCTGAACCTCGGCAGCAATGGCATCCCAGTAGTGCGGGTGGTTGGGCTTGTGTTTTTTATACTGAGGATCGTAAGTCAGCGTTTCCGTGATGCGTGCCAGTCCGTCTTTCGGATCGCAGATAAGCACAGAAACCAGTAAATCCAGATCGTCACGATGACAGTGGCGCAGAAACTCAAGGTCGGGGTCGTGTCGGTAGGTAGCCATATTTCACCTCATTGCAGATGTTGGACCTGACAGTTTAAGGATGCCCCCGGACAGGGTTTGTCCGCCCGTAAAAGAAAAAGAGAAAAAAAACCTGCCCGAAAGCAGGTTTCTGTTTACCGTATGGAGGTTTAACGCGTCGGGATTACTTTCCGCGCCATTCCTTTTCCACTTTATCCGCAAAGGCATCGCACTGCCGGGCATACTCCGGGTTATAGAGCAGCTCCGACTGCGAAAGCTGCATGGCGGTCATGCTGCCGTTGCGGGCATTTGATTCGAGCCAGGTTCTGCCATAGGTTTTGTTCATCACCTGAAGTACCCTGCTGAATACCGGTCCGTTGATGCGGGCATTGAGATTGACGCCTTTTACCTGAAGGCCGCTGTCACTGGTCTGGGTCAGGCGGGTGGAGTACATCGCACAGAAGGTCGAGTTGGTTATCATCTGAGCGTCAGCCTGCTCGTCGGCGAACGCGCTGTGGCTGAAGGCTGAAAGCAGAAGTGTGGCAGTTAACAGTTTAAAAATTTTCATCATGTTCCCTTATGGATTGAAAAGCGGAGACAGCCTGCCATACGAGGTGGTCAGGAGATGTCCGGCAGAGAAAAAATCAGGGTTTTAGTGAGGGGGCCAGTCGCCAGTGGTGAGGGCCAGCGGATTCCAGCACAAAGGCCAGATGAGTGAGGTCCCGTCTTGCCGTACGGGGAGATACGTCAAACTGCCGGGTGATATAGCGAACAGATATCGTCTGACCATAAAACAGGGCCATGGTAAGCCGGATAAGCCGTTCTCCCTGCCCGGCGACACGTTGCCTGTAACGGCTGGCTTTCATCGTTGCCATACACGCCATCGGTCCCCTTTCTGAAATGAATCGAGGTGTCTGGCAAGCCAGATATCAGGGCATGAATTGCCGGTAACGCAGCGGGCAGTGAACCGGTGGCAGTTAAAGTCGAACAGGCTGTAGGGATAGCGCTGACCCACTGCCGCCTTTGCCCGTTCAGCGGCCTGAGCACAACCCCGAGGCGTCAAATCCATACAGTCGCTATACACCGAGATAGCGGAGTTCCAGCCATCGAGCCGGTCAAGAAACCCTTTGGCCTTACTTTTGATAACGGTTCCATCTCCATCAAGATGAACAATATCGCCGTTACCCACATAGATACCGCTGTGTGCGGCAAGGCCAAAAAGCAGTTCGCACTGCACGATACCGCCGTAAGCCGGTTCATCGACGCAGGACAGAATGCAGTTATCGATAAATGAATCCACGAAGTTAAGCAGCAGAAGCCGGTACATAATATTCAGTTCCTTACTACGGGGGAGAGGGGGGATGCGGGGGAAACGTAGTGAATACTCAGCTTTCCCACAAAATACGGACCGTGAAAACCCCCATCTCGTGGTAAGCCATAAAGTTACTTTCCCATAGCGACCAGAACTCACGGGCGTCGATATGAGAGATATCGCCACAGCGGGAAAGCCACGTGTACTGATGCGTCCAGCTCATATCGACATCTTTTTCAAGCTCAGGCCACGGATGCCCTGCATAGTGAAAATCGGTGACGTAATCGAGCTGCCAGTTTTCTCCGGCAGGGATGAGGCGTATTTCTACCGGATGCCAGCCGCCCTTTTCCGGTGAGTATTCAGGGTCACGGAAGTTAATGGTTAATCCGGTGATGGGGTGACGATGAGGCGGTTTTTGCGCGAGGATATCCAGAAGCAGTTGGGTGAACGACCGGGAGAGAGGCAGCACATAGCCGCCCTGTAATATTACGGGTGATGACATAGTGAATTTCCTGATTTTTGGTTAATAGAACACAGAAAAAGCGGGGTTAGTCCTGGCTGAGCGTAGCAAGCTGCGTCATACGATGCTGCCAGTCGGCATAGCAGCGGTGCATAAAGAGTCTGCTGCTGTCCGCTTCGATAAGGCAGATATCCGGACTTCTGAGCACAGCGGCAAGAAAACCGGCGTTATTGGTGCTGCCCTGACCAAACAGTGGGCGAAATACACGGGACGGAAAGCTGTCTAGCTGCTGTTCCAGAATGGCGTGAATCGCATCAAGCGCTATCCATTCACGGGAGAACAGGCCCCCTTCGCCATTGGCGGTTAAGCGCAGGGCAAGGCTTCCGGTTTCACCCTCTTTACCCAGCTCATACGTCAGCAGTCCTTTACTGTGGGGGCTGATTTTCTCGGCTTCACCACTGTAGAACACGGTATAGCTTTCGGTGACGGCGGCTTCGGTAGCGCCTTTTTTCTTACTCATGGGTCAGCGCCTCAATCAGGTTCTGGAGTTGAGTGATAACGGTCGTGTCCGGGAACACCAGATAGATACCCTGACCGTTATCGCAGACGATACCGAGCAGGAGATACCACCCATCATCAAGTGCGGTGACGTATTCCGGGTTAGCCAGTGCCACTGCCAGCAGCGGGTCTTCGGGGAGCGTGTCATCGTGGTTGAGATGCCAGAGCAGGGTTCCCGTTTCGTTCCAGAAGGCGGTAAACAGGTCGATATCCTCGACGGGTCCAAGGATTTCATTGCTGAGGGCTTCCAGCGCGGAGGCGGGCAGTTTGAGTAGGGGAATACTGGTGGGGGTAGTGAGCTTAAACATGGTTTTCTCCATATATCATTGATATTCAATGAAATAATATATTTTCCATGCTGTTGTTATTACGGCGCTTAATTCTCCAGATGATTTTTTTCGAGGGCATGAAAAAACGATGAATATTCTGGAGGCCATATTTTTGTAAAAAGAACACGATCCGTTTTGGCAAGGATCTTCAGGGCGAAAACGATCTCACAATGGTTTCCCCCCCGAACTTCAGGGAATTTATACACTAAAAAAATTAACTGTATGATTTTAATAGATAAATTAATAGTTGATACTCATTACCATTTAGTGTTTTATTCTTTTAATTTATGAATTTTATTGGTTTGTCAGAGTAATACACTGCCGTGTCGATTTGCAGTAGTGATTAGTCATGAGTAGTATTTCATTATCGCTGGCCAGCGTCTCTTGTAATTTGTTTCTGACGATTTTAATGAGATGAACGCGATATGAAGTTATATCCCTCCACAAAAAAGGCGAATCAGCCATTAACTAAATCTGTTATTGCGGAAAGCTGTGCCCGTGCATTGCATGAGGGCCGGGCAGTCGAAGCCAGTGATAGTAAACTGACGGGGCTAAAGATAATTGCCTCTCCTGCTAGCCCTGATGGAGCCACTTTTATCGTTCGCAA
Organism: Serratia sp. CY84636; assembly: GCF_052166245.1. Classification (NCBI taxonomy): domain Bacteria; kingdom Pseudomonadati; phylum Pseudomonadota; class Gammaproteobacteria; order Enterobacterales; family Yersiniaceae; genus Serratia; species Serratia sp. CY84636. The sequence continues at coordinate 63,069 of NZ_JBJNOX010000004.1, forward strand.
AAGTATCTGTGGCGAAAATATCTATAAGCGTATTGGACGATATCCTGAATTGTCTGTTGCAGAGGCTCGTGAAATTGCGTCTGAAATTATCACCGGCCTGAAAGAGAGCGCTAAAAAGCACGGTAAAGATTACCGTAAGATTAAAAAAATGGACTTTAATGACCTGCTGAAAACATACGTTGAAGAGGTTCTGAACAAAGGTATTAAGCGTTCAGCAAGGACAGACCTGTCTAAAATTCACAAGTATCTACTCCCTCGTCTTGGCAATAAAAAAATCGCCGATATGACGGAGGCGGACATTGTGGCCTATCTGCATGATCTCGATCTCAAGCCTGCCACCCGCAACCGCCATCTGGCACTCATTAAAGCGGTGTTTACCTGGGCTATCCGCATGGGATATATCAGCCGCTCTCCGGCGCTTTATATCAAAGCGCTGCCTGAAGTGACGTCCGATCGCCGCGCCATGGATGACTCCCAGCTTCAGTGCTGGATGGATGTCTGTGAGCGCTGGCGTAATGGTAAACCCGATCATGAAGCTCTTGCTCTGCTCATGTTCCTTGCCCTGACGGGACTGCGTCTGGGGGAAACCCGTCATCTTCGCCTTGAGGATGTGGACTGGAGCCGAAAGGTTATCACTCTTCGCCATACCAAAAACGGCAGACTCCGCCGTGTACCGGTATGTGATAAGGCTTTCGTTCTTCTGACAGAACAGCGTCAACATCTGGGTGATGAAGGCTGGGTATTTCCGGGTAAGGGGGCCGACAATCCGGTTTCTGAGCCGCGTCGCCTGCAAAAAAGGCTTTGTGAGGCTGCTGGTATTCCAACGTTCACCATCCATGAGATGCGTCATACCTTTGCGACAAAGCTCATTGAGAGCGGGGCCGACATTCACACCGTCAAAGACTTACTGGGTCATAGCACTATCAAAGTAACGGAGCTTTACTTGCACGCTTCCCCGGCGCGTTACCACGAAGCTGTTAACCGGGCGATGAATGTTTTTCCGGCCTAAACAGAATTCCTCCTCAGGCAAGTGAGTTCTGCGCTTTACTGCCTGTGGTTCACATTCAAAAAGGACCCTGTAAATGAATAATAAATCAACACCATCACCCTTGACTACAATGGCCCCTGCTCGTTTTGCCTGCACGAAATTAAATGCATTTCTGGCTCGTCGTGCTCTTCATCTGAAGGTGGTAAGAAAAAACCTGAACAAGGCTGCTGCAATCGACATCGATCTCGATGACATTTCTAAGTGCGGATGCCGTGATGGTCTGCCTGAAGGCTTTGTCAATACTGCAAAAGGGCTTTTCTATTATGAAGGAAAAAAATGGTACCAGTTAAGCTCGACCCCCATTCTCCCTGTCTACAGGCATTATTCGGATTGTAAAACGCGCAATATGGGCGTCGAGTTGATGACTATCAACCATGCTGGAGAGTTAGCCTGTGCGGATATCTCATTAAGTGATGCGATGGTAAAACCTGATCACGTCATGGCTTCTCTGGCGGGCAAAGGTTTTGGTATCTCCCTGACGATAAAGTCTAAAGAGCTGCTGGTGCAATTCTTACAGGTGTGTATGAAGAAATCTCTGGAATTGCCTACTTATCTTGTCGCAGATTCGATGGGTTTTGTGCCCGGCAACAAAGCATTTCTTCACGGCAGTATGCCTATCGCGCAGCACCTTTTGGGATTTGACTATTTGATTCCAGCTTCCCGTGTTCCACGAGGGATTGTCGAGTCAGGAACGTTGGATGACTGGAAAACTATGGTAGCTGAGCTGGTTCATGGCTGGCCTCAGGTCTTTGCATTATCCACAGCTTTTGCTTCGATGCTGCTGTCGTTGTGCAAAATGGATGTAGCATTGTTTCATTTTTACGGGGGGTCAACGACCGGAAAAACAATTCTTCTTCAGCTTCCCATGTCAGTTCACGGGCATGGTGGAGAACCCGGCAGTGCGCCAGATGTGAACATTTTACGCTGGAATACTACAGCGAATGCGCTTGAGAAAAACCTGAGTCGGTATTCAGGGATATTAGCCTGTATTGATGAGTTGGGTGCTTACAAACAGAAGGACTTTGCTTCCTTGCTGTACAATATTACTGCTTCGAAGGGTAAGGATAGAATGAATCAGCATCTGGAGATAGATGAGGCCTTCACCTGGAAAATGTTTATTCTTTCGTCAGGGGAAATGTCTATCCCTGAGAAGCTTGCCACGCAGAAAGAGCAAATTCAGGGAGGGCAGGAGCATCGTGCCATCAGTCTTAACATCCGCCCCGAAGATGCCCGTAAAGACGGTGAGACCTCTGAAGGCGTACGTAATCGTGCTGAGAGACTGAAACATGGGTTGTGTGAGACTTACGGCACTGCGGGTAAGGAATTTATTGCCTGCCTTCTAACGTTGAAGGGTGAAAATGATGAGGCCTTATCTTATCAGGAGATGTGTAAATTCATCCAGAGTGCATCAAAAGATTGCTATGGCATTCTGATCGGTGAATTGCAGGAAGAAGGCTATTCTCTCAGTGATATTCAGAAGCGTGCATTAGAACGTTTTGCACTGTGCTGGTGCGCCGGGGGCCTAGCAACTGAATGGAATATTCTTCCCTTTGGTGAGGATGTTATTGCAGATGCGGTAATGAGTGCCGCTCGCCGCTGGCTTGATGATAAGCCTAACCAGTATAACCCCGTGTTACTGGCTCTTATTGATATTCAGCGTGACCTTGTAAAGCGAGAAGGTGCGCATTTTATCGGTCTTAAAGAACCGGATAATCGTAAACCCGGAAATCACTGGGGCTATATTCACCATGCTACTGAGGATTTTTTAATCTTCGCACCTGTATTTGAAGAGTGGTGTCAGAAACATTCATTAAGCGCCAGTGAAGTCGCTAAGGAGCTGGTACGACGAAAACTGCTGCGGGTAGAAAGTAAAGGGCATTACAAAAAGCGTCCTCTTACTGGTATGGATAGGTGTTACTACCACATTAAGCGAGGGTTTATCAGTGCTGATTTGAATTGTGCTTGAGCATTATCTGAATGTAGTTAACTAACTTATCTTTAATCTTATTATTCTGAATAAATTAATAGAAGGGGAACCCCATGACTGAATTCTGCGAATTAAATGAAACTCACACTTTTCCTGGTGCTATTACAGGCTGTGAAACTATTCGCCCACCATTTACGCCTCATGGTCTTATCATGACGCAGGCTAAATGCAATTTCTATGATATCTGTAGGGAAGTGACAGACAGTGAGTATCCTGAATTAAAAGCAATGATTAACCGAAATGAAAATATTCGTTTCTTTGCCAGTTATATTTTCAAAGGTAACGTTCGTTATGATTATCTTGGCGAATTTCCAACACTATCAATCGATCAGGCTCGCAATAAAGCCCGATATCTTGCCAGAAGTAATGAGGATGAGACCGCTTATGAATATATCCCATTCTGATTGATGGGTTTACCCTCAAAAAAAGCAGGGGCATTTGCCTCTGCTGTTCATTTATCGCAAAGAAGATAGCTGAGCTGTTATCCTTTCCGCCAGAAGTTGGCTGGTGTTCTGTAAGCGCTGAGGATGAAGGTGCGCATAACGCTGTGATGACTGACTACTGCGATGACCTAACTGCGCCTGAACGTCATACAGCGTTCCACCATGGGAAACGATGAGCGCTGCAACCGAATGGCGGCAGGTATGAATACACACTTCTTTGTCGAAAATTCCCGCCCGGCGCACGATACGTTGAAAGGCTTTGACCGGATTGTTCAGCGGCATTCCTTGCTTTTTACCGATAAACAACCACGGATTTCCACGCTGTGTTGGCAGCGTTCTGATTACGTCCATCGCCAGTGAGTTAAGATGAACAATCCGTCCATAGCCATTCTTGGTTTCTGGGAGCCACAGGGTGCGTTTAACCGGGTCAACATGCTCCCACCTTCCCAGACGCAGCTCATCACGACGAAGGCCAGTCAGTAACAGCAGTTTGACATAGCATGCAGCGACGGGGCTTGTATCATCATCGGCGGAGAGAAAAATACGACGGATTTCATCCTCGGTGAAATAGCGCTGCCGGGCGTTGTTCTCCCTGAGAAGCTGTACCGCTCTTGCCGGATGGATAGAGGTAATGCCTTGCCTTCCAGCCCAGGTAAACACCGCTTTAATCAGTACGATGACACGATTACAGGTTGCTGCTGACAGTGAAATGCTTAACGTCTGCTGGAGGCGGAGAATGCTGGCTGGTGTGATATCACTCAGTAGCATCTGACCTAAGGCGGGACGGATATGATCCCGGTAGCGCTGGAAATCCTTTCCCCAGCTACGTTTAGCAGATTTTGCCCATACCAGATAATGCTGGTTAAAGAGTTCATCGAATGTCATTTCTTGTCTCTTGTTTTCACGTTCCTGCTTAGGGTCAGTTCCGGTGGCAAGTGAGCGTTTATGCTCCATGGAAATCTTACGGGCTAAGGTGACATCCACCTCAGGCCAGTGACCAATAGCTATGGCGCGTTTTCGTCCATGATAGAGGTAGCGGAGCAAAAATTTTTTACGTCCTTCGCCTTTGCTGACCAGACACTTCAGGCCAGAAATCTCGGTATCGCTGTATTCGGCATCGGTGCTGCGTGAATCTGATGTGTTAGGGGGCAGGGATTTAATGAGCTGATTAGTAAAACGGAAGCGTTTCGGGCTGGACATATTACCTCCTGTGACTGGTGTAAAGAACGTCAGGGTTGACCCATCCCCGGCACGGTACCCTTAATGGCTAAGTTGATTTTCTGGCGCGGCAAAGAGAATGCTGGTGTCATATGAGATGAATGAAGAAGATAAATGTTGCATGAGCAGGTGTTACGGTCTGCTTCTGGTCTTAAGGGAAAAGCACCGCTATGAGTGATGTTCACAGCAATAATATATGTTTCAGGTGGGGATAATTACATGCAGGTTTAACAGTCTGCATTTACATTTATCTCATTGATAACTTGTATAAATGTAAGGATTAGGTAACATCCAGATATAATCAAAATTGATCAGGACTGCGCCCTGAGGGCGGTAGCGTTGCTTAATCCCTCACTCGCAAAAATCTATTAAGTTAATTTTCGCTATAAGGACAATTATTTTGAGTCTGAATAATGCCCATGAAGGATACGACTATCAAGATTTACTAACCAGTTACTTTATTTTAAAGGAGGTTTTAGATGGAAACTGGGATAGCATTTTTTCCATCGACAAGAAAAACACATCTGATAATGTGCCAGACAGATTTGATGATTTGGTTATCGTTAATGGCTCAAGAATACAGCGAAAGCAAATAAAATATAGTAATGATTCCATCTCTAAGGTCTTAGAAAAATCTGACTTGGCAAATGATAATGGCTATGGCTTGGCTATTTATAAATTATTTGAAACATGGATTGATCTCAGAACTGCGGAAACAGAATTTCGGCTATGTTTAGCATGGGATGAACCGGTGTCAGATGATATTACACGGGTATTAACCCAGCAAAAAGATAATTCATCGTTTGAGAACTATCCAACAAATGTGTACAAAATTAATCTTGATAAACTATGGGAGGCAAACTCTGAAAACTTTAATAGATGGGATAGCTTTAAAAAATATATAAAAGAAAATAATCTTAAAAGAGATATTTTCAATCAATTCTGTAGCGAACTGTTAATAGAAGTAAGCCTACCAAAGGCAAGTTTGAAATTTGATAAACCCGGTGGATTGGAACGAATATTAATCGAGCAAGCAGAAAGAATTGGAATCGGTCAGTATCCAAATGATGATATATATATTAATGATTTTTTAGTTAGACTTGCAAAATTAGCAGGTTCTTATAGAAGTGGAACTCGTGAAGTTTCGGCTAGATATATTTTTAATGATCTAAGGGTAAGAACGAATTTCGGTAAAATAGACCAAAGGTTTGAGATAAATCCAAATAAAAATATTATTTTTAAGCAGGCTCATGACGAGCTTCTTATAAAAACAATTGAAAATAAAAAAAGTATTTTGCTCGGGGAGCCTGGTTCTGGAAAATCATGGTTGTTGACAAACTTCATTGATTATCTTGATGAAAAAAATATTAAATCAATTAGGCATTATTGCTTTACTAGTACAAATGATGATTTTAGTGAAAAGAGAGTATTGTCGGATGTTTTCTTCGGGAATCTGATAGCTAATATCATCGAACTATTCCCCAAATTACAGTCTAAAAAGTCACAACTGCTTGCGTCTAACCTTGATGAGTTAAATTTGTTACTCTCAAATATCGATGAAGCTTTGGTGATCATTATTGATGGCTTAGATCACATAGAAAGAGTTATCAATACATCATCTTCATTATCGGAAGATAGAACTAGAATAATAGACTTTATCTCAAGAATTGATGGGCATCCAAATATTTCAATTTTGATTGGATCTCAACCGGTCAATGAAGTTTGTTCTTTGATAGACAATCAAGATTACCAACGCATAGAACTACCAAAATGGAATATAGCAGCAATTAAATTTTTAATGGATAAGTATAATGTTGACGATATCAAGATAAATAATGTGCATTTGTCTTCATTGATAAATATAAAAAGTCAAGGTAATCCATTGTATGCGACTTATATACTCAAAGTAATTAATGGTCAACAAGGTGTTTCGGAAGAAATTATAGAAATATTGCCTGCATACGATCACAATCTAAAAAGTTACTATGAATATCTTTCAGGTCAGTTAGAGAGTAATTTAACGGCTGATATATTGGGGTGTTTGGAGTTTTCTATTACTAAGACAGAATTGGAAAACATTCTCATTTTCAGCCATTATCTAGAAAAAGATCTTGAGATATTGTCCCCCGTTATCTCTACAAACAGTTCTAGAGGAGGTATTAAGTTATATCATGATAGTTTTAGGCGATATATAATAGAGCGTCTATCCTCTTCAGGTCAGAAAAAAATTAACTACCAGATAGGAACTTGGCTCAAAAATCAGGGGTTTTATGAAGATGCTAAATCTTATAGATATCTACTTAGTTATCTAATAAAATCTGAAGATTATAATGAAGCATTAAACATCGCTGATAACAATTTTCTAATTAATAGTCTTTATCAAGGTCATTCTGAAACAGCGATAAAAAATAATTATAAGGGGTTTCTGCATATCGCTAATGTTTTACAGAAATGGGATTTGTTTATTTATCTCAGTGAGTTAAATCGTACTATATTAGCTACAAATTCAGAAGATTTGCATAGTCAGTTCCTTCAGAATTTCGAAATTTATTTTGAGACTGTTTGTCTAATATATGGTACGGAGAAAGCAAATTCTCTATTGTTTTTTGATGGTGATAAAAATTTTAGTGATGAAATTACTGCTAAAGCTTTTGTTATTCTACAGAGAAATGGATATTCACCAAGATGGGATGAAGTAAATGATTTATTTCAAGGGAGTATTAGAAAGGAGCATATGAGATGTTATGTTTATAGTCGAATTCTGCTTTCTACTGATCTAGAAAAGTTATTCGTATCTGTAGCGGAACATGAAAATAAAAGTTTATTTGATGAGGTTGTTTTTGCTCTAATTGAAAATGATAAGATAGATGTTGTTTTAACGATGTTTAGTGCAATTAAAAAGAATACTGATGAAATAGCTGAAAGAATTAATAGTATATTTGAAAGTTATAATGTAGAACAGCGAGTAAAATTTACTAAAAAACCAGCGGTTGAAAGCAGGGTGTTACCGCTTTTAGCGATTGATTTTATAGATGGCTACATTGATAGTGATAAGTTAAATGTTTTTTACGATACAATTTCTCAGTACGCTGAAAAAGATATAAACATTTTAGTGGATTTCGAGAAATCAATACCACAGTTTAATTTCTTCTATAATTGGATTAAATTTTTTATTCGAAATTTTATCATAGAGCATACTGTTCTGGACGAAAAGAAAGAAAATGCATTTGTTGAAAATATAGTTTTTTTATCAAGTGATGTTGAGCGATATAAAGGTAAGCCTAGAGCTATAGATTTTATATATGATAACTCTCCTTTAATAAATCATACTTTGAAAATTGCACTTAAGCATATAAACTCTAAAAGTTCCTGGGAGTTAGTTATAAAAAGTATAATTTCAATTCCATGCTCTTCCTTATCGATGGTTGAGAACCGTTTCCTTAATGAGAAAAATATTGACTACATTATCAATGCGTATTCTGGATTTGAAGAGTCTGATAAATTAGATTATAGCGAATATGCAGATTATTGTTTTAAGAAAGCTATATTACTGGCTAAATCTAACAAGCTGGACTTAGCCAAAGAAGAATTAAAAAAAGCCATGGAATATATTACTACTTATACTTCTCGTAAAGACACAACACTTTCCGAATTAATAGCACCCTTAAGTTCAATAAATAGAATAGACATAGAAGTTGCTAAAGAACATGTTAATAAACTGAAATATCTAAGTGATGCTGTCATGAAGCATACAGAAGATGGCAAAGGCATAAGGTGGTTAGCTATAGAATGGTTCAGTGAACTTTTGCATATAGATAGTCTTCTGGCGAAAAAATACCTTGCATATGAATTAATTAACGACCCATATTTTTGGAAATTGGATTATATGTTAATTGATTTATTGAGGAATAGTAATAATATAAATCCAATCTTGATTGCATTTTTGTATAGATTGTCTCCAACCAATAATAGAGTTGAATATATAAATGGATATATGGATGTAATTTTATCAGTGGGACATATTGATAAGGATTTGGCTAAGTTATTTGTTATCAATCTGTTAAGTAGAGATTTAAATGGTAGTGATAATAAAATTGAACCTAACTCACTGATTAAGTTAGGAGATGTTGTGAGGGAGTTCGGTTTGACTCCCGTTAATATTGAAGGTAAACCTCAGAATAATGTGAGCAATAAATTAGATAAAACTCAAACTCTCTCAATGATTTTGTCTGAGAACCTTTGTGTAAGAAACTCTGCCATTGGTTTCTCCATATCTGATTTATGTGGGTTTTATGTTAAAAAGGAATGTTTATCAGTTAGGGATTTTAATGCTATATATTTTTATCTTTGCGAATTTGATAGCGCTCAATGTATTGATGAGTTTCTAGTCCCAATGATAAGAAAACAATTCCCTGGTGATAGTAGTACTCGTTATGAGTATTTTTACAGTTTGATCATGCATTTGGGCCTGGATACAGATAGTAAAGTAAGTCTTCTTGTCAATAATTTTCTTTATTCCAAGGACGGTTGGTTTGCTATGTTTACTCATAAAGAATCACTAAAAAAAGCAGTGGAGATTGATAATGAAAAAGCACTGATATTTTTAGCTAAAGAGTTGGCACATATTTTCTCAAATATTGGCTATATGTCTAACTCCACTGCTAATCTTATTATTGCTTTCGAGCATTCAGGAATAGATAAAAATATTGTCTTGGATATGTATAGTCGCGGGGTTGAATTCATTGAGAATAGATTGCCAGACCATAATGATTTTCGATGGGATGATGTCGAAAACTTTTTGATGTCTGAGATGAATCATGATGAATTAGCTGTTGTATTAATATTAGCAAAAACTAAAAACAACGATTCAGAAATTCAAAGAGAAGTTCTTTTTGCTATTAATTATCTATTAACCTACAGGGGGAAGTTATTAGTAAAACCGCTAAGATGGTTTTTTATAAACATTGAAAAATTCAACGAGCTAACTATTAGTAGCTTGCTGGAAATGCTTGTAATAGAAAAGAATGAATGCAGCGAGTTGCTTTTAAATGTTCAGAATGAATTGAAGGAAGCTATGAGAGTAGATAGTTTGTATATTAAAAACTTACTTAATGAGCTTGTTAAGGAGGCTATCTAATGGATGATCAACTCTTTCGACTCGTTAGATCCAATAAATTCATTGATTATCTTGAACAAATAGGTGTTGAAACTGATCTGATCATTGATATTTTTTGTGCTGAATTTGATAATGAAATTTTCTCTCTGTTTATAAATAATTCTGAAGGGCTACTGTCTCCTAATATATGTGTGGAAGAAACTCTGTTTAAAGTGCTGTGCAAATATTTAAATGATAATGCACCTGATGGTTTTAGCTTCGAAAATGATGGGCGACTTGATGTCAAAACAATAATATCTCATTCCAATTCATTGATTCAAAGGCCGAAGATCCCTACGCCAGTTGAAACTCTTGAGGGGTTTAAAGAGCCACATTATGAGAGTGGTGTTGTTAGGATCGCAAGATTTGAAAAACAATTAAGCCTAAGAGAATATGGGAAGCAACCACAAACAACAGTGCTATTAGAAGGACTACTACCTGATGCAATTGATATAAATCCCCTCCCTTCAAAGCTATCATCATACCATATCTGGAACGGAAGCTTTTATAATAACACTCCATTTGTACAGGGAATGTGCGGTAAGATGAATTCATTAGAACCATCACATGTATTATGGTTGAATAGTGAATTGTTAGAACTCTTTAGGCTAAGGCTTGATAGCTATAAAAATGGACTAAGAGCTATTAATGAGCATAATGAGATTGTTTTAGAATTTAGACAGTGGAAAGATAAACTGATCGGAAACGGTTCATACTTTGTTGGCACGTGTTGTAATATCGCAAAACTTGAAGGTAGTGATTTAATTATGAGGGCCGATTATTATAAAAAGTTAGAACTTTTACTGCCTAATTTAACATTTAATTCTTATATTCTCAATTAATAACATACACACCGATTTATATGATGTTAATCTAAGTTTGGTGGCCTTAAAACAACAGCCGAATGGGCTAGCGGTTTTATATTCTATAAATATATAATCCTATGCAAAGAATTAACAATCAGATTTATCGTGTAAATTAATCCTTGTTAGTGATATTACTACATATATAAAGTGCATAATGCCGTGGAGGTCGGGGAATTCTGATAATGTTAAGAAATGAAAGGGAAAGAAGTGTATGCCTCTGGTGGGTTGTCTAGTGAAGACCCCCATGTTACTAGTGGAGGACGTATGTTGTTAGATTTCCCCGTTAGGGGAAGGGGGGTTACCCACCATATACCCCGTGTCAGAATCCTATGGAAGACCAGTAGATTGAGGCTTAATGTCAATTCCCCCTCTTCCCCCGCGCTTTTGCATCATTATGAACAACTAGAAAATGAGAGAAACTGTAATTGACCGTAGAAAGACCGTAGCATGGAAGACAGAGATAGGCTTGCTAGAGGGTGTGGATGCCTTTAATAACAAAGAACATCTGCGAAAATGGCGAGAAATCCAGCAAACAAATAACGTGTCGCAACGACCAGAAATCTACCGTAGCCAGAAAAGGAAAAAGCCCCGCTTTGCAGCGAGGCCTTATGAATAGTGGTGCCCGGACTCGGAATCGAACCAAGGACACGGGGATTTTCAATCCCCTGCTCTACCGACTGAGCTATCCGGGCAACGGGCAGCATTAAACCGTATTGGCCGAAAGCCGTCAACGGCTTTATGCGTGAAAGACGCGAAAATGCCTCCGGTTGCTGGCTTTTCAGGCAAAGGGCGCAAAAAATGCGCCTGTTGTGGCTATCGCCTCGGGTTGGTGGCGCTGCCAACCCTGCAGATTCAGCTCAACGCTCCGTTGCGGCGGCACTGCGCCACCTGCAAGATGTCTTCCGCCAGCCGTTTGGCGACCGATACGTCCTGGAGCTGGCGTTTTACCAGCAGTTTGCTCAGGCAACCTTCCTGAATCAGCTCCATTTGCTGCGCCACCATATCGGCGTCGTCGGCGTCCATTTCACGCAGCAATTCGCGGGTCAGCTCCAGCGAGGTCAGCTTTTGCTGCTCCGCCAGCTGGTGGATCGGGTGGTCCGTTTCCGGGAAGAAGCTGCAGGCGGCGATAAACAGGCAGCCGGGATAGCGGTCTTGCTGCACGTATTCCGCCAGCACGTCATAGCGCGCCAGCAGCTTTTGCTGCGGGCTCAGATTTTCGTCCAGCAGCAGCTGGCGGCGCCAGGTGTCAATCTGTTGGCCGTGGTAGCGCAGGCAGTCGTACAGCAGCGCTTCGCGATCCGGCCAGAACCGTTTGAGATCGCCGGGCTGAACGTCGAGTTTTTCCGCCAGCATCTCTAATGTGGCGGTCGCCAGGCCCTGTTGTTCCAACAGGCCCAGCGCGGTATCAAGGACGTGTTCACGTTGCACTTGTGCTTCCTCCCATTCGCTTCCGATCTTCAGTGTCAGTTATCGCATCACTTTCTGCAAATGCGCGTTGAAGGCTTCCGCCTTCATAAAACCGGTGACCCGCTGCGCCGTCAGTTCCTGGCCCGCCGGATCGAAGAACAGGATCGTCGGCAGCCCCAGCACCTGCAGATGCTTCAGCAGCGCCGCCTGTTCCGCGCTGTTGGCGGTCACATCCGCCTGCAGCAGCACCGCGTTGGCCAGGCTCGCCTGCACCGCCGCATCGCTGAAGGTGTATTTCTCGAACTCTTTACAGGCTACGCACCAGTCGGCGTACAGATCGAGCATCACCGGCTTGCCGCGTGCCTGTTGCAGCGCCAGATCGAGCTGTGCGACGTTGTTGATGCGGGTAAAGGACAGGTGTGGCTGAGCGGCCTGCTGCGCCTGGTCGGCGCCGAAAGCCCAGTCCTGCAGCGGCCGTGCGGCGATCACCGCCGCCGCCAGCAGCAGCAGTTGCAAGGCGCGGGCCCAGCCGCGCGCGCTTCTCAGGCTCAGGGCGAAGGCCCAACCGAAGAACGCCAGGCCGAGCAGGCTCCACAAACGCATGCCCCACAGATCGCCGATCACTCGCTCCAGCAGGAACACCGGCAGCGCCAGAATGACGAAGCCGAAGGCCTCTTTCACGTACTGCATCCACGGGCCGCTGCGCGGCAGCAGGCGGTTGCCGAACAGGGTGACGATCACCAGCGGAATGCCCATCCCCAGCGCGTACAGGTACAGCGTGCCGCCGCCGGCCCACAGATTGCCGCTCTGGGCGATATACAGCAGGATGGCGCTGAGCGGCGCGGTGGTGCAGGGCGAGCAAATCAGCCCGGCCAGGGCGCCCATCAGGAACACGCCGGTCAGCGAGCCGCCGCGCTGGGTGTTGCTCCAGTTAGCCAGCCGGGTTTGCAGTGCGGAAGGCAGCTGCAGGGAATAGAGGCCGAACATCGACAGCGCCAGGGCGATGAACAGCACCGACAGGCCGATCAAGACATAAGGATGCTGCAGCGCCGCCTGGAACTGCAGGCCGGCGGCGGCCACCACCAACCCGAGCAGGGTATAGGTCAGCGCCATGCCTTGCACGTAAACCACCGCCAGCGCCAGAATGCGGCCGCTGCTTTGCGGCCGGTCGCGGCCGAGGATGATGCCGGAGATCAGCGGGTACATCGGCAGCACGCACGGCGTGAAGGCGATGCCGATGCCGATCAGCAGCGCCCACAGCGGCGAAAACGGCAGGCTGGCCGGTACGGCGGGCGCTTCAGCCGGTGCAGCGGCCGGGAGCGGGGCGGCAGCGTTTGCGCTGACGGCATCCAGCGGGATCACCCGGGTTTCCGGCGGATAGCAGAAGCCGGCCTCGGCGCAGCCCTGATAGGTGACGCTGAGGCTGGCGTTGGCCGCTGCTTGTTGCAGCGGCACCTGCAGATTAAGCTGCTGCTTGAAGATGGCGACTTCGCCGAAGAACTCGTCCTTGTGGCTCAATCCTTCCGGCAGGGTAAAGGCGCCGAGCGTCGCCTGCTGGGGCACCAGTTTGATCTGCTGACGATACAGGTAATAGCCGGGGCGGATCTGCCAGTTCAGCGTTACCTGGTTGCCTTGCTGTTTGAAATCGAAAGCGAAGGCCCGATCGACGGGCACGAACTGGCTGCCGCCTGTCGGTGCGAACAGCGAAGCCTGTGCCGCCTGCGGCAGGAAGAACAGGCTGCACAGCAGCAAAATCAGTTTAATGAAGCGTTGATCCATGACAGGTAGTCTTTATCTCCGGCCATCACCGGCAATACCAGCAGCTCGGGCGTCTGGTAAGGGTGATGTTGTTTCAGGGTGTCGAGCAGGGCCTGCTGACGGCGGCGATCGCTTTTGAACAGCATCTGCACTTCGTATTCCTGTTCCAGTTTCCCTTCCCAGTAATACAGCGAGGTAGCGCCGGGCAGCAGCGTGGCGCAGGCCGCCAGCTTATCGCCCAAGACCCGCGCCGCCAGTTCCTGGGCGCTGGCTTCATCGGGTGCGGTACAGAGTATGACGACAGCTTCGCAATCAGACATCTTCAGCCCTCTCATCGGTTCGAATGGGCACTATACCCTGAAGGCGGATTGGCTAGAAGGCGAGTTTATCGCCAGAAGGAAAACCGGGGCCGCAGCCCCGGTCGGAGCGTTACAGCATGATGCTGCCGAGCAGGAAGCCGAATACCACGGCGAAGATCACGCCCATGGTGCCGGGAATGAAGAACGGATGGTTGAACACGAAGCGGCCGATGCGCGTGGTGCCGGTATCGTCCATCTGCACCGCGGCGACCAGCGTCGGGTAGGTCGGCAGGATGAACAGGCCGGAGACGGCGGCGAAGGAGGCGACGGCGGTCAGCGGCGATACGTTCAGCGCCAGCGCCATTGGCATCAGCGCCTTGGCGGTAGCGGCCTGCGAGTACAGCAGCGCCGAGCAGAAGAAGAAGATCACCGCCAGCAGCCACGGGTGCGCCTGAATGACGCTGCCGGCCGTCTCTTTGATCCAGTCGATGTTGGCCTGCACGAAGGTATCGCCCAGCCAGGCGACGCCGAGGATACAAATACAGGCGCTCATGCCGGCCTTGAAGGTGCTGGAGTTCAGCACCATGTCGGTGTCGACGCGGCACAGCAGGGTGGTCAGCGTGGCGACGCTCAGCATGATGATCAGGATGGCGTTGGTGGTGTTCATCAGCGGCTTGGCCACCAGGCCCAGGCCCGGGCTGTTGATGATGGCATAGGCGACAACGCACAGCACGCCCAGCAGGAACAGCAGCACCGAGGCTTTGGCGCGCGGTTTGATCGCCAGCGCGTTGTTGCCGCGCAGGGTGATCAGGCCTTCTTCCAGGCGTTTCAGGTACACCGGATCGTTAGACAGCTTGGAGTCGAACAGCCAGGTCACCAGCAGCGACATCACCAGCACGGCGCAGAAGGTGGACGGGATCACCACCATCAGCAGGTGCAGGTAGCTGACGCCGTGGCCTTCCATCACCGAAGACATGTACACCACCGCGGCGGAGATCGGCGAGGCGGTGATGGCGATCTGGGCGGACACCACGGCGGTGGACAGCGGCCGGCAAGGCTTGATGCCCTGTTCTTTCGCCACTTCGGCGATCACCGGCAGCGCCGAGAGCGAGATGTTGCCGGTGCCGGCGAAGATGGTCAGGAAGTAGGTGACGATAGGGGCGAGAATGGTGATGTGCTTGGGGTTCTTGCGCAGCAGCTTTTCGGTCTGCTGCACCAGATAGTCCATCCCCCCGGCGACCTGCATCGCGGAGATCGCCGCGATCACCGCCATGATGATGGAAATCACGTCGAAGGGAATGCTGCCCGGCTTGACGCCGATCAGCGCCAGGACCAGAACGCCCAATCCCCCCGCGAACCCGATACCGATACCGCCCAACCTGGCCCCTAAAAAGATGGCCAGCAGAACGATAACCAATTCCAAGGCTAGCATAGTGTTTACTCCTTAAAATGAGAGAAATTGAAAATCAAACGTTAAAATTTTGTGGGCGCCGGAAAGTAAAAAGGCACGCTATCCAGAGGATTTAGCGTGCCTTTCAGGGCTACCGGGTAGGTCTGTTATTGTTCATTTTCATCCGTATAGCGTTTGGCTTTATAGGCCGGGTGCATCAGGTTCTCCACGGAGAAGATGTCATCCAGCTCGGCTTCGGTCAGCAGGCCGCGTTCCAGCACCACTTCACGCACGCTCTTGCCGGTTTCGGCGCAGATCTTCCCGACGATGTCACCGTTATGGTGGCCGATGAACGGGTTCAGATAGGTGACGATACCGATCGAGTTGAAGACGTAGTGTTCGCAGACTTCTTTATTCGCGGTGATGCCGTTAATGCATTTTTCCAGCAGGTTGTAGCAGGCGTTGGTCAGGATGTGGATCGACTCGAACATCGCCTGGCCGATCACCGGCTCCATCACGTTCAGCTGCAGCTGGCCCGCTTCGGCCGCCATGGTAACGCAAGTGTCGTTGCCAATCACCTTGAAACACACCTGATTGACCACTTCCGGCACGACCGGGTTCACTTTGGCCGGCATGATGGACGATCCCGCCTGCAGCTCAGGCAGGTTGATTTCGTTCAGGCCGGCGCGCGGGCCGGAGGAGAGCAGGCGCAGGTCGTTGCAGATTTTGGACAGTTTCACCGCCAGGCGTTTGAGCGCGCTGTGCACCATCACGTAGGCGCCGCAGTCGGAGGTGGCCTCGATCAGATCTTCCGCCGGCACCACCGGCAGGCCGCTGACTTCCGCCAGTTTTTGCACCGCCAGCGGCTGATAGCCTTCCGGGGTGTTGAGTGCGGTGCCGATGGCGGTGGCGCCCAGGTTCACTTCCAGCAGCAGCTCCGCGGTGCGGTGCAGGTTGCGGGTCTCTTCGTTCAGCAGCACGCTGAAGGCGTGGAACTCCTGGCCGAGGGTCATCGGCACTGCGTCTTGCAGCTGGGTGCGGCCCATTTTCAGGATGGTTTCGAACTCTTTCGCCTTGCGGTCGAAGCCTTCACGCAGCTGGTTGATGGCGTCGATCAGTTTCTGGTTGGAGGCGTACACCGCGATGCGGAATCCGGTTGGGTAGGCGTCGTTGGTGGACTGGCACTTATTGAGGTGATCGTTCGGGTTCAGGTACTGGTATTCGCCTTTTTGATGGCCCATCAGCTCCAGGCCGATGTTCGCCAGCACTTCGTTGGTGTTCATGTTCAGCGAGGTGCCTGCGCCGCCCTGGAACACGTCCACCGGGAACTGATCCATGCATTTGCCTTTATCCAGCACCTCGTCGCAGGCCTGGATGATCACGTCGGCGATTTTGCGCGGGATGGTTTTGAGTTCTTTGTTGGCCATCGCCGCGGCCTTTTTCACCATCACCATGCCGCGAACGAACTCGGGGACATCGCTGATTTTGCTGTTGCTGATGTAGAAGTTTTCAATCGCACGCAGAGTGTGAACTCCGTAGTAAGCGTCTGCGGGGACTTCACGTGTTCCTAACAGGTCTTCTTCGATACGAATGTTGTTTGACATGAGAACCTTCTCTATGTGTTGCTGCCGAATTAATAATTTGTCAGGTCAAGGCTAGTAAGGGCACAGCCTAAATTAATATTGCCGAAGGCTTGGGGCGTGAAACGATTAACCAAATCGCCCGTTGCTGCCCAGATCATATGCTGGTTGGTAAGAAATGACTGAATCCAGATCACCTTATGGTGTTTAAGGATATGCCCTTTTCCGGTTCTGTGACTTCTTTCACGTTTGTGAACTTTAGCAATAAAAACCGGCTCTCGGTTGAAATGGTGGGGTGATGCCCTCATTGTAATGGTGTCGGCCGTTTACGGCCTCTTTTTTCGCGCCGTCGCCCCGTGGCGGCCGCGCTTTACCTACCGATAGGAGAACCAGGTGCGCTGGTTACCGCTACTGCTGATATTTCTGCTGGCTTACATAGAAATATCCATCTTTATCAAAGTCGCCGCCGTGCTCGGCGTGGCTGTCACCCTGCTGCTGGTGGTGTTCAGCTCCTGCGTCGGCATTTCGCTGGTGCGCAATCAGGGCATGAAAACCTTCGTGCAGATGCAGCAAAAACTGGCGGCCGGCGAAAGCCCGGCGGCGGAAATGGTGAAAAGCGTTTCGCTGGTGCTGGCGGGCTTCCTGCTGCTGATCCCGGGCTTCTTCACCGACTTCCTCGGCCTGTTGCTGCTGCTGCCGCCGGTGCAAAAATCGTTGACGCTGAAGCTGATGCCGCACCTGTCGGTTTATCGCCCCGGCGGTTGGACGGGCGGCGACGCCGCTAACGGCAACACCTTCGACGGTGAATTCCAGCGCAAGGACGACGAACGCCCGGTGCTGGAACACCGCCCGGACGAGGAGCGCAAGCCTCACGATCGTTAAGCAAACGCGGCTCAGGCCGCGTTTTTCATCTCTGTAGCACCCGCGCGACCAAAAATGCGAAATTTTTTTCGCTAGCCCCCTTGAAGGGGGCTGGAACGCCCCCATCTCAAATCCCACGAGGCCGGTAATAACAACCATCCGGTGTACAACCCTAAATCTGATAGAGACCTTCTTACAGGAGAGCGTTCAATGAGTATTCGTCCATTGCATGACCGCGTTATCGTCAAGCGCAAAGAAGTTGAATCAAAATCTGCTGGCGGCATCGTCCTGACTGGCTCTGCGGCGGGTAAATCCACTCGCGGTGAAGTGGTTGCAGTGGGTAAAGGGCGTGTGCTGGAAAGCGGCAACATCCAACCGCTGGATGTGAAAGTTGGCGATATCGTGATTTTCAACGACGGCTACGGCGTGAAAGCAGAGAAGATCGACAATGAAGAAGTGTTGATCATGTCCGAAAGCGACATTCTGGCAATTGTTGAAGCGTAATTGCGCTTTATCTTCTGAACTGAACGAGTTGAAGGGAAATACCAATGGCAGCTAAAGACGTAAAATTCGGCAATGACGCTCGCGTGAAAATGCTCCGCGGCGTGAATGTTCTCGCTGATGCAGTAAAAGTGACTCTGGGCCCGAAAGGCCGCAACGTAGTGCTGGATAAATCTTTCGGCGCACCGACCATCACCAAAGACGGCGTTTCCGTTGCGCGTGAAATCGAACTGGAAGACAAGTTCGAGAACATGGGCGCACAGATGGTGAAAGAAGTGGCCTCCAAAGCGAACGACGCGGCGGGCGACGGCACCACCACGGCAACCGTACTGGCGCAATCCATCATCACCGAAGGCCTGAAAGCGGTTGCTGCAGGCATGAACCCAATGGACCTGAAGCGCGGCATCGACAAAGCGGTTGTCGCTGCGGTTGAAGAACTGAAAAAACTGTCCGTACCTTGCTCCGATTCCAAAGCTATCGCTCAGGTAGGCACCATCTCCGCCAACTCCGACGAAACCGTGGGTAAACTGATCGCGGAAGCGATGGAGAAAGTGGGCAAAGAAGGCGTTATCACCGTTGAAGAAGGCACCGGCCTGCAAGACGAGCTGGACGTGGTTGAAGGTATGCAGTTCGACCGCGGTTACCTGTCCCCATACTTCATCAACAAGCCGGAAACCGGTTCTGTTGAGCTGGAAAGCCCGTTCATCTTGCTGGCTGACAAGAAGATCTCCAACATCCGCGAAATGCTGCCGGTGCTGGAAGCCGTTGCCAAAGCAGGCAAACCGCTGCTGATCATCGCTGAAGACGTAGAAGGTGAAGCGCTGGCGACCCTGGTGGTCAACACCATGCGCGGCATCGTGAAAGTGGCTGCCGTTAAGGCGCCTGGCTTCGGCGACCGCCGTAAAGCCATGCTGCAGGACATCGCGACCCTGACTGCCGGTACCGTTATCTCTGAAGAGATCGGTCTGGAGCTGGAAAAAGCCACCCTGGAAGACCTGGGCCAGGCAAAACGCGTTGTGATCAACAAAGACACCACCATCATCATCGATGGCGTGGGCGACGAAGCGACCATCCAGGGCCGCGTTGTTCAAATTCGTCAGCAGATCGAAGAAGCGACCTCTGACTACGATCGTGAAAAACTGCAGGAGCGCGTAGCGAAACTGGCCGGCGGCGTTGCCGTTATCAAGGTTGGCGCAGCCACTGAAGTTGAAATGAAAGAGAAGAAAGCCCGCGTTGAAGACGCCCTGCACGCGACCCGCGCCGCAGTGGAAGAAGGCGTGGTGGCTGGCGGTGGCGTAGCGCTGATCCGCGTTGCAGGCAAAATCGCCGCGCTGAAAGGCGACAACGAAGACCAGAACGTGGGTATCAAAGTTGCGCTGCGCGCAATGGAAGCCCCTCTGCGTCAGATCGTGGTCAACGCCGGTGAAGAAGCTTCCGTTATCGCCAACCAGGTGAAAGCGGGCGAAGGCAGCTACGGCTACAACGCTTACTCTGAAGAATACGGCGACATGATCGCGATGGGTATCCTGGATCCAACCAAAGTGACCCGTTCTGCTCTGCAGTACGCGGCTTCCGTGGCTGGCCTGATGATCACCACCGAATGCATGGTCACCGACCTGCCGAAGGCTGACGCACCGGATCTGGGCGCAGCAGGCGGCATGGGTGGCATGGGCGGCATGGGCGGCATGATGTAATCATCCCCCACACGCTTGTGTGCTGAGAACCCCGGTCAAACGACCGGGGTTTTTTTTACCTTAAAAATCAATAAAAAGAATGTTTATTTAGCTTGTTATTAGTTCACTGAATGAATTATTGCATTATTTTGCTTTTACCCTAAACCGTTGTCGTTTCGTACCGATATAGCCCCTACCAGGCGGGGAATTTTCCCTCGCCGGTGTGACTGTCAACGGAGACGACTTATGCTGAAAAATATGAAAATAGCCACCTGGCTGATGTTGATGCTGTTGCTGTTGGGCTTGATGCCCATGGGAACCGGCGCCATCGCCTTCTATTTCATGCAGCAAAACGGCAACAGCATCGGCAGGATGAGCACTTTCTCCGACGAGGAAGCCGCGCTGAACCGCAGTTGGCGTGCTTTGCTGCAAACGCAGACGCTGATCGACAACATGGCGTTCGAGCGCATGGCGCAGACGGACGCCGCCGATATCCGGCAGGGCATCATTGAGGCACGTAACGAGCTGCGCAGCGCCGACGTCGCGTTCAACCTGTTCTGGGAGACGCCGGGCCTGACGGTATCGCGCCCGGATCTGGGCGAGGCGATGAAAAAGGTCTACCTGGCGCAGCAGGCGGTGCTGAAGCAAGAACTGACGCTGTTGGCCGATACGCCGCAGGCGGCGCTGATCGAGCGGCTGCACGCCATGGCGGCAGAGAAGCGCCAGGTGCGCCAGCGGCTGGATAGCCAGTTTGCCGACTACATGCGGGCCACGGTGGCCGCCCACCGTCTGGCGGTGGAAGAGGCGGAGCAGACCCAAAAAGTCTTTGCACGCCTGCTGAGCGGCACCCTGGCGGCGATCCTGCTGCTGCTGGTCGCCGTGCAACGTGATTTCCGCCGGCGCTTGATCCTGCCGCTGCGCCAGATCGCCGAACACTTGCAAAAGGTTGGGCGCGGCGATCTGCGCAGCGAGATCGCGGTACGCAACAACAATGAGATCGGCATGCTGTTTGCCAGCCTGCGAACGATGCAGCAGGAACTGAGCGCCACCGTGCAGCAGGTGCGTGACGGCGTGGAGTCGATCAACCACGGTACGCACGAGATCGCCGTCGGCAACGCCGATCTTTCCAGCCGCACGGAAGAACAGGCCAGCGCGCTGACGGAAACCGCCGCCAGCATGGAACAGATCACCGCGACGGTGCGGCAAAACGCCGATAACGCCAACCAGGCCGCCGGGATGGTCAATCAGACCGCCGGCATTGCCCGCAACGGCGAAACGCTGATGGCCAGCGCGGTCGACAAGATGCGGGCGATCAACGACAGCGCGCGTCAGGTGGGGGATATTACCAGCGTGATCGACGGCATCGCCTTCCAGACCAATATCCTGGCGCTGAACGCCGCCGTGGAGGCCGCGCGGGCCGGTGAACAGGGGCGGGGTTTTGCGGTGGTGGCCGGCGAAGTGCGCAATCTGGCGCAGCGCTGCGCGACTTCGGCCAAGGAAATCAGCAGTTTGGTCGACGGCGTGACCGGCGATATCGCCGCCGGCGTGCGCTTGGTGGAGCAGGCAGGCGAGACGATGAATGCCATCGTTGGCTCGGTGAACCAGGTGACGTCGCTGATGGATAACATCTCGTACGCGTCGGAAGAGCAAAGCAAGGGCGTCGAGCAGGTCGGGGTAGCGGTGACCCAGATGGATCAGGTGACCCAGCAGAACGCCGCGCTGGTGGAGGAGGTGGCGACCACCGCCGTCGGCGTGGAGGAGCAGGCGGCCCTGCTGGCGCAGGCGGTGGCGGTATTCCAACTGGCGGAGGGGGAACCGCACCAGGGCGACGTGGCGGCGCAGGCATCGGCGGCCGTTGCCGCTTGGGCCTAACGCCGCCGCACTGTATTTGATGATATTTTTGCCGCCCGGGGCGATTTAGCTGGTAAACTGGTAAGTCATCAGCTGTCGCTCAAGACGTTGGCCCGCTCGCGTGGCAACGGATGCTTAAGAGATGGCATCGCTTTCTGATAAGCTTTTGCGTAATTCTCAACATCGAATGGGGAACAAGATGCGGATTAAAGCCTTACTGGGTCTCTCGGCAGCGATGCTGCTGGCGGGTTGCAGCACCACTCATGAACTGACCGCTGCGGGTCAGCAGATCAAGTTCACCGACAGCAAGCCGGCGGCGGAATGCCAGCTGCTGGGGGAAGTGACCGGCACCCAGAGCAACTGGCTGTCCGGCAACGGCGGTGAAGGCAGCTCCATGCGCGGTGCGGCCAACGATCTGCGCAACAAGGCGGCGGCCATGGGCGGCAACGTGATCTACGGCGCCAACAGCCCGAGCCAGAATCTGCTCTCCAGCTTCGCACCGCTGGACAGCAAAATGGTCGGCCAGGTTTACAAGTGCCCGTAAGGCGCTGAGGCCGGAGCCGCAAAGAGATAAAAAAGAGGAATGCCACGGCATTCCTCTTTTCGTTGGGGGACTTGGCGCGCGTCACTCCTGCATCAGGCGCAGATCGATCGGCGTTTTGCTCGGTTCGCCGCCCACTTCGCGCGTCAGGCGCGGCACCAGATAGCCGGACACCTTGGTCAGCAGCGCTTGCATGATGGCGCGCGCTTCATCGTCGCTGACCATGAAGTGCGCCGCGCCCTGCACCTTGTCCAGCACGTGGATGTAGTAAGGCAGGATACCGGCGTCGAACAGCGCGTTGCTGAGCGCCGCCAGCGTGTCGGCATCGTCGTTGACGTCGCGCAGCAGCACGCTCTGGTTGAGCAGCGTGACGCCAGCGAGGCGCAGCTGCGCCATGGCGCTTTGCAGATCGCGGTCAATTTCGTTGGCGTGGTTGATGTGCGTGACCATCAGCACCTGCAGGCGCGAGGCCGACAGCAGGCGGCACAGCGCCGGCGTGATGCGCGCCGGGATCACCACCGGCAAGCGGGTGTGAATGCGCAGGCGCTTCAGGTGCGGGATGGCCTCCAGTTCGCCAACCAGCCATTCCAGCTCGCTGTCTTTGGCCATCAGCGGATCGCCGCCGGAAAAAATGATCTCGTCCAGTTCCGGGTGTTGGCGGATATAATCCAGTGCCTGCCGCCAGTTGTTCTTATTACCCTGATTATCCTGATAGGGGAAGTGGCGGCGGAAGCAGTAACGGCAGTTGACCGCACAGCCGCCCTTGACCAGCAGCAGTGCGCGATTGCGGTATTTGTGCAGCAGGCCCGGCACCACGCTGCGTTGCTCATCGAGCGGATCGGTGGTGAACCCTGGGGCGTTGATGAACTCCTCTCTGGCGGTCAGCACCTGGCGCAGCAGCGGGTCGTTGGCATCCCCGGGGCGCATGCGCGCAGCGAAGGCGCGCGGCACGCGCAGGGCGAACAGCCGGCGGGCATCGCGCCCCTGCGGCAGTTCCGGGTGCGTATTCAGTGACAAAAGCTGCAGTAATTCATCAGGATCGGTAATAACATCGGCGAGTTGATGCAACCAATCTTCTCTATGTGCCGTACTTTGGGTTATAATGTGTG
Organism: Serratia sp. CY84636; assembly: GCF_052166245.1. Classification (NCBI taxonomy): domain Bacteria; kingdom Pseudomonadati; phylum Pseudomonadota; class Gammaproteobacteria; order Enterobacterales; family Yersiniaceae; genus Serratia; species Serratia sp. CY84636. The sequence continues at coordinate 86,756 of NZ_JBJNOX010000004.1, forward strand.
CCATTTTTTTGGCTAAGCTACCAGTTCAAATATTCAGAGGGCCATCATGGCGACTTATTCTAGCAACGATTTCCGTCCGGGTCTTAAAATCATGTTCGAGGGCGAACCTTACGCCGTCGAAGCCAGTGAGTTCGTTAAGCCGGGCAAAGGCCAGGCGTTTGCACGCGTGAAAATGCGTCGTCTGCTGACCGGCACCCGCGTGGAAAAAACCTTCAAGTCTACCGATTCTTGCGAAGGCGCAGACGTGATGGACACCAACATGAACTACCTGTACAGCGACGGTGAGTTCTACCACTTCATGCACCCTGAGTCTTTCGAACAGCATCAGGTTGACGGCAAAACCGTAGGCGATGCGGCCAAATGGCTGCAGGACAACGCAGAGTGCATCATCACCCTGTGGGATGGCCGTCCAATCGCCGTTCAGCCGCCGAACTTCATCGAAGCGGAAATCACCGATACCGATCCGGGCCTGAAAGGCGATACCGCAGGGACTGGCGGCAAGCCGGCTACCCTGAGCACCGGCGCCGTGGTTAAAGTGCCGTTGTTCGTCCAGATCGGCGAAGTGATCAAAGTTGACACTCGCTCTGGCGAATACGTCTCTCGCGTTAAATAAGTTTCAAAGCAGAGGAACCCCCGCGGTTCCTCTGTTTTATCCCATCCCCGTTCGTTGGCAGAAAACCCGCATGTTCAAGAAAACGTTGTTGGCCGTGCTCTCCCTGTTGTTCCTTTTCTCCCTTAGCGGTTGCAATACGTTTCGCGGTTTCGGCGAAGACGTTCAGCATCTCGGCGGCGCCATCTCCCGCACGGCTGGCTGATCCCGCCCTTTAACCCGATGTATTTGCGTCACAAAGCCGGTGGCGATCCCACTCCTTGCGCCAATTTTGACTAAGCTTAGAAAGCCGTACTTTTTCATCAACGACAAATAAGGACTTTCTTATGCTGAAGAAAAGTATTATCGCGATCTTCTCTTTGATGATTTTGACCTCGTTGACCGCCTGTAATACCACCCGCGGTGTGGGTGAGGACATTCAGGCCGGCGGCAAGGCCATTCAGCGCAGCGCGGAATAATCCGTTCTCCACCCGGCGGCGTTCCGCGCGCGGAGGGCCGCCGCATTTCCTCCTCTTGCCTGAGCGTTAACGCTGCTGCTATCCTGCCGCAGTGCGGGTGAGGTTACCCGCCGTTCATCACCCCGCTGAACGGGACGACCCGTTTACGCGTCATTATATCGGGGACGACCCCAGTGGTAGGGAGGCCGTCTCATGGCCTGGATTATTCTGCTTATCGCCGGTTTGCTCGAAGTGGTTTGGGCTATCGGTCTGAAATACACCCACGGTTTTACCCGGCTGACGCCGAGCATCATCACCATCGCCGCGATGGTGGTCAGCATGTTGCTGTTGGCCAACGCCATGAAAACGCTGCCCGCCGGCACCGCCTATGCGGTGTGGACCGGCATCGGCGCGGTGGGCGCGGCCATCATGGGCATGGTGCTGTTGGGCGAGTCGACCAATATCGCGCGTATCATCAGCCTGTGCCTGATCGTGGTTGGCATTCTCGGGCTGAAGTTCAGCAGTCACTGATCGGCGGACTGTTGCACCCAGATCAGCGCATCGGTGGCGAAACCGTAGCCCTTGGCCGTCTGCAATAAGCTGTCGCGCACGCCGGCGTCAAGCGTCGGGGTGCGCGACAGGATCCACAGATAGTCGCGGTTTGGGCCGCAAACCAGCGCGTAGCGGTAGTCCGGGTCCAGGGCAATCACGTTATAGCCGCCGTAGAAGGGGCCGAAGAACGACACTTTCAACGCCGCGACCTGTGGTGAGCCGATAAAGTAGGCTTTGCCTTCGCTTTCTTGCCATTGCTGTTTCTGCGGATTGAAGCCGCGATTGATGACTTTCAGCCCGCCGTCGGCGCGTGGGCTGTAGTGGGCGGTCACCTGCTGCAAACCGCGTTCAAAACGATGATCCAGACGCGCGATTTCGTACCAGGTGCCGAGATAGCGCTGACTGTCGAAATTGTTTACGACCTTGATGTCTTTGGGCGGGGAGACGCTGCAAGCGACGGAGAGCAGGGCGGAAAGCATGACGCTAAGCTTTGACCATAAACGCATCGGTGACTCCTGTTTACCGGGGGCGAGTAGACAGTGTAGCCGATGAGAAAAGGGCGGCCAACGGGCGTTGGCCGCCTGAGCGGTTTACAGGGTGACGACGCCGATAACGGTGACCACGCTGAGGATCGCCGCCAGACCGTAGAACACCCATTTGCCGGCCGGTACGTGGATCTTCAGATCGTGCATCGCATGGTGGATGCGGTGCAGGCCGCACCACAGCGGCAGAATGATCATCAGCAGCAGGAACAGGCGGCCGATCAGGCTCTGGCAGAACGCCAGCACGCGCTCGTAACCCAGTGCTTCACCGGGGAACAGCCCCAATGGCAGCAGAATGCCGACCAGCAGCACGATGGCCGGTGCGACGATCGCGCCCCACATGCCACCGGCGCCGAACAATCCCCAGAAAACCGGCTCGTCGGAGCGTTTAGGTGCTTGATTTATCATGTTTCCTCCGGATTAGATCAGGGCCACGGCCAGGATGACCACGCTGACGACGACCGTGACGGCCCACAGCCCTTTCACGATGGGGCCCGGCCCCATTTTCTCGCTGTTGACCACGATATTGGCGGCCTTCGGCGCCAGATCGAACCAGGTTTTGGTGTGCAGCGCCGCCGCCAGCAGGGCGACGACGTTGATCAACAGCACCAGCGGGTTCTGCAAGAAGCCGACGAAGCCGGCCCAGCTCTCGGCGCCGCCCTTCAGTGCGAACACGCCGTAGAGCAGCACGATGCTGAACCAGACCGCCAGCACCGAGGTGCCTTCGCGCAGCATATAGAAACGGTAGAAGCCGAGCTTTTGCCACCAGGTGGGCGTCATGGTGCGCACATAGGGCTTACGTTGAGTTGTCATGGCAATTTTTCTCCCTTATTGCGGCTTCAGCATGGCGATCATGAAGTCTTTGGCGCTCTCCACCTTGCCCTGCTGGATGGCGGCGGCGGGATCGACGTGTTTCGGACAGACTTCGGAGCAATAGCCGACGAAGGTGCAGCTCCAGACGCCGTTTTGGCCGTTAAGCTGCGGCATGCGCTGTTTCTTGCCGTGATCGCGGTTGTCCAGGTTGTAGCGGTGCGCCAGCGTGATCGCCGCCGGGCCGATAAACTCGGGGTTGAGGCCGAACTGCGGGCACGCGGCGTAGCACAGGCCGCAGTTGATGCAGCCGGAGAACTGGTGATACTTGGCCATCTGCGCCGGGGTCTGCACGTTCGGGCCGTCTTCCGGTTTGCGATCGTTGCCGATGATGTAAGGCTTGATCGCCTCCAGGCTTTCGATGAAGTGGGTCATGTCGACCACCAGATCGCGCTCGATCGGGAAGTTGCCCAGCGCTTCGACCTTCATGCCGCCGACGTAATCGCGCAGGAAGGTTTTGCACGCCAGCTTCGGCACGCGGTTGACCATCATGCCGCAGGAGCCGCAGATCGCCATGCGGCAGGACCAGCGGTAGGAGAGGTCCGGCGCCAGGTTGTCCTTGATGTAGCCCAGCGCGTCGAGCAGCGAGGTCTGTTCGTCGTAAGGCACGGCGTAGGTGACGAAATGCGGCTCGGCGTCGCTTTCCGGGTTATAGCGCATGACTTCGATCTTCAGGGTTTGCATCTCAGCCATTTGCCTGCTCCTTATTCTTTTTCTCCTGCGCTTCGGCTTCTGCGCCGTAGACGCGTTTGGCCGGCGGCAGCTTGGTGATTTTCACATCGCTGTATTCGAGGCGTGGCGCACCCTGCGGGTTATGGAACGCCAGCGTATGCTTGAGGAAGTTGACGTCGTCACGCTCGGTGCAGCCTTCGTCCAGGCGCTGGTGAGCGCCGCGCGACTCTTTGCGGTTAAACGCGGAGTGCGCCATGCATTCGGCGACGTCCAGGCCGTAACCCAGCTCGATGGTGTACAGCAGATCGGTATTGAACACGCTGGAGTTGTCGGTGATGTTGACGCGCTTGAAGCGCTCTTTCAACTCCGCCAGCTTATCGATGGTTTTTTGCATCAGCTCCGGCGTGCGGTAGATGCCGCAGCCTTCTTCCATCGACAGCCCCATTTCGTCGCGGATCTTCGCCCAGTTTTCGTTGCCTTCCTGCTTCATCAGGTTGCTCAGGCGGGTTTCGACGTCGCGGGTTTGCGCATCCAGCGCGCTGCCGTTGGCCGGCGCGGTTTCCAGCGCGCGGCGGGCCGCTTGCTCACCGGCGACGCGGCCGAACACCACCAGTTCTGCCAGCGAGTTGGAGCCGAGACGGTTGGCGCCGTGCAGGCCGACGGAGGAGCATTCGCCGACTGCGAACAGCCCCTTGATGCGGGTTTCGCAGTTCTGGTCGGTTTCAATGCCGCCCATGGTGTAGTGCGCGGTAGGGCGCACCGGGATCGGATCTTTCACCGGGTCGACGCCGACGTAGGCCTTGGCCAGTTCGCAGATGAACGGCAGCCGCTCCAGCAGCTTTTTCTCGCCCAGGTGGCGCAGATCGAGGTAGACCACGTCGCCGCGCGGGGTGGCGATGGTGCGGCCGGCGCGCCATTCGTGCCAGAAGGCTTGGGACACTTTGTCGCGCGGGCCCAGCTCCATGTATTTGTTCTTCGGCTCGCCCAGCGGGGTTTCCGGGCCCATGCCGTAATCTTGCAGGTAACGGTAGCCGTCCTTGTTCACCAGGATGCCGCCTTCGCCGCGGCAGCCCTCGGTCATCAGGATGCCGGAACCGGGCAGGCCGGTCGGGTGATACTGCACGAACTCCATGTCGCGCAGCGGCACGCCGTGGTGGAACGCCATGCCCATACCGTCGCCGGTAACGATGCCGCCGTTGGTGTTGTAGCGGTAGACGCGCCCGGCGCCGCCGGTGGCCATCACCACCGCGTTGGCGCGGATCTGCACGCGGGTGCCTTCCATCATGTTGAGCGCCACCAGGCCACGCGCCTGGCCGTCATCCACCAGGATATCCAGCACGAAGTGCTCGTCGAAGCGTTGGATCTGCGGGTATTTCAGCGAGGTCTGGAACAGAGTGTGCAGCATGTGGAAGCCGGTCTTGTCGGCGGCGAACCAGGTGCGTTCGATCTTCATGCCGCCGAAGCGCCGCACGTTGACCGACCCGTCCGGTTTGCGGCTCCACGGGCAGCCCCACTGCTCGAGCTGGGTCATCTCGCGCGGGCACTGATGCACGAAGTGATCGACCACGTCCTGTTCGCACAACCAGTCGCCGCCGGCGACGGTGTCGTGGAAGTGGTAGTCGAAGGTATCGTGATCCTGGGTGACGGCGGCGGAGCCCCCCTCGGCGGCGACCGTGTGGCTGCGCATCGGGTAGACCTTAGAGATCAGCGCGATTTTCAGTTGGGGATTGGCTTCCGCTGCGGCTATTGCTGCACGTAAACCAGCGCCCCCGGCCCCAATAATGGCAAGATCGGCGTTAAAGGTTTGCACTGCATTCCTCCAATGTTCTTATTAAGAACGGCAAGTTAAATATCTATGCTTAAAATTTAGCGAACTCTTCGGGTGCTAACTAATTGAACCGATTAATGTTGCTTAAAGGTTAAGGATAGATATCTCCCACCAATAATGGGGAATTAACTATACCTAAAGTTAAGTAGTCGAAATTTGATATGATCGATTGTTTTGTCGATTAACGCTCGCTCAACAGGCTTGCCTGCCTTTTCGCGTGTTCGGCGTGCTTTACCCTTTTTAACGCGCTTTTGCCGCCTATTTATCGGAAATTGGCGTTATGGCCGGTTGTGTATCGTGAAGAATTTGTTTGGCTGCAAGGATGCGAGTAGACTGCATCCCCTGTTTGATTTCGGAGTTAATTACCATGAGCGAAACGGCAAGCTGGCAGCCTAGTGCACCCATCGCCAATTTGTTGAAACGCGCAGCGATTCTGGCTGAGATCCGGCGTTTCTTCGCCGATCGTGGCGTGCTGGAAGTTGAGACGCCCACCATGAGCCAGGCGACGGTCACCGACGTTCACCTGTTCCCGTTCGAGACGCGTTTCGTCGGGCCGGGGGCGGCAGAGGGCCTGACGCTATACATGATGACCAGCCCGGAATATCACATGAAGCGCCTGCTGGCGGCGGGCAGCGGCCCGATCTACCAAATGGGGCGCAGCTTCCGCAATGAAGAAGCCGGGCGACATCACAACCCGGAATTCACCATGCTGGAGTGGTACCGTCCGCACTACGACATGTACCGCTTGATGAACGAAGTGGACGATCTGCTGCAACAGGTGCTGGACTGCGAGAGCGCGGAGACCCTGTCTTATCAGCAGGCCTTCCTGCGCCATCTGGACATCGATCCGCTGTCGGCGGAGAAGGCGCAGCTGCGCGAAGCGGCGGCCAAACTCGACTTGAGCAACATCGCCGATACCGAAGAAGATCGCGATACGCTGCTGCAGCTGCTGTTCACCGTGGGCGTGGAGCCGCATATCGGCCGTGAAAAGCCGGCGTTCGTTTACCACTTCCCGGCCAGCCAGGCGGCGTTGGCGGAGATCAGCACCGAAGACCACCGCGTGGCGGAGCGTTTTGAGGTGTACTTCAAGGGCATCGAGCTGGCGAATGGTTTCCGCGAGCTGACCGACGGCCGTGAGCAGCAGCAGCGCTTCGAGCAGGACAACCGCAAGCGCGCGGAGCGCGGCCTGCCGCAGCAGCCGATCGACTATAACCTGCTGGCGGCGTTGCAGCACGGCATGCCGGAGTGTTCCGGCGTGGCGCTGGGCGTGGATCGCCTGGTGATGCTGGCGCTGGGCGCCGAGAGCCTGAGCGACGTGTTGGCCTTCCCGGTCGGGATCGCCTGACGTTTCAGGCGGTAAGACAAGCAAAAAGGGCCGGCATTTGCCGGCCCTTTTTTTATCGTGAGAACCGCTTACAGGCCCCCGGCGTCGCGCTTGGTGTTCGGCGCCGGCGTAGACGGCGGCGTACGGCCGTTGTTGGTCAGCCGCGACAGCGTCTCGGTGCGCACCTGGAACGGTGGGTACGGCAGCGTGATGCCGTGCTCGCGGTAGCCCGCCAGGATCAGCTGGTGGATCTCGTGGCGCAGCGGCATGCGGTGGCCCATCTCGGCGGCGTAAATACGCATCTCGAAGATCTGGATACCTTGCTGCAGATCGACCAGGTAAACCTCCGGCGCCGGGTTATCCAGCACCAGCGAGCAGCGTTCGGCGGCGTTCATCAGGATCTTGGTCACCTCTTCGCTGTTGGCTTCGCCCGGTGCCGGCACGGTCAGCACCACACGGGTCAGGTTATCCGACAGAGACCAGTTGACGAACTGTTCGGTGATGAAGGCTTTGTTCGGCACGATGATCTCTTTGCGGTCCCAATCCGAAATGGTGGTGGCGCGGGTGTTGATCTTGGTGACGGTGCCGGTCAGGTTGCGGATCGTCACGGTATCGCCGATACGGATCGGTTTCTCGAACAGGATGATCAGGCCGGAGATGAAGTTGGAGAAGATCTCCTGCATGCCGAAGCCCAACCCCAGGCTGAGTGCGGTAACCACCCACTGCAGTTTCGACCATTCGATGCCGATCCAGGCGAAGCTGAGCACCGCGCCGAACACCAGCAGCAGGTACTTGGTGATGGTGGTGATGGCGTAGCCGGTGCCTGGCGACAGATCCAGGTGCTGCAGCACCGCCAGCTCCAGCAGTGCCGGCAGGTTGCGCACCAGCTGCATGGTGATGATCAACACCAGAATGGCAATCAGGACCGCGCCGAGGGTAATCGGATGGGCGGTCTCCACGCCGTTCACCGTCGAGGTCACATCCCACAGCGAGATGTTTTCCAGGAAGGCGAACGCGGAGTGGATCTCCGACCACAGCACGATCACCGACACCAGCGCGATCAGCGTCAGGATCGAACGCACCAGCCGCAGCGACTGAGCGCTGATGGTGTCCAGATCGAAGTCCGAATCGTCCGGATCGATGGATCCTTCGGTGCTGTTTGGGGTGTGCGAAGTTTCGTCTTCGCCGCGGGCGCGCTGGGCCAGGATGTCGGCACGGCGCTGTTTGGCGCGATCGAAGGCGATGCGCCGCCGCTGGATCAGCATCCAGCGGCGGATGATGTGGTAGACAACCAGCAGCAGGAACCAGATCGCCACCGAGGTTTCCAGGCGCGCCAACAGCGCCTGCGCGGTGGTGAGGTAACCGACGGTCGAGGCCAGCGCCGCCAGCAGCGGCGCCGACAGCAGCAGCCCCCAGAAGGCGCTGTTGAGCATGTTGTCGCCCGAGCCGTTTTTATCCAGATACAGCGGGATGCCGGCGCGCTTCAGGCTGTGGGTGACCAGCGCCAGCGCCAGACACAGCAGGATGAAGCACAGCCGCCCCAGGGTGTTGGCGAATTCGCGCTCTTTCAGGCTATCGAAGGTGATCAGCGCCATGATCAGCGGCACGATCAGCCAGATCGACATCTTATAGTAACGCATGGCGCGCGAAACCTGCTTCGCCGGCCAGCGGAAGTGCACGATGAACAACCCCTGCGGATGGGCGAAAGCGGCGCAGATCATGCAGATCCACAGGATCGGCAGCGTGGCGGTCACCCCTTTGCCGATCGCTTCCGCCACCGGGTAGTTCCAGGCGCTCTGCAGGCCGTAGCCGAGCGCGGCCCACAGCACCGGCAGCGGCATCGCCACCAGAATCGACCAGAACACGGTGCGCACCGTCAGGAAGAATTCGTCCTGCGTCACCTTGCCGACGCGGCTGCTGGCGCGCTCGAGGAAGGCGTGATAGTGCTTGCGCGAACTGATGCTGAAAATCACCAGCAGCAGGGCGCCGAAGATCGGGATCAGCGTTTCGCGGCTGGTCACCATCATCATGAAGGCGCCGCCGAGCTGTGACAGCGTGTCCAGCGACAGGACGCGCGTCAGATCGTGCGCCACGTTGAGCGGATAAGAGAAGTTGATCGGATTGACGTCCGGCACCCAGAACAGATAGCGGTGGGTGGCGTCGCGAATTTCGTTCAACGCTTCGATCAGTTGGGTGTTGGCCACCTTCAGCTTGGTCAGCTCGAGGATTTGGGTGTCGCAACCGGACAGCAGCGAGTTCAGCAGCTCGCGCTGGGTGCGCAGCTGGGCATCGACGATGCGCTGCTCCTGGTTGGTCAGCGCGCTGCCGTCGTCGCGTTTGAATTCGCGTTGCGACAGTTTTTCCAGCTGGTTTTCAAACTGCAGGCGCTGCACGCGCAGCTGGGCCATGTCGCCGTCCAGCTGTTGCGGCTTGGGCATCTCCGGCAGCGTCGCCACCTGGGCGCGCAGGGTTTCCCCCAGCGCCGACGACGAGCCGAGCCACTGGGCCTGTTCGATGATAGTACTCAGCGCCTGGCGCACCTGCAGCGTCTGCGCCGCCGCCTGCCGCTGCTGCGACGAAATCAGATCCATGCGCTGCGCCTGGCTGTTCAGCGCGGCGGACAGTTCGCGGTTGATCTGCAGCTGTTGGCTGATGCTTTTTGGCAAGTCGCCGTTCTGCTCGGCCAGCTGCTCGGTTTTTTCCAGCGCCAGTTCCGCTTCGCGTTGGCGCTGGGCGTTGAGGTTGTTGCGCAGCGCCTGCAGCTGAACGTCTATTTTCTCGTGGCGCTTTTTATAGACCTCGGCGCGCATGCGCGCCAGCTCCTGACGGTTGTTGGCCGACAGCTGCGCCAGCTCCAGCTCGTCCACTTTGGCTTTGCGTGCCGCGGCTTCGGTCTGCAGCAGGGCCAGGGCGGCCTGCGCGTACGGCGTGGTCGGGTTGGCGGGCTGCGCCTGCAGACGGCGCTGCACTTCGGTCAGCGCGCGGCGGGCGTCGGTCTGCTGCTGCGGCAGCTGGCCGAGGGAATCGCTGATTTCCCGCGTGCGATCCTGCTCTTGTTGCAGCAGGCGCGCCTGTTCCAGCAGCAGGCTGCTGGTTTGCAGGATCTGCTGTTCCAGCTCGGCGGCCGGCAGATCGTCGCCGTTCGGCAGGATCTTGTTGCTTTCCAGCACCAGCTGACGGCGCAACTCCTGCGTCATCTTCGGGAAATCGTCGATCACCTTCTGATACTGTTCAGAGCGAGTCTGCGACTCTTTACGCTCCGTCAGCCAGTTGAGGGCGCTTTGCAGCGCCTCGGTGGTCTCCGCCTGATTTGGCGCGTTTTTGCTGCTTTCCGCCTGCTTCAGCTCCTGTTTGAGCTGGTTCTCGGTCGGCACGGGGGCGGCCAGCGCCGGTTGCCACAGCAGGCAACCGAGCAAAAGCGTGATGATCAGGCGCACGGCGTCGATTCCTTTAGAGCGGGGTCTGTGGTGTTTCAGCGGCGGCCGGGATCTCGGCGAAGGCCTCACCCATGCGGGTGACGGTGCCGTTATGCAGCTGCGGCGCGAACTGCACGCTGCCTGCGGTAAACAGGTTGATCACCGTGGAGCCGAGTTTGAAGCGGCCCATCTCGGCGCCTTTTTCCAGCGCGATGGCGCCTTCTTCACCGGCGGCCGGGTAGGTCCAGCGTTTGATGATGCCTTCGCGCGGCGGCGTGACGGTGCCGGCCCAGACGGTCTCGATGCTGCCGACGATGGTGGCGCCGACCAGGATTTGCACCATCGGCCCGATGTCGGTGTCGAACACGCAGATCACGCGCTCGTTGCGCGCGAACAGGTTAGGCACGTTGGCGGCGGTGAGCGGGTTGACCGAGAACAGATCGCCCGGCACATAGATCATCTCGCGCAGCACGCCGGCGCACGGCATGTGCACGCGGTGGTAGTCGCGCGGCGCCAGATAGGTGGTGGCGAACAGGCCGTTGCGGAACGGCTCGGCCAGCAGGTAGTTGCCGGCCAGCAGCGCTTCCAGGCTGTAGTGGTGGCCTTTGGCCTGGAAGATTTGATCGTCGCGGATCGGGCCGAGCTGGCTGATGGCGCCATCGGCAGGCAGCGCCAGCCAGTTGGCGTCGGCGACGATCGGGCGCGCGCCGTCGCGCAGCGGGCGCACGAAGAAGTCGTTGAAGGTGGCGTAAGACGCCAGGTCCGGATTTTGCGCTTCCTGCATGTCTACGCGGTAGAAGCGGGCGAAGGCCTTGACCACCAGTTGGGTCAGCCAGCCGGCCCGTTTGTCGGCGCCCCAGCCCGCCAGGCGGGTCAGCGCCAGCTTCGGCAACCAATATTGCAATTTAATCTTGATGCTATCCAGCACGTTAACCTCGTGAATCAGGGTAAAGGGCGCGCATTGTAACGAGGGCTCCGCCGTCGTCAATGCCCGCCCGTCAGTGTCAGTCTGCGGCGTCCGTGAAGTTCTTGCGAACCTTCACCTGCGCCATGCTTTCCAGAATGCGGTGATAGTTGTCGAAACGTTCTTCCGCGATATCGCCCTTCTCCATCGCCGCGCGGATGGCGCAGCCGGGATCGGTATCGTGGCGGCAGTCGCGGAATTTGCAACCGCCTAAATAATCACGGAATTCGACAAATCCGCGGGTGATTTGTTCCGGCTCCAGATGCCACAGGCCAAACTCGCGCACCCCCGGGGAGTCGATCACGTCGCCGCCGTGCTGGAAATGGTACAGCCGCGCGGCGGTGGTGGTATGTTGCCCGAGGCCCGAAACGTCGGAAACCTGATTTACCAGAATTTGCTCTTCGGACGGCGGCAGCAGCGCATTCAGCAGGCTGGACTTGCCGACCCCCGACTGGCCGGCGAAGATGCTGATGCGCCCCGCCAGCGCCTGTTCGAATTCCGCCATGCCTTCCCGCGTCTGGCTGGAAACTTCCAGCACCCGGTAGCCAATCTTGCGATAGATATCCATCATGCCGTCGACCAGCTTGCGCGCTTCGGCGTCCAGCAGGTCAATTTTGTTGAGCACGATCAGCGGCTCGACTTCGAGCGTTTCGCAGGCCACTAGATAACGGTCGATGATGTTCAGCGACAGCTCGGGCAGGATCGCCGACACGATGACGATCTGATTGATATTGGCGGCGATCGGCTTCACGCCGTCGTAGAAGTCCGGGCGCGTCAGCACCGAGGTGCGCTCGTGCACCGCTTCCACGATGCCTTTTACCCCTTCATGGGTGCCCAGGCCGGGGCGCCACACCACGCGATCGCCGGTGACCAGCGAACGCAGTGTGCGGCGGATGTTGCAGCGGTGCTGAGTGCCATCCGGCGCTTCAACGTCGGCGTGCATGCCGAAACGGCTGATGACAACGCCTTCCTGCGGCTCGCCCAGCTGGGAATCATCCGGTTCCGGTTTGTTATCAGCGCGCTTCAGACGGCGCTGATGGTTCGCCTGCACGCGGCGTTGCTGGCCTTTGGACAGTTTGTTCTTACTCACTGCGCCTCACTTGAATCGGTTTTATACCTTTACGTATACGCACAGCTGCGGCGGGGGACTTGCCCCGGGTGCAGCCTTGAACCCGTCAGGGTATATGTCGCCCAGGGCGACCAAAAAGACTATGATACACGCTATTTTATATTAAATAACCGTTGTTAGCCGCCGGCTGCGGCGCGTCGCCACCGGCGGCGCCCGTCGTCTCGTCCGCACAGCGTTTTTCTCTCGGCTTTTAGGCAGGAAACATCATGACAGGAAACGAAAATAACCTGATTTGGATCGATTTGGAGATGACCGGGCTGGATCCCGAGCGTGACCGCATTATCGAGATCGCCACGCTGGTCACCGACGCCAACCTGAACATCCTGGCGGAAGGGCCGGTGATCGCCGTGCACCAATCCGACGAGCAGCTGGCCTTGATGGACGAGTGGAACGTGCGCACCCATACCGGCAGCGGGCTGGTGGAGCGGGTGAAAGCCAGCCGCCAGGACGATCGTGCCGCCGAGCTGGAAACGATAGCCTTCCTGCAGCAGTGGGTGCCGGCCGGCAAATCGCCGATCTGCGGCAACAGCGTGGGCCAGGACCGCCGTTTCCTGTTCCGCTACATGCCGGAGCTGGAGGCTTACTTCCATTACCGCTATCTGGACGTCAGCACCTTGAAGGAACTGGCGCGCCGTTGGAAGCCGGAAATTCTCACCGGCTTTAAGAAGCAGGGCACCCATCAGGCGCTGGACGACATCCGCGAATCGGTGGCCGAGCTGGCTTATTACCGCGAACATTTCATTCAGCTTTAAGGCGATGACGGCCACTGCGGGGAAAAAACGCCGTTTTTAGCCGCTTAATTCGCCAATCTGGCGCTTTAATCGGCAATCAAACAAAAATCGCGTTTTTTTGCTTTCAGGGGCTTGCGACAAAAAGGATTTCTCGTATAATGCGCACCCCGTACCGATGAAGAATTTCGTAACGTTCCACCATCGATACGCCGGGCGGGAATAGCTCAGTTGGTAGAGCACGACCTTGCCAAGGTCGGGGTCGCGAGTTCGAGTCTCGTTTCCCGCTCCAAATTCAACAATGTCGCGATGCGGCATGATGAATAAATAAAGCAGTATCAAGCAGTACCTATGCGACGCGGGAATAGCTCAGTTGGTAGAGCGCAACCTTGCCAAGGTTGAGGTCGCGAGTTCGAGCCTCGTTTCCCGCTCCAAAAATTCAAAGGTCACGCCAGTGTTTGGTGACCGGATGCCAAAAGCATCTCAATGCGGGAATAGCTCAGTTGGTAGAGCACGACCTTGCCAAGGTCGGGGTCGCGAGTTCGAGTCTCGTTTCCCGCTCCAATTTTCTCTTCGTTTCAAATTCAAATCCAACGCCTTATCCGGCGCGGGTTTTTGTCCCGTTTTACACGCCTGGTAAAAATGTTGTAAACAGAGTTATCCACAGCCTCTGTACATAAACCCGCCTGCCTGAAAAATCAACGTCATACAAATTAAATATTTATCTATTTGATTTATAAGTTTATTTATTTATCCCAAAACGTTATGCCGATCACTTGCTCTTTTTGTTGCAGTTGAAAGACAACGTGTTTTTATTTTTATGCACAAATCCACAGAGTGAGACATCCGGTGAAATAGCCGCGCGGCGCATGCCGTCAGGCGTCCCTCGGCAAACCTTTTTCCACAGCCCGTATCAGCCGTTTTTTCTGCGCCGTCTGCACCTCGATGCCCTGCGCCTCGCGGCGGGCAAGCTGTTGCGCCAGCGCCCAGTGGATATGTTCGTCCAGCATGGCGTCCTGGCCCAGGCGCGTGCGCAGCGCGAGCACAATGCCGTCCTCGTAGGGCGCATTGCCCAGCGCCACGGCGATATTGCGCAGCCAGCGCAGGTGGCCGATGCGGCGTATTGCTGAGCCTTCGGTGATGCGCAGAAATTTTTCTTCCGTCCAGTTGAACAGATCGATCAGCTGCGGTGCATGCAGCGCGGCGCGTGGGCTGAAATCGTCTTCGTCGGTGAGCTGCGAAAAGCGGTTCCACGGGCAGATCAGCTGGCAGTCGTCGCAGCCGTAGATGCGGTTGCCGAGCAGCGGCCGGAATTCCTCCGGGATCGCGCCTTCCAACTCGATGGTCAGGTAGGAGATGCAGCGCCGGGCGTCTACGGTATAGGGGGCGACGATGGCGCCGGTCGGGCAGGTGGTGATGCAGGCGACGCAGCGGCCGCACTGCTCTTCCTGCGGCTTATCCACCGGCAGCGGCAGGTCGATCAGCAGCTCGCCGAGGAAAAACCACGACCCGGCTTCGCGGTTGAGAATTAGTGAGTGTTTACCAACCCAGCCGATGCCCGCCTTGGCGGCCAGCGCGCGTTCCATCACCGGCGCGGAATCGACAAAGGGGCGGAAATTCAACTCGCCGCAGTAGGCCTGGATCTGATCGCCCAGCTTTTTCAGGCGCTGGCGCAACAGTTTGTGATAGTCGCGCCCCAGCGCGTAGCGGCTGACGTAACCCAGCTGCGGATTTTGCAAGGTGCTGGCAAACGCCGCCTTGGCCGGCAGGTAGTTCATGCGTACGCTGATCACCCGCAGCGTGCCCGGCAACAGTTCGTGAGGGCGCGCGCGCAGCATGCCGTGGCGCGCCATCCATTCCATCTCGCCGTGGTACTGCTTGTCGAGCCAGGCCTGCAGCTTCGGCTCTTCGAGGCTCAGGTCGGTATCGCAGATGCCAACCTGTTGGAATCCTAGCGATTGCCCCCATTGCTTGATATGTTGGGCGAGTTGATGGAGATCGAGGGGGTGCGTCATGACGGGCCACAGTGAAAAAGCATACGCTGACAGTTTACCACACTCTGTCTGGCCTGCGGATTGGATCCGTCGCTCGGAACCCGCGGCGGCGGCCTCGCTCGGTATTTCTCTTTACGATTTGATGCAGCGCGCCGGTCAGGCGGCCTACGCATTGGCGCGCAACGCGTACCCCTCCCGCGACCACTGGCTGGTGCTGTGCGGCCACGGCAACAACGGCGGCGACGGCTATGTGGTGGCGCGCCTGGCGAAGGCGGCGGGCCTGCAGGTGACGCTGATCGCCTGCGAAGGCGCACGGCCTTTGCCGCCGGAAGCCGCAGCGGCCCGTCAGGCCTGGCTGGCCGCCGGCGGTGATATTCTGCCGGCGAACAGCCGCTGGCCGGCGTCTGTCTCTCTCATTATCGACGGCCTGTTAGGCACTGGCCTTGGCAGCGCGCCGCGTGCGCCTTACGACGCGCTGATCGAGGCCGTCAACCGCCATTCGGCGCCGGTGGTCGCGCTCGATATCCCGTCCGGCCTGCTGGCGGAAAGCGGCGCGGTGCCGGGCGCGGTCGTGCGTGCCGCGCACACCGTCACGTTCATCGGCCTCAAACCGGGATTGCTGACCGGCCAGGCGCGCGACTGGGTCGGGCAACTTCATCAGAATGCGCTAGGCTTATCGGGTTGGCTGGCGAAGCAACCGGAACAGATTCAGCGGCTTACCGCCGAGGCGTTGCCGCGCTGGCTGCATCCGCGCCGCCCCTGCGCCCATAAGGGCGAGCATGGCCGCCTGCTGTTGGTGGGCGGTGACCGCGGATTCGGCGGTGCCATTCGCATGGCGGCGGAAGCGGCGCTGCGCAGCGGGGCGGGATTGGTGCGAGTGCTTACTCACATTGAACACGTCGCACCGCTGCTGGCGGCCCGGCCGGAGTTGATGGCGCAGGCGCTGGACGAGGCGACGCTGCGGCAGGCGATGCAATGGGCGGATGTGCTGGTGATTGGCCCGGGGCTGGGCCAGGCTGAATGGGGTAAAAACGCCTTGAACGTGCTGCAAACCAGCGATAAACCGGCCTTGTGGGACGCCGATGCGCTGAACTTGCTGGCATTAAATCCCGAGAAACGGCAGAATCGCGTGATGACTCCGCATCCTGGAGAGGCGGCGCGGCTGTTGAGCTGCAGCACTGCCGACATCGAGAGTGATCGCTTACTTGCCGTGCGCAAGCTGACGGCGCGCTACGGCGGCGTGGCGGTGCTGAAAGGCGCCGGCACGCTGATTGCCGATGAGCAGGGGCAGATGGCGATCGCCGACGTCGGCAACGCCGGCATGGCCTCCGGCGGCATGGGCGATGTGCTGTCGGGTATCATCGGCGGTTTGCTGGCGCAAAAGCTCCCGCTGTATGATGCCGCCTGTGCGGGCTGCGTCGTACACGGCGCGGCCGGCGATCGCGTAGCGGAAAGACAAGGAACAAGAGGCATGTTGGCGACCGATTTACTGCCGGACATCCTTCATTTCGTTAACCCTGAGTGGGCAAAATAGACTTTATCGAATGAAAGAACTCGTTTTACCTCTGCCGGACGAGGCAGCGACTGTCGCTTTGGGCACCACTTTGGCCAAGGCCTGCGATCGCGCCAGCGTCATCTATCTCTACGGCGACCTGGGCGCCGGTAAAACCACCTTCAGCCGTGGTTTCCTGCAGGCGTTAGGGCATCAGGGCAACGTCAAAAGCCCAACCTACACGCTGGTGGAACCCTATGCCTTGCAGCCGCTGGCGGTGTATCACTTCGATCTGTATCGCCTGGCCGATCCTGAAGAGCTTGAATTCATGGGCATTCGCGATTACTTCGCGCAAGACGCCATCTGCCTGGTCGAATGGCCGCAACAGGGCACCGGCGTGCTGCCGGAGCCGGATCTGGCGCTGCATCTTTGCTATCAGGGCGAGGGGCGAGAGGCGAAGATCGAGGCGATTTCCACTTACGGCAGCCAGCTGTTAGACCGCATTCATGGATCACAGGGATGATGCCGCAATGACGCACGTGTTGAAAAAATTTGCGGTCATCATGCTGATCGCCGTGCTGGGGCCACTCGGCGCGCTGAACGCGCTGGCGGCGTCTTCGCTGTCCGATATCAAAGTGTCCAACGCCCAGCGTGAAGCGACGGTGTCGGTGAGCTTCAATGGCCCGCCGGACTACGCGTTTTTCCCGCTGCACGGCCCGGATCGCGTGGTGCTGGACGTTAACCAGAAGGGCAAGGTCGGCGGTCTGCCGCTCAATTTCAGCGGCCAAAACCTGGTGAAAAGCATTCGCTCCAGCGCGCCGAAAGACGCTCAGAGCGTGCGCCTGGTGTTTGATCTGACCCAGCGCGCCAAAACCCGCGTCGCCACCCGTCAGAACGGCAGCGTGCATACCGTGGTGTTCACCATTACGGCCGAAGGCAGTGCCAATACGGTGGCGCGCAAGGCACCGGTGCAAACGCCTGCGCCGGTTGCGGTCAACCCACCGCCGCGTCAGGCGCCGGTCGCGGTGCGTGAAGCGCCGGAGCCGCCGCTGCGCAAAGCGCCGACGGGATCGAATCCCTTTACCCATAAACAGACCGTCGTCGCAGGCACCGCCACCGAAGTCACGCCGCGCAGCAGCCGCGTTTCCGCCGGTTCCGGCGATCGGGTGGTGGTGGCGATCGACGCCGGCCACGGCGGCCAGGATCCGGGCGCCATTGGTCCGAGCGGGCTGAAAGAAAAGAATGTCACCATCGCCATTGCGCGCCGCCTGCAGGCGATGCTGGACGCCGATCCGCAGTTCAAACCGGTGCTGACGCGTACCGGCGACTATTTCATCTCGGTGATGGGGCGCTCCGACGTTGCGCGTAAACAGGGCGCCAACGTGCTGGTCTCCATCCACGCCGACGCCGCGCCGAACCGCAGCGCCAGCGGCGCTTCCGTCTGGGTGCTGTCCAATCGCCGCGCCAACAGCGAAATGGCCGGCTGGCTCGAACAGCATGAGAAGCAATCTGAACTGCTCGGCGGCGCCGGCGATCTGCTGGCCAACAGCCAGGCAGACCCTTACCTGAGCCAGGCGGTGCTGGATCTGCAGTTCGGCCACTCGCAGCGCGTCGGGTATGACGTGGCGGTGAAAGTGCTGCAGCAGCTGCAGAGCGTCGGATCGCTGCACAAACGCCGGCCGGAACACGCCAGCCTGGGCGTGCTGCGCTCACCGGATATTCCCTCGCTGCTGGTGGAAACCGGATTTATCAGTAATAGCACGGAGGAGCGGCTGCTGGGCAGTAGCGCGTATCAGGAGAAGATTGCCAAGGCCATTCATAACGGCCTGCGCAGCTACTTCCTGGCGCATCCGCTGCAAGCCGACCCAAAGGTGGAAAACCGACCGCTGGACGTCGCAGCGGCGGTTAACACCTCAACACCAGACGTGCGCCAGCCTGAGCCTATCGTTAGCTCGGCCGGCGCGAGCCGCAGCGTAAGCGGCAAGACCCAGATCCACGTGGTGAAGCGGGCGGAAACGCTGTCCGGCATCGCCGACAGCTACGGCACCACCATGGCGGCGCTGCGGGATCTGAACAAACTGAAAAAAGACGGCGTGTGGGTGGGGCAACGCCTGAAGGTGCCGGCGGGGAAAACCGCCGCCGTCACTATCGTCGCCAAGGCGAAAACGCCGGCCAAGAAGCCGTCTAAACATAAAGTGGCCCGCGGGGATACGCTCTCCTCCATCGCTTCTCGCTACGGGGTCAGCGTCGGCGATCTGAAACGGGTCAATAATCTGAAGTCGGACGTCGCGCCGCTGGATCGGACGCTGACCATTCCGCAGGCCTAGCGCCATCGCTACAGGAGTCAGCATGCCTATCCAGGTGTTACCGCCACAGCTTGCCAACCAGATCGCCGCCGGAGAGGTGGTTGAACGCCCCGCGTCGGTCGTCAAGGAGCTGGTGGAAAACAGCCTGGACGCCGGCGCGACGCGCATCGATATCGACATTGAACGCGGCGGCGCCAAGCTGATCCGCATTCGCGACAACGGCTGCGGCATCGGCAAGGACGATCTGGCGCTGGCGCTGGCGCGGCACGCCACCAGTAAAATCAGCACGCTCGACGACCTGGAGGCGATCGTCAGCCTCGGTTTTCGCGGCGAAGCGCTGGCCAGTATCAGCTCGGTTTCCCGTTTGACCCTGACGTCGCGCACCGCCGAGCAGAGCGAGGCGTGGCAAGCCTATGCCGAAGGGCGCGAGCAGGCGGTGACGGTCAAACCCGCCGCGCACCCGGTCGGCAGCACGCTGGAAGTGCTGGATCTGTTTTACAACACCCCGGCGCGCCGCAAGTTCATGCGCACCGAGAAAACCGAATTCGGCCATATCGATGAAGTGGTGCGGCGCATCGCGCTGGCGCGTTTCGATGTGGCGATCAACCTCAGCCACAACGGCAAACCGATCCGCCAATACCGGGCAGCGAAAGAAGAGAGCCAGCACGAGCGCCGTTTGGGCAGCATCTGCGGCCCGGCGTTTTTGCAGCATGCGCTGAACATCGACTGGCAACACGGCGATCTGAGCATCCGCGGCTGGGTGGCGGATCCGGCCGGGGCGCGCCAGCTGGGTGAAATGCAGTACTGCTACGTCAACTGCCGCATGATGCGCGATCGCTTGATCAATCACGCCATTCGTCAGGCCTATCAGGATCAGCTGAAGGACGATCAGCAGCCCGCTTACGTGCTGTATCTGGAGGTCGATCCGCACCAGGTGGACGTCAACGTTCATCCCGCCAAGCACGAGGTGCGTTTCCATCAGGCGCGGCTGGTGCATGATTTTATCTACCAGGCGGTAACCACCGTGCTGCAGCAGGCCGGTCAGACGCCGCCGCTGCCGCTGGCGGAAACGCCTGACGAAGTGCCTGCGCCGGTCTGGCAGCCGGAAAACCGCGTCGCCGCCGGCGGCAACCATTTTTCTCAGCCTGCGCCGCGTCGCGAAACGCCGCCACCGGCCGGCGTCGCCCGCGAGCGCGCACCGCAGACGGGTTGGCAAACGGCGGGCGGTTACCAGAAACGCGAAGGCGAGCTGTACGGTAAGCTGATGCAGCCCGCCGCCGAGCCGCAGGCCGATGCGGCGCCGGAAGTTTCGAGCAAGCCGCCGCTGTTCCCGCCGGCGAAAGCCGCTGCGGAAACGCCGTTGGCGAGCGGCCAGCACAGTTTTGGCCGGGTGCTGATGATCCACCCGCCGTGCTACGCGTTGATTGAACAGCGCCAGCAGCCGGCGTTGCTCAATCTGACGGTGGCCGAGCGCTGGCTGCGCCAGGCGCAGCTCAACCCGCCGACGGAAGGGCTGCGGCCGCAGCCGCTGCTGATCCCAGTCAAGCTGACGTTGGACAAGCGCGAAGTGGCGGCCATCGCGCGGCATCAGGCGCTGCTGACGATGATGGGGCTGGATCTGCAGGCGGATCACGGCCGTGTGACGCTGCGCGCAGTGCCTTTACCATTACGCCAACAAAATTTACAAAAACTGATACCCGAACTGTTAGGCTATCTGGCCGAACATCAGGAGATGTCGCCCGCGGTGCTGGCCACCTGGCTCGCTCGCCGCCTTGGCAGCGAACATGAACAGTGGAACACCTCGCAAGCGATACAATTGCTGACCGACGTTGAACGACTTTGCCCGCAACTGGTCAAATCGCCACCGAGCGGACTTTTACAACCCGTTGATTTACAGGCCGCACTGGCGGCCCTCAAGCATGACTGAAACTGAAATGACACCACGTCCCCCGGCTATTTTCATCATGGGGCCGACCGCCTCGGGCAAGACCGCGCTGGCGATCGCGCTGCGCGAACGCCTGCCGGTGGAACTGATCAGCGTCGATTCCGCGCTGATTTATCGCGGCATGGATATCGGCACCGCCAAGCCGAGCGCTGAAGAATTGACGCAGGCGCCGCATCGGCTGATCGATATTCGCGATCCCGCCGAAGCTTACTCGGCCGCGGAGTTTCGCGCCGACGCGCTGAAGGAGATGGCCGACATCACCGCCGCCGGGCGCATTCCGCTGCTGGTCGGCGGCACCATGTTGTATTTCAAGGCGTTGTTGGAAGGATTGTCGCCGCTGCCGTCTGCCGATCCCGCGGTGCGCGAGCGCATCGAACGGCAAGCGGCGGAGCAGGGTTGGGAGGCGTTGCACCGTCAGTTACAGGCGATCGATCCGGTCGCGGCATTGAGAATTCATCCGAATGATCCGCAGAGACTGTCCAGAGCACTGGAAGTTTTTTTTATTTCGGGTAAAACTTTAACGGAACTGACTCAAATTTCGGGTGAATCGTTACCGTATCAAGTTCACCAATTTGCGATAGCGCCGACCAGCCGTGAGTTGATCCATCAACGCATCGAGCTGCGGTACCATCAAATGTTGGCGGCGGGTTTTGAGACGGAAGCGCGTGCACTTTTCGCACGGGGTGATTTGCATACGGACTTGCCCTCCATTCGCTGTGTCGGTTACCGCCAGATGTGGTCATACTTGTCTGGTGAAATTAGTTACGATGAGATGGTTTATCGTGGTATTTGCGCAACACGTCAGTTGGCTAAACGCCAGATGACCTGGTTACGGGGTTGGGAGTCGGTCCATTGGTTGGACAGTGAAAAGCCGGGAGAGGCTTTGGACTCGGTGACACAGGTTGTTAGTGCATAGGTTGGGTGATTGTGTACAATTGCTGAGTATTCAGCGCGCAAATTTTTTACGTCGTTTATTTTAGAGCCGACAGGTTCTTAGTTACAAACAACAAGCAAATAAGGAAAAGATAGAATGGCTAAGGGGCAATCTTTGCAAGATCCGTTCCTGAACGCATTGCGTCGTGAACGTGTTCCGGTTTCTATTTATTTGGTGAATGGTATTAAGCTGCAAGGCCAGATTGAGTCTTTTGACCAGTTTGTCATCCTGTTGAAGAACACGGTTAGCCAGATGGTGTACAAGCACGCTATCTCTACCGTTGTCCCGTCACGTCCGGTTTCGCATCACAGCAACAACCCGAGCGGCGGTTCAAGCAACTATCACCATGGCAACAATCCGTCTGCGCAGCAACAGCCGCAGCAGGAAAGCGATGACGCTGAATAAAGCGCGTTGCAAGTCAACCATGACGGGGAGCATAAGCAGCCGCGGGCTGTTTATGTCCCCCAAACTCACGGTGAGTGTCCGTTTGAGAGGTTGCACGCTTGTTTGACCGTTATGAAGCCGGTGAGCAGGCCGTACTGGTTCATATCTATTTCTCGCAAGACAAAGATACGGAAGACCTCAACGAGTTCGAATCGTTGGTTTCCTCAGCCGGTGTCGAAGCTTTGCAAGTGGTGACTGGTAGCCGCAAAGCCCCGCATCCGAAGTACTTTGTCGGCGAAGGAAAGGCCGAAGAAATTGCAGATGCGGTGAAAGCCAGCGGCGCGTCTGTTGTCCTGTTTGATCATTCCCTTTCCCCGGCGCAGGAAAGAAACCTCGAGCGCCTGTGCGAATGCCGGGTGATCGATCGCACCGGGCTGATTTTAGACATCTTCGCCCAGCGTGCCCGCACCCATGAAGGTAAGCTGCAGGTGGAGCTGGCGCAGTTGCGTCACATCGCCACGCGTCTGGTACGCGGCTGGACGCACCTGGAGCGGCAAAAAGGGGGGATTGGCCTGCGCGGGCCGGGGGAAACCCAGCTTGAGACCGACCGTCGCCTGTTACGCGATCGCATCAGCTTAATTCTGCGCCGCCTGGAGCGGGTAGAAAAGCAGCGTGAACAAGGCCGACGCGCGCGGACCCGCGCCGATGTGCCGACCGTATCGCTGGTGGGCTACACCAACGCCGGCAAATCCACCCTGTTTAACCGAATAACGTCTGCCGAGGTGTATGCGGCGGACCAGCTATTTGCCACCCTGGATCCTACGTTGCGGCGCATTGACGTGCCGGACGTGGGGGATACCGTGTTGGCGGATACCGTAGGCTTTATCCGGCACCTGCCGCACGATCTGGTGGCCGCCTTCAAGGCGACGCTGCAGGAAACGCGCCAGGCATCTCTGCTGCTGCACGTCATCGATGCCGCAGATCCGCGCGTCGATGAGAACATCGAAGCGGTGAACACCGTGCTGGCGGAGATAGACTCGGATGAAATCCCTACACTGTTAGTGATGAACAAAATAGATATGCTGGACGATTTTGTGCCGCGTATCGACCGCAACGACGAAAACTTGCCGATCCGGGTGTGGCTGTCCGCCGCCAGCGGAGAGGGTATTCCGTTGCTGTATCAGGCGTTGACGGAGCGCTTATCGGGGGAGATCGCGCATTACGAATTGCGCTTACCGCCACGGGCAGGCCGTCTTCGCAGCCGTTTTTACCAGCTTCAGGCGATTGAAAAAGAGTGGAACGAAGAGGACGGTAGCATTGGCGTGGTGGTGCGAATGCCGATCGTCGAATGGCGTCGTCTCTGCAAGCAAGAACAGGACCTGATTGACTTTATCGTATGATCATATCCTGTTACATTTATGCTTCGCGAAAGCCTGAAGTACCCAATCACAGAATATGGAGCTAAAACATGGCGTGGAATCAGCCCGGTAATAACGGACAGGACCGCGACCCGTGGGGGAGCAGCAATAACAATGGCGGCAACTCTGGCGGTAACAACAAAGGCGGTCGTGATCAAGGGCCACCTGATTTGGACGATATCTTCCGCAAACTGAGCAAGAAATTGAGCGGTTTCGGCGGGGGCAAAGGCTCCAACAGCAATAGCGGCGGCACCGGCACCTCTGGTCCGGGCTTCAGCGGCCGCATTATCGGTATCGCGGCGGTGGCCGTGGTGGTGATCTGGGCCGCCAGCGGCTTCTACACCATCAAGGAAGCCGAGCGCGGCGTCGTGACGCGTTTCGGCAAGTTCAGCCACCTGGTGCAGCCGGGTCTGAACTGGAAGCCGACCTTCATCGACGACGTGCGTCCGGTGAACGTGGAATCCGTGCGCGAGCTGGCGGCGTCCGGCGTGATGCTGACCTCCGATGAAAACGTGGTGCGCGTGGAAATGAACGTGCAGTACCGCGTGACCAACCCGGAAGCGTACCTGTTCAGCGTCGTCAATGCCGACGACAGCCTGAGCCAGGCGACCGACAGCGCCCTGCGCGGCGTGATCGGCAAATACTCGATGGACCGCATCCTGACCGAAGGCCGTACCGTGGTGCGTAACGATACGCAGCGCATGCTGGAAGAGACCATTCGTCCTTACAACATGGGCATCACGCTGCTGGACGTCAACTTCCAGGCGGCGCGTCCGCCGGAAGAGGTGAAGGCGTCGTTCGACGATGCGATCGCCGCGCGTGAAAACGAGCAGCAATACATCCGTGAGGCGGAAGCTTACGCCAACGAAGTTCAGCCGCGTGCGAACGGCCAGGCGCAGCGTCTGCTGGAAGATTCCAAGGCTTATAAAGACCGTACCATCCTGGAAGCGCAGGGTGAGGTGGCGCGCTTTGCCAAGCTGTTGCCGGAATACAAGTCCGCTCCGCAGATCACCCGCGAGCGTCTGTATATCGAAACCATGGAAAAAGTGCTGGGCCATACCCGTAAGGTGTTGGTGAGCGACAAAGGCAACAACCTGATGGTGCTGCCGCTGGATCAGATGCTGCGCGGTCAAGGCGCGGCGCCGGAGAGCGGCAACAAGGATACCAGCCTGATTCGCCTCAATCCGAATCCTGCGCCGGCTGCCAACAGCAGCACTCCGCGTACCAGCGGCGGTTCGATTATGGATCAGCGCCGGGCGAATGCGCAGCGTGACGACACCACTCGCGTAGGGAGAGAGTAATCAATGCGTAAGTCTTTTGTAGTTATTGTCCTCGCGGTGCTGGTGGTGCTGTACGCTTCGCTGTTCGTGGTGCAGGAAGGCCAGCGCGGCATCGTGCTGCGCTTCGGCAAGGTTCTGCGCGACGGCGAAAACAAGCCGCTGGTGTATGCGCCGGGTCTGCACCTCAAGATCCCGTTCATCGAGACCGTGAAGAACCTGGATGCGCGCATCCAGACCATGGACAACCAGGCCGATCGCTTCGTGACCAGCGAGAAGAAAGACCTGATCGTCGACTCCTATCTGAAGTGGCGCATCAGCGACTTCAGCCGTTACTATCTGGCGACCGGCGGCGGTGACGTCTCCCAGGCCGAAGTGCTGCTGAAGCGTAAGTTCAGCGACCGTCTGCGTTCCGAAATCGGCCGCCTGGACGTGAAAGACATCGTGACCGACTCGCGCGGCAAGCTGATGTCCGACGTGCGTGACGCGCTGAACACCGGCACCGTGGGTGACGGCGAAGAAGTGGCGACCACCGAAGCCGATGACGCTATCGCCTCTGCGGCGGCGCGCGTTGAGCGGGAAACCACCGGCAAACAGCCGCAGGTGAACCCGAACAGCATGGCGGCGCTGGGCATCGAAGTGATCGACGTGCGTATCAAGCAGATCAACCTGCCGGCGGAAGTGTCCGACGCCATCTACCAGCGTATGCGCGCCGAGCGTGAAGCGGTAGCCCGTCGTCTGCGCTCGCAGGGCCAGGAAGAAGCCGAGAAGCTGCGCGCCAGCGCGGACTACGAGGTGACCCGTACCTTGGCGGAAGCCGAGCGTCAGGCGCGTATCACCCGCGGTGAAGGCGATGCCGAAGCGGCCAAGCTGTTCGCCAACGCGTTCAGCCAGGATCCGGACTTCTATGCCTTTATCCGCAGCCTGCGTGCCTATGAAGCCAGCTTCAAGGACAACCAGGACGTGCTGGTACTGAGCCCGGACAGCGATTTCTTCCGCTACATGAAGTCGCCTGATACCCTGCGCAAGTAAGCGCGGCAGGCAATCTGATCGAGGGCCCGTTTACGCGGGCCCTTTCTCGTTTTTGGGGGATGCATGAACTCAACGATTTGGCTGGCGCTCGGGCTGGTTCTGGTGCTGGAAGGATTAGGGCCGATGCTGTTTCCGCAGGCCTGGCGCAAAATGATTGTGGCGATGTCGCAACTGCCGGACGCGACGCTGCGGCGATTTGGCGGCGGAATAGTGGTTGCGGGCTGCGTGATCTACTACATGTTGAGCGGCCGCACGGGTCTTTAAAGTCTAGCCCAAAATTTATGCAATCGTATGCTAAAAGTGCTGAAAATCGAAAATTACGGTGGTAGAATCCATTTTTAAGCAATCGGTGATTTTGAAAAATGGGTAAGAACGTCGTCGTACTGGGCACCCAATGGGGTGACGAAGGTAAAGGCAAGGTTGTAGACCTGCTGACTGAACGGGCTCAATATGTTGTGCGCTACCAAGGTGGCCATAACGCTGGCCACACTCTGGTAATCAACGGTGAAAAAACCGTCCTTCATTTAATTCCTTCAGGTATTCTGCGTGAAAACGTCACCAGCATCATCGGCAACGGTGTTGTTCTGGCGCCGGACGCATTGATGAAAGAAATGGGTGAACTCGAAGCGCGTGGCATCCCGGTACGCGAACGTCTGTTACTCTCTGAAGCTTGCCCGCTGATCCTGCCTTACCACGTCGCGTTGGACAACGCGCGTGAGAAAGCGCGCGGCGCGAAAGCGATCGGCACCACCGGTCGCGGCATCGGCCCGGCTTACGAAGATAAAGTGGCTCGTCGCGGCCTGCGCGTTGGCGACCTGTTCAACAAAGAAACCTTCGCCGTTAAGCTCAAAGAGATCGTCGATTACCACAACTTCCAGCTGGTCAACTACTACAAAGTTGAAGCCGTCGATTATCAGGCGACGCTGGACTACGTGCTGTCTATCGCCGATATCCTGACCGCCATGGTGGTTGACGTTTCCGAACTGCTGGACGGCGCGCGCAAGCGTGGCGACCTGATCATGTTCGAAGGCGCTCAGGGCACCCTGCTGGATATCGACCACGGTACTTACCCGTACGTCACCTCTTCCAACACCACCGCCGGCGGCGTGGCTACCGGTTCCGGCATCGGCCCGCGTTATGTGGACTACGTGTTGGGCATCGTGAAAGCCTACTCCACTCGCGTGGGTGCAGGCCCGTTCCCAACCGAACTGTTCGATGAAACCGGCGAGTACCTGTGCAAGCAGGGTAACGAGTTCGGCGCCACCACCGGCCGTCGTCGTCGTACCGGCTGGCTGGACGCGGTAGCGGTGCGTCGCGCCGTGCAGATCAACTCCCTGTCCGGCTTCTGCCTGACCAAGCTGGACGTCCTGGACGGCCTGAAAGAAGTGAAGATCTGCGTGGGCTACCGCATGCCGGACGGCCGTGAAGTGGATACCACTCCGCTGGCGGCTGAAGGCTGGGAAGGTATCGAGCCTATCTACGAAACCATGCCGGGCTGGAGCGAAACCACCTTTGGCGTGAAAGAGCACAGCAAGCTGCCTCAGGCTGCGCTGAACTACATCAAGCGCATCGAAGAAGTGACCGGCGTACCGGTAGATATCATCTCTACCGGCCCGGATCGCAGCGAAACCATGATCCTGCGCGACCCGTTCGACGCATAATCAGGCTTTGCGGCAGTAAACAAACCGGGCGTGTCCCGGTTTGTTTTTATCCTGACTCCCTCCGATTGCGGTTTCACGTCAAAAAATCCTTTCATAAACCCGCCTTAGGGCGCGGGATTCGCTAAATAATTAGCGACGAACTCTCCGGCTGGTTTATTATCCAATGAGTAATCTTTTGAATAGCGCCGAAAAGCGGCGTATCAGACGGGTAAAACGATACCCAGAGGTAAGATGTGCAGTTAACAAGTTTTACTGATTATGGCCTGCGGGCGTTGATCTACATGGCCTCGTTGCCGCAGGACAAGATGACCAGTATCTCGGAAGTGACCGAGGTTTACGGCGTGTCTCGCAACCATATGGTGAAGATCATCAATCAGTTGAGCCGGGTCGGTTTTGTCACGGCGGTGCGCGGCAAGCATGGCGGCATTCGTTTGGGCAAACCGGCCGAGAGCATTCGCCTCGGCGACGTGGTGCGGGCGCTGGAGCCGCTTGCGCTGGTTAACTGCAGCAGCGAGTTTTGCCACATCACCCCTGCCTGCCGACTGAAGCAGGTGCTCCAACAGGGCGTACAGAATTTCCTTGAAGAGCTGGATAAGCATACGTTGGCCGATATGGTCGAAGACAATCCGCCGCTCTACAAGCTATTGCTTGTCGAATAAAACGACGTTGAGAAGACAAGGCTCAACGTCATCCTGCTGATGACAACGGAGGAACCGCAATGTCACAAGATCCATTCCTGGAACGAGAAGCAGAAAAATACGAATCCCCCATCCCCAGTCGTGAATATATCCTGGCCCATTTGGCGAAACGTGAAACGCCGGCCAGCCGCGAAGAACTGGGCAACGAACTGGGCCTCAGCGGTGAAGAGCAGCTGGAAGCGCTGCGCCGCCGCCTGCGCGCCATGGAGCGCGATGGCCAGCTGGTGTTTACCCGCCGCCAGTGCTACGCGCTGCCGGAACGTCTGGATCTGCTGCGCGGCACGGTGATCGGCCACCGCGACGGCTACGGCTTCCTGCGCGTGGAAGGCAGCAAAGACGATCTGTACCTGTCTGCCGAACAGATGAAAATGGCGATCCACGGTGACGTGGTGCTGGCGCAGGCCTTGGGCGCGGATCGCAAAGGGCGCCGCGAAGCGCGCATCGTGCGCGTGCTGGTGCCGAAAACCAGCCAGATCGTCGGCCGCTTCTTCATGGATGCCGGCACCGGCTTCGTGGTGCCGGACGACAGCCGTCTGAGCTTCGATATTCTGATCCCGGCGGACAGCGTCAGCGGCGCGCGCATGGGCTTTATGGTGGTGGTGGAGCTGACGCAGCGTCCGACCCGCCGCACCAAGGCGGTCGGCAAGATCGTCGAGATCCTCGGCGACAAGATGGGCACCAGCATGGCGGTGGACATCGCGCTGCGCACCCATGAGATCCCGCATACCTGGCCGCCGCAGGTGGAAAAGCAGGTGGCCGATCTCAGTGAGCAGGTGCCGGAAGCGGCCAAGAAGGGCCGCGTCGATCTGCGCAAGCTGCCGTTGGTCACCATCGACGGTGAAGACGCACGCGACTTCGATGACGCCGTGTACTGCGAGAAAAAACGCGGCGGCGGCTGGCGCCTGTGGGTTGCGATCGCCGACGTCAGTTACTACGTGCGCCCGCGCACCGCGCTGGACGATGAAGCGCGCAGCCGCGGTAACTCGGTGTACTTCCCGTCGCAGGTGATCCCGATGCTGCCGGAAGTGCTGTCCAATGGGCTGTGCTCCCTGAACCCACAGGTCGATCGCCTGTGCATGGTGTGCGAGATGACCATCTCCGCCCAGGGGCGCCTGTCCACGGCCAAGTTCTACGAAGCGGTGATGAGCTCGCACGCTCGCCTGACCTATAACAAGGTGTGGCACATTCTGCAGGGCGATCAGGAGCTGCGCGAGCACTACCATCCGCTGGTCAAGCACCTGGAAGAGCTGCACGCGATGTATAAGGTGCTGGATAAGGCGCGCGCCGAGCGCGGCGGCATCGCGTTTGAAACCGAAGAAGCCAAGTTTATCTTTAACGCCGAACGCCGCATCGAGCGCGTGGAGCCGACGGTGCGCAACGACGCCCACAAGCTGATCGAAGAGTGCATGATCATGGCCAACGTGGCGGCCGCGCGCTTCGTCGAGAAACGCAACGAGCCGGCGCTGTACCGCGTGCACGATCGTCCGAGCGACGACCACATCTCCGCGCTGCGCAGCGTGCTGAGCGAGCTGGGGCTGACGCTGGGCGGCGGCAACAAGCCGCAGCCGAAGGACTATGCGGTGCTGATGGATGAAGTGTCCGAGCGCCCTGATCACGAAATGCTGCAAACCATGTTGCTGCGCTCGATGAAGCAGGCGATTTACGATCCGGAAAACCGCGGCCACTTCGGCCTGGCGTTGGCGTCTTACGGCCACTTCACCTCGCCGATCCGCCGTTATCCGGATCTGGCGCTGCACCGCGCCATCAAATACCAGCTGGCCAAAGAACACGGCGAGCCGAAAGAGCGCTGGACGCCGACCGGCGGCTGGCACAGCGAATTCGAAGAGATGCTGCAGCTGGGCGAACACTGCTCGATGACCGAGCGCCGCGCGGACGAAGCGACGCGCAACGTCGCCGACTGGCTGAAGTGCGACTTCATGCAGGATCACGTCGGTGAAGTGTTCAGCGGCATCATCTCCAGCGTGACCGGCTTCGGCTTCTTCGTGCGCCTGAACGATCTGTTCATCGACGGGCTGGTGCACGTATCAACGCTGGATAATGATTACTATCGCTACGATAATATCGGCCAGCGCCTGATCGGCGAGTCTTCCGGCACGGTCTATCGCCTGGGGGATACGGTGGAGATCCGCGTGGACGCGGTGCATATGGACGAGCGCAAGATCGACTTCGCGCTGGTGTCCAGCACCCGCAAAGCGCGCGGTGAAGGCAAAACCGAGCGCGATCGCGCCAAGAAGGGCGGCCAGCGCACGCTGCGCGACAGCGGTAGCGCGGGGCGCGGCAAGCGCCGCGGCGGCAAACCGCCGGCCAACTTCGAGCCGGACAGCGCCTTCCGCAAGCAGGATGACGCCAAGCCCGCGGACAACGTGAAGAAGGCGAAGAAGAAAGCCAAGAAAGCGTCCGACAAAACGCGGAAAATCGCGGCGGCGACCAAAGCCAAACGCGCAGCCAAGAAGAAAGGTGCCGAGCAGGCTTAACCTGCCGCACATCGTTACCATCGGCCGGTTATCGCCGGCCGCACGAATTTAAAAGAGCATCATGAGCGAAATTATTTACGGCATTCACGCCGTCAAAGCCCTGTTAGAGCGCGATCCGCAACGCTTCCTGGAAGTGTTTATCCTGAAAGGCCGCGAAGATCGCCGCCTGCAACCGCTGATCGCCGAGCTGGAAGCGACCGGCATCGTGATCCAGGTGGCGAGCCGCCAGTGGCTGGATGACAAGGTTGAAGGCGCGGTGCACCAGGGGATCATCGCCCGGGTGCGCGAAGGGCGTCAGTATCAGGAGAACGATCTGCCGGGCCTGTTGGAGAGCGTGGAAACGCCATTCCTGCTGGTGCTGGACGGCGTGACCGACCCGCACAACCTCGGCGCCTGCCTGCGCAGTGCCGACGCCGCCGGCGTGCACGCGGTGATCGTGCCGCGTGACCGTTCCGCCCAGCTGAACGCCACCGCCAAGAAAGTGGCCTGTGGCGCGGCTGAAAACGTGCCGCTGATCCGCGTGACCAACCTGGCGCGCACGCTGCGTTTGTTGCAGGAAATGAACGTCTGGGTGATGGGTACCGCCGGCGAAGCCGACCATACGCTGTATCAGAGCAAAATGACCGGCCCGATGGCGCTGGTGATGGGCGCGGAAGGCGAAGGCATGCGTCGTCTGACCCGCGAACACTGCGACGAGCTGATCAGCATCCCGATGGCCGGTACCGTCTCTTCGCTGAACGTGTCGGTCGCCACCGGCATTTGCCTGTTCGAAGCGGTGCGTCAGCGCGGCTGATCCTCCTGACGGGGGCCCTGAGCCCCCGTTAATTCCCCCTCTTGTGATCCCGCCTTCGGCAGAAATCTCTGCGCCGACCATACTTACTCCTGACGCTTTTCTCAGGGAGCACTCTCATGGTCTGGACTACGCACACCGTTTTTAACCAACCCAAGCCGCTGGGCAACAGCAACCTGTTTCTCTCCGATACGCCGCTGCGCGAAGCGTTGCAGCGCGAGCAGGGCGGCTGGGACGCCGAGGTATTGGCTTCGCTGGGCCAGCAGCTTGGCACCCAGGAGTCGCTGGAGCTGGGCCGCCTGGCCAACGCCAACCCGCCGGAGCTGCTGCGCTACGACGCCACCGGCCAGCGGCTGGACGACGTTCGCTTTCACCCCGCCTGGCATATCCTGATGCAGGGGCTGATCGCCAACCGGGTGCACAACCTGCCCTGGCAGGAGGATGCGCGCATCGGTTCCTTCGTGGCGCGCGCCGCGCGCTTTATGCTGCATGCGCAGGTCGAGGCCGGCACGCTGTGCCCAGTGACCATGACCTTCGGCGCCACGCCGCTGTTGCTGCAGGCGTTGCCGGCCGAGTTTCGCTCCTGGCTGACGCCGCTGCTGTCGGATCGTTATGACGCTCACCTGCTGCCGGGCAGGCAAAAGCGCGGCCTGCTGATCGGCATGGGCATGACGGAGAAGCAGGGTGGTTCCGACGTTTTGAGCAATACCACTACCGCCGCGCCGCTCGGCGCGCGCGGGCCGGGTGAAGCCTACCGGCTGGTGGGGCACAAGTGGTTCTTCTCGGTACCGCAGAGCGATGCGCACCTGGTGCTGGCGCAGGCCGAAGGCGGGTTGTCCTGTTTCTTCCTGCCGCGCATTTTGCCGGACGGCAGCCGCAACGCCATTCGCCTGGAGCGGTTGAAAGACAAACTGGGCAACCGCTCCAACGCCAGCAGCGAAGTGGAGTTTCAGGACGCCACCGCCTGGCTGTTGGGGGATGAGGGGGACGGCGTGCGGCATATCCTGAAGATGGGCGGCCTGACCCGTTTCGACTGCTCGCTCGGCAGCCACGGCCTGATGCGCCGCGGGCTGTCGGTGGCGCTGTATCATGCGCTGCAACGGCAGGCGTTCGGCAAGCTCCTGATCGAACAACCGCTGATGCGCCAGGTTCTGGCGCGCATGGCGCTGCGGCTGGAAGGGCATACCGCGTTGCTGTTCCGGCTGGCCCGCGCCTGGGAAAGCCGCAGCAATGAGGGCGAACTGATCTACAGCCGCCTGCTGACCCCGGCGGCCAAATACAGCATCTGTCGCCAGGGCATGCCGTTCATCGCCGAGGCGATGGAGGTGCTGGGCGGTATCGGCTACTGCGAAGAGAGCGAACTGCCGCGCCTGTATCGCGAGATGCCGGTCAACAGCATCTGGGAAGGTTCCGGCAACATCATGTGTCTGGACGTGTTGCGCAGCCTGCACAAGCTGCCGGGCGCGCTCGAAATGCTGCAGTTCGAGCTGCAGCCGGTGCGCGGCCAAAATCGCTTGTTCGATCACGCCTGGCGGCAGTGGCAGCAGCGTGCCCGGCAACCGCGTGAAGAGATGGGGCGGCTGCTGACCCAGCAGCTGTTCGACCTGTGCTGCGCCGCGCAGCTGCTGCAGCATGCCAGCCCGCAGATAGCCGACGCCTGGTGCCACCTGACGCTGGATCATCGCGGCGAGAGCCTGCTGTCGGCCGAGGTGTGCGAACTGCTGCTCAACCGCGCTATCGGCGGTTAGGGAAAAGGGTGGCGCGCGGCGGCGAAAACCTTTTTAATTCAGCCTCACTCTGACAGGAAAATGCACATGGATATTCTCAGCGCGTTGGCGGCGTTCGCCTCTTATTTCTTCAGCGGTTTCGCCATGATTTTGGTGTTTCTGTTCGTCTATACCCGCATCACTCCGCACGACGAATGGGCGCTGATCAAGGCCGATAATCAATCCGCCGCCTTTGCTTTCATCGGCGCTTGCCTGGGGTATGTGATCCCGTTGGCCAGCGCGGCGATCAACTCGATCAGCCTGCTGGATTACCTGCTGTGGGGCGTAGTGGCGCTGGTGGTGCAACTGCTGCTGTTCGCGGCCGTGAAGATCTACATGCCACGCATCAGCGACAAGATCGAAGCGAACCACCTGGCCGCCGGGATTTTCCTGGGGGGCGTCTCCGTGAGCGGCGGCGTGTTGAATGCGGCTTGCATGAGCTACTAAAGGTATAAGATGGCTGAGGCGCGCCAGCCAAGCGGGTGCGCCTGTTCTTCCATCCGCAGGATGCGGTAATAGCTGGCGCCGTGTTGGCCGGCGGTGCGAGCGATGGCCTGCTCCGCCTCCTGCGGTGAACCGGGCAGATCGTTAAAGGTGATCTCGGCGATTTCACTGAGCGGCGTCACGCGATCGGCGGGCGCCAGCTCGGCGGACTGTGCGCCGGTGCTGAGCAGCCCTACTGAAAGCAGGAGGGAGGTGAGTGCGGTGGAGCGTTTCATGGCGTTCCCCTTCGTCAGATCCTGAATCGCACCCGCAACATGCGGCATGCTGTCCGACAGTGTGCAATACCCTACTTCAGCCTGTGCAAAGCCAGTGTAAATCTGCTTAAAAAATCCCCGCCTTACCGATACAGGATCGCCTGGGAATACCATTGGCCCGGCACGATGGTTTCGCTGTTCATGATGATCACGTAATACCGGGCGCCGGCGGCGGTGGCCTTGCGCTGGATCTCCGCTTCCACGTCCATCGGGCTGCCGCGCACCACGGCGGTGACGGTACCTATCTTCACCAGCTCGGCGGTCTGTGCGCGGACGATCTCCTGCGCCTGTGCGGTGGGCGGTGGCGGCGGTTTCGGCGTGGTGGTCATGATGCCGCAGGCGGAAAGCTGTGCGGCCAGCGTCAGGGCGATGAGTGTGCGGACAAGCGTCATGGTGACCTCGAAAGAGCCGGTACGATGGCTTCAGTGTAACGCAATATAAGCTGGAACAGATTGAGCTAACGCTGGCTGGCGCAAGTTTGTCATGATGAATGCCAACAGGTGAGTTGAGGATGAACGGATGATCGAAATTCATGACGAGCGGGCGGGCGATATTGCGGTGATCCATGCCGTCCCCGCAGGGCACTATCAGCGGCCCTTGCCGACGGTGTTCTTCTGTCATGGCTATACCTCGTCGAAAGAGGTGTACGCCTACTTCGCCTATGCGCTGGCGCGCGCCGGTTTTCGGGTGATATTGCCGGATGCCGATCGGCACGGCGAGCGGTTCGACGGCGATGAGGCGCGGCGTCTGGCCACGTTTTGGGAGATCCTGCGCAGCAATATCGACGAGCTGCCGCAGATCAAGGCGCATTTCGAGCGGCTCGGCCTGATTGCCGACGGGCGTATCGGCGTCGCCGGTGCCTCTATGGGGGGCATGACCGCGCTTGGCGCCTTCGCGCGCTTCCCGTGGATCCGGGCGGCCGCCAGCCTGATGGGTTCCGGCTATTACCGTGCGCTGGCGCAAACGCTGTATCCGCCGTTGGGCGAAGAGGGCGAGGCGCTCTCGCCGCCAGCGTTTGCGGCGCGCACCGCCGTGTTGGCGGAGTATGAGCTGGAAGGGCGTTTGGCGGCGATCGCCGGGCGGCCGCTGCTGCTGTGGCACGGCGAGAAGGACGACGTGGTGCCGGCGGCGGACAGCCTGCGTTTGGCGGCCGAACTGCGGCGGCAAGGCGCGGACGGCCGTTTGACGTCGCTCATCGAACCGGGGGTGAAGCACCGCATCACGCCGCTGGCGCTGTCCGCCACGGCCGACTTCTTCCGCCGCGAACTGTGATGCTCCGCCGGGCGCGATGCCTGGAACTGCACCGCTCTGTGCCTGCTGTTTCGGCCATCGTTTGGCCGAATGAAGGGGAAAATGTCTGCGTGAATTCTTTCAGGGCAGCAAGGAGCAGAGGGCATGATAAAAAGCATCGGCAGTACGGCCGGTTTAATGGGAACGATGAAAGCGCGCGCCGAGCTTAACTCAGCGGCCTTCAGCGAGATGTTGGGGGCCGCCGACGGCAAGGCGCGGCAAAACCAGGCGAATCCGCTGTCGCGCATCACGGCGCAGACGGTGCAAAACATGACGGCGTTGTTCGCCTCCGCGCCGAAAGCGGCAGCCACTCACATCGCAGCGGCCGATACGCTCTCGTTCGAACAGCGGGCGACCCTGACGGGTAGCGCCGAGCTGTTGCAAACGCGGACAAATTATCTGCAGATTGCGCTGCAATTACATAATCCGGGCAAGGCGTTCAGCATGCCGACGCTGCTCAAGCTGTGATGAGGGAAGCGGAGCGCCCAACGGGCGGCGCTCCGGTGCGGACTGAACGGGTTTTCTGATGAAGCCCTGGGGATTTCCCTGGCGTGGCGTGCGTTTTTAGCGGTACAGCTCGGCGCTGACGTGCATCGTGCTGTTGTCGCCCGGTTCGTGCAGGGCGATGATGCGATAAGAGCTTGCGCCGCGTTGATCGGCGATTTTGCTGACCTGGCTGCTGGCGTCATCCGGCGAAACCACGTTCTGGTTCAGGGTGACGAAGCCGACGCTCTGGCGTTGATCGGCCTGGTGCGAGGTGATCTCCGTTGCGGCCATTACGTTGGCGGAAAACAGGGCGGCCAGCGCCGTTGCGAGAATGATGCGTTTCATAGTGCCTCTCTTAACCCTTTGCCGTTACGGCCTGACAGCGAATGTCGCTGCGGCAAAAAGTCATTTATCTGCATTGAATAACCTGAAATCTTTTTCGTCGCGCTGTCTGCGGCGGATATGGTTAATTTTAGTCCGTTGCGGCGGATTAAAAAGCGGGGGCTTTTGATGACTTCTTTCAAAAAAAGTGAAATAGATTTGTGACTCAGCGCTGATTTCATTGAAAGATTTTTGAAACCGATGGATCGGCGTACATAGGTTCTCCCACGAGCAAATTGTGCTATTTCCCATAACGCCTCGCATTAACGCGAATAAAACCCACGCAGTCCTTGAGTTTCCCGCCCTGCGTCAGTATGATTACGCGTCATTTTTCAGCCGCACACTAAACACGTTCCTTGCTTCCATGGGCCGCGGTTGACCCTGACAGGAGGCTGAATAATCCGTAAGGAGCAATTCGATGCGTCATTACGAAATCGTTTTTATGGTCCATCCTGACCAAAGCGAACAGGTTCCGGGCATGATCGAGCGTTACAGTGCTACCATCACTAACGCGCAAGGTCAGATTCACCGTCTGGAAGACTGGGGCCGCCGTCAGCTGGCTTATCCGATCAACAAACTGCACAAGGCTCACTACGTTCTGCTGAACGTTGAAGCGCCGCAGGAAGCGATCGATGAGCTGGAAACTAACTTCCGCTTCAACGACGCCGTTATCCGCAGCATGGTTATGCGCGTTAAGCACGCGGTAACTGAAGCATCTCCGATGGTTAAAGCGAAAGACGAACGTCGTGGCGATCGCCGCGAAGACTTCGCTAACGAAACCGCAGATGATGCAGATGCTGGGGATTCTGAAGAGTAATTGCCGCCGTGACGGCTAATCGTCTGGTTTTGTCGGGCACTGTGTGCAAGGCGCCGGTTCGAAAAGTGAGTCCTTCCGGGATACCGCACTGCCAATTTGTGCTAGAGCACCGTTCGCAGCAGATGGAAGCCGGATTCAGCAGACAAGCATGGTGCCGAATGCCCGTGGTTGTCAGCGGACAACAGTCACAAGCACTAACTCAAAGATTAACGGTCGGCAGTCAGATTACCGTGCAAGGCTTTGTAAGCTGCCATCAAGGGCGCAACGGGCTGAGCAAATTGGTTCTGCATGCCGAGCAGATTGAATTGATAGATTCTGGAGACTAGCCAAATGGCACGTTATTTCCGTCGTCGCAAGTTCTGCCGTTTCACCGCGGAAGGCGTTCAAGAGATTGACTATAAAGACATCGCTACGCTGAAAAACTACATCACCGAAAGTGGTAAAATTGTACCGAGCCGTATCACCGGTACTCGTGCAAAATATCAGCGCCAGCTGGCCCGTGCTATCAAGCGCGCGCGCTACCTGTCTTTGTTGCCGTACACTGATCGTCATCAGTAACCGGCCACTGTCCATTAACGACTTTGAGAGGATAAGGTAATGCAAGTTATTCTGCTTGATAAAGTAGCAAACCTGGGCAGCCTGGGTGATCAAGTTAACGTTAAAGCGGGCTACGCTCGTAACTTCCTGGTACCACAGGGCAAAGCTGTTCCTGCTACCAAGAAAAACGTTGAGTTCTTCGAAGCACGCCGTGCTGAACTGGAAGCCAAACTGGCTGACGTTCTGGCTGCTGCTGAAGCTCGCGCAACCAAGATCAACGAACTGGGTTCAGTCACCATCGCTTCCAAATCTGGCGACGAAGGTAAACTGTTCGGCTCTATCGGTACCCGCGACATCGCTGACGCAGTGACTGCGGCAGGCGTTGAAGTTGCCAAGAGCGAAGTTCGTCTGCCGAACGGCGTTCTGCGTACCACTGGCGAGCACGAAGTGCACTTCCAGGTACACAGCGACGTGTTCGCACAGCTGAATGTAGTTGTGGTTGCAGAAGCGTAATTTACGCTGCTGTTAACCCGGTTAAAACGCCAGCCTCGCGCTGGCGTTTTGCTTTTCTGCGCCCGGCAAAACGCGCTACGCTTGAAGACGGGATGAAAAGGAGAGCGTGCGATGGCAAAGATTACGCTACAGCGGGTTTATGATTTCAGCGCGCCGGCGCCGGAACACTGTTATCTGATAGACAGGCTATGGCCGCGCGGCATCAGCAAGGCGCGGCTGACGGGCGTGCAGTGGCTGAAACAGGTGGCGCCGGATGACGAACTGCGCAAGTGGTTCCATCAGCATACCGACCAGTGGGCGGTCTTCGAGGCGCGTTACCGCCAACAGCTGGCGGCCAACGACGCCTGGCAGCCGCTGGTGGCGCTGTTACGGCAGGGGCAAGCGCTGACGCTGCTGTATGGCAGCAAAGATACCGAGCACAACCAGGGCGTGGTGCTGCGCGAGTTTTTGCTGGCGCAGCTGTAGGGATTAGCGTTCCCTGCGGTAGCTGCCGTCGGCCTGGCGGCGGAACAGCGCCTGGCTGTTGTCCACCGTGGTAACCGACAGCGCGTTAATCACGCCGTTGGCGTCGCGTTCGATGCGCACTTCCTGGCCGGCTTTCATGTTGCTCAGCGGCTTGTCGCCGCCTTCCACCTGCGCCATGGCGAACACTTCATTCACCGGCAGATTGTTGTCGCGAAACAGCTGGGCCAGGGTCTGGCCGGGTTGGATCTGATAACGCTGCCAGTTGCCCGCCGGCGTTGGTTCGTTGGCAGACGTGGTGCCGCCGTTTTGCAGATCGGCCTGCAGCGGCACGCTGGTTTCCTGCTGGGAAACCGGGAACGGCTGTCTTTCGGGCGAGTACGGCCACAGCAGGGCCAGCAGCAGGATGATGCCGAAGATCAGCACCCAGCGGCGGTGGAAGTAGGGCAGTGGCTCCATCCAATGGAAACCGTCCGGCAGATGCCAGACTTTGGCCAGCAGCGCTTTGACCTGCTGCATTTTGTCGTTGGCCGGCGGTGGCTCCGATGGCGGTTCCGCGCCTTCAGACGTGGGTGCGGCGCCCGGTTTCAGGCGCTGGCTGACATTCAGCCAGGTGCGCAGCAGCGGCTGGTAGATGCGGGTGGTTTTCCTTCTCCTGGGCGCGATTCTGCCCATGGTGACCTCTCTTCGACGGCGTAGTAATTAGCGCGGCGCGGCAAGCGCCTCGCCTGCCCGATATCCTGCTTTCAGTATAGTCCGCTAACTGATTGAAGCGAAAGGCAGCTGAGCGGCAGAGCCGCGGTTTGCGGCTGCGGGCGTTAACAGAAGGTTATTGTTTCTTTTTCTACGACAAAAGTCATCATTCTCCACACAAGATTTTACCCGGCATTGACGCGCTGTTATGCTGCGCTTTCGACTTTTTACAGACTTAAGGAAAACCCCATGACAACCCCTTCTTTTGACAGCGTTGAAGCGCAAGCAAGTTACGGGATTGGTTTACAGGTCGGCCAGCAGCTGCAAGAGTCCGGGCTGGAAGGTTTGCAACCGGAAGCTTTGCTGGCGGGTCTGCGTGACGCGCTGGAAGGGAATGCCCCGGCGGTTCCGGTAGACGTGGTGCACCGTGCGCTGCGTGAAATCCACGAGCGTGCGGACGCGGTGCGCCGCGAGCGCCAGCAGGCGATGGCCGTTGAAGGCCAGAAATTCCTGGACGACAACGCCAAGCGCGACGACGTGACGCTGACCGAGTCCGGCCTGCAGTTCTCCGTGCTGGAGCAGGGCAAGGGCCCGATCCCGTCCCGTCAGGACCGCGTGCGTGTGCACTACACCGGTCGTCTGATCAACGGCGACGTGTTCGACAGCTCGGTTGAGCGCGGCCAGCCGGCAGAATTCCCGGTCAGCGGCGTGATCCCTGGCTGGATCGAAGCGCTGACCCTGATGCCGGTCGGCTCCAAATGGCAGCTGTATATCCCGCACAACCTGGCCTACGGCGAGCGTGGCGCTGGCGCGTCCATCCCGCCGTTCAGCGCGCTGGTGTTCGACGTCGAGCTGCTGGAAATCCTGTAATCCCACCGAGGATTGCTCTGGGCGCCTTCGTGGCGCCCTTATTTTATGCGCCGCGCAGCGCGCGCGGGAATAGCAGATTGTTTTCCAGGCTGATGTGCTCCATCAGATCGCCGATGAACTCGTCGATGCCGGTGTACAGCGCTCGCCAGGTGGTGCAGGCGCCCTCCGGCGGCGTGACGTTATCGGTGAGGAACTTCACCACTTCCAGCTGCTCACCCGCCTCGTCATGTTCATGCTCCATCACCGAGATCGGTCCGGCGGCCTGCGGCCCCATGCCCTGTTTGATCAGCGGGAACAGGATCTGCTCCTCTTTCATCATGTGATTCTCCAGATCCAGGCGGATCAGGTTCAGCTGCTTCGCCAACCCGCGCGGGCAGCTGGGCTTGTCGCCGTGCACGCGTTCGACCTTTTCCGCCATCAGCACCAGTTCTGCCAGCTGCTCGCGGTGTCGCTGATGAAAGCGCGGCAGAATGTAATCGATCACCTCACCGAGCGGCGCCGTGCGCCAGTCCCGGCTTGGCTCCGGCGTGGCGGCCAGGGCGGCCAGTTCGTTTTCCAGCCTGTCGATATCTAACCCTTTGCGCTCGGCGGCGCGTGCCAGCGATTGCCGGCCGCCGCAGCAGAAATCCAGCTGATGCTGGCGAAACAGACGGGATGCACGGGGAATGGCGATAGCGAGCGCGCCAAGGGATTGATTGCGGTAATCCATGGTAGTGCCTCTTTAAACGAAGGAATCCTATAACATGCATTTTAAATGCAATTTAAAGGGCGCGCCAGCGGGAAAATCGAAGAGAAGGTGGCCGGGGCTGGGGACCCCGGCCGGGTGATTATTTCGCGCTAAGATCGATGCGATACACCGCGAAACCGATGCGGTCATTGCCTTCGGCGGTCATCGGATATTGAGCGTGCTCCTTGATAAACGCCGTCGCTTTGTCCGACGGCGAGGTCTCGAAGCGGATATCCAGCGGTTGCTGGCTGCTGAAGGTCGCCAAACGCCAGTTGTTGTCCGCCTGCGGATGCACCGCGCCGTGTTGCTGGGTTTCGGCGCTGATGTAGGCCGCCAGCACTGAACGGTTTTCATCCGGCGAAGCGAAGGCGATGTGTTTGTCGCCGGTGCCGGCAAATTTGCCGCCGTAGGCGCGGTAGTTGTTGGTGGCGACCAGGAAGGTGGCGTTCGGATCGATCGGCTTGCCGTTGAAGGTCAACTGCTTGATGCGCTCCGCCTTATCGTTGATCAGCTGGCATTCACCGTCGTAGCGCGCCGGCTGGCTGACGTCGATCTGGTAATTGACGCCGTCGATCACGTCGAAGTTATAGGTGCGGAAGCCGTCCCAGTTGATCAAGCCTTGCGGCTTGGCGCTGTTGACGTCGATCTGGTTGAACTGGCCGGCGGAGCACTCCAGCCACTCTTTCACCTCTTTGCCGCTGGCCTTCACCACCACCAGGGTATTGGGGTAGAGATAGAGATCGGCGGCGTTGCGGAAGGTGAGTTGGCCCTTTTCCACTTCGACGAAGCTGGCCGGATCGTTCTTGCGGCCGCCGACCTTGAACGGCGCCGCCGCCGACAGCACCGGCAGATCGGCCAGATCCGGATCGCCCTGAATGTAATGTTCAACGTAGGCCTTCTGCGCATTGTTGACGATCTGCACCGTCGGATCGTCCTGCACCAGCGCCAGGTAGCTGTACATGTTGCCGTCGGATTTGCCGATCGGCTGGCTGACGAACTCGCGCGTGCCCTTGTGATCGTCCGCCAACACTTTCACCAGCGCGGCGTCTTCCGCCGCCAGCGATTTCTTGTTCTCTTTGTCGTAGATCGGCCGTGCTTCCGCTTTGGCGGCGGTCACTTTCCAGCTACCGCTATCGTTGTTGAGCTGCAGGTCGACCACGCCGAGATGATCGCCCCATTGGCCCGGCATCACCGCCGGTACGCCGTTCAGCTGGCCCTTATCGATATCCGCGCCTTTGATATTGGCGAAGTCCTTGCTCGGGAACACCGCATGGGCGTGGCCGAACATGATGGCGTCGATGCCCGGTACCTGGCTGAGGTAGTAGACCGAGTTTTCCGCCATTGCCTTGTAAGGCTCGCTGGACAGCCCGGAATGCGGGATCGCCACCACCAGATCGGCGCCCTGTTTACGCATTTCCGGCACGTAGCGTTTGGCGGTGGCGGTGATGTCGTCCACCGTCACCTTGCCCTGCAGGTTAGCCTTGTCCCACACCAGGATCTGCGGCGGCACGAAGCCGATGTAGCCGATGCGCAGCGTATGCGCCTTGCCGTCGCGGTCTTTCACCGGCGTATCGACGATGATGTACGGCGTGAACAGCGGTTTTTGCGTTTTGGCGTCGATGACGTTGGCGTTGATATACGGGAACTTGGCGCCGGCGATGGCGTTCTTCAGGTAGTCCAGCCCGTAGTTGAATTCATGGTTGCCGATGTTGCCGACCACATAGTCCAGCGTATTCATCGCCTTATAGACCGGATGCACGTCGCCCGGTTTCAGCCCCTTGGCCGCCATGTAGTCGCCGAGCGGGCTGCCCTGAATGATGTCGCCGTTGTCCACCAACACCGCGTTGGTAGCCTGCTGGCGCGCCTGCTGGATCAGGCTGGCGGTGCGCACCAGGCCGAATTTATCGGTCGGCGTGTCCTTGTAGTAATCGAAGTCCATCATGTTGCTGTGCAGGTCGGTGGTTTCCAGCACGCGCAGGTCGACGGTGGCCGCCTGCGCCGAGGCGCACACCAGCAGCGCAAGCGCGGACAGCGTCAGGGGATGCTTCATCATTTTGGGCTCTCTCCATTCCATTATTCGAGTGTTATCGCAGAGGGAAATGTAATTAACATTGCTTGCCACAGCAAACTGTGAAGTGTGGCAGAAAACGGCGGCAGGTAACGCGGGGAAGTTCACAGTTGTGCCCAACAAGATCTGAGGAATTCCCGGGGGTTAGCCGGTTGAGATGGATATTCAGCGTAAAAAAAACTAGTCTGCTAGCAGAGACAGGGGGAAATTTCCCACGGAGATGCAGAGTTGAGGTGCATGATGTTAGAGCGAATTTGCCAACTGTCCCGCGAGGCGGGGGCGGCGATCATGGCGGTGTACGACGGTGAACAACCGCTTGATGTCGCGCAGAAAAAAGATGATTCACCGGTGACGGCGGCCGATCTGGCGGCACATCACATCATCAAGCGCGGCCTGGCGGCGCTGACGCCCGAGGTGCCGCTGCTGTCGGAAGAAGATCCGCCGGCGTGGGAAGAACGCCGCAACTGGACGCGCTACTGGCTGGTCGATCCGTTGGACGGCACCAAAGAGTTCTTGCACCGCAACGGTGAGTTCACGGTCAATATCGCCCTGATTGAAGACGGGCAGGCGGTGATGGGGGTAGTGTACGCCCCGGCGATCGACGTGCTGTATCTGGCGGAGCGCGGCAAGGCCTGGAAAGAAGAGAAGGGCGTGCGGCAGGCGATCGGCGTCAGCAACGCGCATCCGCCGCTGGTGGTGGTGAGCCGCTCGCATATCGACGATGAACTGAAAGACTATTTGCAGCAGCTGGGTGAGCACCAGACCGTGTCCGTCGGCTCCTCGCTGAAGTTCTGCCTGGTGGCGGAAGGCAAGGCGCAGCTCTATCCGCGCTTCGGGCCGACCAACATTTGGGATAC
Organism: Serratia sp. CY84636; assembly: GCF_052166245.1. NCBI lineage: Bacteria > Pseudomonadati > Pseudomonadota > Gammaproteobacteria > Enterobacterales > Yersiniaceae > Serratia > Serratia sp. CY84636. Next base: position 130,479 of record NZ_JBJNOX010000004.1, read on the forward strand.
CGCCGCAGGGCATGCGGTAGCGGTGGCCGCCGGGGCGCAAATTCACGATTGGCAGGGCAAGCCGTTGCTCTATACCCCGCGTGAATCTTTCCTCAACCCCGGCTTCCGGGTGTCGCTGTTCTGAGTTAGTTCGCCAACAGCTGGTGCAGCTTGGACATCACCTGCTGCACCTCTTCCGGCGTCAGCGCGCCGTCTTTGGCGAACTGAATGCGCCCTTGCTTATCCAGCACCACAATAGCTGAGCCTTTCGGCTGCAGATCCCAGGCTTTACGCACGTTGCCGTCGCTGTCGACGATAAACTGCGACCACGGGAACTCCTTCTTGCTGTCCTCAATGCTGCTGCGCACGAACATCGCGGTGCCCATCAGGGCATCGTCGGTGTTGACGATTGTCGTCGTTTGGTAACGATCGTGTGGTAGCTTCGCCTTCTTGATCGCTTCAATCAGTGGGTCGTTCATGTCTTTGGCGGAGCTGCGGCCGGCAATATGTTGTATCACTCGCACTTTTCCACTGAGCTGCGCGCTGTTCCAGTTCTGGTAGCTAAAATTACCGTCAGCGTAATTGAGCTCTCCTTTGTCGCTGACGCCGACCGGCGCCACGCGCTGCTGGAGCTGGAAGTTGTGCGCGGAAGCGAAAAGCGGGGCGAGCAGCAGGGATACCATCAGCATGCGACTTGTTTTCATGCTTTCTCCTTGTAATGGGGGGAATTTGTGCGACAGCACTTCGACAGCCTAAAGCATAGGATGTGATAAGAGGTCTGTCCTGTTAACCGGATCGCAGATTTTCCCTTGGTTCGCTAATCATCAGATTTTGAAGGGATATCCTGAAAACGTTATAAATTATCATATACAATTCTGTCAAAAAGTGTAAATCCAGCGTAGATATCCGGGCAGAAGTGAACGTTCTGGTCTTTACTGGGTCTACTACATGCAATCAAGTTGCGTTCTGAATTTCGAGGCTGCCGCCTTTGGCGGCTCGCTGAGCGCATGGATCAACGGGAGGAGCGTAAAAGAATGAGAATCTTCCAGCGTTATAACCCTTTGAAAGTGGCAAAGTACGTTAAGACCCTGTTTCGCGGAAGGCTGTATATCAAGGACGTGGGCGCATTTGAATTCGACGAGGGGAAAATCCTGCCGCCGAAGATTCGTGACAAGCGCCATTTCAGCGTGATGTCTGAAGTAAACCGCCAGGTGCTGCTGTTGCAGGCCGAGTTTGGCTGAACACTGCGCTGACAGCGGTAAAAAAAATGCGGCCCCGATGGGGCCGCTGATGTTTTTGCCGGCTGGCGTCAAGCCGCCGGGGTGTCTTCCGGGGCTTTCGGCAGTACCGCCGCCGGTTTGTCGCTCAGCCGGGTGACCAGCAGCTGGTCTATCTTGTAGCTGTCGATATCCACCACTTCGAACTTGTAGCCGGCGTATTTGACGAAGTCGGTGCGTTTCGGGATCTTGCGCAGCATATACATCATAAAGCCGCCGATGGTCTCGTAGTTGCCCGCCTGCGGGAACTCGTCGATGTCCAGTACGCGCATCACGTCGTCGATCGGCGTGCCGCCTTCAATCAGCCATGAGCTTTCGTCGCGCGCCACGATCTGCTCTTCCTGGCCTTGGCCAACCAGATCGCCCATCAGCGTGGTCATCACGTCGTTAAGGGTGATGATGCCCACCACCAACGCATATTCATTGAGGATCACCGCGAAGTCTTCGCCGGCGGTCTTGAAGCTTTCCAACGCTTCGGACAGCGTCAGCGTATCCGGCACGATCAGCGCCGAGCGGATCTGCACGCCGCTGCTCAGCACCAGGCTCTGGTTGCCCAGCACGCGGTTCAGCAGGTCTTTGGAATCGACGTAGCCGACCACCTGATCGATATGGCCGTCGCACACCAGGAACTTGGAGTGCGGATGGGTCGAGACCTTCTCCTTGATGCTCTCTTCGCTTTCGCGCAGGTCGAAGTACACCACGCTTTCGCGCGAGGTCATCGAAGACGGCACGGTGCGCGATTCCAGTTCGAACACGTTTTCAATCAGCTCATGTTCCTGCTTGCGCAGCACGCCCGCCAGGGCGCCGGCTTCCACCACCGCGTAGATGTCGTCGGAGGTGATGTCGTCCTTACGCACCATCGGCAGCTTGAACATGCGGAAGATCAGGTTGGCCATGCCGTTGAAGAACCACACCAGCGGGCGGAAGATCATGATGGAGAAACGCATCGGGTTGATGATCCGGACGGCGACCGTCTCTGGTGCAATCATACCGATGCGCTTCGGGGTCAAATCGGCGAACAGGATAAACAGGCTGGTCACCAGCACGAAGGAGCAGATAAAGCTGACCTGTTCCGCCAGTTCGGGCGACAGGAAACGATCGAACAACACCTTGAAAGTGGGAGAAAAAGCCGCATCGCCGACGATACCGCCGAGGATGGCCACGGCGTTCAGGCCGATCTGCACCACGGTGAAAAAGATGCCTGGGGTTTCTTGCAGTTTAAGCACTCTGGCGGCGTTGATGTTGCCTTCGTCCGCCATCAGCTTCAGTTTGATCTTGCGCGAGGCGGCCAGAGAGATTTCCGACAGTGAGAAAAACGCACTCACCGCGATCAGAAAAAGAATCAGTAAAATACTGTTTAACATAATCTATCCATACGTGCCGACGGGATGCCGGCGCTCTTGAGGAAGGGTAGTACATAGTAAAAAAAGCAGCGATAACAACCAGAAGGGAAGCTATCGGGCCGCAGAAGCGGCCCGCATAGTATAGCAGTTGCCCCACAGGGGCCGCCAGCGGTTAAAAAAGTGCCGCCGGCCGGCATCGGATTAGCCCTGCGGCGGCAGGCAAACGCCGATGCCACCCAGCCCGCAGTAGCCTTCCGGATTCTTGAACAGGTACTGCTGATGATCGTCCTCCGCGTAATAGAACGGCAGCGCCGGCGCGATCTCGGTAGTGATGATGCGCTTGTCGCCCGCCGCGTCCATCGCCTGCTGGAAACGCTGCAGGCTGCTTTCCGCCTCGGCCTGCTGCTCCGGGCTCAGCGTGTAAATCGCCGAGCGGTACTGCGTGCCGACGTCGCCGCCCTGGCGCATACCCTGCGCCGGATCGTGATTTTCCCAGAATACCTGCAGCAGCTGTTTGTAGCTGACGACCTGCGGATCGAACACCACGCGTACCACTTCGGCGTGGCCGGTCTGGCCGCTGCACACTTCGCGGTAGGTCGGGTTCGGCGTGTAGCCGCCGCTGTAGCCGGCGGCGGTGCTGTAGACGCCCGGCTGCTGCCAGAACAGGCGCTCAACGCCCCAGAAACAGCCCATGGCGAAGATCGCCACTTCCATGCCTGCCGGCACCTGGGTCATCGAGTGTTCGGTGACCACGTTGAGCGTTGCGACAGGCATTGGCGTGGTGCGGCCAGGCAGCGCGCTTGCCTTATCGACGGTTTGTGATTTATCAAAAAATGGCACCACGGTTGACTCCTGTTGTCACAGTAAGAATTGACCCTACATGGGGGCGGTTCGGTTGTATCTCACCGCGTCTTTGCCCACAATAAGTGGCAAGTTGGGTTTATGTATAAGCTTAACGCAGTATTTTGAGCGCCAAAAGTGAAGAATTCGCCTGTTGCGCGGCGGTGGCAAAGCGCGGCGGGCGGCGTCCGGAACAAGGCTGAAGAGGGCTGCCGTCATGATAGCGCGGAGTCTGCCCTGGCCCCGGAGCGAACACCATAACAGGAAAGTAAAATCAATAAGGAGAACACGTGCCAAAGTACCCGGTCATGTGCTTGATAGCTGTGTTGCTTGCGGCACCTGCAGCCTACGCGGCGAACGTGCGGTTGCAGGTGGAAGGGTTAAGCGGAGAGTTGGAAAAAAACGTTCGGGTGCGCCTGTCGTCGATCACGCCTGAAGAGGTCGGCACCGACGGTCGCTTCCGCGCACGGGTGGATGAGGCGGTGCGCCAGGGGCTGCGCGCGCTCGGCTATTATCAGCCGACCATCGAATTTACGCTGGACGATCGGCCGGGGATGTCGCGCCCGGTGCTGCATGCCAAGGTCAATCCGGGCGAACCGGTGCGTATCGCCGGCGCCAACATCGTGCTGGAAGGCGGCGCGAAGACCGATGAGGACTACCTGGCGTTGGTAAAGAAGGACCGGCCGACCATCGGCGAGATCCTCAACCACGGCAAGTATGACAGTTTCAAAGGCTCTCTCACCGGCCTGGCGCTGCGCAAAGGCTACTTCGATGCCGACATGACCAAAAGCCAGCTCGGCGTGGCCGAAGATCTGCACAAGGCGTTTTGGGATATCGATTTCAACAGCGGCGAACGTTACCGCTTCGGCAAGGTAAAATTCACCGGCTCGCAAATCCGCGAAGACTATCTGCAAAATCTGGTGCCCTTTCATCAGGGGGATTACTACAGTTCGGAGGATTTGGCCGAGCTGAACCGCCGATTGTCCGCCACCAACTGGTTCAACTCGGTGGTGGTATCCCCTGATTTCAACGATGCCAAAGAGAACAAGATTTTGCCGTTGGACGCGCTGGTGACGCCGCGTACGCGCAACACCGTCGAAACCGGTATCGGTTACTCCACCGACGTCGGCCCGCGGGTGAAAGGCACCTGGAAAAAACCCTGGCTCAACGATCGCGGGCATAGCCTGGAAACCAGCGCCAGCGTGTCGGCGCCGGAGCAGCAGCTGGATCTGACCTACAAGATCCCGCTGCTGAAGAACCCGCTGGAGCAGTATTACCTGCTGCAGGGCGGCCTCAAGAACGTCAATCTTAACGACACCAAGTCCGTCACCTCCAAAGTGGTGGCCTCGCGCAACTGGGATCTCTCCAGCGGCTGGCAGCGGGCGATCAACCTGACCTGGCGCTGGGATAACTTTACCCAGGGTAACGTCAGCAACACCACCATGCTGCTGTATCCCGGCGTCAGCTTCAACCGCACCCGCTCGCGCGGCGGCCTGATGCCGACCTGGGGCGACAGCCAGCGCTACTCCATCGACGTGTCCGACACCACCTGGGGTTCCGGCGTGGACTTCGCGCTGATGCAGGCGCAGAACGTGTGGATCCGCACGCTGGCCGACAAGCACCGTTTCGTGGCGCGCGGCCAGGTGGGCTGGATCGAAACCAACGACTTCGACAAGGTGCCGCCGGATCTGCGCTTCTTCGCCGGCGGTGACCGCAGCATTCGCGGCTACAAGTACAAAGACATTTCGCCGCGCGATGGCGACGGCAAGCTGACCGGCGCCTCCAAGATGCTGACCGGCTCGCTGGAGTACCAGTACAACGTGACCGGCAAATGGTGGGGGGCGATGTTCGTCGACTCCGGTGAAGCGGTGAACGATATCAAGAAAAGCAACTTCAAGACCGGCGCCGGCGTAGGCGTGCGCTGGCAGTCGCCGGTGGGGCCGGTGAAGCTGGATATCGCCGCGCCTGTGGGAGACAAGGACACCCACGGGATGCAGTTCTACATCGGTTTGGGGCCTGAACTATGAGCCTGGTTAAAAAGATTTGTCTCGGATTTCTGGTCGTTCTGCTGTTGCTGATCGGCGGGCTGGCCTTCCTGATAGGCACCACCACCGGTTTGCATATGGTCATCAACGGCGCGGCGCGCTGGGTGCCGGGGCTGGAGATCGCCGGCGTCAGCGGCGGCTGGCGCGATCTGACGCTGAAGGGCGTGAAATATCAGATGCCGGGCGTGACGGTCAACGCCGGGCAGTTCCATCTCTCCCTTGACCTGTCCTGCTTTAAACGCAGCTCGCTGTGCGTCAATGCATTGACCGCCCAGGATGTGGACGTGGCGGTGAACACCAAAGAGATGGCGCCTTCCGCGCCGGTGGAGGAGAGCAGTGAGCCGACCACCAATCTCAGCACGCCTTACCCTATCACGCTGCGCCTGTTGGCGTTGAACAACGTTAAGGTCACCGTCGACGACACCGCCATCTCGCTGGCCGAGTTCCGCACCGGCGCGCAGTGGCAAGAGCGCGCGCTGACGCTGATGCCGACCAAGATCGGCTCGCTGCTGATCGCCTTGCCGAAAACGCCGCAAAACCCATTGCCGGAAGCGGTGCAGCCGGCGGTCGAGGTGGCGAAAAAGGTCGGCGAGCAGGTTACCGATGCGGCGAAGCCGGCACCTCAGCCGGAAGAGAAGCCGCTGGGCGAAACGCTGAAGGAACTGTTCGCCAAACCGCTGTTGCCGGATCTGCCGGACATCCGCCTGCCGTTGGATATCACCGTCAAAGAGATCAGCGGCGAGCAGCTGCGCTTGACCGGCGATACCGACGTGCTAATCACGAGCCTGTTACTGCAGGCCAGCACGCAGGATCAGCATATCCAACTGGACAACTTCGACGTGAAGTCGCCTCAGGGCACGCTGTCGGTGCAGGGGCAGGCAACCCTGACCGGCGACTGGCCGGTGGCCCTGACCGCCAACAGCGCGCTGAATATCGAACCGCTGAAGGGCGAGAAGGTGAAGCTGAACATCGGCGGTGGGTTGCGTGACGAGCTGAAGGTGGCGCTGAACCTGTCCGGCCCGGTCGGCGCCCAGCTCGATGTGCAAACCCGGCTGGCCGAAGCCGGCCTGCCGCTGGCGCTGACGTTGCAGAGCAAGCAGCTGAAATGGCCGCTGAGCGGCGAGGCGCAGTATCAGGTCAATGACTTCCGCCTGCGCTTTAACGGCAAGGCGACCGACTACGCGCTGTCGACGCGCGCCAATCTGAAAGGCCAGGACTTGCCGCCGGCGGTGCTGACGCTGGACGGCAAAGGCAACGTCGAGCAGTTCAAGCTGGAGCGCCTGCGCCTGGCGGCGCTGCAGGGCAATACCGATCTTACCGCGCTGGTGGACTGGAGCAAAGCCATCAGCTGGACCTCGCAATTGACGCTGAGCGGCATCAATACCGCCAAGCAGTGGCCGGAATGGCCGGCGAAGCTGGATGGGAAGATCACCACGCGCGGCAGCCTGCACGGCGGCAGCTGGCAGCTGCAGGTGCCGGTATTGCAGCTGGACGGCAACGTGAAGCAGAACAAGGTCACGGCGCGCGGTACACTGAGCGGCAACGCCGCCGGGCAGTGGAAAATCCCCGGTATCGATCTGGCGCTGGGGCGCAACCAACTGAACGTCAAAGGGCAGCTGGACGAGAAGAGCTGGAACCTGGACGCCAACATCGACGCGCCGCGTCTGGACGGCGCGCTGCCGGGCCTGGGCGGCACCGCCAAAGGGCTGCTGAAGCTGCGCGGCAATCTGCAGGCGCCGCAGCTGCTGGCGGATTTGACCGCTTCCGGCTTGCAGTGGCAGGCGCTGCGCATCAACCGCGTGAAGATCGATGGCGACGTGCGCTCCACGGATCAGATCCAGGGGCAGCTGGCGGTACGCGTCGAACAGCTGAAGCAGGATGCGCTGGAGGTCAGCCTGCTGACCCTCGACGCCAAAGGCAGCGAGAAGCAGCACCAGCTGCAGCTGAAGATTGACGGCAAGCCGGTCTCCGGCCAGCTGGCGCTGCAGGGCAGCTTCGATCGTCAGCAGCAGCGCTGGCGCGGCAATCTGAACAACACCCGTTTCGATACGCCGGTCGGGGAATGGCGCCTGACGCGCGCCATCGCGCTGGACTACCTGAACACCGAGCAGAAAATCAGCGTCGGGCCGCACTGTTGGCAGAACCCGAACGCCGAGCTGTGCGTGCCTAAGACCATTGAAGCCGGCCAGAGCGGCCAGGCCAGCGTGGTGCTCAACCGGTTCGACCTGGCGATGATCAAGCCGTTCCTCGGCCCGGACACCGCCCTGAGCGGCGTGTTCACCGGCCGGGCCGACGTCAGCTGGAAGCCGGGCGGCGCGCTGCCGGAGGCGAAAGTCACGCTGGCCGGCAACGGCGTCAAGGTGGTGCAGCAGGTGCAGGGCAACGCGCTGCCGGTCGCCTTCGATACGCTGACCCTCAACGCCGGCTTGAACAACGGCCGCGCGCAGGCCGACTGGCGGATCAAACTGACCAACAACGGCCAGTTCGACGGCAATATCCAGGTGGCGGATCCGCAGGTGCGGCGCACCATCAGCGGCAACGTCAATATCACCAACATCTCGCTGGCGCTGATCAACCCGGCGCTGATGAAGGGCGAAAGCGCGGCGGGCATGCTGAACGCCAACCTGCGCCTGGGCGGCAGCGCGCAGAAGCCGCTGGTGTTCGGGCGCCTGGCGTTGGATCGGGCGAAGGTACAGGGGCACTGGATGCCGTTCGACATGACCGACGCGCGGCTGGCGGTGAATTTCAACGGCATGACCTCGACGCTGGAAGGGTTGCTCAGCACTACGCGCGGCCAGCTGAATCTGGCGGGCGATGCCGACTGGCGCGATATCAACGCCTGGCGTGCGCGCATTGCCGCCAAGGGCGACAAGCTGCGGGTGACGGTGCCGCCGATGATCCGCATCGACGTGTCGCCGGATCTGGTGTTTGAAGCCACGCCGCAGCTGTTCTCGCTCAACGGCAAGGTCGACATTCCCTGGGCGCGCATCACGGTGCAGGAGCTGCCGGAAAGCGCGGTGGGCGTCTCTTCCGACGAGGTGATGCTGGACGACCAGCTGAAGCCGATTCAACCGAAGACCGCGTCGATCCCGATCAACAGCAATCTGATGATCCACGTCGGCAACGACGTGCGGCTGGACGCCTTTGGCCTGAAAGCCCGCTTGAAGGGCGATCTGAAGGTGGTGCAGGACAAGAAAGGGCTGGGCCTCAACGGCCAGATTGACATCCCTTCCGGCCGATTCCATGCTTATGGTCAGGATTTGATCGTGCGTAAAGGGCAGCTGATGTTCTCCGGCCCGCCGGATCAGCCGCTGCTGAATATCGAGGCGATCCGCAACCCGGAATCCACCGAGGACGATGTGACCGCCGGCGTGCGCGTGACCGGCCTGGCGGATGCGCCGAAGCTGGAAGTGTTCTCCGATCCGGCCAAATCGCAGCAAGAAGCCTTGTCTTATCTGCTGCGCGGCCAGGGCTTGAGCAGCTCCGGCGCCGACGGCAACGCCATGACCTCGATGTTAATCGGCATGGGGGTTGCACAAAGTGGTCAACTTGTGGGTAAAATCGGCGAGGCATTCGGCGTGAGTAATTTGGCTCTGGACACTCAGGGGGTTGGCGACAATTCCCAGGTTGTCGTGAGCGGCTATGTCCTCCCAGGCTTACAAGTAAAATATGGGGTGGGCATTTTCGACTCGCTGGCCACGCTGACGTTGCGTTATCGCCTGATGCCTAAGTTATATCTTGAAGCGGTGTCTGGTCTCGACCAGGCATTAGATTTGCTCTATCAGTTTGAGTTTTAGCGATGCGAATAATTGTCTACGGCAGTTTACGGCGCAAACAGGGAAACAGCCATTGGATGACCAACGCCCAATGGCTCGGCGAGCACGAGCTCGAAGGCTATCAGATTTATAATCTGGGCCATTACCCGGCGGCGATCCCTGGAGAGGGCACGATACATTGCGAGGTGTATCGTATTAACTCATCGATTCTGGCAGAGCTGGACGAACTGAAAAGCAACACCAAGGACTATAAGCGCGAGCTGATTCAGACGCCTTATGGGAGTGCGTGGATCTACCTGTACAAACACAGCGTGGACGGTTACCCGCGGATTACCAGCGGCGACTGGCTGAAGCGTCTCGACGAACAGTAAGAAAAAAAACACCGCTCAATGAGCGGTGTTTTTTCATCGGACGGCGGCTGGCATTACTTCTTGGCAGCGCGTTCGAAGGAGGCGATGATTTCCGCTTTAGCTGCGGCAGCGTCTGCCCAGCCTTCCACTTTCACCCATTTGCCTTTTTCCAGATCTTTGTAGTGCTCGAAGAAGTGAGCGATCTGGGCTTTCAGCAGTTCCGGCAGGTCGTTCACGTCTTTCACGTGATCGTACTCTTTGGTCAGCTTGCTGTGCGGTACCGCAACCAGCTTGGCGTCTTCACCGGCTTCGTCGGTCATCTTCAGCACGCCAACCGGACGGCAGCGGATCACGGAGCCCGGCTGCAGCGGGTATGGGGTTGGGACCAGCACGTCAACCGGGTCACCGTCCAGAGACAGGGTGTGGTTGATGTAGCCGTAGTTGCACGGGTAGAACATCGCGGTGGACATGAAACGGTCAACGAACAGCGCGCCGGTTTCTTTGTCGATTTCGTATTTGATTGGATCGGCGTTGGCCGGGATTTCGATTACTACGTAGATGTCTTCCGGCAGGTCTTTGCCAGCAGGGACCAGATTCAAGCTCATGTCGGTTTCCTTTAATCATCAAACCAGAAATGGAGTGGCGGCTATTATAGCGGACTCTTTTGCGATTTCCTGCCCTTTTCATCGTTGAAAACCCAGCGTGCCGGCGCACGGAGAATTTCCAGATTAATCCCGCCGCGGCATGAAGTTTTGCCTTCGCCTGCCGATAACTTCAACAAACAATAATGAGCCAGCAAAGCTGGCTCCGCGTTTTGCCACCCCTACTACGTCTGATCTCACTATTCTGAAGCCGGGAAGAACTCATGCTAAAAAAGATTACGGTGAAGGCTGGGCTGATCGCCCTGCTGAGCCTGATGACCATGCTGCTGATCATGGTCAGCGTTATTGGCGTCAACGCGATTAACGAAGGATCGCGCTCGATCCATACCCTTAACCAGATCCTCGGCGAAGAGCTGGGCTCGCTGGCCAACAGCTCCAACCTGACGCTGCGCGCCCGAACCGCCGCTTCGCTGGCGGTGCGCCAACGGGAGATCGGCCAGGTCGATGTCTCCGACGCCACCGTGGGCCGCATCTACGGTTACCTCGAGCAGTCGAACAAGGAAATGGCGCGCTTTGTCGGCGTCGGCACCGTGACCGATCGCGGCCGTGAACTCTCCAACCGCCTGCAAAACAGCTACCGTGCCTATCTGGAGCAGGGCGTGAAGCCGATGGCCGCCGCCATTAAGGCCGGCAAGATCGATGAGTATTATCACATCCAGGAAACGCGCATCTCCGCGCTGAGCATCGCGTTCGAAAAGGATCTCACCGATTTCCGCAGTTTCGCGATGAAGCTTGGCGCGCAGCAGGTGTATGACGCGGAAAACAACGCCAGCACCAAGATCTCGCTGATCGTGGTGGCGGGCCTGCTGAGCGTGCTGCTGGCGGTGCTGGCCTGGTTCGCGCTGCGGGTGATCATTCTGCGCCCGCTGGACGAGTCCATCGCGCAGCTGGAACACATCGCCGGCGGCGATCTGACCCATGAGATCCGCGGCGAGGGGGATACCGAGATGGGCCGCCTGGTGCGGGCGATGCAGCGCATGCAGCAGGCGCTGGCCAGTTCGGTCAGCAAAGTGCGTGACGCCAGCAGCCAGATCGACACCGGTTCACGCGAACTGGCGGCCGGCAACCTGCATCTGGCGCAGCGCACCGAAGAATCGGCCGCGTCGCTGGAAGAGACCGCCGCCAGCATGGAACAGCTGACCTCGACGGTGAAAATGAACGCCGAGAACTGCGAACAGGCCAACCAACTGGCGCTGAGCGTGTCCGATATCGCCAACCAGGGCAGCGACGTGGTCAGCCAGGTGATGAGCAAGATGCAGGCGATCACCGACAGCTCGCGCCGCATCGCCGACATCATCAGCGTGATGGACGGCATCGCCTTCCAGACCAATATCCTGGCGCTGAACGCGGCGGTAGAGGCGGCGCGTGCCGGCGAACAGGGCCGCGGTTTCGCGGTGGTGGCCGGCGAAGTGCGCAATCTGGCGCAGCGCAGCGCCCAGTCGGCGAAAGAGATCAAAGGGTTGATCGAAGCGTCGCAAAACCGGGTGCAGGAAGGCGAGCAGATGGTGGAGTCGGCGGCGCAGACCATGAGCGGCATCACCGGCGAAGTGGGCCGGGTCACGGCGCTGATGCGTGAGATCTCGGCGGCGACGCGGGAACAAAGCAGCGGCATCGAACAGGTGAACCTGGCGGTGGCGCAGATGGATCAGGTGGCGCAGCAGAATGCGGCGCTGGTGGAAGAGTCGGCGGCGGCGACGCGCTCGCTGGAAGATCAGGCTCAGCTGCTGGCGCAGAGCATGGCGGCGTTCAAGCTGTAAGGCGATAAGGGTTCGGCGCGGCGCCGAACCCTTGCAAAGAACGCGTTACTCGTCCGGGTTTTCGGCGATGAAGCGTTCTGCGTCTTCTACCATCGACTTGGTGCCGACGAAGAATGGCGCGCGCTGGTGCAGTTTCACCGGCGTGATGTCCAGAATGCGGTTTTTGCCGTCGCTGGCCTTACCGCCGGCCTGTTCGGCCAGGAACGCCATCGGGTTGCATTCGTACAGCAGACGCAGCTTGCCTTGCGGGTGGCTGGCGGTGCTTGGGTAGATGTAGATGCCGCCTTTCAGCAGGTTGCGGTGGAAGTCCGCTACCAGAGAACCGATGTAGCGCGAGGTGTAAGGGCGCTGCGTCGCTTCATCCTGCTCCTGGCAGTATTTGATGTATTTCTTCACGCCGAGAGGGAACTTGATGTAGTTGCCTTCGTTGATGGAATACATGTTGCCGCTCGCCGGGAAGCGCACTTTCTCATGGGAGAGGCAGAATACGCCCAGAGACGGGTCATAAGTAAAGGCGTGGACGCCGTAACCGGTGGTGTACACCAGCATGGTGGACGAACCGTAAACCACATAACCCGCTGCGACCTGGGCGCTGCCCGGCTGCAGGAAGTCTTCTTCGGTCACCGGCGTGCCGACCGGCGTGATGCGACGGTAGATAGAGAAAATCGTACCGACCGAGACGTTGACATCGATGTTGGACGAACCGTCCAACGGATCCATCAAAACGACATACTTGGCATTTTCAGCTCGCTCGCCGTCGAATATCACGATTTCATCTTCTTCTTCGGAAGCGATACCCGCAACTTCACCACGCGCTTTCAACGCCGCTTTCAGTTTTTCGTTCGCGTACAGGTCCAGTTTCATCTGAACTTCGCCCTGTACGTTGGACACCCCGCTGGTTCCCAGAATATCAACCAGGCCGGCCTTGTTGATGTCGCGGTGGATGATTTTGGCGCCCAGTTTAATTGCAGAAAGTAACGCGGTCAGCTCGCCGGTGGCGTGCGAGAAGTCGTGCTGTTTCTCGACGATAAATTCGCCTAACGTTTTCATGACACAATCCCTGAATCTACGGATGGATAGCGGCCTGTTAACAAACCGCCAACGTTTTCGCGTGCAGTGTAGCCCAAAGATGCGCGCCATTCATAGGCAAATCCATTTCTTCTGGACGATTCTGAGCGTTAGAATATGCCGACATTCGATGCACTCACATGAGAAACCTATGCGCATTCACATTCTTGGGATCTGTGGCACCTTTATGGGCGGGTTGGCGATGCTGGCGCGCTCACTGGGGCATGACGTCACCGGTTCGGACGCCAACGTCTATCCGCCGATGAGCACGCTGCTGGAGAACCAGGGGATCGATCTTATTCAGGGTTATGATCCAGCCCAGCTGGATCCGGCGCCGGATCTGGTGATCATCGGCAACGCCATGACGCGCGGCAACCCGTGCGTGGAGGCGGTGCTGGAGCGTGGCATCCCTTACGTTTCCGGCCCACAGTGGCTGCACGACGCCTTGTTGCGCGATCGCTGGGTACTGGCGGTTGCCGGCACCCACGGCAAAACCACCACCGCCGGCATGGCGACCTGGATCCTTGAGGCCTGCGGCTACCAGCCCGGCTTCGTCATCGGCGGCGTGCCCGGCAACTTCGACGTTTCGGCCCGCCTTGGCGGCAGCCCGTTCTTCGTGATCGAGGCCGACGAGTATGACTGCGCGTTCTTCGACAAGCGCTCCAAGTTCGTGCATTACAGCCCGCGCACGCTGATCATGAACAACCTGGAGTTCGACCACGCCGATATCTTCGACGATCTGAAAGCCATCCAGAAACAGTTCCACCACCTGGTGCGTCTGGTGCCGGGCAAAGGCAAGATCATCCTGCCGGACAACGACAGCCACCTGAAGCAGGTGATGGCGATGGGCTGCTGGAGCGAGCAGGAGCTGGTGGGGGAAGAGGGCACCTGGCGCGCGCAGAAGCTGACGCCGGACGCCAGCCATTACGCGGTGTTCCTCGACGGCGAACAGGTCGGCGAAGTGAACTGGGCGCTGGTGGGCGAGCACAACATGCATAACGGCCTGATGGCCATCGCCGCTACCCGCCATGTCGGCGTGCAGCCGGCGGACGCCTGCCGCGCGTTGGGCGATTTCATCAACGCCCGCCGCCGTCTGGAACTGCGTGGCGAAGCCAACGGCGTCACGGTTTACGACGACTTCGCACACCACCCGACGGCGATCCTCGCCACTCTGGCCGCGCTGCGCGGCAAGGTCGGTGGCACGGCGCGCATTCTGGCGGTGCTGGAACCGCGCTCCAACACCATGAAAATGGGCATCAGCAAAAACGATCTGGCACCTTCGCTCGGCCGCGCCGACGAAGTGTTCCTGTTCCAGCCACACCACATTCCGTGGCAGGTGGCGGAAGTGGCGGATGCCTGCGTGCAGCCGGCGCACTGGAGCGCGGATCTCGACACGCTGGTGGACATGGTGGTGAAAACCGCACAGCCGGGCGATCACATTCTGGTGATGAGCAACGGCGGTTTCGGCGGCATTCACGATCGTCTGCTGGACGCGCTGGCGAAAAAGCAGGAGCCGAAAGTCACCTACTGATCGCTCAGCCGCATCAGTCACATCAAGGGCCGCATTCGCGGCCTTTTTTGCGCCCATAAAAAAGCCCTCGCGAGCGAGGGCAACGGGGTTCGTCGGATAGGACGACGAGAGGGTCTCTGGGAAATCGGCGTTTGCGTCAGAACTCGGCAGTGGCAGTGACGAGGGTAATCAGCTCTGCAAAGCCGTTCCCAGAGTTGTTATTTGTAAATCTCGGCGGTGGCGTGGTAGTTGCCTTCATTACGCGCTTCGATCACGCGGTAGGCGGTCGCGCCTTTTGCGTCGGCTTTTTCCGACAACGCCTGGCGAATGTCGGTCGGCGCGCCGTCGATGCCGCTGACGGTAATGGTGCCGATAGATTGCAGGTTGGCGGTCTGATCGTTAGTCACCAATTGGGCGGCAGAAGCGCCGAAGGAGATGACAGACAGCAGGCCGAGTGCAGCAACAGTAGTTTTCATGTTCATGATAGCGATCCTTGGTCATAACAGCCTGGAAGGGCTTGGCAGCGATTTTTATTCTTGAAGGCCGTTACGACAGCGTTTGATTCCAGAGATGTATTGCCCGTTGCCGGGTAATGCCGGTACTTATTTGTAGATTTCAGCGGTCGCGTGGAAGTTGCCGTCATTGCGGGCTTCGATTACGCGGTAAGCGGTCGCCCCTTTGGCGTCAGCTTTGTCGGACAGCGCCTGGCGAATGTCGGAAGGCGCAGCGGCGACGCCGCTCACGGTGATCACACCGGCCGGCTGCAGTTTTGCGGCCTGAGTTGCGTCAACAGATTGTGCTGCGAATGCACCAAATGAAAGCATGGACAGAACGCTCAGGGTTGCAACGGTAGTTTTAATTTTCATCATCTCACCTCATCGTATTCTTTTATCAGTTCCAACGAACTGTGATTCAGTTCACGAAAATGAGTATACAGCTAGTAACGCGAAAAATTAATAGTTCGCTAACAGTTGCTAGTGAAACTTTAACCTCATGATCCTTATTTTTTATAACCATAAGGAATAAAAAACGCTCATAAAACGATCTTTTGATGTTAAATTTATGTAATTTCAATGAGGTAAGTGCTTTTGACCAAAAGTGCGGAAGATCACAGTGGGTACTGCTGGTTACATGGAGATGTCATGGAAATGTGTTGCTGAGGGATAAAAAAGCAGTGTTAAACGCGGTTGAAGGCAGGGAAGGTAACGCGGGGGTTAAAGAAGCGCTAACAAAGTGCGGGCTACAGCCGCACTTTGTTAGCGCCAGGTTTCACAGCTCTTGCTCGAACACGCCCAGAATAGCTTCATGCAGTTTCTGAGCGGTAAAGCCGTTGGAGGGGGTGACGAAAATCGTATCGTCGCCGGCAATTGTGCCGAGGATGCCCTGGGATTTACCCAATGAGTCGAGCAGGCGAGCGATCAGCTGCGCGGCGCCCGGGCTGGTGTGGATCACCACGACGGCGTCGTTATGGTCGACGTCCAGCACCAGATTCTTCAATGGGCTGGTGGTGGTCGGCACGCCGAGTTCGGCAGGAAGGCAATACACCATTTCCATTTTGGCATTGCGCGTACGTACCGCGCCGAACTTGGTCAGCATGCGCGATACTTTGGATTGGTTAATGTTTTCGAAGCCTTCTTCTTGCAGCGCCAAAACGATCTCGCCTTGAGAACTGAATTTTTCTTCTTTCAATAACGCTTTGAACGTCTTGATCAGATCTTCCTGTTTTGCGGGATTACGCATTTTGCACCGTGGAATGTTGATAGTGGAAGTCATGATTATGCATATAGATGAATTTTTATGCAACAAAGGCCGACCCAAAGAAAATAAACATGACCGGGCGGCGAGGAAAGGACGGCATTTTAACAAAATCCGGCAGCGATGAATATGCCCTTTTGACGACGGAAAATCGGCCTGCGGTGGTAAATAAAATGTTATTAAAATGATGTTGTTCTGATGTTGCGTAAGGGTGTAATGTAACGGCCGGTTAACTTGCTCGTGAATAACCTCGCACTATTTTTGATTAATGTGCGCTATGCCCTTCATGCGTAAGCGATTTAATCTAAAATGGGCGCGACAGCGGCCGTTTTATTACACCTGCAGGCAAGAATTGGCTAATTTATTGTTTTTAAAGGTGTAATAACTTAAGGTCCGTAACCAACACATTCACGGCGCTTTATATATTTAAGATAATAAAGGAGTATAGGATGAAAGTTGCAGTTCTCGGTGCTGCTGGCGGTATCGGCCAGGCCCTCGCCCTTCTACTCAAAACCCAGCTTCCTTCAGGTTCTGAACTCTCTCTCTACGACATTGCCCCCGTTACCCCAGGCGTTGCCGTCGACTTAAGCCACATCCCAACCGCAGTTAAAATCAAAGGCTTCAGCGGCGAAGACGCGACCCCGGCTCTGCACGGTGCGGACGTGGTGCTGATTTCCGCCGGCGTGGCCCGTAAGCCTGGCATGGATCGCTCTGACCTGTTCAACGTTAACGCCGGCATCGTGCGTAACCTGATTGAGCAAGTGGCGAAAACCTGCCCGAAAGCCTGCATCGGTATCATCACCAACCCGGTTAACACCACGGTCGCCATCGCGGCGGAAGTGCTGAAAAAAGCCGGCGTTTACGACAAGAACAAACTGTTCGGCGTGACTTCGCTGGATATCATCCGTTCCAACACCTTCGTGGCCGAGCTGAAAGGCAAACAGCCGGAAGAGCTGAACGTGCCGGTCATCGGCGGCCACTCTGGCGTGACCATCCTGCCTCTGCTGTCGCAGATCCCAGGCGTGAGCTTCACCGATCAGGAAGTGGCGGATCTGACTAAACGCATTCAGAACGCCGGCACCGAAGTGGTGGAAGCCAAAGCCGGCGGCGGGTCTGCAACGCTGTCCATGGGCCAGGCGGCCGCACGTTTCGGTCTGTCTCTGGTGCGTGCGCTGCAGGGCGAGAAAGGCGTGGTGGAATGCGCTTACGTTGAAGGCGACGGCAAATACGCTCGCTTCTTCGCACAACCGCTGGTACTGGGCAAAAACGGCGTTGAAGAGCGCAAAGATATCGGCACCCTGAGCGCCTTCGAGCAGAAAGCGCTGAACGAGATGCTGGACGTGCTGCACAAAGATATCGAGCTGGGCGAGAAGTTCATCAATAACTGATCGTTGCCGATAGTCAGCCGATAAACGCCGCCGGACGCTGTTCCGGCGGTTTTTTTTGCCCCGCGTTCACGATTTGATGCGTGCCTTGCGATCCAGCAGGCAATCGCTGCGCGGATCGTAATAGCGGCTTGGCCAGATCTCCGAAGGGTGGATGCCTATCGCTTCGGCGATCAGCCACTCCCCCTTTGGCCACGGGCGCGATAGCGCGTTGGCCAGCGTTGATGAGCTTAATCCGGCCTTGCGCGACACTGCCGCCAGCGTGGTGCCCTGCTTGCGGAGCGCCGCGATGATATCTGCCGGATGCCAATCTGGGTTCCTTGAATTCATGTTTACATTCCTTTTCTGATTAGCCAAAGTTGCGTTAGTGGTATAACTAACGGGTCAAGGTTAGGCGTTTGCACAACGTGAATCGCTTATTCAGAAACCAGAATACCATTAAATTTCCAAAAAAATACCCAAGTAATTTCCAAAAATGACGTTGCCCACTATTGCCCAGAGATGATGGCCATGAAAAACGAGTGGTTTGCCGCCAAGGAACTGACAGGCATCGCAGGATTACCTTCCTCACCACAGGGAATTAATCTGATGGCCCGGCGCGAAGGTTGGATCAGCCGCAGGCGTAAAGGCGTGCAGGGAAAAGCGTTGGAGTACCATATCGACAGCCTGCCTTCAAACGTGCGTAACCTGCTGGTGCTGAAGGAGGACGGGGCGGTATATGACGTAGAGCGTCAGGATCCGTTGGCGGTCTGGATCGAGTATTACTACCATTTGACGGAGAGCGAGCGCGAGAAAATGGTGGCTTTCCTGATGCGGGAAGGGATCGGCGGCCTGTTGGCGCGCATCGACGAAGAGAGCAATAGCTAGGCAGGCCCGCGTACGCGGGCCTGATGGTTTTTAAGAAATATTCATTTCTTAAAAGTCGCGTTGCACCGCCAGATGGGCCAGGCCCTCCAGCGCCGTACGGTGCTCCGATGCCGGCAAGACCTGCAGCGCGGCGATCGCCTTGTCGGCTTCTTCTTCGGCGCGTTTGCGGGTGTACTCCAGCGAACCACATTGTTGCATCGCCTGCAGTACCGGCTCCAACAGATGACGACCGTTACCTTGCTCAATCGCACCGCGGATCATGTCACGCTGCGCGTCGTCGCCGTTGTGCATCGCGTGCAGCAGCGGCAGGGTCGGTTTCCCTTCGTTCAGATCGTCGCCGGTGTTTTTGCCCAGGGTGCTGCCGTCGGCGCTGTAGTCGAGCAGATCGTCGATCAGCTGGAAAGCGGTGCCGAGGTAGCGGCCATAGTCTTGCAGCGCCTGCTCTTGTTCGGCGCTGGCACCGGACAGGATCGCCGACGATTGCGCCGCTGCCTCGAACAGGCGGGCGGTTTTGCTGTAGATCACCCGCATATAGCTTTCTTCGCTGATGTCGGGATCGTGCACGTTCATCAACTGCAGCACTTCGCCTTCGGCGATGACGTTGACCGCCTCCGACATCAGCGCCAGCACGCGCAGGGATTCCAGGCTGGTCATCATCTGGAAGGCGCGGGTATAGATAAAGTCGCCGACCAGCACGCTGGCGGCGTTGCCGAACGCCGCGTTGGCGGTGGCTTTGCCGCGGCGCATGTCCGATTCGTCGACGACGTCGTCATGCAGCAGCGTGGCGGTATGAATGAATTCGATCAGGGCGGCAACGGTGACGTGCTTGTTGCCTTCATAGCCCAACGCCCGCGCCGCCAGGACGGCGATCATCGGCCGGATGCGCTTACCGCCACCGCTGATAATGTAATAGCCAAGCTGATTGATGAGCGTGACATCGGAATTCAGCTGTTCGAGAATTGTTGCGTTCACGGCCGCCATATCTTGCGCGGTTAACTCGGTAATTTGATCTAGGTTCATTGTGTTTTTTTCAGCTGTGTTTCTCTTCACCGCGTTGAGATCGCTGCTCACATCGGTACATGGCGGTAACTGTCCCTATGATTGTACTTGAAAAACGGTTCAGATAAACGCCACGAAAGAAACTGCGCTTTTTTTCTTCTTTTTTCTCCTTCTGGTCTTATTCTGCTCTTGTCATGCGCTGCTTTTTTGCGTAGAATTCGCGCCCTATTGTGAATATTTATAGCGCGCTCTGAACTAACACAGTCGGGCACGCGGAAAGCGGAGTTTTATATGTACGCGGTTTTCCAAAGTGGTGGTAAACAACACCGAGTAAGCGAAGGTCAGACCGTTCGCTTGGAAAAGCTGGACATCGCAACTGGTGAAGCGGTTGAGTTTGACCAGATTCTGATGATCGCTAATGGCGAAGATATCAAAATCGGCGTTCCTTTCGTCGATGGCGGCAAGATCAAAGCTGAAGTCGTTGCTCACGGTCGTGGCGAGAAAATTAAGATTGTTAAGTTTCGTCGTCGTAAGCACCACCGTAAGCAGCAGGGCCACCGTCAGTGGTTCACTGACGTTAAAATCACCGGCATCAGCGCTTAAGTTAGGAGAGCGGATTAATGGCACACAAAAAGGCTGGCGGCTCGACTCGTAACGGTCGCGATTCAGAAGCTAAACGTCTGGGCGTAAAACGCTTTGGCGGCGAAGCAGTACTGGCAGGCAGCATCATCGTTCGTCAGCGCGGCACCAAATTCCACGCTGGTACCAACGTGGGTTGCGGCAAAGACCACACTCTGTTTGCTTTGAAAGACGGTAAAGTCAAATTCGAAGTTAAAGGCCCGAGCAATCGTAAATTCATCAGCATCGAAGCTGAATAATTTTTCGAGCCTTACGAAATAGATGTAAGCCCCGCAATTCGTTGCGGGGCTTTTTACATTTATGGGCTGCCTGGGGGTTGGCCTGTCAGCGTTGGCGAAGGTGATATGGATACGAAGCAGCAGGTCGGCGTTGGTATTTCCCTGGCGTTAACCACGGCGGTTTGCTGGGGTGCGTTGCCGATCGCGATGAAAGAAGTGTTGACGGTGATGGAGCCGTTTACCGTCGTTTGGTATCGCTTTACCATGGCCGCCATCGGTTTGGGCGCGATCCTCGCGGTGCGCGGCAAGCTGCCGCCGCTGACGATGTTCCGCCAGCCGCGCTGGCTGCTGCTGTTGGCGATCGCGACGGCGGGGCTGCTGGGCAACTTTGTGTTCTTCAGCTCCTCGCTGCAATACCTGAGCCCGACGGCGTCGCAGGTGATTGGCCAGCTGTCGCCGGTGGGCATGATGTTCGCCAGCGTGCTGATTTTAAAAGAACGCATGCGTATCACCCAGGTCATTGGCGCCCTGATGCTGATCGGCGGGCTGATGCTGTTTTTCAACGTCAGTCTGATAGAGATCTTCACCCGGCTGACGGACTACACGCTGGGCGTTATGCTGGGCGTGTGTGCGGCGATGGTTTGGGTGAGCTACGGCGTGGCGCAGAAGGTATTGCTGCGCCGGCTGGCTTCGCCGCAGATCCTGGTTATGCTGTACACTTTATGTGCGATAGCGTTGTTCCCTCTGGCCAAACCCGAGGTGATTTTCCAGCTTAGCGGCTGGCAATTGGCGTGCCTGCTGTTTTGCGGCGCCAACACGCTGATCGGCTATGGTGCGTTGGCAGAGGCGATGGCGCGCTGGCAGGCGGCGCAGGTGAGCGCGTTGGTGACGCTGACCCCGCTGTTTACCCTGCTGTTTTCAGATTTATTGGCGTTGGCCTGGCCCCAGGCATTCGCCGCGCCGACGTTGAATGTCGTCGGCTATGTTGG
Source organism: Serratia sp. CY84636 (assembly GCF_052166245.1). Taxonomy (NCBI): domain Bacteria; kingdom Pseudomonadati; phylum Pseudomonadota; class Gammaproteobacteria; order Enterobacterales; family Yersiniaceae; genus Serratia; species Serratia sp. CY84636. The sequence goes on from NZ_JBJNOX010000004.1 coordinate 151,938, forward strand.
CGCGTTTGTGGTCGTGGCGGGCGCCATGTTTTCCGCAATTGGTCACCGGTGGTGGCCGCGACGGGCAGAACCCCCCCTGGTTGCTCCTTTGAAGCAGCCCGGTGAATGATTTACGGAGACGGTAAATGAAGTTTGTAGATGAAGCAGCGATTCTGGTCGTTGCAGGCGACGGCGGCAACGGATGCGTCAGCTTCCGCCGCGAAAAATATATCCCGAACGGTGGGCCTGACGGCGGCGACGGCGGCGACGGCGGCGACGTCTACCTGCTGGCGGACGAGAACCTCAACACCCTGATCGACTACCGTTTTGAGAAGTCTTTCCGCGCCGAGCGCGGCCAGAATGGCCAGAGCCGCGACTGTACCGGTAAACGCGGGAAAGACGTCATCATCAAGGTGCCGGTCGGCACGCGCGTGAAGGATCAGGGCACCGGCGAGATCCTCGGCGACATGACCCGCCACGAGCAAAAGCTGATGGTCGCCAAGGGCGGCTGGCATGGCTTGGGCAACACCCGTTTCAAATCTTCGGTCAACCGTGCGCCGCGTCAGAAGACGCTGGGTACCGCCGGTGAAGCGCGCGACCTGTTGCTGGAACTGTTGCTGCTGGCCGATGTGGGCATGCTGGGCCTGCCGAACGCCGGCAAATCGACCTTCATCCGCGCGGTGTCCGCCGCCAAGCCGAAGGTGGCCGACTATCCGTTTACCACGCTGGTGCCGAGCCTGGGCGTGGTGCGTATGGACCACGAGCAGAGCTTTGTGGTCGCCGACATTCCGGGGCTGATCGAGGGCGCATCCGAAGGCGCGGGCCTGGGCATTCGCTTCCTGAAACACCTGGAGCGTTGCCGCGTGCTGCTGCACCTGGTGGACATCGCGCCGATCGACGAATCCGATCCGGTGGAAAACGCCAAAGTCATCATCAACGAGTTGAACCAATACAGCGAAAATCTGGCGCAGAAGCCACGCTGGCTGGTGTTCAACAAAATTGATGTGATTGGTGAGGAAGAAGCCGCCGAACGCGCCAAGGCGATTGTGGAAGGCATGGGCTGGGAAGGGAAGTACTACATGATCTCCGCCGCCAACCGCGAAGGCGTCAACGCGCTGTGCTGGGACGTAATGAACTTCATCAACACCCAGCCGAAAGCGATGGCGATCGAAGAAAGCGCGCCGGAAAAAGTCGAATTCATGTGGGATGACTACCACCGCGAGCAAATCGCGGAAGTGGAAGCCGAAGCAGAAGATGACTGGGATGACGACTGGGACGAAGACGACGACGAAGGCGTCGAAATCATTTACCAGAAGTAATTCGGTGATAAAGGGCTCAGCAACGCTGGGCCCTTGTTATTTGAGCGCCTTTTCCGGCAGCCAGCACTGGGCGTTCAGGCCGCGGGCATCGCGGCGGTTTTCCAGCGTCAAACGCCCCTGGTGCAACTGCACGATGCGGATCACGATATTCAAGCCCAGCCCGCTGCCGCCGTAGCGTTGATCCATGCGGCGAAACGCCTGCGTCAGCTCCCCGACCATCTCTTCCTTGATCCCCGGGCCATCGTCGATGACCTGCAGCAGATAGCCGCTGTGCTGCGGCGTTAACCGCACCTGTATCTCGCCGCCTTCCGGGCCGTAACGGTGGGCGTTTTCGACCAGGTTGCGCAGCAGCAGCCGCAGCAGCACCGGATCGCCGTTCACCGCGGCGGTGGCCGGCAATTGCCAGTCCAGCGTCTGCGCGCGTTGGGCGGTCATTTCGCCGAGTTCTTCCTGCAGCGGCTGAATCACATCGGCCACCCAATCGAAATGCTGGTAATGACCGCTGGCGAAGTCTTGCCCGGCGCGTGACAGCATCAGCAGTTGCTCAACGGTGTGCATCAGCTGATCGATGCGGGCGATCAGCGCCTGGCTGCCTTTGACGCCCTGTTTCTCCATCAGTTCCAGATGCAGGCGAATGCCGGCCAGCGGCGTGCGCAGTTCGTGGGCCGCGTCGGCGGTGAACAGGCGCTCCTGCTGGATGGTGTTGTCCAGCCGCGAGAACAGCTGATTGAGCGCATTGGTGACCGCCACCATCTCCAGGCTGTCGCTGTTGATTGGCAGCGGCGTCAGGTTATCGGCAGAGCGCTTTTCCAGCCGCTGCTGCAATTGGTTGAGCGGGCGGGTGATCCAGCTGATGGCCCAGAACGACGCCAGCAGCGTGACGATCATCATGATCAGCGACGGCGCCAGCAGCGACGCGATGGCCTCGGCTATCTCGGTATCGACGCGCTCGCTGCGCACTTTGGCGGACAAGGTTTCGTCCACCAGGAAGCTGATCTGTTCCTGGCTTTCGTGCCACAGCCAGAAGGCGCTGATGAGCTGCGTGACCAGCAGGATCAGCGCCAGCATCAGCAGCAGGCGGCGGCGCATGCTGATCATGAAGAAGGTTCCAGACGGTAGCCGATGCCGCGCACGGTGCGGATGCGATCCTTGCCCAGCTTGCGGCGCAGGTTGTGGATATGCACTTCCAGCGTGTTGGAGCCCAAATCGTCTTGCCAGGTGTAGAGATCCTGCTGCAGGAGTTCACGGTTGACCGTTTGGCCGGCGCGCATGATAAGACGCGCCAGAATGGCGAACTCTTTCGGCGTAACCTCCACCGGCTGCTGCTGCAGGTAGACCTGCTGGCTGGAGAGGTTCAGCTGCAGGTCATCCACCTGCATCAGATTGTCGCTGTGGCCCTGGTAGCGCCGCAGGAGGGCGCGCACGCGTGCCTGCAGTTCAACCAGCGCGAAGGGTTTGACCAGGTAGTCGTCGGCGCCGGCGTCCAGCCCGTCGACGCGATCTTCCAGGGCGTCGCGGGCGGTCAGGATCAGCACCGGCAGATCGATCTGCTGGCGGCGCCACTGCCGCAGCAGCGCGGCGCCGTCCATGTCCGGCAGGCCGAGATCCAGGATCACCATGCTGTATTGGCTGGTGATGAGCAAGCTGTTGGCCTCCGCCGCCGTGGCGGCGCAGTCGCAGACGTAGCCTTCGCCGGTCAGCGCCAGCGCCAGCCCCTGTTGCAGCAGTTCATCATCCTCAACGACCAACAGCTTCATGACGATCCTCAGTTGTTTTGGTAAATATCCCGATACAGGCGGCTTTCGAAGCGTACCAGCGGTGCGCGGCGCTGTTTCTGATCTTCCGGCGGTACGGCGTAGCCGGAAAGATACTGCACGAAGGCCATGCGCTGGCCGCTGGCGGTGGTGATGAAGCCCGCCAGGTTGTACACGCCCTGCAGTGCGCCGGTCTTGGCCGACACTTTGCCGTCGACGCCGGCTTCGTGCAGGCCGCCGCGGTAGCGCAAGGTGCCGTCATAACCGGACAGCGGCAGCATCGAGATGAAGTTCAGCTCGTTGTCGTGCTGCGCGATGTACTGCAACGCCTGCATCATGGTCGCCGGCGCCAGCAGGTTGTGGCGCGACAGGCCGGAACCGTCGGCGATGATGGTATTGCCCAGATCGATGCCGGCCTTCTGGCGCAGCACCTGCCGTACCGCATCGGAACCGGCTCGCCAGGTGCCCGGCACGCCGAAGCGTTCGTGGCCGATGGTGCGGAAGACGGTATCGGCGATCATATTGTCCGATTTCTTCAGCATGATCTTCAACAGATCGTGCAGCGGCGCTGACTGGGTTTGCGCGATCACCGTGCCGGTGATGCCAGGGCGCGTCTGGCGTTTCAAATGTCCGTCGATTTGGATGCCGGCCTGCGTCAGCTCGTCTTTCAGGATGGCGCCCGCGTAGCTGGCACCGTCCTGGATGGCGAAGGCCAACGGCAGCGGTTCGCTGCGCTGCGTCAGGCAGCCGGTCAGGGTAAAGCGGTTCAGCTCGCCCGGCACCACGTCCAGTTCGCAGTACTGCGCGTCAGCGGAGCCGCGTGCCAGGGTGCGCACCTGGCTAAACATATTGACCGGATAATAGGAGGCGACGCGGATAAACGCCATGTCGCCCGGGTTCGGCGCGCTGTAGAGCGAGACCGAGAAACAGTTGCGATCGACGATGGCGGCGGCCGGCGGCGCGCTGAAGCACTGCGTCAGATCGTTCCACGGCCAGCCGGGCGCCTTGTCATGGCTGGCGAAGACCGAGGTGTCGACCAGCACGTCGCCGCTGATTTGGCGCACGCCCTGCTTCTTCAGGACGGCCACCATATTGCGCAGGCTCTGGCGTTTGAAAGTCGGATCGCCGCTGAAGCGGGCAATCAGGTTGCCGCGCAGCACGCCGTCGCGAATATCGCCCTGGCTCTCCAGCGTGGTGGTGAAACGGTAATCGGGCCCGAGTTGCAATAGCGCAGCCAGCGCCGTCAGCACTTTTTGGGTACTGGCCGGCAGCGCCATCTGCTGAGAGTGGTAATCGATCGTCGGCGCGCTGGCGCCGATCTTCTGAACGACCAGGGCAAGGTTGGCCCCATCAGGCAGATATTGTGTGTACTCTTCAACCGGGGCCGCATTCGCATTCAGAACAAATGCGCAAGCCAATGCACTGACAATTCGTGAAAAACGCATAATCTCGGGATAACAGCTGGATAACGTGCCGTCATACTACGGTGCAATCAGGGAAAAAGTAAACGATGACCCTCAAGGAACTCTAGGCTAAAATGCGTATCAAAATGCAAAACCGATCTTGGCTTGGGCCCCGTTCCGAGTCAGGTTTCTTTTGTTTGTCGCCTGGAGGCGGGTGGCGGTATGCCAACCGTGTTTTCATACGAATACGTCAGGATGACGGTTATTTGAACAGGAAAGATTTAGAGGTATTTATACGATGAACCAAATTCCGATGACCTTGTTTGGCGCTGAAAAACTGCGCGAAGAGCTCGAATATCTGAAAAGCGTGCGCCGTCCGAAAATCATTGCGGACATCGCGGAAGCGCGCGAACACGGCGATTTGAAAGAGAATGCCGAGTACCACGCCGCCCGCGAACAGCAGGGTTTCTGCGAAGGTCGCATTCAGGAAATCGAAGCCAAGCTGTCCAATGCTCAGGTGATCGATATCACCAAGATGCCGAACACCGGCCGGGTGATCTTCGGCGCCACCGTATCGGTGATGAATCTGGACAGTGAAGAAGAAGTGACTTACCGCATCGTTGGCGACGATGAGGCCGATTTCAAGAAAAATCTGATTTCGGTAAACTCGCCGATGGCGCGAGGCCTGATCGGCAAAGAGCAAGACGATGTGGTGGTGATCAAAACCCCTGGCGGCGACGTCGAGTATGAGATCCTGAAGGTTGAGTATCTCTGATCGAGGCCGTTGGTCATTAATGCGCCAACGTTTTGTAAAGATAGGAAAAAGGCCGCAAGCGGCCTTTTATCTTGGTCAGGCGCATGGCACCTTTTCGTTAACCTGATGGTTATTAACGCGGTAGACTGATCTTGCGCTCTTTCGACGGGCGGTAAAGAATAAGCGTGCTGCCGATAACTTGCACATTGCAGGCGCCCGTTTCACGCACAATAGCGTCGGCGATCAGGGTTTTGGTTTCGCGATCTTCAGCGGCGATTTTCACCTTGATCAGCTCATGATGCTCCAGAGCCTGTTCAATTTCAGCCAGCACCCCTTCGGTAAGACCGTTATTGCCCAGCATCACCACCGGTTTTAACGGATGCGCCAGGCCTTTCAGGTGCTGTTTTTGTTTATTATTCAGATTCATTGTCTTTTTTGCTTAAGTTGGGATTGAAAACGGTACATTCTACCGCCATCTCATGTATATCACCAAATCGGTCTTCACCGGTGTGAGTCTACGTGAGCAGCGACCCTGACATAAGACTCTTTTTATGATAGTTGGAAAACGAGATGGCTAATAAAAAGCGTTCGGCTAGCTCCAGTCGCTGGTTACAAGAACACTTTAGCGATAAATATGTACAGCAGGCACAGAAAAAGGGACTGCGTTCCCGTGCCTGGTTTAAACTTGATGAAATACAGCAGAGCGACAAACTGTTCAAACCGGGCATGACCGTGGTTGACCTGGGTGCCGCACCGGGCGGCTGGTCGCAGTATGTGGTCACCCAAATCGGCGGTACCGGGCGCATCATCGCCTGTGATATTTTGCCAATGGATCCTATCGTTGGCGTCGATTTCCTTCAGGGCGATTTTCGTGATGAACTGGTGCTGAAGGCGCTGTTGGAACGAGTAGGCGAGAGTAAGGTTCAGGTGGTCATGTCCGATATGGCCCCGAATATGAGTGGCACCCCGGCGGTCGATATTCCAAGGTCGATGTATCTGGTGGAGTTGGCGCTGGATATGTGTCGTGATGTCCTCGCACCAGGCGGAAGTTTCCTGGTGAAGGTGTTCCAGGGAGATGGCTTTGACGAGTACCTACGGGAAATTCGCTCCCTGTTTACGAAGGTTAAGATTCGTAAGCCAGACGCTTCCCGCGCACGTTCGCGCGAAGTGTACATTGTAGCGACAGGGCGCAAACTGTAGTACCCTAACGCTGTTTGTTAACACAGTTGTAAGATGAGGTTAATCCCTTGAGTGACATGGCGAAAAACCTAATTCTCTGGTTAGTCATCGCGGTAGTGTTGATGTCTGTATTCCAGAGCTTTGGGCCCAGCGAGTCGAATGGCCGTAGGGTGGATTACTCTACCTTCATGTCCGAACTGACCCAGGACCAGGTTCGCGAAGCGCGAATCAACGGACGTGAAATTAACGTTACCAAGAAAGACAGTAACAAATACACGACCTACATCCCTGTCAACGATCCTAAGTTGCTGGATACGTTGTTAACGAAGAATGTGAAAGTGGTCGGCGAGCCGCCTGAAGAGCCGAGCCTGCTGGCTTCTATCTTTATCTCCTGGTTCCCGATGCTGTTGCTGATCGGGGTCTGGATCTTCTTTATGCGGCAAATGCAGGGCGGCGGCGGCAAGGGCGCGATGTCCTTCGGCAAGAGCAAGGCCCGCATGCTGACGGAAGACCAGATCAAGACCACTTTCGCCGATGTCGCCGGTTGTGACGAAGCGAAAGAAGAGGTGAGCGAACTGGTGGAATACCTGCGCGAGCCGAGCCGTTTCCAGAAATTGGGCGGCAAGATCCCGAAAGGCGTGCTGATGGTTGGCCCGCCGGGGACCGGTAAAACGCTGCTGGCGAAAGCGATCGCCGGCGAAGCGAAGGTGCCGTTCTTCACCATTTCCGGTTCTGACTTCGTCGAAATGTTCGTCGGTGTGGGTGCATCCCGCGTGCGCGACATGTTCGAACAAGCGAAGAAAGCCGCGCCGTGCATCATCTTCATCGATGAAATCGACGCCGTCGGCCGCCAGCGTGGCGCCGGCCTGGGTGGCGGTCACGATGAGCGCGAGCAGACTCTGAACCAGATGCTGGTTGAGATGGACGGTTTCGAAGGCAACGAAGGCATCATCGTCATCGCGGCCACCAACCGTCCTGACGTGCTTGACCCTGCGCTGCTGCGTCCGGGCCGCTTCGACCGTCAGGTCGTGGTCGGGCTGCCGGATGTGCGTGGCCGTGAGCAGATCCTGAAGGTGCACATGCGCCGCGTGCCGTTGGCTGCCGACATCGACGCCTCCGTCATTGCGCGCGGAACGCCGGGCTTCTCCGGTGCCGACCTGGCTAACCTGGTCAACGAAGCGGCGCTGTTCGCTGCCCGCGGCAACAAGCGAGTGGTGTCGATGGTGGAGTTCGAGAAAGCCAAAGACAAGATCATGATGGGTGCGGAACGTCGCTCCATGGTGATGACCGAAGCGCAGAAAGAGTCGACCGCGTATCACGAAGCGGGCCACGCCATCATTGGCCGCCTGGTTCCTGAACACGATCCGGTACACAAGGTGACGATCATTCCTCGTGGCCGTGCGCTCGGCGTGACCTTCTTCCTGCCGGAAGGGGATGCGATCAGCGCCAGCCGTCAGAAGCTGGAGAGCCAAATCTCCACTCTGTATGGCGGCCGTCTGGCGGAAGAGATCATCTACGGGCCGGAAAAAGTCTCTACCGGTGCGTCGAACGACATCAAAGTGGCGACCTCCATCGCTCGTAACATGGTGACCCAGTGGGGCTTCTCCGAGAAGCTGGGGCCGCTGCTGTATGCGGAAGAAGAGGGCGAAGTGTTCCTGGGCCGTTCCGTGGCCAAGGCGAAGCACATGTCGGATGAAACCGCGCGCATCATCGACCAGGAAGTGAAGTCGTTGATCGAGCGTAACTACACGCGTGCTCGCTCGCTGTTGATGGAAAACATGGACATCCTGCACTCGATGAAGGATGCGCTGATGAAGTACGAAACCATCGATGCGCCGCAGATCGACGATCTGATGAACCGCAAAGACGTGCGTCCGCCGGCGGGTTGGGACGATGCGAACAAAGGCAACAGTTCCGACAACGGCGGCACCCCGAAAGCCCCGACGCCGGTAGATGAGCCGCGCACCCCAACGCCGGGCAACACCATGTCCGAACAGCTCGACAAGTAACAGCGGCTGTGTAATAACATCAAACCCCGGTACGCCGGGGTTTTTTTTTGCCCGGCGGGCAGTGAACCAGGCAACAGTAAGGTGGACCAACCATGCAGTTAACCGTGCGCGACATGACGCTCAACCTCTCCCATCCGCAGGTGATGGGTATCCTCAACGTGACGCCGGATTCGTTTTCCGACGGCGGCCGCCACAACACGCTGAACCAGGCGCTGCTGCACGCGCATGCGCTGATTTCGGCCGGTGCCACGATGATCGACATCGGCGGTGAATCGACCCGGCCGGGGGCGGCGGAGGTGAGTGAAGAGGAAGAATTGGAACGGGTCGTGCCGGTGGTGGAAGCGCTGGCGCAGCGCTTCGAAGTCTTCATCTCGGTCGATACCTCGAAAGCGGGCGTGATCCGCGAATCGGCACACGCCGGCGCACACCTGATCAACGACATTCGCTCGCTGCAGGAGCCGGGTGCTCTTGCGGCGGCGGCGGAAAGCGGCCTGCCGGTTTGTCTGATGCACATGCAAGGGCAGCCACGCACCATGCAGCAGGCGCCGCATTACGACGATCTGATCGCTGACGTTCAGGCGTTTTTCGAGCACCATATTCGGCGCTGCAACGAGGCGGGGATAACAAATCAGAAATTGCTGCTCGACCCAGGCTTCGGTTTCGGTAAAAATTTGGCGCACAACTATCAGCTTCTGGCCCGGTTGTCGGAGTTTCATCGTTTCGGTTTGCCGCTGCTGGTCGGCATGTCGCGCAAATCGATGATAGGACAACTGCTGAACGTGCCGCCGGATCAACGGGTTATCGGCAGCGTGGCCTGCGCGGTGATCGCAGCGATGCAGGGCGCGCAGATTGTCAGAGTGCATGACGTTAAAGAAACCGTCGAGGCGATGCGTGTCGTCGAGGCAACACTTTCAGCTAAGGGACAGTAGAGACATGAGCGAGCGCAAATATTTTGGCACCGACGGCATCCGTGGCAAGGTCGGGGACAGCCCCATCACGCCGGACTTCGTGCTGAAGCTGGGCTGGGCGGCGGGTAAAGTGCTGGCGCGTCACGGTTCGCGCAAAATCATCATCGGTAAGGACACGCGCATCTCCGGTTATATGCTGGAGTCCGCGCTGGAGGCCGGCCTGGCGGCCGCAGGATTGTCCGCCTCCTTCACCGGGCCGATGCCCACCCCGGCGGTGGCTTATCTGACGCGCACCTTCCGCGCCGAAGCCGGCATCGTCATCTCCGCGTCGCATAACCCGTTTTATGACAACGGCATCAAGTTCTTCTCGATCGACGGCGCCAAGCTGCCGGACAACGTCGAAGAAGCGATCGAAGCCGAGATGGAAAAGCCGCTGACCTGCGTGGAGTCCGCCGAGCTGGGTAAAGCCAGCCGCATCATCGACGCCGCCGGCCGCTACATCGAATTTTGCAAAGGCACCTTCCCGAGCGAGCTGAGCCTGAAGGGGCTGAAAATCGTGGTCGACTGCGCCAACGGGGCGACTTACCACATCGCGCCGAGCGTGCTGCGCGAGCTGGGCGCCACGGTGATCGCCATCGGCGTTGAGCCGGACGGCATGAACATTAACGAAAAATGCGGTGCCACCGACGTGCGTCAGCTGCAGGAGCGCGTACTCAAGGAAAAAGCGCACGTGGGCCTGGCGTTCGACGGCGACGGCGATCGCGTGATGATGGTGGACCATCTGGGCAACAAGGTGGACGGCGATCAGATCCTGTACATCATCGCCCGTGAAGGCCTGCGTCAGGGCCAGCTGCGCGGCGGCGCAGTCGGCACCCTGATGAGCAATATGGGACTGGAGCTGGCGCTGAAACAGCTGGGCATTCCGTTCGCTCGCGCCAAAGTGGGCGACCGTTACGTGCTGGAGAAGCTGCAGGAGCTGGGCTGGCGCATCGGTGCGGAAAACTCCGGCCATGTGATCCTGCTGGACAAAACCACCACCGGCGACGGTATCGTGGCCGGGCTGCAGGTGCTGACCGCCATGGTGCGCAACCACATGAGCCTGCATGACCTGTGCAGCGGCATGAAGCTGCTGCCGCAGATCCTGGTCAACGTGCGCTTCGCCGGCGATCACAACCCGCTGGAGTCCGACGCGGTGCGTAAAGTCACCGAGCAGGTGGAAGCCGAACTGGCCGGCCGCGGCCGGGTGCTGCTGCGCAAATCGGGCACCGAACCGCTGATCCGCGTGATGGTGGAAGGCGAGGACGAACAGCAGGTGACCGCGCTGGCGCATCGCATCGCCGACGCGGTGAAATCCGCTGGTTAAAACAGACAGTTAGCCGCCGGGCTCGGCAAAGCTGAGCCCGGAGAGGCGATTGTTGGCGTTTTTTTCCGCAAACGCGCCGGCGGCTGCAAATTGCCCTTGCGCGGGTTGGCGGCTTTGGTTAGTATTCACACCCGCTTCAGTAGGCAGTTTATAAAAACGCCTGCTTGATGAGTGTGAAGCATTTGGCATGCGGTGAGGCCGCAAGGATACGGGTACTACTATGTACGAAGCTCTTCTGGTAATTTTCCTGCTGATCTCAATCGGGCTGGTCGCTCTGATTATGCTGCAGCAAGGTAAAGGCGCTGATATGGGAGCCTCTTTCGGAGCAGGTGCATCAGGCACGTTGTTCGGTTCGAGTGGTTCCGGTAACTTTATGACCCGCATGACTGCTGTGCTGGCGACGCTGTTCTTCGTCATCAGCCTGATTCTGGGCAACCTCAGCAGCAACCAAAGCAAGAAAGGCAGCGAGTGGGAAAACCTGGGTCAGCCAGTGAAAACTGAGCAGACAACCGCGCCGGCAGCACCTGCCAAGCCGAGCAGCGATATCCCGCAGTAAGCCGCAACAAAGTTTGAAAACGGTGGTTGTGAACTCGAAAGAACAACGGCCGTTAGCAGTAAGAATCAGTACCGAGGTGGTGGAATTGGTAGACACGCTACCTTGAGGTGGTAGTGCCCTAACGGGCTTGTGGGTTCGAGTCCCATCCTCGGTACCAAATCCCAGAGATAACTTGCAATTTTGCGATTATCGGCGTAGTATTTGCCACGTTTTCGGACGCGGGGTGGAGCAGCCTGGTAGCTCGTCGGGCTCATAACCCGAAGGTCGTCGGTTCAAATCCGGCCCCCGCAACCACTTTCCTTTAAGTGTTTATTTTCAAATACACTTTTCGATTGAAATCCGCTTTTCTCGATCAACATTTGAAAATGACACTTGCTCGAAAGTTGTACCGAGGCCGCCTAGCGGCAAACAGGGTCCAGTTGCATAAAGCCCCGATTTTTCGGGGTTTTTTGTTATTTGGCAACAGAATCACTGGGCTATTTAGCCCTTTTTTTATGTCTTGGGGGTGGGCTTGTCCACATTAGAGCAACAGTTAACAGAGATGCTTTCGGCACCGGTAGAAGCGTTGGGCTTTGAGCTTGTAGGCATCGAATTCATTCGTGCGCGCCAATCGACGCTCCGCATCTATATTGATAGTGATAACGGCATCAATGTTGATGATTGCGCTGATGTCAGCCACCAGGTCAGCGCTGTATTGGACGTCGAAGATCCAATCACGGTCGCTTACAACTTGGAAGTCTCCTCTCCTGGCCTTGATCGCCCGATGTTCACCGCTGAGCACTATACGCGTTTCCTCGGTGAAGAAGTCAGCCTGGTCCTGCGCATGGCGGTACAAAACCGTCGCAAGTGGCAGGGTATTATCAAGTCTGTCGAAGGCGAGATGATCACGGTTACTGTGGAAGGGAAAGATGAAGTGTTCGCGCTGAGCAACATCCAGAAAGCGAACCTGGTACCCCACTTTTAAAGTTTGGAAGAGGCAACTAGGATGAACAAAGAGATTCTGGCTGTTGTTGAAGCAGTTTCCAATGAAAAATCCCTTCCGCGCGAGAAGATTTTCGAAGCGCTGGAAACTGCATTAGCCACCGCAACCAAGAAAAAATACGAGCAGGAAATCGACGTGCGCGTCAGCATTGACCGCAGAACCGGCGATTTCGATACCTTCCGCCGTTGGGTCGCCGTAGATGAAGTGACTCAGCCAACGCGTGAAATCACGCTGGAAGCCGCTCAGTTTGAAGACCCGAGCATCGAGCTCGGCGGCTACGTCGAAGATCAGATCGAGTCCGTGACCTTCGACCGTATCACCACCCAAACCGCCAAGCAGGTTATCGTGCAGAAAGTGCGCGAAGCCGAGCGTGCGATGGTGGTCGACGCTTTCCGTGAACACGAAGGTGAGATCGTCACCGGCGTGGTGAAGAAAGTGAACCGTGACAGCATTGCGCTGGATCTGGGCAACAACGCCGAAGCGGTGATTGGCCGTGAAGACATGCTGCCGCGCGAAAACTTCCGTCCGGGCGACCGCATTCGCGGCGTACTGTACGCCGTGCGTCCTGAAGCTCGCGGCGCGCAGCTGTTCGTCAGCCGTTCCAGCTCGGAAATGCTGAAAGAACTGTTCCGCATCGAAGTGCCGGAAATCGGCGAAGAAGTGATCGAAATTAAAGCGGCAGCCCGCGATCCTGGCTCCCGCGCGAAAATTGCAGTGAAAACCAACGACAAGCGCATCGACCCGGTCGGCGCCTGCGTAGGTATGCGCGGTGCGCGCGTTCAGGCCGTGTCGAGCGAGCTCGGCGGCGAACGCATCGACATCATCCTGTGGGATGATAACCCAGCGCAATTCGTCATCAACGCCATGGCGCCGGCCGACGTCGCGTCGATCGTGGTAGACGAAGATAACTGCACCATGGATATCGCCGTTGAAGCCAGCAACCTGGCGCAGGCGATCGGCCGTAACGGCCAAAACGTGCGTTTGGCTTCCCAGCTGCTGAAACAACACCGCGGCGACGATCGTTGGGAACTGAACGTGATGACGGCGGACGACCTGCAGGCCAAGCACCAGGCCGAGGCTCATGCCGCTATTGATACCTTCACCAAGTATCTTGATATCGACGAAGATTTCGCCACCGTACTGGTTGAAGAAGGCTTCTCCACGCTGGAAGAGCTGGCCTACGTGCCGATCAAAGAGCTGTTGGAAATCGACGGTCTGGATGAAGATACGGTTGAAGCATTGCGCGAACGCGCCAAAGCTGCATTGACCACGCTGGCCCTGGCACAAGAAGAAAGCCTGGGCGACAACAAACCGGCCGACGATTTGCTCAACCTGCCGGGTCTTGAGCGCAGCATGGCCTTTAAACTGGCCGCGCGTGGGGTTTGTACGCTGGAAGATCTTGCCGAGCAGGGTGTTGACGATCTGGCTGATATTGAAGGGCTTAGCGACGAGCAAGCCGGTGAGCTGATCATGGCTGCACGCAATATCTGTTGGTTTGGCGACAACGCGTAATAACTGTAGCAGGAAGGAACAGCATGACGACAGATGTAACCGTAAAATCGCTGGCAGCAGAGATTCAGACTCCGGTTGATCGCCTGGTACAGCAGTTTGCTGATGCAGGGATCAACAAGTCCGAGTCGGACTCTGTTACCCAGCAAGAAAAAGAAACATTGCTGGCGCACCTGAACCGTGAACACGGCAGCGCGCCGGGTAAACTCACTTTGCAGCGCAAAACGCGCAGCACCTTGAATATCCCGAGCACCGGCGGTAAAAGTAAATCGGTGCAAATTGAGGTCCGCAAGAAACGCACTTATGTAAATCGCGATACGCAGGAAGCCCAGTTGGCTGAAGCGGCAGAGCAGGCACAGCGTGAAGCGGAAGAGCAGGCACGGCGCGAAGCGGAAGAGCTCGCAAAACGCGAAGCGGAAGCGAAGCGCGCTGCCGAAGAGCAAGCCAAACGTGAGGCCGCGGAGATTGCTAAGCGTAATTCAGCGGAAAAAGAAAAAGTGACCAATCAACATACCGACGAAATGACCAAGCCAGCTCAGGCGGAAAAAGCACGCCGTGAAGCCGAAGCCGCTGAACTGAAACGCAAAGCGGAAGAGGAAGTGCGCCGCAAGGTTGAAGAGGAAGCCAAGCGCGTGGCGGAAGAAGCCCGTCGCATGGCCGAAGAGAACGGCGAGAAGTGGGCCCAGGCAGACGCGGCAAGCGCCGCGGTTGAAAGCGCCGACTATCACGTGACCACCTCTCAGCACGCCCGTGCCGCAGAAGACGAGAACGACGCCAAAGTTGAAGGCGATCGTCGCAGCCGCACCCGCGGCGGCAAAGCCACCAAGCAGAAGAAAGGCAACAAGCTGTCCGAGTCCAAAGCGGACCGCGAAGAAGCGCGTGCCGTTACCCGTGGCGGTAAAGGCAAACGCAAGCCTAGCGCTCTGCAGCAGGGCTTCAACAAGCCGGCGCAGGTGGTTAACCGTGACGTGGTGATCGGCGAAACCATCACCGTGGCCGAGCTGGCCAACAAGATGGCGGTAAAAGGTTCTCAGGTCATCAAAGTGATGATGAAGCTGGGCGCCATGGCCACCATCAACCAGGTTATCGACCAGGAAACCGCACAGCTGGTTGCCGAAGAGATGGGCCACAAAGTTATCCTGCGTCGTGAAAACGAGCTGGAAGAAGCGCTGATGAGCGACCGTGATACGGGCGCTGCGGCCGAGCCGCGCGCGCCGGTCGTGACCATCATGGGCCACGTTGACCACGGTAAAACCTCTCTGCTGGACTACATCCGCTCCACCAAAGTGGCGGCGGGCGAAGCCGGCGGCATCACCCAGCACATCGGTGCCTACCACGTAGAAACCGAGAACGGCATGATCACCTTCCTGGATACCCCGGGCCACGCCGCGTTTACCTCGATGCGTGCTCGCGGTGCTCAGGCGACTGACATCGTGGTTCTGGTGGTGGCGGCCGACGACGGCGTGATGCCACAGACCATCGAAGCTATCCAGCACGCGAAAGCGGCGCAGGTGCCGTTGGTGGTTGCGGTGAACAAAATCGACAAGCCGGAAGCCGATCCGGACCGCGTTAAGCAGGAACTGTCTCAGTACGGCGTTATGCCGGAAGAGTGGGGCGGCGAAGCGCAGTTCGTCCACGTGTCCGCGAAAGCCGGTACCGGTATCGACGAGCTGCTGCAGGCTATCCTGCTGCAGGCCGAAGTGCTGGAGCTGAAAGCGGTTCGCAGCGGCATGGCGAGCGGCGTAGTGATCGAGTCCTTCCTGGATAAAGGCCGTGGCCCTGTGGCTACCGTGCTGGTTCAGGAAGGTACGCTGAACAAGGGCGACATCGTCCTGTGCGGCTTCGAATACGGCCGTGTGCGTGCGATGCGTGACGAGCTGGGCCGTGAAGTGACCTCCGCCGGTCCGTCTATCCCTGTGGAAATCCTGGGTCTGTCCAGCGTGCCTGCAGCGGGTGATGAAGCGACCGTGGTGCGTGACGAGAAGAAAGCGCGTGAAGTGGCGCTGTACCGTCAGGGCAAGTTCCGCGAAGTCAAACTGGCGCGTCAGCAGAAGTCCAAGCTGGAAAACATGTTCGCCAACATGACCGACGGCGAAGTGTCCGAGCTGAACATCGTACTGAAGTCCGACGTACAGGGTTCTTGCGAAGCGATCAGCGACTCGCTGCTGAAACTCTCCACCGACGAAGTGAAGGTGAAGATTGTCGGCTCCGGCGTAGGTGGTATCACCGAAACCGACGCGACGCTGGCTGCGGCTTCCAATGCCATCATCCTGGGCTTCAACGTGCGTGCCGACGCTTCTGCGCGCCGCGTAATCGAAGCGGAAAGCCTGGATCTGCGTTACTACTCTGTGATCTATAACCTGATCGACGAAGTGAAGCAGGCGATGAGCGGTATGCTGGCGCCGGAATACAAGCAGCAGATCATCGGCCTGGCCGAAGTGCGCGACGTGTTCAAATCGCCTAAGTTCGGCGCTATCGCCGGCTGTATGGTTACCGAAGGGACCATCAAGCGTCACAACCCAATCCGCGTACTGCGCGACAACGTGGTTATCTATGAAGGCGAGCTGGAATCCCTGCGCCGCTTCAAAGATGACGTTAACGAAGTCCGTAACGGCATGGAATGTGGTATCGGCGTTAAGAACTATAACGACGTGCGCGTCGGCGACATGATCGAAGTGTTCGAAATCATTGAGATCCAACGCACCATCGCTTAACGATTGCACATCTGCTTATATCTGTTTACGGGGGGCCTTTGTGCCCCCCGATTTGTCTGGAGAATCCAAAATGGCAAAAGAATTCAGCCGCGGTCAACGCGTGGCGCAAGAGATGCAGAAAGAGATTGCGATCATTCTGCAGCGTGAAGTGAAAGATCCGCGCGTCGGCATGGCGACCGTTTCCGGCGTGGAAGTGTCCCGAGACCTGGCGTATGCCAAGGTTTACGTCACCTTCCTGAACGTGCTGACCGAGAACCACGATCCGGATCTGGTCACCAACGGCATTAAAGCGTTGCAAGACGCCTCCGGTTACATTCGCACCCTGCTGGGCAAAGCGATGCGCCTGCGCGTGGTGCCGGAGTTGACCTTCGCCTACGACAACTCCCTGGTGGAAGGCATGCGCATGTCCAACCTGGTGACCAACGTGGTGAAGAACGACGCCGAGCGCCGTTCCGCCTCAGGCGATGACAAGGAGGATTAATGAGTCGCCCTCGTCGCCGCGGCCGTGATATCCACGGCGTGCTGTTGCTGGACAAGCCGCAAGGCTTGTCATCCAACGATGCGCTGCAAAAAGTAAAACGCCTGTACAACGCCAACCGGGCGGGCCATACCGGCGCGCTCGATCCGTTGGCGACCGGCATGCTGCCTATCTGCCTGGGCGAAGCGACCAAGTTTTCGCAATACCTGCTCGACTCCGACAAGCGTTATCGGGTGATCGCCAAGCTGGGGCAGCGTACCGATACCTCCGACGCCGACGGCCAGATCGTGCAGGAGCGTCCGGTGAACTTCACCCAGGCGCAGCTCGACGCGGCGCTGGACACCTTCCGCGGCGACATCCAGCAGGTGCCGTCGATGTATTCGGCGCTGAAATACCAGGGCAAGAAACTCTACGAGTATGCGCGCCAGGGGATTGAAGTGCCGCGCGAAGCGCGCAGCATCACGGTGTACGAACTGCAGTTTATCCGCTGGGAAGGGGATGAGCTGGAGCTGGAGATCCATTGCTCGAAAGGCACCTACATCCGCACCATCACCGACGATCTCGGTGAGCTGCTGGGCTGCGGCGCGCACGTGATCTATCTGCGCCGCCTGCAGGTGGCGACTTATCCGATCGCGCGCATGGTGACGCTGGAACAGCTGAACGCTTTGCTGGCTCAGGCGCAGGAACAGGCGATCGCGCCCGGCGAGCTGCTCGATCCGTTGCTGATGCCGATGGACAGCCCGGTTGAGAACTATCCGGAAGTGAATTTGCTGCCGGTGGTGGCGGGCTACGTCAAGCAGGGGCAACCGGTGCAAGTGGCCGGCGCGCCGGCTTCCGGCCTGGTGCGTATCACCGAGGGTGAAGAGCGAAAATTCATCGGCGTTGGTGACATCGCCGAGGACGGTCGCGTGGCGCCGCGCCGCCTGGTGGTCGAGCATTTCGACTGACGGCGGGGCACTGCGTCGCCTTGCGATCGCACTGCGCTAAGAGTAGAATGGCGCAGCTTATGCATTGGGTTGCTGAATTAGAGATCGGCGCCTGTTTTTATTATCTATAATCTGGAGTATTACAATGTCTCTAAGTGTTGAAGCTAAAGCTCAAATCGTAGCTGATTTCGGTCGTGGTACTAACGACAGCGGTTCTACCGAAGTTCAGGTTGCCCTGCTGACTGCGCAGATCAACCATCTGCAAGGCCACTTCTCCGAGCACAAAAAAGATCACCACAGCCGTCGTGGTCTGCTGCGTATGGTTTCTCAGCGTCGTAAGCTGCTGGACTACCTGAAGCGTAAAGATGTAGCACGTTACACCAGCCTGATCGAGCGTCTGGGTCTGCGTCGCTAATCTAGCAAGTTTCAGTGGAAAGGGGCCTATTTTGGCCCCTTTCTTCTAGGAAGCATAAGCAAATCAGGTTAATGTATTACTGATGTTTCCAAACAGGCTCTTCCGTTACAGAGGTTCGCGCGGCTAATGAGAGGCTTTATCTCCCGCCTGAGATAAGGATTGTCATTAGTCGCGAGGATGTAGTGAGAAGGCAAATCGAGTCACAGGCGTGTCGAGTCGTCAATGCGATTGCGCGCCGCTAATCAAGGATATAATTTTGCTGACACCGATCATTCGCAAATTCCAGTATGGCCAGCATACCGTCACCATCGAAACCGGGATGATGGCTCGTCAGGCCACCGCCGCCGTTATGGTGAGCATGGATGACACCGCCGTCTTCGTTACCGTCGTTGGCCAGAAAAAAGCCAAGCCGGGCCAGAGCTTCTTCCCGCTGACCGTTAACTACCAAGAGCGTACCTACGCCGCCGGCCGTATCCCGGGCAGCTTCTTCCGTCGCGAAGGCCGTCCGAGCGAAGGCGAGACGCTGACTTCCCGTCTGATTGACCGTCCGATCCGCCCACTGTTCCCGGACAGCTTCCTGAACGAAGTTCAGGTGATCGCGACCGTGGTTTCCGTTAACCCGCAGGTGAACCCGGACATCGTTGCGATGATCGGTGCTTCCGCGGCCCTGAGCCTGTCCGGTATCCCGTTCAACGGCCCAATCGGCGCAGCGCGCGTGGGTTACATCAACGACCAGTACGTACTGAACCCAACGACTGACGAACTGAAAGAAAGCCGTCTGGATCTGGTGGTTGCCGGTACTGCGGGTGCGGTGCTGATGGTTGAATCCGAAGCGGACGTGCTGAGCGAAGACCAGATGCTGGGCGCCGTGGTGTTCGGCCACGACCAGCAGCAAGTGGTTATCGAAAACATCAACGCGCTGGTTGCCGAAGCCGGCAAGCCGAAGTGGGATTGGCAGGCGCCTGCGGTCAACGAAGCGCTGCACGCGCGCGTGGCTGAACTGGCCGAAGCTCGCCTGGGCGACGCTTACCACATCACCGAAAAACAAGAGCGCTACGCTCAGGTTGACGCGATCAAAGACAGCGTCGTTGAAACCCTGCTGGCGCAGGACGAGACTCTGGATGCCTCTGAAATTCAAGACATCCTGGGCAACGTCGAGAAAAACGTGGTGCGCAGCCGCGTACTGCGTGGCGAGCCGCGTATCGACGGCCGTGAAAAAGACATGATCCGTGGCCTGGACGTGCGCACCGGCGTACTGCCGCGCACCCACGGTTCCGCGCTGTTCACCCGTGGTGAAACTCAGGCGCTGGTTACCGCGACCCTGGGCACCGCGCGTGACGCACAGAACCTGGACGAGCTGATGGGCGAAAAGACCGACAGCTTCCTGTTCCACTACAACTTCCCTCCGTACTCCGTGGGCGAAACCGGCATGGTCGGTTCACCTAAGCGTCGTGAAATCGGTCACGGTCGCCTGGCGAAACGCGGCGTATTGGCTATGATGCCTAAACCAGAAGATTTCCCGTACACCGTTCGCGTGGTGTCTGAAATCACCGAATCCAACGGTTCTTCTTCCATGGCTTCCGTGTGCGGCGCGTCTCTGGCGCTGATGGACGCCGGTGTGCCAATCAAGGCTGCCGTTGCGGGTATCGCGATGGGCCTGGTGAAAGAAGCCGATAACTTTGTGGTTCTGTCCGACATTCTGGGTGACGAAGATCACCTGGGCGACATGGACTTCAAAGTGGCCGGTAGCCGCGACGGTATCACCGCGCTGCAGATGGACATCAAAATCGAAGGCATCACCCGCGAAATCATGCAGGTGGCTCTGAACCAGGCCAAGGGCGCGCGTCTGCACATCCTGGGCGTGATGGAACAGGCTATCAGCACCCCGCGCGGCGATATCTCCGAATTCGCACCGCGTATTCATACTATCCGCATCAACCCGGATAAAATCAAAGACGTGATCGGTAAGGGCGGTTCCGTTATCCGCGCACTGACCGAAGAGACTGGCACTACCATCGAAATCGAAGATGATGGTACAGTTAAAATCGCTGCGACCGACGGTGAGAAGGCGAAATTCGCTATCCGTCGTATCGAAGAGATCACGGCAGAGATCGAAGTGGGCCGTATCTATCAGGGTAAAGTGACCCGTATCGTTGATTTCGGCGCGTTCGTCGCTATCGGCGGTGGTAAAGAAGGTCTGGTACACATTTCTCAGATCGCCGACAAGCGCGTCGAGAAAGTGACCGACTATCTGCAGATGGGTCAGGAAGTGCCGGTTAAGGTGCTGGAAGTTGACCGTCAGGGCCGCGTGCGTCTGAGCATCAAAGAAGCGATGGCGCCGGAAGCGGGTTCACCTGCGCCTGAAGCAGAATAACTGTATAGATAGTTTTACAGCTCCCCACCATGGGGTTGGGAGCTGTTCGTATCGCGCGGGTAGGATGCCCGCGTTTTAGCAAACGGAGGACAGGACGTTCATCCAATGTTTGTCTTCGGGAGTGGGAAATGAAGCCTTTCTTGCGCTGGTGTTACGTTGCGACAGCACTCATGCTGGCAGGATGCAGCAACCATGATTGGCGTAAAGACGAAGTTTTGGCAATCCCGTTGCAGCCAACGTTGCAGCAGGAAGTGATCCTGGCGCGCATGGAACAAATTCTTGCCAGCCGGGCACTGACGGACGACGAACGCGCACAGCTTTTATATGAGCGCGGTGTGCTGTATGATAGCCTCGGGTTACGTGCATTAGCGCGCAATGATTTCTCGCAGGCGCTGGCGATACGTCCCGACATGCCGGAAGTTTTCAACTACCTGGGCATTTACTTAACGCAGGCAGGCAATTTTGATGCTGCCTATGAAGCGTTTGATTCTGTACTAGAGCTTGATCCAACTTACAATTACGCGCGTTTAAACCGGGGCATCGCACTGTATTATGGCGGCCGCTTCCCGTTGGCGCAGGATGATCTGCAGGCGTTTTATCAAGACGACCCAAACGATCCCTTCCGTTCGTTATGGCTGTATCTAGTGGAGCGAGAAATCGATCCCAAGAAGGCCGAGGTAGCGCTTCAGCAGCGCTATGACAAAGCGGACAGAGGGCAATGGGGATGGAATATTGTCGAATTCTACCTGGGCAAGATCAGCGAAAAAACGCTGATGGAACGCCTCAAGGCAGATGCAACGGATAACACTTCGCTCGCTGAGCATCTCAGTGAAACTGACTTCTATTTGGGTAAACACTACCTGAGTCTGGGGGACAAGGACACCGCTTCGGCGCTGTTCAAACTGACGGTGTCTAACAACGTTCACAACTTTGTTGAGCACCGCTATGCATTGTTGGAATTGGCGCTTTTGGGCCAAGAGCAAGACGACCTATCGGAATCGGACCAGCAATAGCTGACGAACACCTATCAGCCTGATGGACATTGGTTTTTAACCAAAGTTATCGCCTTCACGGGCGAGGGCTTTTTTGTTCGTTTTATAATCTAATTTGAGCCGGTTCACACTTTTCAATGAAAATGACTGAAAATTTTCTCGACGAGTTATGTAGACTGGCTGCCATTATTAATGAGGCACGTGTACATGACGACTGAGTTTGAAACCTCTTTTGCTGATCTGGGGCTGTCTGCTCCAATCATTTCCGCCCTGAACGATCTGGGCTATGAAAAACCATCTCCGATCCAGGCTGAGTGTATTCCTCACCTGTTGAACGGCCGCGACGTGCTGGGCATGGCACAGACCGGTAGTGGTAAAACTGCAGCGTTCTCGCTGCCGCTGCTGCACAACCTGCAGGCAGACCTGAAAGCACCTCAGATCCTGGTGCTGGCACCGACCCGCGAACTGGCGGTTCAGGTTGCTGAAGCGATGACCGATTTCTCCAAACACATGAACGGCGTCAACGTGGTAGCCCTGTACGGCGGCCAGCGTTACGACGTGCAGCTGCGCGCTCTGCGCCAGGGCCCGCAAATCGTTGTGGGTACCCCAGGCCGCCTGCTGGACCACCTGAAGCGCGGCACCCTGAACCTCTCTAACCTGAGCGGTCTGGTGCTGGATGAAGCCGACGAAATGCTGCGCATGGGCTTTATCGAAGACGTAGAAACCATCATGGCTGAGATCCCGGCTGAACATCAGACCGCGCTGTTCTCCGCCACCATGCCGGAAGCGATCCGTCGCATCACCCGCCGCTTCATGAAAGAGCCGCAGGAAGTGCGCATCCAGTCCAGCGTGACCACCCGTCCGGACATCAGCCAGAGCTACTGGTCGGTCTACGGCATGCGTAAAAACGAAGCGCTGGTGCGCTTCCTGGAAGCCGAAGACTTTGACGCGGCGATCATCTTCGTTCGTACCAAGAACGCGACCCTGGAAGTGGCCGAAGCGCTGGAGCGCAGCGGTTACAGCAGCGCCGCGCTGAACGGCGACATGAACCAGGCGCTGCGTGAGCAGACTCTGGAGCGTCTGAAAGACGGTCGTCTGGATATCCTGATCGCGACCGACGTTGCGGCCCGTGGCCTGGACGTTGAGCGCATCAGCCTGGTTGTCAACTACGACATCCCGATGGACTCCGAGTCTTACGTTCACCGTATCGGCCGTACCGGTCGTGCGGGCCGCGCCGGCCGCGCGCTGCTGTTCGTGGAAAACCGCGAACGCCGCCTGCTGCGCAACATTGAACGCACCATGAAGCTGACCATCCCGGAAGTGGAACTGCCGAACGCAGAACTGCTGGGCGAGCGTCGTCTGGCCAAGTTCGCCGCAAAAGTTCAGCAGCAGCTGGAAAGCAGCGATCTGGATCTGTACCGCGCACTGCTGACCAAACTGCAGCCGGAAGAAGAGCTGGATATGGAAACCCTGGCCGCAGCGCTGCTGAAAATGGCACAGGGCGAACGTCCGCTGATCCTGCCGCCGGATCCGGTCTTCAAGCCGCGTCAGCGTCGCGAGTTCAACGACCGTGACGATCGTCGCGGTGATCGTCGCGACAGCCGCGATAGCCGTGACGGCGACCGTCCGCGTCGCGAACGTCGTGACGTTGGCGAAATGCAGCTGTACCGCATCGAAGTGGGCCGTGACGATGGCGTAGAAGTCCGTCACATCGTTGGCGCTATCGCTAACGAAGGCGACATCAGCAGCCGTTACATCGGTAACATCAAGCTGTTCGCTTCCCACTCCACCATCGAGCTGCCAAAAGGCATGCCGGGCGAGATCCTGAATCACTTCACTCGCACCCGCATCCTGAACAAGCCGATGAACATGCAGCTGCTGGGCGATGCACAGCCGTTCGAACGTCGCGAGCGTCGTGACGGTGGCAACGGCGGCGAGCGTCGTGGCAACGGCAACGGTCGTCCGTTCAACGGCGAACGTCGCGAAGGCGGCCCACGTCGTTCCTTCGGCGAACGTCGTGAAGGCGGTAACGGCGGCGAGCGTCGTGGCGGTAACTTCAACCGTGACGGTAAGCCAGCGCCACGCCGTGATGACGCAGCACCTGCCGCACCACGTCGTCGTTTCGGCGACGCGTAATCGCTGATTCACCGTTCGCGGTGAAGCGCTCTGAAAAACCAGCCTGCGGGCTGGTTTTTTTATGCCTGAAAGTTGCCGTCAAACGTCCCCGAATGGCGTATCATTCATAAGGTTTTTTCTTACGGATGATATGCACGGGAGATGCCATGAGTTGGCAGCAGTTCAAATCTCAATACCTGGTGCGCTTTTGGGCGCCGCTGCCGGCGGTGATCGCCGCCGGGATCCTTTCTACCTACTACTTCGGCATGACCGGCACCTTCTGGGCGGTGACCGGCGAATTCACTCGCTGGGGCGGCCATGTGCTGCAGTGGTTCGGCCTGCACCCTGAGCAGTGGGGCTATTTCAAGGTTATCGGCCTGCAGGGCACGCCGCTGGAGCGCATCGACGGGCGCATGATCATCGGTATGTTCGCCGGCTGCATCGCCGCCGCGCTGTGGGCTAACAACATCAAGCTGCGCCAGCCGCAGCACCGCATTCGCATCGTGCAGGCGCTGCTGGGCGGCATTATCGCCGGTTTCGGCGCGCGCCTGGCGATGGGCTGTAACCTGGCGGCGTTCTTCACCGGCATTCCGCAGTTCTCGCTGCACGCCTGGTTCTTCGCGCTGGCGACCGCCGCGGGTTCGTACTTCGGTGCCAAATTCACGCTGCTGCCGATGTTCCGCATCCCGGTCAAATTGCAAAAGGTGAAGGCCGCCGCGCCGCTGACGCAGAAACCTGAGCAGGCGCGCCGCCGCTTCCGGTTGGGCATGGCGGTCTTCGGCCTGGCGGTGGCCTGGTCGCTGTGGACGCTGTTCGATGCGCCGAAACTCGGCATCGCCATGCTGTTCGGCATCGGCTTCGGTCTGCTGATCGAACGCGCGCAGATCTGCTTCACCTCGGCGTTCCGCGATCTGTGGATCACCGGCCGCACCCACATGGCGAAAGCCATCATCATCGGCATGGCGGTGAGCGCTATCGGCATCTTCAGCTACGTGCAGCTCGGCGTGGCGCCGAAAATCATGTGGGCCGGCCCGAATGCGGTGCTGGGCGGCTTGCTGTTCGGCTTCGGCATCGTGCTGGCCGGCGGTTGCGAGACCGGCTGGATGTACCGCGCGGTGGAAGGGCAGGTGCACTACTGGTGGGTGGGGCTGGGCAACATCATCGGCGCCACGCTGCTGGCCTATTACTGGGACGATCTGGCGCCGGCGCTGGCGACCGACTACGACAAGATCAACCTGCTCGACACCTTCGGCCCGATCGGCGGCCTGCTGGTGACCTACCTGCTGCTGGCGCTGGCCTTCGCCGCCATGCTGTGGTGGGAGAAACGCTTTTTCCGCGCCCGGCCTGAGGCGCAGGTGGTGAATTTGAGGAGCCTGCCATGAAAGAGACGACGATAGTGCCGGACTACCGGCTGGACATGCTGGGCGAGCCTTGCCCGTACCCGGCGGTGGCGACGCTGGAGGCGATGCCGCAGCTGAAGCCAGGGGAAATTCTGGAGGTGATCAGCGATTGCCCGCAGTCGATCAACAACATCCCGCTCGATGCGCGCAACCACGGCTACAAGGTGCTGGATATCCAGCAGGACGGGCCGACCATCCGCTATCTGATCCAGCGTTAACGCCGAGGCGGTGGGGTTCCCCACCGCCTTTTCGCGTTTTATCCCTTCACGACGTCGCCTTTCACTCCGGCAACAATCTCGAACGAACGCAGCCGCGCCTGATGATCGAAGATCTGGCCGTTGACCATGATCTCGTCGGCATCGGTTTCACGCAGCAGCGTTTGCAGCCCGTGACGCACGGTTTTTTCATCGCCGACGATCGACATCCGCAGCGCCTGCTCGACGCCGTATTGCTCACCGGCGGTCCACAGCGCGTGGATGTTATCCACCGGCGGCGGCAGCGGGCCGGGCGAACCGCGGCGCAGATTGATGAACTGCTGCTGCATCGAGCTGAACAGGAAGCGCGCATCGCTATCGCTCTCAGCGGCGATCACGTTGACGCACACCATGGCGTGCGGCTGCGCCAGCTGTTTGGACGGTTTGAAGTTCTCGCGGTACAGCTGCAGCGCCTGGAACAGCATATCCGGGGCGAAGTGCGAGGCGAAGGCGAACGGCAGGCCGAGCTGCGCCGCCAGCTGCGCGCTATAGAGGCTGGAGCCGAGCAGCCAGAGCGGCACGTGCAGCCCCTGGCCCGGCACCGCCTGCACCGGCTGGCCGGGCTGCGCGTCGCAGAAGTAGTTTTGCAGCTCCTGCACGTCGCGCGGGAAGGTATCCACATCGCCGGACAGATGGCGACGCAACGCCATCATGGTGCGCTGATCGGTGCCGGGCGCGCGGCCCAGCCCCAGGTCAATGCGGCCGGGGTAAAGCGACTCCAGCGTGCCGAACTGTTCGGCGATCACCAGCGGCGCATGGTTCGGCAGCATCACGCCTCCGGAGCCGAGGCGAATGCTCTGGGTGCCGGCGGCCAGATAGCCCAGCAGCACCGAGGTGGCGGCGCTGCCGATGCCGGTCATGTTGTGGTGCTCGGCCAGCCAGTAGCGCCGGTAACCCCAGCGTTCGGCGTGCTGTGCCAGATCCAGCGAACAGTGGAAAGCGTCGCGCGCCTTGGCCCCTTGCGGGATTGGCGATAAATCCAGTACCGAAAGCGGTACGGCAGTGTGTTCAGTCATGACATCGTCCATCAGAGAGTGGATCGCTTAAAGGGCGATTGCAGGAATCTGCATACTAAAAGGCCGCAAAAAGATGCTTTTTAGTGTTAAAAGCATAATCCAATTTATAGTTATAAAAGAGGAGATATGTGCTTGTGATATCCTCATGAGAGCAATGGTGTTTTTTGGAGCAATTTGAGATATGGAAATGATGATCCCCGCCCGCCGCTTACCGTTCCGGGAGCCGATATAATGAAAAAAAAGACGCTGTTTACCCTGTTGCTGATGATGGTGGCGATCGCATTGGCGATCCTGTTCCGCGCGCATAATCAGGATCTGTTACTGCAGGGTGAAGTGGACGCCCCCGAAGTGATCGTCGCTTCCAAAGCGAAAGGCCGGGTGGTTGAACGCCTGATCGAACGCGGCGACGACGTGAAAAGCGGCCAGCTGATTATTCAGCTCGACAGCCCCGAACTGATGGCGCAGCTGCGTTCCGCGCAGGCGACGCGCGACGAAGCCAAGGCGCAGCTCGATCAGTCGCTGCACGGCACCCGTGAAGAGAGCATCCGCAACCTGCGAGCCAACCTGGCGCAGGCCGAGGCGCAGTACCGCAACGCGCAAAACGACTACAACCGCAACCTGAGCGTGTCCGGCAAGGGTTATATCTCGAAGTCCGAGCTGGACGCTTCGCGCCGGTCGCGCGATACCGCCTTCCAGCAGGTGCAGGCGGCCAAGGCCAACCTGGACGAAGGTATCAACGGCGACCGCGTCGAGCTGCGGCAACAATACGCGGCGGCGCTGCGGGCGGCGGAAGAGAACCTGCTGCAGATCCAGGCGCAGAGCGACGATCTGCAGGTGAAAGCGCCGGTAGACGGCGAAGTGGGGCCGATCCCGGCCGAAGTGGGCGAATTGCTGAACGCCGGCAGCCCGCTGGTGACGCTGATCCGGGTACCGGACGCCTACTTCGTGTTTAACCTGCGCGAAGACATTCTGGCCCACGTGCGCAAAGGCGACAAGGTCAAGCTGCGGGTGCCGGCGCTGAAGGACAAAATGATCGACACCGAGGTGCGCTACATCGCGCCGCTGGGGGATTACGCCACCAAACGCGCCACCCGCGCCACCGGCGACTTCGACCTGAAAACCTTCGAAGTGCGCCTGTATCCGTCACAGCCGGTGGACGGCCTGCGTCCGGGGATGAGCACCTTATGGCAATGGAAAGAGTAAGGGCCGGCTGGCGCTGCTTCAGTCACGCGTTCGACAAAGAGTGTCGCGTCGCCTTTCGCAGCCCGGTGGTGCACTGGCTGAGCTGGATCTTTCCGCTGATCCTGTTTGGGCTGATCAGCAGCAACTTCTCCGAAGGCACGCTGCTCGATCTGCCGGTCTCGGTGGTGGACAGCGATCACAGCCCGCTGTCCAAGTCGCTGACGCGGCGGTTGGACGCCGGGTCGCACGCCCACGTCGAGGCCTACGGCGGCGGGCTGCCGGAGTCGCTGAACCGCCTGCGCAGCGCGCAAGATTACGCGTTGCTGTACATCCCGCCGGACTTTGAGGCTAACGCGCTGTCGGGCAAGCAGCCGAGCGTGGTGATGTATTACAACGCGCTGTTCTACGGCGCCGGGCTGTACTCCACCCAGGACTTCGGCGGCCTGATGAACGAAATCAACGCCAGCACCCGCAGCATCATCGCCACCGAGATGGGCAAATCGCTGCCGCCGCTGGCGGACGTAACGCTCTCTTACGGCAGCCTGTTCAACGCCAGCGGCAGCTATATCTATTATCAGCAGTTTGCCGCCACCATTCACCTGCTGCAGCTGTTCGTGGTGACCTGCATGATCTACGTGCTGGCGCGCAGCAAATCGCTGCTGCAGGCCAAGCCGTTCAGCCTGGCGCTGCTCGGCAAGCTGGCGCCTTACACGCTGTGTTTCACCACCCTGCTGATGGTGGAGATCGCGGCGCTGGTGGGCATCTTTGACGCCCGCGTCAGCGGCAACCCGCTGTTTATGTTGATGATCGGCCTGTTTTACGTGATGGCGGCGCAGAGCATCGGCCTGTTGCTGTACACCTTTACCGGCAGCACCATCACCGCGTACAGCCTGATCGGTATTTTGGTCAGTATCGCGATGACCTTCTCCGGCATGGCGGTGCCTGAGCTGTCGATGCCGCTGCCGGCGCGCATCATTTCCAACATCGAACCGCTGACTCACGCGCTGTACGCGATGTTCGACGTGTTCCTGCGGCAGGTGCACGCCAGCGCCATTTTCAGCGTGTGTGCGCTGCTGGCGGTCTATCCGCTGGTGGCCGCGCTGCTGGTGCGCAACCGCCTGCCGGCGCGGCTGGCAAAAGAGGGGAACGCCGGATGAAGCTCTATTGGCAAACCTTCGTTAAGGTACTGCTCGGCATGCTGGAGCGGCCGGTGTGGCTGATGCTGATCCTGTCGCTGTGCATCATGAGCATGGTGTACGCCAACCGCACGGTGTGGGATCTGCCGGTGGGGGTGGTCGATCAGGACCACAGCACCGCCAGCCGGAAGCTGATCCGTCAGCTGGACGCCACCTCCAAGATAGCGATTGAAACCTACGACAGCCTGGAACAGGCGCAGCGCGATCTCGGCTGGCGCAAGCTGTTTGCGGTGATCATCATGCCGGTGGATCTGGAGAAGAAGATCCTCAGCGGGCAGAACATCGTGGTGCCGGTGTACGGCGACGCCACCAACCGCCTGGCCAACGGCCAGATCCAACAAGACGTGGTGGCGGCCTACCAGCAGCTGCTGACGGAGTACAACAACGGGCTGCTGCTGCGCAGCGGCTTCAGCGAACGGCAGGCGCAGATACTGTTGACGCCGATACTGGGACAAACGCTGGACGTGTTTAACCCCGGCATCAGCTTCGCGGCGATCATCTTCCCGGGCCTGCTGGTGATGCTGTTACAGCACTCGCTATTGATCGCCTGTATCCGCGTCAATATCGCCATGAAGAGCATGCCCGGCGGCAAGGCGCCGCTGGCGGCGCACCTCGGCGGGCTGACGGCGCTGCTGCCGATCTGGCTGTTCCTGTCTATCGTGCTGTTCGTGCTGTGGCCGTGGGTATTGGGCTACAGGCAGACGGCGAACATCGCCGAACTGCTGCTGCTGACCTTCCCGTTCCTGCTGGCGGTACTGGGGCTGGGCAAGCTGGTGACCGAGTGCCTGCGCAGCGTCGAGATGATCTACCTGACGCTGGCGTTCATCACCACGCCGATCTTCTATCTGTCCGGCACTATCTGGCCGCTGCAGTCGATGCCGGCCTGGGTGCGCGCCATCTCGTACAGCATTCCCTCCACCTGGGGTACCAAGGCGATCGCCGGCGTCAACCAGATGGGGCTGTCGCTGAATGAAGTGTGGGGCGACGTGGTGATGATGTTGATACTCGGCGTGGTCTATACCCTGCTGGGCTTCGGCGTGGGTTTCTTGCGCAACAGCGTGGCGCTGCGCGGGATGTTCAGGAAGCGGCGAGTGTAGGGGATGTATCTTGTTGTTATAGTGTGAAAATTCGGTGATTCTGCTTTATTGCTATAGATGTTTTTTTATTTATTAGATTTCAAAGAGTTATGTGACTGCCCGGATGCTTAAATCGCTGTGAAATCTCGTAGATGTTGAAAATTCATTTAATTCAACTAGATACGTTTAGAGTGTTCCCCGCGAGAGCGGGGATAAACCGAGAATTTGTTGTACCGAGCGGCACTAGTACTCGGCAGGGGGATTGCCATTCACTAGGCAGGCATTTTGCGGGAATTTAGCTTTCTCGATGATATGCCAGCCGTTCACTGTGCCGACAAAAGTGCGTCTGAAAATTATTACCTCTCCGCAATCTTCCTAACCTTCACGACAGTGATGGTTCTCCGCAGTTTCCTGCCGTAAACATCACTCACCTGATAATAAGCATCCATATAACCACTCTATTAAATTACCTGGCGCCCGTATCTGGTTGATCCGACTTTCTGGATTATGGCAACTTTCCGGAAATGTTCCACGGCGGGAAAATAATCATACCGTGGTTTTCGGCCCGGAGCCGCAGTTAACGATCAGGCCGGTCAAACACAGCATCTAGAAGAAAACTCAGCTGAACAAGTGCCACATGTTGTGTTGACGGGGGCTGCGGAGAAGGGGGACGATCGGGTGATCCGAAACTGCCAGAAATCGGATCTGCGTGGCAAAAAACTGAGTAAGTCGATTTTCTTTACTTCTTGCTTGTCATTGTTGATAATGAAAATCATTATCAAAAGGAATGTATATGAAGAAGTTAAACAAAGTCATAGTGTGGTCAAGCCCATTGATACTGTTGATTAACATGATAATACTTTATTCTTCGAGCGTAATATTATCGTTAGATCTCTCTAAATTTCATGAATTGAAATATAGCTTTTATTTGTTCTCAATATTTATTACTCCAATCATGTTGGTTCTGTACGTGGTCAGCATTTTCAATTATCGAAAGAACAAATGGCACTCATCAACAGCAATGACTGTAATAATGGCTGCAACATTGATAGCTAATGCAGTGAGTTTTCCATTTGCATACCACTATTTTTATAAGAACGACAGTATTACTATCGCCACATTCATTCTGTCATCCCTGCTCGGTCTCTATGTCTGCTGGGTGCTTTACTGCAACAAGAAAAACCTCGCGTAATAGAAACGCGAGGTGGACACATCGGTATTAGAAGTATTTAAAATACACGTCAGACATCTCGTGTTTCTTCCCATTAATGACGGCATATGCTCTTTCGCCGATCATATTGCCGTTATCGTCTTCTTCATCTACATTGTCAAATTCGACACAGAGAGATTCAATCCCAAGTTCGGTTAACGAAAAGATTTCTCCATCATCGACAATACCATCTCCATTTTTATCGATCCAGACTTTCAGTTTTGAGAAAGCAGGGTCTGATTGATCAATAACCCCATCATTGTTACTGTCGAGTCGGGCCAGTTTAAAGAATCCTTCACCCCGTTCCATCCCACCAAACATATCGTTGATGCTATCAACCTGGCCGGTGCCTTCATTATCACAAATCAGGAAGCCAGAGCCAGGTGTGATCCAGCCTGTGTAACATCGATCGCCAGAACCAGCTATGTCAAACATGGCTTTTGCCCCGACTACAGAAGTGGTTTTAATGCCAAGTCCGTCTAGATTGATGACAATGGGTGACACAAGCGTTAAATATGCGACCAAATAGTTCTTACTAGAAGGGCAGTTGGTTCCTCGAGTAACGAGAAACTCTTTCACGTTATCCCATGCATAGTTTGAAGGCTCGGCAGCAGGAGCTCCATTTACCCGACGTCTAGGAATTGAATAGCTGTCGTTAACGAATTTTGAGTCGCGATAAAGTTTTAACGGGCTACCAATATTTGCAGGAATAACCCTGAGGATTTTCACGCCATAAATCCTTTCGAAGTCATCAATATTACTTTGCAAACTACGACGTTGTCGATGTGAATTATCAATAGGACATGCGGTGTCTCTAAGTTTAGAGTAGGCTTTAAGAACAGAACCATCCTTAAGATAGTCACCTAAGTTTTCATTAACCAAACACAAAGCTTGGGTAGCAAAATCAACACAGTTCCCCCCCCATAGCTCGTATTCCTTCTCCTTGTTTTTGGTTTTTATTGAACCCTGTCGCACGTAATCCCACGATTTTAGAAAGGAATTTTCTTCAGGATAAATATAAGACTGGTTATACCACGCTTGTCCCTTGGACATTCGTGCTTTGTTAGTCTCTGTTTCCTCCAGAATACCACT
This sequence comes from Serratia sp. CY84636, assembly GCF_052166245.1. Lineage (NCBI taxonomy): Bacteria > Pseudomonadati > Pseudomonadota > Gammaproteobacteria > Enterobacterales > Yersiniaceae > Serratia > Serratia sp. CY84636. The sequence goes on from NZ_JBJNOX010000004.1 coordinate 184,093, forward strand.
CCAGCTGTTGTCGTGGTTGGCACCATAAGTGCCAAGATATTTTCCGTCTTTATCGTAATAGGACAGATTAACGTGACCAGGTGTGAAGTCACGTGCTGGATCGCCAACCAGGATGTTGCCGTGGAATTGGTTTACAACAATGTACGGTTTGTTAGCCATGATGAACCCTCAAGTAATGGAATATGAGTCACACAAACAACTGTATAAATGTACAGTAATGAGATTAACCGAACTTATCCATCAGATCAAGTGATAATGATTTTCATTTACATGTATTAGATAACCGATTGAATCTAAATAGCTAACTTTCCTCAATTCAGAGCTTGAGCGTTAAGGTTGAGGTGAGGCGTATCGGTCTACTCGGTTAAATGGGGGGTTCAAACGTGAGCCAATACGGTACCGGGCACTCGATAACTGCCTTACTACTTGCGAGAAGCGGATACGGTAGGGTGGTTATCAACGTTCAAAGGATGAACAGAGATGTAAGACCAGGGGAGCGCGTGCCACCGAGGTAGGAGAATAATGCACTAAAGCCCAGCATATTTAACATAATGCGTTTATGCGTACAATATATCAGCAGAACCATCCGTTATGCCCGCCATTTTCAGGAGCTAAATATTAGCTGAACAATCCACTATACGAAGCCAACGTGGACATCTGCTATCTAGATGCTGCTCAGTATCAGGAGCTGACGATCTCCCTCGGCGTATATGGCTTGCCAACTTCGCGGGTTCTAAATGCACCCAGAACAACTCAGCTAACGGCTTACAGTGCAGGTAACGAGAGCGGCAAAGTGAGCGAAGGTGGAAAGAAAACGGGGAAAAAGTGTGTGGCGCAATACCGGCGGCAGAGCGCCGCCGGCGCTTACCACGCTAAGACACCAACGCCAGCCCCGCCACGCGGCGCCAGTAGCCGTTGCAGTCGGCGTGATCGGTCAAGGACAGCGGCTGCTCGCCATGCTCGTTGGCGCGGAAGGCGTCGATTTGCGCCAGCGTCTCGGTGCCCTGCGGTGACAGCCGCACGATGTCTACCAGCCCCTGCATGTTCGGTAGCTCGTTGCCGAGGTTGTAGCAGTAGCCGCTCATGGTCTGGATGCCGTTGAGCACGAACACCTGCTGCTGTTCCTGCGAGCGCATCATGCGGCCCTGCGGATACTTGATGCAGCAGGTTTCGCACTCGTCTTTGCCGCGGTTCTCCGAGCGGGCGGTGAAGCAGCGCGCCGAGTAGGCCAGCGGCAGGTGGCCGTAGCTCAGCACCTCCACCTCGAAATCGTGGCGGAAGCCCAGCTCGTCGCACTGCGTCAGCAGGTTGGCCAGCCAATCGCGTGAAAGTTCGACCGGCATGCACCAGCGCATCATGCCCTGGCGGCGCAGCAGGCGCAGGGTATAGGCGTTGTAGCAGTTCAGCGCATGGCCGGCGACGAACGGCAGACCGCGTTCCGCCGCCATGTTCACCGCGCCCAGATCGTTGGCTTCAAACAGGAACTCGCCGTTTTCCACATAGCGTTTCAGCTCATTCAGCTCGGACGGCGCCTGCAACAGCGCCAGCGTGGAGATCACCACCTGCTTGCCGCTGCGGGCGATCTCGCGCGCCAGCGCCAGCCAATCGCCGACCTTCATCTCGCGCCGCTTGGTGCAAACGCTCTCGCCGAGGTAAATGATGTCGGCGCTGCTCTCCGCCGCCTGTTGATAGAACGCCGCGATGTCGTTTTTCGGCCAGTAGTAGAGTACCGGCCCCAGTGCGTATTTCATGTTTCCTCCGGCTACTGCCATTTGCGGTGATAGGCGCCCAGCGTGGTTTGGGTGCCCTCGGACATCGCGCCCAGCGTCTCCATCCAGGCGGCGTCGGCGCGGTAGGCGGCCGGATCGGCCTGGCAGCGGTCGATCGCCTGGCGCCAGACGCGCGCCACCTGGCTGACGTAAGCCGGGCTGCGCTGGCGGCCTTCGATCTTCACCGAGGCGATGTTGGCGGCCAGCAGCTCCGGCAGCAGCTCCAACGTATTGAGGCTGGTGGGCTCTTCCAGCGCGTGGTAGCGCACGTCGTCCACCAGATAGCGGCCCTTGCACAGCGTCGGGTAACCGGCGTTTTCATGATCCTGATAGCGGTCGATCAGCACATCGTTCAGGCGCGACTCCATGCCCTGCGGGGTTTGCTGCCAGCGCACGAAACGCGCCGGCGAACAGGCACCGACGGTGTTCGGCGACTCGCCGGTCAGGTAGGAAGAGAGATAGCAGCGCCCCTCGGCCATGATGCACAGGCTGCCGAAGGCGAACACTTCCAGCGGCACCGGGCTGGTGCGCGCCAGCTGTTTCACCTGATGCATCGACAGCACGCGCGGCAGCACCACCCGGCCCACCTCGAAGTTACGCTGGTAGAAACGGATCGCCTCTTCGTTGGTGGCGGAGGCCTGCACCGAAACATGGCGCTCCAGCTGCGGGTAGCGTTGGGCGGCATATTCCAGCATCGCCAGATCCGCCAGAATCAGCGCGTCGGCGCCCAGCTGGGCCGCCATATCCACCGCGCGCTGCCAGCGGGCGTAGCCGTCGGGATGGGCGAAGGTGTTGATGGCGATATGCAGCTTGCGGCCGTGGCGATGCACGTAATCGACCGCTTCCTGCAGCTTTTTCTCGGTGAAGTTGAGGCCGGCGAAGTGGCGCGCGTTGGTATCGTCTTTCAGACCGATGTAAACGGCGTCGGCGCCGTTATCCACCGCGGCCTTCAGGGCCGGCAGGTTGCCGGCGGGACAAAGCAGCTCCATAGATTTATCCTGGCTTAGCCGTGCGCCCGGCCGGGCGCACGCTGTCTTTAAAGGTTGCCGACGGCGGTGTTCCGCCGGCAAACGCGAATCGGGGAGGCCATTTTAGGCAAAGGGGCGCACACAGGTTTTGATTTGGGGCAGCTTATGGCGTATTGATAAACATGGCGGTGAAATGCACTATTTGTTGATATAGACCGCTGAAGCCGCGCGCCAGTGTGGCAAAATAGCGGTAGTCCGTATTGAAAGGAGTGGATGACCGTGTTGGAACAACTACGAGCACGCCTTGTGCGCCAGGGGCCGTCGCTGCTGCGCATCCCGCTGAAATTCACGCCGTTCGCCCTGCAGCGCCAGCTGCTGCAACAGGTGCTGAGCTGGCAGTTCCGCCAGGCGTTGGCGGATGGGGATCTGGAATTTCTCGAATCGCGCTGGTTGAAGATCGAAGTTCGCGATCTGGCGCTACAATGGTTTATGACGGTAGAAAACGACAAACTGGTGGTCAGCCAGCACGCCGAAGCGGACGTCAGCTTCAGCGGCGACGCCAACGATCTGATCCTGATCGCGGCGCGCAAGCAAGATCCGGATACGCTGTTCTTTCAGCGTCGGCTGCAGATTGAAGGGGATACCGAATTGGGTCTGTATGTGAAAAATTTGATGGACGCCATCGAGCTGGAAAGCATGCCCGCGCCGCTGCGCATGGGGCTGTTGCAGTTGGCTGATTTTGTCGAAGCAGGGTTGCAGGAGGGCACGGCGTCGGCTTCCCGTGTGGCGGTATCATGCTGATCCGCGTAGAGATCCCGGTAGATGCGGCGGGCATCGACGCCTTGCTGCGCCGCGCCTTTGGCCGCGACGACGAAGCCGATCTGGTGCAGCAGCTGCGCGAAGACGGCCTGCTGACGCTGGGCGTGGTCGCCACTGACGACGAAGGTGGCGTAGTGGGTTACGCCGCGTTCAGCCCGGTGGATGTGGCCGGCGAAGATCGCCAATGGGTGGCGCTGGCGCCGCTGGCGGTAGACGAAAGCCTGCGCCGTCAGGGGCTGGCTGAAAAGCTGGTGTACGAAGGCTTGGATTCGCTGAACGAATTCAGCTACGCCGCGGTGGTGGTGCTGGGCGATCCGGCCTACTACGGCCGCTTCGGCTTTAAACCGGCCGCCGCCTATGGCCTGAACTGCCGCTGGCCGGGCACGGAAAACGCGTTCCAGGTGTATCCGCTGGCGGAAGACGCCCTGAATGGCGTCAGCGGCGAAGTGGCTTTTTCGGCGCCGTTTAATCGCTTTTAACCACCGGCAACAAATACTCAAGCGACAGCGGCGGGTGATTCACCAGCCGCTCTTTTTGTATTTTGCTCAGCTGTTTGAGCTGGCAATTCAGGTCTTCTGTGGTGTCTATGCGTCTGAGAGAAGCGGATGGTGATACTGAACAGGGAACCCAATAATTCCCCCCTAAAAATGCAGATACGCCACCTTACTCCGTTCTGGGTTGCCGAACCCTTTTTTGAGCGCCACTTTTAATTGATTGATTTAAAGTCATATTTTTAAACTCTTTAAAAAAGGCTTTTTGAACGGAAATTTCGATTTTCCTCCATCAATCAGCTGATTAGCGCTAATATGCAACGGTGCACTGCCGTACAGGCAGCTTAGAAAATTGCGCATTTTTAACACCCGTTCGCCGTATAGTGCACTGCCGTATAGGCAGCTTAGAAAGTTAAGGTTTTCGGCACGTCGAAGTAATCCAGGTTCACTGCCGTATAGGCAGCTTAGAAACAAATAAATGGGGTTACGTTCTGAAGCTCGGAGTTCACTGCCGTATAGGCAGCTTAGAAAATCGCGACTTTCTGCGCAGGGGCATTCGGCTCGTTCACTGCCGTATAGGCAGCTTAGAAATTCGGCGGCCGGCCGCGAGCGTCTAGCCATCAGTTCACTGCTGTACAAGCAGTTTGAAATAGAAGGGATAAAACTTTACCGACACCTGTTAACCAGGAAGCAAATATTCCAACGACAGCGGCGGGTGATTCACCAGCCGCTCTTTTTGTATTTTGCTCAGCTGTTTGACGCGGTATTCCAGCTTCAGCGCCGTTGAGCGATCCCCCACCTGGCAGTGAAACGCCAGCGTTAATTCCCCTTTGCCGCGCAGCGCCTTGGCGCCTTTGCCGGCCTGATGCTGCGCCAGGCGGCGCGCCACGTCGGTGGTGATGCCGGTATACAGCATGCCGCTCGGTAAACGCAGCATGTAGAGGTGCCAGAGAGTGGGGGAAGTGTCGGTCATCGTACGCCGTTTCGGTGGCCAGGGTCGGCGTATGATGGCATGTTCGCCATCACAATCCCATCCCCGGCCGCCGGTGCCTTACCGCTTTACCCCTTTTTTCCCGCCAGCTCGAAGCGCGGCGAGACGATGCCGTACAGCGTCCAGCCGAGGAAGGTGGCGATGGCGCCCCACATCATCGCTTCCTCACCGGAGCTGTAGAGCGCATAGAAGCTGTACAGCGCGCCGATGCCGGCGATGATATTGGCGATGCGGGCCTTGTTGTCCGGCACCTTCGCCACTTTCTGAATAATGACCAGCGCCGCCATCGACAGGATGTAAGGGATGATGTTGGTCACCACCGCCAGGTTCACCAGCACGTTGAACTGCTTGTTCAGCGATGGGCTGATGGTCATCAGCGACAAACCGCTCTGAATGACGACGATGGTCAGCATGCCTTTAACCGGCGCGTCGGCTTTGCTCAGCTTGGAGAAGATTTTCGGAAAGAAGCCGCTGTCGGCGGAGGATTTGAACACCTGAGCGATGGTGAACTGCCAGCCGAGCAGCGAGCCGACGCAGGACATCACCATCAACGCCATGATGATCTTGCCGACCGTTGGGTTGAACATGTGGGAGAACGCCAGCCCGAACGGGGCGGTGGAGTTGGCCAGATCCATGTTCGGCACGATGCCGGCGATCACGTTGGTCGAAATGATATAGATCACCGCCGCGCTGAGGGTGCCGCCCAGTACGGCGATCGGCACGTTGCGCTCCGGATTTTCCACCACGTCGGTGTTGGCGCAGGCGGATTCCAGCCCCAGAAACGCCCACAGGGTCATTGAGATGGAGGCGCCGATGGCTTCGAAGGTCGGCACCTGATGCGGGTTCCAGGCGGCGACGTAGGCGCTGCCGCTGAACCAGTACCAGCCGATGACCGAGATGCCCACCACCGGAATGATCACGCCCCAGACGGTGATGCCGCTGATTTTACCGGTGATGCGCGCACCGCCGAAGTTGGCGACGGTCGCAAGCCACAGCACGCCGATGGTGGCGATACAGATCCCGAGCGGGCTGAGCGTAGCGCCAAACAGCTCGGTGCCGTAGCCGACGGCGGAAATGGCGATGGCGATGTTGGCGATCAGCAGCGAAACGCCGTAGGTGTAGTTCGCCATAAAGTTGCCTGATTTGCCGAAGGCGTATTCGGCGTAGCCGCCCATGCCGCCGGATTTACGGCTGAACATGCCGCATTTGGCGAACGCGTAGGCCAGCGCCATCGAGCCGACGGCGGTCACCAGCCAGGAAACGATCGAAATCGTGCCCACTTCGGCCAGCTTGGTTGGCAGCATAATTATGCCGGAACCCATCATATTCACGGCGGTCAGGATCGTTAATTGCACGACCCCCATTTTATTATTGGACTTACTCATGATCATTTTCTCTTTTAGGATGCGATCCGGGCGGCGAGAATCATCGCCGCCCCGTAAGGTGATTAATTTTTCATGACGTAGCCATAAGCGCGGTTCCAGCCGTCCTCATCCTGTTGGATATAAACGCCCTGCAATTCCGGCGCGAATCCCGGCAATAAGTTGATGCCTTCTTCCAATGCCAGGAAATAACGCTGCGCGGCGCCGCCCCAAATTTCACCGGGCACGACGCACAGCACGCCCGGCGGGTAAGGCAGGGCGCCTTCGGCGGCGATGCGGCCCTCGGCTTTAGCCAGCGAGACCAATTCCACATTGCCGCGCACGAACTCGGTATTGGCGTCCTGCGGATTCATCACCACGCGCGGGAAATAACTTTTGCGGAACATCTCTTTTTGCAGCTCTTTAACGTCGTAGCTGACGTAAAGGTCGTGCATTTCCTGGCACAGCTGGCGGATGGTGTAGTTTTTGTAGCGCTGCTGGTGGTTTTTATAGACCGCAGGCAGCACCTCGCTGAGCAGGGAGTTCTGCTCGATGTGCTTCTCGAAGCGGGCGATCAGGGCCACCAGATGCTGCATCTTGGCGATGTCTTCCGCCGGCGTCAGCAGGAACAGGATCGAGTTGAGATCGCATTTTTCCGGCACGATGCCGTTTTCGCGCAGGTAGTTGGCCAGAATGGTCGCCGGGATGCCGAATTCGCTGTAGCTGCCGGTGGCGGTATCGATGCCCGGCGTGGTGAGCAGCAGTTTGCACGGATCGACGAAGTACTGCGATTCGGCATAGCCCTCAAAGGCGTGCCATTTCTCGCCGGGCACGAAGTTGAAGAAGCGCAGATCGTTGGCCATCGCCGCGGTGTCATAGGCCTGCCACGGTTTGCCGTCGATCTGATCCGGCACGAACGGTTTGATCATCGTGCAGGTGTCCAGCAGCATTTTGCGCGCTTCGATCCCCACGCGCACGCACTCCTGCCACAGGCGCTGGCCGCTTTTGCCCTCGTGCATCTTGGCATTGACGTCCAGCGCGGCGAACAGCGGATAGAACGGGCTGGTGGAGGCGTGCAGCATAAAGGCGTTGTTGAAGCGCTTGTGGTTGCAGTAGCGGCTCTGGCCCTTGATGTGCTTATCTTTTTTGTGGATCTGCGAGGTCTGCGAGAAACCGGCCTGCTGTTTGTGCACCGACTGGGTGACGATGATGCCGGGATCGTTTTCGTTCAGCTCCAGCAGCAGCGGCGAGCAGTCTTTCATCATCGGAATGAACTGCTCATAGCCCACCCAGGCGGAGTCGAACAGGATGTAATCGCACAGGTGGCCAATCTTGTCGACCACCTGGCGGGCGTTGTAGATGGTGCCGTCGTAGGTGCCGAGCTGGATGATCGCCAGGCGGAACGGGCGGGCTTCGTTGGCGCGTTCCGGCGCCACTTCGCGGATCTGTTGGCGCAGGTAGCGTTCGTCGAAGCAGTGCGCGTCGATGCCGCCGATAAAGCCGAACGGGTTGCGGGCGGTTTCCAGGTAAACCGGCGTGGCACCGGCCTGGATCAACGCGCCGTGGTGGTTGGATTTATGGTTGTTGCGGTCGAACAGCACCAGATCGCCGCGCGTCAGCAGGGCGTTGGTCGCCACCTTGTTCGAGGCCGAGGTGCCGTTGAGCACGAAGTAGGTCTTGTCGGCGTTGAACACCTTGGCGGCGTGCTGCTGCGCGGCGCAAGGCGCGCCTTCGTGGATCAACAGATCGCCCAGTTTGACGTCGGCGTTGCACATGTCGGAGCGGAAAAGCGTTTCGCCGTAGAAGTCGAAGAACTGGCGGCCCGCCGGGTGTTTGCGGAAGAACTCGCCGCCCTGGTGGCCGGGGCAGGCGAAGGTGGCGTTGCCCATTTCTACGTATTGCGTCAGCGTGTTGAAGAACGGTGGCAGCAGCTCGCTCTCATATTTGGCGGCGGCGGCCTCCAGCTGTTTGCCGTAGAACTGGGTATTCTTGCCGCACAGCTCAAACACGCCGTGCAGCGCCGGCAATACGGCGTTATCCAGCTCTTCTTCGCAGCACACGGCGACGAACAGTGGAATGTTCAGGCCGTGCTCTTCGATGCGCGCCAACATACCTTGCGTGACGTCGTCTACCGACAGCACGATGGCGGCGACGTCATTGAAATCGCTATGATGCACATCGACGATGTCGCGTTCAGTTTCAAAGCAGCCGAGGGTTTGGGTGTTGGCGGCAATTTTTAATTTTTTCATTTTTCTCATTCTTCAGGCAAAGGCAGTCCGCCGGCAAATAATTCCATTTGCCGTTAACGCCTTCACGAAAATAAAGGTGTGCGAGAACCCAGCGATGCCGAATGGCATTAACTGTGTTCGCTGTTTTATTTAGCTTGGATGCGCTTGGCCGAAATTAATAATGAATTGCGTGTCCTTCCCGGTTAGCGAGAAAGAGATATTATCACCGGCGTGCGGAGAATAAATAAAAACGCAATGACACTCTTATCAACGGCGTAAGAGCGAGGGGGGAGGGTTATCTGTAGTTGAAGAATGCGAAGCTAAAGCAGCTGCGATGAGCCATCATCATAATATGGGTTGTGCGCCTGATATGCGCCATTTTTCGGTTATTGTTTTCCATTTTCTAATCCACCTTGCTGAGTGAAAAGATGGCGCTATTTTAACGCAAGGTGGGCTAAAAATCGTGATGAAAGTCACATAAATGCCGGTGTTTATAAATAACTATTCACCTGTTATGCAGTAGATTGCATAAACAGCGTTCAGGCGAGCTAACGGGCATGTAAACGAATTGCTAATCGGTACCGGGGCGGTGCGTTAATTTTGCATGCCGTCAGGATAGGAAAAATAAAATCGCGCGATTAACCGGTTGCATAACGATCAAATAAATCCGTCTTGTATTTTTTATGTTATAAATCCGCTTCGGGCTTAAATTAATAAAAATGCATTTATTGTGTTTTTATATTCACTTTGGGATTTTGATGATTATCGTTATTTGTGACTCGCCTCAACAACGCAGGGTAAGATGAAGTGAGTGAACAGGGAGGCGAGTAACCTTGAATACCCCAGAACAACGGCAGCAGATTGCGGATTTCATCGGCAAACAACACGTCTTGACGCTGTGCGCCGGCGACGGCCTCGACATGTGGTGCGCCAACTGTTTTTACGTGTTCGACGCCGCGACGATGGCGCTGTGGCTGATGACTGAACCGCACACCCGCCACGGCGGGCTGATGCTGAACAACGGCCGGGTGGTCGGCACCATCGCGCCGAAGCCGAAAAGCATCGCGCTGATCCGCGGCGTGCAGTACCGCGCCGAGGCGGTGCTGCTGAGCGGCGAAGAAGCCGAGGCGGCGCGCGCGCGTTACTGCAAGCGCTTCCCGATCGCCAGGGCGATGAAGGCCTCGGTTTGGCGGCTGGATCTGCACGAGGTGAAGATGACCGACAACACCCTCGGCTTCGGCAAGAAGCTGCACTGGGCGCGGTCTATACTTTAAGTTGACGTATTGATTACAACGGGAGATTGCATGGCGCGAGCACTGTTAGTCGGCGCAACCGGGCTGGTGGGGCGCGAGTTGTTGCAGCTGTTGCAAAGCGATCCGCAGATAACGTCCATCGTGGCGCCGACGCGCACGCCGCTGCCGCCGCACGGCAAGCTGACCAACCCGGTCGGCGATGCGCTGTTCGAGCTGCTGAGTAGCCTGCAGCAGCCGGTCGATCTGGTGTTCTGCTGCCTGGGCACCACCCGCCGGGCGGCGGGCAGCGCCGATGCCTTCCGCTACGTCGATTATCAACTGGTGGTGGAGAGCGCGCTGACCGGCCGCCGCTTGGGGGCGCAGCACTGTCTGGTGGTGAGCGCGCTGGGCGCCAACGCGGATTCCACCTTCCTGTATAACCGCACCAAAGGCGAGATGGAGCAGGCGCTGCGCGAACAGCACTGGCCGCGCCTGACGCTGGTGCGGCCTTCCATGCTGGTGGGGGATCGCCCCGCGCCGCGCCTGATGGAGCGCCTCACGCTGCCGCTGTTCAGGCTGCTGCCCGGCAAATGGCGCGCCGTCTCCGCCAAAGACGTGGCGCAAACGCTGCTGCAGCAGGCGTTCACGCCGGGCGAAGGGGTCAGGGTGCTGGAGTCGGATCGGCTGCACTGCTACCGAGGTTGACGCTGAGGTGATCGAACGCCAGCTCCAGCCCGGCGGGCAGTTCGTTGTCCAGCAGCCACCGATCGAGATGATGGCTGATGTGCGTCAGCAGCGTGCGTTTGGGCTGCAGCAACCGCTGCGTCTCCTGCGCGCGGGTCAGATCGTTGTGGTTGCGCGGCGCCTGCGGCTGCGGCGGCAGGCTGCAATCGAGCACCAGCAGATCCAGCGCCACGTTTTGCAGATAGTCTGCGGTGGCCGGCGGCAGGCCGACGGTGTCGGTCAGGTAGGCCAGCGCAGCGCCCGCCGCCTGGATCAGATAGCCGTGGGTCAGTTTGGAGTGTTGCAGCGGCAGCGGGGTGATGCGAATGCCGCCCAGCTCGACGGTGGCAAAGGGCGCCAGCGGCGGCTGAAACACCAGAATGCCGGGGTGTTTGAACAGGTCGTCGCAGCCCTGTTCATCCGGCGGGCCATACACCGGAATGGAATTTCCGCACCCCCAACGCAAAGGAAATAACCCCTGAACGTGATCCATGTGGTAATGTGTCAGTAAAAAACGTTGAATTTGCCCCGCCGAAAATCGCCGCTCCAAAGCCGGCAATCCCGCATCCAATAAGGTCGTTTCCCCCTGATAGTTAAGCATGGCGCTGCACGCTCGCCGCCGAAATGCCGGCTCGCGCCGCGCCCGTTGGCAGATAGGGCAGTCGCAGCCGAACACCGGCACCTGCTGCGCGCCGCCGGTGCCGAGAAAGGTCAGTTGCATCGCTCCCCTCCGTTAAAGGTACTTCTGGGCAAAGCGGTTGATGTCGCGAAAATCTGCCAGCCGCGCCTGCAGCGTGGCGTGATCCCAGTGCCACCACTGGCTGCGTTCGATGCGTTCTATCAGCGCGTCGTCAAAGCGCATGCCGATCTTCTTGGCCGCCACGCCGGCGACGATGCTGTAAGACTCCACGTCCTTGGTGACCACCGCCGCGCTGCCGATCACCGCGCCGTTGCCGACGCTGACGCCCGGCATCAGAATGGCGTTATGGCCGATCCACACGTCGTGGCCGACGGTGACGTGGTGCTCGCGCCGCCAGTCGAAGAACGCCGCGTCGTCTTCCCCCAGCCCGTATTCAGAGGCGCGGTAGGTAAAGTGGTGCTGCGCGATGCGCTGGTAGGTCGGGTGGTTGCCGGGATTGATGCGCGCATAGGAGGCGATGGAGACGAACTTGCCGATGGTGGCGTAAAAGATCTGGTTGTGCCCGGCGGTGTAGGAGTAGTCCCCCATCTCCACCTCTTCCAGGATCGCATCGTCGGCCAGATGCACATACTGGCCGAGCCGGGTGCGGTTAAGGGTCACGTTGTCGCCGATTTTCGGCTGGGCAAAGTCGTTCATGGCGTCGCGTCCTGAGCTTGTCGGGTGGCGGTAGGCAGCAGCGCCAGCAGCGCCGCCAGGGTGTCGTCGAGTGGGCCATCGTTGTGCAGCACCCGGCAGCCGGCGGGCAGACTCTGCTGATATTCCGCCGCCCGCGCCAGCCGCTGCTCGATCTGTTCGGCGCTTTCTCGCCCGCGATCCTGCAGGCGCCGGCGCAGAATCCCGGCGCTGACCTGCAGGCACACCGGCAGCAGCTGCGCACCATAGCGCTGCTGCGCCTGCGGCAGGTGGGCGCGCGAACCGTTGACCGCCACGTCGATCCCCTGCAGCAGCCAAAGATCCACCTCGATCCCGAACGCGTAGCGCTGCTGGTGGGCCTGCCAGTCGAGCGCGAACAGCCCCTTGGCGCGGCGGCGCAGAAATTCCGGTTCGCTCAGCGCGATGTGATTCTCGCAGCCGGCGTCCGCCGGCCGGGTGATGTAACGGTGTGCCACCAGCGGCGCGCGGTCGGCGTCGGCCCGCAGCGCGGCCAGCAGGCTGTCCTTGCCTGCGCCGGAAGGCCCCATCAGATAGATGAGCCGCGCCATCAGAACACCTGCCTGCCCTGGCGCCACACGTTCTGCACGTAAACGTGCTCGCCGTGCGGCCGTGCCAGCACCAGATCCGCCCGCAGTCCTTCGGCGAGGGTGCCGCGATCCTGCAGATCCAGCGCCCGCGCCGGGTTGCGGGTGATCATGCGCACCGCCTGGGGCAGGTCGTAGGCGTTGCGCTCGTCCGCCGCGAGGCGAAACGCCGCGTCCAGCAGGCTGGCCGGGTAATAATCGGAAGAGAGAATATCCAGCACCCCCAGCGCCGCCAGGTGGTGCGCCGCCACGTTGCCGGAGTGAGAACCGCCGCGCACGATGTTCGGCGCGCCCATCAGCACCTGCAGGCCCTGCTGGTGCGAGGCGCGGGCGGCCGCCTCGGTGGTGGGGAACTCGGCAATGGCGCTGCCCAGCGCGCAGGACTCGGCCACGTGCGCGGCGGTGGCGTCGTCATGGCTGGCCAGCGAGATGCGGCGCGCGCGGCAGTGGGCGGCGATCGCCTCGCGGTTCGGCGCGGCCCAGCGGGCGGACAGGGCGACCTGCTGCTCCTCGTACTCGCTCATCTGCTGGTCGTTGAGGTGATATTTGCCCTGATAGTATTCGCGGTATTTTTCGCGCGAGGCGAACTGGCGCTGGCCCGGCGAATGGTCCATCAGCGACACCAGCGACACGCCCGGCTTGTCCATCAGCTGTTCGAACAGCGGCAGCGTGCTCTCGTGCGGCAGCTCGCAGCGCAGGTGCAGCCGGTGCTCGGCGCGGTTCACCCCGGCGCGCTGGCTGTGGATCACCGCGTCGATCATCTTCTGCAGGTTTTCCAGCCGGTGGCCGCCGTCGCGCACGTCGCCGATCGCCACCGCGTCCAGTACCGTGGTGATGCCGTTGGCCACCATCAGCGCGTCGTGGCTGCTCATCGCCGAATGGGCCGGCCAGTCAACGTTCGGGCGCGGGGTAAAGAACTTGTCCAGGTTGTCGGTATGCAGTTCGATCAGCCCCGGCAGCAGCCAGCCGCCGTCGCCGTCCAGCGCCTGCGGCAGCCGGCTCGGGCCGTCGGCGAAGCTGCGGATCACGCCGTCCTGCATCTCCAGCGAGCCTTGCACCACCTGGTCATCCAGCACCAGCTTAACGTTATTGACGATCATCAGAGGGCCTCCAGCGCCTGCGGCGCCTGCATGTCATAAAGCCGGTCGGCGACCTGTTGGCGGACGCCTTCATCGTGAAAAATGCCGACGATCGCCGCGCCGCGCGCCTTGGCGCGTTCGATAAGCTGCACCACCGCCGCGCTGTTGCGGCTGTCGAGCGAGGCGGTCGGTTCGTCCAGCAACAGAATGGGGTAATCGACGATAAAGCCGCGCGCGATGTTCACCCGCTGCTGCTCGCCGCCGGAGAAGGTGGACGGCGCCAGCGGCCACAGGCGCTGCGGCACGTTGAGCGCCGTGAGCAGCGCTTCGGCGCGTTCACGGCACTCGGCGCGCTCGACGCCCTGTTCCAGCAGCGGCTGCATCACCACCTCCAGCGCGCTGATGCGCGGGATCACCCGCAGGAACTGGCTGACCCAGCCCAGCGTATGGCGGCGCACCGCCAGAATCTGACGCGCATCGGCGCTGACCATGTCCAGCCAGTCGCCCTGGTGGTTGATCCAGATATGGCCGCTGTCCGGCAGGTAGTTGGCGTACAGCGAGCGCAGCAGGGTGGATTTGCCGCTGCCGGAGTGGCCGTGCAGTACCACGCATTCGCCGCCGTGGACCGTCAGGTTGGCGTCGTGCAGCACCGGCAGGCGGGTGCCGTACTGCTGGTGCAGCACAAAGGTTTTACTGAGATGTTCAACTCGGATTTGCATAGTCATCTGTTATCGCCTTGGGTTACGACAGCACCGAAGAAACCAGCAGCTGGGTATAAGGATGGTGCGGATCGTCCAGCACCCGGTCGGTCAGGCCGCTCTCCACCACTTCGCCCTGTTTCATCACCAGCAGGCGGTGGGCCAGCAGCCGCGCCACGCCGAGATCGTGGGTGACGATCACCGCCGCCAGCTGCATTTCCACCACCAGGTTGCGCAGCAGATCGAGCAGGCGCGCCTGCACCGACACGTCCAGCCCGCCGGTCGGCTCATCCATAAACACCAGCTTGGGGTGGGTGACCAGATTGCGGGCGATCTGCAGCCGCTGCTGCATGCCGCCGGAGAAGGTGGTCGGCAGATCGTCGAGGCGCGACAGCGGGATTTCGACGTCTTCCAGCCACTGGCCGGCCTGACGGCGAATGTCGCCATAGTGGCGCTGGCCGATGGCCATCAGCCGCTCGCCGATGTTGCCGCCGGCAGAGACCTGCGGCCGCAGCCCGTCGAGCGGGTGCTGGTGCACCACACCCCAGTCGGTGCGCAGCAGGCGGCGGCGATCGCTCTCCGCCATGGCGTACAGATCCTGTTCCTGGCCCGCCTGCGGGCGGTAAAGGATCTGCCCGCGCTGCGGCGCCAGCCGCGCCGAGATCGACTTCAGCAGCGTGGTTTTACCGGAGCCGGATTCGCCGACGATGCCCAGCACTTCGCCGGGGTAGATGTCGAACGACACATCGCTGAAACCCTTGCCGGGGGCGTACAGGTGGGTGAGCCGGTTCACCGACAGCAGCGGGGTGGTGCTCAAAGGGGTGGAAGTCATCAGTGCTGCGCCTCTTGCGAAGATTGCGCCAGCTGCTGCCGGCAGTAGTCGGTGTCCGAACAGACGAACATGCGGTTGCCCCGATCGTCGAGCACCACCTCGTCCAGGTAGCTGTGGCGCGAGCCGCACAGCGCACAGGGTTCGTCCCACTGCTGCACGCTGAACGGATGGTCGTCGAAGTCCAGGCTCTCCACCTTGGTGAACGGCGGCAGGGCGTAGATGCGTTTCTCGCGCCCGGCGCCGAACAGCTGCAGCGCCGGCATCATGTGCATTTTCGGGTTGTCGAATTTCGGGATCGGCGAAGGATCCATCACGTAGCGATCGTTGACCTTCACCGGGTAGGCGTAGGTGGTGGCGATATGGCCGTAGCGCGCGATGTCTTCATACAGCTTCACCTGCATCACGCCGTACTCCTCCAGCGCGTGCATCTTGCGGGTCTCGGTTTCGCGCGGTTCGATAAAGCGCAGCGGCTCCGGGATCGGCACCTGATAGATCAGGATCTGGTCTTCGCGCAGCGCGGTTTCCGGAATGCGGTGACGGGTTTGGATCAGCGTGGCCTCCGGCGTGCGTTCGGTGGTGGCCACCCCGGCGACGCGCTGGAAGAAGCGGCGGATCGACACCGCGTTGGTGGTGTCGTCGGCGCCCTGGTCGATCACCTTCAGCACGTCGGCGCGGCCGATAACGCTGGCGGTGAGCTGAATGCCGCCGGTGCCCCAGCCGTAGGGCATCGGCATCTCGCGGCCGCCGAACGGCACCTGATAGCCGGGGATTGCCACCGCCTTCAGGATGGCGCGGCGGATCATGCGCTTGGTCTGCTCGTCCAGATAACCGAGGTTATAGCCGGTCAATACTTCACTCATCGCGGGCCTCCTGACGCTCGCTGTATTCCTGTCGCAGCCGCTTGAGCAGCTCCAGTTCGGCCTGGAAGTCGACGTAGTGCGGCAGCTTGAGATGGGAGACGAAGCCGGCGGCCTCGACGTTGTCGGCGTGGGCCAGCACGAACTCTTCGTCCTGCGCCGGGCCGGCGACGCCTTCGCCGTAGTCGGGGCTTTGCAATGCGCGATCTACCAGCGCCATCGCCATCGCCTTGCGTTCGGCGCGGCCGAACACCAGCCCGTAACCGCGGGTGAAGTGCGGCGGGTGGTCCTTTGGATCGACGAAGCCGTTGACCATTTCGCACTCGGTCAGCAGGATTTCGCCGATGTCGATGGCGAAACCGAGCTCTTCAGGCACGATCTCCACCGAAACGTGGCCGGTGCGGATCTCGCCGGCGAACGGGTGGTTGCGGCCGTAGCCGCGCTGGGTGGCGTAGCCGAGCGCCAGCAGAAAACCTTCGTCGCCGCGCACCAGCTGCTGCAGGCGCGCCGAGCGCGAGCAGGGGTAAACCGGCGGGTTGCGGGTGATGTCGTCCGGCGTGCTGCCGTCGTCCTGTTCCTCCCGCGCCAGCTGCTGGCGACACAATAGATCGAACACGTGGCTGCAGTTGTCCGGCAGCGGTTCGTCGGCCTGCGGCGCACGCGGCGCCTCGCCTTCCGCCAGCAGCGCGAAGTCCAGCAGCCGGTGGGTGTAGTCGTAGGTCGGCCCCAGCACCTGCCCGCCGGGCAAATCCTTGTAAACCGCCGAGATGCGCCGCTCCAGCCGCATGTTTTCGCTGGCCAGCGGCTCGCTGACCGCCAGGCGCGGCAGGGTGGTGCGATAGGCGCGCAGCAGGAAGATCGCCTCCACCAGATCGCCGCTGGCCTGTTTGATGGCCAGCGCCGCCAGCTCGCGATCGTAGATGCCGCCTTCGGTCATCACCCGATCCACCGCCAGCCCCAGTTGCTGTTCGATGTGTTCCGCGCCGAGCGCCGGCAGCGCCTCGTCGCCGCGCCGCAGCTGTTCCTGCAGCTGATGGGCGGCCTCAATGGCTTTTTCGCCCCCTTTTACCGCTACGTACATCAGCACACCTCCACGCGGGTGGTCCGCGGGATCGCCAGCAGGCGATCGCCGCAGGTCAGTAAAATATCCAGCCCCAGCGGGAAGCGCTGCGGGCGGTTGACCAGGTAATCCAGCAGCGCCGGCGGCAGGCGCGGTGCTATCAGGCGTTGGCTCTCGATGCCGGGGCCGGTCAGGCGCAGCGCGGCGCCGTTCTCCAGCTCGGCGAGCTGCACCACCACCGTGGCGCCGCATTCCGGCGAGATTTCGCTGCCGTGCGGCAACGCCTGCAGATCGACGGCCTGAACGTGCTCATCGAACAGGGCAAAGCAGACCTCCTGAGCCGTGGCGGCCAGCGGCGCGCCGCTGTGAAAACGAATGTTGGTTAGCACTTGCTCACTATTTAACTCTGGGCACAGTTGCAGCGGCGTTTCCTGATCGGCCAGCGTCAGCAGGGCGGCGGTGCTGGCGGCGTTCAGCGGCGCCCAGGCCGGGCCGTTCGGCAGCGTCACCCGGTGGCCCGGTTCGCTCAAGGCTTTAAGAATCAAACGGAAAGCGTGCTGCGATTGGTCTATCGGTTGTTCAAAACCGGTCAATAAACTCATGGCTTAATCCCCTCGCACCAGCGTAAAGAAGTCCACCCGGCTGGCGGCGATCGCCCGGGCGCGCAGCTGGCGCTGTTCGTGCTGCAGCGCGGCCAGCGGCGCGATCAGCTGTTGTTGCAGGCGTTCGCCGTGTTCCGGCTGTTGCAGCAGCGCATCGGCCAGCGCGCACAGCTCGGCGTGCGCCTTGTCGCGCCCGGCGATATAGCTGTAGCCGTAGCCGCCGTTGTCCAGCTGCACCACCGCGCGGGTGACGGTCATGTCCCCCAGCACGAAGCGGCGGCCGGTGGCGCCCATGCGCCCCTGCAGCTGGGCCAGGCCGATCTCCGGCGCGCGGATGCTGCGGTAACCCGGGCTGAGGTTCAGCGCCTGCCAGTGGCTGCGCAGCTGCTCGGGCCGGCTGTGCGCCAGCACCGACATCCAGCGTTGTCTCGACTCTAAGGCTTGCATTCAGTGCTCCATCGTCAGTTCAATCATGTCGGCGCGGGCCAGGCTGACGGAGTATTCCGCCACGTCTTCGCCGCCGCTGCGGACGTTAAGGGTGCGCACGCACAGCAGCGGCGCGTGGGTGGCGATCTCCAGCAGCCGGCTCTCTTTGGCCTGCGCGCGGCGCGCGCTGATGCGCGTCTGGCGGCGGGTCAGCGGCTGCTGCAGGTGCTGCTCGATAAACTGGTGCAGAGAACCGCTGTGGAACTGCTGCAGCGCCGGCCACCAGTCCAGATCGGGCAGATAGTGGTCGATGACGCTCATCGGTACGCCGTTGACCCGGCGCAGAGTGCGCAGGTGGATCACCATTTCGCCTTCCTCACGCGAGAGCGCGCTGGCAACATGCCCATTGCACGGGCGCAAGACGGCGAGTAAGCGCTCACTGGTGGGATGGCTGCCCTGCTCGAACAGATTCTGGCTGAAGCGGGTGTTGGCGTGCAGCGGGTAGTCGTAAGGCCGCATCAGCACCAGAATGCCGACGCCGTGGCGGCGCTGCAGCCAGCCGCGTTCCACCAGTTGATCCACCGCGCGGCGCAGGGTGTGGCGATTGACCTGATAACGCTCGGCCAGCTGCTGTTCCGAAGGCAGGTAGTCGCCGCAGCGGTACTGCGTGCGCAGCTCTTGTTCCAGCTGTGCGGCGATCTGCTGATAGCGGGTGGGGTAAGTGGTCGGATGTCTAGATAACTCCATCATAATAAAAACCTCGTTATACCGATGGCTGTGCGATGAAGGCGGAAGCGGTGCGTTTCATCGGGCGTCTACCCTGTGGTTTTCAAGTTGGCATCATGGTGACGGGCGCAGATGACAATCGCGTTACGCCTCGGTGGCGAACAGATGAACTATTTAGGACAGCCCAGGCGTGCACGGGCGGCGGCGGCGCGCTATGCTGGCGCCACTGTTGACTGACTCTGGCCGCTACCATGCCGCAACCTCTGAACGCCCCTGAACACGCCCCACGCGCCTGGCCGCTGTGGAAACCGATCCTGTTTCTGCTGGTGGTGGCCGTCGGCCTCTACTACGTCAAATGGCAGCCTTACTACGGCAAGGCGTTCGTGGCGGCGGACAGCCACTCGATCGGCAAATCGATCCTGGCCGACGGCGCCGCGAGCCCCTGGCTGGCGGCCTGGCAGTACGCGCTGGTCTACTTCACCGCGGTGTGGAAGGCGGCGCTGCTCGGGGTGCTATTAGGTTCGCTGGTGCAGGTGCTGATCCCGCGCGATTGGCTGGCGCGCACGCTCGGCCACCGGCGTTTTTCCGGCACCGTGCTGGGGGCGCTGATCGCGCTGCCGGGCATGATGTGCACCTGCTGCGCCGCGCCGGTCGCCGCCGGCATGCGCCGCCAGTCGGTGTCCAGCGGTGCCGCGCTGGCCTTTTGGCTCGCCAACCCGGTATTGAACCCGGCGACGCTGGTGTTCATGGGGTTTGTGCTCGGTTGGCCGTTCGCCGCCATCCGCCTGGTGGCGGGTGTAGTGATGGTGCTGGGCATCGCCTGGCTGGTGCAGCGCGTGACCGCCAACGATCCGCAGCCCGCCGCGCCGCACCCGCCGGTGCTGACGGCGCAGAACGACGAGCAGCCGTTCCTCGCCCGCTGGGGCAAAGCGCTGTGGGCGCTGTTTTGGTCGACCATCCCGATCTACGTGCTGGCGGTACTGGCGCTGGGGGCGGCGCGCGTCTGGCTGTTCCCGCACGCCGACGGCGCCGTCGACAATAGCCTGCTGTGGATCATCGGCCTGGCGATCGTCGGCTGCCTGTTCGTTATCCCCACCGCGGCGGAAATCCCGATCGTGCAGACCATGATGCTGGCGGGCATGGGCGCAGGCCCGGCGCTGGCGCTGCTGATGACCCTACCGGCGGTCAGCCTGCCTTCGCTGCTGATGCTCAACAAGGCCTTCTCCGCCCGGGCGCTGTGCCTGACGGCGGCGCTGGTGGCGCTGTGCGGCGCACTGACTGGCGTAGTGGGGATGGGGTTGGTGTAACTTACCGCTGTTGCTGAGTGGCCCGATGCTGTCTCAAGGAGGAGATGGAAATGGAACAGCGGAATAAACCTGAAATGGACTTAGAGGTGATGTTGCTGGAGCAGGCGCTGCGTGAAGGGGGGATGCCGACCTTGAACGCTTAAGAAACGGCACCGCGGTTTATCTCAGCCATTCGGAGGTAGAAAAACGAATGGCTATATTTAATTAAAGTGAGAATCCGGGAGCGTTATCGGTGAGGGTGGGAGGGGGATTCGTTCAGGGCTGGGCTGGTAGTTTCTACGAATAGAACTGCCAGGCGGCTTTGAGCGAAAAGCGGACATTCAGGTCGTGAATTAAAAACTTGTTTATTAGGAAGGTTAATCTGATCAACCTACATAGACATAGATGGTGAAGTTGATCAAAAGCAGGATATCATAATGCCTATACTGCGTTAATTCTTGACAAGCATATAATTTTTCACTAATTAAACTTTCAATGAGGATACCAGAGAGTCTTTCCTTATAGCATGATCTTTTCGCAATAACACAAGTTCAAGCACTGCATAGGGTTCAAGAGACTTTTTTATAATGCTCTCTTCATCGATAAGCTCATCAAAGGAGGAAGGCCTCTTTAAGGATTTAAATTCTTTTAATATAGTTTGATATTGCTCTGATAAACCATAATGCTGCGCTATTTCTATGAATAAATCCCGATAATATATTGGTTTTTTAATCGGGTATGAATCGACGATTTCGGCAAGGGTACTTAAAACAAGAATGTGAAACATCTGAAAAGGCCATAGTTGTTCATGTTTTCGATTCATTTTCAGGTGCCGTGGAAAAGAGGGGGCTTTCTTGTCTAATACTGGTGTAAAAAGATGTCTCTTAATCATCCATTTTTTCCAAAGCGAATAGTTTTTCTTGAAGAATGTGTCGTGTCCGTTTGAGTATTCTGAGGCTAAAGTTTCAACCTTTTCTTTTATATGACGCAATTTGTCGATGTTAATTAATTCTAGTATATATTGGCTCCTTCTTTTATGAATGCTTGCCTCTACAGAAGGATGTTTCAACCACAAGCAATTAATGACGTTAGACTCATCGTCAAAGTAGTTACATATTGCGTATTTATCAGTAAGAGGCAGCAATTCAGGAATACAGCTTGAGTATGAATAAGCAACTCTGATCGTTCTGCCTCCCGTAACTATATCGAGAATGACACATTCATCAGACTCAAACGTCAGCGAGACTTTTTGACATATAACAGTGCGAGCAGTAAATACCTCTCGATTTATGTTATGCGTCTCACCATTGTGTTCGAGTTCTATGTCTTGGCGTATGCAGGGGAGATACAGCGTTTTATCTTTCATAGAACGCTTAACGAGTTCGTGTACTTTAGATTCTCTTTCAGCTTTGGCTCGCTGCTTTTCTTGTTCAACCTTTTCCAAGTGCTTGAGCTTCTTTTTCTCCAGAGCTGAGTGGTAGATCCATTTGTAGTCTACGTTGTTAACTTTTAGTAGAGCGACCCATTCGTCAATGCTCCTGTTTTCATTCGGTGGAAAACGGTACTCAATCGAATCAATCTGGTGGTCGATGTAATATTGTCTCTTCTCTTCTTCACATTCATGGGTAACCCAGACTTCGATTGCTACATCACCAACGCCTGTTTCTAAGTACACATCTGCCCAGTATTTTCCGATCTTGTACTCAAGGGTTGATTTACTAATGTCTGTGGAAAATTCAGGAACAAAGATGTCAGTATCATCTAAAGACAACGAATTTTGGGGGAGGGTAAACTTGGATATCGATAAGAAGTGTTGCTGCATCCCGATGTGCAACTGTGTCATTTGACAGTCTCGGCTTTCTTCTTTAGTTGTATGCGAGAAATGGTGTCTGACTACCCTACCGTTGTTCTTTGCTACCAGAGCGTCTCCACAGTTCTTACAGATGCATTCACAGCGTTTTCCGTTAGGAACGGAATCAACGTGAACAATCTTGTTTGTATTTTTATGGAGGGCATACTCAAATAGCATTTATTCTTTTAGCATCCTTGTTCAGATATGACGCTGATTGGTCTTCATTTGACCTATTCTTGATTAGAAGACCACTTTTCCAACTGTTCGGACCATTCTTGCATCATTGCCTTCCTTTCATCAAGGTAATGTAAACACCCCGTATAACCGTGCCATGCGATTTTAGATATCTTGACTGAATGTGTCGTAATGTTCGCAACATCCGCTCCTGGCACAAACCCGCCCGTCAGATTGGCTCTATGCCGTAATTGTGCCAGATCAAGTCTGTGCTGCCAGCTCATCGCAACCTATGCACCACCTGGTTACTGCTGCCGCGCCAGATCAGCGCCGGGTCTTTCAAATCCTGCACGAACTTGCCGTCGATCAACACGTTGATCCTGTCCACCACCTGCATTTGCTGTGCGTTCAGCTCCGCCAGCCGGTAGCCGGTCCACAGCCAGATATCCTTGCCGGGGCACTCGGCGCGCACCCGTTTCACCAACTGCAAGATGCTCGGCACGTTGGCCGGGTGCAGCGGATCGCCGCCGGAGAGCGACAGCCCCTGGCGCGGCACGCGCGTATCGTTCAGATCGGCGATGATGCGGTCTTCCAGCGCCGGGGTAAACGGCTGGCCGGAGTTGAGCCGCCAGGTGCTCTTGTTGTAGCAGCCGGGGCACTGGTGCACGCAGCCGGCGACAAACAGCGTGCAGCGGGTGCCGGGGCCGTTGACGACGTCGATCGGGTAGTACTGGTGATAATTCATGTGAGGCCTGCCCATCAGGCTATTTTACTGGCCATTTTGCCTCCGGGCAGTGCTGCCACTCCTCACGTACTGCGTGTACGCTCCGGTTGGTGTGCGCTGGCCGAAGGCAAACTGGCTGCGACAATCACGCCTGATGAACAGGCTTCTGCATAGGCTGCGCGGCGCTTTTTCAGCCGAGCTGCCCATTACCGAGGTGTTTCACCCGGCGTTTCACCTCTTCCTGCTTGCCGGCGTTGAACGGCCGGGCATCGGGGCTGCCGAGATAGCCGCACACCCGGCGGGTGACCGAGACCTTGGCCGAGTCGTGGTTGCCGCATTTCGGGCAGGTGAAGCCTTTGCTGGTGCAGGAGAATTCACCGGTGAAGCCGCACTCGTAGCACTCGTCGATCGGCGTGTTGGTGCCGTAGTAAGGCACCCGGCTGTAGCTGTAGTCCCACACGTCTTCCAGCGCCTTCAGGTTGTGCTGCAGGTTCGGGTACTCGCCGTAGCAGATGAAGCCGCCGCTGGCCAACGGCGGGTAGGGCGCTTCGAAGTCCAGCTTGTCGTACGGATTGACCTTCTTCTCCACGTCAAGGTGGAAGCTATTGGTGTAATAGCCCTTGTCGGTGACGCCCGGCACCACGCCGAAATCGGCGGTGTCCAGCCGGCAGAAGCGATCGCACAGGTTCTCGCTCGGCGTGCTGTAGAGGCTGAAGCCGTAGCCGGTCTCGTCTTTCCAGGCGTCGACGGCGGCGCGCAGACGCGCGACGATCGCCACCGCTTTGGCGCGCAGCGCCTCGTCGTCATACACGTGGTTTTCGCCGCCAAACAGCGCATTGATGGTCTCGTGCAGGCCGATATAGCCCAGCGAAATCGAGGCGCGGCCGTTCTTGAAGATATCGGCGATGTTGTCGTCGGCCTTGAGCCGCACGCCGCAGGCGCCTTCCATGTACAAGATTGGTGCCACCCGCGCCTTGATGCCTTCCAGCCGGGCGATGCGCGTCATCAGGGCCTTTTTCGCCAGCTGCAGGCGCTGATCCAGCAGCGCCCAGAAGCGCGACTCATCGCGCATCGCCTCCAGCGCGATGCGCGGCAGGTTGAGGCTGATGACGCCGATGTTGTTGCGGCCGTCGTGCACCAGTTCGCCGTCCTGCTCGTAGGTGCCGAGGAAGCTGCGGCAGCCCATCGGCGTTTTGAACGAGCCGGTGACCTTCACTACCTGATCGTAGTTGAGGATGTCCGGGTACATGCGCTTGCTGGCGCACTCCAGCGCCAGTTGTTTGATGTCGTAGTTCGGATCGCCGTACTGGTGGTTGAGGCCGTCGCGGATGGCGAACACCAGTTTGGGGAACACGGCGGTCTTGCGGTTTTTGCCCAGCCCGGCGATGCGGTTTTTCAGGATCGAGCGCTGGATCAGGCGCGACTCCCAGCTGGTGCCGAGACCGAAGCCGAAGGTGACGAACGGCGTCTGGCCGTTGGCGGTGTGCAGGGTGTTGACCTCGTACTCCAGCGACTGGAAGGCGTCGTAACACTCTTTCTCGGTGCGCGCCATGGCATAGCCTTTGGCGTCCGGGATCTGCCATTCTTCCGCCACCTGCAGGTGTTTGCGGAAGCTCTCGTCGACGAACGGCGCCAGGATTTCATCGATGCGGTTGATGGTGGTGCCGCCATAGATATGGCTGGCGACCTGGGCGATGATCTGCGCGGTCACGGCGGTGGCGGTGGAGATCGACTTCGGCGGCTCGATTTCGGCGTTGCCCATCTTGAAGCCGTTGGTCAGCATGCCTTTCAGATCGATCAGCATGCAGTTGAACATCGGGAAGAACGGCGAGTAGTCGAGATCGTGATAGTGAATTTCGCCGCGTTCATGGGCCAGCACCACGTCGCGTGGCAGGATGTGCTGCTTGGCGTAGTGTTTGGCGACGATGCCCGCCAGCAGGTCGCGCTGGGTGGGGATCACCTTGCTGTCCTTGTTGGCGTTCTCGTTCAGCAGCGCGCGGTTGCTCTGCTCGACCAGGCCGCGAATCTCCTGGTTCAGGCGGCCGCGCAGCTCGCGCGCCACGTCGCGATCGTGGCGGTATTCGATATAGGCGCGCGCCAGCTGTTTGTACTCGCCGGCCATCAGCTGGTTTTCCACCGCCTGCTGGATCTCGTGGATATCGACGCGCGGCTGCTGCTCCATGCGCTGAGCGACCACGCGGGCGACGGTGGCGCAGTAGTCGGCGTCGACCACGCCCACCGCCAGCGCGGCGCGCTCGATGGCCTGCGCGATGCGCGCTTCGTCAAAATGTACCTGGCAACCGTCCCGCTTAATCACTACTGGTTTCACGTTGTACTCCTTGTTCCCCGAGGGAGCGTTCATACCCGCCTGGCGTGGCGAGCAACCGTCAAATTTCGCTTATCCACAGGGCAAAGCCGCAGCGCGCAAGGGCTGTGGCGGCGTGTGGATGATTTTGTGGATAACTACTATATATAGGTGTTCACAATTCTTAATGCACTATATATAGATATTGACGAGATTCTTTTGATATAGAACAAGGAAAACGGAAGAGCGTGCGCAAGCTGAACAGTCGTCAATCGCTCACTGGCCGATCGCGAAAATGTTCCAGCAGAAAGTCGACCCAGACGCGCACCCGCGGCGGCAGATCCGCCGAGGCGTAATAGAGCCACAGCTGCACCGGGCGCGGCCAGCACTCCGCCAGCACCGGCCGCAGCGTGCCCTGCTCAAAGTGCTTTTCGAGGTACCAGCGCGCCAGGTTGACGATGCCCAGCCCGGCCAGCGCCGCATCCAGCAACATTTCCGGGCGGCTCACCACCAATCGGCCGTTCAGATCCAGCGCCAGCGTTTCGCCCTGATGGCGCAGCTGCCATTTGACGTGGCGGCCGTTGCTGGGGTTGCGGTGCAGCAGGCAGTCGTGCCGCAGCAGGTCGTGCGGCGTTTGCGGTTCACCGCGCCGCGCCAGATAGTCGGGCGACGCCGCCAGCGCCATATGCATCGGGTAGAGCGGGCGCGCCACCAGCCGGCTGTCGGGATCGACCCGGCTGCCGATGCCGACGTCGAAGCCTTCGCCCACCAGATTCACCACCCGGGCGTCCAGCGACAGATCGAGATCGATCTGCGGGTAGCGCGCCAGAAATTGCGGGATCAACGGCATCAGCATCTGGCGGCCGAAGCCGGGGATCATCGTGACGCGCACCACCCCGGCCGGCGCCTGCCGCTCGCCGCCGGCGCTTTCCAGCGTCGCCGCCAACGCCTGCCACAGCGGCGCCACCTGCGCCAGCAGCGCTTTGCCTTCGTCGGTCAGCAGCACGTTATGGGTGTTGCGCTGAAACAGCCGCAGCGCCAGCTTCTCTTCCAGCGCGCGGATATTTTTGCTGACCGCCGCCGGCGTGACGCCCAGCTGGCGGGCGGCGGCGGAGAAATTTTGCGCCTGCGCGGCGGCGAGGAAGGCCGGCAGCAGGCGGTGCACGTCAAAGGGCAGCGACATAGTGGTTGATACTTTCGGTTGAAATTGAAGTGACCTTGAACAGCCTACACCCGAAGCGGCAGAAATGGAAAAATGCCTCATCTTCTTTACGTTCAAGGAATCCTTTATGTCACGCATTTTAGTGTTAACCGCCCACCGTACCCCCGACGAGTCGCGCATCAACCAGGCGCTGATCGAGGCCGTGCGCCCGCTGCCTAACGTGACCGTGCACGAGCTGATCCGCGCTTACCCGGATTACCGCATCGACGTGGCGCGCGAACAGGCACTGCTGGAAAGCCACGATGCGGTGGTGATGATGTTCCCGTTTTTCTGGTACAGCTCGCCGGCGATCCTGCGCGAATGGCAGGACGCGGTATTAACTTATGGTTTCGCCTACGGCAGCGAAGGCACCAAACTGCACGGCAAGCCGCTGCAGCTGGTGGTGAGCACCGGCGGCAACGCGCAGGCCTACACGCCGGCAGGCTACAACCGCTATCCGGTGCAGGATCTGCTGCTGCCGTTCCACGCGCTGGCTAACCTGACCGGCATGGATTATCTGCCGCCGCATCTGGTGCAGGGCGTGAGCGACATGAGCGATGAGCAGTTGGCGCAAGCGGCCGCCGGGGTGGTGGCGCTGATGGGGACATTGTAGGGCGCAGCGCTCGCCGCGCCCTGCGGGGTCAGTCTTCGAGCAGCCACCACACCGCTTCGAACGGCCGCAGCGTCAGCGCCTGCGGCTGATCCGCCGAGTCGCTGTAGTTGCTCATCAGCGGGCGCCATTGCGCGGAGGCTTCCACGCCTTCCGCCGCCCAGGCCAGCGGTTCGCGGCTCAGGTTGGCTACCACCAGCAGGCGCTGGCCGTTCCAGCTGCGCTGATAGCACCACAGCGCCGGGTGATCCGGCGCCAGATCCTGATAGTCGCCGTGGGTTAGCAGCGGATACTGCTTGCGCAGGATGATCAGCTGGCGGTAGGCGTAAAACACCGAGTCGAGATCGGCCAGCGCCGCGTCGGCGTTGATCTGCGGGTAGTTCTCGGCGCAGCCGATCCACGGCGTGCCGGTGGTGAAACCGGCGTGCGGCGCGGCGCTCCACTGCATCGGTGTGCGGCCGTTGTCGCGCGATTTGTCCGCCAGGATCGCCAGCAGTTCGGCGTCGCCGCGGCCCTGGGCGCTCAGCTCGGCGTACATGTTCAGGCTTTCCACGTCGCGGTACTGCTCGATGGCGCGGAAGCCGGGGTTGGTCATGCCGATCTCTTCACCCTGGTAGATATAAGGCGTGCCCTGCATGCCGTGCAGCACCATCGCCAGCATTTTGGCGGCCGGCACCCGCAGTGCGCCTTCATCGCCGAAGCGCGACACGATGCGCGGCTGATCGTGGTTACACCAGAACAGTGCGTTCCAGGCGCGGTTATGCATCCCTTGCTGCCAGTGGCGGAAGATCTGCTTTAACTCCACGTAATCCGGCGCCGCCCGCGTCCATTTTTCGCCGCCGGCGTAGTCTACCTTCAGGTGGTGGAAGTTGAAGGTCATCGACAGCTCTTCGCCGCTCTGCGCCGCGTACTGCTGGCAATGCTCAAGCGTGGTGGAAGACATCTCGCCCACCGTCATCAGGCCGCGTGGCTGGAACACGTCACGGCTCATTTCCTGCAGGAACTCGTGAATGCGCGGGCCGTCGGTGTAGAAGCGGCGGCCGTCGCCCTGGCTGTCGGACGGGAAGTCCTGCTGTTTGGACACCAGGTTGATCACGTCGAGGCGCAGGCCGTCGACGCCTTTGTCCGCCCAGAACTGACACACTTTCTTCAGCTCTTCGCGCACCGGCGGGTGTTCCCAGTTGAGATCCGCCTGCTCGGCGGCGAACAGGTGCAGGTAGTACTGGCCACTGTCGGCGTGCCACTGCCAGGCGTTGCCGCCGAACTTGGAGCGCCAGTTGTTCGGCGGCGTATCCCCCTCGCCGTCGCGCCAGACGTAGAACTGACGATACGGGCTGTGGCGATCCTGCGCGGCCTTGAACCACGGATGCTCGGTCGAGGTGTGGTTGAACACCATGTCCATCACGATGCGGATGCCGCGCCGGTGGGCGGCGGCGATCAGCTGCTCGAAGTCCGCCATGGTGCCGTAAGCCGGATCGATGGCGCAGTAGTCCGCCACGTCATAGCCGTTGTCCACCTGGGGTGAGACGTAGACCGGCGTCAGCCAGATGGCGTCGACGCCCAGCTCCTGCAGATAGTCCAGCCGCCGGGTCACGCCGGCCAAATCGCCGTAGCCGTTGCCGGTGCTGTCTTGAAAACTCTTCGGATAAATTTGGTAGATGACGCCGTTCTGCCACCAGGGGGTTGGGTTGCTCATAGATCAATACCTTTGAATCGTGACAACGGGCCTGCGCAAGCAGGCCCCTACATTCATCTTGCGTCAATTAAACCGGCAGCTCGCCGCGGGCGGCCTTGCGTTTGTAGACCATGATGGTCAGCACCAGCGGGATGACGATCGCCACCAGAATCGCCAGCGAGTAAATCAGCCAGAACTGCGGCTTGATAGACAGGATGCCCGGCAGGCCGCCGACGCCGATGCCGTTGGCCATTACGCCGTCCAGGCCGCAGATAAGGCCCGCGATGGCGGAGCCGATCATCGCGCACAGCATCGGGAAGCGGTATTTGAGGTTGATGCCGTACATCGCCGGTTCGGTCACGCCGAGGTAGGCGGAGATCGCGGCCGGCACAGATATTTCACGCTCGTTGGCCTTGCGGCTGATGATGATGATGCCGAGCACCGCCGAGGCCTGCGCGATGTTGGACAGCGCAATCAGCGGCCATACCGGGGTGCCGCCCATGCTCTGGATCATCTGCATGTCGATGGCCAGCGTGGTCTGGTGCACGCCGGTGATCACCAGCGGTGCATACAGGAAGCCGAACAGCGCGGCGCCCACCGGGGCGAAGCTGCCGGTCATCACCGCTTTCACCGCCCAGGCGACGCCGTCGCCGATCATGCGGCCGAACGGCCCGATCAGCGCGTGCGCCAGGAACACCGCCAGCAGCAGCGAAACCACCGGCACCACCACCAGATAGAGATAGTCGGGGACGATCTTTTTCAGCCGGGTTTCGATCCAGCCCAGCGCCATGCCTGCCAGGATCGACGGGATCACCTGCGCCTGATAGCCGACTTTCTGGATCACGAACCAGCCGAAGTTCCACACTTCCGGCGTTTGCTGGCCGAGCAGGTAGGAGTTCATCAGCTGCGGCGACACCAGGGTGACGCCCAGCACGATGCCGAGCACCGGCGTGCCGCCCATCTTTTTCACCGTCGACCAGCAGATGGCCACCGGCAGGAACATGAAGATCGCTTCACCCAGCAGCCACAGGAAGTCGTAAACGGTTTTCCACGCCGGGTGCATCTGCGCCAGCGTTTGGCCGTCGGACATCGGGATGTCGCCGATCACGTTGCGGAAGCCGAGGATCAGACCGCCGCTGATCAGCGCCGGCAGCAGCGGGAAGAAGATCTCGGCGAAGTGAGAGATGGTGCGCTCGGTCCAGGTCATGTTCTGGCGCGCGGCGACCTTGGCCTGTTCCTTGTCGGCCTCGTTGACGCCGGTGCTGGCGATCAGCGCCTGATAGTAGTCGCCGACGTCGGTGCCGATCACCACCTGGAACTGCCCGGCGTTGGTGAAGCAACCTTTGACCATCGGCAGCTCTTCGATTTCTTTGGGGCTGGCCTTGCTGGGGTCATTGAGGACGAAACGCAGCCGGGTAATGCAATGGCTGACGGTGGCGATGTTCTCGCGGCCGCCGACCAAAACAATCAGGCGATCAATATCCTGCTGTTTTACTTTGCTCATTATGGGATACCTGCAGAGGTGTTGACTGAGTAATGATCAAAGCTTAGCCACTCGGCTTTTTGAATGAAATGGGAACGTTCCCGGTTTGGGGCGAGGATCACAAAATGACAAAAAATGGTCAACTTCTAAGCAGATCGTCAGGAAAGTTTGCTGGGCACCACCAGGCGGCGGATCCCCTGTTCGCCGCTGAGCTGCGCCAGCAGCTGCTGCGCCGCCAGCAGGCCGGCGCTGCCGTAGCCGAACTCGACCGACAGGGTATCGGGGAACAGGAAGCTGAGCAGCGGGGTGTTGCCGATGGCGCACACCTGAATGGCGTGCGCCGACTGCTGCTGCAGATATTTAATCGCCCCCAGGGCGATGCTGTCGGAGGCGCAGATCAGCGCGCTGGTGTGCGAGTCGATCACTTCGGCGGCGTGCTGGAAACCGCTCTGGTAGCTCAGCTCGCCCAGCGTGGCGCGCGGCGTGAGCTTGAGGCGTTCACAGGCGTCGAGGTAGGCCTGATAGCGGCGCTGGCCGGTGGTGGCATCGCTGAGCTGCACCCCCAGATAGCCGATATGCCGGTGCCCTTGCCGGTGCAGGCGATCCATCAGCAGGTTCACCGCGCCGGCGTCGTCGTAGCAGACGGACGAGAAGCCGTCGTATTCACGCACCATCACCACCATTTTTTCCTGCCACGGTTTGAGCATCGCCGCGGTCAGGCCGGTGAAGCCGAACAGGATCACCCCGTCGACGTTGCGCTGGCGCAGCACGTGCAGGTGCTCCTGCACCAGGCGGGTTTCGAACTGGCTCTCCATCACGATCGGGTCGAAGCCTTGCTGATACAGCAACGGCAGCATGGTGCGCACCGCCTGGTTTTCCGACGGCGAATCGAGACGGGAAACGATGATGCCCACCACCTTGTCGCTCTGGCCGCGCATGGCGCGCGCCGACTTGGAGGGGGTAAACCCCTGCTGACGGATCACCGCTTCCACCCGTTCGCGGGTTTGCGGGCTCACGCTGCCTTCATTGTTCAGCACGCGTGAGACGGTGGATTTGCCTACGCCGCTCAGGCGTGCGATGTCCTTGATGGTCAGCCGGTTTTGCATGGTTTACTTGTCGTTTAGGTTGTAAGGCGTAAATTGACGGCCAATAATGAATGCCCGTCAGCATAGCTCATTTTCCGACGCGGATCTTGATGCAAAACGGGATTGTGACATTGCGATGAACGGCCGCTCCTGCCGCTCTGTTTTTCCCTTTACCGGAGGTTATACCCCATATGGACCCCGACCCGACTGCTTTAGACACTCACTCGGTTCTCCGGTAAAACCTCTCCGCCTGGCGCTGCTGTTTTACCGGTGAAGTACATCACGGTAACCGGTGGCGCGCGCTTCGTCGTTCGCTCCTGCTGCTGAAAAAAAGAATAAGGATCTGCATTGGCAGAGGCTTTTTGGCGTGCCCGCCATCCGCCCGGCCGATGACGATCCCCGTTTACCCGCTGCCGTGAGGCACCGGGCGACGAGGTGCGAACCATGAAACTGAAAAAACTCCCCCGTCAGCTGCTGAGCCTGTTCGCCCGCGGCCTTCCGCGCCGTTTGGTGCGCCGCGACAGCCTGCTGGACAGCGTCGGCGGCGCTGCGCGCGATATGCCGGCCGGCCTGGCGCAGCAGCGGCTGGAATGCGCCGCCGCAGAGACGATGCAGCTGTTTGAGCGCTTCCACAGCCACCCGGAAGGCATCACCGCCCATGAGGCGGAACAGGTGCGCCAGCGCTGCGGCGAGAACGTCATCGACGATCAGCAGAAAGAGGCCTGGTGGCAGCACCTCTGGCACTGTTACCGCAACCCGTTCAACCTGCTGCTGACCGCGCTCGGCATGATTTCTTATGCCACCGAGGATCTGACCGGCGCCTTGGTGATCGCACTGATGGTGCTGATCTCCACGCTGCTGAACTTCATCCAGGAGGCGCGCTCCAACCGGGCGGCCGACGCGCTGAAGGCCATGGTGAGCAACACCGCCACGGTGATCCGCAGCGATGCGCTCACCGGCAAGAGCGAACACGTGGAGCTGCCGATCGCGCAGCTGGTGCCGGGCGATATCATCAAGCTGGCGGCCGGCGACATGATCCCGGCGGATCTGCGCGTGCTGTCGGCCAAGGATCTGTTCATCAGCCAGGCGGCGCTGACCGGTGAATCGCTGCCGGTGGAGAAATCCGCGGCGCCGCAGGCGTTGGCGGCCGATCCGCTCGACTGCCAGAACCTGTGCTTCATGGGCACCAACGTGGTCAGCGGCACCGCGCTGGCGATGGTGATCGGCACCGGCGGCAACACCTATTTTGGCCAGCTGGCGCAGCGCGTCACCAGCCAGGATGAACAGCCGAACGCCTTCCAGAGCGGTATCAGCAAGGTCAGCTGGCTGCTGATCCGCTTTATGCTGGTAATGACGCCGATCGTGCTGCTGATCAACGGCTACACCAAGGGCGACTGGTGGGAAGCGGCGCTGTTCGCGCTGTCGGTGGCGGTCGGGCTGACGCCGGAAATGCTGCCGATGATCGTCACCTCGACGCTGGCTAAAGGGGCGGTGAAACTGTCGCGCCAGAAGGTGATCGTCAAACGCCTGGACGCCATCCAAAACTTCGGCGCCATGGATATTCTGTGCACCGACAAGACCGGCACCCTGACCCAGGACAAGATCGTGCTGGAGCGCCACACCGACGTGTTCGGCGCCAGCAGCGAGCGGGTGCTGCGCTACGCCTGGCTGAACAGCTTCTACCAGACCGGGTTGAAAAACCTGCTCGACGTGGCGGTGCTGAGCTGCGCGGAGCAAAATCAGCAGCCGGAAGCGCTGCAACACTATCGCAAGGTGGATGAGATCCCGTTCGACTTTGTGCGCCGCCGCATGTCGGTGGTGGTGGCGAAAGACAACGAGTATCACGAGCTGGTGTGCAAGGGCGCGCTGGAAGAGATGCTGGCGATTTGCAGCCACGTGCGCCACGAAGACGAGGTGATCCCGCTCAGCGAGGCGCTGCTGACGCGCATTCGCCGCATCACCGACGATCTCAACCAGCAGGGGCTGCGGGTGGTGGCGGTGGCCAACAAGATCCTGCCGGCACAAACCCATGAATACGGCGTGGCGGACGAGTCGGATCTGATCCTCGAAGGCTACGTCGCCTTCCTCGATCCGCCGAAGGAGAGCACCGCGCCGGCGCTGGCGGCGCTGAAACAGAACGGCGTCACGGTGAAGATCCTCACCGGCGACAACGAGCTGGTGGCCGCCAAAGTGTGCCGGGACGTCGGGCTGGCGGCCGAGCACCTGCTGCGGGGCAGCGAGATCGAGCAGATGGACGACGAGCAGCTGGCGCAGGCGGCGGCGCGCACCACGGTGTTCGCCAAGCTGACGCCGCTGCACAAAGAGCGCATCGTCAAACTGCTGCGCCGTCAGGGGCATGTGGTGGGCTTTATGGGCGACGGCATCAACGACGCGCCGGCGCTGCGCGCGGCCGATATCGGCATCTCCGTCGATTCGGCGGTGGACATCGCCAAGGAAGCGGCGGACATCATCCTGCTGGAAAAAAGCCTGATGGTGCTGGAGCAGGGGGTGATCGAAGGGCGCCGTACCTTCGCCAACATGCTGAAATACATCAAGATGACCGCCAGCTCCAACTTCGGTAACGTGTTCAGCGTGCTGATCGCCAGCGCCTTCCTGCCGTTCCTGCCGATGCTGCCGCTGCACCTGTTGATTCAGAACCTGATGTACGACATCTCGCAGATCGCCATCCCGTTCGATAACGTCGACGACGATCAGATCACCCAGCCGCAGCGCTGGAACTCCGCCGATCTGGGGCGGTTTATGGTGTTCTTTGGGCCGATCAGCTCGATCTTCGACGTGCTGACCTTCTGCCTGATGTGGTGGGTGTTCAAGGCCAATACGCCGGAAATGCAGACGCTGTTCCAGTCCGGCTGGTTCGTGGAAGGGCTGTTGTCGCAAACGCTGATCGTGCACATGATCCGCACGCGCAAAATTCCGTTTATCCAGAGCCGCCCATCCTGGCCGCTGTGCATCATGACGCTGGCGGTGATCGCCACCGGCATCGGCCTGGTGTTCTCGCCGCTGGCAGGCTTCCTGCAGCTGCAGGCGCTGCCGCTCGGCTACTTCCCGTGGCTGGTGCTGATCCTCGCCGGTTATATGGTGCTGACCCAGTGCGTGAAAGGCTGGTTCGTGCGCCGCTACGGCTGGCAATAACCCGTTCGCCCCCTCCGGCCGGGAGGGGGCAACTGTGATCCCGTCCGCTTTTTCACCGCAACGGTTGGACATCTGTTCTGTGCTGCGTCTTTATCTACAGCGTTGGCTGTTTTCCCCTGCGCCTTTCAAGCCCGCGCGTTGTTGTTTATCGCCTAGCGGTGGTTTGAAATTCATTGGGGATATTTTGTTTTTTTCCTCTGAGGAATTTCCGATGCACAGACCTTTCCGTTATACGCTACTGGCTTCATCGTTATGGTTTTCTTGCGGCGCGTTGGCGCAGCCGGCCGGCGATCTGCCGCTGATGCCCTGGCCGCAGCAGGTGGACGTGACGCAACCGGCGGGCAAGCTGATTTTGGATCACCAGTTGTCGTTAAGCGTCCAGGGTGACGACTTGGGCGACGTGCTGCCGCGCTGGCGCCAGCGCATCGAACTGCAGACCGGCTGGACGCTGGCACCGGCGGTTGAAGCGAAGGGCGGCGCGGCGATCAAGGTGGTGATCAAGGACCGGGTGGCGGCGCTGCCGCTGCCGGGCAGCGACGAAAGTTACCGGCTGGCGGTCACGCCGCAGGGCGCCACGCTGACCGCCAACACTCGCTTCGGCGCGCTGCGCGGCATGGAGACCCTGCTGCAGCTGCTGCAGACCGACGGGCAAAACACCTTCCTGCCGCTGGTGGATATCCGCGACGTGCCGCGCTTCCCGTGGCGCGGCGTCTTGTTGGATTCGGCGCGCCATTTCCTGCCGCTGCCGGACATTCTCCGCCAGCTCGACGGGATGGCGGCGGCCAAGCTTAACGTGTTCCACTGGCACCTGACCGACGATCAGGGCTGGCGCTTCGCCTCCGAGCATTACCCCAAACTGCAACAGCAGGCCAGCGACGGCCAGTTCTACACCCGCGAGCAGATGCGGCAGGTAGTGGCTTACGCCACGGCGCGCGGCATTCGCGTGGTGCCGGAGATCGACATGCCGGGGCACGCCTCCAGCATCGCGGTGGCCTATCCCGACCTGATGAGCGCGCCGGGGCCGTATCGCATGGAGCGCGAGTGGGGCGTGCATAAGCCGACGCTCGATCCGACCCGCGACGAGGTATATCAGTTTGTCGACACGATCGTCGGCGAGCTGGCGGCGATCTTCCCCGATCCTTATCTGCACATCGGCGGTGACGAGGTGGACGCCAGCCAGTGGCGGGCGTCGCCGTCGATTCAGGCGTTTATGCAGAAGAACGGGCTGGCGGATACCCATGTGCTGCAGGCCTACTTCAACCAGAAGCTGGAAAAGATCCTCGAGAAGCACCAGCGACAGATGGTCGGCTGGGACGAGATCTACCACCCGTCGCTGCCGCGTTCGATCGTCATTCAGTCCTGGCAGGGGCAAGACTCGCTGGGTGCCAGCGCCCAGGATGGTTATCAGGGCATTCTCTCCACCGGTTTCTATCTCGATCAGCCGCAAAGCACCGCCTATCACTACCGCAATGAAATTCTGCCGCAGCCGCTGGGGATCGAGACGGCGGTGCAGCCCGGCGAGCAGGCACAAAGCTGGCGCTTCAGCATGCCGCGCCTGAAGGGCAGCGCGGTGGAGGGCAGCTTCACGCTGATCGAGGGCAAGCAGGGCTGGCGCGGCTTTATCGATTTCAACGGCAAATCGCGCCGCGCGGTGCACGACATCGTCTGGCGCACGCCGCAGCAGGTGACGTTCCGCGTCGATACCTGGATGGGCGACACGCGGCCGGTGTTCACGCTGCGGCAGGACAAGCTCAGCGGCTATACGCTGGTCGGCAACGTGCGTTACCCCACCCGCGGCGACAAGCTGGCGGCGGTGCCGGCGGGCAAGATGCCGGTGGTGCCGGACGAGAAAGGGCAGGCCAACATTCTCGGCGGTGAAGCGGCGCTGTGGGCGGAAAACGTGCGCGCGCCGCTTCTCGATCTTAAGCTGTGGCCGCGGGCCTTCGCGGTGGCGGAGCGGCTGTGGTCGGCGCAGGACGTCACCGACGAAAGCAACATGTACCGGCGGCTGGCGGCGATCGACGCCTGGTCGGTGGTGTCGGTCGGCCTGCAGCAGCACGCGGAAACGGCGCGCGAATTCACCCGGCTGAGCAACAGCGTGCAGATCCTGCCGCTGCAGATCCTGGCCGAGGCGGTGGAGCCGGCGCAGTATTACACCCGCCAGCACCTGAAGTTCCAGGCCGGCAACTATCACCAGTTCGAACCGCTGAACCGCTTTGCCGATGCGCTGCCGCCGGAGAGCGGCGCGGTGCGCGACATGCATGCCCAGGTCGCGGCCTTGTTGCAGGATAAACGCGATAAGGCGGCGGCGCAGGCGCTGCGCGAACGGCTGCAGCGCTGGCAGGCGAACGGCGCGGCATTGCAGACGGCGATCGCGAGCAACCGCACGCTGCGCGATCTGGCGCCGGTGGCGCAGGACGTCGATGCTTTGGCCACGCTGGGCTTAACGCTGCTGGATCGCCATCAGCAGGGCAAACCGCTGAGCCGGGCCGAGGCCGAGCAAGCGCAGCGCCAGCTGGATGCGGCGGCGCAGACGCGCGACGAAGTGGTGATTGCGGCGGTTTACCCGCTGGAGGCGCTGCTGCGCGGCCTTAAAACGGAGTGAGGGTGACGGGGCTCGGCGAGCTGAGCCCCGGTCTTGTTACGCCCGTAGCGACAGCGGCGCATACCCGATGGCGTGCTGCAGGTAATTCAGCAGCAGCCGGCGGGTGAAGCGCGGCTCATCGATACCGCTGCCCTGCAGGAAGCGTTGCAGGTTGCTGCAGTCCCACCGATAGGTGTCTTGATAGAGTTCCACCGTCGATAGTTCGTCCACCATAGGATCCTTGAACAGGCTGAGCAGCGGGTACAGCGGCGCGTCGCTGTCGTTTTCCCATTGGGCCCGCCACTGTGCGAAGGGTAGAGGGCGAAAGCGATAACCGAACTCGCGCTCCAGCAGGCTGAAAAATTCACGCAGCGTCAGATTATTGTCACCTTGATGGATCAGGTTGAATTTCTGCCCCAGCGCCTGCGGGTTGCGAGAGACGTGGGCGATGGCCTGGGTCATGTAATCCACCGTGGTTAACCCTTCGCGCATCTCCCGTAAATCCGGCACCGTGCCGCTGCTGATGCAGGTTTTCACCAGCCGCCCCCACCATTGGTAATCGGCGTTGACGCCGGTGCGGCTGTGGCAGGTGGCGTAGCCCAGGCGGAAGGTCATCAGCGGCAGGCCCTGTTTCGCCGCCAGATCGGCGATTTTCTCCATCACCCATTTGCTGCGCACGTAGCCGATATCGCGGCTGACCGCCGGCAGGTTTTGATCGATATCGTCGTTTTCCCGCATCACCCGTTTGCCGGTGTGCAGATGCCCCCAGCTGTAAACGGAGATGGTCGACAGCAGCATCAGCGGCTTGGTGCGGCTATGCGCCGCGAAGCGAATGATTTCCCGCAGGCCCTGCACGTTGTCGCGCTTCATGTAGGCGTAAGGCTGGATAAAATTCACCGCGCTGGCCGAATGGTAAACCAGGTCGATATCTCGGCTTAACGCCCTGTAGGCCGCAGGCGTCAGCGAAAAGTCGTGTTCCGCGACGTTGCCAGGCACGATATGAATGCGCGCGTGCTGGCCGGCGTTCAGCGCGATCCGATAGCGCTGCAGCACCGCCTCCAGCCGCTGTCTCGGCGGCAGTTTGGCGCCGTCGCGCACCAGACAATACAGCTCGGCGTCGGTGGTGCGCAGCAGATCGGCCAACAGATGCGCGCCGACGAAGCCGGTGGCGCCGGTCAGCAAAATGGCGCGCGGCGCGCTGATTTGCCGCGCATCGAACGTCGGATCGATGACGAGATCCGACGGCAAATACACGTCATCCTGCAAGGCATGCGTTTCGCCTTGCCGCTGTGTCGGTTGCCGGTCTTTGCGTTGTGCCAGGGCCTGCGCCAGGGCGCCCAAAGTAGCATATTCATAGATGTCGTGCACCGAGGTCTCGACGGCAAACGCCTTGGCCAGCAACGCCATCAGCTTGGCCGCCAACAGCGAATGGCCGCCCAGCGAGAAAAAGTCATCGTCGGTTGCGGGCTGTTCCACTTTCAGCAGCGAGCGCCACAGATCGGCAACGACGCGCTGGTCGGCCGTCAGCGGCTGCGCAACGCCGGCGCTGACCGGTTGGTAATGCGCCAACAGAGCCGCTTTGTCTATCTTGCCGTTGTTGTTCAGCGGCATGTGTTGCAGTAAACGATAATCGGCGGGCAGAAATGCGCTGGGCAGCGTTTCTTTCAGTTTCTGTCGGACGCGTGCGATCACGCTTTCGCCGTCACTCTCTGCAATCAGAAACGCCACGATTTTCTTGCCCAGCGGATCGTCTGCCATCGCCACGGCGGCCACCGCTTTACGGACGCCCGCCACCTGCAGCATGGCGTTTTCGATTTCGCCCAGTTCAATGCGATTGCCGCGGATTTTGACCTGATCGTCGATACGGCCCAGATATTGAATGCGGCCATCCGCCAGCCAGCGAGCCCGATCGCCGCTGCGGTACAGACGTAACCCGGCGAAGTGAGGCGGGGTGATAAAGCGCTCGGCGGTCAACGCCGGATTGTTCAGGTAGCCGCGTGCCAGACAACGACCGCTGATATACAGCTCGCCGGGGCGATCGCCGATCACGGGCTGCAGTCGGTCATCGAGGATGAATATTTCGGTATCGCCGATGGGCCGCCCAATGCTGGCGGGCTGGTGTTGCGTGGCGCAAGCCACCCGGTTGCAGGTGACGAATATGGTGGCTTCTGTCGGGCCGTAGTAATCGATCAGGGGATAATCGATGCCGCGCAGATCGACCGGATGAAGTTTTTCCCCCGAGCTGAACAGATACCGCAGCGCCAGATTGGCCGGCTGCGGCGCGCCGACCACTTCGGCGACCAGCACTGCGGGCAGGCTGGCGTGAGTGATACCCTGTTCGGCAAAATAGGCCAGCAGCACTTCCGGCTGCAGGCGAGCGTTTTCCGGCGGCAGATACAATGTGCCGCCGCTGGTCAGAGGCGACCAGATCTCCCATTGCGCGACGTCGAAACTCAAGCCGGCGATCAGCGTAGAACGACTCTCGGCATCCATAGCGAATTGCTTGTTATGCCAGAGAATTAAATTCAGCAGCGACTGATGTTCGATCAGCACGCCTTTCGGTTTGCCGGTGGTGCCTGAAGTGAAAATGAGGTAAACGATGGCATCGGGAGGCGGGGAGATTAACGTTATATTTTCCTGCGGCGAAAGTGATACGTTATCAATATAAATAACGTCCTCGCGGAAGTTATTTTCCGATAACGCTATCGTCGCGTTGCTGGCGAGTATTAAAGGGGAGCCGCTCTGCGTAACGATATCCTGTATTCTTTTTTCCGGGTAACGCGCGTCGATGGGAATATAGCCTGCGCCGGCTTTGACGATCGCCAACATACCGATCGGCATTTCCGGCGTGCGCAGCGTGACGAGCGGTACATAGCTGCCGGGCGCCACGCCCCGTCGTAGCAACAGCGCGCACAGCGCGCTGCTGGCTTCATCCAATTGACGGTAGGTCAGGTGTTTATTATCGCCAACGACGGCGGTTTTTTCCGGATAACGGGAAACTTGTTGGATAAAATAATCCAATACGCTAGGTGCCATGGTTATCTCCTGTCATTATTCACGGGGTGAACGAAATGAAACAGCAATGACCCGGCCGGGTGAAAAACAATTATAGGCGTATTTTTATTGTGGGATTGTAAATGTGGGCGATATTACGCTATCGCTATAAATTAATTGAATTAATAAAATTCTTATCAATAAAAACGGCCAGTCTGCACTGGCCGTGATTCGCGTGAGCGTCGATTAACGACGCACGGCGATGGCTTCGATTTCGATCTTCACGTCTTTTGGCAGACGCGCCACTTCCACGCAGGAGCGGGCCGGGAACGGCGCGCTGTGCTCGGTGAAGAAGGCTTCGTACGCGGCGTTGACGGTGGCGAAGTCGTTCAGGTCTTTCACGAACACGGTGGTTTTCACGATGTCGGCAACGATCAGGCCGGCGGCTTCGACGATCGCTTTGACGTTTTCCAGCGACTGGCGCGCCTGAGCGGCCACGTCGTCGGCAACGGCGCCGGTTTTCGGATCGACCGGGATCTGGCCGGAAGTGATGATCATGCTGCCCAGATCAACGCCCTGCACGTAAGGACCAATGGCTGCCGGGGCGAGTTCAGTGCTGATATTACGTGACATGTTTTCTCCTGATAGACCCGTTGTCTTTCACGCCGCCGCGCGGTCGGCCGCAGCGTAAAATTCGGTGGGTAGCAACGTGGGTAGAGTTATTTTCAGGCATCCATTATAGGGAGTGACGCGCAGATTAACAGCGCCGCTCCCGCTAAAAGGGCAGAATTCAGTCGGCCTGCAACACCACCTGATGCTCGAACTCTTTCTCGCAGTAGCGGCACTTCAGGTGCACTTCGCCGTCGCGCGGCTTCACGCTGAAGCTCGACGCCACCGGCTCGCTGCGGCTGATGCAGTTGCTGTTCGGGCAGGTCAGCACGCCGTCGATGTGGTCAGGCAGGCTGAGGGTCAGTTTGCGCACCACTTCATAGTTATCGATGCGGTTTACCGTGGCCTTCGGCGCGTACATCGCCAGCTGGTTGGCCTGCTGCTCGGTCAGGAAGGTGTTCTCGATCTTGATCAGATCCTTGCGGCCCAGCTCGTTGGAGGGCAGGTTCAGGCCGATGGTGATGCGCTGGTCGGTGGCGGTCAGCTTGAACAGCGTCAGCAGTTTGAACCCGATCTGCGCCGGAATGTGGTCGATCACCGTGCCGCATTTGATCGCTTCGACCTGCAGTTTATTGTCGTGAGTCATGGCGGTTCCCCCTTAAAGAGCCAAATCTGCGTTGAGCACCAGCGCCAGCAGCGCCTGGCGGGCGAAGATGCCGTTGCCCGCCTGCTGGAAGTAGTAAGCGTACGGCGTTTTATCTACGTCGGTGGCGATCTCGTCGATGCGCGGCAGCGGGTGCAGCACCTTGAGGTTGGCGCGCGCGTCGGCCAGATCCGCGGCGCGCAGGACGAACTGCGCCTTCACGTTGGCGTACTCGGACGGATCGAGGCGCTCTTTCTGTACCCGGGTCATGTAGAGAATATCCAGCTCCGGCACCACTTCTTCAATGCTGCTGTGCAGGCTGTACTCGATGCCTTTCTCTTCCAGCATTTTCAGGATGTAGGCCGGCATCGCCAGCGCGTCCGGGGCGATGAAGTAGAAGCGGTTGCCTTCGAACTTGGCCAGCGCCTGGGTGAGCGAGTGCACGGTGCGGCCGTACTTCAGGTCGCCGACCATGGCGATGCTGAGGTTGCTCAGGCGGCCCTGGGTTTCCTGGATGGTGAACAGATCCAGCAGGGTCTGGGTCGGGTGCTGGTTGGCGCCGTCGCCGGCGTTGAGCACCGGTACGTTGCCGGAGAATTCAGCGGCCATGCGCGCCGCGCCTTCCTGCGGGTGGCGCATCACGATGGCGTCCACGTAGGTGCTGATCACCGAGATGGTGTCGGCCAGGGTTTCGCCTTTCTTGCCGAGCGAGGTGTTGCTGCCGTCGGCGAAGCCCACCACCGAGGCGCCGAGGCGGTGCATCGAGGTTTCGAACGACAGGCGGGTACGGGTCGAGGCTTCGAAGAAGCAGCTGGCGATCACCTTGTGTTTCAACAGTTCCGGCTGCGGGTTGGCTTTCAGACCGGCGGCGGTGCGCAGCACCAGCTCCAGATCCTCGCGGCTGAGATCGTTAATAGAGATGATGTGTTTGTGATACAGCGGGTTGGCCATTTTTCACTCCTCCTCGACGCGTGCCCGTGGCGCGGGACTTTGGGATATTCTCAAGGCAAAAAAAAGCCCCTCAATGA
The DNA here is from genome assembly GCF_052166245.1 of Serratia sp. CY84636. NCBI lineage: Bacteria > Pseudomonadati > Pseudomonadota > Gammaproteobacteria > Enterobacterales > Yersiniaceae > Serratia > Serratia sp. CY84636. The sequence goes on from NZ_JBJNOX010000004.1 coordinate 226,299, forward strand.
GGGGCTTGAAACGATCGGTTTAGCAACAGGAGAAACAACGGCAGCTGGCCGCCGATAGGCAGTCGGTTTTGTCGATTGTGGCTAACAAAACAAACGTCGTTTTTCATGCTTTCTCCTGGCAAATTGTGGCGCATTATACTCGCGCTTTTCTCTACTGCAAGCGCTAAAACGCCGTTTTTTGCCGCCCCGCAATCGATTGGCCGGCGATGGCCGCCCGCCGGCTATTTGCTGACGCGATCGTAGTAGACCATGTCGGCGTTCAGCCCCTGCTGGTAGCCTTTGACGTTGTCGCGCAGCACCACTTCGGTTTTGGCCTGATCGATAAACACGTAAGGCGAACTGCGCTGCAGCTCCTGCTGCATGGCGGTGTACAGCGCGCGGCGCTTGGCCGGATCGGCTTCGGCCAGCGCCGCCAGCGTCTGCTGGTTCAACTGCGGGATCTGCCAGCCGTTCAGTCCGGCTACCGTGCTGCTTTTGCCGTCGTTATAGGCGAAGGCGCTGGCGTTGGAGTGGGCGTCGAAGTAATCCGGGATCCACAGGCGGATCGCCGCCTGATGCTGCCTGGCGCGCACGCGGGAGTAAACCTGGCTGCCCGCCGCCGGCAGCAGCTCTACCTTCACGCCGGCGGCGGCGAAGCTGCCCTGCAGCGCCTGCGCGATGGTGATGAACGGCGGCTTGTTCTCCACGTCCAGCGTAAAGGCGGCGTGGGTGATGCCCGCCTTGGCCAGGATGGCTTTCGCCTTGGCCGGATCGTAGCTGAACGGGTTGGTCTCCAGCGCGCCCGGCAGCCCGACCGGCAGGAAGCTCTGGTGCACGAAGTATTGGCCCTTCAGCAGATCCTTCGTGATGCCTTGATAATCCACCAGGTAGCGCGCCGCTTCCCAGAACGCCGGGTTGTTCAGCAGCGGATTGGTGCCGTTGCCGGTGTTGAATACCAGGTAGTTTTGCTCGGCGGACGGAATCTCCAGCACCTTGACGCCCGGCTGGTTTTTCAGCGTGTCGGTCTGATCGGCGCCCAGTTCGCGGGCGATGTCGGCGTCGCCCTGCTGGATCAGCAGGCGGCGGGTGGCCGGATCCGGCACGTTTTTAATGATGATATTTTTCAGCTGCGGCTTGTCGCCCGGCGAGGTGGGGTTGGCGTCCAGCACGATCGCCTGATGCGGCTGATAGACGCGCATCTTGAACGGGCCGCTGCCGGCGGAGTGCATTTTCAGCCAGGCGTTGCCGAAGTCGCCGTCTTTAACGTTGGCCAGCGCCGCCTTGCTGTCGACGATTGAGGCGATCGGCGTCGAGAGGATATTCAGCGCCACCGCCGGGCTGACGTCCGCCGTCCAGCGCAGCTGCACGGTATGTTCGTCGATCTTTTTCAGCTGCGCGTCGATGTTGTCCGGCTGCCAGCCAAGCACGTTGAGGATGAACGCCGGCGATTTGTTCATCTTGACCGCGCGGCTGTAGGAGAAGATCACGTCGTCGGCGGTCAGCGGGTTGCCGGAGGCGAACGCCGCCTGCGGCCGCAGTTTCACCGTCAGCGTTTTGGCCGCCGCATCGCTCTGCCAGCTTTCCGCCAGCACCGGCGCCACCTTGGCCGGATCGTCGCGATCCGCCTGCACCAATCGTTGATACAGGCTGGGCACCGTCTGGATGCTGGAGAGTTCGTTGGCTTCCGCCGGATCGAGGCTGACGATGTCATCCAGCGATTGCACCACCACCAGCGTATTCGGCGGCGTGGCGGCTAACGCGGCGGCGGGCAGGGCGGCGAGCAGGAACAGCGGCAAGAGTTTGGCTTTCATCGGTGTGTATCCCCTGAAGGCGCCGCCAGGCGGCGCTGAGAACGGTTTGTTATCGTTGGTTTTTACGGCGCGGGTGCCGTCGGCCTGTCACGGTAGAACCTTTGCCCGCGTCGGGCAAAGGTCAATCCGCTATTTGATATTCCTGGAATATATTAGCCGCCCTGGCCGGGGGCGCCAGGGCGGAGGGGAGGACTGTCAGAGGGTTTCGCTCAGCGTGGCGACCAGCACCGCTTTGATGGTGTGCAGCCGGTTTTCCGCCTGATCGAACACCACGCTGTGCGCCGATTCGAACACTTCGTCGGTCACTTCCATGCCGCCGTGCAGATCGTACTGCTGCGCCATCTGCTTGCCGAGCGTAGTTTGGTCGTCGTGGAACGCCGGCAGGCAGTGCAGGAACTTCACGTTCGGGTTGCCGGTCAGCTTCAGCATCGCCATGTTGACCTGATATGGCCGCAGCAGCGCGATACGCTCCTGCCAGGTCTCTTTCGGTTCGCCCATCGAGACCCAGACGTCGGTGTAGAGGAAGTCGGCGTCTTGCACCCCTTCGGCGATGTCTTCGGTCAGGGTGAGTTTCGCGCCGGTTTGCTGCGCCAGCGCCTGGCACTCGGCCACCAGCTCCGGCTGCGGCCAGCAGGCCTTCGGTGCCACCAGCCGCAGATCCATGCCCGCCAGCGCGGCGGCTTCCAGCAGCGTGTTGCCCATGTTGTTGCGCGCGTCGCCGACGTACGCCAGTTTCACTTCACTCAGCGCCTTGCCCGGCAGGTGCTCCTGCACGGTGAGCAGATCCGCCAGCAGTTGGGTGGGGTGGAACTCGTCGGTCAGGCCGTTCCATACTGGCACGCCGGCGTATTCCGCCAGGGTTTCCACCAGCGCCTGGCCGTAGCCGCGATACTGAATACCGTCGTACAGGCGGCCCAGCACCCGGGCGGTGTCTTTCATCGACTCCTTATGGCCGATCTGGCTGCCGCTCGGGCCGAGGTAAGTGACCTGGGCGCCCTGATCGAATGCGGCAACTTCGAAAGAGCATCGCGTGCGGGTCGAGTCTTTTTCGAAGATGAGCGCAATGTTTTTGCCCTGCAGCCGGCGCTGTTCCTGCCCCTGCTTCTTGGCCTGCTTCAGATCGGCCGACAGCCGCAGCAGCGCCTGCAGCTCGGCGGGGGTGAAATCCATTAACCTCAGAAAGTGACGTTGGTAGAACGCATTGCCGGTGCTCATAGTCCGATTCCCTGATTGTGTAATTGAATTAAAATTCACTTTATATGTATGAATATTCAATTTCAACCCCGGCGAGGAAATCTTTCACGTTTATCGTGGAAGCAATGTCGGCGGTGTGTGAAAATAGAAGGAATGAAGGCCATTTGACTTGAGGATATAGGCATGGCAAACCGCGAATTGCTGGAAGAACAACGTGAAGAGACCCGCCTGATCATCGAAGAACTGCTGGAAGACGGCAGCGATCCGGACGCGCTCTACACCATCGAGCACCATCTGTCCGCCGAGAAATTTGAGGTTCTGGAGCAGGCCGCCGTTGAAGCCTTCAAGCTGGGCTACGAAGTGACCGACGCCGAAGAGCTGGAAGTGGAAGACGGTTCGATGGTGATGTGCTGCGACGTGATCAGCGAAGTCGGCCTGAACGCCGAGCTGATCGACGCTCAGGTCGAGCAGCTGGTGGCGCTGGCGGAGCGCTGCGGCGTCAACTACGACGGCTGGGGCACCTACTTCGAAGATCCGAACGGTGAAGACGGTGAGGATGACGAAGACGGCGACTACATCGACGAAGACGACGACGGCAAACGCCACTGATTAACCCCGCTTATTCACATGGGCCGGTTCTCACCGGCCCCTGATAAACGCCATGACATACCAATCCCTGTTAGCCCCGATTTTAAGCTTCCTGCACTGTGAAACTCCCGACGCCTGGATCGACGCCGCGCGCCGTCCGGAAAACCTGCAGCTGTTGCTGACTGACCACCTGGTGTGCGAGCTGAAAGCCGCGCAGACCGGCATGTGGCTGATCCGCCGCTACGTGGCGGACAAAGAGAGCGGCGACGCGCTGTTGGCGCTGCTGCGGCCCTACGAGGCGTTTCTGCACGAGGCGCAGAGCGCGCCGGACACGTTGTTCCGCCAGGGCCAGTTCACCCGCAAGATCCTGCCGAAAAACGGCTCGGCCTACGGCCAGGATTTGGCGGATCGCATGGTGCTGTTGATTAAGGAAGAGTTGCACCACTTCTCGCAGGTGCTGGAGATCATGCAGGCGCGCGGGATCCCGTATCGCAAGATCACCGCCAGCCGCTACGCCAAGGGTATGATCCGCGAGATCCGCACTCACGATCCGGCGACGTTGATCGACAAACTGATCTGCGGCGCTTACATCGAAGCGCGATCCTGCGAACGCTTCGCCAAACTGGCGCCGCATCTGGACGACGAGCTGAACCGCTTTTACGTCTCGCTGTTGCGCTCCGAAGCGCGCCACTATCAGGACTACCTGACGCTGGCCGAACAGATCGCCGGCGGCGACATCAGCGAACGGGTGGCGCATTTCGGCCGCCTCGAGGCTGAGCTGATCCTGTCGCCGGACAGCGAACTGCGCTTTCACAGCGGCGTGCCCGCCGCCGCCTGAGGTTGAGGCGCGCCCTTACTGCGGCGCGCCCAGCAACAGATCCACCGCCTTTTCCGCCAGCATGATGGTCGGCGCATTGGTGTTGCCGCTGGTGAGCTGCGGCATCACCGAGCAGTCGATCACCCGCAGCTGTTCAAAACCGTGCACCCGCAGCTGCGGATCGGTCACCGCGTCCTGTGGCGACGGCCCCATGCGGCAACTGCCCACCGGGTGATACACCGTCTTGCAGAAGTTGCGCACGAACTCTTCCAGCTGCGCCTCGTCGCGCGTCCACTCCGGCTGCGGCATCAGCAGATCTTTGATCAGCGGCTTCAGCGCCGCGGTTTGCAGGAAGCCCAGGCCGAACTTCACCGCGCGCACGCTGCCGGCCAGATCGTCCGGGTGGCCGAGGTAGTTGGCGTGCAGCTTGACCGGATCGCGCGGGTTGCTGCTGCGCAGCAGCACTTCGCCGCGCGCCTTCGGCTGCAGGTAGCCGACCTTGAGCGTGAAGCCGTGAATGTTCGGCAGCGGCTCGCCGGGCACGTCGTCCCAGCTGTCCAGCAGCGGCAGGAAGTGGATTTGCACGTCCGGCCGGCCGTCGCCCCGGCTGTCGGTGAAGGCGGCGCCTTCCAGCACGTTGGACGAGAGCACGCCGCTGCGAAACGCCAGCCACTGCGCGCCGTGGCTCAGCGCCTGCAGGCCGCGATCGGCGCCGAACAGGCTGATCGGCTCGCGGGTGCTGACGTTGATCGACATGTGCAGGTGGTCGTGGAAGTTTTTGCCCACCGGCAGATCCGCCCGCACCTCAATGCCCAGCTGTTGCAGGTGGTCGCGCGGGCCGATGCCGGAGAGCATCAGCAGCTTCGGCGAACCGACCGCGCCGGCGCTGACGATCACCTCTTTGGTGGCGCGCGCGGTGACTTCCGCGCCGCCGTTCTGGCTGTAGACCACGCCGGTGGCGACGTTGCCCTCGAAGGTCAGCCGGTGCGCCAGGGCGTTCAGTTTCACCACCAGCCGTCGTTCGTCACGCACCGCCTTCAGGTAGGTGCGGGCGGTGCTGGCGCGTTCGCCGTTGTGGGTGGTGGTTTGGTAGAAACCGACGCCGTGCTGGCTGTCGCCGTTGAAGTCGTTGCGATAGGGCAGGTTCAGCTCCTGGCCGGCGCGGATAAATGCCATGCTGAGCGGGTGGCGGTAGCGGTTTTCGCTGACCGGCAGCAGCCCGTCGGTGCCGTGGTAGTCGTCCGACAGGCTTTCGTTGGCCTCGGCGCGTTTGAAGTAGGGCAGCACCTCCCGGTAGCTCCAGCCGGTGCAGCCGTAGCGTTCGGCCCAGTCGTCGTAGTCCTGCGGCTGGCCGCGCAGGTAGATCATGCCGTTGACCGAGCTGCTGCCGCCCAGCACCTTACCCTGTGCGATCTGCATGCGGCGGTTGTTGGCGTGCGGTTCCGGTTCCGTCTCGTAGGGCCAGCTCTTTTTGGCGATGATCTTGGCCACCCCGGCCGGCATCTTGATGAACAGGTTATTGTCGTCGCCGCCGGCTTCCAGCAGCAGCACCCGCGCCTGGGTGCGGCGGATCAGCTGCGCCGCCAGCACGCAGCCGGCGGAACCGGCGCCGACGATGATGTAATCAAAGGTATTTTCCGACATGACAGCTCTCCGTGCGCGATTGGGATACTGGCAGAGTAACGCGGGGGGGAAAGCGGTCAATTTGCGATCGTTAATTTATTAACGAACTTCACATTAAATTTACATCGTGGTTTTTAACGTCAGTTTACCTGCTTGAAAAACGGGGTTATAGCGAGTTTTACTGATTGATTGCGATATTAATAAAATGGCGCAGCAAGCTGCGCCCTGATGAAGAGGCGGGGGGGCGATTACAGCGTTTTCAGCATGGTGACTTCGCAATCGACGTGGCCGGTTGCGCCCATCGCGTGATCGATGTGTTCGAAGCCCAGGTGTTCGTACAGCGCAACGGCCTGCGTCAGGCTGGCGGTGGTCTCGAGGTAACAACAGCGGAAGCCGTGCTGGCGGGCGAAATCCAGCGCCTGCAGCGCCAGGCGTTTCGCCAATCCCTTGCCGCGCAACACCGGCAGGAAATACATTTTCTGCAATTCGCAAATATCGTCTGCGCCACCCTGCAGCGGCGCGATGCCGCCGCCGCCGGCGACCTGGCCGTCCACCTCGATCACCCAGTAAGCGCTGCGCGGCAGGCTGTAGAGCTGATACAGGGCATCCAGGTTGGGATCGGAGACGGTATAGCCTTTATCCGCCGTCAGGCCGTGCTCGGCGGAGACTTCGCGAATGACGTGAGCAATGGCGGGATTGTCTTCCGCCGTGATGGGGCGCACCAGCAGGCGCGCCGGGGTTGCTGTTGTCATGTTTACACTCGCCATTGAAAGAGACCACGTTCGTTTTTCATTTTTATCGCAGCGCGAAACCCGCCGGGGTTATTTCCCGGCGGCGTCCTTGCGGCAGTAATATCTTGTAATAACATCTAACCCGGCCCGGATGCAACGGCGATAAAAAAACAGCGGGGAAGACCCCGCTGTTTTTCAGGCGTTGGCGTGAGCCGGTGGATTACAGCGCGGCGATGGTCGCCTGCTGTTCCTGCAGCTTCACTTTGCCTTCTTTGCAGGCCGCCAGACGATCGCGCTCTTTGGCAACTACCGCTTCCGGCGCGCGCGCCACGAAGCCTTCGTTCGCCAGCTTGCCTTCGATCGCGGCGATTTCCGCATCCAGCTTGCCCATCTCTTTCGCCAGACGCGCGATCTCGGCGTCCTTGTCGATGAAACCGGCCATCGGGATCAGCAGCTCGGCGCCGTCCACCAGCTTGGTGACGGAGACCGGGCCTTTCTCACCGGCCGGCAGCAGCGCGATGGATTCCAGACGCGCCAGACGGGCGATAAAGCTCTGGTTCTCCTGCACGCGGCGCTGGGCGTCGGCGCTGCAGTTGCGCAGCAGCACGTCGAGCGCTTTGCTTGGCGCGATGTTCATCTCGGCGCGGATGTTGCGCACGGCGATGATGGTTTGCTTGATCCACTCCAGATCGTTCAGCGCCTGCTCGTCTTCCAGCGCGGCGTCGTAGGCCGGGAACGGCTGCAGCATGATGGTATCTGCGGTCGTGCCGGTCAGCGGCTTCACGCGCTGCCAGATGGTTTCGGTGATGAACGGAATGATCGGGTGCGCCAGGCGCAGCAGCGCTTCCAGCACGGTGATCAGCGTGTGGCGGGTGCCGCGCTGTTCCGCTTCGCTGCCGTTGCTCACCACCGGCTTGGTCAGCTCCAGATACCAGTCGCAGAACTGGTTCCAGGTGAATTCGTACAGGATGTTGGCCGCCAGATCGAAGCGGTAGGTGTCCAGCGCTTCGCGGTAGGCTTTCACCGTGCGGTTGAATTCGGCCAGGATCCAGCGATCCGCCAGCGACAGCACTTTCTCGCCGCCGTTGAAGCCGCAGTCGTGCGCTTCGGTGTTCATCAGCACGAAGCGGCTGGCGTTCCACAGCTTGTTACAGAAGTTGCGGTAGCCTTCCAGGCGCTTCATGTCCCAGTTGATGTCGCGGCCGGTCGAGGCCAGCGCCGCCAGGGTGAAGCGCAGGGCGTCGGTGCCGTGCGGCTCGATGCCGTTCGGGAACTGCTTCTCGGTGCGCTTGCGGATTTTCTCCGCCAGCTGCGGCTGCATCATGTTGCCGGTGCGTTTTTCCAGCAGATCTTCCAGCGAGATGCCGTCGACCATGTCCAGCGGATCGATCACGTTGCCTTTGGACTTGGACATCTTCTGGCCTTCGTCGTCGCGGATAAGACCGGTCATGTAGACGGTCTTGAACGGCACCTGCGGCTTGCCGTTTTCATCCTTGATGAAGTGCATGGTCAGCATGATCATGCGCGCGATCCAGAAGAAGATGATGTCGAAGCCGCTGACCATCACACTGGTCGGGTGGAAGGTTTTCAGCGCGTCGGTCTGCTCCGGCCAGCCCAGGGTGGAGAAGGTCCACAGGCCGGACGAGAACCAGGTGTCCAGCACGTCTTCGTCCTGGGTCAGCACCACGTCGGCGCCCAGGTTGTTCTCGCTGCGCACTTCTTCTTCGCTGCGGCCCACGTAGACTTTGCCGTTCACGTCATACCAGGCCGGGATGCGGTGGCCCCACCACAGCTGACGCGAGATGCACCAGTCCTGAATGTCACGCATCCAGCTGAAGTACATGTTTTCGTACTGCTTCGGCACGAACTCGATTTGGCCCTGTTCGACCGCTTCCACCGCCACTTTGGCCAGCGGCGCGGTGCGCACGTACCATTGGTCGGTCAGCATCGGCTCGATCACCACGCCGCCGCGGTCGCCGTAAGGCACCGTCAGGTCGTGCGGTTTGATCTCGTCCAGCAGGCCCAACTGATCGAAGGCGGCAACCACCGCTTTACGCGCCGCGAAGCGCTCCAGGCCGCGGAACTCGGCCGGGATCTCGTTGCAGTAGTCGGTGCAGACTTCGCCCAGGGTGTTGAACACTTCCGCTTCCTGGCGGATGTCGCCGTCGAAGGTCAGAATGTTGATCATCGGCAGGCCGTGGCGTTTGCCGACTTCGTAGTCGTTGAAATCGTGCGCCGGGGTGATCTTCACGCAGCCGGTGCCTTTTTCCATATCGGCGTGTTCGTCGCCGACGATGCGGATGCGGCGGCCGACCAGCGGCAGAATGATCTCTTTACCGATCAGGTCTTTATAGCGCGGATCTTCCGGGTTGACCGCCACGCCGGTATCGCCCAGCACGGTTTCCGGACGGGTGGTGGCGACCACCAGATAGTCTTTGCCCTCGGCGGTTTTCGCGCCGTCGGCCAGCGGGTAGCGCAGGTGCCACATGGAGCCTTTGGACTCGCGGTTTTCCACTTCCAGATCGGAGATGGCGGTGCGCAGCTTCGGATCCCAGTTCACCAGGCGCTTGCCGCGGTAGATCAGGTCTTCTTTGTGCAGACGGACAAACACTTCGCGCACCGCGTTCGACAGGCCTTCGTCCATGGTGAAGCGCTCGCGCTCCCAGTCCACGGAGTTGCCCAGACGGCGCATCTGGCGGGTGATGGTGCCGCCGGACTCCGCCTTCCACTGCCAGATTTTGTCGATGAACGCGTCACGGCCGTAGTCGTGGCGGGTTTTGCCTTCTTCCGCGGCGATCTTGCGCTCCACCACCATCTGGGTGGCGATGCCGGCGTGGTCGGTGCCCGCCTGCCACAGGGTGTTTTTACCCTGCATGCGCTGATAGCGAATCATGGTGTCCATGATGGTCTGCTGGAACGCGTGGCCCATGTGCAGGCTGCCGGTAACGTTCGGCGGCGGGATCATGATGCAGAAGCTTTCCTGGCTGGTGTCGCCGTTCGGCTTGAAGTAACCCTGATTCTCCCAATGATCGTACAGCTTCTGTTCGATCTGTTTTGGGTCGTATGCGGTGTCGAGCTGACTGTTTGTCTTTTCCATTCTTTATCGTATTCAGTGAGTTGGCGGCGTAGCCGTGGTCAAATGGAAGCCGACGCTGCGATAGGCCTTGTAACGGTCGCGCGCCAACTGTTTCAGAGTGTCTTCGTAAGGAACGAAGTCTACCACTTCATGGAAAGCGGTAGCAAAATCGGCAAACTGCGGCAGCAGGGCGATCAGCAGATCGCGCGGGGCATTGCCGCGCTTGCCGGGCCAGCACAGTTCCACCGGCGCGCCGTAGTGCGGCCCTTCGCCGGCCAGGTTGTGCGGCACGAATTCATGCGGCTCGCGCTGCCACAGCGCTTCGTCCAGCCGCTGGGCCTGCTCCTGGCTCTCGCAGGCGATCAGCACCCGCTTGCCGGCACGCCAGCGTTCGGCGGCAACGGCGCAGGCCACGGTCTCATGGGCGCTGAGCGCGCCAGACGGTTCCGCGTTGTCGAGCAAATAAAACGTCGCCTGTTTCATTAAGGATCCACCGCTGCCGATAAAAAAACAGGGCACAACATGTAGGTTGCGCCCTTTTAGGGAACGGAGCAGATAACTCTACCCCTTCGCTGCTGAGAGGATTATATACCCAATAGATTTCAAGTTGCAGCTAGGCGGCAAGTTCGTTCATCCCCAGGAGCTGACATCAAGTCAGTGACTGGGGTGAACGAATGCGGCCAACAACGCTGCAGCTTGAAAGATGAAGGGTATTTAATCGTCGCCGTTCAGGCCTGCACGGTTGAGCAGGAACTGCGACAGCAGCGCCACCGGGCGGCCGGTCGCGCCCTTGGCTTTACCGGAGCGCCAGGCGGTGCCGGCGATATCCAGGTGCGCCCAGGTGTACTTGCGGGTGAAGCGCGACAGGAAGCAGGCGGCGGTGATGGCACCGCCAGGGCGGCCACCGATGTTCGCCATGTCGGCGAAGTTGGAGTCCAGCTGCTCGTAGTACTCGTCGGCCATCGGCAGGCGCCAGGCGCGGTCGCCGGCCTGCTCGGAAGCGCCCAGCAGCTCGTGCGCCAGCGGGTTGTGGTTCGACATCAGGCCGGTGATGTGGTGGCCCAAGGCGATCACGCAGGCGCCGGTCAGGGTGGCGATGTCGATCACCAGCTCCGGCTCGAAGCGCTCGACGTAGGTCAGGGTGTCGCACAGCACGAGACGGCCTTCGGCGTCGGTGTTGAGCACCTCGACGGTCTGGCCGGACATGGTGGTCAGCACGTCGCCCGGACGGTACGCCCGGCCGCCCGGCATGTTTTCACAGCCGGCCAGCACGCCGATCACGTTCAGCGGCAGGTTCAGCTCCGCCACCACGCGCATCACGCCGTACACGGTCGCCGCGCCACACATGTCGTATTTCATCTCGTCCATGCCGTCGGCCGGTTTGATCGAGATGCCGCCGGAGTCGAAGGTCAGCCCTTTGCCTACCAGCACGATCGGCTTAGCGTCCGGATTTGGGTTGCCCTTATATTCCATCACCGACATCAATGATTCGTTCTGCGAACCGGCGCCGACCGCCAGATAGGCGTTCATGCCCAGCTCTTTCATCTGCTGTTCGCCGATGACGCGGGTGGTGATGTGGGTGCTGAAGGCGTCCGCCAGCTGGCGGGCCTGCGAGGCCAGGTAGCCGGCGTTACAGATGTTCGGCGGCATGTTGCCGAGATCCTTGGCCGCCTTGATGCCGGAAGCCACCGCCAGACCGTGCTGGATGGCGCGCTCGCCGCTGGTGAGCTCACGGCGGGTCGGCACGTTGAACACCATTTTGCGCAGCGGACGGCGCGGCTCCACCTTGTTGCTTTTCAGCTGATCGAAGGTGTAGAGCGTCTCTTTGGCGGTTTCTACCGCCTGACGCACTTTCCAGTAGGTATTGCGGCCTTTCACGTGCAGTTCGGTCAGGAAGCAGACCGCTTCCATCGAGCCGGTGTCGTTGAGGGTATTGATGGTTTTCTGGATCACCTGCTTGTATTGGCGCTCATCGAGCTCGCGCTCTTTGCCGCAGCCGATCAGCAGGATGCGCTCGGAGAGAATGTTGGGCACATGGTGCAGTAGCAGCGTCTGCCCGACCTTGCCTTCCAGTTCGCCACGGCGCAGCAATGCGCTGATATAACCATCACTGATTTTGTCGAGTTGTTCTGCGATAGGGGACAGGCGGCGCGGTTCGAAAACGCCGACTACAATACAGGCACTGCGCTGTTTTTCCGGGCTACCGCTTTTTACACTGAACTCCATGCACTCTCCTGAATCTTAAAGACAAAGGCGGACGCTACGGCTAGAATAACCGACTCCGTAACGATCTCCTGCCATTTGAGTTAACGGATTATGTTAACCTGAACGGCATAAATTGCTCTGTTTTGGCGACTATAAGCAAGTTCCTATAGGACACCCAAACGGCTTGATGTTGTAATACTATTTTAGCTGTGAAGGTTGCCATATGATGAGAATAAATGGCGGATTAACGATGAAATTATCGATTTTCCTGCAAAAAGACAAGTTTTCACAGGCGTAATAAGCGTGATCATCATAAGATATCTGGTACGGGAAACGCTCAAGAGCCAAATCGCCATCCTGTTCATCCTGCTTCTGATCTTCTTTTGTCAGAACCTGGTCAGGGTGTTGGGCGACGCGGTGGACGGCAATATCCCGACAAACTTAGTACTCTCCCTGCTTGCGTTGGGCGTGCCGAAAATGGCGCAGCTCATCCTGCCTTTGAGCCTGTTTCTCGGCTTGCTGATGACGCTTGGGCGGTTGTATACCGAGAGCGAAATCACCGTTATGCACGCCTGCGGGCTGGGCAAACGCACCCTGATTATCGCCGCCATGATCCTGGCGCTGCTCACCTCTGCGGTCGCGGCGGTGAACGTGTTTTGGGCCGGCCCCTGGGCCTCGCGCTATCAGGACGTGGTGGTGAACGAAGCCAAGGCCAACCCGAGCATCGCCGGGCTGGCGGAAGGGCAGTTCAAACCCTCGCAGGATGGCAACGCGGTGCTGTTTATCGGCAACGTGAAGGGCAGCACCTTCAACGACGTGTTCCTGGCGCAGCTGCGGCCGAACGGCAACCAACGCCCGTCGGTGGTGGTGGCCGAGCACGGCAACATCGTGCAGCAGAAAGACGGCTCGCAGGTGGTGACGCTCGACAAGGGCACCCGCTTTGAAGGCACCGCGCTGCTGCGCGACTTCCGCATTACCGACTTCACCGATTATAAAGCGGTGATTGGCCACCGCACCGTGGCGGCGGACAACACCGAATCCGAACAGATGTCGATGCAGACGCTGTGGGAGTCCGACGATCCGGACGCGCGCGCCGAGCTGCACTGGCGCCTGACGCTGGTGGTCTCGGTGGCGCTGATGGCGCTGCTGGTGGTGCCGCTCAGCGTGGTGAACCCGCGCCAGGGCCGCGTGCTGAGCATGCTGCCGGCCATCCTGCTGTACCTGATCTTCTTCCTGCTGCAGACCTCGCTGCGCTCCAACGCCGGCAAGGGCAAGCTGGATCCGATGCTGTGGCTGTGGCTGGTTAACGGCGTTTACTTCGCGATCGCGCTGGCGCTGAACCTGTGGGATACCGTGCCGATGCGCAAGCTGCGCGCACGCCTGAGAGGAGCGGCCTGATGTTTGGCGTATTAGACCGGTATATCGGTAAAACGATTTTCAACACCATCATCATGACGCTGTTCATGCTGGTGTCGCTGTCCGGCATCATCAAGTTCGTCGATCAGCTGCGCAAGGTCGGCCAGGGCGAGTACACCGCGCTGAGCGCCGGCATGTACACCCTGCTGAGCGTGCCGAAAGACATCGAGATCTTCTTCCCGATGGCGGCGCTGCTCGGCGCGCTGCTCGGCCTGGGCCAATTGGCGACGCGCAGTGAACTGGTGGTGATGCAGGCTTCCGGCTTCACCCGCCTGCAGATCGCCGGCTCGGTGATGAAAACCGCCATTCCGCTGGTGCTGCTGACCATGGCGATCGGCGAATGGGTGGCGCCGCAGGGCGAGCAGATGGCGCGCAACTACCGCGCCCAGCAGATGTACGGCGGCTCGCTGCTCTCCACCAAGAGCGGGCTGTGGGCGAAGGACGGCAACGACTTCATCTACATCGAGCGCGTCTCCGGCGACAAAGAACTCTCCGGCGTGAACATCTACCACTTCAACGATCAGCGTCGCCTGGAGACGGTGCGCTATGCCGCTACCGCCAGCTTCGAGAACGGCCTGTGGCAGCTTTCGCAGGTGGACACCTCGGATCTGACCAACCCGAAACAGGTGACCGGTACCCAGACGCTGACCGGCGAATGGAAAACCAACCTGACCCCGGACAAGCTGGGCGTAGTGGCGCTGGATCCGGATTCGCTCTCCATCAGCGGGCTGCACAACTACGTGAAGTACCTGAAGCAGAGCGGCCAGGAATCCAACCGTTACCAGCTCAACATGTGGAGCAAAATCTTCTCGCCGCTGTCGGTGGCGGTGATGATGCTGATGGCGCTGTCGTTCATCTTCGGCCCGCTGCGCAGCGTGCCGATGGGTATCCGCGTGGTGACCGGCATCAGCTTCGGCTTCCTGTTCTACGTGCTGGATCAGATCTTCGGCCCGCTGAGCATGGTCTACAGCATGCCGCCGGTGCTGGGCGCGCTGCTGCCGAGCATGCTGTTCCTGCTGATCAGCGTGTATATGCTGCTCAAACGCAAGTAGCGGGGCGGTCGGTAGTGAAGAAAGGCGTGGCCGCGGGGCCGCGCCTTTTTTGTTGGGGGGATTAGCTTACGCTCAGCAGCGCGATGCCGGCATCCTGATAGGCTTGCGCGTCTTCCGGCAGACGATCCAGCACCAGGGTGTCGATCTGGGCAGGGGAGGCGAACTGCGCCAGCGAGGTGTTGCTCAGCTTGGAGTGATCGCACACCACGATCACCTGATTGGCATGCTCCACCATCGCGCGCTTGGTTTCGGCCAGCATGATATCGGCCACGCAGGCGCCCTGTTTCAACGACAGCGCGTTGGTGCCCATAAACGCCTTGTCGATGTTCAGCGTATCCAGCAGTGAACGGCCGTTGATGGCGACTGCGCAGTGATAGCCCTTTTTGACGATGCCGCCCAGCAAGATGATTTGGATAGACTCGACGTCCTCCAGACTCTTGGCGATCATGAAATCGTTGGTAACCACAGTCAGGTTGCGCTTTTGGCGCAAATGGCGAGCGATCTGCAGGGTGGTGGTGCCGGTGTCCAGCACGATGATATCGCCGTCTTCCACCAGGCCGGCGGCCAGTTGACCGATTTGCTCCTTGGCGTTGAGGTTCACCTCTTCACGCTGATCGGAACCGACCTCAAAGCTGGCGCGGGTGCGCAGAATGGCGCCGCCATGGGTGCGTGTCAGCATACCGGCGTCTTCCAGAATGCGCAGATCGGTGCGGATGGTGGCGCCGGAGACGTTAAAGCGCGAGCTCATTTCCCCTACGGAGAGCTTGCGCTTCTCCTTGAGAATGGCGAGGAGTTTTTCCTGGCGCTCTTCTGCGAACATGCTCACTCATTCACTCCTGACCGGCACAATGGATGTGCGGCTAATATACCTTGCACATCGTCCGCAGGCAAAGCGGCTTGCCGGCTACCGCAGCCGGACTGCCCGTAGAAGAATGTGAAGGTTACGGCGCGTCGATCCTTTTTGGTATAGTCTACCCAGCAGCGTATTGGGTAGCGGGGCAGGCAGTTAATGGAATATGAAGAGAATATCAGTCACATTATCAGCAAGCATCTGGAAGCGGCATTAGGCGATTTCGGCGAGCTTATCTGGGCCTACGTGGTGTTATCCAAGAAAGATATGTCATGTATCTTTGGCGTCACCAATTATCCCGGTGAATGGGTAAAGCAATATAAAGAGCAGGGGCTACAATATACCGATCCGGTAGTCATTACGGCGCTCAATCGCCTGACGCCTTTTGCCTGGGATGAGAATCTGATGGCCGGCGCCGGCTTCCGCTTTTCTGAGTTGTTCGAGCAAGCACGCGAATTCGGCGTAGCCGACGGCTATACCTTCGTGTTGCATGATTTTAATAATAATCTAGTGACCCTTTCCTTTACCCTCGCTGCCGAGCGCAAGGCGGAAACCATGCAGATGCTGAATCAGCATAAAGGCGATATTTCGTTGCTGCTGGCATCGACCCATGAGATGTATTTGACGCTGACTTCACTGTCCGAAAAAAACACCGCGCGCCAGGAAAAAAACGCCCGTTTTACCGAGAGAGAAAACGAGATCCTCTATTGGGCCAGCGTAGGGAAAACCTACCAGGAAATGGGCATGATCCTGGGGATCAAAACCTGCACCATCAAGTTTCATATGGGGAACATTGTCAAAAAGCTGGGGGTGGCGAATGCCCGGCATGCTATCCGTTTAGGGATGGAACTTCAGCTGATTAAACCGGTGGGGTGATTAGAACGCAGGTTCGTCGCTCAACGGCCAGGCGTTTAGCATGTGCTCGTCTTGCGTATTCAACTTTTTGAATATTCTGTTTTTTAATGCCTCCTGGCTCTGACGATCAACGTGGCCCAACAGCAAATGAACGGGCTCGTTCTTTTCCGATATGCCTGTTTTCAGCAGCGTGACGTTCCAGCCGGAGCTTTTGATGATATGCAACATAGGATGGCTGGAGACGGCCAGTATGCCGTCATAGCCGTGTTGCCGCGCATAGTTGATCAGCGATAAGAACAGCGCCAGAGTCACAGGGAACCGGCGACCCAGCAGTGACTGGGTTCTTTCTTTATCGACGAAAAAGCGTGTGGATTCGATGAAATTCCCTTCTGGAATGACAATGTCATGAAAGAAAGAGGAAAATGCGCTGTTCAGCATATTCTTGTGTTTCATATCAATCATCCTGGTACCACAAACTATCATGTTGTCCTTTACGCCAAATATATAGTTTGTCTTATCATTATCAAACTCATCCAGCTCCTTGCCGTCTGAACAGTTCACGGCCCATTGCAGCCTGTCTTTAAAGACATTTTTCCTTAAAACATAAAGATCTGCTGATTTTTCGGTGCTCATTGATGCGTAGTTGGTGCTGTAAATATTAAACATAATGTTACCTTTGAATAAATTAAGAGAAATAACTTTATCCAGTAACATCAGCGAAGTTTCACTACGAGCATGCCGGTGCGTGAGAATGATAAGGCTTTTTAAGCGATCGGCGCTAACCTTATTATGCCGTGTGGCGAGACAGTTTCAGGGCAATGGGACGGTGAACAAAGCAAGTCAGCGAGATTGAACGCCCTGGCCTATAAGGCAAGAGAGGATTTCAATTTGCTCCTTGGCTGCCCGGCGTTATCTTTCGTGGCGAAATATTAACCGGTTATTTTATAATGAATGGTGTTTTCATTATTTTAATAGTGAATTGGTGATATTTTATTACTGGAGATTTCCCGATAAGGCATGACTTTGTCATCCGGCAGAGGAATAAGCGTGTAAAGGGCAGCTGGAGTGATGTCCCAGGGCCTGAACTTCTACAGAAGTTAAATTCATCTTAAAAAATATCTGATAGAGATCACATTATTTTGATGACAGAAACGGTGCTATTTCGTGATGGTTCTGCGGGTATTTTGGGTTTTTGTGTGAAATGAGCAGCGTGTGGTGGTCGTGGTAGAACGCCGTGGCGGCTGAGATACAGAGTGAAAAATAGTGCTGGCAGCCGATTTCCGCTATGTGAAATAATAACCCAACTGAACTGATGAAGGTCTAGTAGGGTACTATACTTTAGTCTAACTAGCTTCTAACTCCCTAAGGCGATACACTTTTCTAGTCAATTTTTGATGAAAAAAACATAAAAAAAACCTGACCTCGTAGGGTCAGGCTGCCAAGATCGGCCAACACCAGGGAAAATTTTCTTACACCATCTTAAAGCTATCAACTCAGCAGAGGCAAGTGTTCTCTGCTGGTTTTTAGCTTTGGGTTGCTGTTTTGTTACGTATGCACGCTATTTTCTGTTGGTTCCAGATAAAATCCCCTCTCAACAAATAACATCTCTCTCCTGACAACCCCGTTCCCATTGGCTTATTCCAGCCATGACTGCCATAAATGAAAAAATATTGTTCCTGCAATGTTACGTAAACTCATTTTTATTGGCTGACACATTATTATGCAATTATTTGCAGTATTGCCATTGAGGTTGGGGATTATTTGGTGCTGCCTGGTAGGGTGATTAAGGAAATGTAGGCGATGGCCGATAAGGTGCATGTCTATGGCGGTAAAGGCTCGTGAGCTGACAAAAATGCGAATGAGGCCCGATGGCTTATAACCGCCATCGGGCCTTGTGCTATGTGGGAAGAAACATTACAGCGGTTGGCTGAACTCCACCCGCTCACCGTCCGGCCCGGCGATCATCAGATAACGCACGCCGTTGGCACCGCTGGGCTGCAGCGTCGGCCCTTCAATCACCGGATACCCCAGCTCAGCCAGCCAGCGTTGCGTAGCCGCCAGATCAGTGACCCGCAAAGCGATATGGTCGATACCATAGGCGCTGGCGGGGCGAGTCTGCCCTTCGTCAGGTAGCTGGTATAACTCCAGCGTTAGCTCACCTAACTGCAAAAACTGTACGGCGACGGGGCCGCCGAGCGCCAGCGTTTGCCGGGGTTCGAAACCGAGTGAACGATAGAAGCCGGCGGCGCGTTCGATATCGGCGCAGCGCAGACCGATGTGCATCAACCCGTTAATCCGGTGTGCCATATCAAATCCCCTTGCGCGCGCAGTAGAAGCCATAGAAGGCGACGTAGGCGAAGCAGACCAGCGGTACTGCGAAGGCGATCTGCATATCGCCGCCGTTGAGATCGGAGATGATGCCCATGATTAACGGCACCACCGCGCCGCCGATGATCGACATCACCACGATCGAACCGGCCACCTGAGTTTCTTCGCCCAGCCCTTTGATCGTCAGGCCAAAGTTGGTTGGCCAGCACAGCGCCATGCAGAAGTTGACGCCCATGATCGCCACTACCGCCAGCAGGCTTTGGATGTTGACGGCCAGCAGCAACAGCAGCACGCATACCGAACAGAACACGCCGAGCAACCGCGCCGGGCTGAACTTTTTCATCAGCGCGGTGGTGACCACCTTGCCGGCCGAGTAACAGACCAGCGTGGCCAGCAGCCAGTAGGTGGCCGAATGCTCGGTTGCCCCCTGTTCAATCATTTGCACAAAACGAATGGTGAAACTCCACAGCCCTACCTGCGCGCCGACATACAGGAACTGCGACAGTACTCCCAGCCGGAAGCGCGGCAGCGCCAGCAGGATCTTCAGCGACTGCATCAGCGGCTTGCCCGCTCCCTGGTGCGAGCGTTGGGTTTTGCAGGCGGGGAATTTCACCGCCACGAAGATCAGCGCCAGCACGATCAGCACGCTGCCGATGATCAGATAAGGCGTGACCACCTGCGACACCATCTGGGTGCGCGCCGCTTCGGCCGCCGCCGGTGGCATCTGCAGCAGCTCGGCGTGGCTGGGATCGTTTTTGCCGAACACCAGCTGCTGGCCGATCAATACGCCAAAAATGATCCCCAGCGAGTTGAAGATCTGCGAGAAGTTGATGCGCTGGGTGGAGGTTTCCAGCGGCCCCAGCAGGCTGGAGTAAGTATTGGCGGAGGTTTCCAGGAACGACAGCCCGGTGGCGATCACCCCCAGGCAGGCCAGGAAGGCACCGTAGGTCATGATCTGCGCTGCCGGGATAAACAGGAAGCAGCCGAGCGCGTACAGACACAGGCCGATTACGATCGCCACCTTGTACGAGTAGCGTTTGATCACCGCTGCGGCGGGCAGCGCCATCACGAAGTAGCCGAGGAAGAAGATCGACTGCACCAGTGCGGTTTGGGTATCCGACAGATCGAACCCCTTTTTGAACTGGGCGATCAGAATATCGTTCAGGTTGCCGGCCATGCCCCACAGGGCGAACAGGCAGCAGACCAGCATCAGCTGCAGCCAGGGCGTAGCGGGCAGATAGGCGCTGCGGTCGATACTTTCGGCCGCGGCGTGCTGCGCGATGTCGCCCTTGTTAATCAGAGAGTCGCTCATTGCGGTGTTCCTTCATCCGGAGAAAAAGAGAACGAGCTAATAACGTCAAGCTGTTCGTAGAGGGGCTGCGCCTGGCGGTAGAGCTGTTCGAACAGCTCGAAGCAGCGCAGGTAGTGTTCGTGCTGGCGTGGATCGGGGGTAAATTCGCGCTCGATGCTGACGGTGCGGCTCACCCCCTGGGCAAAACTGCTGAACAGCCCGACGCCGACCCCGGCGACGATCGCGCAGCCGGTGGTGCCGTTCTCCTGATTGCGCGTCTGCAGCAGCGGCAGGTTATAGACCGAGGCTTTGATCTGCAGCCACAGCGGGCTGCGTGCGCCGCCGCCGGAGGCGATCATTGCCTCCGGCTCCTGTGCGTGGCGCCTGAGCTGCTGGAGATTACGCAGGGAGGCCAGCGCTACGCCTTCCAGCACCGCGCGGTAGAGATGCGGCTGCCTATGCTTGCGCTGCAGGCCGAAGAACTGCGCGCGCGAGTTGGTGTGTTCCGCCAACCGCTCGCCGGTCAGGTAGGGCAGGAACAGCAGCCCCTCGGCACCCGGCGGCACCTCGGCCGCCATATCGAGCATCTGCTGATGGCTGAGTTGGCCGGCGCTCAGCGCCGAACGCGCCCAGCGCATGGCGTCGCCACCGGCATCGAGCAGGGTAAAACCGCCCCAGGCCGAGTTGGCCAGGTGCAGGTTGTTGACGCTGGCAGAGAGCAGCGGGTGTTCCGAGACCACGGTGAGCAGCGTGGAGGTGCCGGTGCTGTCGGAGGCGATGCCGGCCTGATAGACGCCGGAACCGAGCAGGGTAGCGGCCATATCCGCCGTGCCCGCTACCACCGGCACGCCCGGCGGCAGACCGGTCACGCGTGCCGCTGCGGGCGTAATGTGGCCAATCACCTCGCTGGAAAGATGGATGGCGGGCAGCTGATCGGCGCGCAGCCCGAACTGCCGCAGTGCCTCTGGCGACCACTGCAGCGTGGCGCTGTCCATCAGGTAATAGCAGGAGGCTTCGCTGTAATCGGTGGCGCGTACGCCGCAGAGCCGGAAATTGACGTAATCCTTAGGCATCAACACCGTGGCGATGCGCTCCCACTGCGATGGGTGATGCTCACGCAGCCAGGCCAGTTTGAACGCCGGCCAGGCGGCGGTGGGGGGATTGTTCAACAGTTCGAGCCAGGGCTGCGGCGGCTGTTGGTGGCTAAAGCGCGCCACCTGCGGCTGCGCGCGTTTGTCGTTCCACAGCATGGCGCGATCGACGACCAGCTCGCCGTCGGCATCGAGCAAGACCGTGCCGTGCATCTGCCCGCAGGCGCCGACGGCGGCGATACGCGGCCAGTATTCGGCGTAGCGCGCGTACAGCTCCTGCGTACACTGGTAGACACTCTGCCACCACAGTGAAGGCGGTTGTTCCGACCAACCGGCCTGCGGCGTGATCTGTTCGTACTCACGCTGGGCGAAGCCAAGGATTTCCCCGGTGTTGGTGACCAGCCCGGCGCGGGTGCTGCCGGTGCCGATATCAAGGGTAAGAAGTAAATCTTTCATTGTTATCACTCCCGTGGCGGATGGCGCGGGCCACTCGCAGAAGCGTGCGCTGGGATCGCGCAAGATTAGTTATCGTTCAGTTCCGGGAACAGGCCTGGATCCTGTTCGAGCTGCTCCAGCACACGCTGGGTGGCCGCCGCGCTCATGCCGAAGCGGCGCACGCCCAGCCGATATAGCGCGCGCACCGTGTCCAGATCGCGAATGCCGCCGGCCCCTTTGATTTGAATGCGGCCACGCAACTGATCGGCGATGATCGCTACCTTCTCTACCGTGGCGCCGGTCGGTGCCCAGCCGGTGGAGGTTTTCACCCAGGCCATGCCGACCTCGACAGCGATGTCGCACACCCGACGGATCTGCTGCTCGTTCAGATAGTGCGTCTCCAGAATGACTTTGGCCGGCACCGGTGCGGCGGCCTCGACTACCCGGCGCAGATCTTCGCGCACATAGTCGTAATCCCCCGACAGCACCTTGCCGATGTTCACCACCATATCGACCTCGCGCGCGCCCTCGGCGATCAGCTGGCGCACCTCCTGCACCTTGAGATCGGTGGTTTGCCCGCCGCCGGGAAAGCCGACCGGCCCGCCAATCATCACGTCCGCCTGGCCGCGCTCCGGCAGCAAAGTGCTGAGGAAACGCGTCCAGCACGGCAGCACGTGCACCGAGATAATGCGATAGCGACTGGCCAGTACGGCGCAGTGGCGCACGTCTTCCTCGGTATTGGTGGCCTGCACCGCGCTCAGATCGATTAACCTGGCCATGCGTCTGGCTGTTTCATTCATTGCGTTTATCCTTCTTTTATTTTCATTTAATTTTATTTATTCACCTTATTCTCTTTCATATGGCTTTAAAATCAGCATTTGGTGAAATTGTGATCGGATCTGCGGTTTTGTTGCGAGGAGGGTGAAAGTGTGGGAGGAAGATGCGGCAAACGCCGCAATAAGAGGGTAAACGGGGATTGTGACGCTTTTTTCAACATTTAACTCATTGAATGCCTGATAACTCTTGCGCACCGATCGCGGGAAGGTATAATGCACCCGTTTTCCGCATACTACTTCAGTGCCGAAGTGGCGAAATCGGTAGACGCAGTTGATTCAAAATCAACCGTAGAGATACGTGCCGGTTCGAGTCCGGCCTTCGGCACCATTAAGTACCGCGCGAACAAGAAGCCACCGAGAGGTGGTTTTTTTGTGCCTGGAATTTGACCTCCGCCTCTACCTGCCCACGTTACTCTGTATTGACGTATTTCCCATTTCAGTAAAAACCGGATCTTCCTGATGCTTTCCTAAGGCCTATCTGATTGACCTTAAAGGCTAAAATGGCGTTTCATTGAACCCTTTCGGATCAAGGAGTTCCAGGATGGAGCCACAACAGGAAGGGATCACGCGGGCGTTAACGCCGGGCGAAGTCAATCTGGCGCGTTCGGTGTTTGGCAGCACCATTTTCTATCAGACCGTATTGGTTCACTGCGACAGCTATCTGCCGTTTGGGTTACAGAATCAGTACACGGCGATGAGCCCGAATGGGGAGCTGTACTTTCGTAGGTCACTTTATGAAAGAGATTATGCGAGCCAAGATCCTGAAGCTCAGCATCTTTTCATTCATGAGATGGCACACGTTTGGCAGCATCAGAAGGGCATGTGGGTACGCACCCGTGGGCTTCTCAGTTGGGCGGTAAGTTATCAATATCGGCTTGATCAACCTTTGCTGCGCCACTACAGCATGGAACAGCAGGCATCGATAATTGCGGACTATTTCATTCTCAAGAGATATGGGCCGAAAATCTTCTTCCGCTTGCCAAACAGGAAACTCATCGGGATAGTGGACAGAAGGACATTGTCACAATTTCACCCCATCATCAGAAGCGCAGGGCTGCCACTATGAGAAAATATTTATTCCTTCTTCTTCCTCTTTTTATCTCGGGTTGCCCAACCGGTGACAAGTTTAATCTCTATCAAGTACAAAGTAAGATCGTAGACGGTAAAGTCTGCGTCTTTTTTAATGAGAACGATATCGTAAAAAATGAATCCATACTGAATATCGCCATCTGGAAGCAAGGGGGCGATACCTACGTATACGAAAAATCATATGCTTACAGCCCGATAACGTTGGAGGCCAACAAGTGTGTTCCAGGTATCGGTGAGTTTAATTTTATCGCCGGTGAAGGATACACCGTATTGGTAAGAACGCCGCTGAATTCATATCGGAGCAGTTTTGTTGTGTGGAAGAAAGGTGGAAGCATGATGCTGAAGCCCGATTAGATTGCAATGAGATGTTTTAACTAAAGATTATCATGAGAGTAATTTATTAATTCTATAGAAATTACAACCTGTAATAGGAATAGCAGGGCTGCCACTATGAAAAAATTCCTCTTACTCTTTATTCCTCTTTTTATCTCTGGTTGTCCTATGGGGGATAAAGTCAATTTACGCCCGGCAAAAGCAACGACTGTAGGTAGCAAGATCTGCGTTTTTGTTGATAAGAATGACATGGAAAGAGAAGAGTCCATTCTGAAAGTAGCTATATGGAAATATGGCAATGATAATTATGTCTATGAAAAGTCATATGCAAACACGCCTGTCGCGTTGGAACCGGGGAAGTGTGTGCCCGGCATCGGTGAGTATGATTTTATCCCTGGTGAAGGATACAGTGTTATTGTTAGTACGCCTTTGCATCCTTATGAGGCCGGGTTTATTGTGTGGAAACGGGGTGAAGAGGTTATGTTGGAGCCGTATTAGGTTTTAATGTGATCATGCGAGTTAGCCGCTCAGGAGTTTTGGTTGCACTGGAGAACGGACTGACGATTTCATAAAGTGGCTTACTTTTTCAATAACTGCCGCATTGACCCGCGCTGATGAGCAACAGAGAAGATCGCCAATGCCCCGGAGTAAATTTTGCCAGGGCTACTGCATAGTCAGCACTCCGTTCCGCAGCTGGTTTACTCTTCATATAACAGTTTATAAGCTGTATTAATAATAAAACGCCCTATAGGCTGTATTTTGCATTTACAGTCTGTAAGGTGTAACGTGGACAAAACAGCCTATAATCTGTACACAGCGATAAGCCAGCGAGCCGCTATCTATGAATACCGTCTATCCGTTAAAAACACTAAGCCAGCTACGCCCTTTGCTGGTGGGCTTTCGTAAAGCAAAAGGTCTGACGCAAAAAGACGTTTCGGAGAGGCTGGGTGTCACTCAGCAGACCTATGCGCGCCTGGAGTCAAACCCTGCATCAGCCAGTCTGGAGCGCCTTTTTAGGGTGTTTAATGTGCTGGGGGTTGAAATGGCGCTTTCCTCAGAGCTTGCCTCTCTGGGATGTGAAACGGAAGAAACCTCTACAACTCATGTAGACTCGCCTGCAAGACGGGAACAGTGGTGACGAGATGCGTCGTTCGCAACAACGGTTAGCTATCTGGATGAACGGTATTCCGGTGGGATACTGGGAAAAGCGTAGAGGTGAAGATCGGCTGGAGTATCTGCCTGAGTGGATTGCCGATAGTCAGGGGAGGCCTTTGTCGCTTTCTTTGCCTTTCACGCCGGGGAATCAGCCTTATCGCGGTAGCGTGGTACGCGATTATTTCGATAACCTGCTGCCGGATAGCGAGGGGATCCGCCGACGTTTGGCTATGCGCTATCATGCCGAAAGTCTGGACCCTTTCGACTTATTGGCCGAACTGGGCCGCGACTGTGTTGGTGCCATACAGCTTCTCGATATCGGTGAGCAACCTGCGGATATATTTTCCATCAGGCAACGCCCGCTGGCAGAGGCGCAAATCGCCGAAATGCTCCGCAATACTACCACGACGTTACCGGGGCGACAGGGGCAGGACGACGATCTGCGTTTATCCATCGCCGGCGCCCAGGAAAAAACGGCGCTGCTGTGGCATGACAACCAGTGGTGTTTACCTGAGGGAAATACGCCGACCACGCATATTTTCAAATTAGCGCTAGGCCTAGTCGGAAACATGCGGGCCGATATGCGCACGTCCATCGAAAATGAATGGCTCTGCTCCCTGATTGTTGAACACTATGGTGTGCCGGTAGCAAGTACCCATATTGCGCAGTTTGAAGATCAAAAGGCACTGATCGTTGAGCGTTTTGACAGAAAATTATCAAGCGATAAACAGTGGTGGATCCGCCTGCCGCAAGAGGATATGTGCCAGGCTCTGGGCGTTTCGCCGCTGAGGAAGTATCAATCAGACGGAGGCCCCGGTATTACCGATATTATGGAAATTCTGAGTCGCTCGGAACAGGCTGAAGCAGATCGCAGGCATTTCTTTAAAGCGCAGATTATTTTTTGGCTGCTGGCCGCGACAGATGGCCACGCAAAGAATTTCAGTATTGCGCATTTACCGCAAAATCGTTACCACCTGACGCCACTGTACGATGTGCTATCGGCCTGGCCGCTGATTGGCCCGGGCAATAACCAGATAGCCTGGCAGAAGTGCAAACTGGCGATGGCCGTTCGCGGGAGCAGTAACCATTACCTGCTTAGCCAGATCCGACGCCGCCACTGGATAAAACACGGTGAAATAACCGGATTAGGCCAACAGGAGGTTGAATCCATTATTGAAGAGCTGCTGGCAGCAACCCCGGGAGTGATTGATCGTGTCATTGGACTGCTACCTGATTCGTTCCCAGCCGAATTAGCGGAATGCATTTTTGAGGGTATCAGGCAGCAGTGCGCGCGGTTGGCAGGGCGATAGTGCGCGGTGCGGGCAGGAATGCCGGTCACGTTGCCGAGGCAGAGCTGTTAGGTTCTGATTATTGGGGAAACATCTTTTATTCCACTTAAGCCAACTTTATTCAATCCGCACCAACCTACTGAAGTAGGTAAAATTGCAGGGATATCCCGGTTCGATAATGTTTGTAACCACATCGAACCCTTGAAAGGTTAGTCATCATGGTTCTGAGTGATGTGAAAGTTCATACCGCCAAGCCGGAAGCGTAAGCGGAGACATAGCCTTGCCGGATCACCTTAGCGACAAAGAGAAGATGTTGGTATTGTAGAGATCCCCTGAAGTTTTCTAGTGGTTGCCAGAGTGGGGCTGCCCTATGCCAGTAGTCAATTGCTGTGACGTTGGTCATTGCTCGGAAAGATACGGAAAGTTAAGATAAATAGTTATGAGCCTTAATTATATGGATAGGCTTGCACAGCGATGGATTAAAACTTAATGATGACTAAATCTAATTTTGAGTTCTTAAAGGGCGTCAACGATTTCACCTATGCCATCGCCTGTGCGGCGGAAAATAACTACCCGGATGATCCCAACACTACGTTGATTAAAATGCGTATGTTTGGTGAAGCGACGGCTAAACATCTTGGCCTGCTACTGGATATGCCCCTCTGTGAGAATCAACACGATCTTCTGCGTGAATTAGGCAAAATTGCCTTTATTGATGACAACATCCTTTCTGTATTCCACAAATTGCGCCGAGTTGGTAACCAGGCGGTACACGAATACCATAATGACCTGGATGATGCCCAGATGTGCCTGCGCCTCGGATTCCGCCTTGCCGTTTGGTACTACCGGCTAGTAACCAAAGATTACGATTTCCCGGTGCCGGTTTTTGTGCTGCCTGAGCACGGTGAGGCTCGCTACCACGCCGAAGTCCTCACGCTGAAACAGCAGTTGGAACAGCAGTCACAGGAAAAAGTACAGAGCCAGGCGGAGCTGGAAGCTCAACAGCAACGTTTGATTGCCCTCAATGGTTACATTGCCGTTCTCGAAGGTAAACAGCAGGAAACCGAAGCACAAGCCAAAGCCCGCGTGGCCGCCCTGGAAGCGCAGCTCGCCGCCAAAAATGCCGAGTTAGCAAAACAGACCGAACAGGAACGCAAGGCATACCATAAAGAGATTACCGACCAGGCTATCAAGCGCACCCTGAATCTCAGTGAGGAAGAGAGCCGCTTCCTGATAGACGCACAGCTGCGTAAAGCGGGCTGGCAGGCCGACAGCAAAACGTTACGCTTTGCCAAAGGCGCTCGTCCGGAACCCGGTATCAATAAAGCAATTGCCGAATGGCCGACGGGTACAGATGAAACGGGGAAAACAGGCTTTGCCGATTACGTGCTGTTCGTTGGCCTTAAGCCCATTGCCGTCGTTGAAGCAAAACGCAAAAATACCGATGTACCCAGCAAGCTCAACGAATCTTACCGCTACAGCAAATACTTCGATAACGCCTTCTTACGCGACACGCTGCTGGAGCACTACGCTCCTGATGAAGTACACGAAGCCGTACCGAACTATGAAATCAGCTGGCAGGACACCAGCGGTGAACAGCGTTTTAAAATTCCCTTCTGTTACTCTACCAACGGGCGCGAATACCGCGCGGCGATGAAGACCAAAAGCGGCATCTGGTATCGCGACGTCCGCCACACTACCAACATGTCGAAAGCGCTGCCGGAGTGGCATCGCCCGGAAGAGCTGCTGGATATGCTGGGCAGCGACCCACAGAAACAAAACCAGTGGTTTGCTGAAAACCCCGGGATGAACGAGCTGGGTCTGCGCTATTACCAGGAAGACGCCGTTCGCGCGGTAGAGAAGGCGATAGTTAACGGTCAGCAAGAAATCCTGCTGGCGATGGCGACCGGAACTGGTAAAACCCGTACCGCCATTGCCCTAATGTTCCGCTTGATCCAGTCGCAGCGTTTCAAACGCGTCCTGTTCCTGGTCGATCGCCGTTCGCTTGGTGAGCAGGCACTGGGATCGTTTGAAGACACACGGATTAACGGCGACACCTTTAACAGCATTTTCGATATCAAAGGCCTGACCGATAAATTCCCGGAAGACAGCACCAAAATCCACGTTGCCACGGTGCAGTCGCTGGTCAAACGCACGCTGCAGTCCGATGAACCGATGCCGGTCGGCCGCTACGACTGTATCGTCGTCGATGAAGCGCACCGCGGCTACATTCTCGATAAAGAGCAGACCGAAGGCGAGCTGCAGTTCCGCAGCCAGCTGGATTACGTTTCCGCCTACCGTCGCATTCTCGACCACTTCGATGCGGTAAAAATTGCCCTGACCGCCACGCCAGCACTGCATACGGTAGATATTTTCGGTGAACCGGTTTACCGCTACACCTACCGTACGGCGGTGATCGATGGCTACCTGATCGACCAGGATCCACCCATTCAGATCGTGACCCGCAACGCGCAGGATGGGGTCTATCTGTCCGAGGGTGAACAGGTGGAACGTCTGGACCCGCAAGGTGAGCTGATCAACGACACGCTGGCCGACGATCAGGACTTTGAGGTCGCCGATTTTAACCGCGGCCTAGTGATCCCGGCGTTTAACCGCGCGGTATGCGGTGAGCTCACCAAATATCTTGATCCCACCGGGCAGCAAAAAACGCTGGTGTTCTGCGTGACTAACGCCCATGCCGATATGGTGGTGGATGAGCTGCGCACCGCATTTAAGAAAAAGTACCCGCAGCTTGAGCACGACGCCATTATTAAGATCACCGGTGATGCCGATAAAGACGCGAAGAAAGTGCAAAGCATGATCGTTCGCTTCAACAAAGAGCGGCTGCCTAATATCGTGGTCACCGTCGACCTGCTGACCACCGGCGTCGATATCCCATCTATCTGTAATATCGTGTTCCTGCGCAAAGTTAAAAGCCGCATTCTCTACGAGCAGATGAAGGGCCGCGCCACGCGTCTGTGCCCGTCGGTAGGGAAAACCAGCTTTAAGATTTTCGACTGCGTGGATATCTACAGCTCACTGGAAAGCGTCGACACCATGCGCCCGGTGGTTGTGCGTCCACTGGTGGAGCTGCAAACGCTGGTCAACGAAATTACCGACTCGGAAACCTACAAAACCCTCGAAGCGGATGGCCGTAGCTTCGCCGAACACAGCCATGAACAGCTGGTCGCTAAACTGCAGCGGATCATCGGCCTCGCGGCCTATAACCGCGACCGCAGCGAAGCGGTGGATAAACAGGTCCGCCGCCTGGACGAATTGTGCCTGGATGCCGCGGGCGTCAACTTCGGCGGCCTGGCCTCACGCCTGCGTGAGAAAGGGCCGCACTGGAGCGCTGAGATTTTCAATAAGCTTCCCGGCTTTATCGCCCGCTTGGAAAGGCTGAAAACCGATATCAATGCCCTGCGTGACGCGCCGATCTTCCTCGATATTGACGATGAGGTGGTGAGCGTCAAATCGCTGTACGGCGATTACGACACGCCGCAGGATTTTCTCGAAGCATTTGATGATTTGGTCAACCACGCCCCTAATGCCCAGACTGCGCTGCAGGCGGTGATCAATCGCCCGCGAGACCTCACCCGCAAAGGCCTGGTGGAGCTGCAGGAGTGGTTTGACCGCCAGCATTTTGAAGAGTCCTCCCTGCGCAGTGCCTGGAAAGAGACGCGCAATGAGGATATCGCTGCCCGACTTATCGGCCATATCCGCCGTGCGGCGGTGGGGAATGCGCTCAAACCATTTGAGGAACGTGTCGATCACGCGTTGGCGCGTATTAAAGGCGAGAACGACTGGAGTTCTGAGCAGTTAAGTTGGCTTGACCGTTTAGCCCAGGCGCTAAAAGAGAAAGTCGTGCTCGACGACGATGTCTTCAAAACCGGTAATTTCCACCGCCGCGGCGGTAAGCCAATGTTACAGCGCACCTTTGACGATAACCTCGACAGCGTGCTGGATAAGTTCAGCGATTACATCTGGGATGAGCTTGCCTGACGCGTTATCATCCCCGGCAATTTCTTCTTCTGCGGCCCCGATAAGGGCCGTTGTTTTACATGGGATCTTCAATGAACAATAACGATCTGGTCGCCAAACTGTGGAAACTGTGCGACAACCTGCGCGACGGCGGCGTCTCCTATCAAAACTACGTCAATGAACTCGCCTCGCTGCTGTTTTTGAAAATGTGCAAAGAGACCGGCCAGGAAGCGGACTACCTGCCGGAAGGCTATCGCTGGGATGATTTGAAATCGCGCATTGGCCAGGATCAGATGCAGTTCTACCGTAACCTGCTGGTTCAGTTAGGCTCAGATGAGAAAAAGCTGGTGCAGGCAGTATTCCATAATGTCAGCACCACCATTGAGCAGCCCAAACAGCTGACTGAACTGGTCAGCTATATGGACGCGCTGGACTGGTATAACGGTAGCCACGGTAAGTCTCGCGACGACTTCGGTGATATGTACGAAGGGTTGCTGCAGAAGAACGCCAACGAAACCAAATCCGGGGCGGGCCAATACTTCACTCCGCGTCCGCTGATCAAAACCATTATCCATCTGCTGAAGCCACAGCCGCGTGAAGTGTTGCAGGACCCGGCAGCGGGAACGGCGGGCTTTTTGATTGAAGCCGACCGTTACGTGAAGTCGCAGACTAACGATCTGGATGACCTTGATGGCGACACCCAGGATTTCCAGATCCACCGCGCGTTTATTGGCCTCGAACTGGTGCCCGGCACCCGTCGTCTGGCGCTGATGAACTGTCTGCTGCACGATATTGAAGGCAACCTCGACCACGGCGGCGCCATCCGTCTGGGCAACACGCTGGGCAGCGACGGCGAGAATTTACCGCAGGCCGATATCGTCGCTACCAACCCCCCGTTTGGCAGCGCCGCGGGCACCAACATTACCCGCACCTTCGTCCACCCAACCAGCAACAAACAG
Organism: Serratia sp. CY84636; assembly: GCF_052166245.1. Lineage (NCBI taxonomy): Bacteria > Pseudomonadati > Pseudomonadota > Gammaproteobacteria > Enterobacterales > Yersiniaceae > Serratia > Serratia sp. CY84636. Next base: position 257,283 of record NZ_JBJNOX010000004.1, read on the forward strand.
CTGTGCTTTATGCAGCATATTATTGAAACCCTGCACCCCGGTGGCCGCGCGGCGGTGGTGGTGCCGGATAACGTGCTGTTTGAAGGCGGCAAGGGCACCGACATTCGTCGCGACCTGATGGACAAATGCCATCTGCACACCATCCTGCGCCTGCCGACCGGCATCTTTTACGCTCAGGGAGTTAAAACCAACGTGCTGTTCTTTACCAAAGGCACGGTCGCCAATCCGAATCAGGATAAAAACTGCACCGACGACGTGTGGGTGTATGACCTGCGCACCAATATGCCGAGCTTCGGCAAGCGCACGCCGTTTACCGAGCAGCATCTGCAGCCGTTTGAAACCGTCTACGGTGAAGATCCGCACGGTTTAAGCCCGCGCACCGAGGGTGAGTGGAGCTTTAACGCCGAAGAGAGCGAAGTCGCCGACAGCGAAGAGAATAAAAACACCGACCAGCACCAGGCCACCAGCCGCTGGCGTAAGTTCAGCCGCGAGTGGATCCGCACTGCCAAATCCGATTCGCTGGATATCTCCTGGCTGAAGGATAAGGACAGCATCGACGCCGACAGCCTGCCGGAGCCGGATGTGCTGGCGGCAGAGGCGATGGGGGAGTTGGTGCAGGCGCTGAGCGAGCTGGATGCGCTGATGCGCGAGCTGGGGGCGGGCGATGAAGCGGATGCGCAGCGTCAGTTGCTGAGTGAAGCGTTTGGTGAGGTGAAGGCATGAGTGGGGGGAAATTGCCGGAGGGGTGGGTTGGTCCCCAGTTGGATGAGATCGCTACTGATATTAACTATGGTTATACTGCTTCATCAACATCTGAGAATATCGGTCCTAAAATGCTGCGTATAACCGATATTCAAGATAATAAAGTGGACTGGAAATCAGTACCTTTCTGTAAGATTGAGGATAATCAAAAAGATAAATATTTACTTTGTAACGGCGATCTTGTGTTCGCACGAACAGGGGCTACTGTTGGTAAAAGTTTCTTAATTAATGAAGATATATCGAACACTGTATTTGCATCTTACTTAATAAGAGTTAGATGCAACAAAAAAATAAACAGCCATTATCTTTCTTATTTTTTCCTATCGCCTACGTACTGGAATCAAATAACGGAATTTAGTGCAGGGATTGGGCAGCCAAACGTCAATGGTTCCAAACTTAAAAAACTAAATTTACCATTAGCGTCTGTCTGTGAGCAAAAAATAATCGCTGAAAAACTCGATACGCTGCTGGCGCAGGTAGAAAGCACCAAAGCACGTCTTGAGCAAATCCCACAAATCCTGAAACGTTTTCGTCAGGCGGTGTTGGCGGCGGCAGTGAGTGGAAAACTGACAAATGCCTCTAGAAATAGCCATAGTCTTATTGACTGGTACAGTACAAATCTCGGGGCGTTGATCGTCGATTCCTGTAATGGGCTGGCTAAAAGACAAGGATTAAATGGTAATGAAATTACTATTTTGAGATTGGCCGATTTTAAAGATGCTCAACGTATAATTGGCAATGAAAGGAAAATAAAGTTAGATACTAAGGAAGAAAATAAATATTCCTTAGCCGATAATGATATTCTGGTTATAAGAGTGAATGGAAGTGCGGACTTAGCTGGTCGATTTATTGAATATAAGTCAACTGGTGATATTGAAGGATTCTGCGATCATTTTATACGTTTACGCTTAGATTCGAATAAAATCATGTCTAGATTTTTAACTTATATTGCAAATGAAGGCGAGGGTAGATTTTATCTGCGCAATAGTTTATCAACAAGTGCAGGACAAAATACTATTAACCAGACATCAATCAAAGGACTTAGTTTTTTACTTCCCCCATTAGAAGAACAACACGAAATCGTCCGCCGCGTCGAACAACTCTTCGCCTACGCCGACACCATCGAAAAGCAGGTCAACAGCGCCTTAACCCGCGTCAACAGCCTTACCCAGTCGATCCTGGCGAAGGCCTTCCGCGGCGAGCTTACCGCCCAGTGGCGTGCTGAAAACCCTGATCTGATCAGCGGTGAAAACAGCGCCGCCGCTCTGCTGGAAAAGATTAAGGCCGAACGCGCCGCCAGCGGTGGTAAAAAAACCGCACGTAAAAAAGCGTAGTTATGATTATCGAACGTCGCTGATTCGAGTCGTTTTAGCGCTCCCCCCTTATTGGGAGCGCTAATCCATTAAGACGGTATTACTTCTACCAACAGATCCTTTTCCCAGTTTTCCTCGCTATTGAGGACTTTACCCTCAAGGCGGTCTTTCGCTATTTTTCCGAGATGAAAGGTCAGAGCAATGACCCGTCCATTTCCACTCAAGCTTGATGTATTTTCTACTCCGGTAATAATCAGGTGTTAGAATATTATTTATGGTTTTATGTTATTGATATCATTGAGGTTGTTTGAGTTGCATTGCGTTTTTTGGAGTAAGGGCTCCAGGAAGGAAAAACAATGAGAAGGATGCTAGCAGGAGTAAAACTGGGCGAAGTTATTTTAAAAAAACTCACCCATCTTAAAGTAATCAAGATAGGCGAGTTTTTTATAAGGCCATACTATATAAATCCAGCCTCTTTCAACTCCAACTTCACCATTAGCTGCTTGTTCACTTCTTTCCCATCCACCCCGCTATGAATCCGCCGATGGCAAGTTGGGCAGATGGCGCCCACCCACTGTGGGTGATCGGGGCCTTCGTCGGCTAAGCGTTTGGTGTGGTGAGGTTCGAGGTAGGGCTCGCCGTTCCTTTTCTTGAACGGTGCCGGCTGGTCGCAGGCTTCGCAGATGCCATTGGCGCGCTTGAGCACGTATTTTTTTACGTCTTCGCTGCGTTTGAACCAGGATTTTTTGCTGTCGTTCTGTTGGCGCTGGCCAGATTGCTGTGAGGACTGCAGTGCCTTCTTGCGTAACTGTTCGAGCGTCTCTGTCTGTGTATCAGCTTCATCGGTTTCTGCTTCTTCTTCGACCGCATGCAGTGACGAGACTTTGAACAGGTTAAAGGTAATGCCTTGGCGCATGTTATTTTCGAAGTCTAAGCACTGAATGTGATCCCAAGAGTCGCACTCGAACATGCCAAGATAGCGGACGCCTTTTTCTTTCTTGTTGTCTTCAAACAGGAAGATATCTTTTCCGTCTTTTTTATGGTCGCGGATGGATTTATTGCCTCGAATAAATTCCATATCACCTTTTTGGCCTTCTCCCGTATAAGAGAAGCTGCCTTCGGGTGTCCATCCATCTTTATAGCCGTAGGTTTCGCCGCTTTCTCCGGTGAAGATAAAGATTACCGGGAATTCCCGCGGGGTCCAGATACCACCTTGCAACTGCCCGCCGTAGAGCTCGATAAGCGCTTTGCGTGTGTACAGCTTGCCTTCGGTTAAATAGTCAAAAGGATGTGGCGTTTCGACGATCTCAAAACCGAGATCTTTGAGATACTGGATGGCTTTTTCCGTTCCGCTATCGGCGTTGATTCCCTTAAACGGATAGCCATACTGTTCATTGTATGCTCTAGCGGCAATGCCTCGGATGTCGTACTTCTCGCCATTATAAAGAAGGGTGTGTTTTTTAAATCGTTTTATTTCATGTTGTTTTAAGAATTCATCTCGGCCAATTTTTTTATATTCTTCGATCGCTTTTAAAACGGATTCTTTTGAAGATAACGCCTCTATTGCAGTTGCCAAAACCACTCCCTCATATTACCGAGTAGGCTCTGGGCAATGTGCTTGCTGACGAGAGCAGTATGCATCAATACCCAGCAGTTAACTCATCGATTTACCGAATGCGTTAACTATGCCAGGTAGGGGAGGAAATGCCTACCTTGATGAATGCTTTTGTTGTGATATGTCAGTCAGATCTATTGGAAAAACGTGGTTGGGAAGGGCGATGAGCATCGCCCTGATTGCCATTTACGTTAGCCGCAGGCTTCCATCTCTCGCAGTGCCCGCCCATAAAGATTACACAACGCAGGAACCAGATGTGCCGTGGCGTTGAGATAACGATTCAACTGTTCCCAGCCTTCGGCATCTAGCTGTGGGGTCTTTTGCAGTAAATGGCCAAACAGCATCAGGCCGTGGCACAGCCCTTCCGCCTGTTCGGCAGAGAGTGCTGCTAAGTCTAAAAGTTCTGAGGGATTGAAAGCGCTAAGCTCGAGGTGGTTAAACAGTTGGCGATAGAGGGTAAGGGTGTTGGGGATGGTTTCAGAAGCGTTGGGTAAGTTTGTGTTTTCCATATCGGCTATTTCCATTGGGAGAGAAATACCGCTACCAGAAGAGACGCTAAACTCGGGTGGTAGCTCGAACGGCGTTAGCGTACCGGCCCCAACGGATACCGGCCTTCCCGGAGGAAGCACCGCCCGAGCCACCATTGTTTGGGTGCGCATCGGCATGCTCGAATTTATACCATATTCGAACAGGGTTGGGGGATTCGGAACGCTAACTCCGGCTGCGGATTTTGCCGCAGCGGAAAAACTATAACGTTATCAGTAAAAGGAAAAAATAAGCTGTATGGAATTACAGTTTATTTACTTTTAGGATTGGAATGTACCTCGCAATTCGGCATATCATCTTTGCGTTGAATTATCAGTCATCCATTCATGGGTTATATTTATTCATTAATATTTATAAATAATAGAATATGATGAAAGCTAATTTCTTGCTGGCCATTGCAGGATCGATATTGTTAAGTGCCTGTACTGGCGATCGTCTCGATCAGCGCTATGCGCCGGACATCCCTATCGCCACACATGCTAAAGCGAATGGCGACATCTGCATCTATCCGTCACCAAAGGAAAACGAGAGGCAAGATACGCTCTATATCAGCGGTGATACGGATGAGAAATTGATTGAGGTGGGGAATCAGGATCTTAAAAAGGGCATTTGCGTTACGCAGAAAGATTACCCGTTTCAGGAAAATTATATCTACAGCATGAGGCTAAATTTCGTACCGATTGAGAAGCGCAGAAATCTGCAGGATGTCTACGGCAGGGCCTTTATCGCTCACTTCAAAGTGAAAAGAGTCAATAATCACTTTGCTATCGAAAACATCCAATAACGAGGCGCTCTATTGAAATAACAGTGCTTCAGCATTGTCCGAACCTTGCAGATAAGGTGCCGGTTAATTCGGCGTTAACCGTTCCAGTATTTATCCTTTCTAGAGCTTATGCTAATCATACGGCCTTGCTAATTCACGGATGAACGAACATGGCGAATGAAGATGAGTTGCGTATTGCCCTGTCGCCGGTGCAGCTTGCGGCGGTGCTTTCTGATGAAAGCGTCACTGAAGGTGAAACGCTCAGTAACCGTCTGCTTGGTGGTTTGGGGCTTGCCGGTGGTGTCGTTGAGCTGATGGGGGCGGGGGTGTTGTGCTATGCGCCGGATCCGACGTTTATCACCAAGGTCGGGTGCGTGGTGGTGGGAACGCATAGTCTGGACAGCATCAAAGCCGCTTCCAATCAGATGATTACCGGGCACCCAACGACGACTGATACTTATCAGTCTGCCGTTTTATTGGCGCAAACACTGGGTGCCGATCGGGAAACGGCCTATAACGTCGGTTTAACGGTCGATATTGCCGTTCCTTTTGTCTTTGCCGGAGCGGTTGGCGCTGCCAGAGTCGCATCCGTGCGTATGGGGCGGGTAAAGCTGATTGAGCATGAGTCCTCTACGGGGATGAAACCGGGTGGGCATACCATTAAACGCCATGTTGGGGTGACGAAAGAGCAACTGTTAGAGCGTTTAAAAAATCCACGAGTGAACAAGGCCTCTTCGTTTAAATCATTAGGGGCCGCGGAGGTCGCCGTCAGCTCGGCGTTAAAAGCAAATAAAGAGTGGATAAAGCTATGGGCCACGAATCCTGCGGGAAGGCCAAATCTTGAATTGACCCATATTATGTCCAGCGATATTGGTTATGGCCTGAGTAAAAATTCAACGCAATTAGTGAGAACATCGCGATTAAAGGTCGTGTTGCACTATCAGCAGTTTCAAGGTAAACCCTATTTCATACTGACAGCGTTTCCCGACTTTTGAGGTAATGATGAGATTGCACGGAGACTTCAGCGAACTCAGTAAGTTATTCAGTATTTACTTTGGTCAGGATTATGATCTGTTTACTGATGCCGAAACGGCCGAAGGTGTGATTGACGGCTTCCTGGAGCAAAACGGCAGTCAAGTCATCCGTGATATCCTCGAGGAGACTAAAGAGTTTCAGGCTACTTATGCAGGGCGTATAAACGAAGGCATGGCGGAGCATTTTTCAGATGAGTTCGTGCCGGAGAGCTGGGGCACTACCGCGGTAGCATTCTTTGCCATGTTGCAACGAAAAGCAGAGCAAAAGCTAGGCAGCTTTAATTAACGAAGAGATGCCGAGTTATTCGAGCTTGGATCTCGGCCTGGCGTTGTGATTGAACGCACACGCTGTAGTGGCAAACCTTACTTTATCCTTAGCGCTTTCCCTGCGAGATAAGCCGATGAAAACCAGCGAACTTGATAACCTGATCGTCGTTTATTTTGGTCAAGATTATGACCTGATAAATGCAGAGGGCGATATTACTGCGCTGATCGCAGAGTACATTCGTCTGGCGACTCATCAGCAGCGCGAGGCGTTGATCGAGGAGATAGATGCGTTATTGGCGCAGGATAATGTGGAGCCATTATTCAACCAGCGTTTCGGCTTTACCTTCAGCCCGGAGCTATGGGGAACCACCGTTCCCGCATTCCTGCAACAGGCCAGAAGCGCTGCGGTGAAAGCGCTTTGAGCACCATCGTGATTCGCAATCACTTTAGCGAGCTCAGTAGCCTATTCAGTATTTACTTCGGTCAGGATTATGATCTGTTTACTAATGCCGAAACGGCCGAGGGTGTGATTGACGGCTTCCTTGAGCAAAACGGCAGTCAGGTCATCCGCGATATCCTCGAGGAAGCCAAAGAATTTCAGGCCACCTATGCGGGGCGTATAAACGAGGGCATGGCGGAGCATTTTACAGATGAGTTTGTTCCGGAGAGCTGGGGCACTACAGCGGTAGCGTTCTTTACCATGCTGCAATGGAAAACAGAACACAAGCTGGAACAGCTCAAACGAACGTAGGAGTTGGAGCCCACCCACAGGCCCCCATATCCAACCTCTCGCTTACCCCAGCCCCCCAATCCTTCCCCGAATCTCCTCCTCGGGCAGATCCACGCCGATAAACACCAGCGTACTCTTGCGCTCTTCCTCCGGCAGCCATTCCCGATCCCAGTCGGCGTTATACAGGTGCTGTACGCCCTGGAACAGCAGGCGGCGCGGCTCGTCTTCGATGGACAGTATGCCTTTGTAGCGCAGCAGGTTGTCGGCGTATTCCAGCAGCAGGCCTTCCATCACGTCGGAGATTTGCATCAGCGGCAGCGGGCGCTCCAGCGTTACCACGATCGAGCGGATGTCGCTCTGCGGCTGCGGGATGCGGCGGAACAGCGGGGCGGGCGGCGTCAGGTTGAGTTTGTCGTTCAGCGTAAAGCCTTCGATGTCGAACAGCACGCTCAGATCGATGTCGCCGTGTGTCACCTTGTAGACCGGCGCGCGGGCGTTCATCCGCTGCAGTCGCTGGATCAGCGCCTCGCAGTCCGGCGCCACGTCGGTTTTGGTCAACAGGAGGCGGTCGGCGTAGCCCACCTGCGCCTGGGCGATGCTGAACTGGCTCAGCTGCTGCTCGGCGTGCGCCGCGTCCACCAGGGTGATGATGCCGTCCAGCAGGAAGCGCTCGCACAGGATTTCGTGCGAGAAAAAGGTCTGGGTAATCGGGCCGGGATCGGCCATGCCGGTGCATTCGATGATCAGCCGATCGAACGCCAGCTGGCCGCTGTCGACGCCGTCCAGCAGATCCAGCAGCGCGTCTGCCAGTTCGTTGGACTTGCTGCAGCAGATGCAGCCGTTGCTCAACGTGGTGATGCGGCTGGCGCGATCGCCAATCAGCGCGTCGTCGATCGGCACTTCGCCGAATTCGTTCTCGATGACCGCGATCTTATAGCCGTGTTCGGCGTTCAGGATGTGGCGCAGCAGGGTGGTTTTGCCGGCGCCCAAAAAGCCGGTCAGGATGGTGACTGCAATGGGTTTCATACGGGTCCTTGTGACTGCGGGTTAACAGCAGCGCATGCCGCCTTTGCCGTCGCCGCCGTAGCGCGCTTGCTGGCGCTCGCGGAAAAATTCTTTATAGGTCATCACCGGCTTGTCCGGGTGGTTGTCTTTCATGTGCTGGACGTAGGTATCATAGTCAGGCACGCCCACCAACATGCGCGCTGCCTGCCCGAGGTACTTCCCTGCCTGGCCGAGATTTCCGAACATAAGCCTTCTCCAACTTTACCCTGCATCACTACAGCGCTTGCTTAAGCCTGATATTAGGGGAAGCCGGGGATGGGGTTCCCGCAGGGATGCCCCACCTCCGGGTCGCCCCGGGTATCTCGATTGCATCGCGCCGCACGCCTGGCATCTTGCGATACGCAGGCCGTGCGGCTTTGGGTACTGCTTAACGTTTATTATGCAGGGTATCCGTTAAATCACATCAATGCTGGGTCGAAACTTTGACCTCCCCCTCAGTTACGCCGTCGGCGGGCGCGGCCTGCGGCACCGGCACGTAAGGCGTTTCCTGGTCGGTGCGTTTCGGGTTCTTGTGCGCCGCCATTGCGGTTTTCACCCCATAGAAGATGATGCTGTACACCACCAGCAGGAACAGAATACTCAGCCCGGCGTTGGTGTAGTTGTTCACCACGATGTGGTTCATGTTGGCGATCTGCTGGGCGCTCAGCTCGGCGCCGCCTTCGGCGATCTTGCGCTTGTACTCGCCGGCCAGGAAGAAGAAGCCTTCCAGCTGCGGGTTGTCGCTGAACAGCTTCAGCCCCAGCGCGTAGGTGGTGCAGATCAGCAGCCACACCGCCGGCAGTACGGTCACCCAGATGTATTGGGTGCGCTTCATCTTAATCAGCACCACGGTGCCGAGCACCAGCGCCACGGCGGCCAGCATCTGGTTGGAGATGCCGAACAGCGGCCACAGGCTCTTCACGCCGCCGAGCGGATCCACCACGCCCTGATACAGCAGGTAGCCCCACAGCCCGACGCAGCCGGCGGTGCCGATGATGCCGGCCACCAGCGAGTCGGTTTTCTTCAGGAACGGCACGAAGTTGCCGAGCAGATCCTGCAGCATAAAGCGGCCGGAGCGGGTGCCGGCGTCCAGCGCGGTCAGGATGAACAGCGCCTCGAACAGAATGCCGAAGTGGTACCAGAAGCCCATGTTGGCGCCCGGAATGATCTGGTGGAACACGTGGGCGATGCCCACCGCCAGCGTTGGCGCGCCGCCGGCGCGGTTCAGCACCGAAGGTTCGCCGATGTCGGTGGCGGTCTGCAGGATCTGTTCCGGGCTGATGACGAAGCCCCAGGAGCTGACCGCCGCCGCCGCGTGCACGGTCACGTCCTTCAGCGAAGCCATGATCATCGGCGCGTCTTCGGTGCCCAAGCGATGCAGGTCCGGCATGGTGATGCCCAGCGCCGCCGGCGGGGTGTTCATGGCGAAGTACAGGCCCGGCTCGATGATGGACGCCGCCACCAGCGCCATGATGGCGACGAAGGACTCCATCAGCATCGCGCCGTAGCCGATAAAGCGCGCGTCGGTCTCATTGGCCAACAGCTTCGGCGTGGTGCCGGAGGCGATCAGCGCATGGAAGCCGGAGACCGCGCCGCAGGCGATGGTGATGAACAGGAATGGGAACAGGGTGCCTTTCCACACCGGGCCGGTGCCGTCGACGAACTGGGTCACCGCCGGCATTTTCAGCTCAGGGTTGAGGATCACGATGCCGATCGCCAGCCCGACGATCACGCCGATTTTCAGGAAGGTGGCCAGGTAGTCGCGCGGTGCCAGGATCAGCCATACCGGCAGCAGGGCGGAGACAAAGGCGTAGCCGATCAGCGTGAAGGTGATGGTGGTGTCTTTAAAGGTCAGCGCCGGGCCCCAGTACGGGTCGTGCGCCACCACGCCGCCGAACCAGATGGCGGCCACCAGCAGCACGATGCCGATGATTGACACTTCACCCACGCGGCCGGGGCGCAGATAGCGCATGTAGATGCCCATAAACAGCGCGATCGGCACGGTGGAGCAGACGGTGAACACCCCCCACGGGCTTTCCGCCAGCGCTTTCACCACGATCAGCGCCAGCACCGCCAGGATGATGATCATGATCAGGAAGCAGCCAAACAGCGCGATGGTGCCCGGTATCGGCCCCATCTCTTTTTTGATGATCTCACCGAGCGAGGCGCCGTTGCGGCGCGAGGAGATGAACAGCACCATAAAGTCCTGCACTGCCCCCGCCAGCACCACGCCGCCCAGCAGCCACAGCGTGCCGGGCAGGTAGCCGACCTGCGCGGCCAGCACCGGCCCCACCAGCGGCCCGGCGCCGGCGATGGCGGCGAAGTGGTGGCCGAACAGCACGTTCTTGTTGGTCGGCACGTAGTTCAGGCCGTCGTTGTTGACCACCGCCGGGGTGGCGCGGCCGGCGTCCAGCTTCATCACCTTGGTGGCGATGTACAGGCTGTAGTAGCGGTAGGCCACCAGATACACCGCCACCGAAGCGACGACGATCCACAGCGCGCTGATGTGTTCGCCGCGGCGCAGCGCCACCACGCCGAGGCAGGCTGCGCCGAGTATCCCCAGCAGCATCCACGGAATGTGCTTTAAAATCCCCTCTCGTTTCATGAGGTATCCTTAATTCCAGTCTGCAAAATATGAATGAACTCATCCGCTTGTAAGAGATGTCAGAGTGGCGCGGTGAGCCGTAGCGTCTTTCCCGAGGTAAGGCGGGTTTAGGAACAGCTCATCATCGCCGGGGGGTAAAGGGGGAAGACAGGCGTATTTCGGTCAGCGGTCAGATCCGCCGGGTGAACGGTTGGATTGACGGGGTGAGCGGTTGGCGGCTGGTTTCATCATGTTTTGAATATAGTGGCGCAGTTGTGTCGGGTGAGAATCGTATATACCCTGCGTTAGGCAACGTATGGAAAAGGATAAAGACATGGAAGAACAAACAGAAGGCGTCAGCAGTGAAATGCGCGTCAAAATAAAAAAGGTGTTGCGCGAAATAGAAGCGCGATATGACGTAAGAGTGTTATATGCCTGCGAGTCCGGCAGCCGTGGATGGGGATTCGCCTCGCCGGACAGTGATTACGACGTGCGTTTCTTGTATGTGCATCGGCCTGAATGGTATTTGCGCGTTGAGACGCAGCGTGACGTGATCGAGCTGCCGATAGATGATGAGCTCGACGTCTGCGGGTGGGAATGGCGCAAGTCGCTCGGCCTGTTAAAGCGAGCTAACCCGACGTTGATCGAATGGCTGGATTCACCGGTGGTTTATCGGCAGGATGCTGAAAGTGTAGAGGCGCTGAAAGGCGTCGTACCTGAGTGGTTTTCCGCAACGCGAGCACGCTGGCATTATCTTTCCATGGCGCGTAAAAATTTCCGCGGCTACTTACAAGGCGAGGAAGTTCGCCTAAAAAAATATTTCTACGTTCTGCGGCCACTGCTGGCCGTCCTTTGGATAGAAGCGGGCAAAGGGGTGCCGCCAATGCGTTTCGATCACCTGCTGGCTGGAACGGTGAGCGATCCATTGTTGTTAGCGGAAATTCATGCCTTGTTGACGGTCAAAAAAAGAGCCGGAGAAGCAGAATACGGTCCCCGTAGGGAGCTGATACACGCGTTTATTCTGCAAGCGCTTAAGGCTCATGAACAACCGGCTGAATTACCTGATAGCTGCGCGCGCAGTGATTTCTCGCTCGACGAATTGCTTTATAAAACCGTCATGGCGTAATGGTCGTGTGGGTTGCCGATGAGGGGGCATAGGAGGGCGTAATAATCCCTTTCTGTGCTGTTGCATTGGCAATCACCGCCAGGCTGCCGCTGTTGTCAATGCAGACCCCGGAATAACCGGCCGGCTTTAACCCCCTGTTTTTCAGTTCGCTTACCGGGTGCCGAACGTTTCCGGCAGCCTGTCTTCTCAGGCCGTCTGCATGGCCTGCAGCAGGTGGATAAACGCGGCGCTGAGCGGCGGCGTGGCCGGCTCATGGCGGGTAAAGACGTAAAAGCGCGCGCTGATGTCGATCTCCTGCGTCGGGATTTTCTGCAGGTGCAGCTGCGGGGCGTAGTGTGCGACCACCCGATCGCTCAGCAGCGCGATATAGCCCTGCTGCCTGACCAGGCACCAGGTCGCCAGAAAGGAGTCGGTCTCGACGATCTGGCCGTGCGGCGTGTAGCGTTCGGCGATCTCGCGGATGGCGGCATGCCCCACCGAACAGGAGCGTGGCACCACCCACTTGGCCTCGGCCGACGGCTGCCCGGTTGCGGTACGGTCGCCTCCCTGATAGAGCGAGAAGCGCTCGCTTTTCAGCGCCTGCATCGCCAGATCGGCGCCGCCCGCCGCGCCGTTCAGGCTGCTGACCGCCAAATCCAGCTCGCAGTTTCGCAGCCGGGCCAGCAGGCCTTCCGGGCCGTCCTCCACCACCGTCACCCGGGTATGCGGGTAGCGGCGGTTGAAGCCTTCGAGCACCTGAGGCAGGTAGCACAGCAGCGGATCGACGCTCATCCCCACCCGCAGGCGCTTCTCGCCGTCAGCGCTCAGGCCGCGCAGCTCGTCAAACGCGTTGAGCAACTGATTGGTGGCGGCGTCTATCCGCCGGTAAAACAGCTCGCCGACCGCCGTCAGGCGCACGCCGCGGTTGCTGCGCTCCAGCAGCCGCGCGCCGACGGTCATTTCCAGCTCTTTCAGCACCCGGCTGAGCGTCGGCTGCGAGATGGCCAGCTTTTTCGCGGCCTCGTGCAAGCTTCCACAGTGGACAATGTCTTTGAACATCGTCAGATGCGCCAGCTTTGGCATGGTTTTCATGGTTGATCTCCCTGGAAGTGAAAGGCATCAGCCGGAGCCGGCGATGCGGCTGTAATAGGCCTGTTTCATCATGCTGTCGTTCAGCAATTTATTGATGGTCTGGTCGAGCACCGGCGTGGTGACGGAGGCCGGCATCAAGGTGGCGGTGATCTCCACGTCGTCGTCGCCAAAGGGTTCGATATCCAGATGCGAGATAAAGCAGTTTTCCCCTTGCAGCACCTGTTTGAATTTGGCCAGCGCCTCACGCTGCTCATGCTCGAAGGCAATGACGCAAATCTGGTAGGTAGACTCGCCGTTAAGGTCATTGAAGGGCTGTTTGTTGACCATATTGACCAGCGGGCGCAACAGGGTGTTGGCGGCGAGCACGAACAGCGTGGCGGCCAGCGCGTCGCCGTACAGGCCGCAGCCGGCGCAGGCGCCGACCGCCGCGGAGCCCCAGAGCGTGGCGGCGGTGTTCAGGCCGCGGATGTTCATCCCTTCCTTCATGATGGCCCCGGCACCGAGAAAGCCGACGCCGGAGACCACGTAGGAGATGACGCGCACCGCGCCGCCGCTGCCGTCGATGGTCATGGCCAGATGGACGAAGATCGCGGCGCTGGTGGCCACCAGCGTGTTGGTGCGCAGCCCGGCGGTGCGCTGGCGGAACTGTCTTTCGTAGCCGATGGCCGCGCCCAGGATGGACGCGGTCAGCAGCGTCAGCAGTGTATGAATGAAATGCATGATAATAACTCGATGTATTATCCGCTTATCATGAGCCACCCGTGGTGGGGTAACTCTTGATAAACAGGTAGTTAAGTTGGCGGGGTTCCGTCCCGCCAGGCCAGGGCGGCGCTCAGTGCGCGGCGGCGATCTGCCGGCTGAGCGTCTCGCTGATTTTGTCCGTCAGCGGCTGCATCCCCTCGCGGGTGCGCGCCTCGCGGCGCTGCGTGATGTGATAGCAGCCGTCGAGGGTGCCGGCGCCCAGCAGGAGGATGCGGTCAGACATCATCACCGCCTCCTCTACGCTGTGGGTGACCAGCACGATGGAGCGGGTTTTGATCTGGCGCGTGCTCCAGATACGCAGCAGGTCGCTGCGCAGGTGTTCGCCGGTATAGACGTCCAGCGCGGAAAACGGCTCGTCCAGCAACAGCAGCATCGGTTCTACCGCCAGCGCGCGCGCGAAGCCGACCCGCTGGCGCATGCCGCCGGAAAGCTCGCGCGGGTAAGCGTCGCGGTAGGGCGTGAGCCCGACCAGATCGAGCATTTTCAGCGTCTGGGCTTCGACCACCTGAGGCGGCAGATCCTGCGCCTGCAGCCCGAAGGCGATATTTTGGTAAACGTTCAGCCACGGGAAAATGGCGAAGGTCTGGAACACCATGTTGATCTGTGGATTCGGCCCCGAGACTTTTTTATCCCCCAGCATCACGCTGCCCAGATCCGGCGCGATCAGGCCTGAAAGCATGCGCAGCAGGGTGGATTTGCCCGAGCCGGACTGCCCCAAAATGCTGACGACCTCGTTGTCGTAAATGCGCAAATTGATTTCATTCAGCACCAGACGTTTTTCTTTACCGGTAGGCTGAACGCTTTTGCTGACGTTATTCACCGTCAGCAGCGTGGTTTTTTTTACCATCATGATCCGTCTCCACCCAATTAAAATATGAGCATGGAAAAAGGGCCGATATTTATCGCCGGGCAGGCGTAAAATAAATGCGGGTGCAAATAAGCCTGACCGTTATCGGACTGTTAATACGCTTATGCTGGAGGGGGTAGCCCATCGGGCGTGCCGGTGCGGCATGCGCGCAGGCCAGAGGCTGAAGGGTAAAGCGAAGGGATGCTATAACTGACTCATATCCTGACACTTTCAGGATGCAATGGGATGACTATTGCTCCTGTGACCTCAGCGATTCCAACAATAAAATAAACAACCAACTGTCGCCGTCCATATCATTCTCCCGTTATTTTTCGTGTGGCCATAATACGCGTGCCATAGCCTGTTATTCAATGTGGTTACGCCGAATTATGGCGGCAAAATGTAATTTAATATGAATGCGGGAAAGATTTTCTTTATTCATTAAACGGGGCGTAAACAGAAAGTGCCAGAATGAATATAGGCATCATTTTATGGAAATATAAACCTGAGTTAAACGAGAGAATAAGGGGGCGGACGAAAGTTAAATCATGAACCGGCCGGAGAGCGCCCTCCGGCCGGGATGGGGATCAGAACTGATACATGATGCCGGTTTCGACAATGTCGTCGGCGCCGGCGCCGACGGCGTTCTGCCGTTGCAGCAGGTTGAGTTTGTACTCTACGTAGGTCGACATGTTGGCGTTGAAGCTGTAATTCAGTGCCAGATCCAGGTATTTGACCAGATCGGCGTCGCCAATGCCGGGCAGGTTGCGACCGCGCGTTTGCAGGTAGGCCAGCGAGGGCGTGACGCCGGAATCGAAGTGATACTGCGCGACCGCCTCAATAGCGTCCGCGCGAGGGGCGAAGCCGGCGTAGCGATCGCCGTCGACGTAGGTCATGTTCTCGGTGCGCGCGTAGCTTGCCGCCAGGTAGAGGTTGTCCTGGTCGTATTTCAGCCCCAGCGTCCAGGCCCGGGCGCGATCGCCGTCAGCCAGGCCGAAGCGCTGTTGCGCCAGCGTGCGCGCAGAGTTGGCGTAGGCGGCGCCAACGTTGAGCCCCACGCCGGTGTCGTAGGTGGCGGAAAAGGCGTAGCCATCGCCGTTTTGCGTCTGGATATCCTTCGCCCGTTGAGCGTCGTCCCCCCGATTCTTCCCCTGATATTGCAGGCCGAGATCCAGGCCGTCGACCAGACCGCCCAGGCTGCGGTTGTGGTAGGTCAGCAGGCCGTTGGCGCGGCCGGTCATAAAGTTGTCGGCCGCTTCGTAGCTGTCGTTGCCGAATTCAGGCAGCACGTCCGTCCAGCCGGCCACGTCATACAGCAGGCCGTAGTTGCGGCCGTAATCCAGGCTGCCCCAGGGGCCGAACGTCAATCCGGCAAAGCCCAGGCGGGTATAGCTGTCGCCCGGTCCGGCGCTTTCCGGCTGATCGAGCCCGGCCTGATATTCCCATTGGCCATACCCCGTCAGCGCGTCGCCGATCTGCGTTTCGCCTTTGAAACCGAAGCGGGTATAGGAGCGGTCGCCGTTATTGTCGGCGTCGCTGCTGAAGTAATGCACGCCGTTCAGCTGGCCGTACAGATCCAGTTTATTGCCGTCTTTATTGACGATTTCCGCGCCGCTGGCGGCGGCCGGCAGCAGGATGAGCAGCGTCATCAGCACGCTTTTATGGTTCATTTCAGTTCCCCAAGTGGATGAAAACAGGGCCGTTAACCGGCCGATTGCGCTTGCGCGATTTTTTTGTACAGACAGCTGCGGATCCGATCGGTGAGGTGCCGCAGGCTTTCCCGGTTGCGCGCCGCACGCGGGAGGTTGACGCTGAATTCGTCGTCGATCCGTTTGCTGGTTGCGTCCAGGATCAGCACCCGATCGGACATCAGCACCGCTTCTTCGACGTCGTGCGTCACCATCACCATGGCGCGCGTGCGCAGCCGGTTGTCTCCCCACAGCGCCAGCAGGTCGCCCCGCAGTTTTTGCGCGGTAAAGATATCGAGGGCGGAGAAGGGTTCGTCCAGCAGCAAGAGGTCGGGCTCTACCGCCAACGCCCGGGCGAAGCCCACCCGTTGACGCATGCCGCCCGAGAGCTCGCGCGGCCAGGCGTGCTCATAGCCGGTCAGGCCCACCAGGCGCAGCAGCGCTCCCAGCCGCTCGGCGATCGTCTGCGGCGGCAGCCGTTGCGCCAGCAGCCCGAAGGCGATGTTGTCGTACACCGTTAGCCAGGGATAGAGCGCGTACGACTGAAACACCATGCCGACGTTGGTGCTCGGGCCGTCGACCGGTTTGCCCGCCAGCGTGAGCGTGCCGCTGTCCGCTGGGATCAGCCCGGCCAGCATGCGCAGCAGCGTGGACTTGCCCGAGCCGGATTGCCCCAGAATGGTGACGAACTCGCCGGCGTGCACGGTCAGCGTCACGTCGCGCAGCACGGGTTTGGGGCGCTTGTTTTCGCCGATAAACGTCTTGTTCAGCCGGCGGGCGCTGATAATCACGTCTTGAGTCACCATGTGGTTCCCCCTTGATCAGTCATATTTGAATTTGGTTTCCGCGATGCGATACAGCGGTTGCCAGACGAAGATGATGCACAGCGCTACCAGCGCGCACATGGCGGCGCAGCCCAGCGCAGACTCCGGGTTCTTGCCGGCGTCGGTGACCACGGAAATGAACGCGCCCAGCCCGGTGGCGCTGAGGGTGGTGCTGCCCCACTGGATCACCTCGGCGGCGATGGCGCTGTTCCAGGCGCCGCCGGCGGCGGAGATGATGCCCGTCACGATGTAGGGGAAGATCGCCGGCAGCATGTAGTAGCGCCACCAGCGGAAGCGGCGCAGTCCGAAGGTTTCGCTGACCTCGGTGATCTGCGTCGGAATGGCGGAAACGCCGGCGATCACGTTAAACAACACGTACCACTGGGTGCCCAGCATGATCATCGGGATGGCCCACCAGCCGAGATCCTGATGATAAATGGCGATGAAGGCGGCGATCAGCGGGTAGAAAATGTTGGGCGGAATGGCCGCCAGGATCTGGATGATCGGCTGGAAGATCTTCACCAGCCGCGGATTCATGCCGATCCACACCCCCAGCGGCGTGAAGATCGCCACGCTGAGCAGCATGGCCGCGGCCACGCGCGCGGTGGTGAGCAGCATCCATTCCGGCAGCATCGCGAAGTACTGTTTGGGGAAGTATTCCCACAGCCGGTAACCGAACCAGACGCAGGCCAGCACCACGCCGAGATACCACAGGCTGCGCCACAGCCAGTTCCCCTTGGCGGCGAGCCTGAACAGGCGGTGCAGGCCGAGGGCGTACCACAGCCGCGGCAGCTTGAACAGCCACAGGTCAGCCAGCGCGCGCAGCGTGCGGCCGAGCGCCGCGCCGACGTGCGAGAAGGCCAGGCTGTTGTAGAACCACGGATTGCCGAGCGGCCGGCTGGTGGTGACGTCTTCGTATTTGAAGCGCGCGGTATAGCGCACCAGCGGACGGAAAACCAGCTGATCGAGCAGCACGATGTTGGCGGCCAGCGCGACGATCGCATACAGGATCGCCGGCACGTTCTGCTGCGCCAGCGCTTCGGCGATGTAGGAGCCGACGCCGGGCAGTTCGACCGAGCGATCGCCGACCGGAATGGCTTCGGAGGCCACCAGGGCGAACCAGGCGGCGGATTGCGACACCATGGCGTTCCACAGCAGGCCCGGCACCGAATAGATGAACTCCAGCCGCCAGAAGCGTTGCCACGGGTTGTAATTGAAGCTGCGGGCGGCTTCATCCAGCTCCTTGGGCACGATGCGCAGCGTCTGATACAGCGTCAGCATCATGTTCCAGGCTTGGCCGGTAAACACCGCGAAGATGGCTGTGCACTCCAGCCCCATCACGCTGTGCGGGTAGAGGTTGAGAAAATACACGGTCGTGAAGGTCAGGAACCCCACCAGCGGCACCGACTCCATAAAGTTGACGAAGGGCAGGATCACCCGGCGCAGCGGCGTATAGCGCGCGGCCAGCACGGCGAATACCACAGAAAACAGCAGCGACCAGGCCATGCCGAGGAGAAAGCGCATGCTGGTTCTGAGCGAATAATAAAGCAGGTTCCAGGCATCAAGACTGATGGCAGAGACGTTTTGTTCATTGAAGTCACCGTGCATGTCACCCCAGGCACGAATAAAAAAGGCAATGAAAAAAACACCGATGGCGATAACGATAAAGTCGTTTAAATAAGACTTTCTGAAAATAGATGTACCCCGGTTATTTTGCATAACGCAATACCTTATTTTTCCCATAAGAAATCCGTCGGCGCTCGGGGAATATGCCCGGCGACACCAGATAAATACCGCCGTAGCGGTTGAGACAGACGTTGTTTTCGCAGCGGGGCGATGGGTGGGCCGGCAGAGCGGGAAAGGCCGTCAGAAGGGGAGCAGTTGCCGCATTCCGTGTCTTTCAGAATGCAACCTGGATGGCATTACTGAAAGACGCCCAATAGCATTAGCGTAAAACTAAAACTTTCATCGCCCATGGGGCCCTCCTCGGTTTAAATATGGCAGGGAGAGGGTAATGTGTTTCACTAATAAAAAGCAATTGGTGGAATAGGGTTTTTACGGTTGATATGTAACAGGATGAATATTCATTTTTTAATCGCTATATCCGGAAAATGAAATAACGCATGGTGATGGCAATAAAGGCGGTAAAAATAAATCGCGGCGAAATAAAACGGCGCGCCTGAAGGGGGCGCGCCGCCGTAAATCAATAAACCTGCCTGCCGTTGATGCCGGCGGGGAAAATGCCGGTGGCGAACAGATGCCCGTTGGCCTGGATCTGATCGTCGGGCAGCATCTCCAGCGGGAACTCGGCCGCCAGGCAGCTGAGAAAGGCGTTGCGATCGTCCGTGGTGGTAAAGCCGATCAGATCGTAGAACAGCAGCGAAGCGATCAGTTGGCGATGTTCCGGGATGCGCCGCAGCAGCGCCGCCGACGGGAACGGCAGGTGGAAGAAGAACGCGCAGGCGTTCAGCAGCCCTTGCTCCTTCAGCGCCTGGGCGCAGGGCAGCAGCTGGTAGTCGTCGATGCAGACGATGTCGCCGGGGCACAGGTGCTCGCAGGCGATATCGGCAAAACGGCGGTTCAGCTGCCGGTAGGCGCGGTAGTTTTCCGGCGTGAAGTGCGCCTTCTCCGGCTGGTTGTGGAACACCGGCCACAGGCCGTCGTGGTAATAGCCCTGATAGTGACGGCGAAACTCCTCGATCGACAGCGGAAAGGTCACCTGATCGTAACCGGTGCCTTGACGGCAACTGATCGGGCGCTGTGCGAAATTCTGCACGTCGCCGTTCCAGCCGAGCCACAGTCCCGGTTCGGCGTCGGCCGCCAGCGTCTGGCCGGCGCAGGCCAGATCCTTACCGTCGCACTGCTTGTTGGAAATCAGCACCAAACGAGACATGGGGGCCTCCTTATCAGTGAAGGGCGCGCAGGGCGTGCGCGGAACCATCGGCGCGCCAGGGCGCCTGCAGCGCGGGCAGCGTGACGCGCAGGCCGCGCAAGGCCGGATGCGCCAGGCAGCAGCGCGTCAGCCAGCTTCCCAGCCCGACGCCGCGGTATTCGGCGCTGACGAACAGTTCGCTCACCGACGCGAAGGTGGCGTAATCGGTCACCATGCGGGCGAAGCCGAGCAGGTGGCGCTTGCGATACAGCCCGAAGCACAGGCCGTGGTGCACCAGGCGCTCGGCCGCCGCCCGATCCGGCAGGCTGAGGAAACGCTGGATCGCCTCGATATCCAACAGCTGCCGATCGGTGCTGATATGAAAAACGCCTTTGCGCCAGCAGAGCAGCGGCTGTACGGGCGCCCGTTGCGATTGCATATTCATGATTATCCTTAGGTTAATGAACCGGGTGGTTACAGCATCCAGCCGAGTTCGGCGGCGGTGACCTGTTCCTCGAAGCGGCGCAGTTCGGCGCTTTTGCAGGTGTGCCACAGGGTGCAAAACGCCGGGCCGAGCAGCTCACGCAGCGGATCGCTGTGGCGGAACAGCGCCAGCGCCTCCTGTTGGCCGAGCGGCAAGGGCGCGGCGTTGTCGCTCTCGCAGCCGTTGGCGGCGGGTGGCAGCGGCAGCGGGTGTTCCAGCCCGTGCAGCAGGCCGCCGAGCATCACCGCCAGCGCCAGGTAGGGGTTGGCGTCGGCGCCGGCCAGGCGGTATTCGATGCGCTGGTTGGCGCTGTCGGCGCAGGGCAGGCGCAGCGCCACCGTGCGGTTGTTGTGGCCCCAGGAAGCGCGCAGCGGCACGTGCATGCCAGGGCGGAAGCGGCGAAACGCGTTGATGTTGGGCGCCAGGATCGCCATCGACGCCGGCATCAGCGCCAGCATGCCTGCCATCGCCTGCTGCATGTTGTCGCTCAGTTCGCCCGGCGCGCCGGTCAGCAGGTTCTCGCCGTGCTCGTCCTGCAGGCTGATGTGGAAATGCAGCCCGCTGCCGGCGGCGTGGGCGCAGGGCTTGGCCATAAAGCAGGCGTGCTGGTGATGTTGCTCGGCAATCTGCCGCGTCAGGCGTTTCAGCGCCATGATCTGGTCGCAGGCTTCCAGCACACGCCGACTGTGATGCAGATTCAGCTCGTACTGGCCAGAGGCGGCTTCGGCCACCACGCCGGTCAACGGCAGGTTTTGCAGGCGGGCGTGCCGTTCGATGTCGCTCAGCAGCGCATGGTGACGTTCCGGCGCATCCACCGCGAAGCTCTGCGTTGGGCAGGTTTCCGCCTCGGCGGGATGCTGCGGATCCTGCAGGTAGAACTCCAGTTCGGCCGCCACCACCGGGAAGCAGTTGCGCTCGTGCAGGCGCTTCAGCACCCGTTGCAGCACCACGCGCGGCTCCAGCTCGCAGGCGCCGCCGTCGGCGTTTTGCATCGTCAGCAGCAGTTGGGCGTGGCGTTCGGGATCGCGCGCGCAGGGGCGCAGCGTGCCGGGCACCGGCAGGCACAGACGGTCCGGCTCGCCCGCCCGTTGCCCCAGCCCGCTTTCTTCAATCACCCGGCCGTGCAGATCCAGGGCGTAGATCGACAGCGGGAAGTAGCAGCCTTTCTCCAGCCCAAAGGCTTCGGCGATCGGCAGCCGCTTGCCGCGCAGCTGGCCGTTCAGATCGTGCAGATAAATATCCAGCTGTTCGGTCTGCGGATAGCGCTGCAGGTAGTGTTCCAGCTCTTTGTGGAAGGCGCGCGTTGGCGAAACGGGTAGCTCCGCCAGCAGCGGATTGAAGCCGATGATATTAGCATGCATGGCGCGCTCCAGAACGGCGACCGATCACGGCCAGAGGCAGGGATAAACGCATGGGACAACTCTCTTGTGAGGCCATAGCGGCGATGTGAAAAGGGTATCTGCGGCGGCAAAAACTGTCTGTAAAAACGCCGTAACGTTAACGGGGCGCGGAATAAAAATGCCGTAAAGAGTACGGCGGCGTTGGCGGGTTGGCCGCGCCGGCACGGTCTATACTGGCGAGACGGGCCGTGGAAGGAGAGATAACGATGAAGAAAATAGGGCTGCTTATCGCCGCGCTGGCCGCGTTCAACGCCACCGCGTCTTCCCCACAGGCGTGGGCCGAGAGCGAGCGGGCGATGCGCGCCGCCTGCCTGAAAGCCAGCGGGCTAAAAAACGCCAGGGTGGAAGGGGCGATCGTTCACTACGGCGATGACGTCGGCTATTCGGCGCTGTTTATCGGCGGGCGCTACCCGCAGCCGTTTATGAAAAACAAGCCGGGCAGGGAGCTGTGCTTATATCAGCGCGCCACGCAGAAGGCGGCGGTGCAGGCGGTGGAGGGGAGCAACGCGTCTGCTCAACCTTGATGCTTGATGAGGTAAATAAAAATACAGCCCACGGCGATAATAACGGCCTCTACGAGCAAAAGTATAAAATCCATCGCCAGCCACTTCTGTAGCTCAGGAGAGGCTGTTTTTTGCACGAAATCGTAGGTTTTCGCATCGAGCCAAACTTGATCCTTTATTTTTATTTTTTTCCTTTTCAGAATCCAAAGAAACCACTGTGCTTTCAATGAGGTTCCAAGCATGCCGAGGCTATCGGCAAAGGCGACGTAGGGCGGAATAAAATGTCCGCTGCCGGCGTAACGTTGATAGAAAGCGTCAAACTCTTTTTTATGGCGACGGTAACCAATGAACTGGATGAAGGCGCTTAAAACCAGCAGCGTTAAGCATAATATGACAAGGGTTTTCATTGAGTAGCCTGAATCACGATATTCTCGCTATCATCATAAAGATCAATGCCATGATGAAGAGCACGCCTTCCAGCGCCAAAAGCGTGCCGTTGTTTTTCATCCAGGTCTGCAAGCGTTCAGATGATGAAAGACGAACAAATTCATAGGTCTTGGCGGGAAGATATTGGTTTTTCTTCACCTTGATTTTCTTGCCGCAAAGGATCCATCTGAACCATTGGACTTTGATGGAAGTACCTAAAGAGCCAAGGCCATCGGCAATCGCGACGTGAGCAGGGACAAAGTGGCCCTGTTGGGTATAGCGTTGATAAAAAACATCGAACTCACGTTTATAGCGACGAGAGTAAATATATTGAACAAGCCAACAAAGTAAGAGCAGCACGGCTGCAATAAGTGATGCTGTTTTCATAAGCCACCGGCTAAGGTTCAAGGGGCGTTATGCCTTACTCAAAAAAGCAAAGATACACATCAACGCTAAACACCCCATTTTCAGCACGCTTAAGATGAAGTCTTTTCGAAGCCAGTTTTTGAGGCGTTGAGATGTGTTTTCATTCACGAATTCGTAGGTTTTTGGGCTCAGAAAAGCGTTTTTCCCTATCTTTATTTTTCTGCCATTCAATATCCAACGGAACCATTGCGCTTTGATAGATACACCGAGCAAACCAAGGTTATCCGCGAAGATGACAAATGGAGGCAGGGGGTGGGTGCTTTGCACATAGCGTTGATAGAATTTAGAAAATTCGTCTTTATAGCGCCGATAGTAAAAGTACTGAACCAGGGCACTAATCAATGTCAGAGTGAAGAACAGAACGATAGCGATTTTCATTATTCACCAAAAATGAAACCAGTAATGCTGTCGGCGGCTGCACCGCCACCCCAACTGCCAGCTGCGCCACCCAGAGCAGCGCCTGCTATACCACAAGCTAAAATACCGGTACCAAATGTGGAGGCGCCTAAGACGATACTACAAGCTGTCATTGCTAACATCGCACCACCTTCACCCCCCAAAATCCCCGCCGCAGTACTTGCCGCAAAATGACTGTACCCCTTCACCGCGATCTTGGCGCACTCCTGTTCGCGGCCGGTGGTGCAGGCATTGTAGACGTCGTTGGTGGTATTCAGCCCGCTCAATCCGATGCCGATCCAGCCGCCGGCTTTCATAAACTTGGCCGCACGGCTGGCGCTGTCGACGTAGTTCGAATAGCCCTTGATGGCACCGACGCCAGCGGTACTCCATTCATGCACCAGCGATTTACTGGAGAGCCCCAGCGCGTGTTTGATTTGCGCATACTCTTTCATATTGAGTTGAGCACGAGTAAGGCGATTCAGTAACGGTTTTAATGTACCGAACAGCCGCGCTCGTTCCACCTGAAACTGAGTGCCAATCAAAGCGCCACTCGTGCGGAACTGATTTTGGTAGGTTTTTTCAATTTCGACCAGGATATTTTTGATCTGACTGAAGTAGCGTTCTCCGGCATCCGAAGCCAGCCCGACGACCGTTTCCCCATAGCTGGTGAAGGCGGCGATAGCGGCGTAATTGCGATGCAAGAAGGTAGAGAAATCGCTGTCACCGGCTTTCACCGCTTTGCTGGTGCGGCTCTTGGCCTGCATCAGGGCGGCGATCTGCGTAGATTGATGATGATTGCGCGGATCGGCGACGATCAGCATTTGCCCCGGTTGAACCAGCGGCGTATCGGCATTGAGCTGCATAAAAAAGCGTGCCGCTTCCGATGGCTTGCCACCGAACAGGTAGTTAGCGTGGAAGGCGAGCGGGCCGGTTTGTTGGGCGATGCAATAGCCCGGTGCGATGCTGCTGGACTTCTGTTCCATGTCGAAAAGCCTCCTTATTTTTAGGAAACTTAACATTTTCTACAGGGTGGTAACAGGTTCTGGCTCACGCTCTCGATCGGAGAATCATCTGAAAATGCAACGATGGGTAGCTTAATGATCGCTACGTAATAGTGTCTTTCCATTACGCTCGATGCTTAAAGTAAATGTTCTCATGTATTTACGCCTTTCCGTATCGTTATTCATCGAGACGCCGAGCAAGACCGAGTATTCTCCCGCAGCCCAGTTTACCTGCGGATAAGTGACGCATTGTCCTGGTTTCAGGTCAGGCAACGGAGTGACTTCTGGTGAGGTCCAGACGATATGCCATTGCTGTTGTTCCTGTCGTGAGACGATCATTCCCCGGTTTTGCAGGCTGTCGCCGCTGCGAACGCTGTTGATAGGCACTGCAAAGCAAGGTTGATTGTCTTTGAGCGAGACATCCAACGGACGGTACCAGGGGTGAGTGGATTGACAGCCGTTCAGTAGCAGTGCGCATAGCAAAGAGAGATAAAATCGGTGTTCATCGGCCGTAATTTTTCTGGCGTTTCCTTGAGTTGTGGCCATGGTTTTAATCCGTTAAAACATGAAAAAAACACCATAGCGAAAGTTCAGACATGATTAACCCACTTTGTCACAATCTTTTGCGTTCGCTCACAAGATGGAAAGGCAAATGGATGCTGGGTGCAATCTATTGATTGATATGAAAAATTATTTTATTTCTTTTATATATATTCAAAAATAAAAACGCCGGGTTGCGTGCTTTAATGCCTCGTCAAATCCGCATGTTTTCTTCTCTGGCCGATACTGATTCCGCTGTTCCCGTATCTCGTCGCATTCCATGCTCAAGCCGCAAGGCAATCACCACTGTTTTTTCGAGCTGCCAGGCAAAACGCCAACGGCGGTCTGGAGAAAATTATATATTCC
This sequence comes from Serratia sp. CY84636, assembly GCF_052166245.1. Classification (NCBI taxonomy): domain Bacteria; kingdom Pseudomonadati; phylum Pseudomonadota; class Gammaproteobacteria; order Enterobacterales; family Yersiniaceae; genus Serratia; species Serratia sp. CY84636. The sequence goes on from NZ_JBJNOX010000004.1 coordinate 282,676, forward strand.
GGTCTATCGTCTTGTCATAGATTGTACTCTATAATCAGGAGATGCCATGTGGACGGTAATGACAACGGAAGAGTTTGATCGGTGGCTCTGTGAACAGGATGAATCGACGCAGGAAAAGGTGTTGGCCGCGCTGGTGATGCTCGAGCGTGCAGGGCCTTCTCTTCGGCGGCCTTTTGTCGACGTGCTGAAAGGCTCGCTGCATTCCAACATGAAAGAGCTGCGTATTCAGCACAAAGGGCGGCCGATTCGCGCTTTTTTCGCCTTTGATCCGGCGCGGCAGGCGATTGTGCTGTGTGCGGGCGACAAAACGGGTAATGAGAAGCGGTTTTATAAAGTGATGCTGCCCATCGCGGATGCGCAGTTCACCCAATATTTGATGTGTTATTTCAAGGAGTAACCCATGAGCACCTTAAAGCAACTGCTGGCCTCCCGCACCCCGGAGAGCCGCCGGCGCATCGAGGAAATGGCCGAAGAGATGCTGTTTGAAGCGCACCTGCACCAGCTGCGGGAAGCGCTGAATATTTCCCAACAGGAACTGGCGAAAACGCTGGGCATTTCCCAGCCTTCTGTCGCGGCCATCGAAGGGCGCGGCAATGAGCTGAAGATTTCGACCCTGAAACGCTACGTGGAAGCGATGGGCGGCACGCTGCGCCTGGACGTTGAGCTGCCGGGCGGCAAGCACGTCGGGTTTACGGTTTAAGCGCAGGCTGTGCGCCACTCCCCGCCATTTCCCGTTCGATCACCGTCGCCAGCGCCTGCGCGGCGGATGAGAGTTGGTGCTGCGCCAGGCGGATCAGGCCCACGCGCCGTTCGATGATCGGGCCGATCAGCGGCACGCAGACCGCCCCCAGCTCATCCATCTGTTTCTCGCACAGCGCCGGCACCGCGCTTGCGCCGAGGCCGTTGGCCACCATGCGCCCGACCGTCACCAGCTGGTGACTTTCAAACGCCACCTCCAGCGTTCGCCCGCTGCGGGCCAGCTCCTGCTCCAGCAGCAGCCGCACCGCCGATGGCCGCTGCAGGGTGATGAAATCCAGCGTCAGCAGCTCTTTCCAGCTTACCTGCGCCTTGCGCGCCAGCGCCGAATCCTTCGGCACCACCGCCAGAAAGCGATCGCGGCACAGCGGGGTGAAGTGCAGGGTGTCGCTCGGCTCCGGTTCGAAGGCGATGCCCATCTCCACCCGCCCTTCGCGGATCATTTCAAACACCTGCTCGTTGATGACGTCGTGCACCGCCACGTTGATGCCGGCGTAACGATCGCGAAACGCCTTGAGGATCGGCGGCAGCGGGTTGCCGGCGAACGACGGCATGGCGGCGATCGCCACCTTGCCCATCTGCAGGGTGAAGCGCTGGCGCATTGCCTCTTCCGCGTTATCCCAATCCGCCAGCAGCTGGCGCGCCATCGGGAAGAAGGTTTCGCCCTCCGGCGTCAGCGTCACCCGGCGGGTGGTGCGCAGCAGCAGCGGCCCGCCCAGCGCGTCTTCCAGCCCACGGATCGCCAGGCTGAGCGCCGGCTGAGAAATATTCAGCCGCTCGCTGGCCTGGGCGAAGTTCAGAGTGTGAGCTACCGCTAAAAACGCGCGTAACTGTTTGATGCTCATTTTCATTTTGGCTGGCGTTAACTCTTTGTTAATTGTCGGCTAACGACTGATTAATAAAAATTCTAAATGAATGCGGCATAAAAACAAAATTAACAAATCATTTTTGTGACCTGAAGATGCCCTCACGCAAGCCAGGGCATTTCGCCCTGCGCCGCAACATGCAGGGGCAACGATATGGCAGGGCTCGACAAACGCGTCGGCAGCTACCAGGAAGCGCTGGCAGGCCTGACGGACAACATGACGGTGCTGGCGGGCGGCTTTGGCCTGTGCGGCATTCCGGAAAACCTGATCGAAGAGATCCGCCGGCGCGGCGTGCGCGGGTTGACGGTGGTCTCCAATAACTGCGGCGTCGACGGGTTCGGCCTCGGGCGGCTGCTGGAAACCCAGCAGATCCGCAAGGTGGTGGGATCTTACGTCGGCGAAAACGCGCTGTTCGAGCAGCAGGCGCTCAGCGGCGAACTGGAGGTGGATCTCACGCCGCAGGGCACGCTGGCGGAGAAGATCCGCGCCGGCGGCGCCGGTATCCCGGCGTTCTTCACCGCCACCGGTTACGGCACGCCGATCGCCGAAGGCAAAGAGGTGCGCGAGTTCAACGGCCGCCCTTACATCATGGAAACCGCCATCACCGGCGATTTCGCCATCGTTAAAGGCTGGAAGGCCGATCACTTCGGCAACGTCATCTACCGCCACACCGCACAGAACTTCAATCCGCTGATGGCGACCGCCGGGCGCATCACGGTGGTGGAAGTGGAAGAGATCGTCGCGCCGGGCGAGCTGGATCCGGCGGCGATCCACACCCCCGGCATCTACGTCGATCGGCTGATCCAGGGCACCTTCGAGAAGCGTATCGAACAACGCACCCTGCGGGCATAAGGAGAATTCGCATGCTTACCCGTGAACAAATGGCGCAGCGCGTGGCGCAAGAGCTGAGGGATGGTTACTACGTCAACCTGGGCATCGGCATCCCGACGCTGGTGGCCAACTACGTGCCGGCGGGCATGGACGTGATGCTGCAGTCGGAAAACGGCCTGCTGGGGATGGGCGAGTTCCCGACCGAGCAGCAGCTGGACGCAGACATGATCAATGCCGGCAAGCAGACGGTCACCGCACGCCTCGGCGCGTCGATCTTCGATTCGGCGCAGTCGTTCGCCATGATCCGCGGCGGCCACGTCGATCTGACCGTGCTGGGGGCGTTTGAAGTGGACGTCGAGGGCAACATCGCCTCGTGGATGATCCCCGGCAAGATGGTCAAGGGCATGGGCGGTGCGATGGATCTGGTGGCGGGGGCGGAGAACATCATCGTGGTGATGACCCACGCCGCGAAAGGCGGCGAGTCCAAGCTGCTGCCGCGCTGCACGCTGCCGCTGACCGGCGCCAACTGCATCCGCAAGGTATTGACCGATCTGGCCTATCTGGAAATTGAAGACGGCGCCTTCGTGCTGCGCGAACGCGCGCCGGGCGTCAGCGTGGCGGAGATTGTCGCCAAAACCGCCGGCCGGCTGATCGTGCCGGAGCAAGTGCCGGAAATGCGTTTCTGAATCGGGAGGTGAATGTGCAACAACGTGAAGTGGTGATCGTGGCGGCAACGCGCACGCCGGTCGGCAGTTTTCACGGCGCGCTGGCGCCGCTGACGGCGGTGGAACTGGGCACGGCGGTGGTGCAGGGGCTGCTGGCACAAAGCGGCGTGGCACCGCAGCAGATCGATGAAGTGATCCTCGGCCAGGTGCTGAGCGCCGGCTGCGGGCAGAATCCGGCGCGCCAGACCGCGCTGAATGCCGGGCTGCCCGTGACGACGCCGGGGCTGACCATCAACAAGGTGTGCGGCTCCGGTTTGAAGGCGGTGCATCTGGCGGTGCAGGCGATCCGCAGCGGCGACGCCGAGGCGGTGATCGCCGGCGGCCAGGAGAGCATGAGCCAGTCGCCTTACCTGATGGCCGGTGCGCGCGCCGGCCTGCGCCTCGGTCACGCGCAGATGGTGGACAGCGTGATCCACGATGGCCTGTGGGACGCCTTCAACGACTACCACATGGGTATCACCGCCGAGAACCTGGCGGAGAAATACGCCATCAGCCGCGCCGAGCAGGACAGCTTTGCGCTGCGCTCGCAGCAGAAGGCGCAGGCGGCGCAGCAGGCCGGGCGTTTCGCGCAGGAGATCACGCCGGTGACGGTGCCGAAGCCGAAGGGTGAGGCGTTGCTTGTTAAGCACGACGAACAGCCGCGCGACACCAGCCTGGAGGCGCTGGCGCGGCTGCGCCCGGCGTTTCGCAAGGAAGGCACGGTGACCGCCGGCAACGCCTCGTCGCTCAACGACGGTGCCGCCGTGGTGCTGCTGATGAGCGCGGAAAAAGCCGCCGCACTGCGCTTGCCGGTGCTGGCGCGCATCGCCGGTTACGCTTCGTCGGGCGTGGATCCGGCGATCATGGGCATCGGCCCGGCGCCGGCCGCGCGCCGCTGCCTGAAGAAAGCCGGCTGGCGGCTGGAGGAGGTCGATCTGATCGAAGCTAACGAAGCCTTTGCCGCGCAGGCGCTGGCGGTGGGCAAAGAACTGGGCTGGGAGGCGGAGCGGGTCAACGTCAACGGCGGAGCGATCGCGCTGGGGCATCCGATCGGCGCGTCCGGCTGCCGCATTTTGGTGTCGCTGTTGTACGAAATGCAGCGCCGCGGGGTGAACAAGGGGCTGGCGATGCTGTGCATCGGCGGCGGGCAGGGCGTGGCGCTGGCGGTAGAGCGCCCGTAAACAACCGAGGAGGGCACGATGCAGTCATCTGACTATGCGGTACTGGGCGCCGGATTGATGGGGGTGGGCATCGCCACCCACTTTATTCGCCACGGCCATGAGGTGCTGCTGTATGACCCGGATCCGCAGCGGCGGGTGGAGGCGCCGGCGGTGGCGAGCGGCATTCTGGCCGAGCTGAGCGACGTCGGGCAGTTTGATAACGCTGAGCGCGACGCGGCGCTGGCGCGCCTGCGCGTGACCGGCGAGCTGAACGACGTGGCGCGCGCCCGGCTGCTTATTGAGGCGATCCCGGAACGGCTCGAGCTGAAGCACGCGCTGTATGAGCAGTTGGAAGGGCTGATCGCCGACGACGCGGTGATTGCCAGCAACACCAGCGGCCTGCCGCCGGACGAGCTGGCGGCGCGCATGACCCACCCGCAGCGCCTGCTGATCGCCCACTTCTGGCACCCGCCGCACCTGATCCCGCTGGTGGAGATCGTGCCCGGCCGCGCCACCGATCCGCGCCATCTGGCGGCGGTGCAGGCGCTGCTCGGCGGGATGGCGCTGGAGGCGGTGCTGCTGGAGCGCGCCGCGCCGGGGTTTGTCGGCAACCGGCTGCAGTTTGCGGTGCTGCGCGAGGCGCTGCACATCGTCCACAGCGGCATCGCCAGCGCCGAGGTGGTGGATCAGGTGATGCGCGCCTCGCTGGGGCGGCGCTACGCCATGGTCGGCCCGCTGGAGGCCGCTGACATGACCGGGCTGCCGACGGTGGCGGACATCGCTCGCCACCTGTTCCCGGAACTGGCGACCGGCGACGAGATGATGGCGTTGGTGGAACAGCGGCTGCAGCGCGGCGATACCGGCCAGCGCAGCGGCCGGGGATTTTATCTTTGGGATGACGCACGCAGGGAACGCATTCAACGGCGACGGGCGCATCAGCTGCGCTTTGCGCTGAAACCGTAATTTCGCACTCCGTACCTGACAATAACAACGATACTGAGGTGACCGATGAGCGTTTTGATTGCCCTGGCAGCACTGGGATTACTGATGCTGGCCGCCTATCGCGGCTACAGCGTGATTTTGTTCGCCCCGATCGCCGCGCTGGGCGCGGTGCTGTTGACCGATCCCGGCGCGGTGGCGCCGACTTTCACCGGGCTGTTTATGGAGAAGATGGTCGGCTTCGTGAAGCTCTACTTCCCGGTGTTCCTGCTGGGGGCGGTGTTCGGCAAGCTGATCGAGCTGTCCGGCTTTTCCCGTTCGATCGTCGCGGCGGCGATCCGCATTCTCGGCCGGCGTCACGCCATTCCGGTGATCGTGCTGGTGTGCAGCGCTGCTGACCTACGGCGGGGTGTCGCTGTTCGTGGTGGCGTTCGCGGTCTATCCGTTCGCCGCCGAGCTGTTCCGCCAGAGCGGTATCCCCAAGCGGCTGATCCCGGCCACCGTGGCGCTCGGCGCCTTCTCCTTCACCATGGACGCCTTGCCGGGCACGCCGCAGATCCAAAACATCATCCCGACCAGCTTCTTCGGCACCAATGCCTGGGCCGCGCCGTGGCTGGGGCTGATCGGCTCGCTGTTCATCATCGCGGTCGGTCTGCTGTATCTTGAACGCCAGCGGCGCAAGGCGCAGCTGAAGGGAGAAGGGTACGGCTCCGATCTGCTGAACGAGCCGGAAACCCCGGACGACATCAACCTGCCGAACCCGCTGATCGCCATCCTGCCGCTGATTTTGGTCGGGGTATTCAACCTTGGCTTCACCCATTGGATCCCGCAGTGGTACGGCGCCAGCCACGAGCTGACGTTGCCGGGGCTGGCCAAGCCGATCACCACCGACGTGGCGAAGATCACTGCCATCTGGGCGGTGGAAGCGGCGCTGGTGTCGGGTATTCTGCTGGTGGTGGTGTTCGGCTTTCGCAATATTCGCGGCCGGCTGGCGGAAGGCAGCAAGACGGCGGTCGGCGGCGCGATCCTGGCGGCGATGAACACCGCCTCCGAATACGGCTTCGGTGCGGTGATCGCCGCGCTGCCGGGCTTTTTGGTGCTGTCGCAGGCGCTGTCGGCGATCCCCAATCCGCTGCTGAACGAAGCGATCAGCGTTACCCTGCTGGCCGGCATCACCGGATCGGCCTCCGGCGGCATGAGCATCGCGCTGGCGGCGATGTCCGACAGCTTTATCGCCGCCGCCCATGCGGCACAGATTCCGCTGGAGGTACTGCACCGGGTGGCCTCGATGGCCAGCGGCGGCATGGACACCTTGCCGCACAACGGCGCGGTGATCACCCTGCTGGCGATCACCGGCCTCAGCCACCGGCAGGCCTACGGCGGCATCTTCGCCATCACCCTGATCAAGAGCGCCGCGGTGCTGTTCGTGATCGGCGTGTTCTACCTGACCGGCATTGTTTAAAGGAGCGATACCATGAGTGTACAAGGCAAAACCGCGCTGGTGACCGGCTCGACCAGCGGCATCGGCCTCGGGATAGCGTCCGTGTTGGCCGCCGCCGGCGCGCGCGTGATCCTCAACGGCTTCGGCGACGTGGAGCAGGCGCAAGCGCAGGTCGCGCGGCTGGGCGCCGCGCCGGGGTATCACGGCGCCGATCTCGGCGATGCGGGCCAGATAGCGGACATGATGCAGTATGCCGAACGCGAGTTCGGCGGCGTGGACATTCTGGTGAACAACGCCGGCATTCAGCACGTGGCGCCGCTGGATCAGTTCCCGGTGGAGAAATGGAACGCCATCCTCGCCATCAACCTGTCGGCGGTGTTCCACACCTGCCGATTGGCGCTGCCGGGGATGCGCGAACGCAACTGGGGGCGTATCATCAACGTGGCGTCGGTGCACGGGCTGGTGGCGTCGAAAGACAAGTCGGCCTATGTGGCAGCCAAGCACGGCGTGGTGGGGCTGACCAAGACGCTGGCGCTGGAGACCGCGCGCACGCCCGTCACCTGCAACGCCATTTGCCCCGGCTGGGTGCTGACGCCGCTGGTGCAGCAGCAGATCGACAAACGCATTGCCGCCGGAACCGACCCGCAGCGGGCGCGCGATGAGCTGTTGGCGGAGAAGCAGCCTTCGCAAGCGTTCGTTACGCCAGAGCAGCTCGGCGAGCTGGCGCTGTTCCTGTGCAGCGATGCGGCGGCGCAGGTGCGCGGCGCCGCCTGGAACATGGACGGCGGTTGGCTGGCGCAGTAGTGAATTCTCTCTCGGAGCGTGCAATGCGCTCCGTCGTTATTTCCCGCCATCAGTTAATTCCCCTGCGTGACGGTTTACCTGCGGCAATAATATTTATTTGTTATTTGCTATCTTTATTCCCGGATAATCACGCCGGTTTATTTTGGGTGAAAAGTGCGGATTGGTTTATTTCGTGCTGCGGTTATTACATTATTTTTCTCTGCGTTACAGATTAACACGTTTTTGCTGAAATTAAATCCAACCTGAAATAATGACAGGTTATGGCGTGAAATTTTATATCTTGCGTGCGCTGTTCACATCGGTTAATTATTTCTGCGTGGCTTAAGATCACCGTGTTTATAACAATAATTTTTTCGGGCAGGGGTAATAATGAGAAAAAATACAACGCCAATATTCATTGGCGGCGTCTTGCTGTCGGCGTTATCCGCCGGCGCACAGGCCGAGATCACCATTCTGGATAAAAACCCGCAGAGCAATGTGTTGCTGGCGCCGCTCAGTATAAAAGTGGGCGGCAGCATTCGCCCCGAGTGGATCTTCAATAACGGCCCTGAGCCGGGCTATGACAAAAACGGCCACGACGGCGGCACGCGTTTTCGCTTCAGCGGCGACTATGCGCTGACGCAGGACACTTCGATCATCGGCTATTACGAGTGGGGCGTCGATCTGGCGCACGCGCTCAGCTGGGACGGGCACTATAACGAAGACGGCAAGCGCGACTATCAGCGCCAGCTGTACGCCGGTTTCAAAGACGATCGTTACGGCACCCTGACCTACGGCCATCAATACGGCATCTATTATTCGGTGGTCGGCATCAAAAGCGACGTCTGGGATAACGATGGCCATGCGGGCGGCACCGGCATCGGTATTTCCGGCGATTATGACGGCGGCAATAAACCGAAAAACAGCATCAAGTACACCAATGATTTTGGGCCGGTAACGTTGTATGCCAACTATTTATTGCCGGAAGACGATCTGCACACCGCGGATAACCTGATTTATCGCCGCAAGGGCGGGGGCGGGTTGGGCTTCGATTACAAGGTGACGAAAGATTTCACCTTCAGCGCGGCCTACAGTTATACCGACGCGAAGATCAAAGACAATCTGTACAGCGAAAAGGATTATCACCAGCAGCTGTCCGGCACCGCGTTGACCTGGCAGCCGAACAACTGGTACATCGTCGGCACCGCCAGCTACTACAAAGACTATGTGCCAAGCACCCGCCAGCGCACGCTGTCGCACTTCTTCGCCGGTGACGGCTACGGGCTGGAAGGCTTCGTCGGTTACACCTTCAATATCGACAAGCCATTCCTCAAATCGATCCAGCCTTACGTGGCGGCGGACTCGCTGCGGCTGAAAGGTGACGAGGCGTATCACGCCAACCACGTTTACCTCGGCGCGGGCACCACCATCGGTTACGGACTGTCGGTGTATGTGGAGCGCACGCTGGCCAACAGCAGCGACAACGAGCCGGACTCCACCTGGATTACGGTGTTCTACGATTTCTGATTCTCACCTGCTTCAAGCCGGCGCCTGCGCCGGCTTTTTCACATGGTAATTGCGCCGCCCAGGGTCTCTCCAGAGGCGTTTCGCTCCGCCAGGTAGCGCGCCGGCGGTTTGCCTACCGCCTTTCTGAACATGGTGACGAAGCCGCTGGCGCTCTCGTAGCCCAGATCCAGCGCCACCGTCTGTACGCTCTCGCCCTGCGTCAGGCGCTGCAGCGCCAGCATCACGTGCAGCTGGCGCCGCCAGTGGCCGAAGCTCATGCCCATCTGCTGTTGCAAGGTGCGGCTGAGGGAGCGCTCGCTCATGCCGATGCGCTGCGCCCACTGCCCGAGGGTGGATTTGTCCGCCGGGCTGCTCAGCATGCCTTCGGTCAACTGCCGAATGCGCGCGTCGTCGGACACCGGCAGATGCAGGTTCTCGATCGGCGCGGCCGCCAGCTGGTCCAGCAATACCGCCGTCAGGCGCCCTTCGGCGCCCTGTTCGTCGTAGAGCGGCTCGAAGGTGCTGGCCTGCAGCAGCAGCTCGCGCAGCAGCGGCGAGACCGACAGCGTGCAGCAGTTTTGCGGCAGACCGGCGGCGGCATGTTGATCGACGAACAGGCAGTAGGCCTCGGTGGAGCCGGCGCCCTGGGCGTTGTGCAACACGTTGCCCGGCATCCACAGCGCGCACTGCGGCGGCACCAGCCACAGCCCGTTTTCCACTTCGCAGCGGATCATGCCGCGTACCGTGTAGATCAGCTGCGCCTTCTGATGGCGGTGCGGCTCGACTTCCCAGTCCTGCTCGAGGGTTGAACCTTGCAGGGCAAACAGCGGGCGCGGCACCTGATCGATATCCAGGCAGTGGCGGGGGATCTGTACTTTCATGAGAATAATTCTCAATTTGGCGGAATTGAAAAGTATTATGTCCTGATTGCGCAATGTGGTCTAGCGCCGGTGCCGATAAAGTAAGCGCCAGTCCTAAACCATTTCCTGAGGAAACTGATTATGTCATTGGATACCGCCGATTTTCCGCTGGTATGGATGCGCCAAAACGGGCGCGATACCCAGGCCGAACTGGCCGAATTCAGCGCGCTGCTGGCGCGCGCCGAACCCTTTGTCCTGATGACCGACCGCAGCGTCGGCGATGAAGAACCAGAACATGACCGCGATGCCCGCACCCAGGTCGCGCTGTGGAAGCGCGATAACCGTGAGGCGCTGAAGCTGTGGGTGAAAGGCATGATCATGCTGGAACCGGACGACGCCAAACGCGCGGCGGCGGAAGAATTCGCCGAATACGGCGCCAAGTTCTGGGGCTATCCGGTGCTGGTGGCCGCCGATGAAGCCGCAGGGCGGGTATTGGCGCAGACGTTATTGTTAAAATAAGGGGAATACCATGCACCAGCAACAGGTGATTGAACAGCTGCTGGCCTGGATCGAGCAGAGCCTGGATCAGCCGCTGACGCTGGACGACATTGCCGCCAAGTCCGGCTACTCCAAGTGGCATTTGCAGCGGATGTTCAAGCAACATACCGGCCATATTCTCGGCACTTACGCCCGCCGCAGAAGGCTGACCGCCGCCGCGCGCGAACTGCGCCTGACTGGCACCAGCGTGGCCTGCATCGCCGATACTTACCAGTTCGATTCGCAGCAGACCTTCACCCGTTGCTTCCGCAAACAGTTCGGTCTGCCGCCGGCCAGCTATCGCCGCAGCCAGGATTGGTCGAGCTACGGCCTGCAGCCGCCGCTGCGGCTGACCGAAACGCCGTTGCCGCAGGCCGACATCGTGACGCTGCCCGCCATGCAGCTGGTGGGCAACACCCAGCGCCGCAGCTTTACGCTGGGGCAGCTGGCGGCCTCCAAGTGCGAGCTGCGCCGCCACGCCTGGCGGCAGCTGCTGCAGCCGCAGGCGCTGCCGGAGGTGGTATACGGCCTCACCAGTCTGGAGGTCGACAGGCAACGCCGGGGTAATCCGCGCATGGCCTATACCGCCGCTCTGCCGGACGAAGGGGCGATGGGGGAGCGGGTGACTATCGAACAGGGGGAGTATGCCCGTTTCACCTATCAAGGGCAGGCGGAAGGGTTACAAAACTTTATCGTGCGGCTGTACGACACCGCGATGCCGCAGATGAACGCCGTCCGCCGGCCGGGGCAGGATATTGAGCGTTTCTACCCGGCGCAGGAGGGCAGCTGCCCGCTCGGCGGCGCGGCGATCCGCTGCGAATATCTGATCCCTATTCGGCGGGTGGAAGCGTTGGCCGCCGCCGGTTAGGCGGCGGTTCTCGCAAAAAGTCGCCTTCGTGGCGCGTCAGGTTACAAAAAATTGCGATATTACATCGGTAATGGTTCACACTTTGATTGATGTGCACATATAATGCGCATCCGGTCAAATCCCCCCTGGTTTTTCAGGCCGCAGCGCCGTTGGCTGCCGGCTGAAATGCAACGGGGTAAAGTGGCCGTAGAAACCGATACCCATAATCGCCAGTGGCCTTGACCAACACGAAGATGAAAATGAGCATTCGCGCGTTATTAACCCTGTTTACGGCACTGGTTGCATTCAGCCAGGCTGCCTTCGCCGTCGTCTACCCGCTGCCGCCAAAAGACAGCCGTTTGGTGGGCGAGAATATCCAAATCACCGTACCGGAAGACAGCAAACTGCCGCTGGAAAGCTTCGCCGCCCAGTATCAGATGGGGCTGAGCAACATGCTGGAGGCCAACCCGGGCGTGGATCCGTTCCTGCCGAAGGCCGGCAGCACCCTGACCATCCCGCAGCAGCTGATCCTGCCGGACGCGCCGCGTGAAGGCATCATCATCAACAGCGCCGAGATGCGTCTGTACTACTACCCGAAAGGGTCCAACACCGTGGTGGTGCTGCCGATCGGTATCGGCCAGCTGGGTAAAGACACCCCGCTGAACTGGACCACCACCGTACAGCGCAAGAAAGACGGCCCGACCTGGACGCCGACTGCCAAGATGCGCGCCGAATATGCGGCCGACGGTGAAATCCTGCCTGCGGTGTTCCCGGCCGGCCCGGATAACCCGATGGGGCTGTATGCGCTGTATGTTGGCCGCCTGTATGCCATTCACGGCACCAACGCCAACTTCGGCATCGGCCTGCGCGTGAGCCACGGCTGCGTGCGTCTGCGCGCCGACGACATCAAGTACCTGTTCGAGAAAGTGCCGGTCGGCACCCGCGTGCAGTTCATCAACGAACCGATGAAAGCCACCGTCGAACCGGACGGCTCGCGCTACGTGGAAGTGCACAACCCGCTGTCGGCCAACGAAGAGCAGCTGCAATCCAAAGATCCGGTGCCGCTGACCATTTCCGCGCCGGTCGGCAAAGTACTGATGGACGCCGGCGTCAACCAGAGCGAAGTGGACGCGGCGATCAAGGCCCGTTCCGGTATGCCGGTGAAAGTGAACTGATCGCCTCGGGCTTCAGTGAACGCGATAAAAAGACGCCTGCGGGCGTCTTTTTTTATGGCTGTTGAATCTTTATCTCTGCCGAGAGGGTTAATTTATTTTTTTCCCACCATCGTCTGTAAAGCGAAAAGCGCCGACTCATATTGCTCTTTATTGACCCGTTCAAGGTACCTGTTATCAATCGCGTCGGCGATTGGGCGGCTGGCTTCGAACAGCGCCTGTCCCGCAGGCGTCAGGTAAATAAATCGGCGGCGCTTGTCCTGCTCGCCCGCTTCACGCTTTAACAGACCTTTCCCTTCCATTCGGCTGAGTAATTCAGCCAGCGCGGCTTTACTGCTGATTGCCGCCTCCATTAACTCGATTTGCTCAATACCCGGAGTTTCTGAAACGGTGGCCAGAATGGAATATTGCTGTTTACTGAGTTCAGGGAGCGATTTCTGCCATTGCGAACTATGATCCTGAAGCAACTCGCGGATGAGATGGAAAAAAGTATTGGCCAGCGTTCTGTTCATACGTTTATTCCTTAAGAGGAAAAAAGCGAGCAATAATATCAATATAACAAAACTGACCGCTGAGAGATACTTGCCCTGGCAGGTCGTTCGTTTACGAACGGTTACATCTTGCCCGCTTGTTTTATCTCGATCCCAGGACTAGATTTGGCATATTGTTCGTATACGAACTTTGTCGAGGTAGGCATGAGATTAACGATCGCGATGACGGGTGCTACCGGGGCACCGCTCGGTACGGCGCTTCTCCAGGCCCTGAAAGATATCGAAGGTATAGAGACGCATTTGATCTTGAGCCGGTGGGCCAAAAAGACCATTGAGCTTGAAACAAACCACAGCCTACGTGACGTGATGGCGATGGCTGATGTCACACACAGTGCGGCCGACCAGGCCGCCACGATCTCCTCGGGTTCATTTCGCATGGATGGCATGATCATTATTCCCTGCAGCATGAAAACGTTGGCGGGAATTCGCGCGGGTTATGCCGAGGGGCTTATTGGCCGAGCGGCGGATGTCATGATTAAAGAAGGGCGGAAGCTGGTGTTGGTTCCAAGGGAAACGCCGCTGAGCGCCATCCATCTGGAAAATATGCTGGCGCTCTCGAAGCTGGGCGTTTCATTGGTCCCCCCGATGCCCGCTTATTATAACCATCCCACTCATATTGATGACGTCACCGATCATATTGTCGCACGGGTTCTGGACCAGTTTGGCCTTGATTACAGCCGGGCAAAACGCTGGGCTGGATTAAAAAAAGAGGTTTACAGTCAGGAGGGTTAAATATGGCTTATGACGATCTTCGAAGTTATTTGGCGGCATTGGATAAGGCCGGGCAATTACTTGACATTGCCGAGGAGGTGCAGGCGGAACCGGATATCGCCGCGGCGGCCAACGCCACCGGAAGAATCGGTGAGGGCGCCCCCGCCATTGCATTCAGGAACATTAAAGGCTTTGAACATGCGCATGTGGTGATGAACACCCTCGGCTCATGGCAGAATCACGCCATCGCGCTGGGCCTGCCGCCGACCACGCCGGTGAAACAGCAAATCGATGAGTATATTCGCCGCTGGGATCATTTCCCTGTCTCTGCAGAGCGCCGCGATAATCCGCCCTGGGCGCAGAATGAGGTCAACGGCGAGGAGATTAATCTGTTTGAAATCCTGCCGTTGTTTCGCCTAAACGACGGCGACGGCGGTTTTTACCTGGATAAGGCCTGCGTCGTTTCCCGTGATCCTGAAGATCCCGCTCATTTCGGCAAGCAAAACGTCGGCATTTACCGTATGGAGGTGAAGGGCAAACGCAAGCTGGGTTTGCAACCGGTGCCGATGCACGACATCGCGCTGCATCTGCGTAAAGCCGAAGAGCGCGGAGAGGATCTGCCGATTGCCATTACGCTGGGCAACGATCCCATCATTACGCTGATGGGAGCGACGCCGTTGAAATACGATCAGTCGGAGTATGAGATGGCCGGCGCGCTGCGCGAAAGCCCCTATCCGATAGCAACGGCCCCTTTGACCGGCTTCGATGTGCCGTGGGGGTCTGAAGTGATCATCGAAGGGGTGATTGAAGGCCGCAAGCGCGAGATTGAAGGCCCGTTCGGCGAATTTACGGGCCATTATTCCGGCGGCCGCAACATGACGGTGGTGCGTATCGATAAGGTTTCTTACCGAACACGGCCGATTTTTGAATCCCTGTATCTGGGCATGCCCTGGACAGAAATCGACTATCTGATGGGGCCGGCCACCTGCGTGCCGTTGTATCAGCAGCTGAAAGCCGAGTTTCCGGAAGTGCAGGCGGTCAATGCGATGTATACCCACGGGCTGCTCGTCATCATTTCCACCAAAAAGCGTTACGGCGGCTTCGCGCGCGCGGTGGGGATGCGGGCAATGACCACGCCGCACGGATTGGGCTATGTGAAAATGGTGATCATGGTCGATGAGGATGTCGATCCCTTCAATCTGCCGCAGGTCATGTGGGCGCTGTCCGCCAAGGTCAACCCGGCCGGCGATCTGGTGCAATTGCCGAACATGTCCGTGCTGGAACTGGATCCCGGCTCCAGCCCTGCGGGGATTACCGACAAATTGATCATCGACGCGACAACGCCGGTGGCTCCGGATGCGCGTGGCCACTACAGTCAGCCGGTCAAGGATTTACCTGAGACCGCCCTGTGGGTGGATAAATTAACCGCCATGTTGGCTAACCGTCCTTAAGGAGCTCCTATGATTTGTCCTCGTTGTGCCGATAAACAGATAGACGTCATGGCGCATTCACCGGTCAAGGGCGTATGGACGGTATACCAGTGCCAGCACTGTCTTTATACCTGGCGGAATACCGAACCCGCCCGCAGAACGGAACGGGAGCATTATCCGCCTGAGTTTCGCATGACTCAGCAGGATATCGATAATGCGCCGGAAGTGCCGGCCATTCCTACTCTTTTGACGAAATGAACCCAAAGACGGGCAAGAGCCCGTCTTTAGATGGAAATCGCGATGATGAATAACGAAGACGTCGTTTTGCTTGATGCCGCCTGGCAGCCTTGCGGAACGATGCCGAAAAATCAGGTGCACACGCACCATACGCCGCTGCATTTGGCCTTTTCATGCTACCTCTTTACCCCAGAGGGCAACGTGCTGGCCACAAGACGTGCGTTGAGTAAAACCGCCTGGCCGGGAGTTTGGACCAATTCCTTTTGCGGCCATCCCTTGCCGCAAGAGGCGCTGGCACAGGCGGTGATGCGCCGTGCCCAGGTTGAACTGGGCACGGAGGTGGAGCAGATAACGCTGCTGAGCGAAGCTTTCAGCTATCAGGCTACCGATGCGTCCGGCGTAATGGAAAATGAAGTTTGCCCGGTATTTGCCGCGCAAATAAAAGGCGCGCTCCATCGCAATCCGGATGAGGTCGCGGATTATGCCTGGGTCGAGCTCAATCATTTAATGGCGGCGGTAAAATTAACGCCTTTTGGTTTCAGCCCGTGGATGGTTTCGCAATTAAATACCGACGCGATAGCCGCAGGTTTGAAAGAATACCGGGATGCGATAATGGTCAAGCGTTCAGCGGGCGGCGTAGGGGGAGGGCGGCAATAAAATAAATAGCCACCGCGGGGGTGACTATCTATTCGTGCTTACAGACTGCCGCCGACCGAGGTCGAGGTGGAGCCGATAGTTTCGCGGAAATGTTTTGCGTAGTCCGCCACTTCCTGCTGCGTATGGGTCAGGCCATACAGCCCCAGCCCCACACCGCCTGCGACGCCGCCGATGATGGTACCGACCAGTTGGCCGACGGCACCGGCAATAAAGCCGCCGGCCCCTGCGGATTTGCCTGCAATCAGCGCGCCGGTCATGGCGCCGTCCAGCAACCCATCCCAGGCCGCGTTCAGATCGCCACCGCTAACGTACTGCTCTTCATATTGACTAAGTACTTTCATATACAATCCTTATAAATAAAAGGGTGACTTAGTGGGGTTAATTAATACCGAGAATAACGCTGTGGCGCTATTCCACTTTAAAAATATAACAGCTGATAATCTGTTGGCAATAATATATCCAATGAGGAATATTGTTTGGTTATATATGCGACTATTTATTTTCTGTCGATATTTTTATGACAGGGGTTGAGAATATTCTTGGTTAAAAAAGGCGATATCACTGGAAACCCCATCATGCCCTTATTGCGGACGGGCTGAGGCGATTTCTTCTTGTCGTTGCCGTGGGCCCGCTGTGGCTGTCACTATTTTCACATTTCAGGCTCTGCTACCCGTTAGGCGAGTGCGTTCGCCCTGTGATTATTCCATTAAAAACTATAGCTAATTAATGGGTTATATCTCCGTGCTCGCCTCCCGTCATTGAAAGAATTCTCGCAAAAAATCCACACTGTGAAAATAAGATCACACAAGCGTAACAAAAGGTAAACAAACCCCTCCTATATTGGCTGCTTCGCTTTTGGGAGGGAGTGTCATGCGTAACTGGAACGAACCGAAAAAGAATAAAGCGCACATCGAGCTGATCCCGATGATCGACGTGATGATGTTTTTATTGGTGTTTTTCGTCTTGATCAGCCTGAACGTCATTCCGGCGCTCGGGCTGAAAACGCAGCTGCCGTCTGCCGGCAGCGCGCAGCAGCTGAAACCGCAGAAAAAAGCGATCGTCACGCTGGGGGCCGACGAGCAGCTGCAGCTGGATGGCCAGCCGATTGCGCTCGACGCGTTGGTCAACACGCTGAAGCAACAGCAGCAGGCCAACCAGACCACCACCATCATCGTCAACAGCGACAAGGGCGTGGCGGTCGAGCGGCTGGTGGCGGTCATGGACAACCTGCGCCAGGGCGGTTTCCTCTCCGTCTCCATCGCGACACGGAAGCTGTGACATGTATCTGCTCTATCGCTCACGTCATCTTTTCAGCTGGCTGCCGGCGCTGATTGTCGCCGGTTGCCTGCTGTTCGCCAGCCAGCAGGCGGCGCTGAAGATCCAGCCGCGCTACGACGAAACCGCCATCGAACTGGCGCTGGTGGAGCCTGAACCGGCGCCGGAACCCCAACCGGAAACGCCGCCGGAACCCCAGCCCGAACCGCCGCTGCCCGAGCCGGAGCCGATCCCCGAACCGGTCGTGCCGGCGCCGGAACCGATCGTGGAAGCCAAGCCGGTGCCGAAACCGCAGCCGAAGCCCAAACCCAAACCGGTGAAGGAGAAAGCCAAACCGGTAGAGAAGCCTAAAGCGACGCCGGCGCCTGCCGCCCCGCGCGCGCTGGTGAGCAAACCGGCGGCGCAGCCCGCACCGGCCGCCCCGGCGGCGCCGAAGGTGAACGCGCAGGCGATTGAAAACGGCTATCTGCTGGCCTTGCGCCGCGAGCTGGAACAGCGCAAGCGCTACCCGAGCGGGCGCCAGGCCTCGCTCGAGCGCCCGCAGGGCAACGTCGAAGTGTGGCTGGAGGTCGATCGCAGCGGGCGGGTGCTCTCTTCCGGCATCGCCAACAAAGCCGCCAGCATGCTGCTGAACCGCGCGGCGATGAGCAGCCTGCAAAGCATCAGTTCAGTGAAGCCGTTCCCGAGCGAGGCGTTCGCCGGGCAAACAACCAAAAGATTTACCGCAACGTTCAATTATCAGGCGCCTTAGCGCAAGGGTTAATCGTTTGATTTTTATGGGATGCACACAATGAAATCGTTTAATCGTTCTGGGATCTATCTGGCGGTGATGTCGGCGATGCTGCCGGGCGCCGCGCTGGCGGCCGACGCCACCGATGTCGGCACCATCAGCGTCAAGGGGCAGTCGCTCGGCGGCGGCATGATGGTGCAGGATGACAGCGCCAAGGCGCGTTCTACCGTCACCAAAGAGGCGATGGACAAAATGCCGTCGGCGGCCAACGCCATCGACAAGCTGAAATACACGCCGGGCCTGAACGTCAACAGCAACGACGCCAGCGGCCTGAGCGGCGTGGACTACACCATGCGCGGCATGAACTCGGATCAGATCGGCCTGTCGATGGACGGCATTCCGATCAACGACTCCGGCAACTACGCGGTGTACCCGAACCTGCTGGGCGATGCGGAAAACCTGGAGGAGGTGTTCGTCACCCAGGGGTCTTCCGAAGCGGACGGCCCGCACATCGGCTCCAGCGGCGGCAACATCGGCCTGGTGACGCGCCGCCCGGCGAAAGACTTCGGCGGTTTCGTCAAGCAGACGCTGGGCAGCAACAGCCTGAGCAAAACCTTCGCCCGCCTGGACACCGGCGAGTACAACGGCTTCAGTAACTGGCTCTCCTATTCGCACACCGAAGCGAAGAAGTGGCGCGGCGAAGGGCGACTGTACTCCGACAAGTTCGAGATGAACTCGCTGTATGAAGACGGCAACGGCAACAGCAGCAATCTGGTGATGAAGTACAACCGCCAGAACAACACCAACTACAACACTCTGAGCAAGGCGCAGTTCCAAAACGACGGCCGTGACACCGACTACGTCACCACGCCGGAGTACAACAACAAAGGGCAGTTGAACAAGTATTACAAGATTGAACGCAACCCGTTCGAAAACTTCACGCTGTCGTTCACCCAGAAGCTGCAGCTGCGCGATAACCTGTCGCTGACCCTGCAGCCGTATTACTACTGGGGCAACGGCGGCAGCTTCAACGGCCAGACGGCGTCGGTGTTGTCCAACACCTCCAGCAAGGCCGGGCAGTACGATCTCAGCAACCTGAAATCCAACACCTACTACCGCCCGTCGTGGACCCAAACCTGGCGACCGGGCATCACCACCAAGCTGAAGTGGGACATTAACGATCAGCACAGCCTGGATATCGGCTACTGGTATGAGCGCGCGCGTCAGCTGCAGACCCAGCCGTTCATCAGCATCAAGGGCGACGGCAACCCGTCGCAGATTTGGGGGCAGCCGGGCGGTTCCGATCAGGTGAAAGACGCCAACGGCAATACCGTGCAGGGGCGCAACCAGTACACCATCACCCCGGCGCAGAAGGTGTGGCTGCAGGACACCTGGTTCGCCACGCCGGACTGGACCTTCGTCGGCGGCCTGGCCTATCAGTACGTGGAGCGCAAAGGGGACAACCGCGGCAGCCTGTACAACGTGCCGGAGAAGCGCAAAGCCACCTATCATGAATTCCTGCCGAACTTCAGCGCCAGCTATAAGGTGAATCAGGAAAACCAGGTGTTCTACAACCTGACGCGCAACATGCGCACGCCGCCAAACTACGTGTTGTACAACGTCGGCGACTCGCTCAGCACCAAGCCGGAGCTCAGCTGGAACCACGAACTGGGCTGGCGTTTCCAGCAGGAAGACATGCTGCTGAGCGCCACGCTGTTTTACATGCGCTACAGCGATCGCCAAATCTCCACCACCAACTCGGCCGGCGACTACGAGATGATGAACATCGGCAATGTGGAGAACAAAGGGCTGGAGCTGGAGTGGAGCGGCCAACTGCCGCATAACTTCAACTACTACACCTCTTATACCTACACTGAGTCGAAGCAGAAGAGCGATATCGTCAGCAACGGCGGGCTGCCGCTGCCGACCTCCGGCAAGGAGGTGCCGAACGTGCCGAAAAACCTGCTGAACATGACGCTGGGTTATGACGACGGCCTGTACTACGGCAGCGTCAGCGGCAAGTACGTCAGCGCGTTCTACGGCGATCTGACCAACGACGAGAAGATCGGCGGCCGCACGGTGTTCGATCTGGCGGCGGGTGTGCATCTGCCGGTGGACAAGAAAATCGTCAAGAGCGCCGCGCTGCGCTTTGGCATCAGCAACCTGTTTGACAAGGAATACCTGACCTCGGTGCGCACCACCACCTTCAACGCGGCGCCTTACGGCGGCGTGAAGGCCAGCACGCCGTATTACAACGTCGGCGAAGAACGCACCTTCAGCGTTTCGCTGGAAGCCACCTTTTAACTGAATATCCCGCCGCCTGCCGGGCGGCGGGAAAGAGGAGCCCTGTATGGACGCCAATCTGTTGCACGACATTATTTTCTACGTGATGTACGCCGCGCTGGCGATCGCGCTGGTGATCATCATCGAGCGCACGCTGTACTTCGCCTATACCCAGCGCCAGGCGCGCCGGTTGGAGCAGGCGCTGACGCCGGACGTGCGCCGCGCCGCCGATCTGCCGGACGAGCTGGCCCAGCGTAACAGCCTGCCGATGGCGGTGATCGCGCCGGTATTGGCGCAGAAGCACCGCGCCGGCGACCGCGAGGCGATCGGCGATCTGATCGACGCCCAGTACCTGCTGAGCAAGCCGCCGATGGCGCGCGGCCTGTGGCTGCTGGAAACCGTGGTCACCGCTGCGCCGCTGCTGGGGCTGCTGGGCACCGTGATGGGGATCATCGAAACCTTCAAGGCGCTGGCCGCCTCGGGGGTGTCCGAGCCGAGCCTGGTGTCGGCCGGGATGGGCACCGCGCTGTACGCCACTGGCCTCGGCATCGCCATCGCGCTGCTGTGCCTGGTGGCCAACAACTTCCTGCAGAGCCGCATGGAGCGCATCAACGAACTGCTGAAGGTGCTGCTGATCCGCGCCGGCCAACCGGCCAGCCGCCCGGAGAGCGGCAGCGGCGAACAATGGGTTGACAGCGGAGCGCCGCGCTATGCCTAATGGCCATCCAGTACGGCGGCCGCTCGGCCGCCTTTATACGGCATTGTGGGGCGGTTGTTTGTTGATGTTGAGCCAGAGCGCTGCGGCGCGTTTTGCGATTCCCGGCTATGAGCTGGTGTACACCGCGCCGGTGGAAACCGCGCTGCAGGCCGATGACCTGCGCAACACCGCCGAGGTGTGGCGCGAGATGTTCGACGCGGCGAAAACCCGCATCGACCTGGGGCAGTTTTACGTGGCGAATCAGGACGGTTCGCTGCTGGACGGTGTGCTGCAGCACCTGAAGGCGGCCGGCGAGCGTGGGGTAAAAATTCGCTTTTTGGTGGAAGAGAAGGGCATTCGCATTTCTACCGCCGAAACGCTGGAACAGCTGAAGGCGATCCCCAATCTGGAGCTGCGCATCATTCCTTACCAGAAGCTGAGCGGCGGCATTCTGCACGCCAAATACCTGCTGGTGGACGGCGAACAGGCGTTCGTCGGCAGCCAGAACTTCGACTGGCGCGCGCTGGAGCATATTCACGAAACCGGGCTGCGCATCAGCGACGCCAAGGTGGTGGGGCAGATCCAGGCGATCTTCGAGCAAGATTGGCAGGCGCAGGCGCTGCTGGCGCAGGATAAACCGGTGCCGCCGCTGCCCGATTGGCCGATGACGGCGCCGACGCAGGGCAACTATCTGGTGGCCAGCCCGCGCGCCTACAACCCGGCGGGGGTGATTGACTCGCAGGCCGAGCTGCCGCGCTTGCTGGCCGGCGCCAAGCGGCGGGTGCGGGTGCAGGTGATGGACTACGCGCCGCTGTCGTTCGGCCCCGAACGCAGCCGCCCCTTCTACGCGGTGATCGACAACGCGCTGCGCAGCGCGGCGGCGCGCGGGGTGCAGATCGAGCTGATGGTGGCCAACTGGAACACCAAAAAGCCGGATATCGCCTGGCTGAAGAGCCTGGCGCTGGTGCCGAACGTGCAGATCAAAGTGGTGACCATACCACCGGCCAGCAGCGGCTTCATTCCGTTTGCCCGCGTGATCCACAGCAAGCTGATGACCATCGACGATGAGATTGCCTGGGTGGGCACCAGCAACTGGACCGGCGGCTATCTGGACAACTCGCGCAATCTGGAGCTGGTGTTGCACAATGCGACGATGAGCGGGCGGTTGGACCAGCTGTATCAACAGCTGTGGAACAGCGTCTACGCTGAGCCGTTGAAGCTGGATTACGATTACCCGACGCCCAAGCCGGGCGGCGAATCCTGACAAGCAGGGCGCGGTTAATCCCCGCGCCCCGTTTTTTATCGCCGCCAGCCGGCCTTCTCCAGCGCCGTCACCAGCTGTTCGGCGCTCAGCCCTTCCGCCCGATGGCCGTTGCCGCTGACGCTATTGGCCGCCAGCAGCGCATTGACGATCGCTTCCTCT
This sequence comes from Serratia sp. CY84636, assembly GCF_052166245.1. Classification (NCBI taxonomy): domain Bacteria; kingdom Pseudomonadati; phylum Pseudomonadota; class Gammaproteobacteria; order Enterobacterales; family Yersiniaceae; genus Serratia; species Serratia sp. CY84636. The sequence continues at coordinate 305,072 of NZ_JBJNOX010000004.1, forward strand.
ACCGCTTCCGCCGCCGCGGCGAACAGCGCCGAAATATAGTCGTTGTTCACCATGCGCAGCGGCGTGGTGAAAGCGCCTTTATTGGCGTAGTCGGCGGGCGGCAGGCCGTCGTTGCCGGTGGCGAAGGCGATAAAGATATCGCCGCTCGAGTCCTCGGTGCCGCCGCCGGTGCGGGCGATGCCGATGCTGGCGCGCTGCGCCAGCCGCGCACACTGGTGCGGCAGCAGCGGCGCGTCGGTCGCCAGCGCTACCACGATGGAGCCCATGCCGGGATGCGGCAACTGCGGCGTGAACGGCGAGGGGAGATGGCCCAGATGCCGGCCTACCGGGTAACCGCCGACCAGCAGCGACTCGCGCTTGCCGTGGTTGGCCTGCACGATGGCGCCCACCGTCCAGCCGCCCTGATCGGCGGGCAAGCGGCGCGACGCGGTGCCGCTGCCGCCTTTGAATTCATGGCAGATCATGCCGCTGCCGCCGCCGACCGCGCCTTCCTGCGGCAAGCCGCCCCGGGCCGCCTGCTGCGCCTGGCGCACGTGCTCGGCCTTGACGTGAAAGCCGTTGATGTCGTTGAGCAGGCCGTCGAAGGTTTCCATCACCACCGGCATATTCCAATACACCGCGTTGTCACCCGCGGGCAGCGTTTCACGCTCCAGCGCGATCAGCGCATCGCGCACCACGCCCACGCTGTGGGTGTTGGTGAAGGCGATCGGGCTGGTCAGCAGGCCCGCTTCGCGCACCCATTCCAGGCCGGTGGCGTCGCCGTTGCCGTTCAGCACGTGCACGCCGGCGAAGCAGGGGGCGTGGCGGGCAGAGCCGGGGCGCGGTTCGATCACCGTCACGCCGGTGCGCACGCTGCGCCCGTCCGCCAAATCGGCATGAATGCTGGCATGGCCAACGCGCACGCCGGGCACGTCGGTGATGGCGTTCAGCGGGCCGGGCGTGCCCTGTCCGATGATGATGCCCAGATCCTGAGCGCGCTGCGTCATGGTTATTCTCCTTCTATTGAGGGGGCGGCGAGGGGCGCCGTCTGGCGGCCGCGCAGATGGTTCAGCGCCAGCCCGAAGCCGACGATGCCGGCAATGATAATAAAGTCTTTCAGGCTGCTGGCGATCAAAATCGTCCACAGCACGTACAGGCAGCACAGCAGCGCCGCCAGTACCGGCAGCGGCCACAGCGGCATCAGGTACGGGTGGTGGAAGTGGCGGCGGCGGCGGCTGATCAGCGCCGCGATCGCCATGATGATGTACACCAGCAGCAGCAGGATCACGGTGAAGGAGGTCAGCGATTCGAGATCGGAGCAAAACGCCAGCAGCGCCGACGGCACGCCGAACAGCAGGGTGGCGATCCAGGGGGTACCGAAGCGCGGATGGATGATTTTCAGCGCCCGGTTGAACGTCGGCAGCCAGAAGCCGTCGCGCCCGCTGGCGAACATCATGCGGCTGAACTGCGCCACGATGGCGATGATGGCGTTGAACACCGACAGATAAATCGCGCCGCTCACTACCCGCGCCAGCGTCGGGCCGCCGAGCTGGGTGACCACATAGCCGACCGGATCGGCCTGTTTGGCCATCTCGGTCAGCGACGGCGAGCCGATCAGCAGGGCGGTGAACGGCACCAGCTCCACCAGCACCACGATGACCAGCGTCAGCATGATCGCGATCGCCATCGGCCTGCCCTGTTCGCGCATGTCCTCCGCCATGTACACCGCCGCGCCGTAGCCGTTGTAGGAGAACAGCGCGACCCCGACCATCGCGACGATCAGCGGCAGCGACACCGTCGCCAGGCTGCCCTGCGCGTCCAGCATCACCGGCGCGGTGAGGATCTCCGCGCTCTGATGCGGGTGGCTGAAGCCGAGCCAGGCGATCAGCGCCAGCACCGCCACTTCCACCACCAGAAAGGCGCCGGTCAGCAGGGCGTTGGCCTTGATGTTGAAAATGGCGCAGATGCCGCCGACCAGCACGGTGAGCATGCCGGCGGTCGAGGCGTCGAACTGGGTGCCCAGCGCGGTGTTCAGGTAGGGCACCGCGCCGGTGGCCAGCACCGCCGGCACGAACAGTGAGGCGCTGAGGATAAACAGGTAGGTCTGCAACCCGCACAGGGTGCCGAACAGGCGCTTGATGATGCTGTACTCACCGCCGGCGCTGGGGTGTGCGGCGCCGAGCTCGGCATAGCACAGCGCGATGGCGGCGGCGACGCAGGCGGCGATCAGAAACGACAGAAAGGCGCCGCTGCCGGCGCTGGCGATCGCCAGCGGGGCGATGACGAAGATCGAACTGGCCGGCGTCACGCCGGACGCGGTGATCATCACCACGTCGAGGACGCTGAGATTGCCTTTGAAGGTGTGTTCAGGGGCGGACTCTTTCATGGGATAACGACTCCATTAACGTGTGAGTGAATTATTGTTTTGCTGCACAGGCTGTACGCAGGAATCAAATGGAGCGCGCGAAATGCCGGGGAGCGTTGCTCCCCGGAAGTTTATTGTTCTTATGTGTTACCCCTGCCCCGACGGGAAGCTGAAGCTGGCGCGCCGGGCGTCGCCGGAAGCCGGCCAGCGCTGGGTCACGGTCTTGCGTTTGGTGTAGAACCTGACCGCGTCCGGGCCGTAGGCGTGCAGATCGCCGAACAGCGAGCGCTTCCAGCCGCCGAACGAGTGGTAGGCCACCGGCACCGGCAGCGCCACGTTGATCCCCACCATGCCGACCTGAATGCGGCTGGAGAAGTAGCGCGCCGCTTCGCCGTCGCGGGTGAACAGGCAGGTGCCGTTGCCGTATTCGTGGGCGTCGATCAAGGCCATCGCCTCCTGCAGCGACGCCGCGCGCACCACGCCGAGCACCGGGCCGAAGATCTCCTCCTGATAGATGCGCATGCCGGGCGTCACATGGTCGAACAGCGTTGGGCCGAGGAAGTACCCCTGGCTGGGGCGGCCGTCGGCGTCCGTCACGCTCAGCTCGCGGCCATCCACCAGCAGCTCGGCGCCTTCGGCCACGCCCTGATCGATATAGCCTTTCACCTTCTGATAATGCTGCCGGGTCACCAGCGGCCCCATGTCGTTGCGATTATCGCTGCCGGGGCCGACGCGCATGGCGGCCATCTGTTGCCGCAGCCCGGCGATCAACGCCTCGGCGGTGCCTTCACCCACCGCCACTACCAGCGGAATGGCCATGCAGCGCTGGCCGCACGAGCCGAAGGCGGCGCCCATCAGCGCGCCGACCGCGCCGGGGATATCGGCGTCCGGCAGCACCACCGCGTGGTTCTTGGCGCCGCCCAGCGCCTGCACCCGTTTGTTCTGCCCGCAGCCGGTGTGATAGATGTGTTCCGCCACCGGCGTCGAACCGACGAAGCTGATCGCTTTGACGCGCCCGTCATGCAGCAGCGTCTCCACCGCTTCGCGATCGCCGTTGACCACGTTGAGCACCCCCGGCGGCAGCCCGGCTTCCGCCGCCAGCCGTGCGATATACAGCGCGGCGGAAGGCACGCGCTCGGAAGGCTTCAGCACGAAAGTGTTGCCACACGCCACCGCCATCGGCCACATCCACAGCGGCACCATCGCCGGAAAGTTGAACGGCGTGATGCCCGCCACCACCCCCAGCGGCTGAAACTCGCTCCAGCTGTCGATGCCCGGGCCGGCCTCTTTGCTGTGTTCGCCCTTCAGCAGTTCCGGCACATAGCCGGCATATTCGATATTCTCGATGCCGCGCTGCAGTTCGCCCAGGGCGTCGCTGAGCACCTTGCCGTGCTCGGCGGTGATCAGTTGGCAGATGGCATCGGCGTGCTGCTCCAGCAGATCCTTGAGCTTCATCATGATGCGCGCGCGCTTCAGCGGCGGGGTGTCGCGCCAGGCGGGATAGGCCTGTTCGGCGGCGGCGATGGCGCGCTCCACCGTGGCGCGGTCGGCCAGCTGCACCTCCTGCGCCGATTGGCCGGTGGCCGGGTCGTAAACCGGCTGGCTGCGTTCGCCGCCGGCGGCGGGTTCGCCGTTGATCCAATGGGTAATGGTCATGGTTCTCTCCTTATTCGGTGGCGTTGAGGGCGTCGCCCACGGCGTTGATCAGCGCATCGATCTGCGCTTCGCTGCTGATGAACGGCGGCGCCAGCTGCAGGGTGTCGCCGCCGTAGCGCACGTAAAATCCGCTTTCCCAGCAGCGCATCGCCGCCTCGAAGGGGCGCCGCGCCGGTTCGCCCGGCCGTGCCGCCAGCGTAATGCCGGCCGCCAGGCCGATGTTGCGAATGTCGGCGACGTGTTTGGCTCCCTGCAGGCTGTGCACCGCGCGCTCGAAGTAGGGCGCCAGCGCCTGTACGCGCTCCACCATCTGTTCGCGCTGCAGAATGTCCAGCGTCGCCAGCGCGACCGCGCAGCTGACCGGGTGGGCGGAGTAGGTGTAGCCGTGCGGGAATTCGAGCTGGTAGTCCGGCTCGCCGCCGTTCATGAAGGTGTGGTAGATCTCCGGCCGCACCACCACCGCGCCCATCGGCTGCGCGCCGTTGGTCACCTGTTTGGCGATGTTCATGATGTCCGGCGTGACGCCGAACGCCTCGGCGCCGGTCATCGCGCCGCAGCGGCCGAAGGCGGTGATCACTTCGTCGAAGATCAACAGGATGTCATGCTGGGTACAGATTTCGCGCAGGCGCTGCAGGTAGCCGACCGGCGGCACGATCACCCCGGCGGAGCCGGAGAAGGGTTCGACGATCACCGCGGCGATCGTTGAGGCGTCGCGCAGCGCGATGATGCGGTTGAGCGCTTCCGCCAGCTCTGCCCCCTGTTGCGGCATGCCGCGCGAAAAGGCGTTGCCGGCCAGCAGAGTGTGCGGCAGGTGGTCCGCTTCGGCGCCGGCGCCGAACGTCTTGCGGTTGCCGGCGATGCCGCCGACCGAGATACCGCCGAAGTTAACGCCGTGATAGCCCTTTTCCCGGCCGATAAAGCAGGTTTTGCCCGCCTGGCCTTTGGCGCGCCAGTAAGCGCGCGCCATTTTCAGCGAGGTGTCCGCCGCTTCCGATCCGGAGCCGGTGAAGAACACGTAATCCAGCCCCGCCGGCGTCAGTGCCTTGATCTTGTTGGCCAGTTCGAACGACAGCGGGTGGCCGAACTGAAACGCCGGCGAGTAATCCAGCGTCGCCAGCTGGCGCTGGGCGGCGTCGGTGATTTCCTGCCGGCCGTGCCCCAATCCGCAACACCATAATCCGGACAGGCCGTCGAAAATCTTTCTGCCGTCATGGCTGGTGTAATACGCCCCCGCGGCTTGAGTAATGATGCGCGGCTGCGCTTTAAAATTACGGTTACCGGTAAAAGGCATCCAATGGGCCTCTAACCCTTCGGCATCGAGACTATTTAGCGGGTGATTTTCAGCGGCCATGTTTTCCTCCGAACAGGAAAATAAGAGCGATTAATGAAATAAACCGAGTTGTTAACGAATTGTTGTGCGAAATTGACTATGTACCGCTTGTTCTCTACTGTGAATAATCATATGTCGAAACTTACTTAAGGTTTTATGCAAGTAAAAAAGCGCGCGCTGTTAGGGCAATTGTCGGATATGGATCTGCGTTTGCTGCGGGTATTCAAGGCCGTGGTCGACTGCGGCGGCATGAGCGCCGCCGAACTGGAGCTGAATATCAGCCTGTCGACCATCAGCAAGCACATCAAGGATCTGGAGCAGCGGCTGGGCCTGACGCTGTGCCAGCGCGGGCGCGAGGGCTTTGCGGTCACCGACGAGGGGCTGCTTATCTACCAGGAAACGGTCAACCTGCTGGCGGCCACCGAGGCGTTCCGGCGCGGGGTAGACGAGGTGCACCAGCGCATGGGCGGGCAGCTGCACGTGGCGATATTCGATCATACGGTCAGCAATCCGCAGGCGCAGATCGGCCGGGCCATCGCATTATTCAGCGAGCGTGCGCCGGAGGTTTCTTTGCAAATGTACGTGGAGCCGATTAATACCATTGAACGCGGCGTCATTGACGGACAATTTCAGGTTGGCGTTATTCCCATGCACCGCAGCGCGGAAAGTTTATCTTATCATTCGTTATTCAGTGAGAGGATGTTCTTATATTGCGGCGCGCAGCATGAATTATTTTCCGCCCCCCATGAAACATTAAATTGGGATCTGCTGCACAATTATGCCTTCGCCGGATTAGGCTACCATTCGCCGAATATGGAACTGAGCCTGCAGCAACATTTGCATCGCAAGGCGACGGGGTTCGCGCAGGAGTCGATCGCCACGCTGATCCTGTCCGGCAAATACGTCGGCTTTTTGCCGGATCACTACGCGGCGTTTTTCGTGGCGCAGAATATGATGCGGGCGATCAAACCGGCGCTGTTCCGCTATCACTGCGAATACTCCAGCGTGCTGCGCCGCTCGCCGGTGCCGCAGCGGGTGGTGAAGCTGTTCCATGAGTGCCTGCTGGCGGCCCACGGAACAGCGTGACGCTTACTGCTCTTTCTTCTTGCCGAAGATTCTGATCAGCGCGCCGACCAGGATGCCGACCGCGATGCCGGCGAAGATCCAGCCGATGATGCCCATTTCCTTAACTCCTGCTAGTGCGTTGATCTGATTATACCCGTCATACTTGAAACTGCATCTGTGTTGGCTGCGAGTGCGTACGCCAGTCACTGACTTGAGTAAGTTCCTGGCGAGCCACCTCTTGCCGCCGGGATGCCGCGCCAACTATTTAGGGTAGATATCATCATTCGACGCGAAACGCCTCTTCGATCATCCGTTGCCGCTGTGCCGGCGCATAGTCGATCCAGGAATTCTTGCTGTTGGATTTCTCCAGCGCCACCGCCAGTTCCTGGCCGGAAATCGGCAAATCGTTCTGCCAGAACGGCGCGATGGCGTGGCGGGTGATGAAATCGGTCAGGTAGCTCTCCGGGCTGCCCTGCCAGTGCGGGTACAGGCGCGCGGCCAGCTCGGCCATCAGCGCGCGTTGCTGCGGCTGTTCGCTGCTTTCCAGCAGGGCAAGGAACGGCAGCAGCAGGCGGCCGCAGACCTGGCCGTGGTGGTAGTCGCGCAGCGCGCCGATCTCGCCGGCGATGCCGTGGATCACCCCCAGCCCGGCGGCGCTCAGCGTCAGCCCCCCAAGGTACGAAGCTTGCATAATCGCTTCGCGCGCCGCGTCGCTGCGGTTGAGCGCCGGCCAGGCCGCAAGGAAGTGGCGGATGCCGCTCAGCGACATGTCGCGCGTCATGGCGCCGGCGGTTTTCGACAGATAGGCCTCGAACAGGTGGGTGAAGGCGTCGATGGCGCAGTAGGCCAGCACCTTGTCCGGCGCGCCGGCCAGCAGCTGCGGATCGAGAATGGCGGTGTGCGGCACGAAGTTATTGTGGCGCAGCGAGGCCTTCACTTTGCTGACCTGAGTGTCGGTGATCACCGCGTTCTGCGTCACCTCGCTGCCGGTGCCGGCGGTGGTGGGAATGGCGATCAGCGGCAGGGTGGCGCCGCTGATTTTGCTGTCGCCCACTTTTTCCATATAGCGCAGCGTTGGCAGCGGATGCTCCACCAGCGCGGAGAACGCCTTGGCGGCATCCAGCACGCTGCCGCCGCCGATGGCCACCACGCGCCGTGCCTGGCCGCGCCAGCGCGCCACCCAGGCGTCTATTTCCTGCGGCGACGCCTCGTGGCTGACGATCTCGGTGCCGATGAGCAGCGGCGCCAGCGATTCGCGCAGGCCGGCGTACACCGGGCCGTTGAGAAAAGATCGGCAGCTGAACAGCAGCGTCGGCTGCGGATCGGCAAGCAGCAGCGGCGGCAGTTGCTGGATGCTGCCGTGGCCGAACCAGGTCTGGCGGTTGGCGATGATGTGGCTGACGGACATGAGGTCTCCTTGACGGCGTTGCAGGGCGCGATGCCACAGCATAAGCCAGCGGGCGCGGAGCGGCCACCGCTTTCCCCGCTGCGGCAACTTGTGAGTTGTTTAACATGTAAACGATCGTGTTCTTGCATTTCGGCGCGCCGGATGCTTTTTTTAACAGTACTGGCCGCCATGCGGCTAACCCCATCCGAAATCGGTAGATTGTTAATGTATTAATAATGGCGAGGCGGGTATGGATATTCAGGTTGAACGCTTGTCTGCGGTGATCGATGCGGTGGCCAGCCCGCGCTTTTATCCCAGCCTGTTGAATTGGCTGGAAGGGTTTTTCGCCTTCGACAACGCCATCGTCTATGCCTTCGAACGCGGCCGGCCGCCGCGCTGCCTGATCAAAACCGAGCGGGAAAACAGCGATGCGGTTAACCAGATCTACCAACAGGGCGCCTATCTGCAGGATCCGTTTTACCGCGCGCTGAACGACGGCGGCGAAGGCGAGGTGCTCACGCTGCGCCAGCTGGCGCCCTGCGGGTTTTATCACAGCGACTATTACCGTAATTTTTATCGCAAGACCGGCTGGCACGATGAGGCCGGCGTGCTGCTGCAGCTGACGCCGGAGCGCGGGCTGGGGGTGTTCTTCGGTTCGGCGCGCCGCACGGTGGCGGTGCGCTACCCGCAGCGGGCGGATCTGCGCAGCGCGCTGACGCTGGTGAAAAGCGTGGCGCGGCTGCATGGCGAAGTGGTGGCGGCACCGGCCGAGGCCGACACGGGGAACGACGATGGCGCGCAGGCGCGTTATCTGCTGACGCCGCGCGAGCGCGAGATCGTCGATCTGATCCTCGCCGGCTGCGGTTCGCAGCAGATTGCCGACCGGCTGTTCATCAGCCTCGGCACGGTAAAAAATCACCGCAAGAACATCTACGGCAAGCTGAACATCGGCTCGCAGGCCGAACTGTTCAGCCTGTTGCTGACCGCCCCGCAGCGCCGCAGCGCGTGAATGTTAATTTTTTGTAGCGAATGTCCCTAAGGGGACATAGCGGCACGGCTGCCGCCTCCCGATAATCCGATGTCATGGCATAGGCAATCGGGAGTGCGGCAGTGAACAACGAAATCGAGTCCTTAACCTACTACGCGGCGACCAAAAAATACGATCTGCGCTTCCCGACGCTGGAAGAGGATCTGGACGTCGACGTGGTGATCATCGGCGGCGGCTTCTCCGGCATCAACACCGCGCTGGAGCTGGCGGAGAAGGGCATCACCAACATCGCCATTCTCGAAGGCCGCTATCTGGGCTACGGCGGCACCGGGCGCAACGGCGGCCAGGTGATGGCCGGCATCGGCCACGATCTGGAGAAGATCAAGCGCCACGTTGGCCCGGCCGGGCTGGAAACCATCTTCAAAATCAGCAACCTCGGCGCCGGCATTATCCGCGAGCGCATCAAGAAATATGATATCGACGCCGACTTCTGCTTCGGCTACGGCTATCTCGGCAGCAACGCGCGCCAGGAGAAGACCCTGCGCGGCTGGCTGAAGGAGTTCAAGGCGGTAGCGCCGCAGGAGGAGATTGAGCTCTACACCGGGGCGGAGGTGAAGCAGGTGGTGGGCTCCGACGCTTACACCTGCGCGCTGAAACACATGGGCGGCGGCCACGTGCATTCGCTCAACCTGCTGCTGGGCGAGGCCAAGGCGCTGAGCGGCTACGGGGTGAAAATCTTCGAGAACAGCAGCGTGCTCAACGTGGAGTACGGGCCGCGCATCACGGTGCGCACCGCCATGGGCTCGGTGCGTGCCAACAAGATGCTGTGGGCCTGCAACGGCTTCCTCAACGGCATGGAGCCGCAGATCTACCGCAAGACCATCAATACCTACGCCTTCCAGCTGGCCACCGAGCCGCTGTCTGACGATCTGATCCGCCAGATCAGCCCGATCCGCGGCGCCTACAGCGACATCCGCCCGGTGATCGACTATTACCGGGTGACCAACGAGAACCGGCTGCTGTTCGGCAGCGCCACCCGCCTGATCGAATATTTCCCGTCGGATCTCAAGGCCTGGAACCGCAACCTGATGCTGAAGGTGTTCCCGTACCTGAAAGACGTGAAGATCGATCTGGCCTGGGGCGGCCCGCTGTGCTGCAGCGCCAACCTGTTCCCGCAGATCGGCACGCTGCCGGATCGCGACAATGTGTTTTACGTGCAGGGCTACTCCGGCTTCGGCGTGACGCCGAGCCACATCGTGTGCAAGGTGCTGGCGGAGGGCATGAGCGAAGGATCCGATCGTTACGATCTGATGAGCTCGATCCCGCACGTCAACATCTTCGGCAAGGACAAGCTGCGGCGGGTGATGACCACCGCCGGTAAGGTTTGGCACCAGACATCCGGCTACTGGAAAGGCCGCCGTTAACCCTCAGAGGAGAATCACATGAAACCGTTACTGCTTAAACAACCGCTGCCGGAACTGCTGGAGATCGGTAGCGTCAGCAACCTGGGCGCCACGGTGATCGCCGGCACGCCGACCGTCGGCGTGGCCAGCATTTTCGGCGAACCGACCGACAACCTGAACTGCGGCGTGTTCAGCTGCACTCGCGGCAGCTTCGTGATGGAGTATCCGTTCGCCGAGCACGCCACGGTGTGGGAAGGCAGCGCGACCCTGACCAACGAACGCACCGGCGAATCGGTGCAGTATCAGGCCGGCGATTCCTGGTTCGTCGAGAAGGGCACCCCGGTGCGCTGGGATATCACCTCGGATCGCTTCGTCAAACACTATCTCGCCATCGTCGAAGGCTGACGCCGTCATGCCCCCCTCGGCCCGCTGAGGGGGAGCGCCTTAGCCTAACACCCGCGCAATAAAATCGGTCACCCGCTTGAGGATCTGATCCTTATTGGTTTCGTTAAAGCTCTCGTGCCGCCCGCCCGCATTGATCATCCGTTCGAAATCGTCGCCGCGCAGACGATCGAGCGCGGTTTGCGTTTCGCTCATCAGCACCAGCCGATCGTCGTCGCCGTGGATCCACAGCGTGGGCAGCGCGCCGAAGCCCGGCCCGGCGTTGATGGCGGCGAGGATCCGCTGCATGGCGCGCAGGGTGGGGCGCTTGAACGGCCCGTGCCACACCAGCGGATCTTCCTGATAGGCCGCGCCGACCGCCGGATCGCGCGCCAGGGTGGCGGTATCCAGCGGCGCGTCGGGGATCGTCGGCAGTTCGGCCAGATCGGAGATCGCCGTTCTGTCGCCAAGCAGCGGGCCGGACAGCACCAGCGCACGCACCTCCTCGCCGTAGCGCTGCACGTAGCGGGTGGCGATCATGCCGCCCATCGAGTGGCCGATCACCACCAGCGGCAAGGTGGGGTATTGCTGCCGGAAATGGCTGACCACGCGCTGCACGTCGTCGACCACGGCGTCATAATCCTCGATCAGCACGCGTTCGCCCTGCGACAGGCCGTGGCCGAGATGGTCGGGGCCGAACACCCGCGCGCCCTGTGCCTGCAGCGTGCGCGCCACGTATTGGTAACGGCCGAGATGCTCGCCGTAGCCGTGTATCAGCAGCGCCAGATAGCGCGGCTGGTCGTTTCCCCAGTCGTGCACGGCGATGTCGCCGTGACGGCCTTTGATAAAGCTGACGGTTTGTTCGGGCATGTTATTGTTCTCATGGTGGGTAGGGTTGCCCTTCAGCGTAGCGGCTGGCGGCGAGGTTGTCAGGGGCGCCGGGTGCGGCGCCCGCAAAGAGGGGATTACAGGCCGAACTGGCGCGCCAGCTCGTCGAGCGCTTCGCGCTGGAAGCGGTTGAAGGCGTCGCGCGGCTGCTGTTGCTGGATAAACGCCAGCAGCGGATCCTGCACTTCAGTGCGCACGCCGCTCAGCTGTTCCATCACCGCCAGCCCGCAGAACGGCACGTAGGATTCGGCGTAGCCGCCTTCGTGCACCATCACCAGCTTGCCGCCGCACAGCCGGTCGGCGGCGTCCTGCACCAGCGCGGTCATGGCGCGGAAGCTGTCGCTGTGCAGCTGCATGCGCGCCAGCGGATCGAGGGCGTTGGCATCGTAGCCGCAGGCGACGATGATCAGCTCCGGCTCGAATTTTTCCAGCGCCGGGATGATGATGCGCCGCATGGCGTGCAGGTAGCCGTCGTCGCCGGCGCCGGCCAGCATCGGCACGTTAACATTGCAGCCCGCCCCGTCGCCTTCGCCGCGATCCCGTTCGCCGGAATAGCCCGCCGGGAAGCAGCCGTCCTGATGCAGCGACAGCGTCAGCACGTCGCCGCGCTGCCAATAGATGTGCTGGGTGCCGTTGCCGTGGTGCACATCCCAGTCGAGTACCGCCACCTTGCCGAGGCCATGGCGGGCCTTGGCGCGCTCGATGGCGATGGGAATATTGGCCAGGAAGCAGAAGCCCATCGATTGATCCGGCAGGCAGTGGTGGCCCGGCGGGCGCGACAGCGCATAGGCGTTATCCAGCTCGCCCTGCAGCACCGCCTCCACCGCCGCGCAGGCCAGCCCGGCGGAGAGCTTGGCGATTTCATAGCTGCCCGGCCCCAGCGGCGCTTCCTCTCCCAGCAGGCCGCCGCCGCTGTCGCTCACCTGTTTGAAACGCTGCAGGTAGTGGGCGGGGTGAATGCGCAGCAGATCTTCTTCCGTCGCCGGTTCGGCGCTCAGCAGGGTGAGCTGGCGCGACAGGCCGGACACGTCCATCAGGTTCTTCATGCGCCGTTTGGTTTCCGGCGACTCGGCGTGGCCGGCGCCCGAAGGCGGTTGCACCCAGCCGCCGACCGGCAGGGTAGTGGCGTGCAGGCCGGTGCTGTGCCAGAAACAGCGTTCATCAAACAAGAAACCGGTTGTTCTTTTCACCTTTCTCCTCCTGTTATACGGCGCGGTGCGCGCGGTGAAGCCAGCGAAATCAACAGCAGTGACAGCAGCGCGCAGCCCAGCGCGCCGAACAGCAAAGCGTTGAAACCGCCGAAAGATTCGATCAGAAAGCCGGCCAGCGTCGGGCCGATGGCCATACCGCCGCCGATCACCAGGTTGATGCCGTTCATCAGCTTGCCGTCGTTATCCAGCCCGGCGACCCGCGCCAGAATGAACGGCAGCACGAAGGTCCAGGTGAACTTGAACAGCAGGGCCGCCAGGGCGAAGCGCAGCAGCAGGGGCTGGCCCGTCAGCAGCGCCACGCTGGCCAGCAGCAGGGCGTACCCCAGCACGATCAGGCGTCCGCCGCCGAAGCGCGCGCCGATCAGCGCTGCGGCCCCCGCGCCGACGATGCCGAGCAAGGTGGCGACGGCCAGCACCTGGCCGCTGTGGGCCGGCGACAGCCCGGCGCCGGCGGCGATGCCGCCGATAAAGGTCCAGACCGCGCTCAGGCTGATGTAAAAGGTCAGCACCGCCAGCACGGCACACAGCTTGCGCGCCAGCGAGGCGGCGGGGCCGCTGCGGGCGGCGCGGGCGGCGGTGAAACCGTTGGGGAATGCCGGGATGAGCGGCAGGCAGCACAGCATGATGGCCGCCAGAATCAGGTAGACCGCCATCAGGCCGAAGTGCGCGAACAGCGGCGGCAGCACCAGCAGCCCGACCGCGCCCAGCACCAGTTGGCCGAGCACCCAGAAGGCATAGACCCGGCTGGGATTGGCGGTGCCGGCGGCGCAGGTGATGCACAGGATCATCAGGGTGCCGCCCGCCAGCGAGGCGATAAAGCGCAGCGGCAGCAGCAGGGTAAAGTCCTGCACCAGCGCCGAAGCCAGGTTGCCGACGATAAACACCAGCGCCGACAGCGTAGCGACCCGTCGCCAGTTGATGCGCCCGATCCACCACCACGCCGGCAGCGTGGCCAGGCTCATGGCGCCGAGTTCGGTGGAGAACAGGTGGCCGATCTGCGCCGGGCCGAGCTGCCATTGTGCGGCGAGCTGGGCGGCCACGGCGGGGGCGGTCATCAGAATGCCCGGCGCGATGGCGGCGAAGACGATAATGGCGGTCAGCAGCCGCGGCGGGCAGGGGAGCGCCGCGCCGACGGCGGGCGCGGAAACCGAATCACTGGACATAAACCTTTTCCCCAAGCGTTGAGTGACGATGAAATATCCCGCCCGGCCCGATTACGGGCAGGGGGAGGCCGCGCCATAAATGGCGAATACGTTTTGGCGTTATTTTCCGGCCGCCGGCAGCGGCGGCCGTTATCGGGCGTTAACCGTGGGCGAGAAAGCCGCCGGCGACCAGTTCGGTGCGGTTCACCACGTCGGTTTTGGCGAAAATATTGCGCATATGGGTTTTCACCGTGGACAGCGAAATGCCCAGCTTCAGGGCGATGCGCTTATTGCTGGCGCCTTCGCGCACCATGTTGACGATCTCTTGCTCTTTGGCGGTCAGCAGATGCGCCTCGCCGTCGGGCAACAGATCGCGCGTCGCCAGCTCGATCAGCGGCAGCACCGCGCGCAGGCGGCCGCGCTCCACTTCAGTGAACGGCGTATCGCGGATCAGCGATACCCCGGCGACGATGCGCTTGCGCTGGCGGATGAAGATCTCCGTCATGTCGCGCATGTCGTTCGGCAGCATAAAGTCGTGGTAATAGCGGCGGTTGCCGGCGATCGCCGCCGGGCTCATGCCGACCATGGTGATGTCCTGGCGATGAAAATTGGCCGGCTGCAGCGGGTCTATCTGCTGGAAGTGGTTCAGATACTGCTGATGCGTTTTATCGGGCATGCCGTGCAGGATGTAGTGATCCGGCCGCAGGTCGCGATCGACCAGATAAAACACCCCGGCGGACACCGGGATCAGGTGCGTGATGGTCGCCAAACAACTGTTGATAAAGGCATCGGATGCGGTGCTGTGCATGATTCGTGTTCCTCCCTTTATCATTCAATCTGGAGAAGGTTGGCGGTCAATATATGAACGATACAAGCATAGTTATAGCAATTTGGCAACACAATAAAAACATATTAACAACGTGAGGCCGATTGCAATAAAACACATAAATAACAAGATGACACTGCGTTAATCAGGGCTTTTCAGTTCGGATTTATCGCGATTTTCATTAATAGGTTAATGAAATAATTCACCGCTTTTCCCGCTGAATTTACAGCGCTTTTCAATGTTTGCCCGGGTGCAGCCCTCGCCGCCCTGCGCGTGCTACAACCGGCACGACTGGAGCCGTTCCTCGTTCTTAAGAACGATAGTCAGGCTTTTCCGCCGCTTCCTACACTGCGAATTGAAGATAGCGCCAGGCGGCGCCAAACGTATAAGACGAAAAAATGATGACCTTTCTCGGGCTGAGGCGTCGGGTTGTTCAGTCCGCATGACCATACGGGGAACGAACGATGCAGAAAAAAACGTTGGCGGTGGCGTTGAGCGGCGCCTTATCGGGCCTGGCGCAGGGGGCGGACGCCGATCGCCCCAATGTGCTGATCATTCTGGTGGACGACATGGGCTACTCCGACATCAGCCCGTTCGGCGGCGAGATACCGACGCCCAACCTGCAGGCGCTGGCCGAACGGGGCGTGCGCATGAGCCAGTACTACACCTCGCCGATGTCGGCGCCGGCGCGGTCGATGCTGATGACCGGCAACACCAACCAGCAGGCCGGCATGGGCGGCATGTGGTGGTATGAGAGCACCGCCGCGCAGCCGGGCTATGAAATGCGGCTGACCGACCGCGTGACCACATTGCCGGAGCGTTTTCGCGACGCGGGTTACGCCACCATGATGGCGGGCAAATGGCACCTGGGCTATGTCGACGGCGCCAAACCGACCGATCGCGGCTTCGAGCGCGCCTTCGCCTTTATGGGGGGCGGCACCAGCCATTTCGACGATGCGAAACCGCTGGGCACCGTGGAGGCGTTCCATACCTTCTACACCCTGAACGGCAAACGCGTGTCGTTGCCCAAAGATTTCTATTCCAGCAAGGCCTATGCCGATCAGCTGGAACAGTGGATCCGCGATACGCCGCAGAGCAAACCCGTCTTCGCCTATCTGGCGTTTACCGCGCCGCACGATCCGCTGCAGGCGCCGGATGACTGGATCGCCAAATTCGACGGCAAATACGACGCCGGTTACCAGCAGGCCTATCAGCAGCGCATTCAGCGCCTGAAGGCGCTGGGGCTGATTTCCGATCGCACGCCGATGCCGGCGCTGGCGCTGGATAAGGCCTGGAACGCGCTGACGCCCGAGCAGCAAAAATATGAAGCCAAGACCATGCAGGTGTACGCGGCGATGATTGCTTACATGGACGATCAGGTCGGCGCGGTGCTGAATACCCTGAAGCAGACCGGCCGTGACCAAAATACGGTGATCGTGTTCGCCACCGACAACGGCGCCAACCCCGCCAGCGGCTTCTACTACGGCTCGAAGCCGGAGTATTGGCGGCAGTTCGACAACAGCTACGCCAACCTCGGCCGCAAGGGATCGTTCATTTCCTACGGGCCGCACTGGGCCAATGTCAGCAACGCGCCGTACGCCAACTACCACAAAACCACCAGCGCGCAGGGCGGCATCAATACCGATTTCATCATCTCCGCGCCGCGGCTGAAGGGGCGCGGCGGCATCGACAGCACGCCGATGGCGGTGTATGACATCGCCCCGACGCTGTATGACTATGCCGGCATCGACGCCAACAAACCGCTGAAGGCCAAACCGACGCTGCCGATGGTCGGCGTCAGCTTCAAGCGCTATTTCAGCGGCGAGGCCGACGGCGTGCCGCGCGCGACCTACGGCGTGGAGCTGCATAACCAGGCCGCCTATGTGGATGGCGTCTGGAAGCTGCGGCGGTTGGTGAAGGCCGGGCCGACGGCGCAGATGGCGCCGTGGGGGCTGTTCAATCTGCATGACGATCCGCTGGAAACGCGCGATCTGGCCGCCGCCGACCCGGAGCGGGTCAAACGGCTGAGCGAGGCGTATCGCCGTTTTGCGCAGCAGAGCATGGTTATTGAAGCCAAAGGTGCAGCGATCGACTACCTCGGTGTAGACGCCAGCACCGGCGACTACATCGGCCTGGATCCGCTGACCCACAAACCGTTGCCGCAGGCGGCGCCATGAACCTGGCCCAGCTGCGCGCGCAGCAGATCCCGGTAGAGAGCGAACCGCGCGCGGCGGCGCCTTTTCATTTGCTGGTGAAGCCGATCGGCGCCGGCTGCAACCTGGGTTGCCGCTACTGCTACTACCCGCAGCGCCAGCAGGAGCGGACGCGCAAGATGGACGACGACCTGCTGGCGGAATTTATCCGCGGCTACATCGCCGCCCAGCCGCGTTACAGCCGCGAGATCAACTTCGTCTGGCAGGGCGGTGAGCCGCTGCTGGCGGGGATCGGTTTTTACAAGCGGGCGCTGGCGTTGCAGCGCCGCTATGCGCCGCCGGGCGTGCGGATCAGCAACAGCCTGCAGACCAACGGTACCCTGCTGAACGACGCCTGGTGCCGGCTGTTCCGGCAGCATCACTTTATCCTCGGCGTCAGCCTGGACGGCGACCGCGAGGTGCAGGACGCCCACCGGCCGGACAAGCGCGGCGGCGCCAGCTATGACGCGGCGCTGCGCGGCATTGCGCTGTTGCAGCGCCATCAGATCGACTTCAACCTGCTGATGGTGGTGCACGACGGCGTCGCGGATCGCGCCGAGGCGATCTACGATCATGCGGTGGCGATCGGGGCGCGCTATCTGCAGTTCCAGCCGCTGATGCTGGAAGGGGACGCGCCCACCGCCGGCTATGGGCTGAGCGCCGCCAACTGGGGGCGCTTCATGCTGGCGGTATACCGCCGCTGGCGCAGCCGCGGGCACGTCGGCCAGGTCTTCGTGATGAACATCGAGCAGGTCTACGCGCAGTATTTCACCCACGTTAGCCCCAGCTGCGTACATGCCGAACGCTGCGGCGGCAATCTGGTGATGGAGCCGGACGGGCGGCTTTACGCCTGCGATCATCTGATCAACGCGCAGCACCTGCTCGGCCATGCCGATCGCCACACGCCGCTCGCCACCCTGGCGGCAAGGGCGGCGGAGATGCCGTTCGGTAAAAACAAGAGCCTGCGCCGCGAGTGCCAACGCTGCAGCGTGAAAAGCGTCTGCCAGGGCGGCTGCCCGGCGCATGTGGGCGAAGATCGCTACAACCGGCTGTGCGCCGGCTATTACGCCTTCTTTTCCGCGCTGCTGGCGCCGCTGCGCGCCTACCCGCGCAGCCCGCAGGGGGCGATGCAGTGGCGCGCCGCCGTGAGCGCGGCCGCAGGTTGAAAGCGTCTCGTCCTTAAGGACGATAGTCAGCATTTTCCTTTCCTCTCTATAGTGAGATTACCGCCGCTGGCGGTGAAAAACCTGCAAGCACCTGCATGCATCAGGCCAAAACTATAAGAGGAAATAACCATGAACCTGTCGTCGCGGTTGCACGCCCACCTGGCTCGAGGCAAGGTCGGCTTTCCCACCACCCTGGCCAGTTCGGTCGGGGTGATCATGGCCAGCCCGGTGATCCTGACGGTCACCAGCGGCTTCGGCATCGGCGGCGACACCTTCGCGCTGGCGATGCTGATCGCCTTCATCATGATGCAGGCGCAGCTCACCACCTTCTCCGAAGCGGCGGCGCTGCTGCCAACCTCCGGTTCGGTTTACGACTACATCTCCTGCGGCATGGGGCGCTTTTTCGCCATCACCGGCGCGCTGTCGGCCTACCTGATCGTGCACATCTTCGCCGGCACCGCCGAGACCATTCTCTCCGGCATCATGGCGCTGGTGAACTTCGAGCACCTCAACACCCTGATGGAAAGCCACAACGCCTCCTGGATGGTCGGCGTCGGGCTGGTAATCGTGTTCGGCCTGCTCAACGCGTTCGGCATCGAGGCCTTCGGCAAGGCGGAGATCGTGCTGACCTTCGCCATGTGGAGCACGCTGGTGATTTTCGGCATCGTCGGGCTGCTGTCGCCGCATGCGGTGCCGCTCGAGGGCTGGTTCGGCAGCACGCTGAGCCTGAACGATCCCTTCGCGGTGTTCAGCCTGATCGGCATGGCGATGTTCATGTTCGTCGGCTGTGAGCTGGTGACGCCGATGGCGCCGGAGATCAAACGCTGCGATCGGGTGATCCCGCGCGCGATGGCGCTGGGGCTGTGCGGCGTGGCGGTGTGCATGGCGCTGTATGGCGCGGCGCTCAGCCACCAGGTGGAAAACGTGGTGATCGACGCCGCCAGCGGCACGCGCCTGCTGGAAACGCCGATGGCCATCCCGGCGTTCGCCGGCCAGGTAATGGGCCAGTTCGGCAAATACTGGCTCGGCGTCGGCCTGCTCCTGGCGGGTGCCGCGACCATCAACACGCTGATGGCGGCGGTGCCGCGCATTCTGTACGGTATGGCGCTGGACGGCGCGCTGCCGCGCATGTTCGCTTATCTGCACCCGCGCTTTAAAACGCCGGTGGTCGGCATTCTGGTGGCGGTGTTAATCCCCTGCGTACACGCCTTCGCCATTCAGGGCAACCTCGACAGGATCATTCCGCTGGTGCTGGCGGCGGTGTGCGCCTGGGGCGTGGCCTACCTGCTGGTGACCTGCTCGGTGGTGATCCTGCGCGTACGCCGCCCCGATCTGCCGCGCGCCTATAAATCGCCGTGGTTCCCGCTGCCGCAGATCGTTTCCAGCGTTGGCATCGTGCTGGCCATCGTTTACATCACGCCGCCGGGAATGAACCCGAGCGATATCTACATTCCCTTCGGCTGGATGATCGGTCTGACCGCCGCCTATGCGCTGTTCTGGACGCTGTGCGTGCAAAAAGTGAATCCGTTCAAGCCGGTGCCGGTCGAGCAGGTGCTGGAGAACGCGTTCGCCAAGGGTGAAAACGAGGAGGCGCAGTTTGATCGGCTTACTTCCCTCACTTAATCGCGCCTGGCGGCGAGCGCCGTCGGGCTATCGGCCGGGCGCCGCGCTGGATCGTCTGGCGCGCAACCTGGAACCCTACGCGTGCGAACGCCTGGCGCCGGGCCTGCTGCGGCTGACGCTGCCGCAGGGGCCGCAGATCGAGATCGGCGAACAGGTGCAGGGGCTGTTTATGGCGCATATCGTCAGCCACCGCTTTCGGTTGCAGGGCGCGTGCGCGATGCAACCTCCGCTGACGCTGGACGTGGTGACCGGCGGCTGGCTGCGGCGGCGCGGGGTGCGTTATCTGCTGCGCCAGCGCCATGCGGCCGCGCAGCGGGTGCTGGACGGCCTGCAGCGCTACCCGCAGATCGGCGAGACGCTGGCGCAGCTGGATTTTCGCCGCGTGCGGCTGACGGTTAACGACGAGCGTTGGCAGGTGGAGATTGAGCATTTCGCCGCGTCGGAGGTGGTCAGCCGTTTGCCGGCCGGCCGCCGCTATCTGCGGCTGGATGCCGAACAGCGGCGGCTGCTGTTGAGCAGCCTGCTGATGATCGGCCAACTGATGGAGAAGCTGAATCATGAATAGAGTGGTTGTGATTACCGGCGGCGGCACCGGCGTCGGCGCCGCCTGCGCCCGTCTGCTGGCGGCGCAGGGCGATCGGGTGTTCATCATCGGCCGCCGCCCGGAACCGCTGGCGGCGCTGGCGCAAGAGATCGGCGCGCAGGCGCTGGTGGGCGATGCCGCCAGCGGCGAGAGCTGGAACCACACGCTGCTGCCGGCCATTCTGCGCGAAGCCGGGCGCATCGACTGCCTGATCGGCAGCGCCGGCGGCATGGGCTTCAAGCGCATCACCGAGATGACCGACGCGCAATGGCAAGGGGCGATGGACAGCAACCTCAACAGCGCTTTCGCCAGCGCGCGCGCCTGCCTGCCGGAGCTGATTAAAAGCGGCGGCAACCTGCTGTTCGTGGCCTCGATCGCCTCGCTGGCCGCCGGGCCGGAGGTCTGCGGCTACGTCACCGCCAAGCACGCGCTGATCGGGCTGATGCGTTCCATCGCCCGCGATTATGGCCCGCTGGGCGTGCGCGCCAACGCGGTGTGTCCGGGCTGGGTGACCACGCCGATGGCGGACGAAGAGATGCAACTGCTGATGGACGCCCATCAGATTTCGCTGGAGCAGGCTTACCAGATGGTCTGTCGCGACGTACCGCTGCGCCGGCCGGCCAGCGCTGAGGAGATCGCCCGTGTCTGCCGTTTCCTCTGTTCCAGCGAAGCTTCAATCATTACCGGCGCGGCGCTGGTGGCCGACGGTGGCTCCACCATCGTCGATGTGCCGACCCTGGCTTTCACTTCCCTGTAAGGAGCATTTCCATGAGTTCAGAAGCGGTATTCATTCAGGTTGGCGCGCTGGCGGAAGGCTTTGCGCCGCACAGCAATACGCTGGAACGGCAGCACGGGCTGGCGGGCACTACGCTGACGCTGCGCTTTAGCGACGGCGCGACGCAGCGCTGCCGGTTTACCGACGGGCAGACGCTGGAGTGGGGCGAACGGCGCGGCGTCGCCTATCGCGCCACCAGCATTCGCCCCGGCGTGCTGTTCATCGATTTTCTCGATCCTGCCCGCGCCAACGCCAGCATTACGCTGGTATGCGACCGCAATCAGGGCAACTTCACTGCGGTATACGGCCAGCTGCCGGACGAAGCGCAGGCGCGGCTCGATGCCTTCAGCCGGGTGGAGCAGGGGCTGCCGCTGACCGCGGTCGAGGCCGAATTCCGCTTCGGCACGCTGGATGACGCCGACGTGGCGCCACCGGGCTTTACCGATGAGCTGATCGGCATGCGCAACATGTACACCTACAGCCCGACCGAACGGTACGAGCACATCTACCTGAACGATAACTTCTACGCCTGGCAGTGTCTGGACGGGGTGGAAAAAGGGCTGGCGGACGTCGATCGCTGCCACTACGTGAAGGTGGCGGAGCAGCTTTATCTGTTCGTCTGGCGCGAGAAGATCATCCCGACGTTGGGCGTGGTGATGATCGATCTGCAGGGCATGCGCACCGACGGCAAGATCCTCGGTTATCAGGGCAGCGATTTCAGCGCGCTGAGCAACTTTGCGGTCGGCGCCCATGCGCAGGTGCTGAACACCACGCGTCACCCACGAGGATAGGGCGATGAGCGCAACCTATGCGGCCGACGCCTTCGCGGGGCAGGCGGTGCTGGTGACCGGCGGCGCTCAGGGCATTGGTCTGGCGATCGTCAGCGCCTTTGCCCGCCTGGGCGCCGAGGTGACGATCGCGGACGTGCAGCTGCCGCAGGCGCAGGCGGCGGCACAGGCGCTGCGGGACGAAGGGCTGAGCGTGCAGGCGCTGGCTTGCGATCTGGCCGAACCGGGGCAGATCGCTGAGCTGGTGACGGCGGTAGGTGAGCGGCATCAACGGCTGGACGTGGTGATCCACAATGCCGCTTACTTTCCGCTGACGCCGTTCGCCGCCATCGACGCGGCTCTGCTGCAACGCACGCTGAGCGTCAATCTGATGGCGCCGTTCTTTCTGGCGCAGGCGGCGCTGCCGTGGATGCGCCGCCGGGGCGGCGGCTGCCTTCTGGTGACCTCGTCGGTGACCGGCCCGCGGGTGGCCTACCCGGGGCTGGCGCACTACGCCGCCTCCAAGGCTGGGGTGAACGGGTTTATTCGCGCGGCGGCGCTGGAGCTGGCGGCGGAGAAAATTCGCGTCAACGGCGTGGAGCCGGGGATGATCCGCACGCCGGCGATGGCCAACCTGGGCGACGCGCAGGTGAATCAGGCGATCGCCGCCTCGGTGCCGCTCGGGCGGCTGGGGGAACCGGAAGACATCGCCGCGGCGATGGTGTTTCTCGCCTCGCCGGCGGCGGCCTACATCACCGGCCAGACGCTGGTGGTGGACGGCGGCGCGCTGCTGCCGGAAACGAATTCTCTGCTTACCTGACGCTGCAGCGTTGTTGGCTGCAACGTCAATTAATTTGAGAATTCCGGTTGGTTAAATCACTGCTTGGCAGGATGCGCGGTGACGTTGGCGGGCAGGCTGTCGCCCAGGGTGATCAGCTCGTCCAGCAGCGTCATCAACTGGTCCATTTTCTGTCGCGAGAAAGCGGCTTCAATCTCGGCGTAGCCCTGTTCCACCTGGTGGCGCGCCACTTCATACAGATCCTGGCCCTGCTGGGTCAGCGACACGTACAGCTTGCGCTGATCGTTGACCGGCTTCAGGCGGAAGATCAGCTTGTCACGCTCCATGCGCGACAGAATGCCGGTCAGGCTGGGGCGCAGAATGCAGGTTTCCGCCGCCAGCTCGTGGAATTCGATCGAGCGGCTGTTGGCCAGCACGCGGATGATGCGCCACTGCTGTTCGGTCAGATTGTGGCTTTTCAGGATCGGGCGGAAGAACCCCATGGCGGTTTCACGCGCCTGCAGCAGGGCGATGGTTAACGATTCATGCATAAGTTTGGCCTTAGCTATCAAGGTGTTCGTTGTTACGGCGCTCGTTATGGGGGCGCCTGCCCCGCAAAGCCCGATTTTGTTAATAACTTAATAGTAGCCAAAGTTACCCGTAGGGATAAAGCAAAAATGCAGGGCGCAGCGAAAAATGGCGCGAAAAATGATTAATGCATTGAATAATCACGCTAATGTTCGTTATTTGTGAATATTTTGTTATCACGATCACAAATCACTCCAAGCGCGTTGCGTAAAAGCTGCACAGCGTATAAAAGTAATCATTAATATATTAATGAATGCCGGTTGTCATGTTTTGCCATTGGAGGAGTTCGCATGAAAGGCACCGTATTTTCCGTTGCGCTGAATCACCGCAGCCAACTGGACGCCTGGGATCAGGCGTTTCACCAGCCGCCGTATCAGACCCCGCCCAAAACCCCGGTCTGGTTTATCAAACCGCGCAACACCCACCTCGCCAACGGCGGGGCGATCCCGTTTCCGGCCGGTGAAACCGTGCACAGCGGCGGCACGCTGGCGGTGATCATCGGCGATACCGCGCGCAAGGTGCCGGTGGCGCAGGTGGGCCGTTATCTGGCCGGCTACGCGTTGGCCAACGACGTCAGCCTGCCGGAGAGCAGCTTCTACCGCCCGGCGATCAAGGCTAAATGCCGCGACGGGTTCTGCCCGTTGGGGGAGATCGGCCAGCTGGCGAATGCCGATCGGCTGGAGATCGTCACCGAGATCAACGGTGTGGAGCAGGATCGTTGGTCCACCGCCGATCTGGTGCGCTCGGTGCCGGAGCTGATCGCCGCCATCAGCGACTTTATCACCCTGCAGCCGGGCGATGCGGTGCTGATCGGCACCCCGCTCCAGCGGGTGGAGATCAAACCGGGGGATGAGGTGACGGTGCGCGCCGCCGGCCTGCCCACGCTGACCAACCGCGTCACCCAGGCAGGAGCCGCATCATGAAACATGCCCGTATTCGCCATCATGGCCAGATCTTCAACGTGCAGGTGGACGAGCAGCTGCGCGTCACGCTGCCGAACGGCGAGGTGCTGCAGGAGCGCGAAGTGGAATGGCTGCCGCCGGCGCAGGGCACGGTGTTCGCCCTGGGGCTGAATTATGCCGACCACGCCAGCGAGCTGGAATTCAAGGCGCCGGAAGAGCCGCTGGTGTTCCTCAAAGCGCCGAACACCCTGACCGGTCACCGCCAGGTGTCGGTACGCCCGGCCGGCGTGGAGTACATGCATTACGAAGCCGAGCTGGTGGCGGTGATCGGCAAGACCGCGCGCAACGTCAGCCGCGAGCACGCCATGGAGTATGTGGCGGGCTACACCCTGTGCAACGACTACGCCATTCGCGATTACCTGGAAAACTACTACCGGCCGAATCTGCGGGTGAAGAGCCGCGACACCCTGACGCCGATCGGGCCTTACATCGTCGATCGCGACGACGTCGCCGATCCGCACCGGCTGGCGCTCAGCACTTACGTCAACGGCGAGCTGCGCCAGCGCGGCAGCACCGCCGACATGATTTTCGACATTCCGTTCCTGGTCGCCTACCTGAGCGAATTCATGACGCTGCAGCCGGGCGACATGATCGCCACCGGCACGCCGAAAGGGCTGGCCGACGTGCAGCCGGGCGACGAAGTGGTGGTGGAAATCGAGGGCATCGGCCGTCTGGTTAACCACATTATCAGTGAAAAAGATTACGAGGAGAGCCTGCGATGAAGACCATCAACCACTGGATCAACGGCAAGAACGTCGCCAGCAAAGAGTACTTCACCACCACCAACCCGGCGAACGGCGAGGTGCTGGCGGAGGTGGCCTCCGGCGGCCAGTTGGAGATAGACCAGGCGGTGGCGGCGGCGAAAGAGGCGTTCCCCAAGTGGGCCAACACGCCGATGAAAGAGCGCGCGCGCCTGATGCGCCGCCTGGGCGAGCTGATCGACCAGAACGTGCCGCAGATCGCCGAACTGGAAACCGCCGACACCGGCCTGCCGATCCACCAGACCAAAAACGTGCTGATCCCGCGCGCTTCGCACAACTTCGAGTTCTTCGCCGAGGTGTGCCAGCAGATGAACGGCAAGACTTACCCGGTGGACGACAAGATGCTCAACTACACGCTGGTGCAGCCGGTGGGGGTGTGTGCGCTGGTGTCGCCGTGGAACGTGCCGTTCATGACCGCCACCTGGAAGACCGCGCCTTGCCTGGCGCTGGGCAACACCGCGGTGCTGAAGATGTCCGAACTGTCGCCGCTGACCGCCGATCGCCTGGGCGAGCTGGCGCTGGAGGCCGGCATTCCGGCCGGGGTGCTGAACGTGGTGCAGGGCTACGGCGCCACCGCCGGCGACGCGCTGGTGCGCCATAAAGACGTGCGCGCGGTCTCCTTCACCGGCGGCACCGCCACCGGCCGCCGCATCATCGAAAGCGCCGGGCTGAAAAAATTCTCCATGGAACTGGGCGGCAAGTCGCCGGTGCTGATCTTTGAAGACGCCGACATCGAGCGGGCGCTCGACGCCGCGCTGTTCACCATCTTCTCGATCAACGGCGAACGCTGCACCGCCGGTTCGCGCATCTTCATTCAGGAGAGCATCTACCCGGAATTCGTCAAACGTTTCGCCGAGCGCGCCAACCGCCTGCGCGTGGGCGATCCGCAAGATCCCAACACCCAGGTGGGGGCGCTGATCAGCCCGCAGCACTGGGAAAAAGTCTCCGGCTATATCCGCCTCGGGGTGGAAGAAGGGGCGACCCTGCTGGCCGGTGGCCCGGACAAACCGGCCGGCCTGAGCCACGGCAACTTCCTGCGCCCGACGGTGCTGGCGGATGTCGACAACCGGATGCGCGTGGCGCAGGAGGAGATCTTCGGGCCGGTGGCCTGCCTGTTGCCGTTCAAATCAGAAGAAGACGGCCTGCGCATGGCCAACGACGTGGAGTACGGCCTGGCGTCGTACATCTGGACGCAGGATGTGAGCAAGGTTCTGCGCCTGGCCCGCGGCATTGAAGCGGGCATGGTTTTCGTCAACACCCAAAACGTACGCGATCTGCGCCAACCGTTCGGCGGCGTGAAAGCCTCCGGCACCGGCCGCGAAGGCGGCGAATACAGCTTCGAAGTGTTCGCCGAAATGAAGAACGTGTGCATTTCCATGGGCGACCACCCGATCCCGAAATGGGGCGTTTGAGCCTCAGGCCACAATAATAACGAAAGAGATGAGAACAATGACGACAAAACTGACCACTGATGCTGTCCCTGCTCCCGACGTCGTGCGCTGTGCCTACATGGAAATTCAGGTCACGAACCTTAAAGCCGCACGCGAATTTTACGTCGATATCCTCGGCCTGGTCGTGACCGCCGAAGAGGATAAAACCCTCTACCTGCGTTCGATGGAAGAGTTCATTCACCATAACCTGGTGCTGCGCGAAGGCCCGGTCGCCGCCGTGGCGGCGTTTGCTTTCCGCGTGCGCACGCCGGAAGACGTCGATCGCGCCGAGGCGTATTTCAAGGCGCTTGGCTGCCGTACCGAGCGGCGGGTGAACGGGTTCGCCAAAGGCATCGGCGATGCGGTGCGGGTAGAGGATCCGCTCGGTTTCCCGTATGAGTTTTTCTACGACGTGCAGCACGTCGAGCGCCTGGCCTGGCGCTACGATCTGTATACGCCGGGCGCGCTGGTGCGCCTCGACCACTTTAACCAAATCACTCCTGACGTGCCGCGCGCCGTGGAATACATCCAGGGGCTGGGCTTCCGCGTAACGGAAGACATCCGCGATGAAGACGGCGTGGTTTACGCTGCCTGGATGCGCCGCAAGGCGACGGTGCACGATACCGCGATGACCGGCGGCGCCGGGCCGCGCATGCACCACATCGCCTTCGCCACCCATGAAAAGCACAATATTTTGGCCATCTGCGACAAGCTCGGCGCGCTGCGCAAATCCGATTTGATCGAACGCGGCCCCGGCCGTCACGGCGTCTCTAACGCGTTCTACCTCTACCTGCGCGATCCCGATGGCCACCGCGTGGAAATCTACACGCAGGATTACTACACCGGCGATCCGGACAACCCGACCGTGACCTGGGACGTGCATGACAACCAGCGCCGCGACTGGTGGGGCAATCCGGTGGTGCCGAGCTGGTATACCGAAGGATCGCTGGTGCTGGATCTCGATGGGCAGCCACAGCCGGTCATCGAGCGCAGTGCGCCCAGCGAAATGGCCGTCACCATCGGCGCAGACGGTTTTTCCTATACCCGTGAGGGCGATACGGAAAAAGGTTTCAAGCTTGGCAATACGCTGTAAATGCCGCTGCGCGGGCCGAGCCCGCGCATATTTGCCGTCTGGAGAACGCTATGCCCCATTTTTACGCTGAATGTACCGACAACATCCGCCGCGAGGCGGATTTGCCCACCCTGTTCGCCAAGGTCAACGAGGCGCTGGCGGCGACCGGCATCTTCCCGCTGGCCGGCGTGCGCAGCCGCGCCATCTGGCTCGACACCTGGCAGATGGCCGACGGCAAGCAGGACTACGCCTTCGTGCACATGACGCTGAAGATCGGCCACGGCCGCAGTCTGGAAAGCCGGCAGCAGGTGGGCGAGATGCTGTTTGCGCTGATCAAGGAACACTTCGCCGCGCTGATGGCGCAGCGTTACCTGGCGCTCTCTTTCACCATGGAAGAGCTGGATCCGGTGCTGAATTACAAACAGAACAATGTCCACGCGCTGTTCAACAAGGCGTGAATAAGGGGTCGTAAATGCTGGATAAAGAGCAGGTTAACCGCGCCGTACAGCGCCTGCATCAGGCGGAAAAGAGTCGTGAACAGATCCGCGCGCTGTCGCTCGATCATCCCGAGATCACCATCGAAGACGCCTATGCCATTCAGCGGCAGTGGGTGGAGCTGAAGATCGCCGAGGGGCGCACGCTCAAAGGCCACAAGATCGGCTTGACCTCGCGCGCCATGCAGGTGAGCTCGCAGATCACCGAGCCGGACTACGGCGCGCTGCTGGACGACATGTTCTTCAACGACGGCAGCGACATTCCGATCGATCGCTTTATCGTGCCGCGGGTGGAGGTGGAGCTGGCGTTCGTGCTGGCCAAGCCGCTGCGCGGGCCGAACTGCACGCTGTTCGACGTCTACAACGCCACCGACTACGT
The DNA here is from genome assembly GCF_052166245.1 of Serratia sp. CY84636. Taxonomy (NCBI): domain Bacteria; kingdom Pseudomonadati; phylum Pseudomonadota; class Gammaproteobacteria; order Enterobacterales; family Yersiniaceae; genus Serratia; species Serratia sp. CY84636. The sequence continues at coordinate 333,263 of NZ_JBJNOX010000004.1, forward strand.
CATTCCGGCGCTGGAGATCATCGACGCGCGCAGCCACAACGTCGATCCCGAGACTCAGCGGCCGCGCAAGGTGTTCGACACCATCTCCGACAACGCCGCCAACGCCGGGGTGGTGATGGGTGGGCGGCCGATCAAGCCGGATGCGCTGGATCTGCGCTGGATTTCCGCGCTGCTGTACCGCAACGGCGTGATTGAAGAATCCGGCGTGGCGGCGGCGGTGCTCAACCACCCGGCCAACGGCGTGGCCTGGCTGGCCAACAAGCTGGCGCCGTATGAGGTGGAGCTGGAAGCGGGGCAGGTGATCCTCGGCGGCTCCTTCACCCGGCCGGTGCCGGCGCGGCGCGGTGATACCTTCCACGTCGACTACGGCCCGATGGGCTGCATCAGCTGCCGCTTCGTCTAAAAAGCAGGCTCGGCGAACCGGGCCGACTAAACCGGGCGGGGGCCATGCGCTACGCCCGCTTGTCAGGGAGAATGCGATGTTAACCAACCACTTCAAGCGTGCGCTGCAGGAAAAACGCCCGCAGATCGGGCTGTGGCTCGGGCTGTGCAGCAGCTACAGCGCCGAGCTGCTGGCCGGCGCCGGTTTCGACTGGCTGCTGATCGACGGCGAACATGCGCCCAACAACGTGCAAACGGTGCTGGGGCAGTTGCAGGCGGTCGCGCCTTACCCGAGCCAGCCGGTGGTGCGGCCACCGTGGAACGACGCGGTGATCATCAAGCAGCTGCTGGACGTCGGCGCGCAAACCTTGCTTATCCCGATGATTCAAAACGCCGAACAGGCGCGCGACGCGGTGCGCGCCACGCGCTATCCGCCGCACGGCGTGCGCGGCGTCGGCAGCGCCCTGGCGCGCGCTTCGCGCTGGAACCGGGTGCCCGATTACCTGCAGCAGGCCGATGAGCAGATGTGCGTGCTGGTGCAGATTGAAACCCGCGAAGCGGTGAAAAACCTCGACGCCATTTTGCAGGTGGAAGGGGTGGACGGCGTGTTTATCGGCCCGGCGGATCTCAGCGCCGACATGGGCTTTGCCGGTAATCCGCAGCACCCGGAGGTGCAGCGCACCATCGACGACGCCATCGCGCGCATCCGCGCCGCCGGCAAGGCGCCGGGCATTTTGATGGCCAACAAGGCACTGGCGCAGCGCTATCTGGAGGCCGGCGCGCTGTTCGTTGCGGTGGGGGTGGACACCACCCTGCTGGCGCGGGCGGCGGAAGCCCTGGCGGACGAATTCAAACGGGGCGGGGCGCAAGCACCTTCATCGGGAGTCTACTGAACCATGAACCACGTCGATTCGCTGCAGCCGGCCAACCCGGCGCAGCAACATAAAGCGTTAACCGCCGCCGAGCAATCGGTGATTAAAAAGTTGTTTCGGCGCCTGATCATTTTCCTGTTCGTGTTGTTTGTTTTCTCTTTCCTCGATCGTATCAACATCGGCTTCGCCGGGCTGACGATGGGCAAAGATCTCGGCCTCAGCTCGACCATGTTCGGGCTGGCGGCGACGTTGTTCTATGTCACCTACGTGATCTTCGGCATTCCGAGCAACATGATGCTGAGCCGGGTCGGTGCGCGGCGCTGGATCGCCACCATCATGGTGCTGTGGGGCATCGCCTCCACCTGCACCATGTTCGCCACCGGGCCGACCAGCCTGTACGTGCTGCGCATGATCGTCGGCATCACCGAGGCCGGTTTCCTGCCGGGCATTCTGGTGTACCTCACCTACTGGTTCCCGGCGTTCTACCGCGCCCGCGCCAACGCGCTGTTCATGATCGCCATGCCGGTGACCATGGCGATCGGTTCGCTGGTCTCCGGCTATATCCTGGCGCTGGACGGGGTGATGAACCTGAAGGGTTGGCAGTGGCTGTTCCTGCTGGAAGGCATTCCGTCGGTGCTGCTGGGCGTGGTGGTGTGGTTCTACCTCGACGATACGCCGGCCAAGGCCAAGTGGCTGACCGACGAGGAGAAAGCCAGCCTGCAAGCGATGATGGAGGCCGACAAGCTGCAGCTGGTGCAGCCCAACGGGCCGAGCAGCCACCGCGCGCTGCAACAGCGCAGCCTGTGGCGCGAGATCTGCACGCCGATCGTGCTGATGTATACGCTGGCCTATTTCTGCCTGACCAACACCCTGAGCGCGATCAACATCTGGACGCCGCAGATCCTGCAAAGCTTCAACCAGGGCAGCAGCAACGTGACGATCGGCATTTTGGCGGCGATCCCGCAGATCTGCACCATCGCCGGCATGGTGTGGTGGAGTAAACGATCCGACAGGCTGCAGGAGCGCAAGCACCACACCGCGCTGCCGTACCTGTTCGCCGCCGCCGGCTGGCTGCTGGCGTCTGCCACCGATCACAGCCTGATCCAGTTGCTCGGGATCGTGATGGCCTCGGTCGGCTCCTTTACCGCCATGGCGATCTTCTGGACCACGCCGGATCAGTCGATCAGTCTGGAAGCGCGCGCGGTGGGGATCGCGGTGATCAACGCCACCGGCAACATCGGATCGGCGCTCAGCCCGCTGTTGATCGGCTGGTTCAAGGATCTGACCGGCAGCTTTAACTCCGGGCTGTATTTCGTCTCGGCGCTGTTGATCGTCGGCGCCGTGCTGGTGTGGCGCATTCCGATGAAGGATTCGCGCCCGAGAGCGACGCCTTGATGCACAAGTGGGCATGATTGCAGGAGGTCATGAGGTGCGGAAAAGTACCGGCTTTATCGCCAACATCGATATTTGCAAAGAGTATGACGCGCGCTACGCCGCCGACGAGGTGCACTACGAAACCTTCGCCGGGCTGGCGGCATTCTTCGGCCGCGACATGCAGGTGCATTGGCATGACTGCTTCTTCCAGGTGCATTTCCTGGAGACCGGCAAGATAGAGCTGCAGCTTGACGATCAGCACTATTCGGTGCAGGCGCCGCTGTTCATCCTCACGCCGCCGTCGGTGCCGCATGCGTTCTTCACCGAACCGGACAGCGACGGCCATGTGCTGACGGTGCGCCAGGAGCTGATTTGGCCGCTGTTGGAGCATCTGTATCCCGGCAGCAACCTGGCGCTGGACATGCCGGGCATCTGCCTGTCGCTGGCCGACGCGCCGCAGGAGCTGACGGCGCTCAGCCACTACTGGGCGCTGATCCGCCGCGAGTTCGGGCAGAACCTGGCCGGGCGCGAACAGACGCTGGCGCTGCTGGCGCAGGCGGTGTTCACGCTGCTGCTGCGCAACACCGCGCTGGAAGACAGCGCCAACAGCGGCGTGCGTGGCGAACTGCAGCTGTTTCAGCGGTTCAACAAGATGGTAGACGAGCGTTTTCGCGAGCACCTGCCGGTGCCGGAGTATGCGCAGGCGCTGGGGGTGACCGAATCGCGGCTCAACGACCTGTGCCGGCGCTTCGCCAACCGGCCACCCAAGCGGCTGATCTTCGATCGGCTGCTGCGCGAGGCCAAACGCATGCTGCTGTTCAGCGCCTGTACGGTGCATGAAACCGCCTACAGCCTCGGCTTCAAGGATCCGGCCTATTTCGCCCGTTTTTTCAATCGGCTGGAAGGCTGTTCCCCCTCGACCTACCGCGCGGCGCAACACGCCCTTTCGTAACCGCGATCACAGTTTGCCGCGAAAGCGGCAAACTGACCTGAAAAGTACCGGCGATTGCCGCAAAAGTCTCTTCTCGAAACCGGCTTTGGCAGCTTCAATTAAGCAACCAAAAGAAAACATTATTTTAACAAATGGCCGACTCCACGGCCTGAAAAATGCCGATGACGAGGAAGACCCGATGAAACCAGAAGACTTTCGTGCCGACAGCAAACGCCCGTTCACCGGCGCCGAATACCTGAAAAGTTTGCAGGATAGCCGCGAAATCTACATTTACGGCGAGCGCGTGAAAGACGTCACCACCCACCCGGCGTTCCGCAACGCGGCGGCGTCTGTCGGCCAGCTGTACGACGCGCTGCACGATCCGGCCAGCCAGGATCGCCTGTGCTGGAATACCGACACCGGCAACGGCGGCTATACCCACAAATTCTTCCGCTACGCCCGCAGCCCGGAAGAGATGCGTCAGCAGCGTGACGCCATCGCCGACTGGTCGCGTCAAAGCTACGGCTGGATGGGGCGCACGCCGGATTATAAAGCGGCCTTCGGCTGCGCGCTGGGCGCTTATCCGGAGTTCTACGGTCAATTCGCCGATAACGCGCGCCACTGGTACAAACGCATTCAGGAAACCGGGCTCTATTTCAACCACGCCATCGTCAACCCACCGATCGACCGCCACAAGCCGGTCAACGAGGTGAAGGACGTCTACATTCAGGTGGAGAAAGAGACCGACGCTGGCATCATCGTCAGCGGCGCCAAAGTGGTGGCTACCAACTCGGCGTTGACCCACTACAACTTCATCGGCTTCGGTTCGGCGCAGGTGATGGGCGATAACCCGGACTTCGCGCTGATGTTCGTGGCGCCGATGGACGCGGAAGGGGTGAAGCTGATTTCGCGCGCCTCCTACGAGCTGGTGGCCGGCGCCACCGGATCGCCGTTCGACTACCCGCTCACGAGCCGCTTCGACGAGAACGACGCGATCTTGATCATGGATCATGTGCTGATCCCGTGGGAAAACGTGCTGATCTACCGCGATTTCGACCGCTGCCGCCGCTGGAGCACCCAGGGCGGTTTCGCCCGGCTGTTCCCGCTGCAGGCCTGCGTGCGCCTTGCGGTGAAGATGGACTTTATCACCGCGCTGCTGCAAAAGAGCCTCTCGTGCACCGGCGTGCTGGAGTTCCGCGGTGTGCAGGCCGATCTGGGTGAAGTGGTGGCCTGGCGCAACCTGTTCTGGTCGCTGAGCGACGCGATGTGCGCCGAAGCCACAAAATGGGAAAACGGCGCTTACCTGCCGGATTCCGCCGCGCTGCAAACCTACCGCGTGATGGCGCCGATGGCCTACACCAAGGTGAAACACATTATCGAGAAGAACGTCACCAGCGGCCTGATCTACCTGCCGTCCAGCGTGCGCGACATGAACAACCCGGAGATCGACAAGTACCTGGCGCGCTACGTGCGCGGATCGGACGGCATGGATCACGTCGAGCGCATCAAGATCCTCAAGCTGATGTGGGACGCGATCGGCAGCGAGTTCGGCGGGCGCCACGAGCTGTATGAGATCAACTACGCCGGCAGCCAGGATGAGATCCGCCTGCAGTGCCTGCGCCACGCGCAGGGATCCGGCAACATGGATCGCATGATGCAGATGGTCGACAAGTGCCTGGCCGATTACGATCAGCACGGCTGGAAGGTGCCGCACCTGCGGAACAATGACGATATTAATCAGTTGGATAATCTGCTGAAGTAATTCAGGAGGAGGTGGTATGTCTCAGGAAAATGAACAGCGCCTGCGCTTTCGCGACGCCATGGCCAGCCTGTCGGCGGCGGTGAATATCGTCACCACCGACGGCCCGGCGGGGCGCTGCGGCATCACCGCCACGGCGGTGTGCTCGGTAACCGATACGCCGCCGACGCTGCTGGTGTGCATCAACCGTAACAGCGCGATGAACCCGGTGTTTCAGGAAAACCGCAGGCTGTGCGTCAACGTGCTCAACCACGAGCAGGAGCTGATGGCGCGCCACTTCGCCGGCATGACCGGCGTCAGCATGGAAGATCGTTTCCGGCTGGAAGAGTGGCAGCTCGGTGCGCTGGGGCAGCCGGTGCTGCGCAATACCCTGGCCAGCCTGGAAGGGGAGATCGAGCAGATCCAGAGCATCGGCACCCACCAGATGTACCTGGTGCAGATCAAGCAGATCGCGCTGAGTGAAGCCGGCAACGGGCTGATCTACTTCAAGCGCAATTTCCATTCGGTGATCCACCCGATGGCGGTGCCGGCCTGAGGCGTTGGGGCGCAGCCTGCTGCGCCCCGCGTTTCAACTCTTGTTAGCCGCCAGATCGCTCACCAGGCGGTTGACCGGATCGCTCATGTTGGTGAATTTGCTCAGCTCCGAGCGGGTCACCACCACGAACACCCCGACGTTTTTCGCCGGGATCATCGCCATGTAGGTAATGAACCCGCCGCCGCCGCCGGTCTTCTGAATGATGCCCGGCAGCCCGTCCTTCGGCGCCATATACACCCAACCCAACCCCAGCGCATCCGCTTGCCCCGGCACGTCCATGCCCTTCAGCGACACCAGATCGTGACGCTGGAAGTACATGGTTTGCTCGCTGGCGGCGGTGGCTTTGCGCGGACCGCTGGCGCTGGAGGAGAGGAATTGTTGCATCCAGCGCTGCATGTCGCGCGGGGTGGAGTAGACGCCGCCGCTGCCGGCCGCGGCGGTGGTGTCGCGGCAGGCGCTCGGGCCGGCCGCCGCCACCATCAGGCGCGAGCACTGCTCGGGGCTCGGCGTCAGCGTGGTGTCGACCATGCCGAGCGGCGCGGTGATTTTCTCTTTCAGCAGCGCGTTGTAAGGCTTGCCCGCGGCGCGCGACAGCGCATCGGCCAGCAGGTCATACGCCAGGTTGGAGTAGGCGGCGCGTACGCCCGGCGGTACCGTGACGTTGGCATGGGCCAGCCACTGCCAGCGCTGAGCCTTGGTCGGCCAGGTGAACACCGGCGTTTTCGGCGGCTTCTTGCCCGGCTGCTCGCGCGGCAGCGAGCTGGTGTGCGTCGCCAGGTTCAGCAGGGTGATCGGCTGCCCGGCGTTGTAAGCCGGCACATAGGCGCCTTTGGGGGCGTACTTGCGCAGCGGGTCGGTCAGTTTGACCTGGCCTGCCGCCGCCATTTTCACCATCACTTCGCTGGTCATCAGCTTGGTGATCGAAGCGATGCGGATCAGCGAATCCGGGCGCGGGCGCAGGTTGTTGCCGGGTTTGGTATCGCCAAAGCTGCGGTTAACCACCTGATTGCCGTCGATCACCACCAGCGCCATGCCGGTGGCGCCGCTGTTGTAGAAAATATGTTCGGCATACTGGTCGACGATTTGCGAAGCCAGCTGCGGAGGCGCGGCCTGCACGGCCAGCGGCGCGGCGCACAGGCCCAGCGCCAGCAATAAAGCGGAGACAGAGTTCTTCAACGGTCGTTATCCATTTAACAATGCAGCGGGGAAAGGGCTTATCCGTCGCCCAGTGTAATGCGCCCGGACCCCGGCTGCATGTAGAAAAAAGAGCGGTGGCGATAAAATTTTTTCACCGCCGGCGAGCTACTGCGCGCGGGCGAAAATGGCGATCACTTCATCGAGGTGCGCCTTCATCGCCTTGCGGGCGCCGCGCACGTCGCGCGCTTCGATCGCCGCCAGGATCGCCCGGTGTTCCAGTTCGGAACGGTGCGGCATGTCGTCCGGCGTATAGTGGCGTTGCAGCACGCGGAACATGCTGCCGTAACGGTGGCCGAGCAGGTGGCCGATGATGAACGCATAGGCCGGGTTGCCGCTGGCCTGGGCGATGCGGATGTGGAACAGCCGATCGCCGGGGTGGGTGGCGGAACCGGCGCGGTTATCGCGGCAGTTCTGCTCGTAGGCGGCGCGGATGCCCGCCAGCTCTTCGTCGGTGGCGTGGCGCGCGGCCAGCGCGGCGGTCTCCGGTTCGATCAGCAGACGGGTTTGCAGCAGAGAAAACGGCGGCAGCTCGGCGTTGAAATCCAGCTCGATGTTCAGTTCGTCGTCGATCTCCGCCCACTGGTTGCGGCCGGCCTGGGTCATCACCGGCTCCTGCGACGGCGCCAGCGGCGTTGGCGAGCGCACGATCACCCCGTTACCGACCTTGACGTCCACCAGGCCGATCACTTCCAGCGCGATAAGCGCCTCGCGCACCGACGCGCGGCTGACCTGCAACTGCTGGGCGAGATCCCGCTCCGAGGGCAGGCGGCTGCCCGGCGGAAATTCGTTATTTTCGATAAGACGTTTGAGCTGGTCAGCTATCTGTCTGTAAATTCTTGGGTTTTCCAGTCGGGTAATCGGCATTTTTGACCTTTGACGATTCGGCGTTCAGTGATTTGGCGCACAATTATGCGACAAGGCGCTTGAGTAATCGTTATTCAAGTGTAAAAAAATGGTTAATTGAAATGCGGTTTCAAGGCTGTTTTATTAACTTCTTCCCCCAACGATAACGCGTAAAGCGTCTTTTGTCATGTTAGAGGCCTGACCTTTAACCGCCTTTAGTGGCCTGACCATTAGACCTTTAGGCCGAGGAGTCAAGATGGATTTAACCGGGAAACGCGTACTGATCACCGCCGCCGGGCAAGGGATCGGTTTTACCACCGCCAGGCTGTTCGCCGCCGCCGGCGCTGAAGTGATCGCCAGCGACATCAACCTCGAGCGCCTGCAGGGCTCTGCCGGGATCCGCGCGCTGACGCTAAACGTCACCGATCCGGCCGCCATCGCGGCGGCGGCGGAAGCGATCGGCCCGATCGACGTGCTGTTCAACTGCGCCGGCGTGGTGCACAGCGGATCGATCCTCGATTGCACCGAAGATCAGTGGGCGTTCGCGCTCGATCTCAACGTCACCGCGATGTTTCGCATGATCCGCGCTTTCCTGCCGGGCATGTTGGCGCGCGGCAAAGGCTCGATCATCAACATGTCCTCGGTGGCCTCGAGCGTGAAAGGGGTGCCGAACCGCTTCGCTTACAGCGCCAGCAAGGCGGCGGTGATCGGCCTGACGCGCTCGGTGGCGGCGGACTACGTCACGCAGGGCATCCGCTGCAACGCCATCTGCCCCGGCACGGTGGAGTCGCCGTCGCTGCGCCAGCGTATTGCCGAGCAGGCGCGCGAGCAGGGGCGCAGCGAGCAAGAGGTGTATCAGGCGTTCGTCGCCCGTCAGCCGATCGGGCGCATCGGCACCACCGAGGAAATCGCCCAATTGGCGCTGTATCTGGCCTCTGACGCCAGTTCATACACCACCGGCACGGTGCAGATCATCGACGGCGGCTGGAGCAACTGAGCCGCCATTTTTGAGAGAGGAAGGCATGAAACTTTTACGTTACGGGCAACCCGGGCAAGAGCGCCCCGGCATGTTGGATGCGCAAGGCCGCCTGCGCGATTTGTCGCAGCATATCGCCGACGTGGGGGGCGCCGCGTTATTGCCGGCGTCGCTCGCCAAACTGCGTGCGCTGGACAGCGCCACGCTGCCGCTGGTCGAAGGGCAGCCGCGCCTCGGCGCTTGCGTCGGTGGCATCGGCAAGTTTATCTGCATTGGCCTGAACTATGCCGATCACGCGGCAGAAACTGGTGCGGCCATTCCTGAGGAACCGGTGGTATTCAACAAATGGACCAGCGCGGTGATCGGCCCCCACGATCGGGTGGAGATCCCGCGCGGCTCGCAGAAAACCGACTGGGAAGTGGAGCTGGGCGTGGTGATCGGCCAGGGCGGGCGCTACATCAGCGAAGCAGACGCGATGCGCCACGTCGCCGGCTACTGCGTGATCAACGACGTATCAGAACGCGAATATCAAATTGAGCGCGGCGGCACCTGGGACAAGGGCAAAGGCTGCGACACCTTCGGGCCGATCGGCCCCTGGCTGGTGACCGCCGACGAGATCGCCGATCCGCACAGCCTGAACCTGTGGCTGGAGGTGGACGGTAAGCGCTATCAGGATGGCAACACCAGCACCATGATCTTCCGCATTCCGCAGATCGTCAGCTACCTCAGCCGTTTCATGAGCCTGCAGCCGGGCGATGTGATTTCCACCGGCACGCCGCCGGGCGTCGGCATGGGGCAGAAACCGCAGCCTATCTATCTGCGGGCGGGCCAGACGATGCGTCTGGGCATCGAAGGGCTGGGCGAACAGTGCCAGCAAACCGTACAGGCCTAACCGGGAGCGCCGCCATGACCACCATTACCGCACTGCGGGTTGAAGACATTCGTTTCCCCACGTCGCTGGGGCTGGACGGATCCGACGCCATGAATCCGGATCCCGACTATTCCGCCGCCTACGTGATCCTGGAGACCGATCGCGCGGATCTCAGCGGCCACGGGCTGACGTTCACCATCGGCCGCGGCAACGAGATCTGCTGCGCGGCGATCCGCGCGCTGGAGCATCAGATTGTCGGCGAGCGGCTGGAGGATATCGCCGCCGACATGGGCGCCTTCTGGCGGCGCTTCACCAGCGACAGCCAGCTGCGCTGGATCGGGCCGGACAAGGGGGCCATTCACCTGGCGACCGGCGCGGTGGTCAACGCGGTGTGGGATCTGTGGGCCAAATCGGTCGGCAAGCCGGTGTGGCGGCTGGTGGCGGAGATGACGCCGGAGGAGCTGGTGCGCTGCATCGACTTCCGTTACATCACCGACTGCATCACGCCGCAGGAAGCGCTGGCGCTGCTGAAACAGCGGGCCGAGGGCAAAGAGCAGCGCCTGGCGCGGCTGCTGCAGGAGGGGTATCCCTGTTACACCACCTCCGCCGGCTGGCTGGGCTACCCGGACGACAAGCTGCGCCGCCTGTGCCAAGAAGCGGTCGACGCCGGTTTCTCCTACCTGAAGCTGAAGGTCGGGCGCGATCTGGAAGACGACATCCGCCGGGTGCGCATCGCCCGCGAGGTGATCGGCCCGGATCGCCGGCTGATGATCGACGCCAACCAGGTGTGGGAGGTGGACGAAGCCATTCCGTGGGTGAAACACCTGGCGTTCGCCAAACCCTGGTTTATCGAAGAGCCGACCAGCCCGGACGACGTGGAAGGGCACCGCCGCATCCGCGAAGGGGTGGCGCCGGTCAAGGTGGCCACCGGTGAGATGTGCCAGAACCGAATCATGTTCAAGCAGTTCATCATGCACGGCGCGGTAGACGTGGTACAGATCGACGCCTGCCGTCTCGGCGGCGTCAACGAAGTGCTGGCGGTGATGCTGATGGCGGCCAAATACCAGCTGCCGGTCTGCCCGCACGCCGGCGGCGTCGGGCTGTGCGAGTACGTGCAGCACCTGTCGATGATCGACTACCTGTGCATTGCCGGCACCCACGAAGGCCGGGTGATCGAGTATGTCGATCATTTGCATGAACACTTTGTCGATCCCTGCGTGATCAAAGGCGCGGCCTACATGCCGCCGAGCCGTCCCGGCTATTCGATCGAGATGCATCCATCGTCGATCGCGCAGTATCGGTTCCGCGGGTGAGGGGGGAGGATCGTATGCCGCGCATCGACGCTCACCAGCACTACTGGCGCTATCACCCCCAGCACTACCTGTGGATCGACGAGCGGATGAGCGTGCTGCGGCAGGATTTCGATCCGCCCCGGCTGCGGCCGCTGTTGCAGGAACAGGGGTTCGACGGCGCGCTGGCGGTGCAGGCGCGCCCCAGCGAGGAAGAGACGCTGGCCCTGCTGGCGCTGGCTGAGCAGGGCGAGGGCATATGCGGCGTGGTGGGCTGGCTGGACATCGCCGCGCCCCAGCTGGCGCAGCGTCTGGAGGCCTTGCGGCCTTACAGCGCGCTGCGCGGGGTGCGCCATCAGGTACAGGACGAAGCGGATCCGGCGGCCTGGCTGGCGCGGCCGGAGGTGGAACGCGGCATGCAAACGCTGCAGCGCGCCGGGTATGTGTACGAGATCCTGGTGACGCACCGGCATCTGGCGGCCGCGGCGGTGTTCGCCACCCGCCACGATGAGCACTGGCTGGTGTTGGATCATTTCGGCAAGCCGGACATCGCGCGCGGCGCGCGGCACTGGGCGCAGCAAATCCGGCCGCTGGCGGCGCTGCCGCACGTGGCCTGCAAATTGTCGGGGCTGATCACCGAGGCGCCGGGTGGCCGGTGGCGGGCGGAAGAACTGCTGCCGTTCTTCGACGCCGCGCTGGAGGCGTTCGGCCCGCAGCGGCTGATGTTCGGCTCCGACTGGCCGGTGTGCCTGCTGGCCGGCGACTACCGCCAGGTGGTGCAACTGTGCGAACGGGCGCTGTCGACGCTGGGGGCCGCCGAGCAGGCGGCGATTTGGGGCGACACCGCCTGGCGAATTTACGGTTTAACGGAGTCTGGTTATGGATCTGTATCTGCAAGATAAGGTGGTGCTGGTCACCGGCGGCGGTGCCGGCATCGGCGCGGCGATTGCTCATGTGCTGGCCGAAGAAGGGGCGATCCCGGTGCTGGTCACCAACGCCGCGCCGGAGGCGGCGCTGCTGGCCGATTTGCAGCGGCTGCAGCCGCGCACCGAGGTGATCCTCACCGAACTGTGCGACGAGGCGGCCTGCCGCCGCGCGGTCAGCCAGACGCTGGCGGCCTTCGGCCGTATCGACGGGCTGGTGAATAACGCCGGGGTCAACGACGGCGTCGGGCTGGAGGCAGGGCGCGAAGCGTTCGTCGGCTCGCTGGAAAAGAACCTGGTGCACTACTACCTGATGGCGCACCTGTGCCAGGCGGCGCTGCAGGAGAGCCGGGGCGCCATCGTCAATATCGCCTCCAAGACCGCGCTCAGCGGCCAGGGCGGCACCAGCGGCTACACCGCCGCCAAGGGCGCGGTGCTGGCGCTGACGCGCGAATGGGCGGTGTCGCTGCGCCATGACGGGGTGCGGGTGAACGCGGTGGTGCCGGCGGAGGTGATCACCCCGCAGTACCAGCGCTGGCTCAACACCTTCGCCGAGCCGCAGCGGCAGATGGCGAAAATCACCGCGCGCATTCCGCTCGGGCAGCGCATGACCACGCCGCAGGAGATCGCCGACACCGTGGCGTTCCTGTTGTCGTCGCGGTCGTCGCATACCACCGGGCAATGGCTGTCGGTGGACGGCGGCTACCTGCATCTCGATCGGGCGCTGACGTGAGCGGCGCGGCGGCAGGGCGGCGCCGTTTCTGCCAGGCGCTCGATCTGATTGACTCACCGGCGCTGATTGCGGAGTACCAGCAGCATCATCAGCGCATCTGGCCGGGCATCGCCGCGCATTTGCGCGAGCACGGCATTCTGGACATGGAGATTTACCGGTTGGGCACCCGGCTGTTCATGATCGTGGAGGTCAGCGCCGATTTCGACGCCGCGCGTTTTGACGCCGCCAGCCTGAACAACCCCGAAGTACAGCGATGGGAAGCGCTGATGTGGCACTACCAGGCCACCACCCCCTGGACGCCGCAGGGCGAAAAATGGGTGGAAATGGCGCGGATATTTTCTCTGCAACAGCAATAACGCCAACATCATCATCGCCAGACGATACGAGGGTATCACTATGCTTGCTGAAAAAAGTGCGGCCTCCGCGCAGCCGGGCGTCGCCGTGACCGCCAATCTGCGCTGGGCCTTTATCCTGGTCACCAGCCTGTTCTTCATGTGGGGGCTGTCCTATGGCCTGCTGGACGTATTGAACAAACATTTTCAGGAGACGTTGCACGTTACCAAGGCGCAGTCGGGGCTGTTGCAGGCGGCCTATTTCGGCGCCTATTTCCTGGTGGCGCTGCCCGCCGGATACTTTATGGACCGCAAGGGCTATAAGGCGGGCATTCTGGTCGGGCTGTGTCTGTATGCGCTGGGGGCGCTGCTGTTCGTGCCGGCGGCGTCGGCCAACAGCTTCGGCGTGTTCCTGTTCGCGCTGTTCGTTATCGCCAGCGGTTTGGGCTGCCTGGAAACGGCCGCCAACCCGTACGCCACGGTGCTGGGCGACGCGCAGGGCGCCGAACGGCGGCTCAACCTGGCCCAGTCGTTCAACGGCCTCGGGCAGTTTATCGGCCCGTTGATCGGCGGCACGCTGTTCTTCTCCGCCAGCCAGTCCGCCGGCGGCGGCGATCAGAGCGCGGTGAAGATGACCTATGTGGCGATCGCCGTGCTGGTGCTGCTGATCGCGCTGTTGTTTAGCCGCACCCGGCTGCCGGCGATCCGCGAAGAGGAAAAACCGGTGCACGGGGTGATAGCGCAGGGATTGTGGCAGCATCCGCATTTCGTCGGCGGGGTCATCACGCAGTTCTTCTACGTGGCGGCGCAGGTGGGCGTAGGGGCGTTCTTCATCAACTATGCCACCGAGCACTGGCGCGAGGTGTCTAACCAGAGCGCCTCTTACCTGCTGTCGATCGCCATGATCTGCTTTATGGTCGGGCGTTTCTTCAGCACCTGGTTGATGGGGCGAGTCAAGCCGGCGACGCTGTTGGCGGCCTATGCGCTGATCAACATCGCGCTGTGCGGCGTGGTGATGCTGAGCGTTGACGGCGCGTCGGTGGTGGCGCTGATCGCGGTATTCTTCTTTATGTCGATCATGTTCCCGACGATTTTCGCCCTGGGGGTGAAAAACCTGGGTAAACACACCAAGCGCGCCAGCTCCTTTATGATCATGGCGATCGTCGGCGGCGCCATCATGCCGTACTTTATGGGGGCGCTGGCTGACCGTTACAGCACCGCACTCTCTTATCTGCTGCCGCTGCTGTGCTTCGCGGTGGTGCTGGTTTACGGCCTGCGGCAGCGCCGCGCCTGATTCAACCCGGCGGCGAATCGGCCTTCGCCGCCGTTGTCAGCGCCTGTGGGCGGGTTCGCATCAGGATCGCCAACGCCAGCAGCAGCACGATGCCGGACAGCACGCCGTTTAGCGTCAATCCCCCTGCATCCACCACCAGCCCGCCCGCCAGTGAACCGCAGGAAATCGCCAGATTAAACAGCGCGATATACAGTGAAGAGGCGACCTCGGCCGCGTCGGGGGCCGCCTTGAGCATCCATGCCATCAGCGAAACGGAAACGCCGCCGTAGGCGATGCCCCACAGCAGGAGGAAGGCGCCGCCGCTCAGCGGCGCGTGGCCCAGCAGCGGCAGCAGCAGGACGGCGAGCGCCAGCCCGAGGGCGATCAGCGCCAGGGTGCGGCGCAGCCGTTTGGCGGCGGCCTGGCCGGCGATGAAATTCCCGACGATACCGGCGGCGCCGTAGGCGAACAGCAGCGGCCCCACCCAGCGGCCCTCGATGCCGGCGACCGTCTGCAGCAGCGGGCGGACAAAGGTGTAAGCCATAAAGTGGCCGGCGACCAGCAGAAACGTCAGCAGCAGCCCGAGGAGCAGCCGGCGATTCGCGCGCTGCGCGGTGAATAAGCGCCAGCTCACCGCCTGCGTGACCGGTAGCGGCGGCAGCACGCACAGCAGCAGGAGCAGGGTCAGCGCCGCCAGGATGGCGACGGCCAGAAACGCCATGCGCCAGCCCAGCGCTTCGCCGAGGAACACCCCGAGCGGCACGCCGAACACCGAGGCTGCCGCTACGCCGCCGAAGATGACGGACAGCGCCAATCCGACGGAGGCCGGCGGCACCAGACGTTCCGCCAACCCACCCGCGATGGCCCAGATGCCGCCGATGCAAAAGCCCAGCAGGATGCGAGCAGCGAACAGCAGCGCCAGGGAGGTGGCGGCGGCGGCCAGCAGGTTGGCGGCGATCAGCAGCAGCAGAAAGGCGATCAGCAGGCTGCGGCGATCCGTGCGCCGGGCACCCAGCACCACCAGCGGGGCGAACAGCGCGGCAAACAGGGCGGGCAGGGAAATCAGCAGCCCGGCGCGGCCTATCGATGCGTTCAAGGTGCTGACGATCGGAGTCAGCAGCCCGACGGGCAGCATTTCTGCCGTGACGACGGTAAAGGTGGACAGGGCGATAGCGAAAGTCGCCAGCCAGGGTTTTGCGCCGCCGCCGGCGTGTAAGGCACTCATAATGACTCTCCCAACAGATGAAGAGCCTCAGTGTATCCGCGCCAAAATGGCTGATAAACTGGCCTGAATGCGCAACATTGGGGATAAATCGTGGCTAATTTACCGTCTATGCCGTTGGATAACCTGACCGACCTGCTGGTGTTCATTCGCGTCGCCGACGCCCGCAGCTTCACGCTGGCAGCCGAGAGACTGGGCATTTCCCGATCGGCGGCGGGCAAATGCGTGAACCGATTGGAGGAACGATTGGCCACCCGGCTGCTGCAGCGCACCACGCGCAGCGTCAGCCTGACCGAAGACGGCGCGGTGTTTTACGAGTATGCGCAGCGCATCCTGTCGCAGGCCGAAGAGGCGGAAACGGCGCTGAATACGCGGCGGCAAACGCCGCGCGGGCGGCTGCGGCTGGATCTGCCGGTCTCGTTGGGGCGATTGCATATCCTGCCGATTCTGCGGGAGTTTTTGGCGCAGTGGCCGGAGATGGACGCCGACGTCAGCTTCTCCGATGAGTACAGCGATCTGGTGCGCGACGGCATCGACGTGGCTGTCCGCGTCGGCGGCAGCGACGATAGCCGGCTGGTGCGGCGGGTGCTCGCGCCGCATCGCCTGATCACCTGCGCGGCGCCGGATTATCTGGCGCGGCACGGTACGCCTGCAAAACTGGAAGCGTTGGGCGAGCACGAGACGCTGGTCTTCAGCCATCAGGGGCTGCCGGCGCCCTGGCGCTATTTGGTCAACGGCCAACTGTACGAACAGCCGGTGCGTGGCCGGATGCGTTTCAACAACGTCGAAGCCTTGCGGGATGCGGCCGTCGCCGGAGCCGGCCTGTGCCAAGTGGGAGCGTTTCTGGTCGGCGAGCAGATTGCGGCCGGCACGCTGGTGCCGGTGCTGGAGCGCTATTGTCGCCCGGGGCCGCCGATCTGCGCCGTCTACCCCAGCCGACGCCATCTCTCCCCCAAGGTGAAACTGTTTCTGGCGGCGATCGAACGGCGTTGGCAAGGCAGGGCGATTTGGGAAGTCGATTAGCGAACCTGTTACTCCTGCGGCTGCAGCAGGGCGGGCTGGACGTTTTGCGCCAGCTGGATATTGTTGCGGCCGCTGTGCTTCGCCAGATAGAGCGCGGCGTCGGCCGCGCCGATCGCCGATTCGACGTCCAGCTTTTCCAGCGCGGAGATGCCGGCGCTGAGCGTCAGCGTGCCGCTGTGCTGCGGGCTGGCGCCGTGTGGGATGTTCAGTTCCGCCACCCGTTGGCGCACCCGTTCGGCCAGCTGCGCCGCGTAGCCTTCGTGCACGTTGGTCAGCAGCACCAAAAACTCTTCCCCGCCGTAGCGCACCACGATGTCGCGCGAACGTACCGCATCGCGGATGGCGATCGCCACCTGCACCAGCGCCCGGTCGCCCATCGCGTGGCCGTAGCTGTCGTTGTAGACCTTGAAGTGGTCGATATCCAGCAGCAGCACGTAGTGGCGGCCGGTTTGCGGTTCCAGCAGCATGTTGATCTTATTCTCCAGCCCGCGGCGGTTATAAAGACCGGTCAGGGGATCGAGCATGCTTAAATTATTGAATTTGTCCCGTTCGTTATACAGGTTGGCCACCAGCGCGTGGGTAAAGATTTCACTGCGTTTCAACATCAGGTGGTGGATGGAGAAAGCGATAATAGGTAATAGCGTGGTGAATAATATCCGCAGGGTATTATGCATACCGTCTAAAGCCAGGATCACCATTGCGGAAGGCACGGCGTGTAAACAAAAGGCGGTAAAGTTATCCGTCAGAGAAATAGCGCTGATAAAAAAGATGCTGAACAAACTAATTAATAAAAAATCTTGGTTATTCGGTAGGCAATATTGACTTTTAACGTAAATATGGGCGGCCCACAGCAGGCCGAGCACGCTGGCGAACAGGTTGAGTTTGCACAGGTATTTCCGCGGCGTTTGCAGGGAGAATAGCGCCGCCGCCAGACAAAATAGCGGTATACATAATAAAGGTAGGGTAAATGAGGGCGTATCCCTAAAAGGGAACAATAACGTAAATACGGAAGAGGCGGCATTCATCACCAGAAAAAGAAATAATGCCAGGCGCTGCTTGCTGTTCAGTAATTCCTGATAAGAACGGGCGTTCATACGGAGGTCACTCTTTGCAAAGTCGTTCTGTCGAATAATTAAGGTTGAGAAGCATTCCCTCGGCGCGAAATATCCACGGAAGTTGCATGGTTGATGATTGTGATTATTATCATGCAAACAGGACTAGGAATTTTCTTATGTCAAATTATCATTTTTTCATGCTGGTGTCATCTGGGTTTGGTCACCGCAGTGAAAATGATGCGGCGGCCAAAAAAGTGTTATATGATATTGGTTATCATTATCACTTAAAGGGGGTTATCATGCTCACCGCCATGATTGCCGCGTGTGGACTGTGGGGCGTCAGCTGGTGCCTCGGCGATCGCCTGGCCAGCGCCTGGGGCGTTTTGCTGCCGTGCGCGCTGATGCCGCTGCTGGCCTTGATCGATCTGAATATGATGCAGCTGCGCACCCTGATTGTGATAGCGATGCTGGCGACGCTGGTGATGCTGTTCAACAGCCGGCTGCGTCACTATCTGCTGCTGCCTTCCTGCATGGCGCTGGCGGGCGGCCTGGCGGCAATCAGCCTCAACTTCAGCTTCGCGTAAACGCCGGAAACGGCAAAACCACGCTTAGGCGTGTTTATCATCAATGCGTTGGGATTTTTTCGAAGGAACTACCGGAGAGATCATCAATTGGTGCGAAGAGAGGGACTTGAACCCTCACGTCCGTAAGGACACTAACACCTGAAGCTAGCGCGTCTACCAATTCCGCCACCTTCGCACAGTCGATGTTGTTGCTTTGATTTATATTACGTCGCCAGCTTGGTGCGAAGAGAGGGACTTGAACCCTCACGTCCGTAAGAACACTAACACCTGAAGCTAGCGCGTCTACCAATTCCGCCACCTTCGCATCGATGCTGAGTGCAATATAAATCATGTGGTTATTTGGTGCGAAGAGAGGGACTTGAACCCTCACGTCCGTAAGGACACTAACACCTGAAGCTAGCGCGTCTACCAATTCCGCCACCTTCGCGTACCAGAAACATTACCGGAGTAACGTTACCACGGAGGCGAATTCTAGAGATTTTGGCGGGCACGTCAACAGTTATTTCCCCGCTTTGCGGGCGTTTGCTGGAAAAACAGCCATATCGCCGCTTTTCTGCTGGTCAAACAGCCAAATCAGCCAATCAATCAACACCCTGACCCGTGGCGCCAGGAAACGGCCGGGCGGATACATGATGTAAATCGGCATCGGTGGAGGCGGCGTGCCCGCCAACACTTCCACCAGTTCGCCCCGTTCCAGCCAGGGAGCAAGTGAATAGCGCGCCGCCTGAATCAACCCCATGCCGGCACGCGCGCCGGCGATGTAGGCGTCGGCGCCGCTGACGCTCAGCCGGGCGGGGAGTTCGCGCAGTTCCACCTTGCCGCCACGGCAGAATTCCAGCGGATAATCGCGGTTGCTGGCCAGGGAAAAATACCCTACCGCGCGGTGCGGCGCCAGGCTATCGATGTCGAGCGGCGTGCCGCAGGCCTGCAGGTAAGCGGGGGAAGCGCAGGTGATCTGCGGCAGCTGGGCGATGCGCCGCGCCACCAGGCTGTCGTCTTCGGTTTCCCAGGCGCGCAGCACGCAGTCTACGCCTTCGCGCAACAGATCGACGTGGGTGTCGTTGGCGCCCAGCGCCAGCGTGATGTCGGGATAGCGCCGGTAAAAGTCGTCCAGCGCCGGAATGACGATCTGGCGCGCCAGCGAATGGGGCATATCGATGCGTACCTTGCCGGACGGCTGCAGCTTATGGTGGCTGAACAGCGTGTCCGCTTCCTCAAGCGCTCCCAACAGCTGTACGCAGCGTTGATAGTAAAGGCTGCCTTCGCTGGTCACCTGTACCTGGCGGGTGGTGCGGATCAGCAGGCGCACGCCCAGCCGCTGCTCCAGCCGCTTTAGCGCGTTGCTGACCGTGGCACGCGGCAGCTGCAGGCGCTCGGCGGCCCGGCTGAAGCTGCCCAGTTCGACGATGCGGGTAAAAATGCGCATGGCTTGAACCTGATCCATGTCCACTCCGGATTGTTGGTGATTTTTGAACAGTGATGTGCGATCTGCATTATTTATCTTTGTAGTGTAAACAACCAGACTTTGCTGCGTTATCCGTTCATCGCATGAGGGCAGCACAATGCAACAACGTAAACTGGGTTCCCACGGTCCCGTCGTCTCCGCCCTGGGGCTGGGATGCATGGGCATGAGCGACTTCTACTCCACCGGCGCCGATCGGCAGGAGGCCATCGCCACGCTGCACCGGGCGCTGGAGCTGGGCGTCACGCTGCTCGACACCGCCGACATGTATGGCCCGCACACCAACGAGGAGTTGGTGGGGGAAGCGATCAAGGGCAAACGGCAACAGGTGTTCCTGGCCACCAAGTTCGGCATCCTGCGCGATCCGGCGGATCCTTCGGCGCGCGGCGTCAGCAGCCGGCCCGAGTATATTCGGCGCTCGGTGGAAGGCAGCCTGCGGCGCTTGGGCGTAGAGGAGATCGATCTTTATTATCAGCATCGGGTCGATCCGCAGGTGCCGATCGAAGACGTCGTGGGCACGATGGCGGATCTGATCCGCGAAGGCAAGATCCGCTATATCGGCCTGAGCGAGGCGTCGGTCGCCACGCTGGAGCGGGCGCACAAAGTGCATCCGATCACGGCGTTGCAGACCGAGTATTCGCTGTGGACGCGCGATGCTGAACAGGGCGTGCTGGCCGCCTGTGAGCGCCTGGGGATCGGCTTTGTGCCTTACAGCCCGTTAGGGCGCGGTTTCCTTACCGGCGCTATCCGGCGGCCGGAGGATCTGGCCGAGGACGATTTCCGCCGCGGCAACCCGCGCTTCCAGGGCGAAAACTTCGCCCGCAACCTGGCGCTGGTGGAGAAGGTGGGTGAGCTGGCGGCGCAGAAGGGCGTCAAGCCTTCACAGCTGGCGCTGGCCTGGGTGTTGGCGCAGGGCGAGCACATCGTGCCGATCCCCGGCACCAAACGCCGTCGCTATCTGGAAGAGAACGTCGCGGCGGCGGAGATAACGCTGAGCGCGGCCGAACTGGCGGCGATCGAAGCGGTGTTTCCGCTGAGTGCAGCGGCCGGCGATCGCTACGGCGCCGAGTCGATGGCCTATATCAACGGCTAAAAAAAAGCGCGGCCTCAGGCCGCGCTCTGTCGTTTTCCGCCAACGGCGAATTATTTCTTCTTCGGCGCGCGCGGTAGGCGGCCGACGGTGGCCTGATACACTTTGAAGCGGCCGTTCTGCGCCAGCACTTCGTGGCTGCCGAAGGTGGCGTCCAGAATGTCCGGGTACGGCAGGAAGGCGTTGGCGACGATGCGCAGCTGGCCGCCGATCGGCAGGTGTTTCACCGCGCCGCGGATCAGGGTTTCGGCGGCGGTCAGGCTGGTCTGCAGCCCGTCGTGGAACGGCGGGTTGGAGATGATCATGTCGAAACGGCCGGTGATGTCGGAGTAAACGTTGCTGACGATCACTTCGCCTTCGATGCCGTTGGCGGCCAGCGTCGCGCGGCTGGATTCCACCGCGGCGGCGTTGACGTCGCTGAGGGTCAGTTTCACCTTCGGCGACAGCTTGGCCATCACCGAGGCCATCACGCCGGCGCCGCAGCCGATGTCCAGCACCTTGCCTTTCATGTGTTTTTCCAGCGTCGACAGCAGCAGCGAGCTGCCGACGTCCAGGCCGTCGCGGCTGAACACGCCCGGCAGCGTTTTCACTTCCAGATCGTGCAGCTGATAGCTGTCCCACCAGTCGTTCAGGTCGAATTCGGTCTGCGCGTCCAGACGGCCGTGATACAGGCCGCAGCGGCGCGCGCTGTCGATTTTCACCAGCGCAACGTGGCCTTCCAGCGTTGGCTCGGCGCTGCGCACGCCGCTGCGGTTTTCACCGACCACGAACACGTCTACGCCCACCGGCAGCAGCGCCAGGATGTTGCACAGCTGGAATTGCGCTTCCTGCTTGCTCTTCGGCCAGTAGTAAACCAGCGTATCGCAGTTGGCGACGAAAGCGGGATCGATGGTCAAACCGAACTGCACGTTATCGCCCATCGTCCGGTTCAGTAACTGCCAGTGATGGTATTGCTGAGTGTGGACGCGCACGTCCGCGGCCTCGAATTGGGCCGGCAGGCTGTCCTGCAGGTCGCCGGCAAACAGCACGCGGCGTTCGATAAATTCATCACTCTGGCGCAGCATGACTTCACTGGCGGGGGTTAATGCAGACATCAGATATTGGCTCCTGGAAATGAGACCGGGGATTATAGAGCTTTGTGGCGATATGTTCGACGGGTTTGTTGGCGCGGGCTGCGCGGGTTTGTTAGCATAGCGCGGCGCATGGCAGGCATGGCGCACCACAACGGGTAGGAATCGGCATGGCATCAAAACGCGACTGGCTGTTACAACAACTGGGTATTACGCAGTGGACATTGCGCCGCCCGAGCGTGTTGCAGGGCGAAGTGGCGGTCAGTCTGCCGCCCGAGGCGCGCCTGCTGGTGGTGGCGCAGACGCTGCCCGCGTCCGACGATCCGCTGTTTTGCGACGTGCTGCTCAGCCTGGGGCTGACGCCGGCGCAAACCTACAGCCTGACGCCGGAACAGGCGGCGATGCTGCCTGAAGAGACCGCATGCAACAGTTGGCGGCTGGGCGTGGCGGAACCGCTTGCGGTCGCCGGTGCGCAGCTATACAGCCCGGCGCTGGCCGAGCTTTCCCAAGACGCGGGGGCCAAACGCGCCCTCTGGCAGCAGATTAGTCATCATGAACACGATTTCTACCCTGACGGCGGCCGACCTGGCCACGGCCTTCACCATTGAGCAAGCCAGCCACGCTTTCCCCTGGACGGAAACCACCTTCGCCAGCAATCAGGGCGATCGCTACCTTAACCTGAAGCTGAACGCCGAAGGGGAAATGGCGGGATTCGCCATCACGCAGATCGTGCTGGACGAAGCCACGCTGTTCAACATCGCCATTCATCCGCGGTGGCAGCGCCGGGGCTTTGGCCGCCTGCTGCTCAACGCGGTGATCGAACAGCTGGAGAGCCGTGGCGTGGTGACGCTGTGGCTGGAGGTGCGCGCCTCCAACCAGGCGGCGATCGCACTGTATGAAGATCTCGGTTTCAACGAGGTCACCGTGCGCCGCAATTATTACCCGAGCGCCCACGGCCGCGAAGACGCGATCGTGATGGCGCTGCCGCTGGCGTAATCCGCCCGGCCGGTAAAAGCATTGATTGTCACCGGTTGGCAAATCGGCGAAAATGCCCGGCTGTTATCTTTTATTCACCGCTTTGCCCGGCGCCGCGATCGGCGCGTTCTGATGATGTCGCAGGGCGGACTAACCGTAGAACCTGAAAACCATGTCTCCTAGTGAATTTGCCCGCGAAGTCTCCAAAAGAAGAACTTTCGCCATCATCTCGCACCCCGATGCCGGTAAAACCACCATTACCGAAAAAGTGCTGCTGTTCGGACAGGCGATCCAGACCGCCGGTACGGTAAAAGGCCGTGGCTCCAGCCAGCACGCCAAATCCGACTGGATGGAAATGGAAAAGCAGCGTGGGATCTCGATCACCACCTCCGTGATGCAGTTCCCGTACCGCGACAGCCTGGTTAACCTGCTGGATACCCCGGGGCACGAAGACTTCTCCGAAGATACTTACCGTACCCTGACCGCCGTCGACTGCTGTCTGATGGTGATCGACGCCGCCAAGGGCGTTGAGGATCGTACCCGTAAGCTGATGGAAGTCACCCGTCTGCGCGACACGCCGATCCTGACCTTCATGAACAAACTGGACCGCGACATCCGCGATCCGATGGAAGTGATGGATGAAGTCGAGCGCGAACTGAAGATCGCCTGCTCGCCTATCACCTGGCCGATCGGCTGCGGCAAGCTGTTCAAGGGCGTTTACCACCTGTACAAGGATGAAACCTACCTGTATCAGACCGGTAAAGGCCACACCATCCAGGAAGTGCGCATCGTCAAAGGCCTGGACAACCCGGAGCTGGATGCGGCGGTGGGCGAAGATCTGGCGGCGCAGCTGCGCGATGAGCTGGAGCTGGTGCAGGGCGCTTCCCACGAGTTCGATCAGGAGGCCTTCCTGAGCGGCGAGCTGACCCCGGTGTTCTTCGGTACCGCACTCGGTAACTTCGGCGTGGATCACATGCTGGACGGCCTGGTGGCCTGGGCGCCGGCGCCGATGCCGCGCAAAACCGACACCCGCGAAGTGACGGCGGCGGAAGAGAAATTCACCGGTTTCGTCTTCAAGATCCAGGCCAACATGGATCCGAAACACCGCGACCGCGTGGCCTTTATGCGCGTGGTGTCCGGCCGCTACGAGAAGGGCATGAAGCTGCGCCAGGTGCGTACCGGCAAAGACGTAGTGATCTCCGACGCGCTGACCTTTATGGCCGGCGACCGTTCGCACGTGGAAGAAGCCTACCCGGGCGACATCATCGGCCTGCACAACCACGGCACCATTCAGATCGGCGATACCTTCACCCAGGGTGAAGACATGAAGTTCACCGGTATTCCGAACTTCGCGCCGGAGCTGTTCCGCCGTATTCGCCTGCGCGACCCGCTGAAGCAGAAACAGCTGCTGAAGGGGCTGGTGCAGCTGTCCGAAGAGGGCGCGGTACAGGTGTTCCGTCCGATCGCCAACAACGATCTGATCGTCGGCGCGGTCGGTGTGCTGCAGTTCGACGTGGTGGTGGCGCGTTTGAAGAGCGAGTACAACGTGGAAGCGCTGTACGAATCGGTCAACGTGTCGACCGCGCGCTGGGTCGAGTGCGACGACGTGAAGAAGTTCGAAGAGTTCAAGCGCAAGAACGAGATCAACCTGGCGCTGGACGGCGGGGATAACCTGTCCTACATCGCGCCGACCATGGTGAACCTCAACCTGACGCAGGAACGCTATCCTGACGTGACCTTCCGCAAAACCCGCGAACACTGATCGCTCGGCAGGGCGCCCAGTGCGCCCTGCACGCTTCTCCTATCCTCACTGCGCTAATTAATAAATCTTCCTCATATTTTATCCTGCGAACCGATATCGCCAGGCGATGTTCGTACGGCCTGCGTTTTCCGTCTGATGGTCTATCTTTAACGAGATGTCCGCACATTGCTTGAGAGTAAATCACTGTAATACGCTATTTGTTTGGTGAGTTATTCTGATGTGTTGCCGATAGGAGACAGTTAGTATCTTTAAATATCAATGAGATAGCTATATTTCAGTTTTGTGTAACTTAGCCTGTCGCCAATAGACGACAGTTTTTTGGCTAAAAATTCGACTTCTGAATTTTTTTCTTTGATTTTTAAGGTGTTTTTTGAGTTGGCACGGCCGTTGCAATACTCCTGTCGTGAACGCTTAATCGTATAGCGATGATGAAGTATTTACCGAGAAGGCCGCGTGAAGGTGGCCGCAGGGTTCCGGCGCTCTGGCGTCGAGAGCCCCCAACAAAAGGAAGAGATCGATGAAAAAGACCAAATTTGCACACTCGCTGATGGCTGTCGTATTGGGTTCTGTTTTGGTAAGCGGCAGTGCGCTGGCCGAAGACAGCCTGCTCAACAAGGCGTCTAACGCCGCGGATAGTGCCGGTGCCAAAATCGATAGCTCCATGAAAAAAGTTGACGGTTACATGGATGACAGCGCGATAACGGCTAAAGTTAAAAGTGCGTTGGTGGAAGATAAGACTATCAAAAGCTCCGACATTTCGGTGAAAACCGAAAAAGGCACCGTGATCCTGAGTGGGTTCGTCGGCAGCCAGGCGCAGGCGGAGCATGCGGTCGCGGTCGCCGGTAAGGTGGAAGGCGTCAAGACCGTCAGCGACAAGCTGCACGTGAAAGATGAAGCCAACCAGTCGATCAAATCGTATGCCGGCGACACCGCCACTACCAGCGAGCTGAAAGCCAAGCTGCTGGCCGATGACATCGTGCCGTCGCGCAATGTGAAAGTGGAAACCACCGATGGTGTGGTGCAGCTTTCCGGTGAGGTGAAAACGCAGGCGCAGTCTGAGCGTGCGGAAAGCATCGCCAAGGCTATCGACGGCGTGAAAAGCGTGAAAAACGACCTGGTGGTCAAGCAGTAATTCCGCCAGGCGCCCGTAACAAGCAACAACAAGCCGCATCTGTCGGGCCGTGAAGGCGGCCCGGCATGTAACACCAAAAAAAGAAACTGATTTGCCGTCGACGTCCCGTTGTCGGGGTGGTAGATGGCAGCGAATTTTTTCACAATGGTAAGGAGAAGCTTATGTTTCGTTGGGGCATTATCTTTTTAGTCATCGCGCTTATCGCTGCGGCGCTGGGGTTCGGTTCGTTGGCGGGCACCGCTGCCTGGGCGGCTAAAATCGTGTTCGTTGTCGGCATCATCCTGTTCCTGGTCAGCCTGTTCACCGGCCGCCGTCGCCCTTAGCCGGCGGGCATTTTCCCGTAAACTGTAACAAAGCTTAACTCCTTTTCTCACGTCGGGGAGGGCCGGCCATGAACAGCGACATCATCGTCGGGCGCTGGAAACAGCTGAAAGGCCAGGTATGGCAGGCGTGGGCAGAATGGTCCGGCAGCGATTATGCCTGGCTGGCCGGCAGCAACGATTTCCTCGCCGGCGTACTGCAAGAGGATTACGGAAGAGAGCGAGACGCGGTATCCTCGGAGAAAACGTCTCACTGAGGATGCCAAGTTGGGATACAGAATACCCATCACGCTCGGCAATATAGAACCGCTGGCGTCTAAACCCTTTCGGCCAGGCAAGATGGCGCTGGTCTGCGAAGGCGGCGGCCAGCGCGGCATTTTCACCGCCGGCGTGCTGGACGAGTTTCAGCGTGCGGGCTTTAACCCTTTCGATCTGCTGATCGGCACATCGGCCGGCGCCCAGAATCTGTCTGCGTACATCTGCGGGCAGATGGGCTACGCGCGCCGGGTGATCACCCGTTACACCACCTCGGCCCAATTCTTTAATCCGCTGCGCTTCGTGCGCGGCGGGCATCTGATCGATCTCGATTGGCTGGTCGATACGGCGGCGGCGCAGATGCCGTTGGCGATGGACGTGGCGGAACAGCACCTTACCGACGGACGCGAGTTCCTGCTGTGCGCCTGCCGCAGCGATGACTTTGAGCCGACCTACCTGCCGGCGCAGCGCGAACGCTGGCTGCCGGCCATCAAGGCGTCCAGCGCCATTCCCGGTTTTTATCGCCAGGGCGTGGAACTGGACGGCGTCAGCTATCAGGACGGCGGCATCAGCGATGCGATCCCGGTGGAAGAGGCCTATCGTCGCGGCGCTGACACCATCGTGGTGATCCGCACCGTGCCCTCGCAGATGTACTACACCCCGCAGTGGATGAAGCGCATGGAGCACTGGCTGAGCGACAGCAGCCTGCAGCAGATGGTGCGCATCCTGCAGCATCACGAGCAAAGCTATCACCGCATCCAGCGCTTTATCGAGAAGCCGCCGGGCAAGCTGCGCATCTTCGAAATCTTTCCGCCGAAGCCGCTGGCCAGCAATGCGTTGGGCAGCCGACTGGGTTCGCTCAATCAGGATTATCACCTGGGGCGCCGCTGCGGCCGTTACTTCCTGGCCACCGTCGGCCAGTGGATGGCGCAGCCGGAGCCGGACGGCATGAAGGTGAAAAAAGCGCTGTCGCGCCGCCTGATCCAGCCGGAGAACGTCAGAATGCCTTCGCCGATCGTGACCGATATCGTCATGCCGTCCGAGCTGGGCGCGCAGCCGGAGGCCGCGGTAGCGGCGCCGAAGATCATTCTGCCGGGTGATTTGCCGCCGGGTGAAGGGGGGGCGCTGTGAGTTACGCCTTTACCGATACTCACTGCCATTTCGATTTTCCGCCCTTTACCGGGCATGAGGCCGAGAGCCTGACGCGGGCGGCAAGCGCCGGCGTGCAGCGCATCATCGTCCCGACGGTCACCGCCGATCGCTTTGCCCGGGTGCTGCGGCTGGCGCAAGATCACGCGCCGCTGTTCGCCGCGCTGGGGCTGCACCCGCTGTATATCGCGCAGCATCATGAGCCGCAGTTGGAGCAGCTGGCAACGCTGCTGGCCGAACGGCCGCGCAAGCTGGTGGCAGTGGGGGAGATCGGGCTCGATCTGTATATGGACAACCCGCAGTTCGAGCGCCAGCAAAGCGTGCTGCTGGCCCAGCTGAGGCTGGCGAAACAGCATGACCTGCCGGTGATCCTCCATTCGCGTCGCACCCACGATCAGCTGGCCGCGGCGCTGCGGCGCATGCAGTTGCCGCGTCGCGGCGTGGTGCACGGCTTCGCCGGCAGCCTGTCGCAGGCGCAGGCCTTTATCCGCCTCGGCTATTACATCGGCGTGGGCGGCACCATCACCTATGAGCGGGCGCAAAAAACGCGCGGCGTGATGGCGCAGCTGCCGCTCGAGGCGCTGCTGCTGGAGACCGATGCGCCGGACATGCCGCTGGCCGGCTATCAGGGGCAGCCGAATCGCCCCGAACGCGCCGCCGAGGTGTTTCAAACGCTGTGCGAGCTGCGGCCGGAACCGGCCGACGAGATCGCCGCCCACCTGCAACGCAATACTCAGGCACTGTTCGCCATGCCGGATTGATGGGTTTATAACGTGACTTGCGTCACGTTATAAGATTTTCATTTGCGTCTCGTTGTATACATTTGTGACATAAATCGGTGCGAGGGTGACCTCGCTCAGTATAATCCCCCCCGAAACACTCCAATAGCAGACCTCTCTTCATGAGCAGGGATGTACTTTATTTTTTGCAACAGGGAAACTTTGCATGCAACTCATCATGAGTCTGGTCGGCATGGCGGTGCTGATCGCCATTGCGGTGCTGCTCTCCAGCAACCGCCGGGCCATCAAACTGCGCACCGTCGTGTGGGCGTTCATCATTCAGATCGGCATCGGCGCGCTGGTACTGTATGTGCCGCTGGGCCGCAGCATCCTCGGCAGTATGTCTAACGGTGTGGCAAACGTTATCGCCTACGGCAATCAGGGCATTTCGTTCATTTTTGGCGGGCTGGTGTCCGACAAGATGTTCGAGGTGTTCGGCGGCGGCGGCTTCGTGTTCGCGCTGCGCGTTCTGCCGGTGATCGTGTTCTTCTCCTCGCTGATTGCGGTGCTGTACTACCTCGGCATCATGCAGTTGGTGATCCGCGTGCTGGGCGGCGGCTTGCACAAGCTGCTGGGCACCTCGCGCACCGAATCGTTGTCGGCGACCGCCAACATTTTCGTTGGCCAGACCGAAGCGCCGCTGGTGGTGCGCCCGTATATTGCCACCATGAGCCAGTCAGAATTGTTCGCCGTGATGTGCGGCGGCCTGGCCTCGGTAGCCGGTTCGGTGCTGGCAGGGTACGCGCAGATGGGCGTGCCGCTGGAATACCTGATCGCCGCGTCCTTCATGGCCGCGCCGGGCGGGCTGCTGTTCGCCAAGCTGATGGTGCCGGAAACCGAGCAGACCCACGATAAAGACGATGCGATGAAGCTGATCGCCGAAGAAGAGCGTCCGGCCAACGTGATCGACGCGGCGGCTTCCGGCGCAGCCTCCGGCATGCAGCTGGCGCTGAACGTCGGTGCGATGCTGTTGGCGTTTATCGCGCTGATCGCCTTGCTTAACGGCATTCTCGGCGGTATCGGCGGCTGGTTCGATTATCCGCAGCTGTCGCTTGAACTGATCCTCGGTTGGGTGTTCTCACCGATCGCCTTCCTGATCGGCGTGCCGTGGAGCGAAGCGATGACCGCCGGTTCGTTTATCGGCCAGAAGATCATCGTCAACGAGTTCGTCGCCTACATGAACTTCGGCGCCTATCTGCGCCCGGACGACGTGGTGGCGGCGGAAGGCCTGCAGGTGCTGTCGACGCACACCAAGGCGATCATCTCCTTTGCGCTGTGCGGTTTCGCCAACCTCTCTTCGGTGGCGATCCTGCTGGGCGGTTTGGGGAGCATGGCGCCCAACCGTCGCCATGACATCGCACGCTTCGGTCTGAAGGCCGTGGCGGCGGGCACGCTGTCCAACCTGATGAGCGCCACCATCGCCGGTTTCTTCCTGGCGCTGTAAGCCATCCCGGAGCCCGCGACGGCGCGACCGATCGCGGGACTCCGCCTATACTCTAAGCAACGCGGGTGCTTGCCGCACCCGCAATCTTCAGCCGCTTCTTTAGCGAATTTGTGAACGATATCGCGTTATTTTGTGATGCTCTTCACATATAATTCCGGTCTGTTACAGTGCTATTTCATATAGTGTGACGATGAACGCGAATCGCCCTTGGCATTCGTGTTCAAATAGCTATTACTGGCCGGCCGCAAGGCGGGTGGCCATGTGCGGTGAGAAGGATCTCAGTTGCCGCCGCGGGAACGCCGTTCCCCTGCGCTATCTTCATGGAACCAAGTCCGCTCGCCAACACCCAGGTACTCAGTTGGAGAGTTTTATGACCGAATTAACCGCAGCAGCGCAACGTGCGCTGAACCTGATGGATTTAACCACGCTGAATGATGATGACACCGACGAGAAAGTGATCGCCCTCTGTCGTCAGGCCAACAGCCCGGCCGGCCACACGGCGGCCATCTGCATCTATCCGCGTTTTATTCCGGTAGCGCGCAAGGCGCTGCGCGAGCAAGGCACGCCGGATATCCGTATCGCCACCGTGACCAACTTCCCGCATGGCAACGACGATATCGACATCGCGCTGGCGGAAACCCGCGCGGCCATCGCCTATGGCGCGGATGAAGTGGACGTGGTGTTCCCTTACCGCGCGCTGATCGCCGGCAACGAACAGGTCGGCTTCGAGCTGGTGAAACAGTGCAAGCAGGCTTGTCAGGCGGCCAACGTGCTGCTGAAAGTGATTATCGAAACCGGTGAGCTGAAGCAGGCCGACCTGATCCGCAAGGCGTCCGAAATCGCCATCAAGGCCGGGGCGGACTTTATCAAGACCTCCACCGGCAAGGTGCCGGTCAACGCCACGCTGGAAAGCGCCGAGCTGATGATGTCGGTGATCCGCGATCTGGGCGTGGCGAAGACGGTGGGCTTCAAGCCGGCCGGCGGCGTGCGCACCGCAGAGGATGCGCTGCATTATCTGCAACTTGCCGATCGTATTCTGGGCGAAGGCTGGGCCGATGCGCGGCATTTCCGCTTTGGCGCTTCCAGCCTGCTGGCCAGCTTGCTGACCGCGCTGGGCCACCAGACCCAGACCGCCGGCGGCGGCTACTGATCGATTTCGTTGGCGGGCGCCAGGCGCGCCCGTCTGCACCGACTCTCGGCGACACAGGGGGATGCCTTGTTCCTGGCTCAAGAAATTATTCGTAAAAAACGCGACGGCCAGCCGTTAAGCGAAGCGGAAATCCGCTTTTTCATCAACGGCATTCGCGACAACGTGGTGTCGGAAGGGCAGATCGCCGCGCTGGCGATGACCATTTATTTCCATGACATGAGCATGCCGGAGCGCGTGGCGCTCACCATGGCGATGCGCGATTCCGGCACCGTGCTGGATTGGAAGAGTCTGGCGCTGAACGGCCCGATTGTCGACAAGCATTCGACCGGCGGCGTGGGCGACGTGACCTCGCTGATGCTTGGCCCGATGGTGGCGGCCTGCGGCGGCTATGTGCCGATGATCTCCGGCCGCGGCCTGGGGCATACCGGCGGCACGCTGGACAAGCTGGAAGCCATTCCGGGCTTCAATATTTTCCCGGACGATAACGCCTTCCGCAAAATCATTCAGGACGTCGGCGTGGCGATCATCGGCCAGACCAGCTCGCTGGCGCCGGCGGACAAACGTTTCTACGCCACCCGCGACATTACCGCTACCGTGGATTCGATCCCGCTGATCACCGCCTCCATTCTGGCCAAGAAGCTGGCGGAAGGGCTGGATGCGCTGGTAATGGACGTGAAGGTCGGCTCCGGCGCCTTTATGCCGACCTATGCCCTGTCGCAAGATTTGGCGCAGGCGATCGTCGGCGTGGCCAACGGCGCGGGCTGCAAGACTACCGCGCTGCTGACCGACATGAACCAGGTGCTGGCCTCCAGCGCCGGCAACGCGGTGGAAGTGCGCGAAGCGGTGCGCTTCCTGACCGGCGAATACCGCAACCCGCGCCTGCTGGAAGTGACGCTGGCGCTGTGCGTGGAAATGCTGCTGTCCGGCGGCCTGGCGCATGACGAGGCCGACGCGCGTGCCAAACTGCAGGCGGTGTTGGACAACGGCAAGGCGGCGGAGGTGTTTGGCCGCATGGTGGCGGCGCAGCAGGGGCCGATAGACTTCGTCGAACGCTACGATAGCTATCTGCCGGCGGCAACGCTGAGCAAGCCGGTGTATGCTGAAAAGCCGGGCATCATCAGCGCCATGGATACCCGCGCGCTGGGCATGGCGGTGGTTTCGCTGGGCGGCGGCCGTCGCCGGGCGAGCGACGCCATCGACTACAGCGTTGGTCTGACCGAGGTGGCGCGCCTGGGCGATAAAGTGGATGCCCAGCAGCCGTTGGCGATGATCCACGCCAACGATGAAGAGAGCTGGCAGCAGGCGGCCGATGCGGTGCGCAGCGCAATGACGCTGAGCGACAAGGCGCCGGAAGCGACGCCGGTGGTGTATAAGCGCATCACGGAATAACCCAAGAATCAGGAACGGCCGCGGCTTTTTCGCGGCCGTCCAAAGCGTGAGAACACGCAGGAGAGCACAGATGAAACGCACATTTATTATGGTATTGGACTCCTTCGGCATCGGCGCCAGCGAAGACGCCGAACGTTTTGGCGACCAGGGTTCCGACACCCTGGGCCACATCGCCGAGGTTTGCGCGCGCGGTGAGGCCAACGTGGGCCGCCAGGGCCCGCTGACGCTGCCTAACCTGAGCCGTCTGGGCCTCGGTAAAGCGGCTGAAGAGTCCACCGGCAACTTCCCGCAGGGGCTGGACCGCAACGCCGACATCATCGGCGCTTACGCTTACGCCAGCGAGCTCTCTTCCGGTAAAGACACGCCGTCGGGCCACTGGGAAATCGCCGGTGTGCCGGTGCTGTTCGACTGGGGCTACTTCACGGACGAGCACAACAGCTTCCCGCAGGCACTGCTGGACAAGCTGGTCGAGCGCGCCAAGCTGCCGGGTTACCTGGGCAACTGTCACTCGTCCGGCACCGTGATCCTCGATCAGCTGGGCGAAGAGCACATGAAAACCGGCAAGCCGATTTTCTACACCTCCGCCGACTCGGTGTTCCAGATCGCCTGCCATGAAGAAACCTTCGGCCTGGATCGCCTGTATGAGCTGTGCGAAATTGCGCGTGAAGAGCTGACCGAAGGCGGCTACAACATCGGCCGCGTGATCGCGCGTCCGTTCGTCGGCGATAAGCCGGGCCACTTCCAGCGCACCGGCAACCGCCACGATCTGGCGGTAGAGCCGCCGGCGCCGACCGTGCTGAAAAAGCTGGTGGATGAGAAGGGCGGCGAAGTGGTGTCGATCGGTAAAATCGCCGACATCTACGCCAACGTCGGCATCACCAAGAAGGTGAAGGCGACCGGCATCGACGCGCTGTTCGACGCGACCCTGATCGAAATGGAAAAGGCCGGCGACAACACCATCGTGTTCACCAACTTCGTGGACTTTGACTCCTCCTATGGCCACCGCCGCGACGTGGCGGGCTACGCTGCCGCGCTGGAGCTGTTCGACCGCCGCCTGCCGGAGCTGCTGAAGCTGGTGAAAGACGAAGACATCATCATCTTCACCGCCGACCACGGCTGCGACCCGACCTGGCCGGGCACCGACCACACCCGCGAACACATCCCGGTGCTGGTTTACGGCCCGAAAGTGAAGCCGGGCTCGCTGGGCCACCGCGAGACCTTTGCCGACATCGGCCAGACCGTCGCCAATTATTTTGGCCTGTCGCCGATGGATTACGGTAAGAGCATGTTCTAAGCCCTGTCTTTCAAGCCTCAGCGTTGTTAGCTTCACGCGTGAACCCCAGTCACTTACTCAAGTAAGCTCCTGGGGATTCACCCGCTAGCTGCCTGGCTGCAACTCGACATTCAAGGCTCAGATGTTTGACGTTTTTATTAAATAAGATTTCTAAAGGAAGAAAATTATGGCTACGCCGCACATTAATGCTGAGATGGGTGATTTCGCTGACGTAGTACTGATGCCGGGCGATCCGCTGCGTGCAAAATACATCGCCGAAACCTTCCTGGAAGGCGCGGTGGAAGTGAACAACGTGCGCGGCATGTTGGGCTTCACCGGCACCTACAAAGGCCGCCGCATCTCCGTAATGGGCCACGGCATGGGCATCCCGTCCTGCTCCATCTATGCGCGCGAGCTGATCGCCGAATTCGGCGTGAAGAAGATCATTCGCGTGGGCTCCTGCGGCGCGGTGCGTGACGATATCAAACTGCGTGACGTGGTGATCGGCATGGGCGCGTGCACCGACTCCAAGGTGAACCGTCTGCGCTTCAAGGACAACGACTACGCGGCGATCGCCGACTTCGACATGGTGCGCAACGCGGTCGACGCGGCGGCGGCGCAGGGCATCCCGGCGCGCGTGGGCAACATCTTCTCCGCCGATCTGTTCTACACGCCGGATCCGGACATGTTCCAGGTGATGAAGAAGTACGGCATCCTGGGCGTGGAAATGGAAGCGGCCGGCATCTACGGCGTGGCGGCGGAGCTGTACGAAGAGTTCGGCTGCAAGGCGCTGACCATCTGCACCGTGTCCGACCACATCCTGCGTCACGAAGCGACCACGGCGGCGGAACGCCAGACCACCTTTAACGAAATGATCGTTATCGCGCTGGAATCCGTGCTGCTGGGCGACAAAGCGTAATACCCCGGCGGGCGTCATCATGGCGCCCGCCCGTCAATCTATTCATTCCGCTTGGCCAGTTTTGGCTAACGCTTTACCTTTCAATTGGTTGTGGATCCCGTTGTTACGGACAATCTATTCACCGAAAGGACAAGAAAACGGCACGAGCGCATTCAGCGCCTGGCCTGAGTTACCCCTGCTTCGGCGCTTCCTGTTTTTTCTCCGGCGCATCCTCTTCGTCGTCTTCCACCGTATTGCCTTCTGCCAACGGCGTGTTGGCGGTCAACAGGTACGGCGACTGCTGCCAGCGGCTGCGGCGGTGTTGCAGCAGGGTGCGCGCCAGAATGATGCCGATCGCCAGCGCCAGCAGGATCATCAGGCGCAGCAGGTTGGTGGTGTTGTCCACCTGCTTGGATTCGGTCGCCAACACGTGGGTGTCGAGGGTGATGCGGATAAAGCCGATCGGGCCGTCTTTGCCCTGAATGGATTCGACCAACTGGTGGTTGAAGTAACTGCCGGCGCGTTTGCCGTCGAGCGACAGGCGATCGCGTATACTTATCTGTTCCCCGGCGTGGGAGACCAGCGTGCCGTCCAACTGATACACGCTGACGTCGAGAATGCGGCTGTGATCGGTGAGCTGCTTGAGGATGGCGTCGATGCGCGGGGTGTTGCCGTCGTCGTCCAGCAGCGGCGCCAGGCTGTAGGCGACCTGTTTGGTCAGCGTCTGCGCCAGTTCTTCAACCTGCTCGGATCGCGCCATTTGGTGACTCAGGCTAAAATAAGAGGCGCCCTGCATCAGCAGCACCAGCAAAGCCAGGCAAATCAGGATAATAGCGGTGCGGTGCAGGCGAAATTTCAGTTTAGCGCGAGCCATGCAGGTTCCTTGGGCATCGGGGACACTTTATGTTGCCAGAACCGCTGGCGATAGGATAGCTTGATGCGTCGTTTTATCATGCAGCGTTTTTGTCCATTCAGGAGTCAATGATGTCAAACAGTCTGACCTATTGCGATCTTCCGGCGGAGATCTCTCAATGGCCGGGTCTTCCCCTTTCGCTCAGCGGCGACGAAGTGATGCCGCTGGACTACCGGGCGGGCAATACCGGGTGGCTGTTATACGGCAGAAAGCTGGACAAGGCGCGCATTACGCAATTCCAACGTAAGCTCGGCGCGGCGATGGTGATCGTCACCGCCTGGGGCGTGGACGACTATCAGGTGGTGCGGTTGGCGGGCACGTTGACGCCGCGCGCCAAGCTGTTGGCGGCGGAGAGCGGGCTGGACGTGGCGCCGCTCGGCAAGATCCCACACCTGCGCACGCCGGGGCTGCTGGTGATGGACATGGATTCGACGGCGATCGAGATCGAGTGCATCGACGAGATCGCCAAGCTGGCGGGCGTCGGCGAGCAGGTGGCGGAAGTCACCGAGCGCGCGATGCGCGGCGAGCTGGACTTTACCGCCAGCCTGCGCCAGCGCGTCGGCACGCTGAAAGGGGCCGACGCCAACATCCTCAAGCAGGTGCGCGACGAGCTGCCGCTGATGCCGGGGCTGACCAGCCTGGTGGGCAAGCTGCAGGCGATGGGCTGGCATGTGGCGATCGCCTCCGGCGGCTTCACCTACTATGCCGAATACCTGCGCAACCGGCTGCGGCTGGTGGCGGCAGCGGCCAATGAGCTGGAGATCCGCGACGGCAAGCTGACCGGCGAAGTGCTGGGGCCGGTGGTGGACGCACAGTTCAAAGCCGACACGCTGCTGCGGCTGGCGGAAAAGCTTGAGATCCCGCTGGCGCAGACCGTGGCCATCGGCGACGGCGCCAACGATTTGAAAATGATGCAGGCGGCGGGGTTGGGCATCGCCTACCACGCCAAACCGAAAGTGTATGAAAAAGCGCAGGTGGCGATCCGGCATGCGGATCTGATGGGCGTGCTGTGTATTCTCACCGGCAGCCTGAAACACGAAGTGCGATAACGAAAGATTGAGGTAAGACGTGGCAAAAGCGGCAAAACGGGCATTTGTGTGCAATGAGTGCGGGGCGGACTATCCGCGTTGGCAGGGGCAGTGCAGCGCCTGTCATGCCTGGAACACCATCACGGAAGTGCGTTTGGCCGCGTCGCCCGCAGCGGCGCGCAACGATCGCCTCAGCGGTTATGCCGGCGACGCCGGCGTCAGCAAGGTACAGAAGCTGTCGGAAATCAGCCTTGAGGCGCTGCCGCGCTTCACCACCGGCTTTCTCGAGTTCGACCGCGTGCTGGGCGGCGGCGTGGTGCCCGGCAGCGCCATTCTGATCGGCGGCAACCCCGGCGCCGGCAAGAGCACCCTGTTGCTGCAGGTGCTGTGCAAACTGTCCGAACAGATGAAAACCCTGTACGTCACCGGCGAGGAGTCGCTGCAGCAGGTGGCGATGCGCGCTCACCGTCTGGGGCTGCCGACCGGCGGCCTGAACATGCTGTCGGAAACCAGCATCGAGCAGATCTGCCTGATCGCCGAGCAGGAGCAGCCGAAGCTGATGGTGATCGACTCGATCCAGGTGATGCACATGGCGGACATTCAGTCTTCGCCGGGCAGCGTGGCGCAGGTGCGGGAAACCGCCGCCTATCTGACGCGCTTCGCCAAGACGCGCGGCGTGGCGATCGTCATGGTCGGCCACGTCACCAAAGACGGCTCGCTGGCCGGGCCGAAAGTGCTGGAACACTGTATCGACTGTTCGGTGCTGCTGGATGGCGACGCCGATTCCCGCTTCCGCACCCTGCGCAGTCACAAGAACCGCTTCGGCGCGGTCAACGAGCTGGGCGTGTTTGCCATGACCGAACAGGGGCTGCGCGAAGTCAGCAACCCTTCGGCGATCTTCCTTAGCCGCGGCGACGAAGTCACCTCCGGCAGCTCGGTGATGGTGGTGTGGGAAGGTACCCGGCCGCTGCTGGTGGAGATCCAGGCGCTGGTGGATCACTCGATGATGTCCAACCCGCGCCGCGTGGCGGTGGGCCTGGAGCAGAACCGGTTGGCGATCCTGCTGGCGGTGCTGCACCGGCACGGCGGGCTGCAGATGTCGGATCAGGACGTGTTCGTCAACGTGGTCGGCGGGGTAAAGGTCAGCGAGACCAGCGCCGATCTGGCGCTGCTGATGTCGCTGGTTTCAAGCCTGCGCGATCGGCCGCTGCCGAACGATCTGGTGGTGTTCGGCGAAGTGGGGTTGGCGGGGGAGATTCGCCCGGTGCCGAGCGGCCAGGAGCGCATCTCCGAAGCGGCCAAGCACGGCTTCAAGCGTGCCATCGTGCCGCACGGCAACATGCCGAAGAAGCCGCCGGCCAACATGCAGGTGTTCGGGGTCAAGAAGCTGGCGGACGCGCTGGACGTGCTGGAAGAGTTTTATTAATGTCGCCGACGGCGAGAAAGATATGCTATTTTGTTTAGCATACTAAACGGAGGTGGCCATGCCGCAATTTGATTACCTGAAGACGTCCATTAAGCAAAAGGGCTGTACTTTGCAGCAGGTGGCGGATGCCAGCGGCATGACCAAAGGCTATCTTAGCCAGCTGTTGAACGACAAGATCAAAAGCCCGAGCGCGCAAAAGCTCGAGGCGCTGCACCGTTTTCTCGGGCTGGAGTTCCCGCGTAAAGAGGTTAAAGTCGGCGTGGTGTTTGGTAAATTTTACCCGCTGCACACCGGCCACATCTACCTGATCCAGCGCGCCTGCAGCCAGGTGGACGAGCTGCACGTTATCTTGTGCCATGACGAGCCGCGCGATCGCGAGCTGTTCGAGAACAGTTCGATGTCGCAACAGCCGACGGTCAGCGATCGCCTGCGCTGGCTGCTGCAGACCTTCAAGTACCAGAAAAACATCCATATCCACTCGTTCGACGAACAGGGCATCGAACCCTATCCGCACGGCTGGAACGTGTGGAGCGACGGCATGAAGGCCTTTATGGAACAGAAGGGCATCGTGCCGAGCTTCATCTATTCCAGCGAAGCGCAGGATGCGCCGCGCTACCGCGAGCATCTGGGCATCGAAACCATTTTGGTCGACCCCGAGCGTTCGTTCATGAACATCAGCGGCAATCAGATCCGCCAGGATCCGTTCCGCTATTGGGACTACATCCCGACCGAGGTGAAGCCGTTCTTCGTGCGCACCGTAGCGATCCTCGGCGGCGAATCGAGCGGCAAGTCGACGTTGGTCAACAAGTTGGCCAACATCTTCAACACCACCAGTGCCTGGGAATATGGCCGCGATTACGTGTTTTCGCACCTGGGCGGCGACGAGATGGCGCTGCAGTATTCCGACTACGACAAAATTGCCCTCGGGCAGGCGCAATACGTGGATTTCGCGGTCAAGTACGCCAACAAGGTGGCGTTTATCGATACCGATTTCGTGACTACGCAGGCATTTTGCAAAAAGTACGAAGGGCGTGAACACCCCTTCGTGCAGGCGCTGATCGACGAATACCGTTTCGATCTGGTGATACTGCTGGAAAACAACACGCCGTGGGTGGCGGACGGCCTGCGCAGCCTCGGCAGCACCGCCGATCGCCTGGCGTTCCAGCGCCTGCTGGAGGAGATGCTGCGCGCCAACAACATCGAGTACGTGCACGTTGAGTCCAGTGATTACGAAGAGCGTTTCCTGCGCTGCGTCGAGCTGGTGCAACAGCTGCTGGCGGCGGACGCCGGCCGGTTGAGCGCGCCCGCCCATCGTCACGCGGCAGGCTGAGTAAAATTAGCGTAATGTGCGATCGATGCGGCAGAAACGCCACCCAGGCGCACATTTAACGGCTTGTTTAAACATGGTTCATTCGACAGCGACTAAGTTAAGATTTTCTTTACAATAACGCTTAGAAGAAGACATGTCTTATCGCTTACTCGCTCTCTGGTTGGTCTGCTATGCCGCAGCCTGGACGCTGCTGACTGTTCATCTCGATCCTACCCTGCCTTACGACGCCGTCGAGGCGCTCAACTGGGGCCTCAACGGCGAGTGGGGCTCACCGAAAAATCCGTGGCTGGTCGGTGCGGCGATGCATCCGGCGATCTGGCTGTCGTGGCTGCCGCTGAACGTTTACTGGTATGGCGGGCACTTCATCGCCATCGCCATCGGCATGTTGGGCGTCTGGCTGTTGGCGCGGCGTCTGAGCGGCAGCACCTTGCTGGCCTGGATGGCGCTGCTGACGCTCAACCTGTCCGGCATCATCAATTTCGACATTATTCCCTACAACGACAACTACCTGTTGGTGATGCTGTGGCCGTGGATGGCGCTGTTCTTCCATATGGCGATCTCGCGTTCGGCCAACTGGTGGCCGGCCTTCGCGTTGGTGGCCGGTCTGGCGATGATGGCGAAATACTCGACCTTCGCCTTCGTCTATTTCGTGGCGCTGTCGACGCTGTTCGTACCGCAGGTCCGTCGCTGCTATCGGCAGCCGCAGTTCTATCTGGCGGTGGCGATCTGGCTGGCGTTGGTGTTGCCGAACGTGTTCTGGCTCTGGAACCACGACTTTGCCGCCTTCAAATGGGTGGATTCGCAGATCAAGATGCAGCTCAACCTCGACATGCTGCAGTCGCTGCTGCTGGTGTTCTATCCGTCGCTGGTGCTGTGGGCGATCCTGCGGCGCAGCGGGGCGGTGCTGGCCTGGCCATCGGCGTTGCCGATGCGGGTGCTGCTGTGGATCTATCTGTTGCCGCTCGGCATTATCACTTTCTGGTTCTCCTTCAACGTCGGCGGCCGGTTGACCGAGTGGCTGCAGCCGTTCTTTATGCTGGCGCCCGCGCTGCTGGTCGGCTGCGTGCGTCAGCCGCCGGTGCGTTCACTGCGCGCGGCGACCCTCGGGCTGATGTGCGCAGCGCTGGCGGTCTATTTGGGTTATGCCGCGGTGATGCTGGGCAACGTGCGCAACGCCGGCCAGAAAATGGTGGGTATCAAGGCGTTCAGCGCCGGGGTGGAGCGGCAGTGGCAGGAGCGGTATGGCGTCGATCTACGCTACGTTGGCGGCGAATACCTGTCGCAGTGGATGACGGTGTACGCCGGTTCCCGGCCGCAGACCATTACGCGTTGGTCCAATCATACGCGCCCGAATATCTACAACGTCAACATCAGCTATCCGCAGATTGCGCAGCACGGCGTCGCCCTGTTCGGCCGGTTGGGCGAAGACTGCGCGCACAGCGACTTCGGCGGTGAGTTGGCCCACTGGCCGAAGATGCGCCTCGATTGGCAGCAGACGCTGACGTTCCGCGCCGATCCGCATGCCGACGAGCAGACGCTGTGCGTCGGCTTCGTCCGCCCGCAGTAACGGCGGCGCAGGGCGCCGCCGCGATTCAGGCTTAGTAAGCGATAACCAGCTTGCCTTGCATATGGCCGCCGAGCAACTGTCGATGCGCGGCGGTCAGCGTGTCTACCGACAGCCCGTGCAGGGTTTCGCTCAGCGTGGTGCTCAGCTTGCCTTCGTCCAGCAACTGCGCCATCTGCTGCAGGATCTTGCCTTGCTGCGCGATGTCCGGGGTGGTGAACATGCTGCGGGTGAACATGAATTCCCAGTGCAGCGCGGCGCTTTTCAGCTTCAGCGCGTTTTGATCCAACGGCTGCGCGTTCTCGACGATGGTGCAGATATGGCCCAGCGGCGCGACCAGCTCGGCCATCACCGGCCAGTGGCCGTCGGTATCGTTCAGGCACAGGATGTAATCCACCTGCTCGATGCCGTGCTGAGCCAGGTTGCCTTTCAGATCGCGGTAGTCCACCACCAGATCGGCGCCGCGTTCACGGCACCAGGCGGCGGATTCCGGCCTTGAGGCGGTGGCGATCACTTTCACCTTGCTGCGCAATGCGGCCAGCGGAATGGCCAGCGAGCCGACTCCGCCGGCGCCGCCGATGATCAACAGCGTCTTGTGCTCCGGCGCATTGTGAATGTTCAGGTGTTCGAACAGCGCCTCCCAGGCGGTGAGGGCGGTGAGTGGCAGGGCGGCGGACTCGGCCCAGTTCAGGCTGCGCGGCTTGTGCGCGGCGATGCGTGAGTCGATCAGCTGGTGGCTGCTGTTGCTGCCGGGACGGGTGATGTCGCCGGCGTACCAGACTTCATCGCCGGGCTTGAAGCCGCTGACGCCGCTGCCCACGCCCACCACGATGCCGCTGGCGTCCCAGCCGAGAATGCGCGGCTGCTGCAGGCCGCTTTTCTGCAGACCGGCGTGCACTTTGGTGTCCACCGGGTTGACCGACACGGCTTTCACCTCCACCAGCAGATCGTACTGGCCGGGAACCGGCATCTCCGGTGAAATTTCGATGAAACCGGCGGGGTTCTGCGGGTCTACGGCAATGGCTTTTATCGACATGATTGTACTCCTTTCAAATGATGCCCCCAGTGTAGACCCGCGGCAGTGGGGTGATAAGATGGACAATATCTAACTGAGTGTTCGTTTAGGGTGAACAATGGAATTCAAACAGCTGCAGGACATGGCGCTGTTCGCGCTGGTGGCGGAGTGCGGCAGCTTCACCGCCGCCGCACAGCGCGTGGGATTGCCGAAATCCAGCGTCAGCCAGCGCATCAGCCAGCTCGAACAGACGCTGGGGCTGCGCTTGCTCAACCGCACCACGCGCCAGCTGAACCTGACCTTCGCCGGTGAGCGTTATCTGGAACATTGTCAGGCGATGATGTCCGCCGCCGAACGCGCCGATCTGGCGCTGCAGCGGCTGCGCGATAACCCGAGCGGCCGCCTGCGCATCTCGACGCCCGCCGGGCTGGGGGCGACCCTGGTGGCGCGGCTGGCGGCGGATTTTCAGCGCCAGTACCCGGACGTTTCGCTGGAGGTGTCGGTGTCCGATGCCATGGTGGATCTGGTACAGGAAGGCTTCGATGCCGCGTTGCGCACCGGCAAGCCGCAGGATTCTTCGCTGATCGGTCGCCGTCTCGGGTATGCGCCGCGCTATCTGTTGGCGGCGCCGTCCTATCTGGCGCAGCATCTGCCGATCGAACACCCGCAGCAGCTGCAACAGCATCGCTGCATTGCCCACCGCGCCTGGACGGCCTGGAACCTGCGCTGTGGCGACGACTACTACCGTTGGCAGCTGCCGCTGGCGCACACCACCGACAACCTGCTGTATGCGCGTGAATGCGCTATCGCCGGTGCGGGGATCACGCTGTTGCCGGCGTTTCTCAGCCGCGAGGTGGTGGCGCAGAAGCTGTTGGTGGAAGTCTTGCCGGCGTGGCGCGCGGAGGGTAATGAGCTGTATCTGGTCTACCCGAGCCGCAAGCTGAATTCCCCGGCGCTGGCCTGTTTTATCGATGTGGTGCTGCAGCACCCGGCGTTTGACGACTACGCGCGCGAGCTGGCGCGGGAATAAAAAAAGGCGCCGCATGCGGCGCCTTGGGGATTACTTGGCGATCTTCTTGTACTTGATGCGGTGCGGCTCGAGCGCGTCGGCGCCCAGCGTACGCTTCTTGTACTCTTCGTACTCGGTGAAGTTGCCTTCGAAGAATTCCACCTTGCCCTCGTCCTGGTAGTCCAGGATGTGGGTGGCGATACGGTCGAGGAACCAACGGTCGTGCGAGATCACCATGGCGCAGCCAGGGAATTCCAGCAGGGCGTTTTCCAACGCGCGCAGGGTTTCGATATCCAGGTCGTTGGTCGGTTCATCGAGCAGCAGCACGTTGCCGCCAACCTGCAGCAGCTTGGCCAGGTGCAGACGGCCACGCTCACCGCCGGACAGCTCGCCCACGCGTTTGCCCTGATCGACGCCCTTGAAGTTGAAGCGGCCGACATAGGCGCGGCTCGGCATCTCGGTGTTGCCGATGCGCATGATGTCCTGCCCGCCGGAGACTTCTTCCCACACGGTTTTCGAGCCGTCCATGCTGTCGCGGAACTGATCGACGGACGCCAGCTTGACGGTATCGCCCAGCACGATGCTGCCGGAGTCAGGCTGTTCCTGACCGGACATCATGCGGAACAGCGTGGATTTACCCGCGCCGTTCGGGCCGATGATGCCGACGATTGCCCCTTTCGGCACAGAGAACGACAGGTCGTCGATCAGCAGGCGGTCGCCGTAGGACTTGCGCAGGTTGCTGACTTCGACCACTTTATCGCCCAGGCGTGCGCCAGGTGGAATGAACAGTTCGTTGGTTTCGTTGCGTTTCTGGTATTCGGTGTTGTTCAGCTCTTCGAAGCGGGCCAAACGGGCCTTGCCTTTGGACTGACGTCCTTTGGCACCCTGACGCACCCACTCCAGCTCTTTCTCGATCGACTTACGACGAGCGGCTTCGGCGGAGGCTTCCTGCGCCAGACGCGCGTCTTTCTGCTCCAGCCAGGAAGAGTAGTTGCCTTCCCATGGAATGCCCTCGCCCCGGTCCAGTTCGAGGATCCAGCCGGCCACGTTATCCAGGAAGTAACGGTCGTGGGTGATCGCCACCACGGTGCCTTCGAAGTCGTGCAGGAAGCGTTCCAGCCAGGCCACGGACTCGGCGTCCAGGTGGTTGGTCGGTTCGTCCAGCAGCAGCATGTCCGGTTTTTCGAGCAGCAGGCGGCACAGCGCTACGCGGCGACGCTCACCCCCGGACAGGTGGGCGATTTTGGCGTCCCAGTCCGGCAGGCGCAGCGCATCGGCGGCGCGTTCCAGTTGGGCGTTGAGGTTGTGACCGTCGTGCGCCTGAATGATCTCTTCCAAGCGGCCCTGTTCGGCGGCCAGCTTGTCGAAGTCTGCGCCTTCTTCCGCGTACAGCGCGTACACTTCGTCCAGGCGTTTCAGCGCGCCGACCACTTCTGCCAGCGCTTCTTCCACCGATTCACGCACGGTGTGTTCGAGGTTAAGCTGCGGCTCCTGCGGCAGGTAACCGATCTTGATGCCCGGCTGTGGGCGCGCTTCCCCTTCGATGTCGGTATCGATGCCGGC
Source organism: Serratia sp. CY84636 (assembly GCF_052166245.1). Lineage (NCBI taxonomy): Bacteria > Pseudomonadati > Pseudomonadota > Gammaproteobacteria > Enterobacterales > Yersiniaceae > Serratia > Serratia sp. CY84636. Next base: position 377,432 of record NZ_JBJNOX010000004.1, read on the forward strand.
CATGATGCGCAGCAGGGTGGACTTACCGGCGCCGTTCAGGCCCAGTACGCCGATTTTGGCCCCAGGGAAGAAGCTCAGGGAGATGTTTTTCAAAATATGACGCTTCGGCGGTACGACCTTGCCGACGCGGTGCATGGTATAGACGTATTGAGCCACGTTGCTCTAAGCCTCTCTATATCAGTATTTATAGGATGTCTGGCGGCATGAGTGTAGCCCGTTTCGATCTCGGATCCCAGACATCGCTCAGCGATCGCTAAGTATAACCGTTTATGCGCCGATAAAGGCGCATATTGGTGGCTTATGGCGTGACGACGATCGCGACGCGGCGGTTTTCCGCGCGGCCGCTGGAGGTGCGGTTGTCGGCAACGGGATCGCGCTTGCCCATGCCGCGGGTTTCGATATTGGCGCGCGGAATGCCGACGCTGGCCAGCAGATCGGCCACCGCATCGGCGCGGCGCAGCGAGAGTTGGTCGTTATAGCTGTCTTCACCGTAGTTGTCGGTATGGCCGTCCAGGCGGAACTTGGTGATGCCGACGCTCAGCAACGCACGGCCCATCTTCTGCACCGTCTCGGTGCTTTCCGGGTTCAGCTTGCCGATGTTGTTGCCGAACAGCACTTTATCCGACAGACCGAACTCCCAGCCGTTGTCAGTCAGCTTGAAGCCCTGCGATTGCAGCAGCGCAACCTGCTCGGGCGTCAGGCCCTGCGGCTTGCTCTGGCAGCCGGCGAGCGCCAGCAGGGCGACGAACACCATCGTCAGCAGTGAAAAACGACCTTTAAACAGTTGCTGTATCATAGTCAAAATCCCTAGTTCAAGTGTTATAGCCGGGGCTCTTATTTATGTATAGCCAGCCGCCAGCCTCCGTTATAACGATGCTTTGCCTGATACATCGCATCGTCAGCTTCGTGCAAAAGACCCTGAGGCGTCGAGGCGTGATCAGGGTACAGCGCAATACCGATACTCAGAGAGGTAATGACCGCCTCGTCGTTCGGCAAAATGACCGGTTGCGTCATGCAGTCGATGATGTTGTCAGCGATCTGCAGGACATCTTCCGTGCCGTGTACCGGCGCCAGCAGCACGGCGAATTCATCCCCGCCCAGACGCGCGACCAGATCGGTCTCGCGCAGCTGCGCGCGAATGCGTCCGGCAATGGTGGTCAGCACCGCATCGCCTGCGGCGTGGCCGTAACTGTCGTTCACTTCCTTGAAGCGATCGCCGTCGATAAACAGCACCGCCAATTTTGCCGGCGGCTCGATATCGCCCAGGGCGCGGCTCAGCCGCCCTTCGAAGAAGGCGCGATTCGGCAAGCCGGTCAGGCTGTCGTGCGTCGCCCGGTGGGCCAGCGAGTCGTTCTCCTGCTTCAGGTGGGCCTGCCAGGCCTCCAGCTCGTCGAGCAAGCCGTTGAAATCGTTGCTGAGCTCATGCAGCTCGGCGATCGGCGCCGACGGCACCCGCAGGCCGAAGGTGCGATCGCGGCGCACCGCGTGCGCCACGTTGGCAATGTCGTCCAGCGAACTGACGATGCCGACCAGCATACGGCGCGACAACACCAGGGCGCACAAGGTACTGAGCACCAGGCAGGCGATCATGCCGACCATGCCGCGCAACAGGAAACGCAGCAGGCTGCCGCCGTTGCCGCTCAGCCAGACCTGGCCGACCTGCTTACCCTCGTGGGTGATGGGCAGGATGACCGGTTCGGGCAGCGCCCAGTGTGCGACGATCTGCTCCAGGCCGTGCAGCGGCCCATCGGTGGGATGGCGCCAGTTGGCCAGCATCTTGCCGTTGTTGTCGAGGATCCGCGCGTCCGATACTTCTTCGTTGGAGGCGATCAGCATCAGCGCCTCGCGCGCGGCGGTGCGGTCTTCAAACACCACGGCGGCCTCGACGGTATAACTGATGGAGCGCGCGATCAGGTGCAGGTTGTGGTTGGCATAGGCGCGCAGTGCAAACAGCGCCACCAGCGTCAAAAAGATGCCGGCGGTGCCGACGGCGATCAGCGCCAGCCCAAGATGCACCCGCTGCAGCACTCGGCCCAGCGTCGGGCGCGCATTGCCGGAACGGTTTTTACGCAACAGCCTCATAGCGGCGGCGCCTGTTTGCGTGCCAGCTGCAGCACGTTGGGGTGGACGCGCACGCCGCTGCGCGCCAGGGCGTCCAGGTTGACCTTGAAGCTGGCCTGATCCCCATCGATCTGCAGGCAAAATGCGCTGCCGGCGGAGCATTCGCTATCGTTCTCGCTGATGCTGAGAATGGAGTTGCCGGAAATGCGCTGCATGAAATTTTGTCTCTGCGCGGCGGTGATGTTCCCTAAGTAGATAACATCGCAGCCGGTACTCAGCGTTGGGCTGTCGAACGGCACGCGCTCGGCTTTAATCGGACGCGGGGCGCTGAGCAGGATCGGATCGAACAACCCTTCGGCATACTGGGTGGGTGCGGTCACGCACAACCGGATCGGATTGGGTTCACGCGACCAGCGGGCGTAGCTGATGATGCCGACCACCACGGTCGTCACGGCGTGCGTGCGCTTTTGATAGGGATCATCGGCGGCGCGCGCAGGCCCGGGCAACGTCAGCAGCACCAACAAAACGATCAGCAACAGGCGACCGATATTCAGGCGTGCGGCATGGAAGCCCGGCACGGGGCTTTTTGCGCAACGCATCGCTATCGCGGTCTTACTTGCCATTTTCACCCGCCATTCCGGCCTGATCCACCGCCCGCAGGCCGTGGCCTGACAAGGAAAAATCCGGCCCGCTTGAAGGGACAATCGTTTTGCTGAAAGCTGTCAGTCGCACTGCCTAATGAACACTATCTAACCCATAATTGGCGCGGATTGTATTATAAGATGTCTTCGTTGGGCGCTTTATGTGCTGTTTTCTCGGAATTATCCTACTTATTTTTGATAGTATAAAAATGCCTACCCGGGTTTGCCACCGCTTTTCTGCAAAGTTGGCGCGTTTGGCCAGCTGTCAGGCGATTTGCGCAACGACTGCGTCATTTCGAAAATGTAATAATGTGATAGCTAATAATTAAAAAGTATTTTACTTCTCCAATAAGCACCGGGGCGGCTAATAAAAATCCGGTGGCTGGAAATATCCCGCCGGCCTGATTTGTCAGCCAAAGTAAACGTTTTTTACCTGGCTCCCGTCATGGCGATACACTTCTTCTTCTACAGTATTGAATGGATAAGCGATTGCGCTGTCTATGGTAGATATCTGCGTCCGGGCCGTGCGCCCGGCTTTATTTTGTCCCGCGGCGCCGTGGCGCGGCGGTCACCGGGGAGCTGGGCGGCTCCTGCGGTATAACCAGTGAGGAAAGAGCGAGGATGGTCAAGGTGGACAAGCGACGGCTGTTGGCGATGGGGCTGTGCCTGACGGCGTTTTCCGGCGCGGCGCTGGCGGATTCTCTGGATGCGCAACGTCAGCGTTACCAGCAGATCAAACAGGCGTGGGACGGCAATCAGATGGACGTGGTGGCGCAGCTGATGCCGACGCTGCGCGATTACCCGCTTTATCCTTACCTGGAATACCGCGAGTTGACGCAGGATCTGAGTCAGGCGGGGTTCTCCGAGGTGAACGACTTTATCAAACGCAACCCGACGCTGCCGCCGGCGAAATCACTGGCGCCGCGCTTCGTCAATGAGCTGGCGCGTCGCGAAGACTGGCGCACCCTGTTGGCCTTCAGCCCGCAGCCGCCCAAACCGGTGGCGGCGCGCTGCAACTATTACTACGCCAAGTGGGCCACCGGCGATCAGCAGGCGGCCTGGAGCGGCGCCGACGAACTGTGGCTGAACGGCAAAACGCTGCCGAGCGCCTGCGATCGGCTGTTCAGCGTCTGGCGCGGCGCGGGCAAGCAGACGCCGCTCGATATTCTGGCGCGCATGAAGCTGGCGCTGAAAGAGGGCAACAGTTCACTGGTCAGCAACCTCTACAGCCAACTGCCGGCCGACTACCAGACCATGGGCAACGCCCTGGTGCGCTTGCAAAACGATCCGACCACCGTGGAAGCCTTCGCCCGCAGCGTGGGGCCGACCGACTTTACCCGCGCCGCCACCGGCATCGCCTTTGAGCGCCTGGCGCGGCAGGATGTGGAAAACGCGCGGGCGATGATCCCGACGCTTGCGCGGCTGCAGAAAATGAGCGACGACGAGCGGCTGGGGCTGGAAGAGGCGGTGGCCTGGCGCCTGATGGGCAACGATGCCACCTTTGAACAGGCGCAGTGGCGCGATCAGGTGATCCTGCGCAGCCGTTCGCCTTCGCTGCTGGAGCGCCGGGTGCGCATGGCGCTGGGTAACGGCGATCGGCAGGGCGTGGCGACCTGGCTGGCGCGCCTGCCGGAAGCGTCGCGCAACAAGGATGAGTGGCGCTACTGGCGCGCCAGTCAACTGATGGACGAAGGGAAACGCGCCGAAGGCGAGGAGATATTGCGTAACCTGATGACCGAACGCGGCTTCTATCCGATGGTGGCGGCGCAGAAGCTGAACGCCACTTATCCGGTGATGGTGGCGGTGGCGGCCAAGCCGCGCGCGTCGCTGACCGACGGGCCGGAAGTCGCCCGGGTGCGCGAGCTGATGTACTGGAATATGGACAACCTGGCCCGCAGCGAGTGGGGCTCCTACGTCGCCAGCCGCAGCCGGCCGGAACAAGAGGCGCTGGCGCGTTACGCCTTTGAGCAAAAATGGGCCGATCTGAGCGTGCAGGCGACCATCGTCGGCAAGCTGTGGGATCACCTGGAGGAACGCTTCCCGGTCGCCTGGCCGCAGGAGTTCCGCCGCGCCACCGATGACAAGGGGATCACCACCAGCTATGCGATGGCGATAGCGCGTCAGGAGAGCGCCTGGAATCCGAAGGCACAGTCGCCGGTTGGCGCTTCCGGCCTGATGCAGGTGATGCCGCGCACCGCGCAGCATACGGTGCAGATGTTCAACATCCCCGGTTACGTCGGCCCGAGCCAGCTGTTCGATCCGCAGACCAACATCACCATCGGCACCAGCTATCTGGAGTCGGTCTATCAGCAGTTCGGCCGCAACCGCATCCTGTCGACCGCCGCCTATAACGCCGGCCCGTCGCGGGTGAACACCTGGCTGGGCAACAGCGCAGGGCGGATCGATCCGGTAGCGTTTATCGAAAGCATTCCGTTCTCGGAAACCCGCGGCTACGTCAAGAACGTGTTGGCCTATGACGCGTTTTACCGCTATCTGACGCACCGGCCGGCCAAGGTGCTGACCGACGCCGAGTGGCAGAGACGTTATTGATTTTGACGGCCCTATGGTATGCTGCTGTACTAGTTAAATAGTATGGTGGCTGCCATGACGCAATTATCGTTAAACGACCCCGCTCTTTCAGAACAAGGCAATGAGGATTGGCTGCGCTTCGTCGCGCTGCTGCAGAATTCGTTTGCGCAAGAACTGCATCAACCGCTGCTGCAGCTGATGCTGACGCCGGACGAGCGCACCGCGCTGGGCACTCGGGTGCGGATCATTCAGGAACTGATGCGCGGCGAGATGAGCCAGCGTGAGCTGAAAAATGAACTGGGCGCGGGGATTGCCACCATCACCCGCGGATCGAACAGCCTGAAAGCGGCTTCACCTGAGCTGAAACAGTGGCTTGAGCAGCAGTTGCTGCACGACGCGCCCTAACAGGCTCGGGGTTATTGCTGATAGATGGCGTTGTGGAACGGCACCAGCGCCAGCAGCAGCGCCTGATGATAAACGCTGGTGCGGCTCAGCCGGCCGTCGGTGAAGATGCCGATGGCGCCGCCCTGACGCTTCACCTCGGGGTTGCCGGTGATTGCTGCCATTTCGCTGCCCAATTCGCGACCGTCGCGAATACCTTGTAAGATGACTTCCGGCAGCATCAGGCTCGCCGAGCGGGATTCGCCGCGGATGTGCGGGTTCTCGATGGTCATCCAGGCGAAGGTCATATTCTCTTCAATCCCGGCTTCTACGCCGACCCAAAAATCGGCCTCGGGCCTGACCTGGCGCGCTTCCATGACGCGTTGGCGCGAGCCGGTGCGCGTTTCGTGATTGCCTATCGGCTGCAGCGAGACGCCGCTGGCGACGTCGACGGCTTCAATGCGATAGTGGCCCGCGCCGAAGACGTCGTCGAAGGCCAGTTGAATAGCCTTGATCTTTGCCGGGTTGGTAGTTGCAGCGACAACATGGTACATAACGGGTTTGATATCCTTCTGGCCGATACGCCGGGCAGCGGCAAAAGCGCCGCCGGGCCGGGGATAAACGCAAATTTCACGCAGTATAACGGAAAACAAAAATGTTACAGGTATACCTCGTTCGCCATGGCGAAACGGAATGGAACGCGGCTCGCCGCATCCAGGGTCAGTCCGACAGCCCGTTAACCGCCATGGGTGAACACCAGGCCCGTCTGGTCGCCAGGCGCGTCAGCAAAGAAGGCATTACGCATATCATTACCAGCGATCTGGGGCGCACGCGCCGCACCGCGCAGATCATCGCCGAAGCCTGTGGCTGCGAAGTGATTTGCGATCCGCGTTTGCGTGAGCTGCACATGGGAGTTCTGGAAGAACGCCTGATCGACAGTTTGACGCCGCAGGAAGAGCAGTGGCGCAAACAGATGGTCGATGGTACTCCTGACGGCCGTATCCCTCAAGGCGAATCCATGGAGGAGCTGGGCGAGCGCATGCGTGCCGCGCTGGAGAGCTGCTTGATGCTGCCGGAAGGCAGCAAGCCGCTGCTCGTCAGCCATGGCATCGCGTTGGGGTGTTTGATCAGTACGGTGCTCGGGCTGCCGGCCTATGCGGAACGTCGCCTGCGCTTGCGCAACTGCTCACTGTCGCGCGTCGATCACCAGCAGAGCCCGTGGCTGGCTTCCGGCTGGATAGTGGAAACGGCGGGCGATGTCACGCATCTGGACATGCCCGCGTTGGACGAACTGCAGCGTTAACGTCGAATCGGGATCAGGTAATCGCACTTGATCTCGATAGGCGCCTGATGCGGACGGCGCTCGCCTTTCGGATAGAAACGCTCGATGTCGTGCCCCTTGCGGCGCGTCAGCTGGAGCGCCGGCAGGCAGGTGCCATACACCGTCAGGATGAAGTCTTGCAGCCCCTCGGTGGGCCCTTCGTAGCTGAACATCGCGAATTCACCGCCCGGCAACACCAGCGGCTGGCCTTCCTGTACTTTGTCAGGCACCTGATCCGGCTCCAGCGCCGTGGTGTACAGCACTTCCTGTTCGTCGTCCTTCTCCTGGCTCGGGCGCGAGTGGTGCAACCCGTACAGCACCGGCGGCAGGGTATCGACGTCACCGAGGAACTGGCGCCAGAACTGCGAGCGCAGTTCGGTGCGCACGGTGGTGATCTGTTCCAGCGTACAGGAGTAGCTTTGGGTCAGGCCAACCAGATGTTTATCCGGCAACGAAACGAATTCCGGCTGCGGCAGGGTGAAGGCCCCCAGACGGATCGGCGGACAGATGCCGAACGCGTTCCAGTCTTCGGCGCGGCGGTACAGCGCCGGCGTTTGCGCAAACTGTTTTTTGAAGGCGCGGGTGAAGGTCTGCTGCGAGTCGAAACGGTATTGCAGGGCGATATCCAAAATCGGCCGGCCGGTCAGACGCAGCGCGACGGCGGCTTTGGACAGCCTTCTTGCCCGGATGTAAGCACCGATGGCGTTACCGGTAATATCTTTGAACATCCGTTGCAGATGCCATTTGGAGTAGCCGGCCTTGGCCGCCACGTTATCCAGCGACAAGGGTTGGTCCAAATGGCTTTCCAGCCAGCTAAGCAGATCACGAATGATACCGGCTTGATCCATAGATCTTCCTCGTAAAGCTTGGGGGTAGGAACCCGAACTGTTGATTCGTCACGCTGGTGCTGCGCTATCAGACCGATCCATGAGCCATTATGCGTTGCACTCTTTGCCTCTGCTGCGCATGCCGCGCCAGAGTTGGATTGGGGTACACCGTAGTGGGCGCAAAGAAATAACGACGCCGCATCATAGCAATTTTTTTACTCCGCGACTCTCAAAGATTTTTGTCACGCTCTGTGCTAAAACGAACGGTGCGGACCCGTAAAAAACCGATTCCGTGAGCTTAGACATAAATAATGGCGATCGCCGAACCTATTTTTGCGGCAAGGTTATATCGGAGTTAAGTAAATGAAAAAAGGCTGGATATTTTTATTCGGTTTGGTTTGCGCAACCGTTGTCAGCGCGCAGGCGGAGCAGGTAGGTTCCGTTGATACGGTGTTTAAATTGTTGGGGCCAGACCACAAAATCGTGGTGGAAGCGTTCGACGATCCGGATGTTAAAAATGTAACTTGTTATATCAGCCGCGCCAAAACCGGCGGCATCAAAGGCGGCCTGGGGCTGGCGGAAGACACCGCCGACGCGGCCATTTCCTGCCAGCAGGTGGGGCCTATCGAGCTGAGCGACAAGATCAAAAACGGCAAGGCGGAAGGCGATGTGGTGTTCCAGAAACGCACCTCGCTGGTGTTCAAGAAGCTGCAGGTGGTGCGCTTTTACGACGCCAAGCGCAATTCGCTGATTTACCTCAGCTACTCCGACAAGGTGATCGACGGCTCGCCGAAGAACGCGCTGAGCGCGGTGCCGATCATGCCGTGGGCCGAGACGAAATAAAAAAAACGGGGTTCAGCATGCTGAACCCCGTTTTCATGACGGCAGGCCGGAATTACTCTTCCAGATCGCCGCAGAAGCGGTAGCCTTCGCCGTGAATGGTGGCGATGATTTCCGGCGTGTCCGGCGTCGATTCGAAGTGTTTGCGAATGCGACGGATGGTGACGTCCACGGTACGGTCATGCGGCTTCAGCTCGCGGCCGGTCATTTTCTTCAGCAGTTCGCCACGGGACTGGATCTTGCCCGGGTTTTCGCAGAAGTGCAGCATGGCGCGGAATTCGCTGCGCGGCAGCTTGTACTGTTCGCCGGCCGGGCTGATCAGCGAGCGGCTGTTGATGTCCAGCTCCCAACCGTTGAACTTGTAGCTCTCGACCAGGCGGCGCTCTTCGCCCAGGCTGCCCAAGTTCATGGTACGCGACAGCAGGTTGCGTGCGCGGATGGTCAGCTCACGCGGGTTGAACGGTTTGGTGATGTAATCGTCGGCGCCGATTTCCAGGCCGAGGATTTTATCCACTTCGTTATCGCGACCGGTCAGGAACATCAAGGCGACGCTGGCCTGTTCGCGCAGTTCGCGCGCCAACAGCAGGCCATTTTTGCCTGGCAGGTTGATGTCCATGATGACCAGATTGATATCATTTTCAGACAGGATATTGTGCATCTCTGCACCATCATTGGCTTCATGAACAATGTAGCCTTCCGCCTCGAAAATGCTCTTCAGGGTGTTACGAGTGACTAACTCGTCTTCGACAATCAGAATGTGCGGGGTCTGCATATTTGCTACCTAAAATTGCCAACAAAATAGAAAATCGGAAGTACAGAAGTCTCTGTTTTCTTAGAGGAGGGCAGAGATAGCGCCACGTTCCCTCTCAGCAAATGACTAAAGTACGTAAACTCGTTCTTGATGCACTTTCCATCTCATGTCAACAAGATCGCTAGCCTGGTGGGGATGCTGTTCCCTACAACCCCTTGGGGTGCCAAATCGGCGCATATCCTAACCCCATTAACAGCAATATAACAGCGCGTGCCGAATTCATCACCCAACAAAACTACGCTTTGTTGACATATATCAAATTCAATTGTAGCACGTTAACAGATTTGTGAAAAACACTTACAGAAATGCCAGTTTAAGTCACAGAACCTCAAATTCTGTGAACGATTCAGCATTATCCGGCCCGATAGGATACAATTATTCGCTTATTGATCATCGTCTTGTTTTAACTCATTGATAAATAAATGCAGTAAAACATAAGCACGAATAATGACTATTACGACGGGTTTATTAGCTCAACGAGCCGTTTAATCTTGTTTGTTGCTATTAACGCGTTTATTGTTACGCAATTGTAAATATAAGCGGGCGCTGCGCCACCGTCAAAAACGCAGGCCCGCCTTCGGTGGAAGAGTGATGCAGCTTCATATTGTTTTAGTGGCTCCGGCGCGGCCGGAAAACGTTGGCGCGGCGGCGCGCGCGATGAAAACCATGGGCTTCACGTCGTTGCGCATCGTCGACAGCGAGGCGCACCTGCAGCCGGCGGCGCGCTGGGTGGCACACGGGGCCGGCGAGATCCTCGACGGCGTGCAAACGTTCGCCACGCTGGAGCAGGCGCTGGCGGACGTGGATTTCACCGTCGCCACTACCGCCCGCAGCCGCGCGCGTTTTCACTACTACTGCACGCCGCCTGAGCTGCTGGAACAGTTGAGCGAGCGTAAGCAGTGGGTCGGCCAGGCCGCGCTGGTGTTCGGCCGTGAAGATTCCGGCCTGACCAACGAAGAGCTGGCGCTGGCAGATTTGCTGACCGGCGTGCCGATGCAGGCGGACTATCCGTCGCTTAATCTGGGGCAAGCGGTGATGGTGTACTGCTACCAGTTGGCGAGCTTGATGGGCGTCAGCACGCCGCAGGAAACGGCGGCGTCGGAAGGGCAGCTCAAGGCGCTGCGCCGCCGTGCCGATGCCCTGTTGAACGCATTGGAGGTCGGCGATGACCAAAAATTGCGCGACTGGCTGCACCAGAGGCTCGGCGCGCTGCAACAGCGAGATACGGCGATGTTGCATACGTTGCTGCACGACATCGAAAAAAAACTCGCCAAGTGATAGCGGCTTCATCAAGCGGTTACCCAGAGTGATCCACTATTAAACCGGCTTTAAGTTGTTTTTTTGTTCTGTCATTTTGCTTTTTACCTCCGGTATCGCGCAATGTCGCCGCTGAACGGAAAATAAGCAAAAAAAAGAAATCGTTTGACTTGGGATAGCGATTGCTTTAACCAATAGAGGGGACAGAGTATTTCATGAGACAGACAGACAACATGCGCAATATCAGCCTGAATACCACAATTATTACCACCACCGATACCACAGGTAACGGGGCGGGCTGACGCGCACAGGAAACACAGAAAAAAGCCCGCACCTAATCAGTGCGGGCTTTTTTTTCGGCTTAAATTCGGAGAGATCACACATGCGAGTGCTGAAATTTGGCGGAACCTCGGTGGCGAATGCAGAACGTTTTCTGCGCGTCGCCGATATCATGGAGAGTAACGCGCGTCAGGGACAGGTAGCCACGGTCTTGTCCGCCCCCGCAAAGATCACCAACCATCTGGTGGCGATGATCGACAAAACGGTGGCAGGCCAGGACATTCTGCCGAATATCAGCGACGCCGAGCGGATCTTTGCCGATCTGCTGAGCGGCCTGGCGCAGGCGCTGCCGGGCTTTGAATACGACAGGCTGAAGGGCGTGGTCGATCAAGAGTTCGCGCAGCTCAAGCAGGTGCTGCACGGCGTTTCGCTGCTGGGGCAGTGCCCGGACAGCGTGAACGCGGCTATTATCTGCCGCGGTGAAAAGCTCTCCATCGCCATCATGGAAGGGGTATTCCGCGCCAAGGGCTACCCGGTCACGGTGATCAACCCGGTGGAGAAACTGCTGGCGCAGGGCCACTACCTGGAGTCCACCGTGGACATCGCCGAGTCCACGTTGCGCATCGCCGCGGCGGCGATCCCGGCCGACCACATCGTGCTGATGGCCGGTTTCACCGCCGGTAACGACAAGGGCGAGCTGGTGGTGCTGGGCCGCAACGGCTCCGACTATTCCGCCGCCGTGCTGGCCGCCTGCCTGCGCGCCGACTGTTGCGAAATCTGGACCGACGTCGACGGCGTGTATACCTGCGATCCGCGCACCGTGCCGGACGCCAGGCTGCTGAAATCGATGTCGTACCAGGAGGCGATGGAGCTCTCCTACTTCGGCGCCAAAGTGCTGCACCCTCGCACCATCACGCCGATTGCCCAGTTCCAAATCCCTTGCCTGATTAAAAACACTTCCAACCCGCAGGCCCCCGGCACGCTGATCGGCAAAGACAGCACCGATGACGCGATGCCGGTGAAAGGCATCACCAACCTGAACAACATGGCGATGATCAACGTCTCCGGCCCGGGCATGAAAGGCATGGTCGGCATGGCTGCGCGGGTGTTCGCCGTGATGTCGCGCGCCGGCATTTCGGTGGTGCTGATCACCCAATCCTCTTCCGAATACAGCATCAGCTTCTGCGTGCCGCAGGGCGAACTGCAGCGCGCCCGCCGTGCGCTGGAGGAGGAGTTCTATCTGGAGTTGAAAGACGGCGTGCTGGATCCGCTGGACGTCATGGAACGCCTGGCGATCATCTCGGTGGTTGGCGACGGCATGCGCACCCTGCGTGGCATCTCCGCGCGCTTCTTCTCCGCGCTGGCGCGCGCCAACATCAATATCGTCGCCATCGCCCAGGGCTCTTCCGAGCGTTCAATTTCGGTCGTGGTCAGCAATGATTCCGCCACCACCGGCGTGCGCGTCAGCCACCAGATGCTGTTCAACACCGATCAGGTGATCGAAGTGTTCGTCATCGGCGTCGGCGGCGTCGGCGGGGCGCTGATTGAGCAGATCTACCGCCAGCAGCCGTGGCTGAAGCAAAAACATATCGACCTGCGGGTGTGCGGCATCGCCAACTCGCGCGTGATGCTGACCAACGTGCACGGCATCGCGCTGGACAGCTGGCGCGACGAGCTGGCCGGCGCGCAGGAGCCGTTCAATCTCGGCCGCCTGATCCGGCTGGTGAAGGAGTATCACCTGCTGAACCCGGTGATCGTCGACTGTACCTCCAGCCAGGCGGTGGCCGATCAGTATGTGGACTTCCTGGCGGACGGTTTCCACGTGGTGACGCCGAACAAAAAGGCCAACACCTCGTCGATGAACTATTATCAGCAACTGCGTGCGGCCGCCGCCGGTTCGCACCGCAAGTTCCTCTATGACACCAACGTCGGCGCCGGTTTACCGGTGATTGAGAACCTGCAAAACCTGCTGAACGCCGGCGATGAGCTGGTGCGCTTCTCCGGCATCCTGTCCGGTTCGCTGTCCTTTATCTTCGGCAAGCTGGACGAAGGGCTGTCGCTGTCGGCGGCGACCCTGCAGGCCCGGGCCAACGGCTACACCGAGCCGGATCCGCGCGACGATCTGTCCGGTATGGACGTGGCGCGCAAGCTGCTGATCCTGGCGCGCGAGGCCGGTTACAAGCTGGAGCTGAGCGATATCGAGGTCGAGCCGGTGCTGCCGCCGTCCTTCGACGCATCGGGCGACGTGGATCAGTTCCTGGCGCGGCTGCCGGAGCTGGATAAAGAGTTCGCGCGCAACGTGGCCAACGCCGCCGAGCAAGGCAAGGTGCTGCGCTATGTCGGCCTGATCGACGAAGGGCGCTGCAAGGTGCGCATCGAGGCGGTGGACGGCAACGATCCGTTGTATAAAGTGAAGAACGGCGAGAACGCGCTGGCCTTCTACAGCCGCTACTATCAGCCGCTGCCGCTGGTGCTGCGCGGCTACGGCGCCGGTAACGATGTGACCGCAGCGGGCGTGTTCGCCGATCTGCTGCGCACACTGTCATGGAAGTTGGGAGTTTAATATGGTTAAGGTGTATGCACCGGCCTCGATCGGTAACGTCAGCGTCGGTTTCGATGTGCTGGGCGCGGCGGTTTCGCCGATCGACGGCACGCTGCTGGGCGACTGCGTCAGCGTCGAAGCCGCCGAGACGTTCAGTCTGCAAAATGCCGGGCGCTTCGTCAGCAAGCTGCCGGCCGAGCCGAAAGAGAACATCGTTTATCAATGCTGGGAGCGTTTCTGCCAGGAGATCGGCCGCGAAGTGCCGGTGGCGATGCGGTTGGAAAAGAACATGCCGATCGGTTCGGGGCTGGGCTCCAGCGCCTGTTCGGTGGTCGCCGGGCTGATGGCGATGAACGAGTTCTGCGATCGGCCGCTGGATAAGACGACGCTGCTCGGCCTGATGGGCGAGCTGGAAGGCCGCATTTCCGGCAGCGTGCATTACGACAACGTGGCGCCATGCTACCTGGGCGGCCTGCAGCTGATGCTGGAAGAAGAAGGCATCATCAGCCAGGAGGTGCCGTGCTTCGACGATTGGCTGTGGGTCATGGCCTATCCGGGCATCAAGGTCTCCACCGCCGAAGCGCGCGCCATTTTACCCGCGCAATACCGTCGTCAGGATTGCATCAGCCACGGCCGCTATCTGGCCGGCTTTATCCATGCCTGCCACACCCGGCAGCCGCAGCTGGCCGCCAAATTGATGCAGGACGTGATCGCCGAACCGTACCGCACCCGGCTGCTGCCGGGCTTCGCCGAAGCGCGCAAGGCGGCGCAGGACATCGGTGCGCTGGCCTGCGGCATCTCCGGCTCCGGCCCGACGCTGTTCGCCGTCTGCAACGACGGCGCCACCGCGCAACGCATGGCCGCCTGGCTGCAACAACACTATCTGCAAAACGACGAAGGTTTTGTTCATATTTGCCGTCTGGATACCGCAGGCGCTCGACTACTGGGATAACGCATGAAACTGTACAACCTTAAGGATCACAACGAGCAGGTCAGCTTCGCGCAGGCGATCAAACAAGGCCTGGGCAAGCAGCAGGGGCTGTTCTTCCCGCTGGAGCTGCCGGAGTTCGAACTGACCGAGATCGACCAGCTGCTGGAGCAGGACTTTGTCACCCGCAGCAGCCGCATTCTGTCGGCCTTTATCGGCGAAGAGGTACCGGAAGCGGCGCTGAAGAAACGCGTGCAGGCCGCCTTTGAGTTCCCGGCGCCGGTGGCGAAAGTGACCGAAGACGTCTCTTGCCTGGAGCTGTTCCACGGCCCGACGCTGGCGTTCAAAGACTTCGGCGGCCGCTTTATGGCGCAGATGCTGGCGGAAGTGGCCGGCGATCAGCCGGTGACCATTTTGACCGCCACCTCCGGCGACACCGGCGCCGCCGTGGCGCACGCCTTCTACGGCCTGAAAAACGTCCGGGTGGTGATCCTCTATCCGCAGGGCAAAATCAGTCCGCTGCAGGAGAAACTGTTCTGTACCCTGGGCGGCAACATTCACACCGTAGCGATTGACGGCGACTTCGATGCTTGCCAGGCGCTGGTGAAGCAGGCGTTCGACGATCGGGAATTGAAAGACGCGTTGCACCTGAACTCGGCTAACTCGATCAACATCAGCCGCTTGCTGGCGCAGATCTGCTACTACTTCGAAGCGGTGGCGCAGCTGCCGCAGGAAGCACGCAATCAGCTGGTCATCTCGGTGCCGAGCGGCAACTTCGGCGATCTGACCGCCGGGCTGCTGGCCAAGTCGCTGGGCCTGCCGGTGAAGCGCTTTATTGCCGCCACCAACGCCAACGACACCGTGCCGCGCTTCCTGACCAGCGGCCAGTGGCAGCCGCACGCCACGGTCGCGACGCTGTCCAACGCCATGGACGTCAGCCAGCCAAACAACTGGCCGCGCGTGGAAGAGCTGTTCCGTCGTAAGGTCTGGCAGCTGAAAGAGCTGGGCCACGCGGCGGTCAGCGATGAGACCACCAGGGAAACGATGCGTGAACTGGCCGAGCTGGGTTATATCTCAGAACCGCACGCAGCCATTGCCTATCGCGCGCTGCGCGATCAGCTGCAGGAAGGGGAGTTCGGTCTGTTCCTCGGCACGGCGCATCCGGCCAAGTTTAAAGAGAGCGTAGAAGCGATCCTCGGCCAGGAACTGCCGTTGCCGAAAGCGCTGGCGCTGCGGGCCGATCTGCCGCTGCTGTCGCACACGCTGCCGGCCGGCTTTGCCGAACTGCGCAAATTCCTGATGGCGCTGCCGGCCTGAAGTTCGGCAGGCTAGAATGCGAAAAGCCGTCTTGCGACGGCTTTTTTTATGCCTGCTCCGGGCGTTTGAATACCAGTTCATTGCCCTGCGAGGCGGCTTCGTCGAAGGCGTAGCCTTCCAGGTTGAAGTCCACCAGCTGCTCGCTGCGCGTCAGGCGGTTCTTGATGATAAAGCGGCTCATCAACCCGCGCGCTTTCTTGGCGTAGAAGCTGATGACCTTGTACTTGCCGTTCTTCTCGTCGAGGAACACCGGTTTGATCAGCGCGCCGTGCAGTTTGGCCGGCTTCACCGCCTTGAAATACTCGTCGGAAGCCAGGTTGACCACCACGTCGTCGCCCTGCTGCTCCAGCGCTTCGTTGAGTTTCTGGGTGATTTGATCGCCCCAGAAGCTGTACAGATCTTTGCCTTTCGGGTTTTCCAGCTTGATGCCCATCTCCAGCCGGTACGGCATCATCAGATCGAGCGGGCGCAGCACGCCATACAGGCCGGACAGCATACGCAGATGCTGCTGGGCAAAGTCGAAATCGGCCTCGTTGAAATCCTGCGCCTGCAGGCCGGTGTAAACGTCGCCCTTGAACGCCAGCAGCGCCTGACGGGCATTGTCTGGGGTAAATTTGGGCTGCCACTCGCTAAAGCGCGCGGCGTTCAGCCCGGCCAGCTTGTCGCTGATGCTCATCAGGCTGGCGATTTGCGCCGGCGTCAGCTCGCGGCAAATTTTGATAAGCCGCTGAGACTTGTCCAGCAGTTCGGGCTGCGTGAAACGTTCTGTCGCCAGCGGGCTGTCGTAATCGAGAGTTTTTGCAGGGGAAATAATAACGAGCATGGCCAGATCCTGTTTATCCAAGTGCGGATACTGTAGCAAAAAGCGCGGGAAAAAGGGGCAATCGGTCCAATAGGCCGGGGCGCGCACCGCACGCGCCCCGGAAAACTCAGTGCGGTGGTTGATGACCGTCCCACACGCCCGGCTCCAGCTGCGACTTCAGCTCCGGATAACGGTTGGCGTCAAAAGTCGGCAGCTTGCCCAGGCGGCGCTGGCGATGGTAGTCGTCGGCCAGCTTCAGCGCCACCCGCGACAGCAGCAGGATGGCCGTCAGGTTGGTGATGGCCATCAGCGCCATGGAGGTATCCGCCATTTTCCACACCAGCGGCAGCTCCGCCAGCGCGCCGAACATCACCATGCCCAACGCCACGCAGCGGAAAATGATCAGGCCGCCCGGATGGTTGTGCTCGAGGAACACCAGGTTGCTCTCGGCATAGGCGTAGTTGGCGATGATCGAGGTAAAGGCGAAGAAGAAGATGGCGATGGCGACGAACGGCGCCCCCCAACTGCCGACGGCAGTCGACAGCGCGCGCTGAGTCAGATCGATGCCGCTGATGCTGTCGGTCGGCTGATCGAGAATGCCGGAGGAGAGGATGATCGCCGCAGTGGCGCTGCAGATGACGATGGTATCGATAAATACCCCGAGCATTTGCACGTAGCCTTGCGAAGCCGGATGCGGCGGATAAGGCGAGGCGGACGCCGCCGCATTGGGCGCCGAACCCATGCCGGCTTCGTTGGAGAACAGGCCGCGCTGCACGCCCTGGGTCATCGCCTGGGAGATGCCGTAACCGACGGCGCCGGCCGCGGCTTCCTGCAGGCCGAAGGCGCTTTTGAAGATCAGCGCCAGGATCGCCGGCATGTGTTCGATGTTATGGCCAATCACCCAGAGGGCCAACAGCAGGTAGGCGCCCGCCATCAGCGGCACCACCAGTTCGGCCACTTTGGCAATGGAGCGAATGCCGCCGAAGATTACCACACCGCTCAGCAGCACCAGGCCGATGCCGACGTGCAGCGGCTGCAAATGGAAGGCGACGGCGGAGGCCTGGGCGATGGAGTTGGCCTGCACGGCGTTGAATACCAGGCCGAACGCGATGATCAGGAAGATGGAGAACAGCACGCCCATCCAGCGCATGCCGAGGCCCTTTTCCATGTAGTAGGCCGGGCCGCCGCGGTAGTTGCCGTTATCGTCTTTGGTTTTGTAGAGCTGCGCCAGCGAGCTTTCCACAAAGGAGGTGGCCATACCGATAAACGCCACCACCCACATCCAGAAGATGGCGCCGGGGCCGCCGGCGGTCAGGGCGATGGCGACGCCGGTCAGGTTGCCGGTGCCGACGCGCGCCGCCAGCGTGGTACACAGCGCCTGGAAAGAGGAGATGCCGGCGCTGTCGCTTTTATTGCTGTTTTTCAACACCGAGAACATGTGGCTGAAGTGACGGAGCTGGATAAAACGGGTGCGCAACGTGAAGTAGATGCCGGTGCCGAGCAGCAGATAAATCAGCACCGACCCCCACAAAATATTGTTTATAAAGTTCATCAGGTCCGTCAAGGGATCCCTCCTCTTATCGAAATTTAATGCGCACCTTGCAGCATCCACCGCAGGTGAAAAACATTGGCCTATTTTTTACAAGAGCTTAGCTGGAATTGGTCCGGCGTCAGTCGATTAAGATTTTTCGCAGATTAGCGGACGAATTGCATCAATTTTTTCGAATTTAACATAATTTATTCGGACAATAGCACGTTATTGCCTTTCCATCCGCTCGGTTATGGCGAAAGATATCGGCGTAAACGGTTGCTCGCCCAAGGATAAAACAGATGCTTGCGCGCCGCGGTTTTCCAGCCTTGCACCGGGCTTGGCGCATGTTATTATCAGGGTAGGGCATGGTTGAACAATGCCAAAAGTTCATGCACAAACGATGAGATAATGCCAACATGACCGACAAATTAACTTCCCTGCGCCAGCTGACCACGGTGGTTGCAGATACGGGTGATATCGCGGCAATGAAGCTGTATCAACCGCAGGACGCTACAACCAACCCTTCGCTGATCCTCAATGCAGCCCAAATTCCTGAATACCGCAAACTGATTGACGAAGCCATCGCCTGGGCGCGCGGCCAGAGCAGCGATCGCGAGCAGCAGATCGCCGACGCCGCCGACAAGCTGGCGGTCAACATCGGTCTGGAAATCCTCAAACTGGTTCCGGGCCGCATCTCCACCGAAGTGGATGCGCGTCTGTCTTACGACACCGTCGCCAGCGTGGCCAAGGCCAAACGCCTGATCAAACTGTACAACGAAGCCGGCATCAGCAACGATCGCATCCTGATCAAACTGGCCTCGACCTGGCAGGGCATCCGCGCGGCGGAGCAGCTGGAGAAAGAAGGCATCAACTGTAACCTGACGCTGCTGTTCTCCTTCGCTCAGGCTCGCGCCTGTGCCGAAGCCGGCGTTTACCTGATCTCACCGTTCGTCGGCCGTATCCTCGACTGGTACAAAGCCAACGGCGACAAGAAAGAGTTCGCCCCGCACGAAGATCCGGGCGTGATCTCCGTGACCGAAATTTACCAGTACTACAAACAGCACGGTTACAACACCGTGGTGATGGGCGCCAGCTTCCGTAACGTCGGCGAAATCATCGAACTGGCCGGCTGTGACCGCCTGACCATCGCCCCTGCGCTGCTGAAAGAGCTGGCGGAGAGCGAAGGCGCGCTGGAGCGCAAACTGTCTTACACCGGTGAAGTGAAGGCGCGTCCTGCCGCACTGACCGAACCTGAGTTCTACTGGCAGCACAACCAGGATCCGATGGCGGTTGAGAAACTGACCGACGGTATCCGCAAGTTTGCCGTAGACCAGGGCAAACTGGAAAAAATGATCGCCGACCTGCTGTAATTCCCGCAGATCGCGCAGTAAAAAGGTGGCTCAGGCCACCTTTTTTTATGCCCGACGCTCCCGTCGGCGGGGGAAGCCCTTATACTCTCGGCAATGACAACAGAACGGGAGACGAACCCGTTCGGACCCCATCAGGCTGTAGAGGTTACGCATGGATATTTTACGTATTGGTTTGGTTTCCGTTTCCGATCGCGCTTCCGGCGGCGTTTATCAGGATAAAGGCATCCCGGCGCTGGAAGAGTGGCTGAGCGGCGCGCTGGCGACGCCGTTCAAGCTGGAAACCCGGCTGATCCCCGATGAGCAGACGCAAATTGAACAGACGCTGTGCGAGCTGGTGGACGAAATGGGCTGCCATCTGGTGCTGACCACCGGCGGCACCGGGCCGGCGCGCCGCGACGTCACCCCCGACGCCACGCTGGCGATCGCCGATCGCGTGATGCCCGGCTTCGGCGAGCAAATGCGTCAGATCAGCCTACACTATGTGCCAACGGCAATTCTTTCTCGCCAGGTGGGGGCGATCCGCAAACAGGCGCTGATCATCAACCTGCCCGGCCAACCGAAGTCGATCAAGGAAACGCTGGAAGGGGTAAAGGATGAGCAGGGCAATGCGGTGGTACACGGCATCTTCGCCAGCGTGCCTTATTGCATTCAGCTGCTCGACGGGCCTTACGTCGAAACGCACGCCGCGGTGGTAGCAGCATTTCGGCCAAAGAGCGCGCGTCGCGAGATAAACCTCTAAATTTCAGCATTCTGCGAGATCGGCTTCAGCCCGTCTGGTGTGAAAATAATTTGCCGCTATAGTAAGGATTCTTTTACAGAAAGCCTGCGGCTTTTATTTTTACAGCCTTTACCGACGGTGCCCTATGCCTCACGACACTAATCGCCGGCTGAACCGGCAAGACTACAAAACGCTGACGTTGGCCGCGTTGGGCGGCGCGCTGGAGTTTTACGACTTCATCATCTTCGTGTTCTTCGCCGCCGTGGTCGGCGATCTGTTCTTCCCGGCGGACATGCCGGAGTGGCTACGTCTGGTGCAAACCTTCGGCATCTTCGCCGCCGGCTATCTGGCCCGCCCGCTGGGCGGCATCGTGATGGCGCACTTCGGCGATCTGGTCGGCCGCAAGAAGATGTTTACCCTGAGCATTCTGCTGATGGCGTTGCCGACGTTGGCGATGGGCCTGCTGCCGACCTACGCCAGCATCGGCATTGCTGCGCCGCTGCTGCTGCTGTTGATGCGCGTGCTGCAGGGGGCGGCGATAGGCGGTGAGGTGCCGGGCGCCTGGGTCTTCGTTGCCGAACACGTGCCGCGCCGGCGCATCGGCTTCGCCTGCGGCACGCTGACCGCCGGGTTGACGGTGGGCATCCTGCTGGGCTCGGTGGTGGCGACGGTGATCAACACTACGCTCAGCCCGCAGAGCATCGCCGGCGGCGGCTGGCGCATTCCTTTCCTCTTGGGCGGCATGTTCGGCTTGGTGGCGATGTACCTGCGCCGCTGGCTGCAGGAAACGCCGATCTTCATCGAGATGCAGGCGCGTAAAGCGCTGGCCGAGGAGCTGCCGCTGAAGTCGGTGGTGCTCAACCACAAGCGGGAAGTGGTGGTATCGATGCTGCTGACCTGGCTGCTCTCCGCCGGCATCGTGGTGGTGATCCTGATGACCCCGACCTATCTGCAAAAGCAGTTCGGCATTGCGCCGGCCTTGACGCTGCAGGCCAACAGCATCGCCACCATCATGCTGATCGCCGGCTGCATCGTCGCCGGTTTATCGGCCGATCGCTTTGGCGCCAGCAAAACGCTGGTGGTCGGCAGTGTGCTGCTGGCCGGCTGCAGCTGGCTGTTCTATCAGACGGTGGGCGTGCACCCGGAAATGCTATTCGCCTGCTATGCGCTGGTGGGGTTCAGCGTAGGCGTGGTGGGGGCCGTGCCGTACGTGATGGTGCGGGCGTTCCCGGCGGAAGTGCGGTTTACCGGCATCTCGTTCTCATATAATGTCTCGTACGCTATTTTTGGCGGTTTAACCCCTATTTTTGTGACGCTGATCATGAAATTGACCCCGTTAGCGCCCGCTTACTACGTGTTGGCGCTGTCGCTCATCGGGCTGCTGCTCGGCTTCTACCTGCATCGCGATCTGAACAGCGAAGCCGGGGAGCGGCGAGCCGATTCCTACAGCTAAAAAAAAGCCCTGCACTGCAGGGCTTTTTCATCAGGGGAGGGCGATTACGCCGTGACCGGCGAGGCCGCGACGCGGGCCGGAGCCGGCTCGCCAATCGGCAGCACGGTGCGGCCGTATTGTTCGTTGAGCACTTCGGCCATCGCCAGGTAAATGGCGCTGGTGCCGCAGATGATGCCTTCATAGCCGGCGAAGGTCAGCAGCGCGTGGTTGCCGGTGATGTTGCCGACGGCCAGCAGGGCGAACAGCAGCGTCAGGCTGGCGAACACGAACTGCAGCACGCGGTTGGCGCCGAGAGTACCGAAGAACATGAACAGGGTGAAGACGCCCCACAGTGCCAGGTAGATGCCCAGCACGTGCGCCTCGGTGGCCTCAGCCAGGCCCAGACGCGGCAGCAGCAGCAGGCCGACCAGGCTCAGCCAGAAGCTGCCGTAGGCGGTGAAAGCGGTCATGCCGAAGGTGTTGCCCTTCTTGTATTCCAGCAGACCGGCCAGGATCTGGGCCAGGCCACCGAAGAAAATTCCCATGCTGATGATGGCGGAGTTCAGTGGGAAAAAGCCCGCGTTGTGCAGGTTCAGCAAGACGGTGGTCATCCCGAAGCCCATCAGGCCGAGAGGGCCGGGATTCGCCAACTTGTTGGTGTGCATAAGTCCTCTGCGATAACAGAAAATTAACGGAAACAGCGAAGTAAAATAATAAATGGTCTGAATGGCCAAAAAATCGAAGTTTTCCACCAGAGCGCGCGCATCATAATGATCCCCGCAGCCGGAAACAATGATCTGAATGACGATAAAAAAAGAAATTTTTTTCGCCTTGCCCCTTGATGCCGGATTGGATGGCCCCATCTTATTTGCAACCGCAGTTGCTAACCGCGGGTCGCACTGAGATATCGGGCAGTTGAAAAGCAAAAAATCGCCCGCATATAGGTTAGCAACCTGACTGATTATGAATTTTTTAGTGGAGACGTTTAGATGGGTAAAATTATTGGTATCGACCTGGGTACTACCAACTCTTGCGTAGCAATTATGGATGGTGCCAAGGCACGCGTGCTGGAAAACGCCGAGGGCGACCGCACCACTCCTTCTATTATCGCATATACCCAGGACGGTGAAACTCTGGTTGGCCAGCCGGCTAAGCGTCAGGCAGTGACCAACCCTGAAAACACCTTGTTCGCCATCAAGCGCCTGATCGGTCGCCGCTTCCAGGATGAAGAAGCGCAGCGCGACAAAGCGATCATGCCGTACAAAATTGTCGAAGCCGACAACGGCGACGCTTGGCTGGAAGTGAAAGGCCAGAAAATGGCTCCGCCGCAGATCTCTGCGGAAGTGCTGAAGAAAATGAAGAAAACGGCGGAAGATTACCTGGGCGAACCGGTAACTGAAGCGGTTATCACCGTACCGGCTTACTTCAACGACGCCCAGCGTCAGGCGACCAAAGACGCCGGCCGCATCGCGGGTCTGGAAGTCAAGCGCATCATCAACGAACCAACCGCTGCGGCCCTGGCCTACGGTCTGGACAAAGAAGTTGGCAACCGCACCATCGCGGTTTATGACCTGGGCGGCGGTACTTTCGATATCTCCATCATCGAAATCGACGACGTTGACGGCGAAAAAACCTTCGAAGTGCTGGCGACCAACGGTGACACCCACCTGGGTGGCGAAGACTTCGACAGCCGTCTGATCAACTACCTGGTGGAAGAGTTCAAGAAAGATCAGGGTATCGATCTGCGCAACGATCCGCTGGCGATGCAGCGTCTGAAAGAAGCCGCTGAGAAAGCGAAGATCGAACTGTCTTCCGCTCAGCAGACCGACGTTAACCTGCCGTACATCACGGCAGACGCGACCGGTCCAAAACACATGAACATCAAAGTGACTCGCGCCAAACTCGAGTCGCTGGTTGAAGATCTGGTTGCACGTTCTATCGAGCCGCTGAAAGTGGCGCTGAAAGACGCAGGCCTGTCGGTTTCCGACATCCAGGACGTGATCCTGGTGGGCGGCCAGACCCGTATGCCAATGGTGCAGAAGAAAGTCGCAGACTTCTTCGGCAAAGAGCCGCGTAAAGACGTGAACCCGGACGAAGCGGTTGCCGTGGGCGCTGCGGTACAGGGCGGCGTGTTGGCCGGTGATGTGAAGGACGTTCTGCTGCTGGACGTGACCCCGCTGTCGCTGGGTATCGAAACCATGGGCAGCGTGATGACGCCGCTGATCACCAAAAACACCACGATCCCGACCAAGCACAGCCAGGTGTTCTCTACCGCTGAAGACAACCAGTCTGCGGTAACCATCCACGTGCTGCAGGGTGAGCGTAAGCGCGCCAGCGATAACAAATCTCTGGGCCAGTTCAACCTGGACGGCATTCAGGCGGCACCGCGCGGCATGGCGCAGATCGAAGTCACCTTCGATATCGATGCCGACGGCATCCTGCACGTGTCTGCCAAAGACAAGAACACCGGTCGTGAGCAGAAGATCACCATCAAGGCATCTTCTGGCCTGAACGAAGACGAAATCCAGAAAATGGTGCGCGACGCCGAGCTGAACGCTGAAGCCGACCGCAAGTTCGAAGAGCTGGTACAGACACGTAACCAGGCCGATCACCTGATCCACGGCACTCGCAAGCAGCTGGAAGAAGCGGGCGACAAACTGCCGGCGGAAGACAAAACGGCGATCGAAGCGGCGCTGAAAGATCTGGAAGCGGCGGTGAAAGGCGAAGATAAAGCCGAGATCGAAGCGAAGACTCAGGCTCTGGTGCAGGTTTCCGGCAAACTGCTGGAAATGGCCCAGGCGCAGCAGGCTCAGCAGGGTGCTGACGCCGGCGCGGACAACGCGGCGCAGAAAGACGACGACGTGGTTGACGCTGAGTTCGAAGAAGTTAAAGACAAAAAATAATCGCCCTTAAGCGGGCACGGGGCGGCCGAGATGCCGCTCCCGGAAACCAGCACGGGCGTCGAGGCAACTCTGCGCCCGTGCACGCATGTTAAGGGTAAGCGAAAGAATGGCGAAGAAAGACTATTACGAGATTCTCGGCGTCAGCAAGACGGCGGATGAACGTGAGATCAAAAAGGCGTACAAACGCCTGGCGATGAAATACCATCCTGACCGCAACCAGGAACAAGACGCCGAAACCAAGTTTAAAGAAGTTAAAGAAGCTTACGAAGTCCTGACCGACGACCAGAAACGCGCGGCCTACGATCAGTACGGGCACGCGGCCTTTGAACAGGGCGGCATGGGCGGCGGCGGCTTTGGCGGCGGTGCCGACTTCAGCGATATCTTTGGCGACGTGTTTGGCGACATCTTCGGCGGAGGCCGCCGTCAGCGCGCCAGCCGCGGTTCCGATCTGCGCTATAACATGGAGCTGACCCTCGAGGAAGCGGTACGTGGCGTCACCAAAGAGATCCGCATCCCGACGCTGGAAGAGTGCGACGTCTGCCACGGCAGCGGCGCCAAGCCGGGCAGCTCGCCGGTGACCTGTCCAACCTGTCACGGCCAGGGCCAGGTGCAGATGCGTCAGGGCTTCTTCACCGTGCAGCAGGCGTGTCCGCACTGCCATGGCCGCGGTCAGATCATCAAAGATCCGTGCAACAAGTGCCACGGCCACGGCCGGGTAGAAAAATCCAAAACGCTGTCGGTGAAAATTCCGGCCGGCGTCGATACCGGTGACCGCATCCGCCTGGCGGGTGAAGGCGAAGCCGGCGAGCACGGCGCACCGGCGGGCGATCTGTACGTTCAGGTGCAGGTGAAGGCGCACCCGATCTTCGAGCGCGAAGGCAACAACTTGTACTGTGAAGTGCCGATCAACTTCGCCATGGCGGCGCTGGGGGGCGAGATTGAAGTGCCGACGCTGGACGGCCGGGTGAAACTGAAGGTGCCTTCGGAGACCCAAACCGGCAAACTGTTCCGCATGCGCGGCAAGGGCGTGAAATCGGTGCGTGGTGGCAGCCAGGGCGACCTGCTGTGCCGCGTAGTGGTGGAAACCCCGGTCAATCTGAACGACAAGCAGAAGCAATTGCTGCGCGAGCTGGAAGAGAGCTTGGGCGGCCCGTCCGGTGACAAGAACAGCCCGCGTTCGAAGAGCTTCTTCGACGGGGTGAAAAAGTTCTTTGACGACCTGACTCGTTAACCTGCTGTTTCTGCTGGTTTATATTAGAACCCCGGGCGTCTGTCCCGGGGTTTTTATTTGCATGTCACACCCCTAATTCCCTATCAATAATGTGACTTATTCGTGCTTTTGATCGGTTTTATCGAGTTATTTAGCATTTATAAACTTATTTTTTCGAACTAAAACGCCCTCTATACTCACTTCATGACTGTGGTTCGCAGGGCGCTACGCCCTGCACAGATTTGGAGAGACGTATTGTGACCAACATCATTCGTCAATTTTTACGTCAGGAAGCCGCGGGCGGCATCATTCTGATCGCGGCGGCGATCGTCGCCCTGATCATGGCCAACACCCCGGCGCAGGGGATCTATCAGGCATTCCTTAACCTGCCGGTGATGGTGAAGATTGCTTCGCTGGAGATCGCCAAGCCGCTGCTGCTGTGGATCAACGACGGCCTGATGGCCATCTTCTTCCTGGTGGTGGGGCTCGAGGTCAAGCGCGAGCTGATGCAGGGCTCGCTGTCCGGGCGCGACAAGGCGGTGTTTCCGGCGATCGCCGCGCTGGGCGGCATGCTGGCGCCGGCGCTGATTTACCTGCTGTTCAACGGCGCGGACGAAGTCACCCGCCAGGGCTGGGCGATCCCGGCCGCGACCGACATCGCCTTCGCCTTGGGCGTGATGGCGTTGCTGGGCAATCGCGTCCCGACCAGCCTGAAAGTGTTCCTGCTGGCATTGGCGATCATCGATGACCTGGGCGTGATTATCATCATCGCGCTGTTCTATACCCACGAAGTGTCGATGGTGGCGCTGGGCGTGGCGGCGGCGGCGACCGCGCTGCTGGCGGTGATGAACTGGCGCGGCGTCGGCAAGACCTCGCTGTACATGATGGTCGGCCTGGTGCTGTGGGTGGCGATCCTCAAGTCCGGAGTGCATGCGACGCTGGCCGGGGTGATCGTCGGCTTTATGATCCCGCTGAACGTGAAGAAGGGGCCGTCGCCGTCGGAAACGCTGGAGCATGAGCTGCACCCTTGGGTCGCGTTTATGATCCTGCCGCTGTTCGCATTCGCCAACGCCGGGGTTTCTTTGCAGGGCGTATCGCTGGAAGGATTGACGTCGCTGCTGCCGGTAGGGATTGCGGCCGGGCTGTTTATCGGCAAGCCGCTGGGGATTTTCCTCTTCAGCCTGCTGGCGGTGAAAATGGGCATCGCCCGCTTGCCTGAGGGGATCGGTTTCAAACAGGTGTTTGCCGTTTCGGTGCTCTGTGGTATTGGTTTCACCATGTCGATTTTCATCGCCTCGCTGGCGTTTGGCGATGCGGATGCGGCGCTCAGCACCTATTCCCGCCTGGGGATCCTGCTGGGCTCCACTGCGGCGGCGGTGGCAGGGTATGGGTTGCTGCGTCTGGCGTTGCCGCGGGTGCGTTAATCCTGCGTGTGCCCGATAAGGGCACACAATAAAATGGCTGGTCGGAGCTGCGCGGTATAAAATATGTGCAGCTTCGGCCGTTCTTCGTTGGGACTAATGGGGCTATACGTTGTCTGAAGCAGGGAAAGGAAGTTTGTCGCTCGTCACGGCACACCGTTTGCCGCTGCGAAACGTTGTTAAGGAGAGCCGCTCGTGAGGATGTCGCATATCAACTTTAATCACCTTTATTATTTCTGGCAGGTCTGCAAGGCCGGTTCCGTGGTCGGTGCCGCCGAAGCGTTGTTTTTGACGCCGCAGACCATCACCGGCCAGATCAAAGCGCTGGAGGAGCGGTTGGACGGCAAGCTGTTCAAACGCCAGGGGCGCGGGTTGGTGCCTTCGGAGCTGGGGCAGCTGGTGTTCCGCTATGCCGACAAGATGTTTATGCTCAGCCAGGAAATGCTGGATATTGTCAACTACCGCAAAGAGTCGAACCTGCTGTTCGACGTTGGCGTGGCGGACGCGCTGTCGAAGCGCCTGGTCAGCCAGGTGTTGGAAACGGCGGTAGTGGTGGATAACGAACAGATCCACCTGCGCTGTTTTGAATCGACGCACGAGATGCTGTTGGAGCAGCTCAGCCAGCACAAGCTGGATATGATCCTGTCGGATTGCCCGGTGGATTCCAGCCAGCAGGAAGGGCTGTTCTCGCTGAAGCTGGGCGAGTGCGGCATCAGCTTCTTCTGCCGCCAGCCGGCGCCGGAGTTGCCGTTCCCGGCCTGCCTGGAGCAGCGCAAGCTGCTGATCCCCGGCCGCCGCTCGATGCTGGGGCGCAAGCTGCTCAACTGGTTCAATACGCAGGGCATTCAGGTGGAAATCCTGGGCGAGTTCGACGATGCGGCGCTGATGAAGGCTTTCGGCATGTACCACAATGCGATTTTCGTGGCGCCGACGCTGTATGCGCAGGATACCTATAACGATGACAACGTGGTGGAGATTGGGCGCATCGACAGCGTGCAGGAGGAGTATTACATCATCTTCGCCGAGCGCATGATCCAGCATCCGGCGGTGCAGCGCGTGTGCAACAAAGACTTCTCGGCGCTGTTTTCCTGCTAGTGGTTCACTGAACGCAGGGCGTAAAAAAACCGGCCTGAGCCGGTTTTTTTATCAAGCAGATAACGAAATGCTTATTGCATTGCGTTGATGCGTGCAGTCAGGTTTGACTTATGACGCGCTGCTTTGTTTTTGTGGATCAGGCCTTTAGCTGCCTGACGGTCCACCAGTGGCTGCATTACCAGGAATGCAGTTTGTGCTGCTTCTTTGTCGCCAGCTGCGATAGCTGCGTCTACCTTCTTGATGAAGGTACGCACCATTGAGCGACGGCTAGCGTTATGCTTGCGGCGTTTCTCAGACTGTACGGCGCGTTTCTTAGCTGATTTGATATTAGCCAAGGTCCAACTCCCAAATATATTCTATTGAGGACAATTCAAAGGCCGAGGAATATGCCCTTTTAGCCTTCGTTTGTCAATGGATTTGTGCAAATAAGCGCCGTTTGTACAGGCGGCACTCGCTACGTTGTGATGGCGCAGGATTTTACCAGCTTCGCTCTTGGGAATACAGTGTTTCGCGAGAAAATTCGCCAATGTTTTGCCGCGGCGGACGCAAGCCGTTGGCCGCGGTCGAGAATCGGCCCGGCAGTGCCGGATAAACTGCGGCGAAGCCGTTTCACGCGCAGATTATCTCCGGTATGGTATGTCTATTACATAAAGGCACCAATCGCGGGTTAACCTTACCGGCTGTACAAGGTATAATCCGCCGATTTCCACTGTTTTGAGCCAGCTATGGAGCTAATTCGCGGCATTCACAATATCCGGGCGCGCCACCATGGTTGCGTGCTCACCATCGGCAACTTTGACGGCGTACACCGCGGTCATCAGGCGCTGCTGGAGCAGTTGAAGCAACAAGGGCAACGCCTCGGGCTGCCGGTGATGGTCATGATCTTTGAGCCGCAGCCGCTGGAGATGTTCGCCGCAGACAAGGCGCCGGCCCGCTTGACGCGCCTGCGCGACAAGGCCAACTACCTGGCGCAGGCGGGCGTCGATTACCTGCTGTGCGTCAAGTTCGATCCGCGTTTTGCCGCCAACACCGCGCAGGCGTTCGTCGCCGAGCTGCTGGTGGAAAAACTGGGCGTCAAATTCCTGATGGTGGGGGATGATTTTCGCTTTGGCGCCGGGCGTCAGGGCGATTTTCCGCTATTGCAGCAGGCCGGAAAAGAGTACGGCTTCGAGGTGGTCAGCACCCCGACCTTCCGCGAAGGCGAGCGGCGCATCAGCAGCACCGCGATCCGCACCGCGCTGAGCGAGGACGATCTGCCGCTGGCGGAGACACTGCTGGGCCACCCGTACAGCATTTCCGGGCGCGTGGTGCACGGCGACGAGCTGGGCCGCACCATCGGCTTCCCGACCGCCAACCTGCCGCTCAAGCGCCTGGTGGCGCCGGTGAAAGGGGTGTATGCGGTAGAAGTGTACGGCCTGGGGCCGCAGCCGCTGCCGGGCGTGGCCAATATCGGTACGCGCCCGACCGTCGCCGGCGTGCGCCAGCAGCTGGAAGTGCATCTGCTGGATGTCACAATGGATCTTTACGGGCGCCATATTGAGGTGGTGCTCCGCGCAAAATTGCGCAATGAACAACGGTTTGCTTCGCTCGATGCCCTGAAGCAGCAAATCGCCAATGATGTGGTGACGGCCCGGAAGTTCTTCGGGCTACAGACACCGGTTTAATCTCTATAGCCGAAAACGGAACCGAGAATCTAATGAGTGACTACAAGAATACCCTGAACTTGCCGGAAACAGGGTTCCCGATGCGCGGCGACCTCGCCAAGCGCGAACCTGGCATGCTGCAACGTTGGTATGAACAGGATCTGTACGGGATTATTCGTACTGCCAAAAAGGGCAAAAAAACCTTCATTTTGCATGACGGCCCTCCGTATGCGAACGGCAGCATTCACATTGGTCACTCGGTTAACAAGATTCTCAAAGACATTATCATCAAGTCGAAAGGGATGGCCGGCTTCGACTCGCCTTATGTGCCGGGTTGGGACTGCCACGGCCTGCCTATCGAACTGAAGGTTGAACAGCTGTACGGCAAACCGGGCGAGAAGCTGACGGCGGCCGAGTTCCGCCAGAAGTGCCGCGAGTACGCGGCCGAGCAGGTTGAAGGCCAGAAGAAGGACTTCATCCGCCTGGGCGTGCTGGGCGACTGGGATCGCCCATACCTGACCATGGACTTCAAAACCGAAGCCAACATCATCCGCGCGCTGGGCAAGATCATCAGCAACGGCCACCTGCTGAAAGGCGCCAAGCCGGTTCACTGGTGCACTGACTGCGGATCGTCGCTGGCGGAAGCGGAAGTGGAGTACTACGACAAGACTTCGCCGTCGATCGACGTGACCTTCCATGCGGCCGACGCGGCTGCCGTGGCGGCCAAGTTCGGCGTGAGCCACTTCAACGGGACTATCTCCCTGGTTATCTGGACCACCACCCCGTGGACCCTGCCGGCCAACCGCGCGATCTCGCTGCACCCGGACTTCACCTATCAGCTGGTGCAGGTTGACGGCCAGTGCCTGATCCTGGCGGCCGAGCTGGTGGAAAGCGTGATGAAACGCGCCGGCATCACCGAGTGGACGGTGCTGGGCAGCTGCAAAGGCGCCGATCTGGAGCTGCTGCGCTTCAATCACCCGTTCATGGACTTCGACGTGCCGGCGATCCTCGGCGAGCACGTGACGCTGGACGCCGGTACCGGTGCGGTGCACACCGCAGGCGGTCATGGCCCGGATGACTTCGTCATCAGCCAAAAATACGGTCTGGAGATCGCCAACCCGGTAGGGCCGAACGGCTGCTACCTGACCGGCACTCACCCGCTGCTGGACGGCAAGTTCGTCTTCAAGGCCAACGATCTGATCGTCGACCTGCTGCGTGAGAAAGGCGCGCTGCTGCACGTCGAGAAGTTCCTGCACAGCTATCCGTGCTGCTGGCGCCACAAGACGCCGATCATCTTCCGCGCCACGCCGCAATGGTTCGTCAGCATGGATCAGAAAGGCCTGCGTCAGCAGTCGCTGGAAGAGATCAAAGGCGTGCAGTGGATCCCGGATTGGGGCCAGGCGCGTATCGAAATGATGGTGGCCAACCGCCCGGACTGGTGCATCTCGCGTCAGCGCACCTGGGGCGTGCCGATGTCGCTGTTCGTGCACAAAGAAACCGAGCAGCTGCACCCGCGCACCGTTGAGCTGATGGAAGAAGTGGCCAAGCGCGTCGAGCAAGACGGCATTCAGGCCTGGTGGGATCTGGACGCGGCCGATATTCTCGGCGCGGAAGCCGCCGACTACGTGAAAGTGCCGGATACGCTGGACGTGTGGTTCGACTCCGGTTCCACCCACGCTTCGGTGGTTGACGTGCGCCCTGAGTTCCAGGGCCACAGCGCCGACATGTATCTGGAAGGCTCCGACCAACACCGCGGCTGGTTCATGTCATCGCTGATGATCTCCACCGCGATGAAAGGCAAGGCGCCTTATAAAGAAGTGCTGACCCACGGCTTCACCGTCGACGGCCAGGGCCGCAAGATGTCCAAGTCGATCGGTAACACCGTCAGCCCGCAGGACGTGATGAACAAGCTGGGCGGCGACATTCTGCGTCTGTGGGTGGCATCGACCGATTACACCGGCGAAATCGCGGTCTCCGACGAGATCCTCAAGCGTTCCGCTGATTCTTATCGCCGCATCCGCAACACCGCGCGCTTCCTGCTGGCCAACCTGAACGGGTTCGAGCCGAGCACCGATTGCGTGGCGCCGGAAGACATGGTGGTGCTGGATCGTTGGGCGGTCGGCCGTGCGCTGGCGGCGCAGCAGGATATCGAGCAGGCTTACGCCAACTACGATTTCCACGAAGTGGTGCAGCGTCTGATGCAGTTCTGCTCGGTCGAGATGGGCTCCTTCTATCTGGATATCATCAAGGATCGTCAGTACACCGCGAAGAGCGACAGCGTCGCCCGCCGCAGCTGCCAGACCGCGCTGTATCACATCGTGGAAGCGCTGGTGCGCTGGATGGCGCCGATCATGTCGTTCACTGCGGACGAGATCTGGGGCTTCATGCCGGGAAAACGCGCGCAGTACGTGTTTACCGAAGAGTGGTACGACGGCCTGTTCGGGCTGGCGGAAGGCGAGCCGATGAACGACGCTTTCTGGGCTGAGCTGCTGAAAGTGCGCGGCGAAGTGAACAAGGTGCTGGAGCAGGCGCGTGCCGACAAACGCCTCGGCGGCTCGCTGGAAGCGGCGGTAACGCTGTATGCCGACAGCGAGCTGGCGGCGCGCCTGAACAGCCTGCAGGATGAGCTGCGCTTCGTGCTGCTGACCTCTGCGGCAAGCGTTGCGCCATTGGAGGATGCGCCGGCCGACGCGCAGGCTTCCGAGCTGCTGAAAGGGCTGAAGATCGCCTTCAGCACGGCACCGGGTGAGAAGTGCCCGCGCTGCTGGCATTACACCACCGATATCGGCCTGGTGGCGGAACACGCAGACATCTGCGGCCGCTGTGTGAGCAACGTCGCCGGTGACGGCGAGAAGCGTAACTTTGCCTGAGAACTCGCGCCTGATGAGTAAATCAATTTGTTCGACCGGCCTGCGTTGGCTGTGGGTTGTAGTGGCGGTGCTGGCGCTGGATTTTGGCAGCAAGCAGTGGATCCTCGCTAACTTTACGCTGGGCCAGTCCCAGCCGTTGATCCCGTCGTTCAACCTGTTTTACGCGCGCAACTACGGCGCTGCGTTCAGCTTCCTGGCCGACCATGGCGGCTGGCAGCGCTGGTTCTTCGCCGGCATCGCCATCGCCATCGTTGCGGTGCTGCTGGTGATGATGTACCGCAGCACCGCGCAGCAGAAGCTGAACAACATCGCCTACGCCTTTATTATCGGCGGGGCGTTGGGCAATCTGTTCGATCGCCTGTGGCACGGTTTCGTGGTCGATTTCATCGACTTCTACGTCGGTGACTGGCACTACCCGACCTTCAATCTGGCGGACAGCTTCATCTGCGTGGGCGCGGCGATGATCGTGCTGGAAGGTTTCCTGTCGCCGGCGAACAAAGACGCAAAGAGTAAAGGTGAGTAATATGACGGCTCAGGTTATCAGTGACAGCGCGGTGCTGGTTCACTTTACGCTGAAACTGGAAGACGGTTCGACCGCCGAATCCACCCGCAGCAGCGGCAAGCCGGCGCTGTTCCGCCTGGGTGACGGCAGCCTGTCGGCACCGCTGGAAGCGCAGCTGCTTGGCCTGCGCGCGGGCGACAAATGCGCCTTTACCCTGCAGCCGGAAGCGGCGTTCGGCGCGGAGAACCCGGATCTGGTCCAGTTCTTCTCGCGCCGCGACTTCGCGGAAACCGGCGTGCCGGACGTGGGCACCATCATGCTGTTTACCGCCATCGACGGCAGTGAAATGCCGGGCGTGGTGCGCGCGGTGGCGGAAGATTCGATCACCGTCGATTTCAACCATCCGCTGGCGGGCCATCCGGTGACCTTCGATATCGAAGTGCTGGAGATCGATCCGCAGCAGGAGGAGATGCATGCAAATATTGCTGGCTAACCCGCGCGGCTTCTGCGCCGGGGTTGATCGTGCGATCAGCATCGTGGAACGCGCGCTGGAACTGTATGGTGCACCGATCTACGTGCGGCATGAAGTGGTGCACAACCGCTACGTGGTCGACAGCCTGCGTGAGCGCGGCGCGGTGTTTATCGAAGAGATCGCGGAAGTGCCGGACGGCTCTATCCTGATCTTCTCGGCGCACGGCGTTTCTCAGGCGGTGCGCGCCGAAGCCAAGGCGCGCGATCTGACCATGCTGTTCGACGCCACTTGCCCGCTGGTGACCAAGGTGCATATGGAAGTGGCGCGCGCCAGCCGCCGCGGCACCGAAGCGATTCTGATTGGCCACGCCGGGCACCCGGAAGTGGAAGGCACCATGGGCCAGTACAGCAACCCGCAGGGCGGCATGTATCTGGTCGAGTCGCCGGAGGACGTGTGGAAGCTGCAGGTGAAAGATGAAAGCAACCTGTGCTTCATGACGCAGACCACGCTGTCGGTAGATGATACCTCGGACGTGATCGACGCCCTGCGCCAGCGTTTCCCGAGCATTATCGGCCCGCGCAAGGATGACATTTGCTACGCCACCACCAACCGTCAGGAAGCGGTGCGTAACCTGGCCGGCGATGCGGACGTGGTGCTGGTGGTGGGGTCAAAAAACTCCTCCAACTCCAACCGACTGGCGGAACTGGCGCAGCGCGTCGGCAAACCGGCTTATCTTATCGATTCGGCGGCGGATATTCAGGAGAGCTGGCTGAGCGGGGCGCGCCATATCGGCGTTACCGCCGGTGCCTCAGCGCCGGACGTGCTGGTGCAGGAGGTGATCTCTCGCCTGAAAGCGCTGGGCGGTATGGACGTGCATGAAATCAGCGGGCGTGAAGAGAACATCGTGTTCGAAGTGCCGAAAGAGCTGCGCGTGGACGTTCGTCAGATAGACTGACAGGCGCCGGCGGATGACAACGGGGAGCCCAGGCTTCCCGTTTTTTTTGGGCATTCGCATGGCATTGAAAATAAAACGCTGCGCATATTCAAATTTTCTGCTAACTAAAGTCAAATTTATTCTGAGTATTTGAAATAGCGTCGGTGTCATTAATTATATAAGCTGACGAAAAGTCATTAATCAAGGTATCATTAGTCTGCAATCTAAATAAGGCCTGGCGTTGGCAAGGTGATTACAATAATTACAATAATGGGTGTTGCAGATGTTTCTTATTTTATTCCTGCCGAATATGT
Organism: Serratia sp. CY84636; assembly: GCF_052166245.1. Lineage (NCBI taxonomy): Bacteria > Pseudomonadati > Pseudomonadota > Gammaproteobacteria > Enterobacterales > Yersiniaceae > Serratia > Serratia sp. CY84636. Next base: position 412,383 of record NZ_JBJNOX010000004.1, read on the forward strand.
TCTAAGGCGTTTAATCCTTTCTCCTTTAAATAGAGCTTCATATGCTCCAGCAATCGTCGGACTTTTAATGGCTGAATCTCCCGACGCGGCATAATGGCATAGCAATTTATTTCCGGTAATCGCCAGTCGGGCAATATTTCAATCAGCTCGCCGCTGAGCAACTCACGCTCAACGTTGGCGAAGAAATTGCGAATGATACCCTTGCCGGTCAGCGCCAACTCCTTCATCGCCATACCGCTGTTGGTGAACAAGCGCCCGGTCATGCGCATGCGGTGTTCACCGCCGTCGCGATGGATCAGACGAACAAACTGCGGGTTTCCGAGCGGTGTAAAGGTCACCCAGTGGTGATGCGTCAGCGCCTGCGGCGAATCCGGCACGCCGTGGTGCGCCAGGTAGGCCGGCGAGGCGCACAGCACTTCGCGGCAGCGCGCCAGCCGGGTGGAAACGTAGCTGGAGTCGGCCAGCACGCCGCCGCGTATCGCCAGATCGATGCGTTGCGTGATGAGGTCTATCTTCTCATCGTGGATTTCCAGCCGCAGCGTGAGCCGCGGGTGCTCGTCGAGGAAGCTCTGCAGCGCCGGCACCAGATAGTGGGTGGCGAATTCGGTCGAGGTGGCGACGCGTAGTTCACCCACCAGTTCGCCACGCAGCGCGGCGATCCGTTGTTGGCCGCGTTCGGCGGCGTGGATCATCAGCAGGCAATCTTCATAAAAGCACAATCCGGCTTCGGTCAGACTCAATGAACGCGTCGACCGCAACAGTAATTGAATGCCCAGATGTTCCTCCAACTGGCGAATATGTTGGCTGACGGCCGAGGTCGTCATGCCCAATTCTTTTGCCGCCATGCTGAATGCGCCGCAATCGACCACTTTTGAGAAAATGGCCATGCGTTTTAAAATATTGCTCATAGTTTGTTAAGCACAACTTAACCAAGATTGTGAATTATACGGGCTAATAATATAGCACCATCTCTTCTATATTGCCTGAAGCATATAAACGCCGGGCTAATTATTATCTCGCAGAGGTTTTTTCTCTTTTTGATAAATCTTATTGCGCTTTTCAATAATACACCCGCGCCGCATCGCAACAGGAGCACATTGTGGACAGCGTTCAGAAAGATGAAATAGCGTTAAAAATCCTACGTGAATTATTGCAATACCGCCGCCGTTTCCCCGGTGGCGACACCTCAATTGCCGAAGAAGAACAACGGGTCACTCAGGTGCAATTGCCACGCATTCGGGCATTCATTGAAAACGAGCAGCGCATCGAATTCGTGCTGCCGGCCTTTCCGACCAAGTCGCCCAACACCAACAAGGTGATCGGCGCGGTGCCGGACATGGCGGAGCGGCTGTCGCTGATCTTCCTCAACTCGCTGTGCCAGCGTATTCAACTCTATTACCCGCCGGGTGCGCATATCGTTATCTGCTCCGACGGCCACGTGTTCGGCGATCTGATCCGCGTCAGCGACGAAGCGATCAACCACTATCAGCGCGAGATTGAAGGCCTGCTGCATGAAGTGGGTGCGACGCACCTGAGCGTGTTCAACCTCGGCGACGTCAAAGGCCTGGCGGAGCATACCGACGATTACGATCTGCTGCGCCGGCTGTTGGTGGACGGCTACGCCGAGTCGGAAGAGGCGATCAAGCAACAGCTGATGCAGGACGAACAGGGCCTCTTGCTGTACCGCGCCATCACGCGTTTCCTGTATGAAGACAGCCAGCTGCCGGGCTACAGCGGTTCCAACGCCGCGCTGCAGAAGGACGCCAAGCAGCGCGCCTGCGGCGTGATCCAACGCAGCTGGGCCTGGGGCAACCTGCTGGCGCAACATTTCCCGGCTGCGATCCGCCTGTCGATTCACCCGCAGCCGGTCGACAGCCTGAAAATGGGCATCCACATGATGCCGACCAAAGACGACTGGCTGACGCCGTGGCACGGCGTGGCGGCGAACGTGAACGGCCAGTTCGTGCTGATGAAGCGTAAAGACGCGCAGAGCCTGGACGGCGAACTGGTGGAGATCCGCGGCACGCCGAGCCATTACCTGATCGAGCAGCCACAGATGGCCTGAGGCCGCCGCAGGCTTTTGCGCCCGAAATCCTGGCGGGCGCGTTTTTGACGGCACGTTGCCGTGTGAGCAGCACATTCGATGCAAGGAGAATCACCGATGAACAACCAACCGCTTAATTGCCATATCCAACCGAATACCCCGTTCGGCGCGATCCTGACGCCGCAGCACCCGGGGCAAAAGATCGGCGAGCTGCCGGTGGCGGCGCTGCGAGCGCTGGCACAGGAACACCACTTGCTGGTGCTGCGCGGATTCGACTCCGGTTTCAGCGAGGCGGAAGTCCTGACTCGCTATGCCGAACAGTGGGGCGAAATCATGATGTGGCCGTTCGGTGCGGTGCTGGACGTGAAGGAACATCCGGACGCCAAGGATCATATCTTCGACAGCAGCTACGTCCCGCTGCATTGGGATGGCATGTATAAGCCGACCATCCCCGAGTTCCAGCTGTTCCACTGCGTGGCGGCACCCTCTCAGGACGAAGGCGGATGCACCACCTTCGTCGATACCACACGGCTGTTGGCCAATGCGGACGAAGCGCTGCTGGATCAGTGGCTGTCGGTCTCGATCACCTACCGCATCAAGCAGGTGGTGCATTACGGTGGTGAGGTCTGTTCGCCGCTGGTGGTGCAGCACCCGAACGGCAGGGGGTTAATCATGCGCTACAATGAACCGCCGACGGAGGGGAAAAAATTCCTCAACCAGCATGCGCTGGAATATCACGGCGTGCCTGAACAGCAGCAGGAACAGTTCCACCACACCCTGCAGCAGCATTTGTACGATCCGCGTCACTATTATGCTCACCAATGGCAACAGGGTGACGTGGTGGTGGCGGACAACTTCTCGCTGCTGCACGGCCGTGAGGGCTTTACCGCCCGTTCCGCGCGTCATTTGCAGCGCGTGCATATTCAGAGCAACCCGGTGTGCGCCAATCTGGCGCTGAAGCCGGCCAACGCAGAAGCGTAAAGGAGCATTATGGCAAGGATACTGATGGCGGCGGTCGCCACTCCGGGGCATGTCTACCCGATGTTAGCCATCGCTCGCCACCTGATTGCCCAAGGGCATCAGGTGCGGGTGATGACCGGCGCGCTGTTTCGCGAACGCGCCGAGGCGGCGGGCGCGAACTTCGTGCCGTTCGACGCGCAGGTGGATTTCGACTATCGCCACCTGGAAGAGCACTTCCCGGCGCGCGCCGCGCTGCCGCCGGGCAATGCGCAGATGGCGCTGGCGCTGAAGGATTTCTTCGCCGCACCGATCCCGCTGCTGGATCGGCAGCTGCGGGCGGCCATCGCCGCCGAAAAGACCGATCTGCTGATGGTGGAGAACTGCTTCTACGGCGTGCTGCCGCTGCTGCAGTCCGCCGAGCGGCCGCCGGTCTTCGGTATCGGCGTTACGCCGCTGTCGTATTCTTCGCGCGATGCTATTTTTTATGGCCCGCGTATCCCGCCGGCGCTGCTGCCACAGGCGTTGACCCGTGAGCAGCTGGTGGATGAAGAAACGCGCGTGCTGCTCGATGAAGTACAGCAGAGCTTCGATACCGCGCTGGTGCAGGCGGGCGGGCGGGCGCTGGATCGCCCATTCACCGACGCGCTGATCGGCGGCTGCGAGCGTTTCCTGCAGCTGGCTACCACGGCGCTGGAATATGAGCGTGACGATCTGCCGAGCGGTGTGCGGTTCGTCGGCCCGCTGCGCAGCGGCGGCCAGCCGGCGGCGGAAGAGACGCTGTGGGAGACGGATGACCGTCGGCCGTTGGTGATTGTGACACAGGGCACGCTGGCCAATGTCGATCTGCATCAGCTGATCGTACCGACGCTGCAAGCGCTGGCGCATTTGCCGGTGCGAGTGCTGGCCACGACCGGCGGACGGGCGACGGAAGGGCTGATGGAGGCACTGCCGGGCAATGCCAGAGTGCGGGAGTTTATCTCCTTCGAACGCTGGCTGCCGGAGACGGCGCTGCTGATCACCAACGGCGGTTACGGCTCGATCAACTATGCGCTGGACAGCGGCGTGCCGCTGATCGTCGCCGGCACCGGCGAGGACAAGCTGGAGGCGGCCGCGCGCGTGGTGGCCGCCGGCTGCGGCATCAGCCTGCACACCAGCACGCCGACCGCCGAACAGATCCTGGCGGCGGCGACGCGCATTCTGCAACAGCCGATCTATCGGCAACGCGCGGCGCTGGTGCGTGAGGACTATGCCCGCCACGACGCGCTGACGGCGATCGCCAACGAAGTGGCCGCCATTACCGCCTGACCTCGCCGTTCTTCCTTCCTCTGGCGCCGTTTTCGGCGCCTTTTTTCTGCATTTTTTTGCCATGGAAACTGCATGATTATGTACAATCGTCGCAGGCCGCCAAATCGGTTGAATGTTAATCTCACGACAGCGCCGCTGATGAGAACGGAGGAATATCATAATTTTCTAATTATGAAATGAATCCTCTGGCGACGCTGAAGCGGGGCGGTTACCCTGAATCGATAGCCTAATGGGATAGGCGTCAAATCAAGAAGAGAGCAAGCATGAGTGATTCACAAATCCGCATTGCGATTGCGGGCGCCGGCGGCCGGATGGGCCGTCAATTGATCCAGGCGGTGCAGCAGGCGGAAGGCGTGGTGTTGGGGGCGGCGCTGTCGCGCCCGGGCTCCAGCCTGGTCGGCGTCGACGCCGGCGAACTGGCGGGCATCGGCGCGCTGGGCGTCAAGGTGAGCGACAGTCTGGAGAAGGTGGCGAACGAGTTCGATATTTTGATCGACTTCACCCGCCCGGAAAGCACCCGGGGTTACCTGGATTTTTGCGTGGCGCACCACAAGGCGATGGTGATTGGCACTACCGGCTTCGATGACGCCGGCAAACAGGCGATCCGCGATGCGGCGCAGCATATCGGCATCGTGTTCGCCGCCAACTTCAGCGTCGGCGTCAACCTGGTGTTGAAACTGCTGGAGAAGGCCGCGCAGGTGATGGGCGACTATACCGATATCGAAATCGTTGAGGCGCACCACCGCCACAAAGTGGATGCGCCGTCGGGCACGGCGCTGGCCATGGGCGAAGCGATCGCCGGCGCGCTGGGGCGCGACCTGAAAAGCTGCGCGGTCTATGCGCGCGAAGGCCATACCGGCGAACGCGATCCGAAAAGCATCGGCTTTGCCACCATTCGCGCCGGCGACATCGTCGGCGAGCACACCGCGATGTTCGCCGACATCGGTGAACGGGTGGAAATTACCCATAAGGCCTCCAGCCGGATGACTTTTGCCAGCGGCGCGGTGCGTGCGGCTGCCTGGTTGCATAACCGGGATAAAGGTCTGTTTGATATGCGTGATGTGCTGAATCTGGACCAATTATAATTAATTTGCATACCATCGTGATGTGGTTGTATTGATCATAATACTATGATAATCGGACAATAATTTTATTGTCCTTTTTTTTAACATGAAAAATGAAGTATTGGTGTGTTTTTATTTCATTGATTGTTATTTGTTGATGTTTACCTTGCTAATCATCCCGTTTTTATCCACCAGATCTTATTTCAGCGTCTTTTGGAGCCCATTCTGGCGCCATTTTTCGTCATTCAGCCTCGCAACCGTTTTCCAGCCCCGGTTTTCTGTGTTTTTATCGCCGCTCAAGCCGCATGAGCGGCGAGAACTGCAAAAATAAAACAAAAAACGGCAGTTTGGGTAGACAAGCCTGGCACTCATCATTAAAATGCGCCCAATTTGCCAAAAATTGGCCTCGCGGACGGTTTTTGCATTGATTTAGATCGCGATATCTGAATTAATATGCAAATATTGTGATTGATTATTCCTCGGAGGGTGTTTTGATAAAGTCAGCGCTATTGGTTCTGGAAGACGGAACCCAATTCCACGGTCGGGCCATCGGGGCAGAGGGAACGGCAGTGGGGGAAGTGGTCTTCAATACGTCGATGACCGGTTATCAAGAAATCCTCACTGATCCTTCCTATTCCCGCCAGATCGTTACTCTTACTTATCCTCATATCGGCAATGTCGGCACTAATGCTTCCGACGAAGAATCCTCCGCAGTACACGCCCAAGGCCTCGTCATTCGTGACCTCCCGCTGATCGCCAGCAACTACCGCAACGAAGAAAGCCTGTCCGACTACCTCAAGCGTCACAACATCGTGGCAATCGCCGATATCGATACCCGTAAATTAACCCGCCTGCTGCGCGAGAAGGGCGCCCAGAACGGCTGCATCATCGCCGCCGACTCGCCGGACGCCGCGCTGGCCCTGGCCAAGGCGCAAGGTTTCCCGGGGTTGAAGGGCATGGATCTGGCGAAAGAGGTCACCACCCAAGAGGCCTACAGCTGGCAGCAAGGCAGCTGGACGCTTGAAGGCGACCTGCCTGAAGCCAAGACCGCCGCGGAGCTGCCGTTCCACGTAGTGGCTTACGACTACGGCGCCAAGCGCAACATCCTGCGCATGCTGGTGGATCGCGGCTGCCGCCTGACCGTGGTGCCGGCGCAGACCCCGGCCGACGAGGTGCTGAAAATGAATCCGGACGGCATCTTCCTGTCCAACGGCCCGGGCGACCCGGAGCCATGCGACTACGCCATCGCCGCCATCAAACAGTTCCTGGAAACCGACATTCCGGTGTTCGGCATCTGCCTGGGCCACCAGCTGCTGGCGCTGGCCAGCGGGGCGAAAACCATGAAGATGAAGCTCGGCCACCACGGCGGCAACCACCCGGTGAAGGATCTGGACAACAACACCGTGATGATCACCGCGCAGAACCACGGCTTCGCCGTCGATGAAAACAACCTGCCGGCGAACCTGCGCGTCACGCACAAATCGCTGTTCGACCATACGGTGCAGGGCATTCACCGCACCGACAAAGCGGCGTTCAGCTTCCAGGGTCACCCGGAAGCCAGCCCAGGCCCGCACGATGCCGCGCCGCTGTTCGATCACTTCATCGAACTGATTGAGACTTACCGTTCTAACGCCAAATAATCAGGAGCAGTAAAAAATGCCAAAACGTACAGACATAAAAAGCATCCTGATCCTCGGCGCTGGCCCGATCGTTATCGGCCAGGCGTGTGAGTTCGACTACTCGGGTGCCCAGGCGTGTAAAGCGCTGCGCGAAGAGGGTTACCGCGTCATTCTGGTTAACTCCAACCCGGCGACCATCATGACCGACCCGGAAATGGCCGATGCGACCTATATCGAGCCGATCCACTGGGAAGTGGTGCGCAAGATCATCGAAAAAGAGCGCCCGGATGCGGTGCTGCCGACCATGGGCGGCCAGACGGCGCTGAACTGCGCGCTGGAGCTGGAGCGTCAGGGTGTGCTGGCCGAGTTCGGCGTTACCATGATCGGCGCGACGGCCGATGCGATCGACAAGGCCGAAGACCGTCGCCGTTTCGACGTGGCGATGAAGAAAATCGGTCTGGACACCGCGCGTTCCGGCATTGCGCACACCATGGAAGAAGCGCTGGCGGTAGCCGCTGACGTCGGCTTCCCGTGCATCATCCGCCCTTCCTTTACCATGGGCGGCACCGGCGGCGGCATCGCCTATAACCGCGAAGAGTTCGAAGAGATCTGCGAACGCGGTCTGGACCTGTCGCCGACCAACGAGCTGCTGATCGATGAATCGTTGATCGGTTGGAAAGAGTACGAGATGGAGGTGGTGCGTGATAAGAACGACAACTGCATCATCGTCTGCTCCATCGAAAACTTCGACGCGATGGGCATCCACACCGGCGACTCGATCACCGTCGCACCGGCCCAGACCTTGACCGACAAGGAATACCAAATCATGCGCAACGCCTCGATGGCGGTGCTGCGTGAGATCGGCGTCGAAACCGGCGGCTCCAACGTGCAGTTCTCGGTCAACCCGAAAACCGGCCGCCTGATCGTTATCGAAATGAACCCGCGCGTGTCGCGCTCTTCGGCGCTGGCGTCGAAAGCCACCGGCTTCCCTATCGCCAAGATCGCCGCCAAGCTGGCGGTGGGCTACACCCTCGATGAGCTGATGAACGACATCACCGGCGGCCGCACCCCGGCATCGTTCGAACCGTCCATCGACTACGTCGTGACCAAGATCCCGCGCTTCAACTTCGAGAAGTTCGCCGGCGCCAACGATCGCCTGACCACCCAGATGAAGTCGGTCGGCGAAGTGATGGCCATCGGCCGCACCCAGCAGGAGTCGCTGCAAAAAGCGCTGCGCGGCCTGGAAGTGGGCGCTACCGGCTTCGACCCGAAAGTCAGCCTGGACGATCCGGAAGCGCTGACCAAGATCCGCCGCGAGCTGAAAGACGCCGGCTCTGACCGCATCTGGTACATCGCCGACGCCTTCCGCGCCGGTTTGTCGGTTGACGGCGTCTTCAACCTGACCAACGTCGACCGCTGGTTCCTGGTGCAGATTGAAGAGCTGGTGCGCCTGGAAGAGCAGGTGGCCGACGCGGGCATCAACGGCCTGAACAAAGCGTTCCTGCGCACCCTGAAGCGCAAGGGCTTCGCCGATGCGCGTCTGGCCAAGCTGGCCGGCGTCGCCGAGAGCGAAATTCGCAAGCTGCGCCACAGCCACGGCCTGCATCCGGTGTACAAGCGCGTGGATACCTGCGCGGCGGAATTCGCCACCGACACCGCCTACATGTACTCCACCTATGAAGAAGAGTGCGAGTCCAACCCGACCAACGACCGGCCGAAAGTGATGGTGCTGGGCGGCGGGCCGAACCGTATCGGCCAGGGCATCGAGTTCGACTACTGCTGCGTGCACGCCTCGCTGGCGCTGCGCGAAGACGGCTACGAGACCATCATGGTCAACTGTAACCCGGAAACCGTCTCCACCGACTACGACACCTCCGACCGCCTGTACTTCGAGCCGGTGACGCTGGAAGACGTGCTGGAAATCGTGCGCATCGAGAAGCCGAAGGGCGTGATCGTGCAGTACGGCGGCCAGACCCCGCTGAAGCTGGCGCGCGAGCTGGAAGCTGCGGGCGTGCCGATCATCGGCACCAGCCCGGATGCCATTGACCGCGCCGAAGACCGCGAGCGCTTCCAGCAGGCGGTCAACCGTCTGGGCCTGAAGCAGCCGGCCAACGCCACCGTCACCGCCATCGAGCAGGCGGTGGAGAAGGCGGCGGGCATCGGCTATCCGCTGGTGGTGCGCCCTTCCTACGTGCTGGGTGGCCGGGCGATGGAGATCGTCTATGACGAAACCGACCTGCGCCGTTACTTCCAGACTGCGGTCAGCGTGTCCAACGATGCGCCGGTGCTGCTGGACCGCTTCCTGGACGACGCGGTGGAAGTGGACGTCGACGCCATCTGCGACGGCGAGCGCGTGCTGATTGGCGGCATCATGGAGCACATCGAGCAGGCGGGCGTGCACTCCGGTGACTCCGCGTGTTCGCTGCCGGCGTACACCCTGAGCCAGGAAATTCAGGACGTAATGCGTCGTCAGGTGGAAAAGCTGGCGTTCGAGCTGCAGGTACGCGGCCTGATGAACGTGCAGTTCGCGGTGAAAGACAACGAAGTCTACCTGATTGAAGTGAACCCGCGCGCCGCGCGTACCGTGCCGTTCGTGTCCAAAGCGACCGGCGTGCCGCTGGCCAAAGTGGCCGCGCGCGTGATGGCGGGCAAAACGCTGGTTGAGCAGGGCGTGACCGAAGAAATTATCCCGCCGTACTACTCGGTGAAAGAAGTGGTGCTGCCGTTCAACAAATTCCCGGGCGTCGACCCGATTCTGGGGCCGGAAATGCGCTCTACCGGGGAAGTGATGGGCGTGGGCCGCACCTTCGCGGAAGCCTTCTCCAAAGCGATGCTGGGCAGTAACTCGGGCATGAAAAAGCAGGGCCGCGCGCTGCTGTCGGTGCGTGAAGGCGACAAGGCTCGCGTGGTCGATTTGGCCGCCAGCCTGCTGAAGCAGGGCTTCGAGCTGGACGCCACTCACGGCACCGCGGTGGTGCTGGGCGAAGCGGGCATCAACCCGCGCCTGGTCAACAAGGTGCACGAAGGGCGTCCGCACATTCAGGACCGTATCAAGAACGGCGAGTACACCTACATCGTCAACACCACGGCCGGCCGTCAGGCGATTGAAGACTCCAAGCTGATTCGCCGCAGCGCCCTGCAGTACAAGGTGCACTACGACACCACGCTGAACGGCGGCTTTGCCACCGCGATGGCGCTGAAAGCGGATCCGACCGAGCAGGTCACGTCGGTGCAGGAAATGCACGCGCGCATCGGCAAATAACCGCGCGATAACGCTACGCCAGGGGCGCTGCAGATGCAGCGCCCTTTTTTATTCAGCGAATTTGTCGGCTGGCGTTAAAAATTTCCGCTATCAATCAGTGGGCAAACTGTCACCCTGTGTGATTGGTATATGCTTGGTGTATTGGCAAGGAACGAAGGAACGACGATAACAATGATTCTGATAATTTATGCTCACCCGTATCCCCGGCATTCGCATGCCAACCAGCGCCTGCTGCAGGCGGTGAGGGATCTCCCCGAGGTAGAGGTGCGCTCGCTGTATGAGCTGTACCCCGATTTCAATATCGACATCAACGCCGAGCAGCGGGCGCTGGAGCGCGCCGACCTGGTGGTGCTGCAGCATCCGATGCAGTGGTACAGCTTCCCGCCGCTGTTGAAGCTGTGGATCGACAAAGTGCTGGAGCACGGCTGGGCCTACGGCCACGACGGCAACGCGCTGGTGGGGAAAGACTGCCTGTGGGCGGTGACCAGCGGCGGCGACGAGCACCACTTCGAGCTGGGCGACTTTCCCAACTTCGCCGCGCTGGCGCAGCCGCTGCAGGCCACGGCGATTTACTGCGGCATGAACTGGCAGCCTTTTTTCGCTCTGCATAACACCTTTACCTGCAACGAACCGGCGCTGCTCGCCGCCGGCGAAGCCTACCGGCAGCGGTTGGTTGACTACCTGATGGAACATGCCGAAGCGGAAACACGGGAGGCCAGCCATGGATAACCACCACATGATGATCGAGGGGCTGATCTACCTCGGCTCCGCCGCGCTGTTTGTGCCGATCGCGGTGCGACTGGGGCTGGGCTCGGTGCTCGGCTACCTGATTGCCGGCTGCATCATTGGCCCCTGGGGGCTGAAGCTAGTGTCGGATGCCGAGTCGATCCTGACCTTCGCCGAGATCGGCGTGGTGCTGATGCTGTTTATCATCGGCCTGGAGCTGGATCCCAAGCGGCTGTGGACGCTGCGCGCCTCGGTGTTCGGCGGCGGCAGCATTCAGATGGTGGGCTGCGGCCTGGCGCTGAGCGCCTTCTGTTACTTCCTGGGACTCAACTGGAAGGTGGCGCTGTTGATTGGCCTGACGCTGGCGCTCTCATCCACCGCCATCGCCATGCAGGCGATGAGCGAACGCAACCTGACGCCGTCGCCGATCGGCCGCAGCGCATTTGCGGTGCTGCTGTTCCAGGATATCGCGGCGATCCCGCTGGTGGCGATGATCCCGCTGCTGGCTAGCAGCGGCGCCACCACCACGCTGGGCGCTTTCGTGCTGTCGGCGGCCAAGGTGGTGGGCGCGTTGACGATAGTGGTACTGCTCGGCCGCTACGTCACCCGCCCGCTGCTGCACTTCGTCGCTCGTTCGGGCATGCGCGAGGTGTTCAGCGCCGTGGCGCTGTTCCTGGTGTTCGGTTTCGGCATCCTGCTGGAGATGGCCGGGCTGTCGATGGCGATGGGGGCGTTCCTCGCCGGGGTGCTGCTGGCGAGCTCGGAATACCGCCACGCGCTGGAGAGCGATATTCAGCCGTTCAAGGGGCTGCTGCTGGGGCTGTTCTTTATCGGCGTCGGCATGTCGATCGACTTCGGCACGCTGTTCCATCACCCGCTGCTGATCGCCTCGCTGCTGCTGGGCTTTATGCTGATCAAGGCGGCGCTGCTGTGGCTGATTGGGCCGCTGCTCGGCGTGCCGAAGCGCCAGCGCGGCCTGTTCGCCATTCTGCTGGGGCAGGGCAGTGAATTCGCCTTCGTGATCTTCAGCGCCGCGCAGCTGGCCGGCGTCCTGCCGGTCGAATGGGCCAAGTCGCTGACGCTGGCGGTGGCGCTGTCGATGGCGGCCACGCCGCTGCTGCTGGTGATCGCCGCGCAGCTGGAGAAAAATGCGCCGAAAGAGGAGCGCCCGGCTGACGTTATCGACGACGAGAATGCCAGCGTGATCATCGCCGGCTTCGGCCGTTTCGGTCAGATCGCCGGCCGCTTGCTGTTGGCCAACGGCGTACACACCGTGGTACTGGATCACGATCCGGACCATATCGAGACGCTGCGCAAATTCGACACCAAGGTGTTCTACGGCGACGCCACGCGCGCCGATTTGCTGGAAGCCGCCGGCGCCGCCCACGCCAAGGTGCTGATCAACGCCATCGACGACGTGGAAGACAGCCTGGCGTTAACCGAGCTGGCCAGGCAGCACTTCCCGCATCTGAAGGTGGTGGCGCGAGCGCGCGACGTCGATCACTGGTATCAGCTGCGGCAGCTGGGGGTGGAAAAACCGGAGCGCGAAACCTTTGAAAGCTCGCTGCGCATCGGCCGTGAAACGCTTGAGCTGCTGGGGCTGGACGCCTATGAGGCGCGCGAGAAGGCGGATACGTTCCGCCGCTATAACCTGAAGATGCTGGAAGACACGCTGGAGAATTATCAGGACACCGAGTTCCGCATCGCCAGCCTGCAGCGGGCCAAGGAGATGCTCAGCGCGGCCATCGAGCAGGATCAGAATCGGCTGGCGCGGGTGCAGCAGACCGGCTGGCGCGGCAGTATCGACGGCAAGGCGCCGGAGGATGAAGTGGTGGAAGCTAAAGGATAAGAGTAGGGGCGCCAGATCGGCGCCCCTTTTTTTGCTTAGCTCAGTGCGACCTTGATGCCCAAGGCGATCAGCATACCGCCCAGCAGCTTGTCGACGATCTTCTGGGTCTTTTCCAACCCGCGGCGCACCGGCCCGCTCTGGATCAGGAACACCAGCAGCGGCCACCAGATGACCGACAGGCCGAGAATAATCCCCGCGTACCACAGCTTGTCGCCCAGGCCGGAATCGATCTGCAGCACCTGGGTGAATACCGCCAGGAAGAACAGGGTGGCTTTCGGGTTCAGCAGGTTGCACAGGTAGCCTTGCGCAAAGGCGCTCTTCAGGCTGACCTGCTGCTGCGGCAGATTGCTGACGTTCATCTTACCGCCGCCGCGCGACAGCAGCGCCTGGATGCCGATCCACACCAGATACACCGCCCCGGCGTATTTCAGCAGGTTGAACAACCACGGCGTGGTGGTGATCACCACCGCCAGCCCGGCGACGCAGTAGGACATGTGGGTAGCGACGCCGCAGATCACGCCAAAGGCGGTCATCATGGCGGCCAGCCGCGGATAGCGGGCGGCGTTTTTGATCACCAGGAAAAAATCCGGGCCGGGGGAGAGCATGCCGAGGGCGGCAATGCCGGCGACGAACAGCGAAGTTTCAAGCATGGGAGCGTCTCGCGCAAAAGACAGAGTTCTGGCGATAATAACGCCGCTTCCTCTGATGCGCATCAACCCAATGAGGTATTGTTAGGCTCTATGATAATTATTCATCTACCGCCAGCGACGGAGCCCTATGCAGCAGACTAACGCCACAGATAGGCTGGAACCGCACCGGCAACAGCGTGAAATAACCCGCCTGTGCATTCAATGCGCGCTGCTGCTGTTGCAGCACGGCGCTGAGAGCACGGTGGTGGAACAGCTGTCGACCCGCCTGGGGCTGGCGCTGGGGATGGACAGCGTGGAAAGCTCGATCTCCGCCAATGCGGTGGTGTTGACCACCCTCAGCCACGGCGCCTGTCTGACCACCACCCGCAAGAACGTCGATCGCGGCATCAATATGCAGGTGGTGACTGAAGTGCAGCATATCGTGATCCTCGCCGAGCACCACCTGGCGGATGCGCACGACGTGGCGCGCCGTTTTGACAGGATCCGGCCGTTGCGCTACCCGCGCTGGCTGGTGGTGCTGATGGTGGGGTTGTCCTGCGGATGCTTCAGCATGCTTAACGGTGGTGGCGCTGACGCCTTCCTGGTGACCTTTATCGCCAGTGGCACGGCGATGCTGGTGCGCCAAATTCTCACCGCCCGCCATATGAATCCGCTGATCAATTTTTGCCTGACGGCGTTTGTTGCTACGTCGATCTCCGGGCTGCTGCTGCGCCTGCCGGCGTTTAAAGACACCTCGAGCGTGGCGATGGCCGCCAGCGTGCTGTTGCTGGTGCCGGGCTTCCCGCTGATCAACGCGGTGGCCGATATGTTCAAGGGGCACGTCAATACCGGGCTGGCGCGCTGGGCGATGGCCAGCCTGCTGACGCTGGCGACCTGCATCGGGGTGGTGATGGCGATGTCGCTGTGGGATCTGCGGGGGTGGTCATGAGTCTGCTGTGGGCCTTGTTGCAGGAGATGTTGTTGGCGGCGGTGCCGGCGCTGGGCTTCGCCATGGTGTTCAACGTGCCGCTGCGCGCGCTGCGTTATTGTGCGTTGCTTGGGGCCATCGGGCGCGGTTCGCGCATGCTGATGATGCACGGCGGCATGAACATCGAGTGGGCCTCGCTGCTGGCGGCGATCCTGATCGGTATCATCGGTATCTACTGGTCGCGCTGGCTGCTGGCGCACCCGAAGGTGTTCACCGTGGCGGCGGTGATCCCGATGTTCCCCGGCATTTCCGCCTATACCGCGATGATAACTGTGGTAGAGATCTCACATTTGGGCTACAGCGAAGCCTTGATGGAGACCATGATCACCAACTTCCTCAAGGCCAGTTTCATCGTCGGTGCGTTGTCGATCGGCCTGTCGCTGCCGGGTCTGTGGCTGTACCGCAAACGCCCCGGCGTGTGAAATTTCCCGGCGGGAGATCGTTGGTTATTAGATATGCTGATAAGAGCTATCTTATATATTCATCTTGCTTGATTAGCCTATCGACGGCACTCAGGCCTTTACGTATAGTGTCACCAATTTTGCTGCCTACACAGGGTTAAACAATGATTATCAGCCTGATCGCTGCCTTGGCGGCGGATCGCGTTATTGGCATGGAAAACGCCATGCCGTGGCACCTGCCGGCGGACCTTGCGTGGTTTAAACGCAACACGTTGAATAAGCCGGTTATTATGGGCCGCAAGACCTTCGAGTCCATCGGCCGCCCGCTGCCGGGCCGCCACAATATCGTTTTGAGCAGCCGTCCGGGCAGCGAAGCCGGGGTGACCTGGGTGACCTCGATGGATGAAGCGCTGGCCGCCGCCGGCGACGTGGAAGAAGTGATGGTGATCGGCGGTGGGCGCATCTATACCCAGCTGCTGCCGCGTGCCGATCGCCTGTACCTGACGCACATCGACGCCGAGGTCGGCGGCGATACCCACTTCCCGGATTACGAGCCGGACGAGTGGGAAACCACGTTCAGCGAGTTCCACGACGCCGACGATCTGAACTCGCACAGCTACTGCTTCGAGATCCTGCAGCGCCGCTGATTTCAGCGCGTTAGCCAACTCTCCCCGGGGGCGCAAGCAATTGCGCCCCCGGCCTTTTTGCGCCCGTCGTCCGTAACCTTTCCGTCACATTACCTGATTAGTATGAAGCCCAACTCCGAGCGCCCCGGCAACTCTGGTGAATCTTGACCGCGGCGCCATAACTAAAAAGGTAACCACGCTATGACCAAGCAAATTGAGCAATTAGACGTCGACCGCCTGATCGATCCCACTCGCCGCAAACTGCTGCTCGGCAGCGCCGGCGCCGTCGGCCTGGCCGGCTTTCTCGGCGGCGGCATCTGGTCGGTCTCCGCCGAGGCGTTGGCCGAGGATCTGCCGCCTAACAAACTGCTGGGCTTTCAGGGCATCGCCGCCTCTACCGCCGACGAGGTGACCATCGCACCGGGCTACCGTGCGGAGGTGCTGATCTCCTGGGGGGAGCCGCTGGTGGATGGCGCACCGGCCTTCGATCCGCAGGGCAACAACAGCGCCGCCGATCAGGAAAAACAGTTCGGCGACAATAACGACGGCATGAGCTTCTTCCCGATCGACGATCGCCACGGCGTGATGGCTATCAATAACGAATACGTCAACGAGCAATACCTGTTCGCTCACGGCGGCACTAAGGCCACCAGCCTGGAAGAGGTGCGTAAATCCCAGGCGGCGCACGGCGTTTCCATCGTGGCGGTAAAGCGCGTCGGCGACGGCCAGCGTTGGGAAGTGGAGCGCCCGTCGCGCTATAACCGCCGCATCACCGCCAACACCGACATGCAGTTCAGCGGCCCGGCCGCCGGGCATCCACTGCTGCAGACCGCCGCCGATCCGAGCGGGCGTAAGGTGCTGGGCACCTTCGGCAACTGCGCCAACGGCAAGACGCCGTGGGGCACTTACCTGACCTGCGAAGAAAACTTCGATACCTACTTCGGCACCCGTCAGGCCGATTACCCAACCACGCCGGAACAGAAGCGCTATACGCTGAAGGTCAGCGAGCCGGAGCGTAACTGGCCGGACTATGACGAGCGTTTCGACGTGGCGAAGAACCCCAACGAATTCAACCGCCACGGCTGGATCGTGGAGATCGATCCGCTGAATCCGACTTCGACGCCCATCAAGCACACCGCGCTGGGCCGCTTCAAGCATGAAAATGCGGCGGTGACCGTGGCCAAAGATGGCCGTCTGGTGGTGTACATGGGGGACGACGAGCGCGGCGAACATATCTATAAGTACGTTTCCAAAGGCGTGGTCGACGCCGCCAATCCGGCCAACAATCGCACGCTGCTGGATGAGGGAACGCTGTACGTGGCGCAGTTCGACGGCGACGACGCCGGCACGCCGCTGAAGGGCAAAGGGCGCTGGATTGCGCTCGAGTTCGGCAAGAACGGCCTGACGCCGGAGAACGGTTTCCGCGATGAGGCCGAAGTGCTGATCTTCGCCCGCAAGGCGGCGCAGCAGGTCGGCGCCACCAAAATGGATCGCCCGGAGTGGATCGCGGTGAACCCGCATGACGGCCGTGCGTACTGCACGCTGACCAACAACAGCAAACGCGGTGAGGAAGGGATGCCGCTGAACGCCGCCAACCCGCGGCCGAACAATATCTATGGCCAGATCATTCGCTGGGACGAAGGCGGTGACGCCACCGCCGGCACCTTTGCCTGGGACATGTATGCGCTGTGCGGCAACCCGATTGCCTACCCGGAAGGCGTCAACCGCGGCACGCCGAACATCACGGCGGACAACACGTTCAACAGCCCGGACGGGCTGGGCTTCGATCGCGCCGGCCGCCTGTGGATCCTCACCGACGGCAAGTACAGCAACAAGGGGGATTACGTCGGGCAGGGCAACAACCAGATGCTGGTGGGCGATCCGGTCAGCGGCGAAATTCGCCGTTTCATGGTGGGGCCGAAGTCCTGCGAACTGACCGGCATCACCTTCACTCCGGACTACAAGACGATGTTCGTCAACGTGCAGCATCCGGGAGAAGAAGGCGATTCGCACTTCCCGAACAACAGCCCGCGTCCGCGTTCATCGGTGTTGATGATTACGCGTGAAGATGGCGGGGTGATTGGGGCGTAAGGCAGTAAAGAGAATCAAGGCGGCCCTGGGCCGCCTTTATGTTTTCAGGATGCGGCCAGTCTGCCGGCGTGGTCAGGCGCCTCGCCACGGTTGGCGGGCTGCGTGAAGTAACGACGGTCTTCCCAGCGCAGCATCGTCAGATCGCCGCCCCAGCAGCAGCCGGTATCCAGCCCGATCACGCCCTCCGGCGTGCCCTTGCCTTCCAGCGAGGCCCAGTGGCCGAAAATGATGGTGTATTCCGGATCCACCAGGCGCGGCAGTTCGAACCACGGCTTCAGCGGCGCCGGCGCGGTGCCCGGCGCATCTTTGCAGATCATGTCGAGCTGGCCGTTGGGGAAGCAGTAGCGCATGCGTGTGAACGCATTGGTGCTGAAACGCAGGCGCGCCAGGCCGCTCAGCTCCGGCGCCCAGTTGTTCGGCATGTCGCCGTACATGGCGTCGAGAAACAGCGGGTAGCTGTCGCTGCTCAATACCGCTTCCACTTCGCGCGCGCACATTTTCGCGGTGTCGATATCCCACTGCGGGGTGATGCCGGCGTGCGCCATCACCAGCTTTTGCTCATCGTCCACCTGCAGCACCGGTTGGCGGCGCAGCCAGTTGATCAGCTCGTCGGCGTCCGGCGCTTCCAGCAGCGGGGTGATGCGATCCTTGGGTTTGTTGCGGCTGATGCCGGCGTAGACCGCCAGCAGGTGCAGATCGTGGTTGCCCAGCACCATGCGCACCGCCGGGCCGAGCGAGCGCACGAAGCGCAGCACGTCCAGCGAGGCGGGGCCGCGCGCCACCAGATCGCCGGTCAGCCACAGCCGATCGCGCTCGGGATCGAAAGCAGCCTGAGCCAGCAGCGACTTCAGTTCATCGTAACAGCCGTGAACGTCGCCGATAAGGTATGTCGACATAATTAATGGATCAGCGTTGGAATGGCTAAGCGAAACACGGGAATAGCGGTGCGGAACGGTTGACCCTGATGGTCCACCATTTCGTAATGGCCTTCCATGGTGCCCAGCGGCGTTTCCAGAATCGCGCCGCTGGTATACTGAAACTCTCCGCCGGGCGGAATGACGGGCTGTTCGCCGATCACGCCTTCGCCCTGAACTTCGGTTTGGCGGCCGTTGCTGTTGGTGATCAGCCAGTAACGGCCCAGCAGTTGCACGTCGGTCCGCCCCAGATTGCGGATAGTGATGGTATAGGCGAAGACGTAACGCTCTTCTTCAGGGATCGACTGTGATTCCACATAGATGCTCTGAACCTGAATACACACGCGGGGCGAATCAATCATGACAACAACTCCTTATTGCTGCGGCGTCGGATTGGCTGACAGCCAGTTCGCCAGCTTGCAGTACTGTGCCACAGAAATATTTTCTGCTCTGAGCGAAGGATCGACGCCCAGCTCCGTCAGCTGCTCCGGCGTGAACAGGTCGCCCAGGCTATTGCGGATGGTTTTCCGCCGCTGGTTGAACGCCTGCGTGGTGATGCGGCTCAGCATGCGCACGTCGCCCACCGGGTTCGGCAGCACGCTGTGCGGCACCAGGCGCACCACGGCGGAATCGACTTTCGGCGGCGGCGCGAACGCGGTCGGCGGCACTTCCAGCACCGGAATGACGTTGCAGTAGTACTGCGCCATCACGGTCAAACGCCCGTAGGCCTTGCTGTTCGGGCCGGCCACCAGACGGTTGACCACCTCTTTTTGCAACATAAAGTGCATGTCGCGGATTGCCTGAGTATAGCTGAAAAGGTGGAACATCAGCGGCGTCGAAATATTGTACGGCAGGTTACCAAATACGCGCAGCGGTTGGCCAGCTTCCTCGGCCAGTTCGGCGAAATTCACCGTCATGGCGTCCTGCTGGTGGATGGTCAGCTTGTCTTTCAGCCGCGGGTGGTTCTCCAGCCGGGTGGCCAGATCGCGGTCCAGTTCGATCACCGTCATGCGGTCCATGCGTGCGCCGACCGGCTCGGTCAGGGCGCCGAGGCCGGGGCCGATCTCGACCACCGCTTCGCCCGGCTGCGGGTGAATGGCGGAGACAATGCTATCGATGACAAACTGATCGGTTAAAAAGTTTTGTCCAAAGCGTTTGCGGGCAAAGTGCCCTTGGTGGACTCTGTTATTCATTACAATTAATTATCATTTTAATGGCGAGATTCAGGGCCGTTTGGAAACTGCCGACATCGGCGGTGCCGGTGCCGGCCAGTTCCAGAGCGGTACCGTGGTCGACCGAGGTGCGTATGAAAGGCAAACCGAGGGTGATATTCACCGCGCGGCCGAACCCTTGGTATTTTAGCACCGGCAGCCCCTGATCGTGATACATCGCCAGCACCGCATCGGCATCTTGCAGATATTTGGGCTGGAACAGGGTGTCCGCCGGCAGCGGGCCGACAAGATGGATGCCCTCAGCGCGCAGCGCGTCGAGCGCCGGGATGATGGTGTCTATCTCTTCGTGCCCCATATGGCCGCCTTCCCCGGCGTGGGGATTCAGACCGCAAACGTAAATGTGCGGCCGGGCGATGCCAAATTTGGTTTTCATATCGTGGTCGAGGATGCGGATGACTTCGAACAGGCTCTGTTGCGTGATGGCGCCCGGCACCGCCAGCAGCGGCAGGTGGGTGGTCGCCAGCGCCACGCGCAGCTCTTCGGTCGCGAGCATCATCACCACGCGATCGCAGCGGCTGCGATCGGCAAAGAATTCGGTATGGCCGATAAACGGCACGCCGGCGTCGTTGATCACGCCCTTGTTCACCGGGCCGGTGATCAGCGCAGCGAATTCGCCGTTCAGGCAGCCGTCGCAGGCGCGCGCCAGGGTTTCCACCACGTAGGCGCTGTTGCCGACGTTCAACTCCCCGGCGGTGACCGGGTGAGCGAGCGAGACCGGCAGCACGGTCAGCGTGCCGGCGCGTTGCGCTTCGGCCGGCTGCTGCGGCTGGTAGTCGCGCAGCGTCAGCGGCAGGCCCAAACGCTTGGCGCGTTCAAGCAGCAGGGCCGGATCGGCGCACACCACCAGCTCAACAGGCCAATCCTGTTGCGCCAGCGCTGCCACCAAATCCGGCCCTACCCCGGCGGGTTCGCCGGGGGTAATGACGACGCGTTTATTGCTGTGCATCGCTGCCATCGAGGATCTTCACGTAAGCCTGAGCGCGCTGTTCCTGCATCCAGGTCTGTGCTTCTTCGGCGAACTTACGGTTGAACAACATGCGGTAAGCGCGATCTTTTTGCGCGGCGTCGGTCTTATCCACCTGGCGGGTATCCAGCAGCTGGATCAGGTGCCAACCGAAGGAAGAGTGGACCGGCGCGCTGATTTCACCCTTGCTCAGCTTCAGCAACGCATCGCGGAAGGCAGGATCGTAGATGTCCGGGGAAGCCCAGCCCAGATCGCCGCCCTGCATGGCGGAACCCGGATCCTGCGACAGCTGTTTGGCTTCGTCGGCAAACTTGGCGCGGCCGCTCTTGATCGCTTCCGCAACGGATTGCAGCTTGGCGCGCGCCTGATCGTCGGTCAGCACCACCGAAGGTTTCAGCAGGATGTGACGGGCGTGCACTTCGGTAACCGACACCGACTGGCTCGCGCCGCGGATGTCGTTCACTTTCAGGATGTGGAAGCCGACGCCGGAACGGATTGGGCCGACGACGTCGCCTTTCTTGGCGCTCACCAGACGTTCCGCGAACAGGGTCGGGATCTCTTGCAGCTTGCCCCAGCCCATGTTGCCGCCTTTCAGCGCCTGAGAGTCGGCGGAGTAAGTGATCGCCAGCTTGCCGAAGTCGGCGCCGCTGTTGATCTCACCCACCAGGCGTTTGGCCAGCTCTTCGGCTTTGTCGACCTGCTGCTGAGACGGGTTCTCCGGCAGCGGGATCAGGATGTGGCTGATGTTCATTTCGGTGTCGCTGCCGTTCTGCGCGCCCACCTGTTTGGCCAGCGAGTCCACTTCCTGCGGCAGGATGGTGACGCGGCGGCGCACTTCGTTGTTACGCACTTCGGAGATCAGCATCTCTTTGCGGATCTGCGAACGGTAGGTGTTGTAGTTCAACCCTTCGTACGACAGGCGGCTGCGCAGCTGATCGACGCTCATCTTGTTTTGTGCGGCGATATTGGCGATCGCTTTATCCAGATCGGCGTCGGACACGGTGATGCCCATTTTCTTGGCCATCTGCAGCTGGATGTTATCCATGATCAGGCGTTCGATGATCTGATGGCGCAGCGTCTTGTCGTCCGGCAGCTGTTGGCCGGCCTGCTGGGCGTTGAGCTTCACTGACTGCAACAGACCGTTGACGTCGCTTTCGAGTACCACGCCGTTATCCACGACGGCGGCGACTTTATCCACTTCTTGGGGTGCTGCGAACGCGGCATTGGCGCAAACCACCAATCCGAGAATAAGCGTTCTCCAGTTCTTCATACATTTCCCATTATGTAATCCGCAAATGCGGGTGAAAGTTCTCGTTTTCAAAGTGTTGCAAAGCGTCAGAATGCGCGCTGATACGGCAGAATGCCGGAGCGCAGCATTTCTGCGGAGCCGAGACTATGATCGCTGCTCAGGCCGCGCAGTTCGACGTTGAACGAAACTCTGTTGTCGTAAACGCTGGTATTGTTGCTGTTGTTCCAGTCGGTGATCTTGCGCTCATAGCCCAGGGTCACTGCCCAGCAGCAGGTGTTGTACTTCAGCCCCACCAGCTGATCGGCGGATTGTTTGGCGCGGGTGTCGTAATAATACGCCCCGACCACCGCCCAACGATCGGCGATCGGCCAGCTGCCGGTGATGCCCACCTGCGAGATGCCGTCCTGGAAGGCCGGAACCGTTTTGGTGTTCAACGCCGTCTGGATATATTCCGGCGTGGCGTAACGGTAGTTCAGCTGCACCACGCGCTCGGCATCCTGGCGGTATTCCACCACGCCGTTGCCCAGCGAGACGCTGTTCAGGCGGGTGTCGTACTGCAGGCCGCCGCGCAGGCCCCAACGATCGTCGATTTTCCAGTAGGTATCGCCGGCCCAGGCCACGCTGCCGGTGTCGTCGTTGTTGTCGTACCCGGTTACCTGGTCGCCGGTGCGCGAACGGCTGAAGTAGTAGATTTGACCCACGGAAGCGTTAAAACGTTCAACCAGCGCGTCATCATAAATGCGGGTGGTCAAACCGGTGGAGACGCGGTTCTGCGAAGCGATGCGATCCAGGCCGCTGTAGGTGCGGTCGCGGAACAGGCCGGAGTAGTCGGTCTGCAGCAGCGTGGTGTCGTAGGTGTAGATGTTGCTCTGGTCGCGGTACGGCACGTACAGGTACTGCACGCGCGGCTCCAGCGTCTGGGTGGCGCCTTCGGCCCAGATCATCGGTCGTTCGAATACCAGCTTGCCGTCAACCTTGAACTGCGGCAGTACGCGGTTGACCGAGTCATCAAGTTCCGGTGCAGCGACGCCTTTGCGGCTCTGGTAGTTGGCGGCGAAACCGTCAGGAATATCCTGCTGGTAATGGGTCGCCATCACCTTGGCTTCGGTGTTCAGGCTGGCCCAGCCGTTGGTCAACGGCAGGTTGAGCGTCGGCTCCATATGCAGACGGGTGGCGTCCGGGCTGTATGGGTTGACGCTGGTGAACTTGGCCGCCTGACCGTAGATATGGAAGTCGAACGGACCGAGGTCGTTCTTGTAGTAGTTCAGATCCAGCTGTGGCTGGACTTTATACGAGTCCGACTGTGAACGATCGGTGTCGTCGTAAATCTGGAACTGTTTGGAGCTCAGCGTGGCGTTCCAGTTCTCGTTGGCATAGCCGAGGCTGAATTTCTGCGTGGCGTAGCCATCAGTGGTGGAGCCGTACTTGGAGTCCAGGTCGGTGAAGTATTTAGAGTCGCTGACCTTGGTATAGTCGACGTTGAAGCGCCACACCTGATCCATGACGCCGTTGTGGTTCCAGTAGAACAGCCAGCGTTTGTTGTCGTCATGATCTTTGCCGTATTCTTTGTCGTCCGGCAGCCAGTCGAACTCCATCAGGCCGAGGCCCGGCTGCACCAGATAACGGAACTCGGTCTGCCACTGCAGGCCGCGCTTGGACATATAGTGCGGTGTGATGGTGGCGTCGTAGTTCGGCGCGATGTTCCAGTAGTACGGCAACATGAACTCGAAGCCGTTGTTGCTGCCGTACTTGGCGTTCGGGATCAGGAAGCCGGAACGGCGCTTGTCGCCGACCGGCAGCTGCAGGTACGGGCTGTAGAACACCGGCACGCCGCCGATGCGGAAGCGGGCGTTCCACACTTCCGCTACCTGTTCTTCGCGATCGTGGATCACTTCGGAGCCGACCACGCTCCAGCTGTCGTCGCCCGGCAGGCAGGAGGTAAAGGTGCCGTTTTCCAGAATGGTGTAACGGTTGGCGCCGCGCATCTTCATCTTGTCGGCGTCGCCGCGCCCCTGACGGCCTACCATCTGGTAGTCGCCTTCATAGACGTCGGTATCTTTGGTGTTCAGGTTCGACCAGGCCTTCGGGCCTTTCAGTTTGATCTGATTGTCGCTGTAGTGCACGTCGCCGGTTGCGGTGACGGTACGCACCGGCTCCGTCTGGCCGGGTTTTTCCGTCTGGTTCAGCTCAACTTCTTTGGCGGTCAGGGTGCTGTTGCCCTGCTCGACGCGCACGTTGCCGCTGAACAGGGCGCTTTTCGGGTAGTCGGCGCGCGAGTCATCGGCATTGATCGTCACCGGTTGGCTGTTCGGATCGCCGCTGACCAAAGGCTTGTCGTAAACGGGAACGCCAAGCATGCATTGCTCGGCCAGATCAGCCAGCGCATGCTGACTGTAGAGTGCCGTCCAAATCATCGTGGCCAGCAGTGTTGGGAAACTTTTTTTCATACGCGGTTTTGGTGTTCCGTCATCAGAGGCGTCATGTCCGGCAAACGGTCAGAGACTATATTACTCATCTGCGTTGCGCTAGTGCTAAATCCAGCCGTTTACTTGCGTCGTCGTTAGGCGCAAAGATAAATGACAGGTATGATAATCCAAATTCTAGGAAAAATCGCCTGCACCCTTTCCTGAAGCGAAGGGGAGTGGGCGGCTTTCGGCATGATAATTGAGGAGTATATGCAGTATTGGGGAAAACTGCTCGGCGTCATCGTCGCCATCTGGTCTGGCGCGGGATTCTGGGGTGTAGTTCTGGGGCTGATTATCGGTCATATGATCGATACGGCGCGCAGCAACAAGCGCAGCCGGGGGTTCTTCACCGACCAGCAAACGCGGCAAACGCTGTTTTTCCGCACCACTTTTCAGGTGATGGGCCACCTGACCAAATCCAAAGGACGCGTTACCGAGGCGGATATCCAGATCGCCAGCCTGTTCATGGATCGCCTGCAGCTGCATGGCGAAGCGCGCACCGCGGCGCAGCAGGCGTTCCGCGAGGGCAAACAGAGTCAGTTCCCGCTGCGTGAGACGCTGCAGCAGTTCCGCAGCATCTGTTTTGGCCGCTTCGATTTGATTCGGATGTTTCTGGAAATTCAGATTCAGGCGGCGTTCGCCGACGGCTCGCTGCACCCGAACGAACGCCAGGTGCTGTACGTCATCGCCGAGGAGCTGGGTATTTCACGCGCGCAGTTCGACCAGTTCCTCAGCATGATGGAAGGTGGGCGCCAGTTCGGCGGCGGTCAGCAGGGCGGATATTCGCAGGGCGGCTATCAGCAGGCTCAGCGCGGCCCGACGCTCGACGACGCGTGCAAGGTGCTCGGCGTGCGCAGCAGCGACGATGCCGCCACCATCAAACGCGCCTACCGCAAACTGATGAGCGAACACCATCCGGATAAGCTGGTGGCGAAAGGCTTGCCGCCGCAGATGATGGAAATGGCCAAGCAGAAAGCGCAGGAGATTCAGGCGGCGTACGACCTGATCAAACGTGAGAAAGGCTTTAAATAACGATACCCGTCATACTTCGAGCTGCAGGTGTGTTGGCTGCCCGCGCTTACCCCGGTCACGTACTTTTTGTACGCTCCCGGGGCTGCGCTTAGTTGCCGCCTTCCTGCAACTCGAATTATTTAGGGTATCCCTGGGTGATGCGCTTAGAAATCCGGCTCGGCGCGAAAGTGCATCGGCGTCTGGAAGGCGGGGTGGGTGATGCGCAGCTCTTGCGCATGCAGCTGCAGCCGCGGCGCCATCGCCTTGGCCTCCGGCGGGGCATAGAAACCGTCGCCGAGGATCGGATGCCCCAGCGCCAGCATGTGCACCCGCAGCTGGTGCGAGCGGCCGGTGATCGGCGTTAGCTTCACGCGGGTGCTGCCGTCGGCGTCGCGCGACAACACCAGATATTCCGTTTGCGCCGCTTTGCCGGTGTCAAAACACACTTTCTGCAGCGGCCGGTTCGGCCAATCGCAGATCAGCGGCAAGTCCACCAACCCTTCGTCATGCTCCATATGCCCCCAAACGCGGGCGATATAGGATTTCTTCGGTTCGCGTTCGCGAAACTGACGCTTCAGCTCACGCTCGGCGGCCTTGTTGAGCGCCACCACGATCACCCCGCTGGTGGCCATGTCCAGCCGGTGCACCGATTCGGCGGCTGGATGATCGGCCTGAATGCGGGTCATCAGGCTGTCTTTGTTTTCCGGCGCGCGGCCGGGCACCGACAGCAAGCCGCTGGGCTTGTTGACCACCATGATGTGTTCATCCTGATACAGGATGTGCAGCGGGTCCTGCGGGGGATTGTAGGGTTCCATCTTGGCTCCGCGATAAGGGCCGAACGGGGAGGCGGTTGCCTCCCCGCGTCGCGCCGGTTACTGGTGGGTGACCACCACCAGACGAATGGCGTCCAGGCGCCAGCCGGCTTCATTGAGGTTGGCCAGCACCTGACGGCGGTTGAACTCCAGCGCTTCGACTTCGTCGTCGCGGATGTTCGGGTTGACCGCCTTCAGCGCTTCCAGACGCGCCAGCTCGGCGCTCAGCTTGTCGTCCGCCTCTTGCTTCGCCTGTTCGATAAGCGTGCGCGCCTGCGCTTCCACCAGGCTTTCCGCCTGCTGCAGCATGGCGTGCACGTCTTGCTGCACGGCGTTGACCAGCTTGCTGGAGGTGTGGCGGTTGACCGCGTTCAGCTGGCGGTTGAAGCTTTCGAACTCGACCTGCGCCGCCAGGTTGGTGCCCTTGCGGTCCATCAGCATGCGGATCGGCGTCGGCGGCAGGAAGCGGGTCAGCTGCAGGTGCTTCGGCGCCTGGGCTTCTACCACGTAAACCAGCTCAACCAGCAGGGTGCCGACCGGCAACGCTTTGTTTTTCAACAGGGACACCGCACAGCTGCCGGTGTCGCCGGAGAGGATCAGATCCAGGCCGTTGCGGATGATCGGATGCTCCCAACTGACGAACTGCGCATCTTCGCGCGACAGCGCCTGATCGCGGTCGAAGGTGACGGTGCAGCCGTCCTGCGGCAGGCCCGGGAAGTCCGGCACCAGCATATGATCGGACGGCGTCAGCACGATCAGGCTGTCGCTGCGGTCTTCCTGATTGATGCCGACGATGTCGAACAGGTTGAGCGCGAAGCCCACCAGATTGACGTCGTTATCCTGCTCGGCGATGGCGGCGGCCAGCGCCTGGGCTTTGTCGCCGCCGTTGGAGTGCATCTCCAGCAGGCGGTCGCGGCCCTGTTCCAGCTGCGCTTTCAACTGATCGTGCTGCTGGCGGCAGGCGTGGATGAATTCGTCGAAGCCTTCCTGTTCGGTCGGCGCGGCCAGATAGCCGATCAACTGCTCGTAGCAGCTGTCGTAGATGGTGCGGCCGGTCGGGCAGGTGTGTTCGAAGGCATCCAGCCCCTCGTGGAACCAACGCCCCAGCACCGCCTGCGCGGTGTGCTCCAGGTAAGGCACCATGATTTGGATATCGTGCATCTGGCCGATACGGTCCAGACGGCCGATACGCTGCTCCAGCAGATCCGGGTTGAACGGCAGATCGAACATCACCAGCTGGCTGGCGAACTGGAAGTTGCGGCCTTCGGAGCCGATCTCGGAACACAGCAGCACCTGTGCGCCTTCCTCTTCGGAGGCGAAGTAGGCGGCGGCGCGGTCGCGCTCGATGATCGACAGCCCTTCGTGGAACACCGCGGCGCGGATCGCTTCACGCTCGCGCAGCACCTGCTCCAGCTGCAGCGCGGTGTCGGCCTTGGCGCAGATCACCAGCACTTTTTCGTTGCGGTTGGCCAGCAGGTAGTCCAGCAGCCACTCGACGCGCGGGTCGAAGTTCCACCAGGTGGCGTTTTCGCCTTCGAATTCCTGGTAGATCTGCTCCGGGTACAGCATGTCACGCGCGCGCGCTTCGACGGACTTCTTGGCGCCCATGATGCCGGAGACTTTGATCGCGGTCTGATACTGGGTCGGCAGCGGCAGCTTGATCTGGTGCAGGTTGCGGTGCGGGAAGCCCTTCACGCCGTTACGGGTGTTGCGGAACAGCACGCGGCTGGTGCCGTGGCGATCCATCAGCATGGAAACCAGCTCCTGACGCGCCTGCTCGGCGTTGTCACCTTCGCTGTTGGCGGCTTTGAGCAACGGTTCGATGTCCTGCTCGTCGATCAGTTCGCCCAGCAGGTTCAGCTTGTCATCGGCCAGGCGCTCACCGCTCAGCAGCAGGGTGACGGCGTCGGCCACCGGGCGGTATTTCTGCTGCTCGGCAACGAACTCGCCGTAGTCGTGGAAACGGTTCGGATCGAGCAGGCGCAGGCGCGCGAAGTGGCTCTGTTGGCCCAGCTGCTCCGGGGTGGCGGTCAGCAGCAGCACGCCGGGGATATGCTCGGCCAGCTGTTCGATCACCTGATATTCGCGGCTCGGCGCTTCTTCGCTCCAGGCCAGGTGGTGCGCTTCGTCGACCACCAGCAGATCCCACTGGGCGTCCGCCAGCTCTTCCAGGCGCTGCTTGTTGCGGCGCGCGAAGTCCAGCGAGCAGATCACCAGCTGTTCGGTTTCGAACGGGTTGCTGCTGTCGAGCTTGGCTTCGGCGTAGCGGCTGTCGTCGAACAGCGAGAAGTAGAGGTTGAAGCGGCGCATCATCTCCACCAGCCACTGGTGCTGCAGCGTTTCCGGCACCACGATCAGCACGCGCTCGGCGCGGCCCGCCAGCAGCTGCTGGTGGATGATCATGCCGGCTTCGATGGTTTTGCCGAGGCCGACTTCGTCCGCCAGCAGGACGCGCGGCGCATGGCGCTGGCCGACTTCATGGGCGATGTGCAACTGGTGCGGGATCAGGCTGGCGCGCATGCCGCGCAGGCCGGCGAATGGCAGGCGGTACTGCTCGCTCTGGTATTTGCGCGCGCGGAAACGCAGCGCGAAACGGTCCATGCGGTCGATCTGGCCGGCGAACAGACGATCCTGCGGTTTGCTGAAGGTCAGCTTGCTGTCTAGCAGGACTTCGCGCATCGCCACGCCGCTTTCCTGGGTGTCCTGGCGGGTGCCGATATAGGTCAACAGACCGTTTTCCTCTTTCACCTCTTCCACCTGCAGCTGCCATCCCTCGTGGCTGCTGACGGTATCGCCCGGGTTGAACATCACGCGGGTGATCGGCGAATCGTTTCTGGCATAGAGGCGGTTTTCACCGGTGGCGGGGAAAAGCAGGGTAATCATGCGCGCGTCCAGCGCCACGACGGTGCCCAGTCCTAATTCGCTTTCCGTGTCGCTGATCCAGCGTTGACCAAGAGTAAAAGGCATATATTGTCGGCTCGATTCTTTGTAAGTAAGTCTTGTTACCGGGCGGGAAGGGCCGCGGCACCTGTACTGAACGTCTGCTAATCCCGGTTTGTTTTAAATTTGACGGGCAATAGCCGTTCACGCCATGCAGACGTCGCGAGACGGCAGGGCTAAGCGTGGTTCAGTTTTGGGAAGGGCGCTATGGTAATGGAAGGCGGCGCGTTCGTCACCTGCAAAACCGGATGATTTTTCTTAACCTGGCGCAATCTCAAAACAGCCCCATCTGCCCGGTGACCAGCGTGGTGAAATCGTCGTGCAAGAAAGGGAGTATAGCGTCTGCCACCGGTTGCAGCTGGCGTTCGAGATAATGCTGATAGTCGATGGGCGAATGACGGGTTTCCAGCGGTTCCGGCCCGGCGACGGTCATCACGTAGCTGATCCAGCCGCCGTTCTGATACTGCAGCGGCCGCCCCTGGCTGCGGTTGTAGTCATCGGCGATGCGCGCGGCGCGGGCGTGCGGCGGCACGTTGCGCTGATAGTCGTCGAGCTTTCTGCGCAGGCGCTTGCGGTAGACCAGCTGATCGTCGAAGTCGCCGTTCAGGGTTTTGCCGACGTAGTCGCGCACATAGTCCTGGTAGGGCTGCCGTTTGAAGATGCGCTGATAGAGCTGCTGCTGGAACTGCTGCGCCAGCGGCGTCCAGTCGGTGCGCACCGTTTCCAGACCTTTGTACACCATCTCTTCCTCGCCGCCGGCGCGTGCGATCAGGCCGGCGTAGCGCTTCTTGCTGCCCTGTTCGGCGCCGCGAATGGTCGGCATCAGGAAGCGGGAATAGTGGGTTTCGAACTCCAGCTCCAGCGCGTTCTCCAGCCCGAACTGCTGCTGCAGATGCTGCTGCCACCAGGCGTTGACCCGCTGCACCAGCGCCCGGCCGATCTGCGCGGCCTGCTGCTCGTCATGCGGCTGTTTCAGCCACACGAAGGTGGAGTCGGTGTCGCCGTAAATCACCTGATAGCCTTCGGCTTCGATCAGCTCGCGGGTTTGGCGCATGATCTCGTGGCCGCGCAGGGTGATCGACGACGCCAGCCGCGGATCGAAGAAGCGGCAGCCGCTCGATCCCAGCACGCCGTACAGCGCGTTCATGATGATCTTTAGCGCCTGCGACAGGGGCTTGTTGTGCTGGCGCTTGGCGGCTTCGCGCCCCTGCCAGATCTGCTCGACGATCGCCGGCAGGCAGTGTTTGCTGCGCGAGAAGCGGGCGTTGCGAAAGCCGGGCACCGAATCGGCGTCATTTGGGTGGCGCATGCCTTCCACCAACCCGACCGGATCGATCAGGAAGGTGCGGATGATCGACGGATACAGGCTTTTATAGTCCAGCACCAGCACCGAATCGTACAGACCGGGCTGGGAGTCCATCACGAATCCGCCGGGGCTGTGTTCCTCCGGCTGTTCGCCGAGGTTGGGGGCGACAAAGCCCAGTCGGTGCATGCGCGGCATATAGAGGTGGCTGAAGGCCGCCACCGATCCGCCGCTGCGATCGGCCGCCAGCCCGGTGACGGTGGCGCGTTCCAGCAGGAAGTTGAGCAGATCGGCCTTGGCGAAGATGCGCGTCACCAGCTCGCAGTCCTTCAGGTTGTAGCGGGCCAGCGCCGGCTTGTCTTCGGCGAAGCGTCGGTCGATCTCCGCCATGCGCTGATAAGGGTTGTCGATCGCCTTGCCTTCACCCAACAGCGCCTGCGAAACGTATTCCAGGCTGAAGGAGGGGAAGTTCCAGGTGGCGGATTTCAGCGCTTCGATGCCGTCGATGATCAGGCGGCCGGCGGCGGCGGCGAAAAAGTGGTTCTGTTTGAAGCCGTGCTCGCGCCACTCCAGCAGGTTGCCGCCGCGCCCCAGCCGCAGCGGGATCTGGTAGCGTTCGGCGTGCTTTTGCAGCACCCGCAGATCGAACTGCACCAGGTTCCAGCCGATGATGGCGTCAGGATCGTGGCGCTCCAGCCACGCGTTCAACCGTTCCAGCAACTGGGGGCGGCTGGCGCAGTATTCCAGATCGAAATCCAGCGGCGCATCGCCGCCGTTGGCCGGCCCCAGCATGTAGACCTGGCGCTGGCCGCAGCCTTCCAGCGCAATGGAGTAAAGTTCGCCGTGGGCGGTGGTTTCGATATCCAGCGACACCAGCCTGAGCGTCGGGCGGTAGTCCGGCGCCGGCTTCATCTGGCCATTGAGCAACGGCCCATCGCCGTTGCCCTGGCCGTTGAACCACACCGGCGCGGTGATGAAGCGTTCCATCAGGTAGCGCTCGGGCGGGCGAATGTCGGCCTCGTAGACCGTAACGCCGCCTTCCCGCAGCAGTTTTTCCAGCTTGATGAGCTGACGGTGCTGGCGGCAGTACAGCCCCAGCATCGGGCGGTGATGAAAATCCGTCAGCGCCAGCGGTTTCAGTTCTACTTGCCGTTCTTCCCGCAGCAGCAGTTCCGCGCGCGGCTTTTGTTCGGCGGGGATAAACGCCACCGAGGTTTGCGGCGGCAGGCGCAGCTGACGCGGGCCTGCGTCGGTCGCCAGCCAAAATTCGACCTCGGTGCCGGCGGGCGTGTCGCGCCAGTGGCGAGTGAGCAGGAAACCCTGTTGCAGTGCTGTCATAACCCCTTCGTCTTCCGCCGGGCGGCGTGCGCGACATTCAGCGAGATGCCGGTTTTAGCGCTAATATAGATAAATTATAGTATGGGTTTTTATACAGTGATTGTCCATTGCCGTGCGGCGTTGCCAAATACGCATACAATTCATCGATTGACTCGTCTGCGGCGGCACTGGAAAATCCTTCGCCCCGTTTGGCCGAATAATCCGCAGAGGTGTAATGGAAGCCTATTTACAAGATTTGATCACCCAGTCACTGGCTTTCACCCTGATGGTCGTCCTGCTGGTCGCTTTTCTCGAGTCGCTGGCGCTGGTGGGGCTGCTGCTGCCCGGCACGGTGATGATGGCCAGCATCGGCGCTTTGATCGGCAGCGGCAAGGTGGACTTCTACTACGCCTGGGCGGCGGGGATCGTCGGCTGCCTGCTCGGCGACTGGATCTCCTATTTCGTCGGCCGCGCCTTCAAAGGGCCCTTGCACCGCTGGTCGTTCCTGAAGAAGAACAAAGCGCTACTCGACAAAACCGAACACGCCTTGCACCAGCACAGCATGGCGACCGTTCTGATCGGCCGCTTCGTTGGTCCGACGCGCCCGCTGGTGCCGATGGTGGCCGGCATGCTCGATCTGCCGCCGTACAAGTTTGCCTTGCCGAACATCATCGGCTGCCTGACCTGGCCGCCGGTCTATTTCTTCCCCGGCATTTTGGCGGGCGTGGCGATCGACATTCCCGCCGGCGCCAACAGCGCGATGTTCAAGTGGCTGCTGCTCGCCGCGGCGCTCACCCTCTGGCTGGCGGTGTGGCTGAGCTGGCGCTGGTGGCGTGAGGGCAAGCGCAACGCCGATCGGCTGAGCCGTTGGCTGACGCCGCTGCGGCTGCGCGTGGTGTGCGCCGTGAGTTGGCTGGCGGCGCTGGCGGTCGGTTATCTGCTGAGCCAGCAGCCGCTGATGCCGGTGTATCGGCACCTGTTGTGGCAGGTGCTGTCCGGGCAATCATCATAATGGATAGGGGGCGTCAGCCCCCGTTCGCCTTACTGGAAGAACGCTTCCAGCTGTTCAAATACCCGCACGTCTTCGCTGTGGCGCTTCACCTGCAGCACGTCCTCCAGCTTTTCCACCTGGCTTATCATCTGCTCCAGCCGTTGGTCGTCGGCCACCAGTAGCCAAATGCGGCTCTGCTGGCCGTCCTTCAGCGGCAGGCACAGAATGCCTTCGACGTTGAACGCGCGGCGAGCGAACAGCCCGCAAACGTGCGACATGACGCCGGGATGGTTGCGCACGGCCAGCTCCAGGATCACCTGGGGTTTATCTTGTGGTTGCAGCATGGCTTATTCTCCAATCATGTCGATGTTGGCGGCGCCCGGCGGCACCATCGGGAACACTTTTTCGTTGATGTCGATCAGCGCGTGGATCAGGCAGGGGCCCGGGCGTTGGATCGCTTCGGCCAGTGCGGCCTGCGGATCTTCCGCGGCGTTCAAATCGCAGGTATCCAGCCCGAATCCGGCGGCGATCTTCAGGAAATCGGTGCGCTTCGGATAGGCGGCGGCGAAGATGCGCTGCTGGTAGAACAGGGTTTGCTGCTGGTGCACCAGCCCCAGCGCCTGGTTGTTCATCAAAATGATTTTCACGTCCAGATCGTGTTCGACCGCGGTGGCCATTTCCTGAATGTTCATCATCAGGCTGCCGTCGCCGGAGAAGCACAGCACTTTACGCTCAGGCTCCGCCAGCGCCGCGCCGATCGCCGCCGGCAGACCGAAGCCCATGGTGCCCAGGCCGCCCGACGTCAGCCACTGGCGCGGCCGGCTCAGCGGATAGGCCTGCGCCACCCACATCTGATGCTGGCCCACGTCGGTGGTGATAATGGCGCTGTCGTCCACGCAGCGCGCGGCGGCCAGCACCAGGCCGTAATGGCTCAGCGGATCGTCGGCGTTCGGCATGTTGAACGGGAACTCGCGTTTCAGGTCGTTGACGGTGCTCAGCCACGCGCTGCGCGGCTGCGTGTCGATCTGCGGCAGCAGCTGTTGCAGTACCTGGCCGACGTCGGCATGGATCGCCACGTTGGCCTGTTTGACCTTGCCCAGCTCGGCGCGGTCGATATCCACGTGAATGATGGCGGCGTTAGGGCAGAACTGCTCGGTTTTGCCGATTGCCCGATCGTCGAAGCGCGCGCCCAGCACGATCAGCAGATCCGCCTCCTGCAGAATGAAGTTGGTGCTGCGCGCCGCGTGCATGCCCAGCATGCCCAGCGACAGCGGGTGTTCCACCGGCATCGCCCCCAGCGCCATCAGCGTCATGGTGGTCGGCAGACCGGCGCGTTCGGCGAGTTCCAGCGCCTGCCGGTGAGCGTCAGCGCAGATGATGCCGCCGCCCAGGTAGAGGATCGGGCGTTTCGCCTGGTTGATCATCGCGGCGGCCTGCGAAACCAGCGCCGGATCGAAGCTCGGTGCGGCGTCCGGCACGGCGATCGGCGGCAGCTCTTCCAGGGTGATGGTGGCGGTCTGCACGTCTTTCGGCACATCGATCCAGACCGGGCCGGGGCGGCCGGACTCGGCGATGCGGAACGCGTCGCCGATCACCTGTGGCAGTTCGCGGATATCGCGTACCAGATGGTTGTGCTTGGTGATCGGAATGGAAATGCCGTAGGTATCCACCTCCTGGAAGGCGTCGGTGCCGATCATCGAGGAGGGCACCTGACCGGTGATGCACACCAGCGGGATGGAGTCGAGCTTGGCGTCGGCGATGGCGGTGACCAGGTTGGTGGCGCCCGGCCCGCTGGAGGCGATGCACACCGCCGCTTTGCCGTTGGCGCGTGCCATGCCCTGCGCCATAAAGCCTGCGCCCTGTTCGTGGCGCGCCAGCACGTGGTGTATGCGGGTGCTTTGGCTCAGCGCGTCATACAGCGGCAGCGCCGCGCCGCCGGGAATGCCGGCGACGGTGGTGATGCCCTGCCGCTCCAGCAGATGAACGATCAATTGTGCGCCGGTGAAGCTGGTGCCCGGCTGAGGCGTGCCCGAAGTTGCCATGTTCCTGTCCTTTCTCAAGGCCGGTGAGCTTTTCTGGGCAGGGTGCTAAAACAAGAAACCCCGCCCGGTTTGCGCCGGCGGGGTTTGGGAATCGATGCGTTGATTCGGACCCTACGGCGCATTGCCGACGACCACCACCACACGCACGACGACCACCGCGGCTGGTAGCGCGGTAACTAGTAGGGTCGAAGTCAGCGAGGATGCGATCACAGGGAACCTTATCATCAGTAAAAAAAGTCAGGTTTTTATAAAAACACAGGCGCAAAATTCGCACAACAGGTTTATTGCCGCAGCATAAAAAACGCGCGTCAGATCACGCTTTACCCGAAATGCCCAGCACGCGCGCTTCGGGCGCGCTGCCGTCCAGCAGGGCCTGCGTCGGGCCGTCGTAGTAGATGCGCCCGTCGACCACCAGCAGCGTGCGCGGCGCGATGCGCGCGGCGTCGTCGAGGTTGTGCGACACCATCAGCAGCGTCAGGTTGCGCTGTTCGCACACCGTCTGCAGCAGTTGCAGCATCTCGTTGCGCAGCGCCGGATCGAGCGCCGAGAAGGGCTCGTCGAGCAACAGGATCGGCCGTTGGCGAATCAAACAGCGCGCCAGCGCGGCGCGCTGACGCTGACCGCCGGAAAGCTGCGACGGCAGGCGCTCCAGGTGCTCCTCCAGACCGACCTGACGGGCGATATGCGCCCGCTGTTGGCGCTGCTGTTCAGTCAGGCGCAGACCGGGATCCAACCCCAGCCCGATGTTCTGCGCCACCGTCAGGTGCGCGAACAGGTTGTTCTCCTGAAACAGCATCGACACCGGCCGTTTGGCCGGCGGCGTGGCGGTGTGGTCTTCGTCGTTCAGCAGCAGCCGGCCGCTGGCCGCCGGCAGAAAACCGGCGATCAAACTCAGCA
Source organism: Serratia sp. CY84636 (assembly GCF_052166245.1). Taxonomy (NCBI): domain Bacteria; kingdom Pseudomonadati; phylum Pseudomonadota; class Gammaproteobacteria; order Enterobacterales; family Yersiniaceae; genus Serratia; species Serratia sp. CY84636. Next base: position 448,084 of record NZ_JBJNOX010000004.1, read on the forward strand.
GGGTGCTTTTACCGGCGCCGCTGGGGCCGAGCACCGCGACGCGCTCGCCCGGCTGGATGCGCAGATCAAAGCGCATCGGCAGGTGTTCATACAGATAGGTCAGTTTTTCAAGCGTCAGCATGGCGCCCCGGTAAGCGTTCGATCAGGGTAAACAGCAGGAAGCATAACAGCAGCAACAGCAGCGCGGTCACCGCCCCGTCGTTGCTGCGATAGGCGCCAATCTGCTGATACAGGTAAAAAGGCAGGGTACGGAAATGCTCGTTGCCAAACAAGGCGACCACGCCGAAATCGCCGATCGACAGCACGCAGGCGAAGGCCAGCGCCTGCGCCAGCGGGCGGCGCAGCGCGCGCAGTTCGATCAGCCGCAGCCGTTGCCAGCCGTGGATATCCAGTGACAGGCACAGCGGGTTGTAACGTTCGGCGAGGTCGCGCATTGGATTCTCCAACACCTTCAGCGCATAGGGCACCGCCATCAGCGCATTGGTGAGGATCACCAGCGCATAGGGCGACTGCGGCAGCCCGATCGTATCGCTCAGCAGCAGGAAGAAGCCGGTGGCCAGCACGATGCCCGGCATCGCCAGGATCACCATGCCGCTCAGCTCCAGCGCCTGGCCGCCGCGCAGGTGCTGCCGCAGCTTCAGCTCGCGGCTGCTCCACAGCAGCATCATCGTGAGCGCCACGCACAACAGCCCGGCGCCGAGGGCGATGCGCAGCGACGTGAACAGCGCCTGCCACAGCACCGGCTGGCGCAGCACGCTGACGACGGCCTGATTGGCGCCGTCGGCGATCACCGCCAGCAGAGGCGGCAGCAGCAGCAGCAGCGCGGCGGCGATCAGCAGAAAATCGCCGACGCGCCGCCACAGGCTGTCTTCCGGGTTGCGCCAGCGCTGGGCGTGGGTATGGCCCACCGGCAGCGCCTGGCTCAGCCGCTGGCTGATCAACACCAGCCCCAGACAACAGCTTAACTGGATCAGCGCCAGCATGGCGGCGCGGCCCAGATCGTAGTCGTAACTCAGCGCCTGATAGATCGCCAGTTCGATGGTGGTGGCCTGCGGCCCGCCGCCCAGAGACAGCACGGTGGCGAAGCTGGCGAAGCACAGCATGAAGATCAACGCGCCGCTCGGCAGGATCTGGCGGCGCAGCGCCGGCCATTCGACGAAGCGGAACTGCTGCCAGCCATTCATGCCCAGCTGGGCGGCCAACTGGCGCTGCTCCACCGGGATATTCTCCAGCGCCTGCAGCAACAGGCGGGTGGCCAGCGGCAGGTTAAAGAACAGGTGCGCCAGCAGAATGCCCTGCAGGCCGTAGGGCGAGAAGCCATACTCGACGCCCAGCCAGCCGCACAGCGTCGCCAGCCAACCCTGGCGCCCATAGACGCTGAGCAGGCCGAACACCGCCACCAGCACCGGCAGCACCAGCGTCATAGCGCACAGCCGCAGCAGCAGCTGCCGGCCGGGGAAGCGGCGGCGATAGAGCGCGCGCGCCAGCAGAACGGCGGGCAGCACCGAAATCAGCGCCGACAGCAGCGCCTGCCAAAAGGTGAAGCGCACCACGTGCCACAGGTAGCTGTCCTGCCACAGGCCGCGCCAGTCGCTGTACGGCGCGTGACGCCACAGCGAGCCCATCGCCAGCGCGGCGACCAGCAGGATCACGCCGGCGGCCAGCAGCCCCGGCCAGAGCCAGCGGGGGATCAGCGGCTGACGGCGGTTTGCCATGCCCGGATCCAACCGCTGCGTTGTTTGGCCACCTCTTCGGCGCTGTATTGCAACGCGGTATGCGGCACGTTCATCTGCTCAAAACCGACGGGCAGTGGGGTGTTGATCACCGGGTACATCCAGTTGCCGGTCGGGATGGTGTTCTGGAAGGCCGGCGTCACCATGAACTGCATGAAGCGCTCTGCCAGCTCAGGCTGTTTGGCGGCCTTCAGCTTGCCCGCCACTTCCACCTGCAGGTAGTGCCCTTCGCTGAACGTGGCGGCGGCGTAGAGATCTTTTTTCTCTTCGATCAGGTGATAGGCGGGAGAGGTGGTGTAGCTGAGCACCAGATCGCCTTCGCCTTTCAGGAACAGGCCGTAGGCTTCGCTCCAGCCTTTGGTGACGGTGACGGTCTTCTTCGCCAACTGCTGCCAGGCGGCCGGCGCCTTGTCGCCATACACTTTTTGCATCCACAGCAGCAGGCCGAGGCCCGGCGTGCTGGTGCGCGGATCTTCGTAGATCACTTTCCAGTTGCGATCGCTGCTGACCAGCTCCTGCAGGCTTTTTGGCGGGTTCTTCAGTTTTTCTTTGTTGTAGACGAAGGCGAAGTACCCGTAGTCATATGGCACGAAGGTCGCGTCCTGCCAGCCGCCCGGCACCGTCAGTTTGGCGGTGTCGACGCCGCTCGGCGCGAACAGGCCGGTTTGCTGCGCCGCCTGCAACAGGTTGTTGTCCAACCCCAGCACCACGTCGGCGGCGCTGTTCTTGCCTTCCATGCGCAGGCGGTTCAGCAGCGAGACGCCGTCTTCCAGCGCGACGAACTTCAGTTCACAGTCGCACTCGGCTTCGAAGGCTTTTTTCACCGCCTGGCCTGGGCCCCAGTCGGCGGCGAAGGAATCGTAGGTGTAAACCGTCAGCGTCGGCTTGGCGAACACCGGCGCGGCACACAGCAGCAATAAGCAGGGCAGATATGTTTTGACCACGTTGCACTCCTGAAAAATAAGGGGGCAAGGGCATCTGAGGGGGCGAGGCGGCGTCGCCGGTTCGCTGGGCTCAAATCCCTCCGCCGGTATTGACCGGATCAGGTTCGACGGGTGTGCTCTCAGCGGAAAATCGGGCTTATCACGCGGCCCGACTTACCGCACCCCGTTGAGACGGCGCTATTGTAAAGATTAACCGACCCGGGCGAAAGGCGCTTATGCCTCCGGCGGGGCAAACCAGGCGGACTTGAAGTCGAACCAGCCGAGGGTGTTCATCCGCACGCCGCGCATGCTGCGCTGGCCGTGCAGCTGCAGCCAGTGGTGGAACAGCGGGTGCAGCTGGTGGTTGCTGACCAGACGCTGGCAGAACTCGGCCAACGGCAAACGGTTGGCGCGCCACAGCGCTGCGTCCTGCGCCAGATCTTCGTTCATGCAATGCTGCATCAGCGGCAGTTCGTACAGCGTGGCGAACAGCGAAAACTCCAGCGGCAGATAGAAGTTGGCGCTGCCGAGCCACAGATCGCTGCGCGCGTCGCCCTGGTGCCAGGTGGCGTAATCCACGCTTTGCACGATCAGGCGGATGCCGTGCTGCGCCAGTAGCGGTTCGATCGCCTGGCGAATGGCGTGAAACTCCGAATGTTCATTGAAGTGGGTCATCGTCAGTTCGGTCAGGCCCGCGGGCTTGGGCTGCTGCGCCAGCGTGCGGTTGTGGTGCCAGCGCGGAAGCAGGCCGTACGCCGGCGACCAATAGCGCTGGTAGAGCGGCCCGGCGTGGCTCAACAGCGAAATGGGGTTGATCAATTCGCACAGCCAACTGCGAATGGCGGGGTCGGCGGCCAGCGGAGAACGCTGATCGAACAGCAGGAAATAGCAACCCTCTTCCAGCCGGCTTTCCAGCTCGCTGTTGCCGGTTTCATCGCCCTGCAGCTGCACGCCGGAGTGCACCAGCTCTTCTGAAAACTCCGGCAGCACCCAGATGTTCACCTCGTCGATCAGCGCCCGGTAGCCAAAATAGTCGTCGAAGGCGTGGATCTTCATCTGGCTGGGATGGTTGCGCACCATGCGGTAGGGGCCGGTGCCGACCGGATGGCGGGCGAAATCCGGCAGTTCACGCCATTCGCGCGGCAGGATCATGGCCTGCACGCTGCCCAGCAGCCAGGGCAACCAGTGGTCGGGGCTGCGCAGCTGCACGTCGATAACGAACGGCGTCGGCGAGGTGACGCTCTCGATGTGCGAGAACAGCGGTTGCGAGGTCAGTCGCGAAAGGGAAGTGATGACGTCCGCCATTTCCAGCTCGCGGCCATGATGAAAATGGATCGCCGGGCGCAGGTAAAACCGCCAGTGCAGCGGCGTCAGCGCCTGCCAATGGTGAGACAGATCGGACTCGAGTTCCCCGTTTTCCTCATTTATGCGCGTCAGGCCGTTGAAGATCTGGCGCGCCAAATGGGTCTCCGAACGCCGCAGCGCCGAGCCGGGCAGCAGGTTGTACAGCTGCCGGTAGTAGAGCACCCGCAGGATGTGTTTCCCCTGGCGGAAGCTGCGCCCCAGCTGCGACAGCAGCATCTGGCGCACCACGTTTTTGTCGCCCACCAGCTGCACCAACTGATCGATGCGGTCCTGTTCCAGCAGCTCCTCGGCCCGCTGTTGCTGCAGCGCCAGGCCGGTGTAGTGGAAGGTTAACCGCGAACGCTTGCCGCGCCCCGACTCCGCCTGCCAGGTGAGCCAACCCTCCCGCTGCATGGCGCTCAGCAGGGAGCGCACGTGGCGCCGCGAACAGCTCAGCACCTCCGCTAGCGCCTGCAGCGTGGTGTCGGTCGTTTCACCGTGGCAACGTTGCCACAGACGGATGAACTGCTGCTGCAATCGGGACGTAGACATAAAAGAGGAACACTCCTGCCTCAACTCGTCAATTTTTCTTTCCCTATATTACGCCGATAATTTTCATCAATGAAAGGGGAGGGCGTAATCATGAAAGCTTTCTTATCCAGACAGTTCTATCAACGCTATTTCAGCGCGGTGCGCCGCCAGCGCGCCGACTGGCTGAGCGTGGTGCCCGAACAGGCGCGGCTGGCGATGCTGGCGCACCTGACCCAGTGGGATATCAAAGAGATGACCGATAAGCAGTATCGCGAGCACCTGTAAGGGCGGCGGCAACAAGTTTCTGAGTAATGGTGCTGTTTCACCAGCCAGTGGGGCGACCCACTGGTTTTTTTATGCGTGGTCATGGCGATATGCTTGCATTTTTCTCGTCGTGGCCTAAGGTTCATTCTTCTGCTTTAAGGTCAGGGAAGACGATATGCAACGCCTGAGCCGGTTGTCACTGCGCATCAACCCCATCTTTGCCGCATTCCTGCTGATCGCTTTTCTCTCCGGCATCGCCGGCGCGTTGCTGACGCCGACGCTCAGCCTGTTTTTGACCACCGAGGTCAAGGTGCGGCCGCTGTGGGTCGGCCTGTTTTACACCGCTAACGCCGTGGCCGGCATCGTGGTCAGCTTCCTGCTGGCCAAACGTTCTGACACCCGCGGCGACCGGCGCAGACTGATCCTGCTGTGCTGCCTGATGGCGGTCGGCAACTGCCTGCTGTTCGCCTTTAACCGCGATTACCTGACGCTGATCACCGCCGGAGTATTGATGGCGGCGATCGCCAACACCGCCATGCCGCAGATCTTCGCGTTGGCGCGGGAATACGCCGACAGCGAGGCGCGTGAAGTCGTGATGTTCAGCTCGGTGATGCGCGCCCAGCTTTCGCTGGCCTGGGTGATCGGCCCGCCGCTGTCGTTTGCGTTGGCGCTGAACTACGGCTTTACCGTGATGTTCCTGATCGCCGCCGCCACCTTCGCGGTCTGCGTGCTGCTGGTAGGATTCATGCTGCCTTCGGTGCCGCGCGCGGCGGATGGCGAAGGGGTGCGGGAAGGCGCTTCCGCGCCGATTGCGCCCGCCAGTGCCTGGCGCAATCGCGACGTGCGCTGGCTATTCATCGCCTCAATGCTGATGTGGACCTGCAACACCCTGTACATCATCGACATGCCGCTGTATATCACCGCCGATCTCGGCCTGCCGGAAGGGCTGGCCGGGGTGCTGATGGGCACCGCCGCCGGGCTGGAGATCCCGGCAATGCTGCTGGCCGGCTATTACGTCAAACGCTTCGGCAAGCGCAACATGATGCTGCTGGCGGTGGCGGCGGGCGTGCTGTTTTATCTCGGGCTGATAGTGCTGGCGGCCAAGCCGGCCCTGATAGCGCTGCAGCTGCTCAATGCGGTGTTTATCGGCATCGTCGCCGGTATCGGCATGCTCTATTTTCAAGATTTGATGCCGGGCCGACCGGGCGCCGCCACCACGCTGTTCACCAACAGTATCTCGACCGGGGTGATCCTGGCCGGGGTGCTGCAGGGGGCGCTGGTGGAGAACTTCGGTCATGGCTCGGTGTATTGGATGGCGGCGCTGTTGGCGCTGGCGGCGCTCTGGATGAGCGCCAAAGTGCGTGAAGTGTGAGGTCAAACGGCGGCATTCTTGATACAAGTCATTGAGAAGGCTGAAACGGACGCCCAAGCTGAAGGCATATGGAGCGCGATCGTTGCGCCCACGCCCGTCTCGCTATTGAGACGCCGCCTTGTTGTTTAGAACAGTGGGAACGTTATGGATAAACTCACACCGCTCAAACCGCTTCCTTCCCTGTGCGCCCTCGCCGCCACGCTGATTATCTGGTTACTCATTCCCGTGCCGGAGGGCGTTGCACCCAACGCCTGGCAGCTGCTGGCGCTGTTTATCGGCACCATCATCGCCATCATCGGCAAGGCGATGCCGATCGGCGCGGTCTCGGTGATTGCCATCGCCCTGGTGGCGGTGACCGGCGTCACCAACCCCGGCAAGCCGGGCGCCGCGCTGGACGACGCGCTCAGCGGCTTTTCCAACCAGCTGATCTGGCTGATCGGTTTTTCGATCATGATCTCCCTCAGCCTGAACAAAACCGGGCTGGGCGCGCGCATCGGCTACTACTTCATTTCGCTGTTCGGCAAAAAAACGCTGGGTATCGCCTATGCGCTGACGCTGGCGGAAACCACGCTGGCGCCGGTGACGCCGAGCAACACCGCACGCGGCGGGGGGATCATTCATCCGATCATGAAGTCGATCGCCGACAGCTTCGGTTCCAAACCCGAGCTCAATACCTCCGGTAAGATCGGCCGCTATCTGTCGCTGGTGAATTACAACATCAACCCGGTCACTTCGGCGATGTTTATCACCGCCACCGCGCCTAACCCGCTGATCGTCAGCCTGATTGCCAAAGGCACCCACGGCAGCTTCGAACTGTCCTGGTCGATGTGGGCAGTCGCCGCGCTGGTGCCGGGGCTGTGCTCGCTGATCGTGATGCCGTTGGTCATCTATCTGCTGTATCCGCCGGAGGTCAAAAGTACCCCGGACGCGCCGCGCTTCGCGCGCGAAAAACTGCAGGCGCTGGGGCCAGTGACGCTGCCGGAGAAAATCACCCTCGGGGTGTTCGCGCTGCTGTTGGTGCTGTGGGCCGGCATCCCGGCGATGATCTTCGGCCCGGCGCTGGCGGTCAATCCCACCACCGCGGCGCTGATCGGCCTGGCGGTGCTGTTGGCCACCGGCGTGCTGAGTTGGGAGGATGTGCTCAAGCATAAAGGTGCCTGGGACACCGTGGTGTGGTTCTCGGCGCTGGTGATGATGGCCAGCTTCCTCGGCAAGCTGGGGCTGATTAGCTGGCTGTCGCAAACCGTGGGCAACGGCATCGACCATATGGGCATGAGCTGGGTGGGCGGCACGATCTTGCTGACTCTCATCTATTTGTATTCTCACTATTTCTTCGCCAGCACCACCGCGCACGTGACGGCGATGTTCGCCGCCTTCTTCGCCGCCGGCATCGCGCTCGGCGCGCCACCGGCGCTGCTGGGCCTGATCCTGGCGTTCTCTTCCTCGCTGATGATGTCGCTGACGCATTACGGCACCGGCACCGCGCCGATCATCTTCGGCTCCGGCTACGTGACGCTGGGGGAATGGTGGAAAGCGGGGCTGGTGATGAGCGTGGTTAACCTGCTGATTTGGATGCTGATCGGTGGGGCGTGGTGGAAGCTGCTGGGCTACTGGTGAGGAAAAAATTCACCCGCCGGGCGGCGGGTGAAGGGGATTAATTCAGAAACGCCGGCTGCTGCGCTTCGTAGCGGGAGATGTCCGCTTCGTGCTGCAGCGTCAGGCCGATGCTGTCCAGCCCGTTGATCATGCAGTGGCGGCGGAAGCTGTCGATTTCGAACGGATAGCTTTTTCCGCCGGCGTTGACCGTCTGGTTCTCCAGATCCACCACGAACTCCGTCCCCTCGTTAGCGCCGACCAGGTTGAACAGCTCATCCACCTGCTGCTCGCTCAGCGTCACCGGCAACAGCTGGTTATTGAACGAGTTGCCGTAGAAGATATCGGCGAAGCTCGGCGCGATCACCACTTTGAACCCGTAATCGGTCAGCGCCCAGGGCGCGTGTTCGCGCGAGGAACCGCAGCCGAAGTTCTCGCGCGCCAGCAGGATGCTCGCGCCTTTATAGCGCGGTTTATTCAGCACGAACTCCGGGTTCGGCTGTTGGCCGGCGTCGTCGAGGAAGCGCCAATCGTTGAACAGGTGCTGGCCGAAGCCGGTACGGGTCACCTTCTGCAAAAACTGCTTGGGAATAATGGCGTCGGTGTCGACGTTGGCCGCATCCAAAGGCACCACTAAGCCGGTATGTTGAGTAAATTTAGCCACGTTAGCCCCTTAGTGAATATCACGGATGTCGGCGAAGTGACCGGCGACGGCGGCCGCGGCGGCCATCGCCGGGCTGACCAGGTGGGTACGCCCACCGCGGCCCTGACGCCCTTCGAAGTTACGGTTGCTGGTGGATGCGCAGCGCTCGCCCGGATTCAGGCGGTCGTTGTTCATCGCCAGGCACATCGAACAACCCGGTAAACGCCATTCGAAACCGGCTTCGATAAAGATTTTGTCCAACCCTTCGGCTTCCGCCTGGGCCTTCACCGGGCCGGAGCCCGGCACCACGATGGCCTGCACGCCGCTGGCGACCTTGCGCCCCTTGGCGATCGCCGCCGCCGCGCGCAGATCTTCGATGCGTGAGTTGGTGCAGGAGCCGATGAACACTTTATCGATCGGCACGTCGGTCAATTTGATGCCCGGTTTCAAATCCATGTAGGCCAAGGCTTTTTCCGCAGAGGCGCGCTCGACCGGATCGCTGAACGATTCCGGCGCCGGGATCGCCTGATTGACGGCGATCACCTGGCCGGGGTTGGTGCCCCAGGTGACCTGCGGCGCGATCTCTTCGGCGTGCAGCGTCACCACGGTATCGAATTGGGCGTCGGCATCGGACTTCAGCGTGCGCCAATAGGCGACCGCCTGCTCCCAGTTTTCGCCGGTTGGTGCGAACTGGCGCCCTTTCAGGTAGGCGAAGGTGGTGTCGTCCGGTGCGACCAACCCGGCCTTGGCGCCCATTTCGATCGCCATGTTGCACAGGGTCATGCGGCCTTCCATGCTCAACGCTTCGATTGCCTTGCCGCAGAACTCCACCACGTGGCCGGTGCCGCCGGCGCTGCCGGTTTTGCCGATCACCGCCAGCACGATGTCTTTGGCGGTGATGCCCACGGCGGCGTCGCCGGTGACTTCAATCTTCATGGTCTTGGCGCGGCCCTGCTTCAGGGTCTGGGTCGCCAGCACGTGTTCCACCTCGGAGGTGCCGATGCCGAACGCCAGCGAGCCGAAAGCGCCGTGGGTGGCGGTGTGCGAGTCGCCGCAGACGATGGTCATGCCCGGCAGCGTCATGCCTTGCTCAGGCCCGATCACGTGTACGATGCCCTGGAACGGGTGGTTCAGGTCATACAGCGAAACGCCGAATTCCGCGCAGTTCTTGATCAGCTCCTGCATCTGGATGCGCGCCATTTCGCCGCTGGCGTTGATGTCTTTGGTCTGGGTCGACACGTTGTGGTCCATGGTGGCGAAGGTTTTGCCGGGTTGGCGCACCTTGCGGCCCATGGCGCGCAGGCCGTCGAACGCCTGCGGCGAAGTGACTTCGTGCACCAGGTGACGGTCGATATACAGCAACGGCGTTTCGTTCGGCGCTTCGTGCACCACGTGGGCGTCGTACAGCTTCTGGTATAAGGTCTTGGCCATGTTATGCCCCCTGAGCTACAAAGCGAGCGATGATGTCGCCCATTTCATCGGTGCTGACGGCTTTGCCGTCACCGGCCAGATCGGCGGTGCGGTAGCCCTGTTCCAACGCCTGGTTGATGGCGCGCTCCACGGCGTCGGCCGCTTCATCGGCGCCCAGGCTGTAACGCAGCAGCAGGGTGGCGGACAGGATCTGCGCAATCGGGTTGGCGATGCCTTTGCCGGCGATATCCGGCGCGGAACCGCCCGCCGGTTCGTACAGGCCGAAGCCTTGCTCGTTCAGGCTGGCGGACGGCAACATACCCATCGAGCCGGTGATCATCGCGCATTCGTCGGACAGGATGTCGCCGAACAGATTGGAGCACAGCAGCACGTCGAACTGGGACGGATCCTTGATCAGCTGCATGGTGGCGTTGTCGATATACATGTGCGACAGCGACACGTCCGGGTAATCCTTGGCGACCTGATTGACCACCTCACGCCACAGGATAGAACTCTGCAGCACGTTGGCCTTGTCGATCGACGTCACCTTGTGGCGGCGCTTGCGGGCGGATTCGAAGGCGATGCGTGCGATGCGTTCAATCTCGAAACGGTGATACACCTCGGTATCGAAAGCGCGCTCCTGCATGCCCTGGCCTTCGCGGCCCTTCGGCTGGCCGAAGTAGATGCCGCCGGTCAGTTCGCGCACGCACAGAATGTCGAAGCCGCGGGCGGCGATGTCGGCGCGCAGCGGGCAGAATGCCTCCAGCCCTTGATACAGGCGTGCCGGGCGCAGGTTGCTGAACAGCTTGAAGTGCTTGCGCAGCGGCAACAGCGCGCCGCGTTCCGGCTGCTCGGCCGGCGGCAGGTGTTCCCATTTCGGGCCGCCTACCGATCCGAACAGGATGGCGTCGGCCTGCTCGCAGCCGGCGACGGTCGCCGGCGGCAGCGGGCTGCCGTGGCGATCGATGGCGATGCCGCCGACGTCGTACTCGGCGGTGGTGATGCGAATGTCAAAGCGTTGACGCACCGCGTCCAACACTTTGCGCGCCTGAGCCATTACTTCCGGGCCGATGCCGTCTCCGGGCAAGACGGCAATGTGATAAGTCTTCGTCATGTTCACACCGTTTCCTGATTATTTTGATGTTTGTTTTGCTGCAGGCGCTGCTTTTCTTTTTCTACCTGCTGTGAGCGCCAAATATTGTTCAACACGTGCACCATCGCCTTGGCGGAGGATTCGACGATGTCGGTCGCCAGACCTACGCCGTGGAAGCGGCGGCCGTTGTATGAGACCACGATATCCACCTGGCCCAGCGCGTCGCGGCCATGGCCCTTGGCGGTCAGCTGGTATTTCACCAGCTCGATCGGGTAGTCGGTGATGCGGTTGATTGCCTGATAAACCGCATCGACCGGGCCATTGCCGGTGGCGGCCTCGGCTTTCTCTTCGCCGCCGCAGATCAGTTTCACCGAGGCGGTAGCCATGATGCTGCTGCCGGACTGCACGCTGAAGTAGCCCAGGCTGAAGTGCTCCGGCTCTTCCTGCTGTTTATTGATGAAGGCCAGCGCCTCCAGGTCATAGTCGAACACCTGGCCTTTTTTGTCGGCCAGCTTCAGGAAGGCGGCGTACAGGGTATCCAGGTTGTAGTCCTGCTCCTGGTAGCCCATCTCTTCCATGCGGTGTTTCACCGCCGCACGGCCGGAGCGGGAAGTCAGGTTCAACTGCACGTCCTTCAGGCCGATCGACTGCGGGGTCATGATTTCGTAGTTTTCGCGGTTCTTCAGCACGCCGTCCTGGTGAATGCCGGAGGAGTGGGCGAAGGCGTTGGAGCCGACGATCGCCTTGTTGGCCGGGATCGGCATGTTGCACAGCTGGCTGACGATCTGGCTGGTGCGGAAAATTTCCTGATGATTGATGTTGGTGTGCACGTTCATGATGTCCTGGCGCACTTTAATCGCCATGATCACCTCTTCCAGCGAACAGTTGCCGGCGCGTTCACCGATGCCGTTCAGGGTGCCTTCCACCTGACGGGCGCCGGCCTGTACCGCGGCGATGGAGTTGCCGACCGCCATGCCCAAATCGTCGTGGCAGTGCACGGAGATGATGGCTTTGTCGATGTTCGGCACGCGGTCATACAAGGTGGTGATGATGCCGCCGAACTGGTTCGGCGTGGTGTAGCCGACGGTGTCCGGGATATTGATGGTGGTGGCACCGGCATTGATGGCGGCTTCGACCACGCGGCACAGATTGTCGATCGGTGTGCGGCCGGCGTCTTCACAGGAGAACTCTACGTCGTCGGTGTAGTTGCGGGCACGTTTGACCGAGCGCACCGCCATCTCCAACACTTCGTCGAACGAGCGTTTCAGCTTCGATTCAATGTGCAGGGTCGAGGTGGCCAGGAACACGTGGATGCGGAACGCTTCGGCGACGCGCAACGCTTCTGCGGCCACGTCGATGTCTTTGTCTACGCAGCGGGCCAGGCCGCAGACGCGGCTGTTCTTGATCTGGCGCGCGATGGTTTGCACCGATTCGAAGTCGCCCGGCGAAGAGACCGGGAAGCCGACCTCCATCACGTCGACGCCCATTCTCTCCAGCGCCAGCGCAATCTGAATCTTCTCTTTTACGCTCAGGCTGGCCTGCAATGCCTGTTCGCCATCACGCAGCGTGGTATCGAAAATAATGACTTGTTGGCTCATCGGTGCATTCCTTATCGTGTTGATTTCACGCTAAGCGGGCAAAAAAAAACCCGCGCAGTAGCGCGGGTTTCTTATGGGTGATCGGCTGAGTCAGCTCCGAACTTCGCCCACAGGCATACCGCGCAAACAAGATGCGTTAAGTAGTAGGCCTAGTAGACGGTGAGTACGGATCATAAGGGTTCAGCTTCTCTTAAATGGGGTGTCTGCCTAATTTGATACGTGATTGCCCTGGCGATGTCAACACCTGATTGAATGCGGGGACAATGCATCGGCGAATCGGCCGAACAGAGGATCATGCGGCAAAAAAGCGACGCCCTAGAGAAAAAACGGGGCCAGTTTGCGTGCTGCTTAGCATAAACGAATCGAATATATACTGCGCTAATTGCTTCTGGATTTCGTTGCGTTAAGATTTGTGATGAAAAAATAAGAGGAATTAATCACGGGGGGCAATAAAATAACATTTTTAATACAAATGATTTAAATTAAATTCATATGATTAATTGATTGTTTTAGTCATAATATAACAAAATAATGCGTTTTTACACAAAGTGAGCGGTGTTTTTAGATGGTTTGATTGCTTATGATGTGTTTCTATAGTTTGTCTCATACTGTGCGGTTAGGTTGTTTAATTGTCTTAATCATTGTTGATACCTAATTATTAGTACCACCCAGGTGGCATTCTTCCCGCTGACGGGAGAAGCTGCTGACATGTATTCCACATACGACTTATATCGTGACGATAACACGAGGTTTTTTATCGGCTGATGGCGGTAATGGCAGGATTTGTCGTGCAAAGATAAGACAATGCGGCGTTTCATTGTTTGTCGAGCACAAGGATTAGATTATCTACACAGGATTTAGTGGAGTGAAATATGGCTGAATATGATTCAGAAATCGCCATGGTCAAAGAGCCGGCGGAGATTCATTTGCGCAGCGTCGATCTTAATTTGCTGACGGTGTTTGACGCCGTGATGCAAATGCAAAATATTACGCGAGCCGCTAATTCGTTAGGGATGTCGCAGCCGGCGGTGAGCAACGCGGTGGCGCGCCTGAAGGTGATGTTCAACGATGAGCTTTTCGTGCGTTGCGGGCGCGGGATCCAGCCCACCATGCGGGCCAGGCAGCTTTTTGGGCCGGTGCGGCAAGCGCTGCAGCTGGTGCAAAATGAGTTGCCGGGCGCCGAGTTCGAACCGCTGACCAGCACGCGAGCGTTCTCCCTGTCGCTGTGCAGCCCGCTCGATTTGCGTCTGGGCGCCGGGATAATCAATCACGTCAAACAGATCGCGCCGCAGCTTAACCTGCAAATAAAGTCGTACATCAACAATAATATTGAGCATCAATTGCGTTATCAGGACGTCGAGTTTGTCATCGGCTACAGCCGTTTCGAATCGGCGGAGTTTCGCAGCCTGGCGATGTTCGACGACGAATTAGTGCTGGCGGTTGCGCAGGCGCATCCGAGAATAGGCGAGGAAGTGACGCCGGAGCACATGCTGGCCGAGCAGCACGCTGCGGTTTCCCTGGAGAGTTTTGGATCGTTCAGTAAACCTTTTTATTTAGAGGAGCCGATGCTGCGCGCCGTGACGCAACAGTGCACGGATCTCTACAGCGTGTTGAATATGGTGTCGCAAACGGAAATGGTGGCGATTGCGCCCGCTTGGTTGGTGCGACAGCAGACGGAAGCGTTGAAAATAAAGGCGGTTCCTTTATGTGGCAACGAGAATAAAGCCACCTGCTATCTCTCCTGGCATGAATCCTCCGAGCGGGATAAAGGCCACCAGTGGATGAAATCCGTCCTGATTGAGGCAGGTAACCCAAAGTAAAGCGATAAAGAATGGGAGCCACATAAAGATAATATTCAACTGAGCGTTTTTTTCTCATGATAAAAACTAAGAACTATCTGTGTTTTTATTAAGATGTTTCTTGGTTTTACGGCGATAAAATAACTTATTTTCAGAGTGAGTTTGTTCGTTCAGCAAAAATAATTAATATAAATTAATATTCTGATTTTTACTTTCCGGCTGGTATTTTAAACTAACTCGATGTGGCGGCCCGGATGGGCCGCGTTTTATTGCCATCAGTAAACCTTTTCCTCCCCGTTTTGTCCAACCAATGAAAGTGCGGAAGCCGGACTGAGTTTTGGCTCACACTTCTACGCTGAAATCGCTTTTCCCCCTGTCTGAGACTAGGTAGACTGCGCAGAAAAAAGTAAACACGTGTAAGCTGAGATGAGGGCCGTAAGGCGTCGTTCCGGCTTAACTGTTTGATTCATTTCAGGCTTAGAGCACTATGATCACTAATCTGCTGCAATACCATTTGATCCATCGTATACAGCATCAAATCATCCACCGAGCCGATCGCACAGCTTTTCGCCAATGGTCGCCCAACGGCGAGTTGCAGCTGACCTGGGGAGAGGCCGCCACTCGTATTGACCGCATTGCCGCCGGGCTGCTGGGGCTGGGCGTCGAAGTACAAGAACGCATCGGTATTTTCGCCAATAACACGATGGCCTGGGCGTTGACCGATCTCGCTATCCTTCACCTGCGCGGCATCAGCGTTCCGCTTTATTCCACCAACACGCCGGCACAGGCGGCGTTCGTCACCAACGACGCCGACATCCGTATACTGTTCGTCGGCGAGCAGGCGCAGCTTGACGCCGCCATCGCGCTGCGCGGCGTCTGCCCGCAGCTGCGCCATATTGTTGTCTTCGACGAGGGGGCCGATCTGCGCGGCTGCGAGATCGCACAGCATCTGAGCGCCTTCGAGCGCGCTGCCGATCCGGCGGCTTTTGCCGCTCAACGCCAGCAGCGTATTGAAGAGTGCGACCTGCAGGATCTCTTCACCCTGATCTATACCTCGGGCACTACCGGCGAGCCGAAAGGGGTGATGCTGGACTACCGCAACCTGGCGGCGCAGCTCTACCTGCATGATGAAAGGCTGACGGTCGGCGAAGAAGATGTGTCGCTCAGCTTCCTGCCGCTGTCGCACGTTTTTGAGCGGGCCTGGAGCTTCTTTGTGATGCATTCCGGCGCGCAGAACGTTTTCCTGCCGAACACCGACTGGGTGCGGGAAGCGATGGGGCAGGTCCGCCCGACGCTGATGTGTGCGGTGCCGCGTTTCTACGAGAAGATTTTCAGCGCGGTGCACGAAAAAGTGGCGCGCGCCCCTTGGCTGCGCCGTGCGTTGTTCCACTGGGCGATCGTCTGCGGCGAGCGCAAATTCCTGCAGGAGCGTGCCGGCAAACCGTTGGGCAAAGTGTTCGACTTCACCCACCGCTGGGCCGATAAGCTGGTGTTGAGCAAGCTGCGCGGTATCCTCGGCGGCCGGGTGCGCTTTTTGCCGGCGGCGGGCGCCAAGCTGGACGACAATGTGATCCTGTTTTTCCAGGCGATGGGCGTCAACATCAAGTACGGTTACGGCATGACCGAAACCTGTGCGACCGTCTCCTGCTGGGAAGAGGGGCATTTCCGCTTCGGCTCCATCGGCAAACCGCTGCCGGAGGTCGAGGTGCGCATTGGCGAGGAAAATGAAATCCAGGTGCGCGGGCCGATCGTGATGCGCGGCTATTTCAACAAACCTTTGGAAACCGCCGCGACCTTTACCGAGGACGGCTGGCTGAAAACCGGCGACGCCGGGGCGATCGATGAAGAGGGCAACCTGTTCATCACCGAACGCCTGAAGGATTTGATGAAAACCTCCGGCGGCAAATATATCGCGCCGCAGATGCTGGAAGGCACGCTGGCGCAGGATCGCTTTATCGAGCAGGTGGCGA
Source organism: Serratia sp. CY84636 (assembly GCF_052166245.1). Lineage (NCBI taxonomy): Bacteria > Pseudomonadati > Pseudomonadota > Gammaproteobacteria > Enterobacterales > Yersiniaceae > Serratia > Serratia sp. CY84636. Next base: position 464,357 of record NZ_JBJNOX010000004.1, read on the forward strand.
TCATCGCCGATGCGCGTAAATTCGTTTCCGCGCTGATCGTGCCGTGCTTTGAGTCGTTGGAAGAGTACGCGAAGTCAGTGAACCTGAAATACCAGGATCGCCTGGAACTGCTGCGCAACGGCGAAATCCTCGAGATGTTCGAAAAGCGCCTGCGCGAGATGCAAAAGGAGCTGGCGCGCTTCGAACAGGTGAAGAAGTTCACGCTGCTGCCGGCGGCCTTTTCGATGGAGCTGGGGGAGTTGACGCCAACGCTGAAGCTGCGCCGTAAAGTGATCCTGCAGCGCTATCGGCGTGAAATCGACTCGATGTACCAGGAACAGGCCTGACGCCGCCGCCGGGCCATGCACCCGGCCAAAAAAGCGGCATATCTTTCACCTGATTTAGTTCTGTAATTTCCCCCCTGTTCGAAACAATGCCTAGCCTGACAACCTCGAGGCTAGCGCATTGTTTTTATAAAGCCGCGATCTCCAGCTGCTTGGCAATAACCCCGCTACCGTTAAGCCATTTTGCCGTTTGCCTGCCCCATATTCTGACGTTATGTTAATTCGATAGCGACAACCCATAAAAACTTTGGGGCATTGCCCCGCAGCAGGCGCTACGTTCCGGCGCCAGAGAAGAATAAGCAAGCCTGGAGGCAAACCCATGGAGATGTTGTCAGGAGCCGAGATGGTCGTCCGATCGTTGATCGACCAGGGCGTTAAGCATGTATTCGGCTACCCCGGCGGGGCGGTGCTCGATATCTACGACGCCCTGCATACGGTAGGAGGGATCGATCATATTCTGGTGCGCCACGAGCAGGGGGCGGTGCACATGGCCGACGGCTACGCGCGCGCCACCGGTGAAGTGGGCGTGGTGCTGGTGACCTCCGGCCCCGGCGCCACCAACGCCATTACCGGCATCGCCACCGCCTACATGGACTCGATCCCGATGGTGGTGCTGTCGGGGCAGGTGCCCAGCTCGCTGATCGGCTACGACGCCTTCCAGGAGTGCGATATGGTGGGGATTTCTCGCCCGGTGGTGAAGCACAGCTTCCTGGTAAAACGCACTGAAGACATCCCGGCGGTGTTGAAGAAGGCGTTCTACCTGGCTTCCAGCGGCCGCCCCGGCCCGGTGGTGATCGATCTGCCGAAAGATATCGTCGGCCCGGCGGTGCGGATGCCTTATGCCTACCCGCAGGACGTGAGCATGCGTTCTTATAACCCGACGGTGCAGGGCCACCGCGGGCAGATCAAACGCGCGTTGCAAACCATTCTGGCGGCCAAAAAGCCGGTGATGTACGTCGGCGGCGGCGCGATCAACGCCGGTTGCGAGGCAGAACTGTTGGCGTTGGCGGAGCAGCTGAACCTGCCGGTGACCAGCAGCCTGATGGGATTGGGCGCTTTCCCCGGCACCCATCGCCAGAGCGTCGGCATGCTCGGCATGCACGGCACCTATGAAGCCAACAAAACCATGCACCATGCCGACGTGATCTTCGCCGTCGGCGTGCGCTTCGATGATCGCACCACCAATAACCTCGCTAAATACTGCCCGGACGCCACCGTGCTGCACATCGATATCGATCCGACTTCGATCTCCAAAACGGTGGACGCCGATATTCCGATCGTCGGCGATGCCAGGCAGGTGTTGGTTCAGATGCTGGAGCTGCTGGCGCAGGACGAGAAAGCGCAGGATCACGACGCGCTGCGTGATTGGTGGCAGTCTATCGAGCAGTGGCGTGCGCGCGACTGTCTGGGTTACGACAAGCACAGCGGCACCATCAAACCGCAGGCGGTGATCGAAACCCTGCACCGCCTGACTAAAGGCGACGCCTATGTCACCTCGGACGTGGGCCAGCACCAGATGTTCGCCGCGCTCTATTATCCGTTCGACAAACCGCGCCGCTGGATCAACTCCGGTGGCCTCGGCACCATGGGCTTCGGTTTGCCGGCGGCATTGGGCGTCAAGCTGGCGCTGCCTGAGGAAACCGTGGTGTGCGTGACCGGCGACGGCAGCATTCAGATGAACATTCAGGAGCTGTCCACCGCGCTGCAATATAACCTGCCGGTGGTGGTGGTGAACCTCAACAACCGCTATCTGGGCATGGTGAAGCAGTGGCAGGACATGATTTATTCCGGCCGTCACTCGCAGTCCTACATGGATTCTCTGCCGGACTTCGTCAAGCTGGCCGAGGCTTACGGCCATGTCGGTATCGCCATCCGCGCGCCGGATGAGCTGGAAAGCAAGCTGGCGCAGGCGCTGGCGGAAAAAGAGCGGCTGGTGTTCGTCGACGTGACCGTCGATGAAACCGAACATGTTTACCCGATGCAGATCCGCGGTGGAAGCATGGACGAAATGTGGCTTAGCAAAACGGAGAGGACCTGATCATGCGCCGTATTTTATCTGTCTTGCTGGAAAACGAATCCGGCGCTTTGTCGCGCGTGGTCGGGCTGTTTTCCCAGCGCGGTTATAACATCGAGAGCCTGACGGTGGCACCGACCGACGATCCGACGCTGTCGCGCATGACTATCCAGACCGTCGGCGACGAGAAAGTGCTGGAGCAGATTGAGAAACAGCTGCACAAGCTGGTGGATGTGCTGCGCGTCAGCGAGCTGGTGCAGGGCGCCCACGTCGAGCGCGAGATCATGCTGGTGAAGCTGCAGGCCAGCGGCTACGGCCGTGAAGAGGTGAAGCGCTGCGCCGACATTTTCCGCGGCCAGATCGTCGATGTGACGGCGACGCTGTACACGGTACAGCTGGCCGGCACCAGCGACAAGCTCGACGCCTTCCTGAGCGCGGTGCGTGAAGTGGCGGAGATCGTGGAAGTGGCCCGTTCCGGCGTGGTTGGCGTGTCGCGCGGCGACAAAATCATGCGCTGAGCGCGGTCTGGCGGCGAATAATCGGGGGCGCGGCGTGGCTGCGCCCTTTGTTTTTCGGTATTTTTTGCCCGATTGCTGGCACCTTTCGGCAAAAGCGGTTGCTAGGCAGTGTTTTCTGCTGTTAGATCGCAGAGGCTGGATTGAATAACCGTACGGGATGTCATGGTTAATCCGAGCACAGCCTTCACTTCTATTTTCAGCGTCATTAAGGGGTTAATGTGAAACTGGATGAAATCGCGCGTCTCGCGGGCGTTTCGCGCACGACGGCCAGTTACGTCATCAACGGCAAGGCGAAGCAGTATCGTGTCAGCGATAAAACCGTCGAGAAAGTGATGGCCGTGGTCAGGGAGCATAACTATCACCCGAATGCCGTCGCGGCGGGGCTGCGCGCCGGGCGCACCCGTTCTATCGGTCTGGTGATCCCGGATCTGGAAAATACCAGCTATACCCGCATCGCCAACTACCTGGAACGCCAGGCGCGCCAGCGTGGTTACCAATTGCTGATCGCCTGTTCCGAAGATCAACCGGACAACGAAATGCGCTGTATCGAGCACCTGCTGCAGCGCCAGGTGGACGCCATCATCGTCTCCACCGCCTTGCCGCCGGAGCATCCTTTCTATCAACGCTGGGCCAACGATCCGCTGCCGATCATCGCGCTGGACCGCGCGCTGGATCGCGAGCATTTCATCAGCGTCGTCGGGGCCGATCAGGAAGACGCCTTTGCGCTGGCGCAGGAGCTGCGCACCTTCCCGGCTGAATCGGTGCTGTATCTGGGCGCCTTGCCGGAGCTTTCGGTGAGCTTCCTGCGTGAGCAGGGCTTCCGTCAGGCCTGGCAAGAGGATCCCCGCCACGTCGATTATCTGTACGCCAACAGCTATGAACGTGAAGCCGCCGGCGCGCTGTTTGCCGAATGGCTGAAAACGCACCCGATGCCGCAGGCGCTGTTCACCACCTCGTTCTCGTTGTTGCAGGGCGTGATGGACGTGACGCTGAAGCAACGTGGCCGTTTGCCGACCGATCTGGCGATTGCCACCTTCGGCGACCATGAACTGTTGGATTTCCTCGAGTGTCCGGTGCTCGCGGTGGCTCAGCGCCATCGTGACGTAGCCGAACGCGTGCTGGAGCTGGTGTTGGCCAGCCTGGACGAACCGCGTAAACCCAAACCGGGTTTGACGCGTATCCGCCGCAATCTGTTCCGCCGCGGCAGCCTGAGCCGCAAATAGTCCGCTCTACAGGAGCCCGCTATGTCGGGCTCCTGGTTTAGACGTAGCCCGCCACCCGGAACAGCCGCCGGCAATATTCCAGGAAATAGCCATACACCACGCCCATCGCCATGGAGACCAGCGCATTGCTGGTGACCGCCGCCAGCATTTGTTGGCCGTCGGCGCCTACGCTCCACAGAATGGCGGCATAAACCGGCGATTGGAAGCTGACGTAGGCCAGCAGGTCGGCGAGGTTGCGCAGCACGAACTGGCCGCGTGGACAGCGGCGCGCCGTGCGGATAAACAGATCGCGATAGTGACCGTAAGGCCAGGCGATCAGGATGTTGACCGGGATCGACAGCAGGCGCGAAGAGAGGGATTGCTGGAAGCTCATGCCGGAGATCAACACTTCTATCGCCATGCCGGCGATAAAGCAGTACACCACCAGTGCGAACGTATCGGCAGCGGCGCTACGCCAGTGAGCGGCGGGCGAAAGCATGTGTTATCTCCCTTTGGTTAAAATTCTGTTAATTTATTAATTGTTGGCTGTTAAAGCTGCTTTTTTGCTTTTTATATAGTGTACTAATCTGCATTGTGTTTTTTAAATAGATTTATATTTTTATTTTTAACATTTGTTCGGTTTTTGTCCCGCAGAACCGGGCGATAGGAGAGGGTAGAGAGATTAAAATCGGCAATTTAAAATAAATTCATTAAAAACATACGGTTGCGATTTTTGGCGTCGAATGGGGATTTTTTCCGGCAAAAATTGTGGAAATAAAGGTGTAAGAAAATGAAACCATAATTGTAAACAGGTATTTTGGGAATAATCTTACCAAATTGATTTAAATCGAAATTACTTCTGCTCGTAATATCCGAACCATTTATTTTTATCGCGGCCGCATCACGGCCATGCAAATTGAAGTAAAATAGCGCCCGGTTTTACGGTGAATAACGATTGAGCGTTATTAACTCAAGGAGTTATGGCCTTATTCCGCGATCGGTTCGCCCAACGCCGAGCCTTGGCGGGCGCGGCTCGCCAGCGGTTACCGCACTGAGATTGCCGAGCTGAAAAATGAGACATGGCTTGCAGAAGGAAGTAATGAGTTAATTAATCGCCAGTTCGTCAGGTTTTTAATCAGATTCTTTCCGCTTAGAAAATTCTCTCCGTTTATCATGGTGTTAATTTTTAATCGTCGAATAATCAGAGTTTCTTTCGCGAGTCAGCTCCCAAAATGACCAGAGAAATATTGCCAAAGCGCTGGCGCTCTGGCTTGACAAGGTTTTCATACCCTCCGTAAACTCCATTGTGTGGGAATTTGTGGGGTAAAGTGGTGAAAACGGTCACTAAGGGGTAGCTCAGGAATGTTCCGTGGAGCGACGATGGTCAACCTCGACAGCAAAGGGCGGCTTGCCGTACCTACCCGATATCGGGAATTGCTCAACGAGGAATCGCAAGGCCAAATGGTCTGTACCATTGACCTCCATCAGCCCTGCCTGCTGCTTTATCCTTTGCCCGAATGGGAAATTATTGAACAAAAATTATCACGTCTGTCGAGCATGAATCCCGCCGAGCGCCGCGTTCAGCGCCTGCTGCTGGGGCATGCCAGTGAGTGTCAGATGGATAGTGCCGGTCGTTTGCTGTTAGCCAATACGCTGCGGCAACACGCCGGGCTCACGAAAGAAGTGATGCTGGTCGGTCAGTTCAACAAGTTTGAACTGTGGGATGAACAGACCTGGTATCAACAAGTCAAGGATGATATTGACGCTGAACAGTCGACTCAGGAACCGTTGTCTGAGCGGCTACAGGACTTGTCGCTATAAGCATGTTGGAAAACTATAAACACACCACCGTCCTGCTGGACGAAGCCGTCAACGGCCTCAACATCCGCAGCAACGGCATATATATCGACGGTACTTTTGGTCGCGGTGGCCATTCTCGTCTGATTCTGTCCCAGCTGGGGCCGGAAGGGCGCTTGCTGGCGATTGACCGTGACCCTCAGGCGATTGCAGCCGCCAAATCTATTGAAGATCCTCGTTTTACCATCGTACACGGCCCATTCTCCGAGTTGTCGCACTACGTGCGGGAACGTGAATTGGTGGGCAAGATCGACGGCGTTCTGCTCGATCTGGGCGTTTCTTCGCCGCAGCTTGACGACGCAGAGCGCGGATTCTCCTTTATGCGCGATGGTCCGCTGGACATGCGCATGGATCCGTCCACCGGCCTGTCTGCCGCGGAATGGCTGATGAAGGCCGAGGCGGACGACATCGCCTGGGTGCTGAAAACCTTTGGCGAAGAGCGTTTCGCCAAGCGCATCGCGCGCGCCATCGTGGAAAGAAACCGCGTGGAGCCGATGACGCGCACCAAAGAGTTGGCGGATCTGATTGCCGATGCCAGCCCGTTCCGTGAAAAGCACAAACATCCGGCGACGCGCAGCTTCCAGGCGATTCGTATCTATATCAACAGCGAGCTGGAAGAGATCGAGCGTGCGCTCGACGGCGCGCTGGAAGTGCTGGCCCCACAGGGCCGTTTGTCGATCATTAGCTTCCACTCGCTGGAAGACCGCATCGTCAAACGCTTTATGCGTCACCATAGCCGCGGCGCTCAGGTGCCGGCGGGCATTCCGTTGACCGAAGAGCAACTGCGCAGCATGGGCGGGCGAACGCTGAAAGCGCTGGGCAAAATGATGCCGTCGGAAGCGGAAGTGGCGGACAACCCGCGTGCGCGCAGCTCGGTGCTGCGTATTGCTGAGAGGATGCCCGCGTGATCGGCAACGAACGTCACGGTTTGGTCGGGGTCATTGGCGGCGACCTGCTGCGCAACGCCAAGATCCCCATGATTTTACTGATTGCGTCACTGGTCTCCGCGATTTTCGTGGTGACCACCGCGCACCGCACCCGCCTGCTGACCGCCGAGCGCGAACAGCTGGTTCTGGAGCGCGATGCGCTGGATATCGAGTGGCGCAACCTGATTTTAGAAGAGAACGCCCTCGGCGATCACAGCCGGGTTGAACGTATCGCGACAGAAAAACTGCAGATGCAACACGTTGATCCATCGCAGGAAAATATCATCGTTAAACAATGAATGGTTTAACCGGAATAATGACACGGAGTAGAAAGGAAACGCATGAAAGCAGCGCGCCCCGGTAAGATGAGACGCCAGGAAGATCAGGCCAGCTTTGTCAGCTGGCGTTTTGCGTTGCTGTGCGGCTGTATTTTGCTGGCGATGGTCGGTCTGATGCTGCGCGTCGCGTACCTGCAGGTCATCAATCCCGATCGTCTGGTGAAAGAAGGCGACATGCGTTCGCTGCGCGTGCAGGAAGTGCCGACCGCGCGCGGCATGATCAGCGATCGCGCCGGCCGTCCGTTGGCGGTCAGCGTGCCGGTCAATGCGGTGTGGGCGGATCCGAAAGAGCTGAACGAGCGCGGCGGTATCACGCTGGACAGCCGTTGGAAAGCGCTTTCTGATGCGCTGAACATCCCGCTGGACCAACTCTCCAACCGCATCAACGCCAACCCGAAAGGGCGCTTCGTTTATCTGGCGCGCCAGGTGAACCCGGCGATCGGCGACTACATCCACAAGCTCAAGCTGCCGGGGATCTACCTGCGGCAGGAGTCGCGCCGGTACTACCCGGCGGGGCAGGTGACGTCGCACATCATCGGCGTGACCAACATCGACGGACAAGGCATTGAAGGCGTTGAGAAGAGCTTCGACCGCTGGCTGACCGGGCAACCGGGCGAGAGAACGGTGCGTAAGGACCGCTTCGGCCGGGTCATCGAAGATATTTCCTCCGTAGACAGCCAGGCGGCGCACAACCTGGTGCTGAGCGTCGATGAACGCCTGCAGGCGCTGGTGTATCGCGAGCTGAACAACGCGGTGGCGTTCAACAAGGCCGAGTCGGGCACTGCGGTGCTGATCGACGTGAACACCGGCGAAGTGCTGGCGATGGCCAACAGCCCGTCTTACAACCCGAACAACATGGCCGGTACGCCGAAAGAGACCATGCGTAACCGTGCTATCACCGATATTTTTGAACCCGGTTCAACCGTGAAGCCGATGGTGGTGATGACCGCGCTGCAAAACGGCGTGGTGAGAGAAAACAGTGTGTTGAACACCATCCCGTACCGCATTCAGGGCCACGAGATCAAAGACGTGGCGCGGTACTCGGAGCTGTCATTGACCGGGATCTTGCAGAAGTCGAGTAACGTCGGTGTTTCAAAGCTGGCGTTAGCGATGCCGTCCTCAGCGTTAGTAGATACTTACTCTCGTTTTGGGCTGGGAAAAGCGACCAATTTGGGGCTGGTCGGAGAAAGCAGTGGCATATACCCAAAAAAACAACGGTGGTCTGACATAGAGAGGGCCACCTTCTCTTTCGGCTACGGGCTGATGGTAACTCCGTTACAGTTGGCGCGAGTCTATGCAACGATCGGCAGCCTGGGCGTATATCGCCCATTGTCGATCACCAAGGTTGACCCTCCGGTCGCCGGCGAACGCGTTTTCCCTGAACCTCTGGTGCGCACCGTGGTGCACATGATGGAAAGCGTGGCCTTGCCGGGCGGCGGCGGCGTGAAAGCCGCCATCAAGGGATACCGTATCGCCATCAAAACCGGTACCGCGAAAAAAGTGGGCCCGGACGGCAAATACGTCAACCGATACATCGCTTATACCGCCGGCGTCGCGCCGGCAAGTAACCCCCGTTTTGCCCTGGTGGTCGTCATCAACGACCCGCAGGGTGGGAAATACTATGGTGGCGCAATCTCCGCGCCGGTGTTCGGTGCCATCATGGGCGGCGTATTGCGCACCATGAACGTCGAGCCTGACGCGTTGCCTACCGGTGACAAAAGCGAATTAGTGATTAACAAGAAAGAGGGTTCAGGTGGCAGATCGTAATTTGCGCGACTTACTCGCCCCGTGGGTGCCGACGGCACCCGGGCGCGCGCTGCGGGAAATGACATTAGACAGCCGTGTGGCGGCTGCCGGGGATCTGTTTGTCGCCGTTGTCGGCCATCAAACGGATGGACGCCGCTATATTCCGCAGGCCATCGCGCAGGGCGTCTCCGCCGTGATCGCCGAAGCTGACGGTCAGGCCGAAGACGGCGCCATCATTGAAATGCACGGCGTGCCGGTGATCTACCTGAGCCAACTGAACCAGCGCCTTTCCGCGCTGGCCGGGCGTTTTTACCACCAGCCGGGCGAGCGTCTGCGTCTGGTCGGCGTGACCGGTACCAACGGCAAAACCACCACCACCCAACTGCTGGCGCAGTGGAGCCAACTGCTGGGCGAAACCAGCGCGGTGATGGGCACCGTCGGCAACGGCCTGCTGGGCCAGGTGTGCCCGACCGAGAATACCACCGGTTCTGCGGTGGATGTTCAACACGTATTAAACGATTTGGCGGAACAGGGCGCGACCTTCGCCGCCATGGAAGTCTCGTCCCACGGTCTGGTGCAACACCGGGTGGCGGCGCTGCCGTTCGCCGCGGCGGTCTTCACCAACCTGAGCCGCGATCACCTGGATTACCACGGTGACATGGCCAATTACGAGGCGGCCAAATGGTCGCTGTTCGCCGCCCACAGCGTGGGGCAGGCGATCATCAACGCCGACGATGAAGTCGGTCTGCGCTGGCTGAGCAAGCTGCCGGATGCGGTGGCGGTGACGATGCAGGGCAACCTGCAGCCGGGCGGCCACGGCCGCTGGCTGAAAACCACGGCGGTCGATTATCACGACAACGGCGCCACCGTTCGTTTCAGCTCCAGCTGGGGCGAAGGCGAGATCGAAAGCCGCCTGATGGGCGCTTTCAACGTCAGCAACCTGCTGCTGGCCTTGGCGACGCTGCTGTCGCTGGGCTATCCGCTGGAGGCGCTGGTGGAAACCGGCAGCCGCCTGCAGCCGGTCTGTGGCCGCATGGAAGTGTTTAACGCGCCGGGCAAACCGACGGTAGTGGTGGATTACGCCCACACTCCGGATGCGCTGGAGAAAGCGTTGGAAGCCGCGCGCCTGCACTGCCAGGGGCAGCTGTGGTGCGTGTTCGGCTGCGGCGGCGATCGCGACAAGGGCAAGCGTCCGCTGATGGGCGGCATCGCCGAGCAGTTCGCCGATCGCGTGGTGATCACCGATGACAACCCGCGTACCGAAGAGCCGCGCGCGATTATCAACGATATCCTGACCGGATTGCTAGACGCCGGGCAGGCGTTGGTGATCCACGGCCGCGCCGAAGCGGTGACCAGCGCCATCATGCAGGCGCAAGAACAGGATGTGGTGTTGGTGGCAGGCAAAGGCCACGAAGATTATCAGCTGGTGGGCAACCGCCGCCTGGATTACTCCGACCGCACGACGGTCGCCCGACTGCTGGGGGTGCTGGCATGATCCCTGTCTCTCTTCAGACACTGGCTGAGGTATTGGGCGCTGAATTGATCGGCGCCGATTGCCAAATTGTCGAGGTGACGACAGACACCCGCAAGGTGACCGCCGGTTGCCTGTTTGTGGCGCTGAAAGGCGAGCGTTTCGACGCTCACGACTTTGCGGCGGATGCCGTAGCCGCAGGTGCCGGGGCGCTGCTGGTCAGTAAGCGCTTATTGGTGGACGTGCCGCAGCTGGTGGTACAAGACACCCGTCTGGCGCTGGGGCAGCTTGGCGCCTGGGTGCGTCAGCAGGTGTCGGCGCGCGTGGTGGCGCTGACCGGTTCCTCGGGCAAGACCTCGGTGAAAGAAATGACCGCCGCCATTCTGCGCGAATGCGGCGAAGTGCTGTATACCGCCGGCAACTTCAATAACGACATCGGCGTGCCGCTGACGCTGTTGCGTCTGGAACCGCAGCATGATTTTGCCGTGATAGAGCTGGGCGCTAACCATATTGGCGAAATCGCTTACACCACCGCATTGACGCGTCCGCAGACCGCTTTGGTGAACAACCTGGCGGCGGCGCACCTGGAAGGCTTCGGCTCGCTGGCCGGCGTCGCCCAGGCGAAAGGTGAAATCTTTACCGGCCTGCCGGCCGACGGCGTGGCGATCATCAACGCCGATAACAACGACTGGCCGCACTGGCAGAGCATGCTGGGCGGCAAAACCGTCTGGCGCTTCTCGCCACAGGCTGCCGCAGGCGTGGACTTCTTCGCGGATAACGTGCGGGTGAACGGTGCAGGCACGCAGTTCACGCTGCACAGCCCGTTCGGCACCGCCGAGATCGCGCTGCCGCTGCCGGGGCGCCACAACGTGGCCAATGCGCTGGCGGCGACCGCGCTGGCGACGTCGGTAGGCGCCACCCTCGAAGCGGTGCGTCAGGGGCTGAAACAGCTGCAGGCGGTGCCGGGGCGTCTGTTCCCGGTGGCGCTGGCCGAAGGCAAGCTGCTGCTGGACGACAGCTATAACGCCAACGTCGGGTCGATGATCGCGGCGGCGCAGGTGCTGGCAGAGATGCCGGGCTACCGCGTGATGGTGGTCGGCGATATGGCCGAGCTGGGCGCGGAAGCGGAAGAGTGCCACCGTCAGGTGGGCGAAGCCGCCCGTCTGGCCGGCGTCGACAAGGTGATCAGCGTCGGCGGTTTGAGCCGCGTGCTGAGCGAAGCGTCCGACAACGGCGAACATTATCAAGACAAGACAGCAGTGATCGCGCGCGTGGCGGAATTACTGTCGGAACATGCGGTCATTACCGTGTTAATCAAAGGTTCACGTAGTGCCGCAATGGAGCAGGTAGTACGCGCGTTACAGGAGAAAGCACCATGTTAGTTTGGCTGGCCGAGCATTTGGTCAAGTATTACTCAGGCTTCAACGTCTTTTCTTATCTGACGTTCCGAGCCATTGTCAGCCTGCTGACCGCACTGTTCCTGTCGCTGTGGATGGGCCCGCGGGTGATCAAGCGCCTGCAAGAAATGTCCTTCGGCCAGGTGGTGCGTAACGACGGCCCCGAGTCGCACTTCAGCAAGCGCGGCACGCCGACCATGGGCGGCATCATGATCCTGACCTCCATCACCATTTCGGTGCTGATGTGGGCTTACCCGTCCAACCCGTATGTCTGGTGCGTGCTGTTCGTGCTGGTGGGTTACGGCATCGTCGGCTTCGTCGACGACTACCGCAAGGTGGTGCGTAAGGACACCAAAGGGCTGATCGCCCGCTGGAAGTATTTCTGGCAGTCGGTGATTGCGCTGATTGTCGCATTCGCCATGTACGCCGTAGGAAAAGACACGCCAGCCACCGAGCTGGTTGTGCCGTTCTTTAAGGACGTGATGCCGCAGCTGGGCCTGCTGTACATCCTGCTGGCCTATTTCGTGATCGTCGGCACCAGCAACGCGGTCAACCTGACCGACGGCCTGGACGGCCTGGCTATCATGCCGACGGTATTCGTGGCGGCCGGCTTCGCGCTGGTGGCCTGGGCGACCGGTAACATGAACTTCGCCAACTACCTGCATATTCCGTATCTGCGTCATGCCGGTGAGTTGGTGATCGTGTGTACTGCCATCGTCGGCGCCGGCCTCGGGTTCCTGTGGTTCAACACTTACCCGGCCCAGGTGTTTATGGGCGACGTCGGTTCGTTGGCGCTGGGCGGCGCGCTGGGCACCATCGCGGTGCTGCTGCGTCAGGAGTTCTTGTTGGTGATCATGGGCGGCGTATTCGTGGTAGAGACGCTGTCGGTGATCCTGCAGGTGGGATCGTTCAAGCTGCGCGGGCAACGCATTTTCCGCATGGCGCCGATTCACCACCACTATGAATTGAAAGGCTGGCCTGAGCCGCGCGTTATCGTGCGCTTCTGGATCATTTCGCTGATGCTGGTGCTGATTGGCCTGGCAACGCTGAAGGTGCGTTAATCATGGCAGACTATCAGGGTAGAAAAGTCGTCATCATCGGGTTGGGCCTCACCGGCCTGTCCTGCGTCGATTTCTTCATGGCGCGCGGCGTGACGCCGCGCGTGATGGATACCCGTATCGCGCCGCCAGGCTTGGACAAACTGCCTGAGAGCATGGAGCGTCATCTGGGCGATCTGAATCAGGACTGGCTGCTGGCGGCGGATCTGATCGTTGCCAGCCCGGGCGTCGCGCTGGCGACCCCGGCATTGAGCGCTGCGGCGGATGCCGGCGTGGAAATCGTCGGCGACGTCGAACTGTTCTGCCGTGAAGCGCAGGCGCCGATCGTGGCGATCACCGGCTCCAACGGCAAAAGCACCGTCACCACCCTGGTGGGCGAGATGGCGAAAGCCGCCGGTTGGGCGGTGGGCGTGGGCGGCAATATCGGCCTGCCGGCGCTGAGCCTGCTGCGTCAGGAATGCCAGCTTTACGTGCTGGAGCTGTCCAGCTTCCAGCTGGAAACGACGTATAGCCTGCGGGCGGCGGCGGCGACCATCCTGAACGTGACCGAAGATCATATGGATCGCTATCCGTTCGGCCTGCAGCAGTATCGCGGCGCCAAGCTGCGCGTGTATGAAAACGCCGCCGTGTGCGTTGTGAACGCAGACGATGCACTGACCATGCCGGTGCGCGGCGCCGACGAGCGCTGCGTCAGCTTCGGTGCGGACGTCGGCGATTATCACCTGAACCGCCAGCAGGGGGAAACCTGGCTGCGGGTGCGCGGTGAGAAAGTGCTGAATACGCGCGAGATGAAACTGACCGGCCGCCACAACTACACCAACGCCCTGGCGGCGTTGGCGTTGGCGGATGCGGTCAATATCCCGCGCGCGTCCAGCCTGAAGGCGCTGACCACCTTCACCGGCCTGGCGCACCGCTTCCAGCTGGCCTGGGAGAACAACGGCGTGCGTTGGATCAACGATTCCAAAGCCACCAACGTCGGCAGCACCGAAGCGGCGCTGAACGGCCTGCAGGTAGACGGCACGCTGCATCTGCTGCTGGGCGGCGACGGCAAGTCCGCCGATTTCTCGCCGCTGGCGCGCTACCTGCAGGGCGACAACGTGCGTCTGTACTGCTTTGGCCGCGACGGCGCCCAGCTGGCACAGCTGCGGCCGGAGGTGGCGACGCTGACTGAGACCATGGAGCAGGCGATGCGCACCATCGCCGGCCGCGTACAGCCTGGCGACATGGTATTGCTGTCGCCGGCCTGTGCCAGCCTCGATCAATTCCGTAATTTTGAAGTGCGCGGCGATGAGTTCGCCCGCCTGGCGCAGGAGCTTGGCGGATGAAACTACGCTTGCCGAACTTCGGGCTGACAGAACGGCTGAAAGACTGGGTGACCGGCGCGCGCGACAACGACGCGGTCAACATGGTGCTGTACGATCGCACCCTGCTGTGGCTGACCTTCGGGTTGGCGATCATCGGCTTCGTGATGGTGACCTCGGCGTCGATGCCGATCGGCCAACGCCTGGCGGACGATCCGTTCCTGTTCGCCAAACGCGACGCGCTGTACCTCGGCCTGGCGTTCGGCCTGTCGCTGGTGACGCTGCGCGTCCCGATGGAGATTTGGCAGCGCTACAGCAACGTGATGTTGCTGATGTCGATCGTGATGCTGCTGATCGTGCTGGTGGTGGGGAGTTCGGTGAACGGGGCCTCGCGCTGGATCGCGCTCGGCCCGCTGCGCATTCAGCCGGCGGAGCTGTCCAAGCTGTCGCTGTTCTGCTACCTGGCGAGCTATCTGGTGCGCAAGGTGGAAGAGGTACGCAGCAACTTCTGGGGCTTCTGCAAGCCGATGGGCGTGATGGTGGTGCTGGCGGTGCTGCTGCTGGCGCAGCCGGACCTCGGTACCGTGGTGGTGCTGTTCATCACCACGCTAGCGATGCTGTTCCTGGCCGGCGCGAAAATGTGGCAGTTCCTGGCGATCATCGGCTCCGGCGTGTTCGCCGTGGTGCTGCTGATCATCGCGGAACCGTACCGTATGCGCCGCGTGACGTCGTTCTGGAACCCGTGGGCCGATCCGTTCGGCAGCGGCTACCAGCTGACCCAGTCGCTGATGGCGTTCGGCCGCGGCGAGTTCTGGGGACAGGGGCTCGGCAACTCGGTGCAGAAACTGGAGTATTTGCCGGAAGCACACACCGACTTCATCTTCTCCATTTTGGGTGAAGAACTGGGCTATATCGGTGTGGTTTTAGCCCTGTTAATGGTATTCTTCGTCGCTTTTCGCGCGATGTCCATCGGGCGCCGCGCGCTGGAGATCGACCAACGCTTCTCCGGCTTCCTGGCCTGCGCGATCGGCGTATGGTTCAGCTTCCAGGCGCTGGTTAACGTCGGCGCCGCCGCGGGCATGCTGCCGACCAAAGGTCTGACGCTGCCGCTGATCAGTTACGGCGGTTCGAGCTTGCTGATTATGTCGACGGCCATCGTGCTGTTGCTGCGAATTGATTATGAAACGCGCCTGACCAAGGCTCAGGCGTTTGTGAAGAGGTAAGGGATGAGCGGGAAACCTAAGCGTTTAATGGTGATGGCAGGCGGTACCGGCGGGCACGTGTTCCCGGGGCTGGCGGTCGCGCATCATCTGATGGCGCAGGGCTGGCAGGTGCGCTGGCTCGGAACCGCAGACCGAATGGAAGCCGATCTGGTGCCGAAGCACGGGATCGAGATTGATTTTATCCGCATCTCCGGCCTGCGCGGCAAAGGCCTGAAGGCCCAGCTGACTGCGCCGCTGCGGATCTGGCAGGCGGTGCGCCAGGCGAAAGCCATCATGCGCAGCTATCAGCCGGACGTGGTGCTGGGGATGGGCGGTTACGTGTCCGGCCCCGGCGGCCTGGCGGCCTGGCAGTGCGGCATCCCGGTGGTGCTGCACGAGCAGAACGGCATTGCCGGCTTGACCAACCGCTGGCTGGCGCGCATCGCCGCCAAAGTGATGCAGGCCTTCCCCGGCGCATTCCCGAACGCCGAGGTGGTGGGCAACCCGGTACGTACCGACGTGTTGGCGCTGCCGTTGCCGGCGGAGCGGTTGCAGGGGCGCGAAGGCCCGATCCGCGTGCTGGTGATTGGCGGAAGTCAGGGCGCGCGCGTGCTGAATCAGACAGTTCCTGAAGTCGCGGCGCGTTTGGGCGATAGAATTACGCTCTGGCATCAGGTTGGCAAGGGCGCGCTGGAAACGGTGCTGAGCGACTACGAAAGGGTAGGGCAGACGCAGCACAAGGTGACCGAGTTCATCGACGACATGGCCGCCGCCTACGCTTGGGCCGACGTGGTGGTCTGCCGCTCCGGCGCGTTGACCGTCAGCGAAATCGCGGCGGCGGGGCTGCCGGCGATCTTCGTGCCATTCATGCACAAGGACCGTCAGCAGTACTGGAACGCGCGTCCGCTGGAAGAAGCCGGCGCGGCGAAGATTATCGAACAGCCGCAGTTCAACGCCGATGTGGTGGCTGAACTGCTGGCGAGCTGGGATCGCAAGACGCTGCTGGCCATGGCCGAGAAAGCGCGCGCGGTCGCCATTCCGGACGCCACCGAGCGCGTGGCGGCGGAGCTGGTGCGGCTCGCCAAGTAACGAGTGCAGGGGTTCGGTGCGCCGAACCTGAATAAAAGCAATGTGATGTAGGGCCGGGGTACCGGATCCGGATTAGAGAGAGTGATGAATACACAACAACTGGCGAAACTACGTACTATCGTGCCCGAGATGCGTCGCGTCCGGCACATTCACTTTGTCGGCATCGGTGGCGCCGGCATGGGTGGTATCGCCGAAGTGTTGGCAAACGAAGGGTATCAGATCAGCGGCTCCGACCTGGCGCCGAATCCGGTCACCCAACAGTTGAGCGCGCTCGGAGCGACGATTTATTTCAATCACCGTCCGGAAAACGTGCTGGATGCGAGCGTAGTGGTGGTGTCTACCGCCATCTCCGCCGACAACCCGGAGATCGTCGCCGCCCGTGAAGCGCGCATCCCGGTGATCCGCCGCGCAGAAATGCTGGCGGAGCTGATGCGTTTTCGCCACGGCATCGCTATCGCCGGCACGCACGGCAAAACCACCACCACGGCGATGGTTTCGAGCATTTACGCCGAAGCCCGCCTGGACCCGACCTTCGTCAACGGCGGGCTGGTGAAGGCGGCGGGCACCCACGCGCGACTGGGGTCCAGCCGTTATCTGATCGCGGAAGCGGATGAGAGCGATGCGTCGTTCCTACATCTGCAGCCGATGGTGGCCGTGGTCACCAACATCGAAGCCGACCATATGGACACTTACCAGGGCGACTTCGAGAACCTGAAGCAGACGTTTATCAATTTCTTGCACAACCTGCCGTTCTACGGCCGTGCGGTGATGTGCATCGACGATCCGGTCGTGCGCGAGCTGTTGCCGCGCGTGGGTCGCCACATTACCACCTACGGCTTCAGTGAAGATGCCGATGTGCGCATCGAAGACTACCGGCAGATTGGGCCGCAGGGGCACTTTACCCTGAGCCGTCAGGACAAACCGTTGCTGACGGTGACGCTGAACGCGCCGGGTCGCCACAATGCGTTGAACGCGGCGGCGGCGGTGGCGGTGGCAACCGAAGAAGGCATCGACGACGAAGATATCCTGCGCGCGCTGGCGGGCTTCCAGGGCACCGGGCGTCGCTTCGATTTCCTCGGCGAGTTCCCGCTGGAGCCGGTCAACGGCAAAGCGGGCAGCGCGATGCTGGTGGACGACTACGGCCACCATCCGACCGAGGTGGACGCCACGCTGAAAGCGGCGCGCGCCGGCTGGCCAGACAAGCGTTTGGTGATGATCTTCCAGCCGCACCGTTATACGCGCACCCGCGATCTGTACGACGATTTCGCCAACGTGCTGTCGCAGGTGGATGTGCTGCTGATGCTCGACGTGTACGCCGCTGGCGAAGCGCCGATCCCGGGCGCGGACAGCCGTTCGCTGTGCCGCACCATCCGCAGCCGCGGCAAGCTGGATCCGATCCTGGTTTCCGATGCCGATACCGTGCCGGAAACCCTGGCGCAGCTGCTGCAGGATGAAGACTTGGTGCTGGTGCAAGGCGCCGGCAACGTGGGCAAAATCGCCCGTAAACTGGCCGAGCTGAAGCTGCAGCCGCCGAAGAAAGAGGAGGAGCACCATGGCTGATAAAGTTGCAGTTCTGCTGGGCGGCACCTCCGCTGAACGTGAAGTCTCTCTGCAATCCGGTGCCGCGGTGCTGGCCGGGTTGCGCGAAGCCGGTATCGATGCGCACGGCGTCGATACCCGCGATTTCCCGGTGACCCAGCTGAAAGAGCAGGGGTTCACCAAAGTGTTTATCGCGCTGCATGGCCGCGGCGGCGAGGACGGCACCCTGCAGGGGCTGCTGGAGTTCCTCGAACTGCCTTATACCGGCAGCGGTGTGATGGCCTCGGCGCTGACCATGGACAAATGGCGCACCAAAATGGTGTGGCAGTCGATGGGTTTGCCGGTGGCGCCTTACGTGGCGCTGAATCGCCAGCTGTACCTCG
The DNA here is from genome assembly GCF_052166245.1 of Serratia sp. CY84636. Taxonomy (NCBI): domain Bacteria; kingdom Pseudomonadati; phylum Pseudomonadota; class Gammaproteobacteria; order Enterobacterales; family Yersiniaceae; genus Serratia; species Serratia sp. CY84636. The sequence continues at coordinate 482,721 of NZ_JBJNOX010000004.1, forward strand.
GCGGCGAAAAAGCGGCGCTGCTGGCACGCGTGGCGGAGCTCGGCCTGCCGCTGATCGTCAAGCCGAGCCGTGAAGGTTCCAGCGTCGGCATGAGCAAGGTCACTGAAAGCGCCGCGTTGGAAGCCGCGTTGGAAGAGGCCTTCCGCCATGATGACGACGTATTGGTGGAGAAGTGGCTGAGCGGCCCGGAATATACCGTGGCGATGCTGGGCGACCAGGTTCTGCCGTCGATCCGCATCCAGCCGGCCGGCGTGTTTTACGACTACCAGGCCAAGTACATTTCGGACGACACGCAGTACTTCTGCCCGAGTGGTTTGAGCGCCGAGCAGGAAGCCGAGATGGCGGCGTTGGCGCTGCGCGCCTATCGCGGCCTGGACTGCAGCGGCTGGGGCCGCGTCGACGTGATGCAAGACAGCGATGGCAGCTTCTATCTGCTTGAGGTGAACACCTCTCCGGGCATGACCAGTCATAGCCTGGTGCCGATGGCGGCGCGCCAGTTTGGATTAAGCTTCTCGCAGTTGGTGGCGAGAATTTTGGAGTTGGCCGACTGATATGTCGCAAGCTGCCCTGAATGCGCGCGATCGCGAGGTGGATAACGGCCCGCGCCGCAGCAATGGAACCCAGTTGGCGGGAATGATTTTCCTGCTGATGGTGTTGGGAACGGTCGTGTGGAGCGGTTGGGCGGTGCTTGGCTGGATGAAAGACGCCAGTCGCCTGCCGCTCTCAAGGCTGGTGGTGACCGGCGAACGCCACTACACCACCAACGATGATATTCGTCAGGCGATCCTGGCGCTGGGCGCGCCCGGCACCTTTATGACGCAGGATGTGGACGTCATCCAGCAGCAGATCGAACGTCTGCCGTGGATCAAGCAGGCCAGCGTGCGCAAACAATGGCCGGATGAGCTGAAGATCCATCTGGTGGAGTACGTCCCGGTGGCGCGCTGGAACGATTTGCACATGGTGGACGCCGAAGGCAAAGCGTTCAGCGTGCCGGCGGAGCGGGCGGGCAAACAGAAGTTGCCGCTGCTCTACGGGCCGGAAGGGAGCGAGCAGGATGTGCTGGAAGGCTATCGGGCGATGAGCGCCACGTTGGCGGCCAGCAAATATACGCTGAAAATGGCGGCGATGACCGCGCGCCATTCCTGGCAGCTGGCGCTGGACAACGATGTCCGGCTTGAGCTGGGGCGCGATGACCGCAACGGGCGTTTGCAGCGGTTTATCGAGCTTTACCCGGTATTGCAGCAGCAGGGCCAGGCGGAGAGCAAGCGTGTCAGCTATGTCGATCTGCGCTACGAGTCCGGCGCTTCGGTAGGGTGGGCTCCGGTGTTGGTCGATCCGCAGGCGCTTGGCGGTCAGCAAAACAGTAATCAGCAACAGAATCAGGCACAGGCAAAACAACAATGATCAAGTCGACGGACAGAAAACTGGTAGTTGGACTGGAGATCGGTACTGCAAAAGTCTCCGCGTTGGTAGGGGAAGTTCTGCCCGATGGCATGGTCAACATTATCGGGGTGGGCAGCTGCCCGTCTCGCGGCATGGATAAGGGTGGCGTAAACGACCTGGAGTCGGTGGTGAAGTGCGTACAGCGCGCCATCGATCAGGCCGAGCTGATGGCGGACTGCCAGATCTCCTCGGTGTATCTGGCGCTGTCGGGCAAACACATCAGCTGCCAGAACGAAATCGGCATGGTGCCGATCTCGGAAGAGGAAGTGACGCAGGACGACGTGGAGAACGTGGTGCACACCGCCAAATCGGTGCGCGTGCGCGACGAACACCGCATTCTGCACGTGATTCCTCAGGAATACGCCATCGATTATCAGGAAGGCATCAAAAACCCGGTTGGGCTGTCCGGCGTGCGTATGCAGGCCAAGGTGCATCTGATTACCTGCCATAACGATATGGCGAAGAACATCGTCAAGGCCGTGGAACGTTGCGGCCTGAAAGTTGACCAACTTATTTTCGCCGGTCTGGCCGCGAGCTACGCGGTGCTGACTGAAGATGAACGCGAACTCGGCGTTTGCGTGGTGGATATCGGCGGCGGCACCATGGATATGGCGGTGTACACCGGCGGTGCGCTGCGCCACACCAAAGTGATCCCTTATGCCGGGAACGTGGTCACCAGCGATATCGCCTACGCCTTCGGCACGCCGCCGACCGACGCGGAAGCGATTAAAGTTCGACACGGCTGTGCGCTTGGGTCGATTGTTAGCAAGGATGAGAATGTAGAGGTGCCTAGCGTCGGGGGACGTCCTCCGCGCAGTCTGCAAAGACAGACGCTGGCTGAAGTCATTGAGCCACGCTACACCGAACTGTTGAATCTGGTTAACGATGAAATTTTGCAATTGCAGGAGCAACTGCGTCAGCAAGGGGTGAAGCATCATCTGGCAGCCGGTATCGTGCTGACCGGTGGCGCCGCCCAGATTGATGGCCTGGCAGCCTGTGCGCAACGGGTGTTCCACACCCAGGTACGCATCGGCCAACCCTTGAACATCACGGGTCTGACGGATTATGCGCAGGAGCCTTACTACTCGACAGCGGTAGGTCTGCTGCACTATGGAAAAGAGTCTCACCTGAGCGGTGAGACGGAAGTAGAAAAACGCGCCTCGGTGGGCAATTGGTTTAAACGCATCAATAGCTGGCTGAGAAAAGAGTTTTAATGTTTCAACAAAGAGATCATGCTGAGTAATCTTTTTATGATCTCGCAGCGACAGGCACAAAACGGAGAGAAACTATGTTTGAACCAATGGAACTAACCAATGACGCGGTGATTAAAGTCATCGGCGTCGGCGGCGGCGGTGGCAATGCCGTTGAACACATGGTGCGCGAGCGCATCGAAGGTGTTGAATTCTTCGCTGTGAACACGGACGCCCAGGCGCTCCGCAAAACGGCGGTTGGCCAAACCATCCAGATCGGTAGCGGTATTACCAAAGGTCTGGGTGCGGGCGCGAACCCGGAAGTGGGTCGCAATTCAGCGGAAGAAGACCGCGAAGCCCTGCGCGCAGCGCTGGACGGCGCAGACATGGTCTTCATCGCGGCCGGCATGGGCGGCGGTACCGGTACCGGTGCGGCACCAGTGGTGGCTGAAGTGGCTAAAGATTTGGGTATTCTGACCGTGGCCGTGGTGACCAAGCCTTTCAACTTCGAAGGCAAGAAGCGCATGGCATTCGCGGAGCAGGGTATCGCTGAGCTGTCCAAACACGTGGACTCGCTGATCACCATCCCGAACGATAAATTGCTGAAAGTTCTGGGTCGCGGCATCTCTCTGCTGGACGCATTCGGCGCGGCCAACGACGTGCTGAAAGGCGCGGTGCAGGGTATCGCCGAGCTGATCACCCGTCCGGGCCTGATGAACGTCGACTTCGCCGACGTGCGCACCGTGATGTCCGAAATGGGCTACGCGATGATGGGTTCCGGCGTGGCTTGCGGTGAAGACCGTGCCGAAGAAGCGGCCGAAATGGCGATCTCCAGCCCACTGCTGGAAGACATCGACCTGTCCGGCGCGCGCGGCGTGCTGGTCAACATCACCGCCGGCTTCGACCTGCGTCTGGATGAGTTCGAAACCGTGGGTAACACCATCCGTGCGTTCGCGTCCGACAACGCTACCGTGGTTATCGGTACCTCGCTGGATCCGGAAATGAACGACGAACTGCGCGTAACCGTGGTTGCAACCGGTATCGGTATGGACAAACGTCCTGAAATCACCCTGGTGACCAATAAGCAGGCCAGCCAGCCGGTGATGGATCACCGTTATCAGCAGCACGGCATGTCGCCTCTGCCGCAGGAAGTGAAACCTGCCGCCAAGGTGGTCAACGACCAAGCTGCGCAGCCGAATAAAGAGCCCGACTATCTTGATATTCCAGCCTTCCTGCGTAAACAGGCAGACTAAGAATATCCTGAGAATTTGGAATCTCCGCTCTTTGTGCTAAACTGTCCCGCCGGCCATGCTGTATGCTTGGCTGGTAGGATGGATAACATTGCGAGATAAAACGATGATCAAACAAAGGACATTAAAACGTATTGTTCAGGCGACTGGCGTCGGTTTGCATACCGGCAAGAAAGTCACGCTGACAATGCGCCCAGCGCCGGCTAATACCGGGGTCATCTATCGTCGCACTGACTTGAATCCACCGGTTGATTTTCCGGCTGATGCAAAATCCGTGCGTGATACCATGCTCTGTACTTGCCTGGTGAATGAGCATGACGTGCGTATTTCGACCGTTGAGCACCTCAACGCCGCGCTGGCTGGGTTGGGCATCGACAACATCGTCATCGAAGTCGACGCCGCTGAAATCCCAATCATGGACGGCAGCGCCAGTCCGTTCGTGTTCTTGCTGCTGGATGCCGGCATCGAAGAACTGAACTCGGCGAAGAAATTCCTGCGTCTGAAAGAGACCGTGCGTGTTGAAGATGGCGACAAATGGGCCGAGCTGTCCCCGCATAACGGGTTCCGCCTGGACTTCACCATCGACTTCAACCACCCGGCTATCGACGCCAGCTCTCAGCGCTATCGTCTCGATTTCTCGGCTGAGTCGTTCGTGCGTCAAATCAGCCGCGCGCGCACCTTCGGGTTTATGCGCGACATCGAATACCTGCAGTCCCGTGGCCTGGCCCTGGGCGGCAGCTTCGATTGCGCTATCGTGGTGGATGACTACCGCGTGCTGAACGAAGACGGCCTGCGTTTCGAAGACGAGTTCGTACGTCACAAAATGCTGGACGCCATCGGCGACCTATTCATGTGCGGCCACAACATCATTGGCGCGTTCACCGCGTTCAAGTCTGGCCACGCGCTGAACAACAAACTGCTGCAGGCCGTGCTGGCCAAGCAGGAAGCGTGGGAATACGTGACCTTCCAGGACGAAGCCGAAATGCCGCTGGCATTCAAGGCACCGTCCACCGTATTGGCGTAAGGTCTGAATTCCTCGCCTGCTGCGAATAACGGCAGGCGCATCCTCTGAGAGCCTGAGAATTCAGGCTCGTGATGCCGTCTGATGTTTTGCAGCTGTGTCGCTGATTACTTATCACGACTGGTTGTGTTGGTACCCTCTCCGGCCAATGCAGCCAGCCGTTCCAATATCTTGCGCAGTTTCTCCGGGCTACGGCTCGCCAATCCTCTCAGTTCTTCCGCACTTTCCAGACTCAAATGCCGCATCGGCACGGGTTTTTCCGGCGCTTTCTCTGCGTTTTGCACCTGGTGGCTGCCTTTCGCCATCAAGGCCGGATTAATCCTGATGTCGATCGACGACAATGATGGTAGAATTTGCGCTCGTAGTGCAGACAGCAAAGCGGGTTGTTCGTAGCGCAAGCGCATCATCCAACTGGCATTTGCCGTTTCGAGCACTAAAATACCCTGTCGGAAATTCGCGACGCGGCACCAGGGATGCAGGGGAGCAGGCAACAGGCCCTTCACTGCACGGTTAAGCTTGAGCAGCGCCACCGCGCGTTGCTGGACGTTATGCAGCGGCCCTTTGCTGCCGGCAGACGCGTCGTCGAACAGGACATCTAATAATTGTGGACGGCTATCGCGCATAATGGGCTCCGGCGGATTATAAACTCGTGATCGGTATTCTAAATCGTTGGCGACAATTTGGCAGACGTTATTTCTGGCCCCATCTCCTGTTAGGGATGGTTGCGGCCACGCTTGGCGCGTCTTCCAATTTGCCCGGCGCCCCCGATCAGGCCGCACTGCCGAATACGTCGTCCAGCCTTAACCGGCAAAATTCAGCCAACGGCACCTTCAACAGCCTGGCCCTGCTGCAGGACGCGCACCGTCGCCCTACCTTCAGCGTAGATTACTGGCAGCAACATGCGCTGCGCACCGTCATTCGTCACCTCTCTTTCGCGCTGGCGCCGCAGGCGGTTTATGCGCGGGTGCAGGAGAGCGAAGCCGAAGCCGAACCGCCTTTGCAGGTAGCGCAACTGGCGCTGCTTTCTACCCTCAACGCGCTGCTGACGCACGAGCCGAAGCCGCCGACCATCATTCGCCATACCCACCTTGAGGTGCTGCCAACGCTAGCACGGCACCAGACCGGCCTGTGGGTGGCGCAGGTACAGGGCATTCGCGCCGGGCCTGCCGCGCTCGTCTGACTCCGCCCTCAGGGCACAAAAACCATAAATAATAGCAAGTTGACTGCCGTATTCGGCCGTCATGACAGAGATATCAAACATCATGTTAGTGAAATTATTAACCAAAGTTTTTGGCAGCCGTAACGATCGTACCCTGCGCCGCATGCGCAAAGTGGTTGAGCAGATCAACCGCATGGAACCGGACATGGAAAAACTGTCCGATGACGAACTGAAAGCGAAAACCAACGAGTTCCGTGCGCGCCTGGAGAAAGGTGAGTCGCTGGAAAGCCTGATCCCGGAAGCCTTCGCCGTAGTGCGTGAGGCGAGCAAGCGCGTGTTCGGCATGCGTCACTTCGACGTGCAGCTGCTGGGCGGCATGGTGCTGAACGACCGCTGCATCGCCGAGATGCGCACCGGTGAAGGTAAAACCCTGACCGCGACGCTGCCGGCCTACCTGAACGCCCTGAGCGGTCGCGGCGTGCACGTCGTGACCGTCAACGACTATCTGGCGCAGCGTGACGCCGAAAACAACCGTCCGCTGTTCGAGTTCCTCGGGCTGAGCATCGGCATCAACCTGCCGGGCATGCCGGCGCCGGCCAAGCGTGAAGCTTACGCCGCTGACATCACCTACGGCACCAACAACGAATACGGTTTCGACTACCTGCGCGACAACATGGCGTTCAGCCCGGAAGAGCGCGTGCAGCGCAAACTGCACTATGCGCTGGTGGATGAGGTGGACTCCATCCTGATCGATGAAGCGCGTACGCCGCTGATCATCTCCGGCCCGGCCGAAGACAGCTCCGAGATGTACATCAAGGTCAACAAGCTGATCCCTAAACTGATTCGCCAGGAAAAAGAAGACTCCGACACCTTCAAGGGTGAAGGGCACTTCTCGGTGGATGAGAAGGCGCGTCAGGTCCACCTGACCGAACGCGGCCTGATCCTGATCGAAGAGATGCTGGTAGAAGCCGGCATCATGGATGAGGGCGAATCGCTGTACTCGCCGACCAACATCATGCTGATGCACCACGTTACCGCCGCGCTGCGCGCCCACGTGCTGTTTACCCGCGACGTGGACTACATCGTGAAAGACGGCGAAGTGATCATCGTCGATGAGCACACCGGCCGTACCATGCAGGGCCGCCGCTGGTCCGACGGTTTGCACCAGGCGGTGGAAGCCAAAGAAGGCGTGGAGATCCAGAACGAGAACCAGACGCTGGCTTCGATTACCTTCCAGAACTACTTCCGTCTGTACGAGAAGCTGGCCGGGATGACCGGTACCGCCGATACCGAAGCCTTCGAATTTAGCTCGATCTACAAGCTGGATACCATCGTGGTGCCAACCAACCGTCCGATGATCCGTAAGGATATGCCGGATCTGGTGTACATGACCGAGAAAGAGAAGATCGGCGCCATCATCGAAGACATCCGCGAGCGTACCGCCAAAGGCCAGCCGGTGCTGGTGGGTACCATCTCAATCGAGAAATCCGAAGTGGTTTCCCATGAGCTGACCAAAGCGGGTATCGAGCACAAGGTGCTGAACGCCAAATTCCACGCCATGGAAGCGGACATCGTCGCCCAGGCCGGCCAGAGCGGTGCGGTAACCATCGCCACCAACATGGCGGGCCGTGGTACCGACATCGTGCTGGGCGGCAGCTGGCAGGCCGAAGTGGCGCTGTTGGAAGAGCCGACCGAAGAGCAAATTGAAGCCATCAAAGCGGCCTGGAAAGTGCGCCACGACGCGGTGCTGGCGGCGGGCGGCCTGCATATCATCGGCACCGAGCGCCATGAATCGCGCCGTATCGATAACCAGCTGCGCGGCCGTTCCGGTCGTCAGGGCGACGCCGGTTCATCCCGCTTCTACCTGTCGATGGAAGATGCCCTGATGCGTATCTTCGCCTCGGATCGCGTGTCCGGCATGATGCGTAAACTGGGTATGAAAGAAGGCGAGGCGATTGAGCACCCGTGGGTGACCAAGGCGATTGCCAACGCTCAGCGCAAGGTGGAGAGCCGCAACTTCGACATCCGTAAGCAACTGCTGGAATACGACGACGTCGCCAACGATCAGCGCCGCGCCATCTACAGCCAGCGTAACGAATTGCTGGACGTGTCCGACGTGAGCGAAACCATCGCCAGCATCCGTGAGGACGTGTTCAAGAGCACCATCGACAACTACATCACGCCGCAGTCGCTGGAAGAAGAGTGGGATATTCAGGGGCTGGAAGAGCGCCTGAAGAACGACTTCGATCTGGAGATGCCGATCGCACAATGGCTGGACAAAGAGCCGGAGCTGCACGAAGAGACGCTGCGCGAACGTATTCTGGAGAACGCCAAAGACCAGTACCTGCGTAAGGAAGATGTGGTCGGCAGCGAAATGATGCGCAATTTCGAGAAGGGCGTGATGCTGCAGACGCTGGATTCCCTGTGGAAAGAGCACCTGGCGGCGATGGACTACCTGCGTCAGGGTATCCACCTGCGCGGCTATGCGCAGAAGGATCCTAAGCAGGAGTACAAGCGCGAATCCTTCAACATGTTCGCCACCATGCTGGAATCGCTGAAATATGAAGTGATCAGCGTGCTGAGCAAGGTGCAGGTGCGGATGCCGGAAGAGGTGGAAGCGCTGGAACAGCAGCGCCGTGAAGAGGCCGAGCGCCTGGCGCAGCACCAACAGCTGAGCCATCACGACGAGAACGCGCTGGTGACTGAAGATCCGAACGCGCCGGCCACCGCCGAGCGTAAAGTGGGCCGCAACGATCCTTGCCCATGCGGCTCCGGCAAGAAATACAAGCAGTGTCACGGCCGCCTGCAGTAATGCCGGCCGCGGTTAACCGATAACACCCAGGGGTTCAGCTTGCTGAGCCCCTGTTTTTTGGCACCCATCAGGAGGGTGAGATGAAACATCTGAATATCGCCGTGGGCATCATCCGCAATGCTCAACGGGAGATCTTTATTACCCGCCGCGCCGCCGACGCGCACATGGCCGGATTCTGGGAGTTTCCCGGCGGCAAGATCGAACAGGGTGAAACGCCGGAACAGGCGCTAAGTCGCGAGCTGCGGGAAGAGACCGGTATCGAAGCCGAACGTGCCGAACTGTTGGAGGTGGTGGAACATCGCTTCAGCGATCGCATCGTGACGCTGAATTTTTATCTGGTGGAAGCCTGGGCGGGCGAGCCGTTCGGCCGTGAGGGGCAACCGATGCGCTGGGTTAAACAGGCGGAGCTGCGTGAAGACGAGTTCCCGGAAGCCAACGCCGGCATTATTCAGCTGCTGGTGGCGCAGGCGAACGCCGCGCAATAACAAGGTTGGCCTGGCGGGCGCCAGGCCAATTGCGGACGATCAACGATCGTCCATTTCACTCCAGTCTTCGCTTTCCGACAGATCGCTGTTGCTCGGAATACGCTTCTCTTCATCGGCCCACTCGCCGAGATCGATCAGCTGGCAGCGCTTGCTGCAAAACGGCCGGAAGGGGCTAACTTCACCCCAAACCACGCCGGTGCCACAGGTTGGGCATTTTACTACGGTCGTCATAACGGTTCCTTACGCCTTCTATCAGTGCTGAGAAGGCTTTCTTGCACAAGTTCAACAACAGGCCAGTTCGAACGTCAGGCGTTCAGGCACCACGCCATTTTCGCTATCCAGCGGCAGGAAACGAATGGCATAGCGGGTCTTGTGGCCGGAAATCTGCGGATAAAGCTGCGGTGCCAGATGGAGGCGCAGGCGCAGCAGATCCGCCCCTTCGGCGTTGTCCTGGAAAAAGCCGTTCAGGCTGATCTGATTGCGGAACGGCCCGGATTGGCGGATCAGATCCAACACCATGATCAGCGCCTGGTTCAGCGGATCCAGCGACTGCAGCCAGGTGGCGACGTCGGCATCGCGATCCTGCTGCGGCGCGTGCATCCACATGTGCAGGGTCGGCAGATCGAAGCTGCAGCAGCCGCCGGGAATATTCAGCCGCTGGCGCACCAGGCCGATCAGCCGATCTTCGCGCAGCGCCTGGCCGAGGCGCGGCGCCGCCATCAGCGCCGATGAGCGCGACTTCAACTGGCCGCGCAGCTGGTCGATCAGCGCCATATCCACGCCCGGCACATCGGCCCAGGCCAACAGTTTCTGCTGCTGGCGCTCCAGCTCTTTGAGGAGTTCGGTGCGCACTTCGCCGCGCTCCAGCACGTCCAGCAAGTCGGAGACGGTGCGAAAGAAGGTGAGGGCGATGGCGGTTTCACTCAGGGCGCGTTGGCCGTGCAGCTGTTGCAGCAGAAATTCGATGCGTAGCCAGGTACGCATTTTTTCGTTCAGCGGGTGTTCAAAGAGAACGGTTGGGGAAACATCACTCATGCAGTTTAATCCTGTTGGGGCGCTGTTGCCGCCAGTTCAAGGTAGCGACGATGCAGTGCGGCGACCTGTGGCTCTATCCCCTGAGCGGCGCCGCTGTTGTCAATAATGTCATCCGCCACGGCGAGGCGCTGCCGGCGCGTGGCCTGGGCGGCGAGAATGCTCTGCGCTTGCTCACGGCTGACGCCGTCGCGCGCGATGGTGCGAGCCAGCTGAGTTTCGGCGTCGACGTCGATCACCAGCACCCGATCGGCGCGATCCTGCAGACTGTTTTCCACCAGCAGCGGCACCACCCACAGCGCGTACGGGCTGGTGGCCTGCGCCAGTTGGCGCTGGGTTTCACGGTGTATCAGCGGATGCAGCAGCTGGTTCAGCCAGGTTTTGTCATCGGGATGGCTAAAGATGCGCTGACGCAGCGCAGCGCGGTTCAATGCGCCGTCCGGCAGCAACATTTCATTACCAAATCGCTCGGCGATCGCGGCCAAAGCAGGGGTACCCTGCTCGACGACCTGACGGGCGATCACGTCGGCATCGACGAGGGTTGCGCCGTGGCGCGCAAAGGCGTTCGCGATGGTCGTCTTGCCGCTGCCTATGCCCCCGGTCAACGCAACAATGTAGGCCATGGTGTTAGGTGCATCCGATGTTCATAAAAAAATAATAGTCGAATCATAAAGCGATCGCGCAGAAGTGCAAGTCGGCAGGCGGCGCTTGCGCGTCGGCACCGATCGGACGGCGAGAAAAAGCGCAGCGGCACGGCAAAAATGAGCGGGCAATCACACTGCGGTTATGCAGGTAAATTTGTCGGATTGTAGCGTAAATAAAGGCGAATTCGCAGTCTTGTTCGGCAATTATTAGCGCGTATTATAACGTCACTGGAACTGGCATTAATCTCGCCGCCGTCTTTTTGCGCCACTGGAAAGTCGTCGGGCAGAGGTTCGAATATCCTCCTTGCGATCCGTCGCCATTAACCAGGAAATCATAAGTCATGCGTATTGAAGAAGATTTGAAGTTGGGCTTTAAAGACGTGTTGATCCGCCCTAAGCGCTCCACGCTGAAAAGCCGCTCCGAGGTTGAACTGGAACGTCAGTTTACCTTCAAGCATTCAGGTTGCAGCTGGTCCGGCGTGCCGATTATCGCCGCCAACATGGACACGGTGGGCACCTTCCGCATGGCCGAGGCCCTGGCTTCTTTCGACGTTCTCACCGCCGTACACAAACATTACAGCGTCGAGCAATGGGCTGACTTCGTGCAGCGCATGCCGGAATCGGTGCTGCGCCACGTCATGGTGTCCACCGGTACTTCCGAAGCCGACTTCGCCAAAATGCAGCAGATCCTGGCCCTGTCTCCGGCGCTCAAATTCATCTGCATCGACGTGGCCAACGGCTACTCTGAACATTTCGTCGCCTTCCTGCAGAAAGCGCGCGAAGCCTGTCCGAATCACGTGATCTGCGCCGGCAACGTAGTGACCGGCGAGATGGTGGAGGAGCTTATCCTCTCCGGCGCCGACATCGTTAAGGTCGGCATCGGCCCGGGTTCAGTCTGTACCACCCGCGTGAAGACCGGCGTGGGCTACCCGCAGCTGTCGGCGGTGATCGAATGCGCCGATGCGGCCCACGGGCTGGGCGGCCAAATCGTCAGCGACGGCGGCTGCTCGGTGCCGGGCGACGTTGCCAAAGCCTTCGGCGGCGGTGCTGACTTCGTGATGCTGGGCGGCATGCTGGCCGGCCACGACGAGTGCGAAGGCACCGTGGTGGAAGAGAACGGCGAGAAGTTCATGCTGTTCTACGGTATGAGCTCCGAGTCGGCGATGAAACGCCACGTCGGCGGCGTGGCGGAGTATCGTGCGGCCGAAGGCAAAACCGTCAAGCTGCCGCTGCGTGGCGAGGTGGAGTTTACCGTGCGCGATATCCTCGGCGGCCTGCGCTCCGCCTGCACCTACGTCGGTGCTGAGCGCCTGAAAGAGTTGACCAAGCGCACCACCTTTATCCGCGTGGCAGAGCAGGAAAACCGCGTCTTCGGCAGCAAATAAGCCGCACCTTGCATCGGGCGCAGCGCACAGCGGCGCCCGCTATCCTCTTCTTTATCCCAGCACGCTGCCCAGTTGAAAAATAGGCAGGTACATGGCGATCACCAAAGCACCGACAATCCCGCCCACCACCAGCATCAGCAGCGGCTCCAGCGTTTGCGCCAGCGTATCGGCCAGCTCGTGCGTCTGCCGTTCGTACCACTGCGCCAATTTATCCAGCAAGGCGTCCAGCGAACCGGATTCTTCGCCCACCCGCACCAGCTGCCGGCACAGCGGCGGAAACAGCGGTTGCAGGCCCAGGGCATGATGAAACGCCTCGCCGTCGGCGATCTGCCGCTGCACCTGCTCCAGCGCCTGTCGGTACAGCAGATGATCCGCCGCCAGCGCCGCCGCGTTCAACCCTTCCACCAGCGTCAGCCCCGCGCGTTGGGTCATGGTCAGAATACGAAAGGTTTGGCTCAGCGCGCCGCCGCTCACCAGCCGGGCGATCAGCGGCAGGCGCAGCAAGGCGGCCTGTTCACGTCGGCGCCATGGCGGGCGTGGATGCAGCCAGCGGCAATAGCCGAGCAGCAATGCGCCGAGCAGCAGCGCCAAATAGGGGCCAACGGCGATCAGCAGCGCGGACACCCTCAATAACCCTTGGGTAAACCAGGGCAGCGGCGCATCGAATGACTGATAAACCTTGGCGAATTCCGGCAGCACCATCACCAGCATCAGCACGCTGACCAGCAGCGCCACCGCACAGATGAAGAGGGGATACCGCAGCGCTTTGGTCACTTTGCGGCGCAGCATCAGCTGGGCTTCCTGTTGTTGTGCCAGCTGCAGGCAGCAGCGATCGAGGTTGCCGGTCAGTTCGCCGATGGCGATCAGTTGGCGATAGATAAGTGGAAAAACGCCTGGCTGCGCGGCAAGGGTTTCGGAGAGCGGCTGCCCTTCGCGCACCTGTTCTGCCAACTGGCGCAACAGGCAACGCCAGGCTGCCGAAGGGTGCTCTGCCGCCAGCAGCTGCAACGTATTGACCAGCGGCAACCCGGCCTGCAACAGGGTGGCGAGTTGGCGGGTGAAGTGGATTAAGGGTTCTCCGCGCCACTGGCCGGGCGTGATGCGTTTGCCGTGCCCAATCCGCCAAGGCTGCAGGCCTTGTTCGATCAGCAACCGGCTCACCTGCCGTTTTTCATCGCTCATCAGTTCGCCGCGGCGCAAGGCGCCCTGGGCGTCGAATGCCTGCCAAAGAAACAGCCGGCGCGCTTTCATGGCGCGGTTACGCCGAGTTGGACGACGTCGATCACGCGGTACAGTTCTTCCAGCGAGGTCGTGCCTTCGCTGGCCAGCGCCAGCCCGGCCTGCAGCAGCGAAAGCTGCCCCTGCTCGCGGGCGACATCCGCCAGCAGGCTGGGCGCGGCGTTCGCCAGCAACGCCGCCTGTATTTCCGGCGTAATGGCCAACAGCTCATACACGCCGATGCGCCCATAGTAGCCGCCGAAGCAATGCTCGCAGCCGTCGGCGCGCCAGGCGGTCAGCGGCTCCGGCCAGACCGAGGTAGGAAAATGCGTCGGCTGGCTGTGCGGGTAGCGGCAGTGGCGACACAGCCTGCGCACCAGCCGCTGTGCGATGACCAGCTTCAGGCAGCCGGCGAGCAGGTAGCCGGGGATACCCATGTGCATTAGCCGCGTCAGGGTTTCGCCGGTGGAGTTGGTATGCAGCGTCGACAGCACCAGGTGGCCGGTTTGCGCGGCCTTGACTGCGATCTCGGCGGTTTCCGCATCGCGGATCTCGCCGATCATGATGACATCCGGATCCTGGCGCAGCAGGGCGCGCAGCACCCGGGCGAAACTCAGCTCGGTTTTGGCGTTGATCTGGGTTTGATTGACGCCGAACAGCGGTATCTCGATCGGATCCTCGACGCTGCACAGGTTGCTTTGCGCATCGTTCAACTGTCGCAGACCGCTGTACAGCGTGACCGTCTTGCCGCTGCCGGTTGGGCCGGTCACCAGGATCAAACCTTGCGGGCAGGCCAGCGCCGTCGCGTAGCGCGCCAGATCCGCCCGGCCCATGCCCAGTTGATCCAGCGGCAGCTCCTGCTGCTCACCTTGCTGAACGCGCAGCACCACCTTTTCGCCGTGCAGCGTCGGCAGGGTGGCGATACGCATGGCATAGCGCGCGCTGTCCAGCGTCAGGCTGAGTTGCCCGTCCTGAGGCTGACGGCGCTCGGCGATATCCAACTGACCGAGGATCTTCAGCCGGGCGATGAGGCGCGCGGTCAGCTGCGGCGGCGGTGAGGCGAGGGTTTGCAGCACGCCGTCGATGCGCAGGCGAATGCGAAAATGCTGCCGAAAGGGCTCGAAGTGGATATCCGAGGCGCGGCGCTGGATGGCCAGACGCAGCGTCTGGTTGATGAACTGCACCACCGGCGCATCGCCGTCGTCGGGGTAGGCGATGTCGGCGGTGTCTTCTTCGGCTGCCAGCGGCGCCGGCAGCGATTCGTGGCGTTGGTTCAGCGCCTGCTCCAGCCTGGCCGCCGGCCAGTGTTCCAGATGGATGCGCTTGCCGGTGGCGAAACGCAGCGCCGCCAGCAGCCCCTGCGGCGCTTCTTCGTTGAGCGCGATCGTGAGAGTGGTCGGGTCTTCGTTCAGCGCCAACGCCTGATAGCGCCGGCACAGGGCGTGAACCTCTTCGCTGATTTGCGCGTTCATCGCCGTTACTCCGCCGCGTTGTCGAAGCGGAAGACTTCCTGGCACACCTCAACCAGCGTTGCGTTTTCGCTGCTGCACAGCCGGCTCCAGCGGGTCAGCCCATCGGCGTTCGCTTTGGGGGTTAATGCCACCGCCAGCCCCTGCAGCGTTTGGGTGCCGGTCAGCGTGATCACGCCTTTGGCGACTTTCACCCCACTGACGTAACGCGACGTGCCGTCGGTGGGAATGCCTTTGCTGCCGGCCTCACAGCCGGTGGGGGCGCCTTCGTCCAGCACGCACAGCTCGACCGCCAGTTTATACGGCGCCATGGTTTGCAGCATGTCGGTCATTGCCGCTTTCTGGATGTAGCGTTGGTAGGCAGGGATGCCGATGGCGCTGAGGATGGCGATGATGGCGATCACCACCATCAGTTCTATCAGGGTAAAGCCGCGTTGCGTTTCCATACGTTGTTTTCTCCATTGGGGTGTGGAAGACAACGGTAGCGGCTTGCTCGGGGGCTCGGCGAGGGGCTTTTGCGCGTTTCTCGGCGCGCTTCCATCAGTAATGATGTCGTTTGCAGCGGTGAAAAAAACGGTGAGAGGAGGTTCGCAATTTTACGGTAACGCCCCCGACAGCGGCCGGGGGCGAGGGGGATCATTTGAAGCGCATCGACAGATCGAGTGCAGTGATGTGCTTGGTCAGCGCACCGACCGAAATGTAATCCACGCCGGTCTCGGCAAAGGTGCGCAGCGTCTCGCTGGTGACGTTGCCGGACACCTCCAGCTGGGCGCGGCCCTGGGTTTGAGCGACCGCCTGACGCATCATCTCGACGCTGAAGTTGTCCAGCATGATGATATCGGCACCGGCATCCAGCGCCTGCTGCAGCTCATCGAGCGATTCGACTTCCACTTCCACCGGCACGTCGGCGTGCAGCCAGAAGGCTTTTTCCACCGCGTTCTTGATAGAGCCGGAGGCGATGATGTGGTTTTCCTTGATCAGGAAGGCGTCGGACAGCCCCAGCCGATGGTTGCTGCCGCCCCCGCACAGTACGGCGTATTTCAGCGCGGTGCGCAGGCCGGGCAGGGTCTTGCGGGTATCGAGCAGGCGAGTCCGGGTGCCTTCCAGCAGGGCCACGTAGCGGCTGACTTCGGTCGCCACGCCGGAGAGCGTCTGCACGAAGTTCAGCGCGGTGCGCTCGCCGGTCAGCATCACCCGCGCGGGGCCGCGCAGCCGGCAAAGCGGTTGGTTCGGCGTCAGACGGTCGCCGTCCGCCACCAGCCACTCCACCTGCACCTGGTTGCCCAATTGAATAAAGACCTCATTCAGCCAGCGGCGGCCACAGAATACGCCGGCTTCGCGGGTGATGACGGTGGCTTCGGCCTGCTTGTCCGCCGGTAACAATTGCGCGGTAATATCGCGCCCGGCGTCGACTTCACCCCCCAGGTCTTCGCGCAGCGCCTGGGCGACGGCATAGGGAATATCACTTTCAATTCGTTCAAGAAGCTCGGTGCGGCGACGGTCGGCACTGTAGCGGCGTGTCGGCATGGAAAACTCCGAAATGGACGGTTAGATCGTAGGGGAACATGCTACTCTGTTGCAGGAATAAGTACCACCGCAGAGAGGTGTCTGATGCAGTTGGAAAATGGCTGGATTGTCGGGGTGACGCGAGTGGTCTCGCCGCACTGCGATCGGCGTCCGGATGACGAGCCCCCCTCGCTGCTGGTCATCCACAACATCAGCCTGCCGCCCGGCGAATTCGGCGGCCCCTATATCGACCAGCTGTTCACCGGCACGCTCGATCCCGCGCAGCACCCCTATTTCGCCGAGATCCATCAGCTGCGGGTGTCTGCGCACTGTCTGATCCGCCGCGACGGGGAGATCGTGCAGTATGTGCCCTTCGACCAGCGCGCCTGGCACGCGGGCGTTTCCCTGTATCAGGGGCGCGATCGGTGCAACGATTTCTCCATCGGCATCGAGCTGGAAGGCACCGATCTGTTGCCTTACACCGAGGCGCAATACCGCACGCTGCAGGTTGTCACCGCGCTGCTGGCCGAACATTATCCGCCGCTGGTGGCCAATATCGCCGGGCATTGCGATATCGCCCCCGGCCGCAAGACCGATCCCGGGCCGGCGTTCGATTGGGATCGCTATCTGGCATCTCTGGAACAACGCGACGCGTCCGTCGACGCTATGCTTGAGGCAAGAAAAAGGGAGAGGAATCGCTAATGACGCTGTTTACGCTGTTGCTGGTTTTGGCCTGGGAGCGCCTGTTTAAGCTGGGAGAACACTGGCAGTTGGATCACCGTCTCGAAGTGGTGTTTCAGCGGCTGCATCGGGTTTCGCTAGCGCAGACGCTGGCGATGACTGCCGCCTGGATGGTGATCGTCTGGGGCGTTCTGTGGCTGTCTCACGGATTGTTCTTCGGCGTGGTGACGCTGCTGCTGTGGATCGTCATCGATCTGCTGTGCGTCGGCGCCGGCATCAAGCGCAAACACTACCGCGCCTACCTCAAAGCGGCGCGGCAGGGCGATACCCACGCCAGCGATCAGATGGCGGAAGAGCTGGCGTTGATCCACGGTTTGCCGGTGGACTGCAGCGAAGAGCTGCGCCTGCGCGAGCTGCAAAACGCGCTGCTGTGGATCAACTTCCGCTATTACCTGGCGCCGCTGTTCTGGTTCGTGGTCTTTGGGCCTTACGGGCCGATCGCGTTGGCGGGGTATGCCTTCCTGCGCGCCTATCAAACCTGGCTGGCGCGCCACAATACGCCGCTGGAGCGTTCGCAGTCGGGTATCGATCATCTGCTGAACTGGCTGGACTGGATCCCGGTGCGTTTGGCCGGGGTGGCCTACGCGCTGTTCGGCCACGGCGAGCGTGCGCTGCCGGCCTGGTTCGCCTCGCTGGGGGATCGGCATTCGTCGTCGTATCAGGTGTTGACGCGGCTGGCGCAGTTCTCGCTGGCGCGCGATCCGCATATGGATCCGGTGCAAACGCCGCGGGCGGCGGTGACGCTGGCTCGCAAGGTGACGATGATCATCGTGGTGGTAGTGGCGCTGTTGACCATTTACGGCACGCTGCTTTAAGCGTCAGCGAAAAACAAAACGGGCGCCGAGGCGCCCGTTTTTTTGGCCATCCGGCCGGGATTACAGCTTGGCGAAGCAGCGACGTGCGGCGTCGATGGTGCGCTGAATGTCTTCCTTGCTGTGCGCCACGGACATGAAGCCCGCTTCGAAGGCGGACGGCGCCAGATACACCCCTTCCTCCAGCATCAGGTGGAAGAAGCGTTTGAAGCGTTCCACATCGCACTGCATCACGTCCTGATAGCTGGTCACTGTCGGCGCGTCGGTGAAGAACAGGCCGAACATGCCGCCGACGTTGTTGACTACCAGCGGGATATTCTCTTCCTGCGCCGCATGCAGCAGGCCTGCGGCCAGCATTTCAGTCAGTTCGGTCAGCGTCTGGTGCACGCCTACCTGTGATACTTCGGTCAGGCAGGCATAGCCCGCCGCCATGGCGATCGGGTTGCCGGACAGGGTGCCCGCCTGGTAGACCGGGCCGGTCGGCGCCAGCGCGTCCATCACGTCGCGGCGGCCGCCGAAGGCGCCCACCGGCATGCCGCCGCCGATGATTTTGCCGAGGCAGGTCAGATCCGGCTCGACGCCGTAATAGGACTGTGCGCCGGCCAGCGCCACGCGGAAACCGGTCATCACTTCATCGATGATCAAGAGCGCGCCGTACTTGTCGCACAGGGCGCGCAGGCCCGGCAGGAATTCCGGCAGCGGCGGCACGCAGTTCATGTTGCCGGCAACCGGCTCGACGATGATACAGGCGATCTCGGACGGGTACTGCTCGAAGGCGGCCCGCACCGAATCCAGGTCGTTATAGGTGCAGGTCAGGGTGTGCTTGGCGAAGTCGGCCGGCACGCCCGGTGAGTTCGGCTGGCCGAGGGTCAGCGCACCGGAACCGGCTTTCACCAGCAGGCAGTCGGCGTGGCCGTGGTAGCAGCCTTCGAACTTGATGATTTTGTCGCGGTTGGTGTAGCCGCGCGCCAGACGGATGGCGCTCATGGTGGCTTCGGTGCCCGAGTTCACCATACGCACCATATCCATGGTAGGCACCAGTTCGGTGACCAGCTGCGCCATTTTGACTTCCATCTCGGTCGGCGCGCCGAAGCTCAGGCCGCGCTGCGCCGCTTCGATCACCGCGTCGCGGATCGCCGGGTGGTTGTGCCCCAGCACCATCGGCCCCCAGGAACCGACATAGTCGATATAGGCCTTGCCGTCGGCATCGAACAGGTAAGCCCCGTCAGCCCGCTCGATAAACAGCGGCACACCGCCTACGCCGGTGAATGCACGCACCGGAGAGTTCACCCCACCGGGGATCAACTGTTGCGCCTGGGCGTACAGACTTTCGGACTTGCTGTGTAGGCTCATAAATCGGCTCCTGGATTCTCTTTTGAATGATTTGACCGCGCTATTCTAGAGGAGAGCGCCGCGTTATGAAACGATCACAGTCAGATACCATTAACGGCAGCGCCCGCCACCGGGTTGGGGTAGAATAACCGCCTTGCCTATTTGTATTACAAATTACCTGACGAATTACTCGCGATGACGGAATCACAATCACAGCCAGTCGGGACGTTGAGCCCGCGTCTTAGCCGCAGCGATGCGGTGCGTCAGTTTATTCGCCGCGATAAGACCCCGGTGGCGATCCTGGTAATGGCCGCGCTGGTGGGGACGCTGGCCGGTTTGCTCGGCGTGGCCTTCGATAAGGCGGTGGAGTGGGTGCAGCAGCAGCGGCTGGCTTCGCTGGCGCAGGTCGCCGACTCCTGGATCCTGGTGTGGCCGCTGGCGTTTATCCTGTCCGCCGCGCTGGCGGCGCTGGGCTATTACCTGGTGCGGCGCTTTGCGCCTGAGGCGAGCGGCTCGGGCATTCCGGAGATCGAAGGCGCGCTGGAGGAGCTGCGGCCGGTGCGCTGGTGGCGCGTGATCCCGGTGAAATTCATCGGCGGCATGGGCACGCTGGGGGCGGGCATGGTGCTGGGGCGCGAAGGCCCCACGGTGCAAATGGGCGGCAACGTCGGGCGCATGGTATTGGACGTGCTGCGCATTCGCGGCGCCGAGGCGCGTCATACGCTGCTGGCGACCGGGGCCGCCGCCGGGTTGTCCGCCGCGTTCAACGCGCCGCTAGCCGGCATCTTGTTCATCATCGAAGAGATGCGGCCGCAGTTCCGCTACAACCTGATCTCGATTAAAGCGGTGTTTATCGGCGTGATCATGTCGAGCGTGGTATTCCAGCTGTTTAACGGCCAGGGTTCGGTGATCGCGGTCGACAAACTTTCTTCGGCGCCCATCAATACCCTGTGGCTCTATCTGGTGCTGGGGGCGATATTCGGTGCGGTGGGCGTGGGGTTCAACGCGCTGATTTTCCGCACTCAAGACATGTTTGCGCGCCTGCACGGCGGCAGAATGCGCAATATTTTGCTGATGGGCGGGCTGCTCGGCGGCGTGTGCGGCATTCTGGGGCTGATCCAGCCGGAGGCGGCGGGCGGCGGCTTTGGGTTGATCCCGATCGCCGCGGCGGGCAATTACAGCGTCGGCATGTTGATGTTCATCTTTATTACCCGCATCTTCACTACGCTGCTGTGCTTCGGCTCCGGCGCGCCGGGCGGCATCTTTGCGCCGATGCTGGCGCTGGGCACGCTGTTCGGCACCGCCTTTGGGCTGGCGGGGGCGCATCTGTTCCCGCAGTACGGCATCGAGGCGGGCACCTTCGCCATCGCCGGCATGGGGGCGCTGTTCGCCGCTACGGTGCGCGCCCCGCTGACCGGCATCGTGCTGGTACTGGAAATGACCGACAACTACCAACTCATTTTACCGATGATCATCACCTGCCTCGGCGCCACGGTGGTGGCGCAGCTGCTCGGCGGCAAGCCGCTGTATTCGTCGATCCTGGCCCGCACGCTGCAAAGGCAGGAGGCGCAGCTGGCGCGGGAAGCGGCGGAGAAAACAGGTAAGGAAAATACAACAAATGCGGTGAATACTTGAACGCAACACTCAGGTATCGGATAATCGTTAATATTAATCAGGCAGCCATAGTCGCGATCTGATGCTGAACAATGTTGGGAGTAAAGAGTATGAGTGATCAAACGGCACTGCCCCTGCAATTTACCGAGGCAGCAGCAAGCAAGGTTAAGTTCCTGATTGCTGACGAAGAAAATCCGAACCTGAAGTTGCGGGTTTACATTACCGGCGGCGGCTGCAGCGGATTCCAGTACGGCTTCACTTTTGACGACAAGGTCAACGATGGCGACATGACCATCGAGAAGCAGGGCGTGGCGCTGGTGGTCGATCCGATGAGCCTGCAGTATCTGGTCGGCGGCTCGGTGGACTACACCGAAGGGCTGGAAGGGTCGCGCTTCGTGGTGACCAACCCGAATGCCAAAACCACCTGCGGTTGCGGTTCGTCGTTCAGCATCTGAGTTTGCCTGTCAGAATAGCAACCCGCTCGCCTTACGGCCGGCGGGTTTTTTTATGCCTACCATTCCACGAGGATCACTTCTGCACCATTCTCCTGTGCCGGTGGGCTGTGGATGATGTTCGGCTGCGCCGTTGCGTGGCTGCATTCGGCCTGTGGGGCGGCGGCCTCGAGGCGCACGGCGCATTGCGGTTCAATGGTCAGGGTAACGCCGATCTGGCCGCTGACGGCATCGGCATACGCGGCGCCACTCAGCAGGGTGCCACAGCAGGCAAGCAGAATTTTTTTCATCATTGCGGGAATAGTCATCCGTAAGCCATCTTGTGATGACTTATCGGCAAAAAGTTAAAAAGTTTTAACAGCGCGGGAAAGGAATTAACCTGCGGATAACAGAATTTTACATCGTCACTACGCTATTTTTTGGTCGAAAATAATACCATCAACCCCGTTAATAGTCTAATAAATCACCAGGTGCGGCGTTGCAAAGCGTCGCCCCGCAGGGCGACGGCTCAGCGTTCGAGAATAAAGGCGGGCAGTTTGAGGTGCCAGCGGATGGCTGCGAGGCGAATGGCCAGGGTGATGATCATGCCCAGCATCATGGCCTGTTGCAGCGGCATGTGGAAGGTGTAAAACGCCGTGGCGTGCACGATGCCGCCGATGATGCAGGCGGTGGCGTAAATTTCGGTGCGCAGGATCATCGGGATCTCGCGCGCCAGCACGTCGCGGATAATGCCGCCGCCGACGCCGGTGATCACCCCCATGCAGATTGCCACCAGCGGGCCGGTGCCGGCTGCGAAGGCCTTGTTGACGCCGATGCCGACGAACACCGCCAGCCCGACGGCGTCCAGCACCGGCAGCACCCACTTCGGCAGCCGGCGCGGCTGGCGCACCAGCAGCAGCGTCAAGACGCAGGTGATCATCGCCACCACCAAATCGGTGGGATCCTTGACCCAGAACACCGGGCCGTTGGCCAGCGCCATGTCGCGGATGGTGCCGCCGCCGACCGCGGTGACCACACCCAAGACCAGCACGCCGAACGGATCCATGCGCAGCTTGCCGGCCAACAGCACGCCGGAGACGGCGAACACCGCGGTGCCGAGAATATCCAACCAGAACACCAGCATCAGCGGATCTCCGCCAGCTGGCGGCACAGCTGCTGCGCCGCCAACGCAATGCGCGGCCCGCCGCGGTTGAACCAGTCTTCGTTCAGCGCGATCACCGGCACCTGCAGCTGCGGGGCCCAGAAGGCTTTCACACTGGCGGCTTCTTTCGCGCCCCCGGTGATGACGATGGCCTGCGGCTGGCGCGCCAACACCTGCTCGCGGCTGATCTGCGGCCAAGGGGTGCGGCTGTCGGCGAAGACGTTCTGCCCGCCGCACAGCGCCAGCACCTGGCTTTGCAATGTGGCGCCGGCGCTGGTGAACAGTGGCTGGGTGCCGAACTGCAGCAGCACGCGCCGCGATGGGTTAGCGGCATACTGTTGTTTGAGAGCGGCGAACTGGCGGCGAAGGCCCTCCGCCGCCTGATGCGCCTGCTCCGGGTGCGGGCTGTATTGCGCCAGCTGGTCCAGCAAACCGGCGATCCCTTCGAGGGTGTCGGCGTCCGCATAGAAAATCGGGATGCCGAACGCGGCGAGCTGATCCAGCACGCGCTGCGGATTGCCGCCGCGCCAGGCGAGGATCAGGTCCGGCTTGAGCGCCAGCACCCGCTCCAGATTGATGCCCTGCCAGGAGGCTACCTGCTCCAGCTTGGCGGCCTGCGGCGGATAATCGGAATAGGCGCTCGCCGCCACCAGCACATCGCCCATGCCGGCGGCATAGGCGAGTTCGGTCGCGTTGGGCGCCAGGCTGATCACCCGCTGAGCGGCGCCGGCCGGCATGGCCAGCCAGAGCGCCAACAGACAGAGCATCGAGGTGAAGCGCAGCCTCACATCAACCGCGCTTGGCCAGGGTTTGCAGCATGGCGTTGACCATCAGCGTAGACTGCTTGGCCGCTACCACCAGGAACTCGTCAAAGCTCATGTGCGATTCGCTGTCGGCGACGTCGGAAATGGCGCGCACCACCACGAACGGCGTGCCGAACAGATGGCAGACGTGGGCGATCGCTGCGGCTTCCATTTCCACGGCGGCGACGCGCGGGAAGGTGGCGCGAATGCGCGCCAGCGGCTCGGCGCCGTTGATGAAGGCGTCACCGCTGCAGATCAGGCCGCGCACCGCGTGCAGATCCAGCTGTTTGATGCAGCTTTCCGCCAGCGCGATCAGCGCGTCGTCGGCGACGAACGCCGCCGGGCAGCCGGCCATCTGGCCCGGCTCGTAGCCGAAGGCGGTGACGTCGGCGTCGTGGTAGCGCACTTCTTCCGACACCACGATATCGCCCACGCGCAGGGTGCTGGCCAGGCCGCCGGCGGAACCGGTGTTGATCACCAGATCCGGGCTGCAGTGTTCCAGCAGCAGGGTGGTGCCCATGGCCGCCGAGACTTTACCGATGCCGGATTTCAGCAGAGCCACGTCAACGCCGCCGATCTGGCCGGTGTAGATTTCGCAGCCCGCACGCTGGATGGTTTGACGGTTTTCGATTTGATCGCGCAGCAGGGTGACTTCCTGCTCCATTGCGCCGATGATGCCTACTTTCATAAATAACACTCGCTGATTGGCCGTGAGAATTGCGGCATAGTCTATCATGGCTGTGTATGAGAGATAATGCGTTGCATCCGCTGCCGGGAATTGTTATCACGGGGGCAGGGCGCAACGGCGGAGAAACAGATGTCCGGGATCGACTTCAAGCAAAAAATCAGCTTCCAACGGCCTTTCAGCAAACCGATCGAGGCCGAGGAAGAGTACGACATCGTGCGGCAATTCGAGAGCGATCGCGGGCGCATCGTCAACTCGGCCGCCATTCGCCGTCTGCAGCAAAAAACCCAGGTGTTTCCGCTGGAGCGCAACGCGGCGGTGCGCAGCCGCCTGACGCACTCGATGGAGGTGCAGCAGGTTGGGCGCCACATCGCCAAAGAGATCCTCAACCGCTTCAAACAGGCGGGGAGAATTGATGAGCTCGGCCTGACCCGGCTGCTCGATCCGTTTGAAAGCATCGTGGAAATGGCCTGCCTGATGCACGACATCGGCAATCCGCCGTTCGGTCACTTCGGCGAGTCGGCGATCAACGACTGGTTTGCCCAACGGCTCGATCCCGCCAGCTGCGGCAGCGAGCCGGGCAGCCACGATCGCTGCCAGGTGGCGACGCTGCGCCTGCATGAGGGGGAGAGCGATCTGAACCGGCTGCGCAGCCGGATCCGTCAGGATCTCAGCCACTTCGAGGGCAATGCCCAAGCGATCCGCATGGTGTACAGCCTGCTCAAGCTCAACCTGACCTACGCGCAGGTCGGATGCATTTTGAAATACACCCGCCCGGCCTACTGGGCGAGCGACATCCCCGCCAGCCACAGTTACCTGATGAAAAAGCCCGGCTACTATCTGGCGGAAGAGGCCTTCGTCGATCGGCTGCGGCGCGAGCTGCACATGGGCGAGTTCGATCGTTTCCCGCTGACCTATATCATGGAGGCCGCCGACGATATCTCGTACTGCGTGGCCGATCTGGAAGACGCGGTGGAGAAGAGCATTTTCACCGTCGAGCAGCTGTATCAGCACCTGATTCAGGAGTGGGGCGAGGTGGTGCCGGGCGATCTGTTCGACAAGACCGTCGCCAGCGCGTTTCGCAAGATCGATCGCGGCGGCGCGCGGCGCAGCGCGGAAGATCAGTTCTTCATGTATCTGCGGGTGTTTACCGTGGCGCGGCTGGTGCCGCACGCGGCGCAGCGCTTTATCGACAATCTGGATGCGGTCTATCAGGGCAGTTTCAATCAGGCGCTGCTGGAGGACTCCAGCCCGGCGTACCGGCTGCTGAAAATATTTAAAAATGTGGCGTTCAAGCACGTGTTCAACCACCCGGAGGTCGAGCAACTCGAGCTGCAAGGCTACCGGGTGATCAGCGGCCTGCTGGACATTTACAGCCCGCTGTTGGCGATGTCGCTGGCGGACTTCAGCCAGCTGGTGCGCGAGGACAGCCATCGCGCTTACCCGATCGAAACGCGCCTGTTCCACAAGCTGTCCACCAAGCATCGGCTGGCGTATGCGGAGGCGGTAGAGGGGCTGCAGCATTTATCGCCGGAGCAGCAAGCCATTCGGGAATATTATTTCCGCGCGCGTTTATTGCAGGACTATATCAGCGGAATGACCGACCTTTACGCCTATGACGAATATCGTCGATTGATGGCGGCGGAATAATTACGCTGAAGAATAATTTTAGCAATTCCAATCGGTTGGCTGTCTCGAGTTTTGTAAAGACGGACAATATTTGTTTACTATTGCCAATCATCTGTGCCGGAACTTCGGGCTATTAATTAACTCTGAATAAGCACGCAAGACAGCCATTCTTTTTGAACGACTTTATAAGAGACACACAGATGAAAAAAACCGCATTAGTTCTGAGCGCACTGGCATTCAGTATCGGTATGGCGATGGGCCCGGTCACGGCCAGCGCCGCTGAAACCGCCTCTTCCAGCACCCAACAGCTGCCGAGCCTGGCGCCGATGCTGGAAAAGGTAATGCCTTCCGTGGTGAGCATTAACGTTGAGGGCAGCACCACGGTCAATACGCCGCGCATGCCGCAGCAGTTCCAACAGTTCTTCGGCGAAGATTCACCGTTCTGCCAAGACGGCTCGCCGTTCCAGGGCTCGCCGATGTGTCAGGGCGGCGAACAGCCTGGGCCGGATGGCCAGCCGCAGGGCACGCAGCAGAAATTCCAGGCGCTGGGCGCCGGGGTGGTCATCGATGCCGCCAAGGGCTACGTGGTGACCAATAACCACGTGGTGGACAACGCCAACAAGATCCAGGTGCAGCTGAGCGACGGCCGCCGTTTCGACGCCAAGGTGATCGGCAAGGATTCGCGTTCCGATATTGCGCTGATCCAGCTGAAAGACTTCAAGAATCTGACGGCGATCAAGATGGCGGATTCCGATCAGCTGCGCGTTGGCGATTACACCGTGGCGATCGGCAACCCGTACGGGCTGGGTGAAACCGCCACCTCGGGTATCGTATCCGCCCTGGGGCGCAGCGGCCTGAACATCGAAAACTACGAAAACTTTATCCAGACCGATGCGGCGATCAACCGCGGTAACTCCGGCGGTGCGCTGGTTAACCTGAACGGTGAGCTGATCGGCATCAACACCGCGATCCTGGCGCCGGACGGCGGTAACATCGGTATCGGCTTCGCCATTCCGAGCAACATGGTGAAAAACCTGACGGCGCAAATGGTCGAATATGGCCAGGTGAAACGCGGCGAGCTGGGCATCATGGGTACCGAGCTGAACTCTGAGCTGGCCAAGGCGATGAAGGTCGACGCGCAGCGCGGGGCCTTCGTCAGCCAGGTGATGCCGAAGTCTTCCGCGGCGAAGGCGGGCATCAAGGCCGGCGACGTGATCGTCACCATGAACGGCAAGGCCATCTCCAGCTTCGCCTCGTTCCGGGCGGAGATCGGCACGCTGCCGGTCGGCAGCAAGATGTCGCTGGGCATTATTCGCGACGGCAAGCCGGTGACGATTGACGTCACGCTGGAGCAAAGCGCGCAGACCCAGGTGGCCTCGGGCAATATCTACACCGGCATCGAAGGCGCCGAGCTGAGCAATACCCAGGTCGGCAACGTGAAGGGTGTCAAGGTCGACAGCGTGAAAGCCGGCAGCGCCGCGGCGCGCATCGGCCTGAAAAAGGGCGACGTGATCCTGGGCGTGAACCAGCAGCCGATCCAGAACCTGGGTGAGCTGCGTAAAATCCTCGACAGCAAGCCGTCGGTGCTGGCGTTGAATATTCAGCGCGGCGAGAGCCAGCTGTACCTGCTGGCGCAGTGATAGGCGTCAGGCGTTAAAAACAAAGGCACGCTGCGGCGTGCCTTTTTGCGTTATGGCCTGAGGATTCAGGCGGGTTGCGCCAGATGCGCGCGCGCCGCGTGGATCACCAGTTCAATCTCATCCAACAGCTCCAGCCACTCCGGCTCCAGTTCGTCGTTGGTGATGCCCTGACGCAGCTGCCGCTCGAGGTAGAAACACAGCTGCTTGAGGCGCGGCACGCCGCTGTAGCTGCAGCTGCCGTGCAGCTTATGGACCAGATCGAGGATCTCGTCGTCATGCTGGCCGTCGAGCAGCGCCTGTACCCGTTCGCGCACCTGCGGCAGGAAATCGAGCAGCATTTGCAGCAGATCGCGCGCCAGGTCCGGTTTGTTGGCCGCCTGACGCAGCGCCAGCGGCCAGTCGAGCGACAGCGGTGCGTCGTCGGCGATGGCGTTTTCCACGTCGCCGCTGTGGTAGCGCGACAGCACGCGGGTCAGCATTTTCTCGTCGATCGGTTTGGCCAGATAGTCGTCCATCCCGGCCTGCAGCAGGTGCTCGCGCTCGCCGCTGGCGGCATGGGCGGTAACGGCGACGATCGGCGTGGAGTTGTGATGCGGCAGCTGGCGGATCAGCTCGCTGGCGTGAATGCCGTCCATCTTCGGCATCTGAATGTCCATCAGGATCAAATCCAGCACGTTGTCGCGCGCCAGCGCCAGCGCTTCCTCACCGCTCTCGCACAGCAGGGTTTTTTCTACCTGTTCCCCCAGCAGCGTGCCGATCAGCTTCAGGTTGGCCGGGTTGTCGTCAACCGCCATCACCGTCAGCGGCAGGCGTTTACGCTCAGGCTGCGCGGTGAGGCGTGCCGGCGCTTCCATCCGGAGCAGAGGGAACAGTCGGGTGCTGGTGATCGGCTTGATCAGACAGCCGAGCGCGCCTTGTTGTTTAAGCAGTTCGGCGTCGATCTGCGCCTGGCACGGCAGCGCCAGAATCACCCGATCGGCCAGCTTCAGCGAGGCCAGCAATTTGTCCTCGTGCTGCGCCATGTTGTCGCGGAACGGGATGGGCACGCCGGCCAGCAGGAAGTCATAGTGGCCTGGCGGCAACTGGCCCAGCGTCAGCGAGTGGGTGATCACCAGCTGCGTGATGCTGAGCATGTTGAGCGTCGCCTGCGCCGCCGTCGGGTTGGACTCGATATAGGCGAGCGTTTTGCCGCTCAGATCCGGCAGGCTCGGCGCCAGCGACAGCATGCCCTCGTTCAGATCCAGCGTGATATGGAACCAGAAGGTCGAGCCGCGGTTCAACTGGCTGTGGAAGCAGATATCGCCCCCCATTTCTTTCACCAGTTTTTGCGTGATCACCAGCCCCAGCCCGGTACCGCCGTGGCGGCGGGAGATGCTGGCGTCCGCCTGACGGAACGCCTGGAACAGCTGCGACTGCTGGCGTTCGGAGATGCCGATGCCGGTGTCGTGGATCTGCACCTCCACTTCCACCCGGCGATCCAGCTGTTTGCGTAGCTCGACGCGAATGTCGATATTGCCGGTTTCGGTGAACTTGATGGCGTTGCCCAGCAGGTTGGTGATGATTTGCTGTAGGCGCAGCGAGTCGCCGATCACCTGCTCCGGCACGTCGTTGTGCACATCCAGCGTCAGCTCCAGCCCCTTGTCGTGGGCGCTGGGCGCCAGCAACACCACCACTTCGTCCAGCGTTTCACGCAGGGCGAAAGGAATATGCTCCAGCACCAGCTTGCCGGCTTCCAGCTTGGAGAAGTCCAGCACGTCGTTGATGATGGTCAGCAGGTTGTTGGCCGAGCGTTCGATGGTCTGCAAATAATCGGTCTGGGTCGCGCTCAGATCGGTTTTCAGCATCTGGCGGGTGAAGCCGATCACGCCGTTGAGCGGTGTACGCAGCTCGTGCGACATGTTGGCCAGGAATTCGGACTTGATACGCGCCGCCTCCTGCGCGCGTTTTTTCGCCAGATCCAGCTCGACGTTCTGGATCTCCATCTGCTCCAGGGTTTCACGCAGGTCGGAGGTGGCCTGATCGATGTTCTGCTGCATCTCTTCGTGATAGGCGGTGAGCGACATCGCCATCGAGTTGATGCCGTTCTTCAGCATGTGCAGTTCGCCGAGCATGTAGCCCTCCACGCGGCTGTCGAGCTGGCCGCGGCGGATGCGGTCGACGGTGTTCACCATGTTGCGGATCGGGCCGGTCACGTCGCGCATCAGCCGGTAAGCGAACAGGATGGCGATGCACATGCACAGCAACAGCAGCAGGGTGGAGACGAAGACCTCTTTGTATTGCTGCAGCCGCACTGACTGCAGATCCAGCTCGATCGCCACATAGCCCAGGTTGTTGTCGGGGTGGCTGCCGCCGTCGGCGGTTTCATCCGGATACTGGCTTTCCGACAGGATCGGCGTGCGCAGGATCAGCGAATCGCCGCGTCGGGTGAGCATCAGCTCGGTGGGCAACGGCACGCCTTTCGGCAGCTGTAGCTGAGCGAAGTTGTGATGATAATTGGAGGTGACGAACAAATTATTCTGCGCATCGAACACGGTGATCGAACGCACGATGTCCGAATGGCGGCGGTGCAACAGACTGACCAGCTGCCTGACCGATTCGCGGCTGCGGAACGTCATGCCGTACTCGCTGGCCACCGCCAGCGGCTCGATGATGCTGGCGCCGGCGTCGACCAATTGCTCCTGCAGCTCGTTATAGCGGTGCACCACGAAGAAGGTGCTGAGCAGCAAACCAATCAGCAAGGTCGGGGCCAGAATCAGGATCATCATGCGCGCACGCAGGCTGTATTTGGTCATGGGATTCCAATGTGGGAGAATTGACAGCTGACACTAGCTTAATGAACCAGCACACAATCGACAAATATGGCGCAATTCTACTCTCCCAAACGCCGCGTGACGACCCGGCAGAGCTCACAAATCTTCACCGTGACGGTGAGCGATCTCGATCCTTTCGGCCAGGGCGTGGCGCGCCACGACGGCAAAGCGGTGTTCGTGCCGGGCGTATTGCCGGGCGAGCAGGCGGAAATCCAGCTGACCGAAGATAAGCGCCAGTTCGCCAAAGGCAAGCTCAAACGCCTGCTGAGCCGCAGCCCGCAGCGGGTGGCGCCGCGCTGCCCGCATTTCGGCGTCTGCGGCGGCTGCCAGCAGCAGCATGCGGATGAGGCGCTGCAGCAGCAGAGCAAGGCGGCAGCGCTGGTGCGCATGATCGCCCGCGAAACCGGGGTGACCCCGCAGCAGGAACCGGTGATCGCCGGCCCGGAATACGGCTATCGCCGCCGCGCCCGCCTGAGCCTGACGTGGCAGCCCAAGCAGCAGCGCCTGATGATGGGCTTTCGACAGGCGGCCTCCAGCGAGCTGGTGGCGGTGGAGCACTGCCCGGTGCTGCGGCCGGAGCTGGAACAGCTGCTGGCGCCGGTGCGCGCCTGCCTGAGCGGGCTGCAGGCGGTGCGGCGGCTGGGGCATGTGGAGCTGGTGCTGGCGGACAACGGCCCGCTGCTGGTGCTGCGCCATCTCGACGCGCTGAAAGAGGCGGATCGGCAGGCGCTGTTGGCGTTTGGCGAGCGGGAAAACGTCGCCGTCTATCTGGCGCCGGACAGCGATCGCGTGGAGAAACTGTGCGGTGACACGCCGTATTATCAGGTTGACGGGCTACGCTTAGACTTCAGCCCGCGTGACTTTATTCAGGTCAATGACGCTGTAAACCAACAAATGGTGGCGCAGGCCCTTGAATGGCTCGATATTCAACCCAATGATCGGGTGCTGGACCTGTTCTGCGGCATGGGCAACTTCACCCTGCCGTTGGCGCGCCGGGCCGCTGCGGTGGTGGGCATCGAAGGTGTTGCCACGCTGGTAGCGAATGGGCAATATAATGCACATAAGAATAAGCTGAATAATGCATCGTTCTTCCACGAGAATCTGGAGGACGACGTTGCGCGGCAACCTTGGGCAGCACAAGGGTTTGATAAGGTGATGCTGGATCCCGCCCGTGCCGGTGCGGCCGGGGTGATGTCACACATTGTAAAACTGGCGCCGGCGCGGGTGGTGTATGTTTCCTGTAACCCCACCACGCTGGCTCGCGACAGCAAAGTGCTGTTGAGCGCCGGTTATCGTCTTGCGCGCGTGCGGATGTTGGATATGTTTCCGCACACGGGGCATCTTGAATCAATGGCGCTGTTTATCAACGAGCGCGCGCCAGAGGTCGCTGCAAAGTAGGGAGAAGTTATGGTTGCGGTAAGAAGTGCACATCTGAATACGGCGGGTGAATTCGCTCTCGATGAGTGGATCGCTGGCTTGGGGCTACCTAACCCGCAGTCATGTGAGCGATTGGCCGCAACCTGGCGTTATTGTGAGCAGCAGACCCAAAACCATCCCGACGCCTCGCTGCTGCTGTGGCGCGGTCTGGAGATGGTGGAAATCCTCTCGACGCTGAGCATGGACAACGACAGCATGCGCGCCGCGCTGCTGTTCCCGCTGGTGGACGCCGGCATCGTGCAGGAAGAGACCCTGACCGAAGCGTTCGGCAAGGGCATCGTCGCGCTGGTGCACGGCGTGCGCGACATGGACGCCATTCGCCAACTGAAAGCCACCCAAAACGATTCGATGGCCTCCGAACAGGTCGACAACGTGCGCCGCATGCTGTTGGCGATGGTGGAGGATTTCCGCTGCGTGGTCATCAAGCTGGCGGAGCGCATCGCCCATCTGCGCGAGGTGAAAGACGCGCCGGAAGACGAACGCGTGCTGGCGGCGAAGGAATGTTCCAACATCTACGCCCCGCTGGCCAACCGGCTCGGCATCGGCCAGCTGAAGTGGGAGCTGGAGGATTTCTGCTTCCGCTACCTGCATCCGGAAGAATACAAGCGCATCGCCAAGCTGTTGCATGAGCGCCGCATCGATCGCGAACAGTTCATCGACGATTTCGTCGCCGGGCTGCGCACCGAGATGGCCAGCGAAGGCATTCGGGTGGAGATCTACGGCCGGCCGAAACACATCTACAGCATCTGGCGCAAGATGCAGAAAAAGCACCTGGCGTTCGACGAACTGTTCGACGTGCGCGCGGTGCGCATCGTGGCGGAGCGCCTGCAGGATTGCTATGCGGCGTTGGGCATCGTGCATACTCATTTCCGCCATCTGCCGGACGAGTTCGACGACTACGTCGCCAACCCGAAACCCAACGGCTACCAGTCGATCCACACCGTGGTGCTGGGGCCGCGCGGCAAAACCGTCGAGATTCAGATCCGCACCCGGCAAATGCATGAAGACGCCGAGCTGGGCGTGGCCGCGCACTGGAAGTACAAAGAGGGCGCGGGCGTGACCGTGCGCTCCGGCTACGAAGAACGCATCGCCTGGCTGCGTAAGCTCATCGCCTGGCAGGAAGAGATGGCGGACTCCGGCGAGATGCTCGACGAAGTGCGCAGCCAAGTGTTCGACGATCGGGTCTATGTGTTTACGCCGAAAGGCGACGTGGTGGATCTGCCGGCCGGCTCCACGCCGCTCGATTTCGCTTACCACATTCACAGCGACGTCGGTCACCGCTGTATCGGCGCCAAGATCGGCGGCCGCATCGTGCCGTTTACCTATCAGCTGAAGATGGGCGATCAGATTGAGATCATCACCCAGAAGCAGCCGAACCCGAGCCGCGACTGGCTGAACCCGAACCTGGGCTATGTCACCACCAGCCGCGGGCGCTCGAAGATCCATAACTGGTTCCGCAAGCAGGATCGCGACAAGAACATCCTCGCCGGTCGTCAGATGCTGGACAACGAACTGGAGCATCTCGGCATCAGCCTGAAAGAGGCCGAGAAGCTGTTGATCCCGCGCTACAACATGAACTCGCTGGACGAGGTGTTGGCGGCGATCGGCGGTGGGGACATTCGCCTGAACCAGATGGTGAATTACTTGCAGGGCAAGTTCAACAAGCCGAGCGCCGAAGAGCAGGATCGCGAGGCGCTGCGCCAGCTGGTGCAGCAGAAAGCGCCGCCGCCGACCCGCAACAAGGACAATGGCCGGGTGGTGGTGGAGGGCGTGGGCAACCTGATGCACCACATCGCCCGCTGCTGCCAGCCGATCCCGGGCGACGACATCGTCGGCTTTATCACCCAGGGGCGCGGTATTTCGATCCACCGTGCGGACTGCGATCAGCTGGTCGATCTGCAATCGCACGCGCCGGAGCGCATCGTCGACGCGGTATGGGGTGAAAGCTACTCCAGCGGTTATTCGCTGGTGGTGCGCGTGATGGCCAACGATCGCAGCGGGCTGCTGCGCGACATTACCACCATTCTGGCCAACGAAAAGGTCAACGTACTGGGCGTCGCCAGCCGCAGCGACACCAAGAAGCAGTTGGCCACCATCGACATGGATATCGAAATCTACAACCAGCAGGTGCTGAGCCGGGTGCTGGCGAAGCTGAACCAGCTGCCGGACGTGATAGACGCCAAGCGTCTGCACGGCAACTAAGCCCACATCGCCTTTCGGGCCGTATCGATAGCGGATGCGGCCCGAAATCCATGAATTCGGCGGGCGCTCCCCTGCGCCCCCATGCTTTCTCAGAGATTTTTTATGACCCAATCCACTCCGCTGCAGCGTCTGCTGAACATCATGAAAACGCTGCGCGACCCGCAGATCGGTTGCTCGTGGGACCGCAAGCAAACCTTCGCCACCATTGCGCCTTATACGTTGGAAGAGACTTACGAAGTGCTGGACGCCATCGAGCGGCAGGACTACGCCGATCTGCGCGACGAGCTGGGTGATTTGCTGTTTCAGGTGGTGTTCTACGCGCAAATGGGGCAGGAGCAGGGGCTGTTCGATTTCGATGAGGTGTGTACCGCCATCAGCGACAAGCTGGAGCGCCGTCACCCGCACATCTTCGGCGACGCCGAGGGCGGAGACAGCGAAGCCGTGGCGGCGCGCTGGGAGCAGCTGAAGGCCGGTGAGCGCGCCGAGAAAGCGCTGCACTCGGTGCTGGACGATATTCCGCAGGCGCTGCCGGCGTTGATGAAAGCGCACAAGATCCAGAAACGCTGCGCCTCGGTCGGCTTCGACTGGAATACCCTGGGCCCGGTGCTGGACAAAGTGTACGAAGAGATCGACGAAGTGATGCACGAAGCCCGCCAGGCGGTGGTCGACGAGAGCAAGCTGGAAGAGGAGATCGGCGATCTGCTGTTCGCCACGGTGAACCTGTCGCGCCATTTAGGCCACAAGGCGGAGAACGCGCTTCAGGCGGCGAACCGCAAGTTCGAGCGCCGCTTCCGCCAGGTGGAAGAGATTGTCCAGCAAAGCGGGCTGCGGCTTGAAGACGCCACGCTGGAGCAGATGGAAGAGGCCTGGCAGCAGGTGAAACGTCAGGAAAGTTGAATCGCCGCGACAATGTTGATCGCCGACAAGGTTCGCTCAAGCTGAAACGGTTAAGCTTTCGGTCAGGTTAGAGGCGCATGGCTGCCGGCGACAGCAAAAGGGCAACAAACTGAAATCTAAGGCGTTTTATCGATCCTGAGGGGCGGTAAAAAGAAATTTTCTCTGCTAACTCTTTGTTTTACCTGGAGGGTTTAGGCGGCGCCGGCGGAGTAAACCCTGATGAACACGGGAGGGCGGCCGAGATGATGGACAGCAAAACGATCGTTTGTAGGTCAGGAGAGGTTCGGGTATACTACTTTCCCGTCCTGGTTCTTCCATCGTCTTTAAACCTAAACTCTCAGGTTCAGCATGACAACTAATTATATTTTTGTGACCGGCGGGGTCGTATCCTCTCTGGGTAAAGGCATTGCCGCAGCCTCTCTGGCGGCTATTCTTGAAGCCCGTGGCCTCAACGTTACCATCATGAAACTGGACCCGTACATCAACGTGGATCCGGGCACCATGAGCCCGATTCAGCATGGGGAAGTTTTCGTCACCGAAGACGGCGCAGAAACCGATCTGGATTTGGGTCACTACGAGCGCTTCATCCGCACCAAAATGTCGCGTCGCAACAACTTCACCACCGGCCGCATCTACTCCGACGTGCTGCGTAAAGAACGCCGCGGCGACTATTTGGGTGCGACCGTGCAGGTCATTCCGCACATCACCAACGCGATCAAAGAGCGCATCATCGAAGGTGGCGAAGGCCACGATGTGGTGCTGGTGGAAATCGGCGGCACCGTCGGCGATATCGAATCGCTGCCGTTCCTCGAAGCCATCCGTCAGATGGCGGTGGAAGTGGGCCGCGAGCACACTCTGTACATGCACCTGACGCTGGTGCCGTACATGGCGGCAGCTGGTGAAGTGAAAACCAAGCCGACCCAGCATTCCGTAAAAGAGCTGCTTTCCATCGGTATTCAGCCGGATGTGCTGATTTGCCGTTCCGATCGCGCGGTTCCTGCTAACGAACGCGCTAAAATCGCGCTTTTCTGCAACGTGCCGGAAAAAGCGGTTATCTCTCTGAAAGACGTTGATTCTATTTATAAAATCCCAGGCCTATTGAAATCTCAGGGGCTGGACGATTATATTTGTAAACGATTCAGCTTGAACGCACCGGAAGCCAACCTGGCCGAATGGGAACAGGTGATCTACGAAGAAGCCAATCCGGGCGGCGAAGTGACCATCGGTATGGTCGGCAAATACGTTGAGCTGCCGGACGCCTACAAGTCGGTGATCGAAGCGCTGAAGCACGGCGGGCTGAAAAACCGTCTGACCGTAAACATCAAGCTGATCGATTCGCAGGACGTGGAAACCCGCGGCGTGGAAGTGCTGAAAGGGCTGGACGCGATCCTGATCCCAGGCGGCTTCGGCTACCGCGGCGTGGAAGGCAAAGTGATGACCGCACGCTATGCGCGCGAGAACAACATTCCTTACCTGGGCATTTGCCTGGGCATGCAGGTGGCGTTGATGGAGTTCGCTCGCAACGTGGCGGGTATGGAAAACGCCAACTCCACCGAGTTTATGCCAGACTGTAAGTACCCGGTGGTGGCGTTGATCACCGAATGGCGCGACGAAGACGGCAACGTCGAAGTGCGCAGCGAAGAAAGCGATTTGGGCGGCACGATGCGCGTAGGTGGCCAACAGTGCCACCTGAGCGACAACAGCCTGGTGCGTCAGCTGTACGGCGAACCGACCATTGTCGAGCGTCACCGTCACCGTTACGAAGTTAACAACATGCTGTTGAAGCAGATCGAAGCCGCAGGGCTGCGTGTCGCCGGTCGTTCCGCCGACAACAAGCTGGTAGAGATCATTGAACTGCCGAATCACCCGTGGTTTGTAGCCTGTCAGTTCCACCCGGAATTTACGTCTACGCCGCGTGATGGGCATCCGCTGTTCGCCGGCTTCGTGAAAGCCGCAGGCGAGCATCAGAAGCGCCAGGTGAAATAAAATATTTGGTAGGCGGCGCGCGGTGAGAACCGCGCGCTGTTTGTCTGGAGTTTTAGTTTAACTTGTACTGAGGAAAACCTAATGTCCAAAATCGTTAAAGTCATCGGTCGTGAAATCATCGACTCCCGCGGTAACCCGACTGTTGAAGCCGAAGTTCATCTGGAAGGCGGTTTCGTAGGCCTGGCTGCTGCGCCGTCAGGTGCTTCTACCGGTTCCCGCGAAGCGCTGGAACTGCGTGACGGTGACAAGTCTCGTTTCCTGGGTAAAGGCGTACTGAAAGCCGTTGCTGCAGTAAACGGTCCGATTGCTCAGGCAGTACTGGGTAAAGATGCCAAAGACCAGGCGAACATCGACAAGATCATGATCGATCTGGACGGCACCGAGAACAAATCCAACTTCGGCGCCAACGCCATTCTGGCGGTTTCCCTGGCAGCAGCGAAAGCGGCCGCAGCCTCTAAAGGCATGCCGCTGTACGAGCACATCGCTGAACTGAACGGCACCCCAGGCAAATTCTCCATGCCACTGCCGATGATGAACATCATCAACGGCGGCGAGCACGCTGACAACAACGTCGACATTCAGGAATTCATGATTCAGCCGGTTGGCGCGAAAACCCTGAAAGAAGCGGTGCGCATCGGTTCTGAAGTGTTCCACCACCTGGCGAAAGTTCTGAAAGCCAAAGGCATGAACACCGCCGTGGGCGACGAAGGTGGCTATGCACCAAACCTGGGTTCCAACGCCGAAGCGCTGGCGGTTATCGCTGAAGCGGTAAAAGCGGCGGGCTACGAGCTGGGCAAAGACGTGACCCTGGCGATGGACTGTGCGGCTTCCGAATTCTACAAAGACGGTAAATACGTGCTGGCCGGCGAAGGCAATAAAGCCTTCACTTCCGAAGAGTTCACTCACTTCCTGGAAGATCTGACCAAACAGTACCCAATCGTGTCTATCGAAGACGGCCTGGATGAATCCGACTGGGCGGGCTTCGCTTACCAGACCAAAGTTCTGGGCGACAAAATCCAGCTGGTGGGCGACGATCTGTTCGTGACCAACACCAAGATCCTGAAAGAAGGCATCGAGAAAGGCATCGCTAACTCCATCCTGATCAAATTCAACCAGATCGGTTCTCTGACCGAAACCCTGGCTGCTATCAAGATGGCGAAAGACGCTGGCTACACCGCGGTGATCTCTCACCGTTCCGGTGAAACCGAAGACGCGACCATCGCTGACCTGGCGGTAGGGACTGCGGCTGGCCAGATCAAAACCGGTTCCATGAGCCGTTCTGACCGCGTTGCCAAATACAACCAACTGATCCGTATCGAAGAAGCGCTGGGTGACCGTGCGCCGTTCAACGGCCTGAAAGAAGTTAAAGGCCAGTAAGTTCGACCGATTCGGTTGTTAAATAAAAACCCGCTGCGGCGGGTTTTTTTATGGCCGGCGTTTGGCCAAAAGCGCAATAAAAAACCCGCCGCAGCGGGTTTTATCAGAAGCGAGCGTTACATCTGCTGCGTTGCCGCGCTCACCGGCGAGCCGCCGCCTTTCTTGCGCACCCACAGCCAGTAAGCCACGGTGAGTAAAGCGATCCACACCAGCCCGACGTACAGCGCGATGCGGCTCTCTTCGAAGTAGCCGAGCAGGCCGATGACAAATGCCATAAAGGCGGTCGCCAATGCCGGCGCCACTGGCCACCACGGCACCGGGAAGCTCAGCTGACGGGTTTCCTCCGGCGACAGCGTGCGGCGCATGACGATCTGCGACAGCAGGATCATCAGCCACACCCAGACGGTGGCGAAGGTGGCGATCGAGGCGATGATCATGAAGACCTTCTCCGGGATCAGGTAGTTGAGCACCACAGCCAGCAGCAGAGCGATCGACATCACCAGCACCGTCATCCACGGCACGCCGCTGGCGGTCAGTTTGGTGAAGCTGCGCGGCGCCTGGCCGTCCTGCGCCATGCCGTACATCATGCGGCCAGCGCCGAAGATGTCGCTGTTAATGGCCGAGATGGCGGCGGTGATCACCACCACGTTCAGCACGTTGGCGGCGGAGCTGATGCCGAGGTTGCTGAAGATCTCCACGAACGGGCTGCCGTTTTGGCCGATGCTGTTCCACGGATAGATCGCCATCAGCACCGTCAGCGTCAGCACGTAGAACAGCAGGATGCGCACCGGCACGGCGTTGATCGCTTTCGGCAGCACTTTGGCGGGGTCTTTCGCCTCGCTGGCGGTAATGCCGATGATCTCGATGCCGCCGAAGGCGAACATCACCACCGCCAATGACGCGACCACGCCGCCGATGCCGTTAGGCATAAAGCCGCCGTGCTGCCACAGGTTGCTGATACCGGTGGCGTGCTGGGTTTGGCCGAAGCCGAACAGCATCACTGCCGCGCCGCCGACGATCATCGCCACGATGGCGGCGACCTTGACCAGCGACAGCCAGAACTCCAGCTCGCCGAATACCTTGACGCTGCACAGGTTGAGCGCGCCGATAAACAGAATGATGCTGAGTACCCAGACCCACTGGGCGACCTCCGGGAACCACAGCCCCATATAAATGCCGAAGGCGGTGACGTCCGCCAGGGCGACGATGACCATTTCGAAGGTGTAGGTCCAACCGGTGAGGAACCCGGCCAGCGGGCCGAGATAGTGGCTGGCGTAGTGGCCGAACGAGCCGGAAACCGGCTGATGCACCGCCATTTCACCCAGCGCGCGCATCACCATGAACACCGCCGCGCCGCCCACCAGGTAGGCCAGCAGCACGGCCGGGCCGGCCAGCTGGATGGCGCCGGCGGAGCCGTAGAACAGGCCGGTGCCGATCGCCGAGCCGAGAGCCATGAAACGGATGTGCCGCGCGTTTAGTCCGCGTCTGAGTTGTGTCGTTTCGTTACGCATGTTGCTTCCCGTTAAGTGTTTGCCGAACAGGCACGCGCTGCCCGCGCCGGGTGGAACGCACCCGGCGGGGCAGAACAAACTGCGTGATTCAGAGTGTGATGATTATGCCTGGCTAGGCAGCAGCGCCGCAGGCAGCAGCGATGTCAGGTGACCGGCCGCCAAGAGTTGGCTGGCGGCTTCAATGTCGGGGGCGAAGAAACGATCCTTGTCGTAGAAACTGACATGCTCGCGCAGCAGACGGCGCGCCTGCTCCAGACCTTCCGAGGTCTTCAGGCCGTTGCGGAAATCCAGGCCCTGGCAGGCGGCCAGCCATTCGACCGCCAGAATGCCGCGCACGTTGTCCGCCATGCTCCACAGGCGGCGACCGGCGGCCGGCGCCATGGAAACGTGGTCTTCCTGGTTGGCGGAGGTCGGAATGCTGTCGACGCTCGACGGGTGCGCCAGCGCTTTGTTTTCGCTGGCCAGCGCCGCGGCGGTCACCTGGGCGATCATGAAGCCGGAGTTCACGCCGCCGTTCTCCACCAGGAACGGTGGCAGCTGCGACATGTGCTTGTCCATCATCAGCGAGATGCGGCGTTCGGACAGCGAACCGATTTCGGCAAACGCCAGCGCCAGGTTATCGGCGGCCATCGCTACCGGTTCGGCGTGGAAGTTGCCGCCGGACAGCACGTCGCCCTGTTCGGCGAACACCAGCGGGTTATCGGAGACGGCATTGGCTTCGATTTCCAGCACCTCGGCGGCCTGGCGGATCTGCGTCAGGCAGGCACCCATTACCTGTGGCTGGCAGCGCAGGGAGTAAGGATCCTGCACTTTTTCACAGTTGCGGTGCGAGTCGGAGACTTCGCTGCGCGCGCCGAGCAGGTGGCGATAGGCGAGGGCGGCGTCGATCTGGCCGCGCTGGCCGCGCACCTCGTGGATACGCGCATCGAACGGGCTGCGGGAGCCCAGCGCCGCTTCCACCGTCAGGCTGCCCGCCACGGTCGCGGCGGCGAACAGATCTTCGGCATCGAACAGGCCGCGCAGCGCGAAGGCGGCGGAGACCTGGGTGCCGTTCAGCAGCGCAAGGCCCTCTTTCGCCGCCAGCGTCAGCGGTTTCAGGCCGGCTTTGGCCAGCGCTTCGGTCGCCGGCAGCCATTGGCCCTGATGGCGCGCCTGGCCTTCGCCCAGCAGCACCAGGCTCATGTGCGCCAGCGGCGCCAGGTCGCCGGAGGCGCCGACGGAGCCTTTCAGCGGAATATGCGGATAAACTTCGGCGTTGACCAGCGCGATCAGCGCCTGAATGACTTCCAGACGAATGCCGGAGAAGCCCCGCGACAGGCTGTTGATCTTCAGCACCATGATTAGGCGCACCAGGTTGTCGTCGGTCGGCTCGCCCACGCCGGCGGCGTGTGACAGCACGATCGAACGCTGCAGGTTTTCCAGATCGTCGCGGGCGATGCGCGTCGAAGCCAGCAGGCCAAATCCGGTGTTGATGCCGTAAGTGGTGCGGTTTTCTTCAACGATGCGTTCCACGCAGGCCACGCTCTGTTGGATAGGGCCGTAGGCGTTGTCGTCCAGCGTCAGCGTCACCGGGTGTTGATAGACGTCGCGTAGCTGGGCCAGCGTCAGTTTGCCTGGGCGAATAGTCAGCGCTTTCATGCTTTTTCTCCTTGGGTCGCGGCAACCATCGGCAGGTTCAGGCCTTGCTCACGGGCGCAGTCGATAGCGATATCGTAACCGGCGTCGGCGTGACGCATGACCCCGGTAGCCGGGTCATTGTGCAGGACGCGGGCAATGCGCTCGGCGGCTTCGTCGGTGCCGTCGCAGACGATCACCATGCCGGAGTGTTGGGAGAAGCCCATGCCGACGCCGCCGCCGTGGTGCAGGGAAACCCAGGTGGCGCCGCTGGCGGTGTTCAGCAGGGCGTTCAGCAACGGCCAGTCGGAAACCGCATCGGAACCGTCTTTCATCGCTTCGGTTTCACGGTTCGGGCTGGATACGGAGCCGGAATCCAGGTGGTCGCGGCCGATGACGATCGGGGCGGACAGTTCGCCGCGGCGCACCATCTCGTTGAACGCCAGGCCCAGCTTGGCGCGCTGGCCAAGGCCAACCCAGCAGATGCGCGCCGGCAGGCCCTGGAAGCTGATGCGCTCGCGCGCCATGTCCAGCCAGCGGTGCAGGTGTTCGTCATCCGGGATCAGCTCTTTCACCATGGCGTCGGTTTTGTAGATGTCCTGCGGATCGCCGGACAGCGCCGCCCAGCGGAACGGCCCGATACCGCGGCAGAACAGCGGACGGATGTAGGCCGGCACGAAGCCCGGGAAGTCGAAGGCGTTGTCGACGCCGGTTTCTTTCGCCATCTGGCGAATGTTGTTGCCGTAGTCGAAGGTCGGCACGCCCATCTGCTGGAAGGCCAGCATGGCTTTGACGTGATCGGCCATCGACTGCTTGGCGGCGGCGACCACTTTAGCCGGCTCGGTCTGGGCGCGCTGGCGATACTCTTCCCAGCTCCAGCCCTTCGGCAGGTAGCCGTTCAGCGGATCGTGGGCGCTGGTCTGATCGGTGACCATGTCCGGGCGCACGCCGCGGCGAACCAGCTCAGGCAGAATTTCCGCCGCGTTGCCGCACAGGGCGATGGAGATGGCTTTGCCTTCTGAGGTGTATTTTTTGATGCGAGCCAGCGCGTCATCCAGATCGTTGGCCTGCTCATCGACGTAGCGGGTTTTCAGGCGGAAATCGATGCGGCTCTGCTGACATTCGATGTTCAGCGAGCAGGCGCCCGCCAGCGTCGCGGCCAGCGGCTGCGCGCCGCCCATGCCGCCCAGGCCGGCGGTCAGTACCCAGCGGCCCTGCAGGCTGCCGTCGTAATGCTGGCGGCCCGCTTCGACGAAGGTCTCATAGGTGCCCTGAACGATGCCCTGGCTGCCGATGTAGATCCAGCTGCCGGCGGTCATCTGGCCATACATGGCCAGGCCTTTGGCGTCCAGTTCGTTGAAGTGTTCCCAGGTCGCCCAGTGCGGCACCAGGTTGGAGTTGGCGATCAGCACGCGCGGGGCGTTGCTGTGGGTTTTGAAGACGCCGACCGGCTTGCCGGACTGCACCAGCAGGGTTTCGTCTTCTTCCAGCGTTTTCAGGGTTTCGACGATCTTGTCGTAGCAATCCCAGTCGCGTGCGGCGCGGCCGATGCCGCCGTACACCACCAGCTCGTGTGGGTTCTCCGCAACTTCAGGATCGAGGTTGTTCATCAGCATGCGTAACGGCGCTTCGGTCAGCCAGCTTTTTGCGTTTAATTGTGTGCCGCGTGGCGCGCGTACATCGACATTGCGAACTTTGTTATTTGTAGTCACAGCAGTTTCCTCAAACAGTATCGGTGCAGATTCCATGCCGCGGTGGGGATGAGTACCACGGCATAACAATGCGTAGGGCTTATTAACATATACTTGTATGTACAAGCATATGCAACACTGACCAGTTGCCGCTGAAAAGTGGCATAAGAAAAAGTTATTTTCTTTTTATATCAGGTTGATATGCGATTTTTCATCGCCGGCCTCAGGTACGGAAAGCCGGAGAAAAGTGAGCTGTTCGGCAAAAATGAATTAAAAATGACTCATTTTTGGGCGGCTAGTCACAATATTTTTACAGACTGATTACAGTTGACGGCGGAGGATAAACAAGCCCTATCACCGCGGGAAGAAAGCCCGCCGTGGGCGGGCTTGCCAGGCTCAGGCGGCCGGTTGCAGCATCGGTTTGCGGCTCATCTTGCACACCGTGGCGATGGCGGCGATCAGCGCCGGTACGCACAGGAACATCAGGATGCTCTGCACTTCCCATTGCATCGCCAGCAGTTGGGCGCCCATCATGGTGCCGGCGACGCCGCCGAAGCGGCCGATGCCCTGCATCCAGGCGATGCCGGTGGCGCGGCTGTGGGTGGGGTAGAAGGTGGCCGCCAGCGTTTGCAGCCCGGACTGCGCACCGTTCATGGTGACGCCCATCAGGAAGATGAAGGCGCCCAACAATACGATCTGCTTGTCTTCGGTCGCCATCGCCACGATCAGCAGGGCGGTGACGACAAAGCCGCTCGAGACCACCTTGTGCGCATTCCAGCGATCCATCAGCCAGCCGGCTACCAAAATGCCGAGCGTGCCGCCGAAGGTGAACAGCGAGGTGAGCATCGCCGACTGTTCCAGCTGATAGCCCAGCCCCTGCATCAGGATTGGCATCCAGCTCAGCAACACGTAGTAGATCACCAGCCCCATGAAGTAGGTCACCCACAGCATCAGCGTGCCGAGCAGGTAAGGGCGGCTGAACAGCAGGCCGACGCTGGTCTTGGCCTGCGTCAGCTTCTCTTCGTACAGGTAAAAACGCGTTACACCATCAAGGCTCTGACTGACGAAGCGTTGCGCGATGCGCTTGATCTTCGTCGCATCCTGCCCGCGGTTGACCATATATTTGACCGATTCCGGCAGCAGCAGGATCAGCAAGACCGTCAACGCCAGCGGCGCAATGGCGCCGAGCAACAGCACGCTGTGCCAGCCGTAGCTCGGGATCAGCCACGATGAAATGGCACCGCCGCCGGCCGCGCCCAGCGGAAAGCCGCAGTACATGGTATTGATCGCCAGCGAACGGCAACGCTGCGGCGCGTATTCGGAGATCAGCGTGATGGCGTTGGGCATCGCCGCTCCCAGCCCGAGGCCGGTGAGGAAACGCCACAGCGTCAGGCTATTGAGCGAGCCGGCGTAGGCGGTGGCCAGGCTCGACAGGCCGAAGAACAGGCAGGAAAACACCAGCACGCGCTTGCGGCCGATGCGGTCGGAGATTGGCCCGGCGATCAGCGCGCCGAGCGACAGCCCCAGCAGCGCGGCGCTCAGCACCGGCCCCAGATCCTGTTTGACGATGCCCCAGTCTTTGGCGACCGAGGGGGCGATATAGCCCATGGCGGCGGTATCAAAACCGTCGATGGCGAGGATCAGGAATCCGAGAATGATCAGGGTCCAGTGAAACAGCGAAAACTTGCTGTCGTCGATGGCCTGCTGAATGTTCAACTCGCTGGTGGAATGA
Source organism: Serratia sp. CY84636 (assembly GCF_052166245.1). Taxonomy (NCBI): domain Bacteria; kingdom Pseudomonadati; phylum Pseudomonadota; class Gammaproteobacteria; order Enterobacterales; family Yersiniaceae; genus Serratia; species Serratia sp. CY84636. The sequence goes on from NZ_JBJNOX010000004.1 coordinate 527,441, forward strand.
GTCATGGCACCCTCTAAACGCAGATGTAGTCGTGATGGATGGAACGTGGCCGAAACTGGCGCTCGGCTTGTGTTTGCTTGTATATACATCTGCGCGTCGGCGCTTTATGTCAAATATAATTATCTTATTTGTTAACTGCGTGTTGTTTTCTGTGGAGCAGGTTGCACCGCGGATGAAAGGCCAAAGCACGACTCACAAATTAAATGAGCGCCATTGGCGGTGGGATATGCTGGCGGCGGCGCGGAGAATAAAATTTAATACAATTTTGGCCGTTTGGTCGGCGGGCCGGAATCTGCGATAATCGCTTTTTACTTTTCCAGATTGAGAAACCGATGCAGTACCCGATCAATGAGATGTTCCAAACCTTGCAGGGCGAAGGCTTTTTCACCGGCGTGCCGGCCATTTTTATCCGCCTGCAGGGCTGCCCGGTAGGGTGCAGCTGGTGCGACACCAAACATACCTGGGAAAAGGAAGCCCATCGGGAAGTCGACCTGCAACGGATCCTGGTCAAAACAGAAGAGAGCGACGCCTGGGGCAACGCCACCGCCGAACGGCTGTTGGCGGTAATGCGCCAGCAGGGCTACACCGCGCGCCATGTGGTGATCACCGGCGGTGAACCCTGTATCTACGATCTGACGCCGCTGACCGAGCTGTTCGAACAGCATGGCTACGGCTGCCAGATTGAGACCAGCGGCACCCACGACATTCGCTGTTCCGCCAACACCTGGGTGACGGTTTCGCCGAAGGTGAATATGCGCGGCGGCATGAAGGTGTTGGATCAGGCGCTGCGGCGCGCCGACGAGGTGAAGCATCCGGTGGCGCGCGAGCGCGACATCGAGGCGCTGGACGCGCTGCTGGCGACGCTGCAGGACGACAAGGCACGGATTATTGCGCTGCAGCCGATCAGCCAGAAAGAAGAGGCGACCCGCCTGTGCATCGAAACCTGCATCGCGCGCAACTGGCGGTTGTCGATGCAGACCCACAAGTATCTGAACATCGCCTAAAATCAGGGCGCCTTTGCGGCGCCCTTTCTTTTAACCTTTATATACGCATCCCGCAGTACAGGTCTCTTTCACCATCACCGCAGTCAGTTCCGGCAACTGGGGCTTGAGCTGCTGCCAAATCCAGGCGGCGAGCACTTCGCTGGTGGGATTTTCCAATCCTGGAATATCGTTCAGATAATGGTGATCCAACCGCTCCCAGATCGGGGAAAACACAGCCTTGAGCTCGGCGAAATCCATCACCCAACCGGTGTGGGGGTCCACTTCACCGGTCACTTCCAGACGCACCATAAACGAATGCCCATGCAGGCGGCCGCATTTATGGCCCTCCGGCACGTGCGGCAAACGGTGTGCGGCTTCAAACTGAAAATCTTTAAACAGCGTGGTTGCCATTATTACGGCCTCATTGACTCAAAAACCGCCGCATAGTACCGGAAAGCGCGTCTGCTTGCCATTTATACCGTTATGGTCTAGCGCCGCGATAGCCGCGCCCGGTTAACACTTTTTTTGTTTGGTGTTTGCGGCACCTATCGGCTGGGGTAATGAGCCGAAATGTTGAACGGTGAAAAAACGATGAAAAAAAGCGCTTTAATTTCATCTGGATAAAAAACTTTGTTTAACGGTTTAAGCGTTATCCCTTACCAGAAAAACAGCTTAGTCATTTTGGTTATGATTTATTGCTATCCCTTATTTAATCGTTGCTATTCTGCTCGGTAACCTTACAAACTCTCCTGATCTTTTCCGCACACCCGACGCAGCGAAGAGACAGCGACTGACACTGGCGCGCGCCTGGCAGGAAAGGCGCTAAGTATAGGAAATAAGTACAGCAATGACGACTCAGGCTCCTCCAACATCTTTGCTCCCGCTGACGCCCGAACAGCTGGCGCGCCTGCAGGCGACGATCGGCGACTATTCGCCGACGCAGCTGGCGTGGCTGTCCGGCTATTTTTGGGGCATGGTCAATCAACAGCCCGGAGCCGTGGCCATTGCGCCTGTCGCCCCTGCGGCTGCCGCCGGCATCACCATCATTTCCGCTTCGCAGACCGGCAATGCGCGCCGCCTGGCGGAGCAGCTGCGCGACGATCTGCTGGCCGCCAATCTGAGCGCCACGCTGATCAGCGCCGGCGACTACAAGTTCAAGCAGATAGCCCAAGAGCGCCTGCTGGTGATCGTCGCCTCGACGCAGGGGGAGGGTGAACCGGCGGAAGAAGCGGTGGCGCTGCATAAATTCCTGTTCTCGAAGAAGGCGCCGAAGCTGAATGATACCGCTTTTGCGGTGTTCGGGCTGGGCGATACCTCTTATGAGAATTTCTGCCAGTCTGGTAAGGATTTCGACGGCAAGCTGGCCGAGCTGGGCGCCGAGCGCCTGGTGGAGCGCGTGGATGCCGACGTGGAGTACCAGGAACTGGCCGCCGCCTGGCGTAAACAGGTGGTATCGGTGCTGAAGGCGCGCGCGCCGGCGGAAAGCGCCGCGCCGGGCGTGTTGGCCAGCGGCGCGGTCGATCTGATCGACAGCAGCCCGTACAGCAAGGAACAGCCGCTCACCGCCCAACTGGCGGTCAATCAGAAAATTACCGGCCGCGCGTCGGATAAAGACGTGCGCCATATCGAGATCGATCTGGGCGACTCCGGCCTGCGCTATCAGCCGGGCGATGCGCTCGGCGTATGGTTCGACAACGATCCGGCGCTGGTGGACGAACTGGTGCAGCTGTTGTGGCTGAAAGGCGACGAGCCGGTCGAGGTGGAAGGGCAAACCCTGCCGCTGGCGCAGGCGCTGCGCAGCCATTTCGAGCTGACGCAGAACACCACGCCGATCGTCGATAAATACGCCGCGCTGTCGCGCGATGAAACGCTGATCGGCCTGTTGGCGGATAAAGCCGCGCTGCAGCACTATGCGCACAACACGCCGATCGTCGACATGGTGCGTCAGGCGCCGGCGGACCTGAGCGCCGAACAGCTGGTCGGTCTGCTGCGCCCGCTGACGCCGCGCCTGTACTCCATCGCCTCTTCGCAGGCGGAGAACGAAAGCGAAGTGCACATCACCGTGGGCGTGGTGCGTTACGACATCGACGGGCGCGCCCGCAGCGGCGGCGCCTCCGGCTTCCTGGCGGATCGCCTGGAGGAGGACGGCGACGTGCGGGTGTTTATCGAACACAACGACAACTTCCGCCTGCCGGCCAATCCGGAAGCGCCGGTGATCATGATCGGCCCGGGCACCGGCATCGCGCCGTTCCGCGCCTTTATGCAGCAGCGCGACGCCGACGGCGCCGGCGGCAAGAACTGGCTGTTCTTCGGCAACCCGCACTTCACCGAAGATTTCCTGTATCAGGTCGAATGGCAGCGCTACGTGAAAGACGGCCTGCTGACCCGCATCGATCTGGCCTGGTCCCGCGACCAACAACATAAAATATACGTACAAGACAAACTGCGCGAACAGGGCGCGGAAGTGTGGCGCTGGATTCAGGAAGGCGCGCACATTTACGTCTGCGGCGATGCCAATCGCATGGCGAAAGACGTGGAAAACACATTACTGGAACTGGTGGCCGAGCACGGTGGCATGGATACCGAGCAGGCGGATGAATTTTTAAGTGAGCTGCGCCTTGAGCGCCGTTATCAGCGAGATGTTTACTGATGAGTGATAAACACCCCGGGCCTTTGGTAGTCGAAGGCAAACTGGCCGATGCGGAGCGCATGAAGAAGGAGAGCCACTTCCTGCGCGGCACCATCGCCGAAGATTTGAACGACGGCCTGACCGGCGGCTTCAACGGCGACAATTTCCTGCTGATCCGTTTTCACGGCATGTATCAGCAGGATGACCGCGATATTCGCGCTGAACGCGCCGAGCAGAAGCTGGAGCCGCGCCACGCCATGATGCTGCGCTGCCGCCTGCCGGGCGGCATCATCAGCCCGCAGCAGTGGCTGGGCATCGACAAGTTCGCGCAGGAGAGCACGCTGTACGGCAGCATTCGCATTACCAACCGCCAGACGTTCCAGTTTCACGGCATTCTGAAAGGCAACGTCAAACCGGTGCACCAGCTGCTGAACCGCCTGGGGCTGGACGCGCTGGCGACCGCCAACGACGTGAACCGCAACGTGCTGTGCACCTCCAACCCGGTGGAGTCCGAGCTGCATCAGGAAGCCTACGAGTGGGCGAAGAAGATCTCCGAACACCTGCTGCCGCGCACCCGCGCCTACGCCGAGGTGTGGCTGGATCAGGAGAAGGTGGCCACTACCGACGAAGAGCCGATTCTGGGGCCGACCTACCTGCCGCGTAAGTTCAAAACCACGGTGGTGATCCCGCCGCAGAACGACGTCGATCTGCACGCCAACGACATGAACTTCGTGGCGATCGCCGAAAACGGCAAGCTGGTAGGCTTCAACCTGCTGGTGGGCGGCGGGTTGTCCATCGAGCACGGCAACAAGAAAACCTACGCGCGCCAGGCCAGCGAGTTCGGCTACATTCCGCTCGAACATACGCTGGCGGTCGCGGAGGCCGTGGTGACCACGCAGCGCGACTGGGGCAACCGCACCGATCGCAAGAACGCCAAAACCAAATACACGCTGGAACGTGTCGGGGTGGACGTTTTCCGCGCCGAAGTGGAAAAGCGCGCCGGCATCACCTTCGCGCCGATCCGGCCGTATGAATTCACCGGCCGCGGCGATCGCATCGGTTGGGTGAAGGGCATCGACGATCAGTGGCACCTGACGCTGTTTATCGAGAACGGCCGCCTGCTGGACTATCCGGGGCGCCCGCTGAAGACCGGCATGGCGGAGATCGCCAAGATCCATAAAGGCGACTTCCGTCTGACGGCGAACCAAAACGTGATCATCGCCGGCGTGCCGGAAAGCGAGAAGGCAAAGATCGAAGCCCTGGCGCGCGATCATGGCCTGATCGACGACGAGATCAGCGAGCAACGCAAGAACTCGATGGCCTGCGTATCGTTCCCGACCTGCCCGTTGGCGATGGCGGAGGCCGAGCGCTTCCTGCCGCAGTTCGTCACCAAGGTGGAAGGGATCATGCATCGGCACGGGGTGGGCGACGAGCATATCGTGCTGCGCATCACCGGCTGCCCGAACGGCTGCGGCCGCGCGCTGCTGGCGGAGCTGGGGCTGGTGGGCAAGGCGGTCGGCCGCTATAACCTGCATTTGGGCGGCAACCGCGAAGGCACGCGCATTCCGCGCATGTACCGCGAGAACATCAACGAAGACGAGATCCTGAGCGAGATCGACCTGTTGGTGGGGCGCTGGGCGAAGGAGCGCAACGCCGGCGAAGGCTTCGGCGACTTCACCGTTCGCGCGGGCATCGTCAAACCGGTGCTGGATCCGGCGCGAGATTTCTGGGAGTGAGGCCGGGCGGCCCCTGGGCAGAGGGGCCGCACAGGTAATTTCAAGTAGCAGGAGAGACAACATGGCTGAATTCGATCTGGTGGCGCTGAACGCGTTGCCCAAATCCGGGCAGGCGCTGGCATTGGCGGTGGTCAACGGCCAACTGGAGACCCTCAGCGCCGAACAGCGCGTTGCATGGGCGCTGGAGCATCTGCCCGGCGAGTTCGTACTCTCGTCCAGTTTCGGCATTCAGGCGGCGGTGTGTCTGCACCTGGTGACGCGCATCCGGCCGGATATCCCGGTGATCCTGACCGACACCGGTTATCTGTTCCCGGAAACCTACCGCTTTATCGATCAACTGACCGACCAGCTGAAGCTGAATTTGCAGGTGTTCCGCGCCGAACAGTCTCCCGCCTGGCAAGAGGCGCGCTACGGCAAGCTGTGGGAACAGGGCGTGGAAGGGATTGAAAAGTACAACCAGATCAACAAGGTCGAACCGATGAACCGCGCGCTGGAGACGCTGGGGGCACAGAGCTGGTTCGCCGGCCTGCGGCGCGAGCAGTCCGGCAGCCGCGCCAATCTGCCGGTGCTGGCGGTGCAGCGCGGGGTGTTCAAGATCCTGCCGATCATCGACTGGGACAACCGCAAGATTTACCAGTATCTGACCGAGCACGGGCTGAACTATCACCCGCTGTGGGAGCAGGGTTACCTGTCGGTAGGCGATACCCACACCACCCAGAAGTGGGAACCGGGTATGAGCGAGGAAGAGACGCGTTTCTTCGGGCTGAAGCGCGAGTGCGGCCTGCACGAAGGCTAAACGAGGCGAATCACACGACAGGGCTCAGCAATGCTGGGCCCTGTTTTTTTGCGGGCTACTTTTTCTTCTGTGCTTTCGGCGGGTGCGCCTGCGCCAGCTCTTTGATCAGCGGCAGCAGGATCTGCACGCTGTCGCGGCTGCGTTTGTCGATCCGCCCCGGCAGGTAGCGATCCAGGTACTGCAGGTTGTCATACTGCGGGCGGTGCCAGGTGATGCCCTGCGGGAAGTGTGGGCTGACGGCGCGCTGCTGGTAGCCGTCCTTGTCGCCCAGCGACCAGTTGGTGGCCTCCACCGACAGCACCGGGATGCCTGCGGCGTCGAATACCTCTTGATCGGAGCAGCAGCCGGTGCCCTTCGGATGCTGTGCGCTGCCCGGATTGCTGGCGGCGGCGATGCCGTAGCGATGGGCGATATCCAGCGCGCGATCGCGGGAGCGTTTCGCCATCTGCGGCGGCGTGTTGCGCCCGGCGTTGAAGTACAGACGATCGCCGGTGATCAGGCTGTCGAGGTTGATCACCAGCACGGTGTTGCTTTTCTCTTCCGCGCTCATGCGTTGCAGGTAGTTCTGTGCGCCCAGCGAGCCGAGCTCTTCGGCGCTGGTGGCGACGAAGCGCAGGCCGTAGGCGGTGGGGATGCTTTTCAGGCGCTCCGCCAGTTCCAGCATCACGCCGATGCCGGAGGCGTTGTCGTCGACGCCCTGCAGCGTCAGGCCGCCGAGGTTGTTATCCAAATCTTCGTCGCTCTGCGGCGTGTAGGTGTCGAAGTGGGCGACGATCACTATCTGTTTCGGGCTGTCGCCGTTGCGGGCGGCGATCACCGAGCTGGCGGTGACGTTGTTCCAGTTCTTCTTGCCGTCTTTGCTGGTGTAGAGGTAGCGTGTGTTGACGCTGCGAATGTCGCTTTGGTAACCCATCTTGGCGAACTGCTGCTTCAGGTAGTCGGCGGTGAGCAATTCGGCCGGGCTGCCCGCCATGCGGCCGGGGAAGTAAGTGGCGATGTGGCGGGTCTGTTCGGCGGCGAAACGGCCCATTGGCGCGTCTTTTGCGGGCTGTGCGGCACAAACGCTGAAGACGCCGCCGAGTGCGAGGGCCAGCAGGCTGGTCTTCAGGTAAAAACGGGAAAACATACCGAAAAATCCTTCTTTGCTATCGGCGCTGCCGATCATTTTTCTGCGGCACCCAGTATGAGACGCCGGGCGGCATTACACAATTTCCCCGTCTCTTAATTTTCGCGCGAATGCGCAAACCGCCGCCGCAGTTATCACCGTTTGCCTCTGGCGTTGCGGCCTATATTCCATAAAGGAACTAATCATTCCTTTTCGTCATTTCAGAGGCTAAATCTCAGCCCGTATAGTCACACTATCTTTCTGTTATATGAAAAGGCTGTTGTGGACTATCTACCAATATTCGCCGATCTGAAACAACGTCCGGTGCTGGTCGTTGGCGGCGGTGACGTGGCTGCGCGCAAAGTCGATCTGCTTCAGCGCGCCGGGGCTGAAATACGGATAGTTGCGCAGTCGCTCTCACCGGAACTGGAACAACAACGTCAGCGAGGGCAACTGCTCTGGCTGGGGAAAACCTTTGACCCGCCGCAGCTGGACGATGTGTTTCTGGCTATCGCCGCCACGGACGACAACGCGCTGAACGCCGCGGTGTTTGCCGAAGCGGATAAACGCCGGGTGTTGGCCAACGTGGTGGACGACCAGCCGCGCTGCTCGTTCATCTTCCCGTCGATCATCGATCGCTCGCCGCTGGTGGTGGCCGTATCGTCCAGCGGCCAGGCGCCGGTGCTGGCGCGGTTGCTGCGCGAAAAGCTGGAGGCGCTGCTGCCCGCCAGTTTGGGGCAGATGGCGCAGGTGGCGGGCCGCTGGCGCGGCCAGGTCAAACAGCGGCTGGCCTCGATCGGCGAGCGTCGCCGTTTCTGGGAGAAAACCTTCGGCGGCCGTTTCGCCACGCTGGTGGCCAACGGCCAGACGGCGCAGGCGGAGCGGCAGCTTGAGCAGGATTTGCAAAGCTTCGCCGCAGGCGATGAAGGCGCGCAGGGTGAGATAGCCTTGGTGGGCGCCGGGCCGGGCGACGTGGGGCTGTTGACCCTGCGCGGGCTGCAGGTGATGCAGCAGGCGGACGTGGTGCTGTATGACCATCTGGTCAGCGGCGAGATCCTCGATCTGGTGCGCCGCGACGCCGAGCGCATCTGCGTGGGCAAGCGCGCCGGCGCGCACTCGGTGATCCAGGAAGAGACCAACCGGCTGTTGGTGGAGCTGGCGCAGCAGGGCAAATGCGTGGTGCGCCTCAAGGGCGGCGACCCGTTCATCTTTGGCCGGGGCGGCGAAGAGCTGCAGGTAGCCGCCGCCGCCGGCATTCCGTTCCAGGTGGTGCCGGGCGTCACGGCCGCCGCGGGGGCGACCGCCTACGCCGGCATTCCGCTGACGCACCGCGACCACGCGCAGAGCGTGACCTTTATCACCGGCCACTGCCGCCCCGACGGCGATGGCCTGGACTGGGCCGATCTGGCCCGGGCGCGGCAGACGCTGGCTATCTACATGGGCACCATGAAGGCGGCGGACATCAGCCAACGCCTGATCGCCCACGGCCGCGCTGCCGATACGCCGGTGGCGGTGATCAGCCGCGGCACGCGCGCCGATCAGCAGGTGCAGATCGGCACGCTGGATCAACTGGAACATCTGGCCCAACGGGCGCCGCTGCCGGCGCTGCTGGTGATTGGCGAAGTGGTGGAACTGCACCATCAAATCGCCTGGTTCGGGCATCAATCGCAGACGGAAGGGGCCGTGCGCCCGGCCGTCGTGAATTTGGCATAGGCAAGGCTTTTAAGGACCTGTTATGGACGAAAAACGACTCACTCATTTGCGGCAATTGGAGGCGGAGAGTATCCATATCATCCGTGAAGTCGCCGCTGAATTCGCCAACCCGGTGATGCTGTATTCCATCGGCAAAGACTCTTCCGTGATGCTGCATTTGGCGCGCAAGGCGTTCTTCCCCGGCACGCTGCCGTTCCCGCTGCTGCACGTCGATACCGGCTGGAAGTTCCGCGAAATGTACGAGTTCCGCGATCGCACCGCGAAAGAGTACGGCTTCGAGCTGCTGGTGCATAAAAATCCGGAAGGGGTGGCGATGGGCATCAACCCGTTCGTGCACGGCAGCGCCAAGCATACCGACATCATGAAGACCGAGGGCCTGAAGCAGGCGTTGAACAAGTACGGTTTCGACGCCGCCTTCGGCGGTGCGCGGCGCGACGAGGAGAAATCGCGCGCCAAAGAGCGCATCTATTCGTTCCGCGATCGCTTCCACCGCTGGGATCCGAAAAACCAGCGGCCGGAGCTGTGGCACAACTACAACGGCCAGATCAACAAAGGGGAGAGCATCCGCGTCTTCCCGCTGTCGAACTGGACCGAGCTGGACATCTGGCAGTACATCTTCCTGGAAAAGATTGACATCGTGCCGCTGTACCTGGCGAAACCGCGCCCGGTGGTGGAACGCGACGGCATGCTGATGATGGTGGACGACGATCGCATCGATCTGCAGCCGGGGGAAGTGATCAGCCAGCGGATGGTGCGTTTCCGCACCCTGGGTTGCTGGCCGCTGACCGGCGCGGTGGATTCGCAGGCGCAAACCCTGTCGGAGATCATCGAAGAGATGCTGGTCTCCACCACCAGTGAACGCCAGGGGCGGATGATCGACCGCGATCAGTCCGGCTCGATGGAGCTGAAAAAGCGTCAAGGGTATTTCTAAGGAGCCACCGGATGAACAACGCAATCGCACAACAAATCGCTGACCAGGGCGGCGTCGAATCCTACCTGCACGCGCAGCAACACAAGAGCCTGCTGCGCTTTCTGACCTGCGGCAGCGTCGACGACGGCAAAAGCACCCTGATCGGTCGCCTGCTGCACGATACCCGCCAGATCTACGAGGATCAGCTGTCGACGCTGCACAGCGACAGCAAACGCATCGGCACCCAGGGCGAGAAGCTCGATCTGGCGCTGCTGGTGGACGGCCTGCAGGCCGAGCGCGAACAGGGCATCACCATCGACGTGGCCTATCGCTATTTCTCGACCGAAAAACGCAAATTTATCATCGCCGATACCCCAGGACATGAGCAGTACACCCGCAACATGGCCACCGGCGCCTCCACCTGCGATCTGGCGATCCTGTTGATCGACGCGCGCAAAGGGGTGCTGGACCAGACTCGTCGCCACAGTTTTATCGCAACCCTGCTGGGCATTCGCCATCTGGTGGTGGCGGTGAACAAAATGGATCTGGTGGACTACCAGGAAGCGGTGTTCGAGCAGTTCAAACAGGATTACCTGACCTTTGCTCAGCAGCTGCCAGGCGATCTGGACATCAAATTCGTACCGCTGTCGGCGCTGGACGGCGACAACGTGGCGAGCGAAAGCGCCCATATGCCGTGGTACAGCGGCCCGACGCTGCTGGAAGTGCTGGAGAGCGTGGACGTGGTCAGCGAGCGAGAAAACCAGCCGTTGCGCTTCCCGGTGCAGTACGTCAACCGCCCGAACCTCGATTTTCGCGGCTATGCCGGCACGCTGTCCGCCGGCGTGGTGCGGGTGGGGCAACGGGTCAAGGTGCTGCCTTCCGGCGTGGAGTCCAGCGTGGCGCGTATCGTGACCTTCGACGGCGATCTGCAAGAGGCGGTGCCGGGCGAGGCGATTACGCTGGTGCTGAAGGATGAGGTGGACATCAGCCGCGGCGATCTGCTGGTCGACGCCGGCGAAAGCCTGCAGGCGGCGCAGAGCGCGCTGGTGGACGTGGTATGGATGGCCGAGCAGCCGCTGGTGCCGGGCCAGAGCTACGACATCAAGATCGCCGGTAAAAAGACCCGCGCCCGCGTGGAGAGTATCCGCCATCAGGTGGAGATCAATACGCTGGCGCAGCACCCGGCAGACACGTTGCCGCTTAACGGCATCGGTCTGGTGGAGCTGACCTTCGACGAGCCGCTGGTGCTGGACAGCTATCAGAGCAATCACGACACCGGCGGGCTGATCTTCATCGATCGCATGAGCAACGTCACGGTAGGCGCCGGTCTGGTGCGCGAAACGCTGCAGGCCACCCCGGCGGCGCACGGCGAGTTCAGCGCCTTCGAGCTGGAGCTGAATGCGCTGGTGCGTAAGCACTTCCCGCACTGGGGCGCACGTGATCTGCTCGGTGGTCGATAAGGTGGCCGCCGAACTGAGGGCGACCGGGCCGGACGATGAGAACGTGGTTTGGCATCCGCACGCCGTGACGCGCGCGGATCGCGAAGCGCGCAACGGCCATCGCGGCGTGGTGCTGTGGTTTACCGGGCTGTCCGGCTCGGGCAAATCCACCGTCGCCGGCGCGCTGGAGCAGGCGCTGCACGGGCTCGGCGTCAGCACCTATCTGCTGGACGGCGATAACGTGCGCCACGGCCTGTGCCGCGATCTCGGCTTCTCTGACGAGGATCGGCGCGAGAACATCCGCCGGGTGGGGGAAGTGGCCAAACTGATGGTGGATGCCGGGCTGGTGGTGCTGACCGCGTTCATTTCGCCGCACCGCGCCGAGCGGCAGATGGTGCGCGAAATGCTCGGCGCCGATCGCTTTATCGAAGTGTTTGTCGACACGCCGTTGGCGATCTGCGAGGCGCGCGATCCGAAGGGATTGTATAAAAAAGCGCGCGCCGGCGAACTGCGCAATTTCACCGGTATCGACGCGGTTTACGAGGCGCCGCAGCAGCCGGAAATCCACCTTGATGGCCAACAATTGGTAACAAATTTGATTGCGCAATTGTTAGACGTGTTGCGTGGTCAGGCTATTATCAAACCCTGAATTCAAAAAAAGCGTGTGGCGTTTTTCGCCATGCGCTTTTTACTCTAAGCCGCCGCAGAGCGAGCCGAATAACCAGGGATCACTATGCAAAATGTCACGCCTATCTTGATCGACGCCAAGCAGTCAAAACAGGAGAGAGAGGAGCCTTCTTATTCTTTCCTGGGCGGCGTCAGCGGCTTTGTTTTCTACTGGCTGGCGTTCGCGTTGCCGTTCCTGGTTTACGGTTCCAACACGCTGTTTTTCCTGCTCTATACCTGGCCGTTCTTCCTGGCGCTGATGCCGCTGTCGGTGCTGATCGGCATCACCCTCAGCATGCTGTTGCGCGGCCGTCTGATCCTGACGCTGCTGCTGACCGGCGCCATCGTGCTGTGCCTGTTCTGGCTGGTGTTCAGCTTCTTGACCGGGTGGTGAGAGAGCGGGCGCCGATGCCGGCGCCCGAAGGATTGCAAAGCGGTGCCGAAGGTTACAAAACTTTGCTCAGAAACGCCTGTGTGCGCGGATTGGCCGGATGGCTGAAGATCTGCTGCGGCGCACCTTCCTCCTGAATGATCCCCTGATCGATAAACAGCACCCGATCGGCCACCTCGCGGGCAAAGCCCATCTCATGCGTGACCACCACCATGGTCATGCCCTCGTGTGCCAGCGATTTCATCACCGCCAACACTTCGCCCACCAGCTCCGGATCGAGCGCGGAGGTGGGTTCGTCAAACAGCATGATCTTCGGCTCCATCGCCAGCGCGCGGGCGATCGCTACCCGCTGCTGCTGGCCGCCGGAGAGGCTGTTGGGGTAGGCGTCTATCTTGTCGAGCAGCCCGACCTTGTGCAGCAGCTGCTCGGCTTGCGCGATGGCTTCGGCGCGCGGCCGTTTCTTCACGCTCACCGGTGCCATGATGATGTTTTCCAACACCGTCATGTGCGGGAACAGGTTGAAGCGCTGGAACACCATACCCACGCTTTCACGCATCTTGTTTAGGTCGGTTTTTTGATCGTGAACGGCGAAGCCGTTGACCTCGATCTCGCCGCCGGAGAGCGTTTCCAGCGCGTTGATGCAGCGCAGGAAGGTGCTCTTCCCGGAGCCGGAAGGGCCGATGACGCACACCACTTCGTTGGCGGCGATCCGGCAGGAAATGCCGCGCAGCACGTGGCTCTCGCCGAACTGTTTTTGCAGGTTATGTACGCGAATCACTTTTACCGAACCTCTTTTCCATGTGTTGCACCAGCAGCGAGAGCAGGAAGGTGATGACCCAATAGACCAGCGAAATGGTCAGGTAGGGCTCCCAATAGGTGGCGTAGGCGCCGGAGACGGTGCGGGCGGCATAGGCCAGATCCGCCAGGCCGATGGCGGAGGCCAGCGACGAATCCTTGACGATAGCGATGGCGTTGTTGCCCAGCGGCGGCAGCATGCGGCGGAAGGCCTGCGGCAGGATCACCTGGCGCATGGTCTTGCCGTAGCTCATGCCCAGCGAGCGCGAGGCCTCCATCTGGCCGCGGTCAATCGACTGGATCCCGGCGCGGAAGATCTCCGACACATAGGCGCCGGCGTTGAGCGTGATCGCCACTACGCAGGAGAGAAAGGCACCGTAGTCAGCGCGCAGCGCGCGGGCAAAATCGACGCTCATCAGGCCGCTGGTGACCAGCAGGCCGTCGCGCGGGTTGATGAACAGCGGCACCAGCGCGAAGTGCACCACCATGATCTGCACGAACAGCGGCGTGCCGCGAAAGGCGCTGATGTAAATGCGCACCGGCCACTGAACGCCGTAATGCAGGATGGGTTTCCAGATGCCGTGCGGCGCTTGCGCCAAACGGCCCAGCCCGAGGATCAATCCCCAGGTGGTGCCGAGCAGTACGCAGATGATGGTGCATTTGATGGTCATCCAGGCGCCTTCCATAAACAGCGGAGCGTATTCCTGGATGATCTCCCAGCGGAAGTTCAAAAGGTATTCCTTCTTGGTAGGCTGAAACGGGGGTGCGCCGACGGCCTGGCGGGCGCCGGCGACAGGGTATTATTCCGCCGGCAGCGTCGGTACGTTGCTGTCGAACCAGGTTTGGTAAATCTTGGCGTAGGTGCCGTCGGCGACGATTTTCTTCAGGCCGGCGTTGATCTTGTTGCGCAGCTCATCGTTGCCTTTGGCGACGGCGATGCCGAAATACTGGCGCTCGAACTTGGCGTCGGGTACCAGCTTGAAGGCTTTCTCAGGGTGGGTTTTGATATAGAACTTGGCCACGCCGACGTCGCCGACCGCCGCGCCTATGCCGTCTTCATACAGCTCCTGCAGCATCAGCGGCGTATTGTCGAAGCGCTTGATGGCGGTGCTGTTTTTGCCCAGTACGTCGGACACCACGATGTCGCCGGTGCTGGAGTTCACCACACCGACCTTCAGCGCTTTCAGCGCGGCGATGGAGTCTACCGTCGAGTCTTGCGGCACCACGATAGCCTGCTCGGCCGGGAAGTAAGGCGCCGAGAAATCAACCATTTGCTTGCGCTTGTCGGTGATGGTGATGCCGGAAATGATGATGTCGCGATCGCCGGAATTCAACGTGGCGAAGATCCCCTCCCACGGTGTATTGATCAGTTTGATTTGGAAGCCTTCGGCCTTGGCCACCGCTTTGATGATGTCGATGTCGAAACCTTCCAGCTGTTTTTGGCTGTTTTCAAATTCGAACGGCCGATAGGTGCCGCCGGAACCGACGACGTAGGTAGGTTCAGCCGCCAACGCGGCGGTGGAGAAGGTGGCGGCCAGGCAGGCGCCGATCAGAACTAAACGTTTTAACATCGCGATCCCCGATAATGAAAGGTTATATATTGGAATTATTTATGCACTAGTAGTGCATAAAAATAAGCTTCAATGAATGAAAGTACAACCCCTGCATAAGGATTATTCTTTCTATGGTGGTAAATATTCACTTTTTGCGTTGCGGCGGAGTAAGCGATGGGGTAGAAAGCGGCGGTGCAGTGGTTCTTGCTGCATAATGGGTGAAGGGCAGTGTGTGCCTCATTGGAAAACGCGTCGTGCGCATCGGGTGTAAGGGGCTTTTTTTGCCGCTTTCGCCGCGGAATTGGGCGATAAACTCGGGAACCCTTCATCCGTATTCTGAATTTGGCGTTGAAATGCCGCTCTCAGTGTGGAGTCCAACGAAAAGTTGTGGGATGATTGGTCGGTTTTTCAGGGGGCGGAGATGGGAAAACTTACGCTGCTATTGCTGGCATTGCTCGGTTGGTTACAGTATTCACTGTGGCTGGGCAAAAATGGTATTCACGATTACGTGCGAGTCAATGAAGACGTTGCGGTCCAACAGGGCAACAACGCCAAGTTGAAAGCGCGTAACGATCAGCTGTTTGCCGAAATCGATGATTTGAACGGCGGTCAGGAAGCGATCGAAGAGCGAGCGCGTAATGAGCTGGGCATGATCAAGCCCGGTGAGACTTTCTATCGTCTGGTTCCTGACCAATCCAGACGCAACGCGGCGTCTTCCTCGCAAAATAACGCACAAAAATAACGCATGAATCACTCCGCAGGCACCTTTCCCTCGGTGATTGCCGTCCTGCCCGCTGCCGGTATCGGCAGCCGCATGCAGGCGGAATGCCCGAAGCAATATTTAACCATCGGCCGGCACAGCATCGTCGAGCACGCCATCCACGCCCTGTTGCGTCATCCGCGCATTGAGCGGGTGATCGTGGCGATCGGCCCCGAAGATCGCCAGTTCGAACAGTTGCCGATCGCCCAGGATCCGCGGGTGATCGTCACCGAGGGCGGCAGGCAGCGCGCCGATTCGGTGATGGCCGGGCTGAAGCTGGCGGGCGATGCGGACTGGGTACTGGTGCACGACGCTGCACGCCCCTGCCTGCACGCCGACGATCTCGAGCGCCTGCTGGCGATCACCGCACACAGCAAGGTCGGCGGCATTCTCGCCGCGCCGGTGCGCGACACCATGAAACGCGCCGAACCCGGCCGCGAAACCATCGCCCACACCGTCGAACGCCAGGATCTGTGGCACGCGCTGACGCCGCAGCTGTTTCCGCTGCCGCTGCTCAAGCAGTGCCTGCAGCGCGCGCTGGATGAAGGCGCGAACGTCACCGACGAAGCCTCGGCGCTGGAGCATTGCGGTTATCATCCGCAGCTGATCGCCGGCCGGGCCGACAACATTAAAGTAACGCGGCCGGAGGATTTGGCGCTGGCGGCGTTCTATTTGACTCAGTTAGACAATTAAGGAGCGCATCATGCGTATCGGTCACGGTTTTGACGTACATAAATTCGGCGGCGAAGGCCCGTTGGTGATCGGTGGCGTTCGCATCCCTTACGACAAAGGTTTGCTGGCCCACTCGGACGGCGACGTCGCGCTGCACGCCGCGACCGACGCCCTGCTGGGCGCGGCGGCACTGGGCGATATCGGCAAACTGTTCCCCGATACCGATCCGGCGTTCAAAGGCGCCGACAGCCGCGAGCTGCTGCGCGAAGCCTGGAAACGCATCCGCGCCAAAGGATACCGCCTCGGCAACCTCGATATCACCATCATCGCTCAGGCGCCGAAAATGGCGCCGCACATCCCGCAGATGCGCGTCTTCCTGGCGGAAGATCTGCAGTGCCATATGGATGACGTCAACGTGAAGGCCACCACCACCGAGCAGCTCGGTTTCACCGGGCGCGGCGAGGGTATCGCCTGCGAAGCGGTCGCCTTGCTGATCAAGGAATAACCGCATGGATATGGCGAATCTGACCTGGCTGCATGGCCGGCCGCAGAGCACCGGGGTGTTGAAAGCCAATCCGGAAGATTTCGTGGTGGTGGAAGACCTGGGCTTTGCGCCGGACGGTGAAGGCGAGCACGTGCTGGTTAACATCCGTAAAAACGGCTGCAATACCCAGTTCGTGGCCGATTACCTGGCACGCTTCGCCGGAATTCACGCCCGTTCCGTCAGCTATGCCGGCTTGAAGGATCGCCACGCGGTGACCGAGCAGTGGTTCTGCCTGCATATGCCGGGTAAGGACACGCCGGATTTCTCCCGGTTTACGCTGGAAGGCTGCGAGGTGCTCTCGTACGCCCGCCACCTGCGTAAAATGCGCATTGGCAACCTGAAGGGCAACCACTTTACGTTGGTGCTGCGCCAGATTTCCGACCGGCAGGACGTGGAACGCCGCCTGCAGGCCATCGCCGCGCAGGGCGTGCCGAACTACTTCGGCAGCCAGCGTTTCGGCCGTGGCGGCAACAATCTGGTGATGGCGCGCCGCTGGGCGAATGACGAAATTCGCGTCAAAGAGCGCAGCAAGCGTAGTTTCTACCTGTCCGCCAGCCGCAGCGCGCTGTTTAATCAGGTCGCGAGCAGGCGCCTGGCCGACGGCCTGCAGCGCACCGTGCTGGAAGGTGACGCCCTGCAGCTGAGCGGCCGCGGCAGCTGGTTTGTCGCCAAAGCTGATGAACTGGAGACGCTGCAACAGCGCTTGGATGCCGGCGAGCTGGTTGTCACCGCGACGTTGCCGGGCGACGGCGAGCCGGGTACTGCCGGCGATGCGTTGGCATTTGAACAACAATGCTTGGCGGAGCAGCCGGAATTGCTTACGCTTTTAAAGCGTGAGCGTGTCGAACCCGCTCGTCGGGCCCTGCTGCTGCAGCCGCAAAATATGCTGTGGAACTGGTGGGATGACGTTACCGTGGAACTGCGCTTCTGGCTGCCGGCAGGCAGCTTCGCCACCAGCGTAGTTCGCGAGATCATGCAGCAGGATGACAGTGATGCGGATATCAGCGAGTAACGGAGAATAGCCGTTCGGGTTTTGACGGAGCCCGAAAAGCCCCGGCCAATCAGGCTGGGGCTTTTGCGTTTTATGCCAGCGCTTCCAACTGCGGTGGCGTCACGCCGCTCAGCTCGATAGACGGCGAGTTGTAGTGCATGTCCGCCACCGTTTGTTGCAGATCGCGGTTACCTAACGAGAAGACGATATCCTGGCTGTCAAAGCCGTGGTTGCCATTACTGTCGATGATGATATACAGCGCATTGCCCAACTTTATGGCACCGACTTCTGCCAGCGCATGTTCGCTGGCGCCACCGGTGGCTGTACTGAGCGCTGCGCTGAACAGGGATTGCGCATCTGCAGCGCCACCCAATGTGGAGAACAAGGCATTCAAATTGCTCGTATTGCCGTAGTCGCCATAGGAAACCAGTGATTTGCCGCCGGCCGCTGAGAACGTCCATTGTTGTGTGGTGTCGCCTGCATTGATCCGGTCGTGGGCCGCATGATAGTCGGTGATCTTGACCTGGCTGGAAATGGAGCTGTGCGCGAAGTTGATCGTGTCGCCGTGGAAACCCGAACCGTGTCCGGTGATGGTTGTGTTGCCGATGACGCTGAAGCTGTCGTCTTGCGAAGCGCCTTCTACCTCCAATTGCTTGCCGGCCAACGTGTTGATGATGGCGCTGAACTGCCCGCTATTTTGCAGGCTACCCAGCGTATTATAAAAGTCGCCGCCGCCGGTGCCGCCGATCTCGCTGTGAATGTCCACGCTGATTGGCGCGAGATTGCCGTTCGGGTTGCTCAGTTCGCCCACGGCGATGCGGGCCAGCGAATCGGTAAAGCCCGCTTTGACATTGAGCTTCAGCACATAATTATTCGCACCGCCCAGGGCGAATCCGTTGAGGCTGATATCCGTGATGTGATTGCTTCCACCGGATAACGTTAATTCAGAATGGGTAAAGTTTGCGGTGATATTTAATATTTCCTTTGCCGGGGTGTTCGTGTAATGGCTGGTGACGGCGAAGGTGCCACCGTTGATTTTCTGGTTGCTATAGGCGGGGGGCGTATCGGTATAAGGGTTAAACTCTTTACCAATATCAATATTTAAATCTGTCGTGACATTTTTTCCCTGAACTTTCGCCAGCTCGACATGTAACTTACTGGCGGCCGTTGCGTCATCAAATATACGAATGGTTGTGGGAATATATTGCCCGGCCGAGTAAGAGGCGTTAGCGTTAATTAAATGGACGTTGTCTGCAAATCCGCTAAGGGAAAAAGCGAGTGGCGCGCTGGGGAAGTAGGGAGATTGCGCGATGTTGCTGACATCAGCATAAGCGGTGTTGTTGATGATGACGTTGCCGAAGATAATGCCGGCGTCAAAGGTGTGGGCGCCCTCGGTCGCTACGGTTTGTCCGTCAAGATGTATGCTGCCGGTGCCGACATAGCCTGCGAGATCGATGTAGCTGAATTGGTCGAAGTTGCCAATGTTACTGTTGATGATTGCGGATTTCGTGCCATTGGCGGCGGTCGCGATCAGGATATCTTTGGTGATGAAGTTGGCGGATAGAATCGTCGTGTTATTTGTGCCGAACTCAGCGCTGCCATTGGCGCGGAAATTGGCGCTGATAATGTTTGGTCCGCCGTTGGTCGAATTACCGGCCCAGCTCAGCATATTAAAACCGCTGCCTATCTTTATATGAGCTTTGGAAATGGTTAAGTCTGATGTTGGAGAGATAATTACATTGGTGTTGTTGATGTTGGTGAACGAAAGGTTTTCTGTTTCCGGTGTCAGTTCAACCGGATAATCCGTCATTGATAAGGTGGTCATAATGGCTTTTTCCTCAGTGAAGAATGGGCTTGAGTAATTAAATTTCAAGCCAATAAAATATAGATGGCAAACAGCAAACTAGCTAAGAAAGTTCTTTGGGCCTTGTTTTGTTTGGTTATTATTTAAATTTTATTTATTCTTTATGGACTGTATTGGGCGCGACAGGGTTCCCTCATGTTGTGCAGGTGTTGGCGAATGTAGACGCGTTTTATCGCCGCAGTGCTACAGACGCCGTTTCTGCAACGAGTTCGGATGCCGTCGGCATGAGTTCGACGCGCTAGTAACACAAGCAAGTTCGGTTATAATTCGGGGCAAAGTGAACCAGGGTGATCCAATGAATCCGCAACCGGACAATAACCGGATAACAAGAGTGCGGTTTTAAGTTTGCTTGTTATGACAACTAGGGGTTGAGTCTACAATGCGGATATTGTTGAGTAACGATGACGGCGTCAGCGCTCCGGGCATTCAGGTGCTGGCGGCGGCGCTGCGGGAATTCGCCGAGGTGCAGGTCGTGGCGCCGGATCGTAACCGCAGCGGCTCTTCCAATGCGCTGACGCTGGAATCGCCGCTGCGCACGCAGACGCTGGCCAACGGCGATATTGCGGTGCTGCAGGGGACGCCGACCGACTGCGTCTATCTTGGCGTCAACGCGCTGATGCACCCGGCACCGGATATCGTGGTCTCCGGCATTAACGCCGGGCCGAATTTGGGCGACGACGTCATCTATTCCGGCACCGTCGCGGCGGCGATGGAGGGCCGGCATCTGGGGCTGCCCGCGTTGGCGGTGTCGTTGAACGGCCACCAGCACTATGCGACCGCCGCCGTCATTACCTGCCGTATCCTGCGCGCGTTGCAGCGTGAGCCGTTGCGTACCGGAAAAATCCTGAATATCAACGTACCGGATCTGCCCCTGGCGGAGATTAAAGGCCTGCGCGTTACCCGCTGTGGCAGCCGCCATCCCGCCGACAAGGTGTTCTGCCAGCAGGATCCGCGCGGACAAAATCTCTACTGGATCGGGCCGCCTGGTGATAAATTTGATGTCGGGCCGGATACCGACTTTGCGGCGGTGGAACAAGGCTATGTGGCGATCACGCCGCTGCAGGTGGATTTGACCGCCTACGCGGCGCAGGAAGTCGTGAAAACATGGTTAACCAAGGCAGAGGTTAGCGGGGAATGGTGAACAAGCGTATGCAAACATTGCTGACGCAGCTGCGGCAGCAGGGGATCCGGGACGAAAAGCTGCTGCGGGCGATCGAAGCGGTGCCGCGCGAGCGTTTTGTCGACGAAGCGCTGGATCATAAGGCCTACGAAAACACCGCGCTGCCGATCGGCTCCGGCCAGACCATTTCCCAGCCTTATATGGTGGCGCGGATGACCGAGCTGCTGAATTTGAAGCCCACTTCACGGGTGCTGGAGATCGGCACCGGTTCCGGTTATCAGACCGCTATCCTGGCACATCTGGTGCAACACGTTTGTTCCGTCGAGCGCATCAAGGGGCTGCAGTGGCAGGCCAAGCGCCGCCTGAAGCAGCTCGATCTTCATAATGTATCCACCCGCCACGGCGACGGCTGGCAGGGCTGGGCATCGCGCGGTCCGTTCGATGCGATCATCGTCACCGCCGCGCCGCCGGAGATCCCGCAGGCGCTGGTGGAACAATTGGACGACGGCGGCATTTTGGTGCTGCCGGTGGGCGAGCAGGCCCAAACCCTCAAACGCATTCAACGCCATGGCAACGAGTTCGTTGTCGATGCGGTGGAAGCGGTGCGCTTTGTCCCGCTGGTGAAAGGCGAATTGGCCTAGCGATTGTCTGATTTTTCGACCGTCTGCAAAATCTGTTGCACTTTCATCACGTCCGGATAAGGTTTTCTCGTTCCAATCAGGCTAATTTTCACTAGAATTGGCCTTTCTACGTAGTTGTCTTATGGTGCGGCAACGCCAATGTGGTTAGCATTGGCGCGCGTTTTGATGCTCCGGCGGGAGATGACCTGGCGTTCAGGGATCGGCCGGCGGCGCCTTTACATCGCAGGGACTGGGAAGTGGCAAAAGCTCGGCTACGATGTAAAGGGTATTTTGGATATATCACTGATATTGCTGTCATGGGGGAAGCATGAGCACGGGAAGCCCAATGATTACGTTACGCCGGGTAGCGGTGTGTACGATGGTAAGTTTGTGGTTGGCGGGTTGTACGAACAATGCCTCGACGTCGGCCCCTATCAGCAGCGTGGGTGGCGGCGGTGCCGTTCCATCCGGCAATAATAATGGCGGGGCGCAGCAGGTCAGCCCCGAGGGCCGCATTGTCTATAACCGCAGTTATAACGCTATCCCTAAAGGGAGCTACAGCGGCGGTGAAACCTACACGGTCAAGCGCGGCGACACGCTGTTTTATATCGCCTGGATCACCGGCAACGATTTCCGCGACCTGGCGCAGCGCAACAATATTCCCGAGCCATACAGCCTGAATGTTGGCCAAACCATTCAGCTTGGTAATGGTTCTGCCAACGGCGGCGGCGGCATGCTGGCGACGACAGACGCGACCAAAGGCGGCGTTCCGAAGCCACCTTCCAGCTCCCAGATCCAGACGGCAACGGTTGATTCTCAATCAACTAACGCGTATTCTGAAAACTCGGGTAAACAGAATGTAGGTAAGATGTTACCTGCAGCAGGTGCCGCAGCGGTTGGGACCGCGACTGCGCCTGTTACCGCACCGGAAGCCGCTCCACCCGTGAGCAGCACCGTCAGCAACAGTTCTCCGGTCAGTACCTGGAGATGGCCGACTGACGGTAAGATTATTGATAACTTTTCCTCATCAGAAGGTGGGAATAAGGGCGTCGATATCGCCGGTTCCCGTGGGCAGCCTATCTTCGCTACCGCCGATGGCCGCGTAGTGTATGCCGGCAACGCTTTACGGGGTTACGGTAATCTAATCATCATCAAACACAATGATGATTACCTGAGCGCCTACGCTCATAACGACACAATGCTGGTCCGGGAACAACAAGAAGTGAAGGCGGGTCAAAAAATAGCCACCATGGGTAGCACCGGTACCAGTTCAGTACGTTTGCATTTTGAAATTCGTTACAAGGGGAAATCCGTAAACCCGCTGCGTTATCTTCCGCAGCGATAGATTGGGCAGAATACGCTGAGATTCTGCTCGCGGTATCACGGGTAGGAGCAGCATATGAGCCAAAATACGCTGAAAGTTAACGAGTTACATGATGATGCGGATTTCGACGAGAATGGAGCTGAGGCTGAGTCGTTTGATGAAAAAGCGCTGGTAGAAGAAGAGACCAGCGAGAACGATTTAGCGGAAGAAGAGCTGTTGTCTCAAGGCGTTACGCAACGCGTATTGGATGCGACGCAGCTCTATCTGGGTGAGATCGGTTATTCACCTCTGCTGACCGCAGAGGAAGAAGTCTATTTTGCGCGGCGTGCTCTGCGCGGTGACGTGCCGTCCCGCCGCCGCATGATTGAAAGCAACCTGCGGCTGGTGGTGAAAATCGCCCGCCGCTACAGCAACCGCGGTCTGGCGCTGCTGGATCTGATCGAAGAGGGTAACCTCGGTCTGATTCGCGCAGTGGAAAAATTCGATCCGGAACGCGGTTTCCGCTTCTCCACTTACGCAACCTGGTGGATTCGTCAGACGATTGAACGGGCGATCATGAACCAAACCCGTACCATTCGTTTGCCTATCCATATCGTCAAAGAACTGAATGTCTATCTGCGCACCGCGCGCGAGCTTTCCCACAAGCTGGATCATGAACCGAGCGCTGAAGAGATTGCCGAGCAACTCGACAAGCCGGTGGATGACGTCAGCCGCATGCTGCGTCTGAATGAGCGCATCACCTCGGTGGATACGCCGCTGGGCGGGGATTCGGAGAAAGCGCTGCTGGACATTCTGGCCGACGAGAAGGACAACGGGCCTGAAGACACCACGCAAGACGACGATATGAAGCAAAGCATCGTCAAATGGTTGTTCGAACTGAACGCCAAACAGCGTGAAGTGTTGGCGCGTCGTTTCGGCCTGCTGGGCTATGAAGCGGCGACGCTGGAAGACGTAGGCCGGGAGATTGGCCTGACGCGTGAGCGCGTCCGTCAGATTCAGGTTGAAGGCCTGCGTCGTCTGCGTGAGATTCTGCAGATGCAGGGCCTGAGCATTGAGGCGCTGTTCCGCGAATAACGCCGGTTGTTGAACCGCATCAAATAAAAACGGTGAGCATGATGCTCACCGTTTTTTTATGCCCGCGTTTGGCACCAGACTACACCATATTTTTCAGCCGGTAGATCCATTCCAGCGCCTGGCGTGGCGACAGGGAATCCGGATCCAGCGCTTCCAGGGCTTCTACCGCCGGCGAGGTCTCTTCCTGCAGCAGCGTCATCTGGGTGGCATCGACGCTGCCCGAGGCGGTGTGGCTGGAGATAGACTCCAGCTCGCGCAGCTTCTGACGGGCGCGCTTGATGACGTCGCGCGGCACGCCGGCCAGCGCGGCGACCGCCAGGCCATAGCTTTTGCTGGCAGCCCCGTCCTGCACGCTGTGCATGAAGGCGATGGTATCGCCATGTTCGAGCGCGTCCAGATGCACGTTGACCACGCCTTCCATTTTCTCCGGTAGCGTCGTCAGCTCGAAGTAGTGGGTGGCGAACAGCGTCATCGCCTTGATGCGGTTGGCCAGGTTCTCGGCGCAGGCCCAGGCCAGCGACAGGCCGTCGTAAGTGGAGGTGCCGCGGCCGATTTCATCCATCAACACCAGGCTGTGCTCGGTGGCGTTGTGCAGGATGTTGGCGGTTTCGGTCATCTCCACCATGAAGGTAGAGCGGCCGGAAGCCAGATCGTCCGCCGCGCCGACGCGGGTGAAGATGCGATCCACCGGGCCGATGGTGGCCTTGGTGGCCGGCACGTAACTGCCGATGTGCGCCATCAGCACGATCAGCGCCGTTTGCCGCATATAAGTGCTTTTACCGCCCATGTTCGGGCCGGTGATGATCAGCATGCGGCGCTGTGGCGACAGGGTGAGCGGGTTGGAGATAAACGGCTCACTCAGCACCTGCTCTACCACCGGGTGGCGGCCTTCGGTAATGCGGATCCCCGGCTGTTCACTCATGGTTGGGCAAGCGTAGTTCAGGGTATCGGCGCGCTCGGCCAGGTTGGCCAGCACGTCCAGCTCGGCCAGTGCGGCGGCGCTTTGCTGCAGTTCCGCCAGGTGCGGCAGCAGCAGATCAAACAGCTCGTCGTACAGGCTTTTCTCGATCGCCAGCGCCTTACCCTTGGAGGTGAGCACTTTGTCTTCGTACTCTTTCAATTCCGGGATGATGTAGCGCTCGGCGTTTTTCAGCGTCTGGCGGCGCACATAGTGGATCGGCACCAGGTGGCTTTGGCCACGACTGACCTGAATGTAGTAGCCGTGTACGCCGTTAAAACCGACCTTGAGCGTATCCAGCCCCAGTTTTTCACGCTCGCGGATCTCCAGCCGATCGAGGTAGTCGCTGGCGCCGTCGGCCAGTGCGCGCCACTCGTCCAGTTCGCTGTTGTACCCGGGGGCGATCACGCCGCCGTCGCGCACCAGCACCGGCGGCGATTCAATGACCGCGCGTTCCAGCAGCTCACGCAGCTCGTCGAACTGGCCCACCTGTGACAGCAGCTGCTGCACGTGCGGGGTGTCCACGTCTTGCAGCAGCGCGCGGATGTCCGGCAGTTGCTGGAAAGCATGGCGCATGCGCGCCAGATCGCGCGGCCGCGCGGTGCGCAGCGCCAGACGCGCCAAAATTCGCTCCTGATCGCCCACCTGACGCAGAGAAGGCTGCAGATCGGTGAACAGGTCCTGCAATGCGCCGATCGCCTGTTGGCGGGCGGTGAGAACCTTGATATCGCGGGTCGGCATGTGCAGCCAGCGTTTCAGCATGCGGCTGCCCATCGGCGTGACCGTGCGATCGAGGATCGCCGCCAGCGTGTTGTCGCTGCCGCCGGACAGGCTTTGCGTCAGCTCCAGATTGCGGCGGGTCGCGGCGTCCATGATGATGCCGTCCTGCTGGCGCTCCATGGTGAGGCCGCGAATGTGCGGCAGTGAAGTGCGCTGGGTATCTTTGACGTACTGCAGCAGGCAGCCGGCGGCGCGCAGCGCCTGGTGCGCCTGCTCGACGCCAAAGCCGGTCAGATCGCGGGTGCCGAACTGCAGGTTGAGCTGCTGACGCGCGGTCTCAAGCTCGAATTCCCACAGTGGGCGGCGGCGCAGGCCGTGGCGCTGTTCTATGAGCGCCATTTGTTCGAAGGTTTCCGGGTAGAGCAGCTCGGCCGGATTGGTGCGCTGCAGCTCGGCGGCCATGGTTTCCAGATCCTGCGGCTCGGCGACGCGGAAGCGGCCGGAGCTGACGTCCAGCGTGGCGTAGCCGAAACCGCGCGCGTCCTGCCAGATCGCCGCCAGCAGGTTGTCCTGACGCTCTTGCAGCAGCGCTTCGTCGGTGATGGTGCCGGGGGTGACGATACGCACCACTTTGCGTTCGACCGGCCCTTTGCTGGTGGCCGGATCGCCGATCTGCTCGCAGATGGCGACGGACTCGCCGAGCTGCACCAGCTTGGCCAGGTAGTTCTCCACCGCGTGGTGCGGCACGCCGGCCATCGGGATCGGTTCACCCGCCGAGGCGCCGCGTTTGGTCAGCGAGATATCCAGCAGTTGGGAAGCGCGCTTGGCGTCGTCGTAAAACAGCTCGTAGAAGTCGCCCATGCGGTAGAACAGCAGGATTTCAGGATGCTGGGCCTTGAGGCGCAGGTACTGCTGCATCATTGGCGTGTGCGAATCGAGTTTATCGGTGCTATTCATGCGATTATTTTTCCAATCCATTGAATGTAAAGGGAACTGTGATTTTCATTGTCGTCATTCGCTATCACATTGTTTCAGCAGGCGCCGCCCCATTCAGCGCTTGCCGGGCGGCGCAAATCAAATCATCAAAACGCCAGACGGCGCGCTCAAACCCGAGGTTTGCACAGACGCTTATACTAGCCCAGCGGGCAATCGGCTGTCACAGGTAAAAATGGGAAGCGCTGCGCAAGGCCGGTTTGTAACGCAGCGAGATTGTCGTTTGCCTGCGGGCAACAACGCAAGTGTCGCCGCCCGCAGTGGTGGTGGAAAGGTTATTGCGCGGCGGTGAGAGGCAAAGGCAGTTGATAGAGGCGGAAGCTGTCGGGCACTTCGGTTTCATGGCCGGGCAGCAGGCGGTGGCGGATGCGCGATTCGCTGACGAAGGCGCAGCCTTGTGGCGTGATAGTCAGGTTGACCGGCGACTCCATGCCTTCGCGCAAGATCTCAATGCGGTGCATGCCTGCCGCCTTGGGGGAAGGGATCCGCAGGATCCGCCCCTGGCCGCTCTGGATCCCGTTTTCCAGCACGATCAGCGCGCCGTCCGGTGCCAATCCCATCCCGTCCGGGTTTTCGATGAGGCGCGGCAGCTGCATTTCCGTCAGCTGCGGCTTTGGATCGTTATAGCTGAGGGCGTAGAGCTTACCGGTGCCGAAATTGGCGACTGCCATCAGCCGGTCGTCGAGCAGCACGATCCCGGCGGCCCCCAACCCGCTGGGAGCCGCCAATTGCGGATCCCGATACAGCGTACTGAAGGCCGTTTCGCCCGGCCGCAGGCGCAGGATGCCGCCGCTGCGGGTTTCCGTCACGTACACCGTGCCGTCTGCGCCGAGCACGATATCGTTGCCCATTTCCCCCGCCGGCAGCGCCAGGCTGCGGTTGAGGGTGCCATCCACGACGTTCAGCGCATAGATGCGGTTGGCGCGCGTTTTGCCGCCGGAGAGAAAGTCCGGCGAGTTCCCCCACAGCAGCCCGCGCCGTTCGTCCAGCCGCAGCGCGTTTGAGGCGAACACCGTGTCAGCGCCGGGGAAGAAGGTTTCCCACGCCTGACCCGGCCGTTTGCGCAGCACGTTGCCGCTGGTGATCAGCCCGACATACAGCGTACCGTCCGCCGCGCGGGCGATGCCGTTGGGGTAAAGTGCGCCGGGCGGCAGCGTTATGCTGCTTTCTGTGCAGTCTGCGCTGACGGCGGCCTGCGCCGGCGCGCTAAGGGTGAATGCGGCAGCGAGGGTGAACAACGCCGCTCGCGCGGTAACAGCGTATGACATGTTTCTCTCCGGGAATGAGGGAAAGGGGGCTACCAGCGCTCGGGGCGGGCAGCGTGTGCCATTGGCGCCTCCAGCGCGGCCACGTCTTCCGGCGATAGCCTGAGGTCGAGCGCCGCCAGCGCATCCTGCAGATGGTGTGGCTTGGACATGCCCACCAGCGGCGACGCTACGCCGGGTTTGGCCAACAGCCAGGCCAGCGCGATCTGCGCCGGTGGAACGCCGCGCGCGGCCGCCACTTCCGCTACGGCAGCGACGGTGCATTCCACCTCGTTTCTGCCGCCGTACCAACGGGGCGCCTGTTCGTCGGTGGCGGCGCGCAGCGTGCCGGCCGTACCTGAACCGGCCAGCACGCCGCGGGCCAGCGGCGACCAGGGCGTCAGGCCGAGCCCCTCTTCCAGACACAGCGGGATCAGCTCCTCTTCGTCTTCGCGCGTCACCAGGTTGTATTGGCTCTGCAGCGAAATAAACGGCGCCAGGCGGTGCTGACGTTGAAAGGCCAGCATTTTCATCAGGCGCCAGGCGTGCAGTGAAGACGCGCCGAGATAGCGGATCTTGCCCGCCCGCACCAGGCCGTCGAGGGTGTCGGCAGTTTCTTCGATCGGCGTTTCGGTGTCGAAGCGGTGCAGGACGAACAAATCGAGGTAATCCGTTCCCAGCCGCTGCAAGGAGGCGTCGACGCTGTGCAGCAGGTGCTTGCGCGACAGCCCGCGGCTGTTCGGCTGCGCGTCCATCGGAAAGTAGGCTTTGGTGGCGATCACCACGTCTTCACGACGGGCGAACGCCTTCAGCGCGCGGCCGAGAATGCGCTCGCTTTCTCCGCCGGAGTAAATGTTGGCGGTATCGAAAAAATTGATGCCCGCCTCCAGTGCCTCACGGATAAAGGGGCGCGCTTGCTCTTCTTTCAGCACCCAGGGCCGCCAGGCCGGATCGCCGTAGGTCATGCCGCCCAGACAAAGGCGGGACACCTGCAGGCCGCTGTCGCCAAGCCGAACGTAATTCATGGCGTCGCCCCCTCAGCGCATGCCGGCGATGGTGTAACCGCCGTCCACCAGCAGGCTTTGGCCGGTGATGAAGCGGGCTTCGTCCGTCGCCAGCCACAGCGCCACATCGCCGATGTCTTCCGATTCGCCCAGGCGGCCGGCGGGCGTGTGGGCGATAAAGGGCGCGAACGCCGCGCTGTCGGCCACGCTGCCGCGCGCCATCGGCGTGTCGATGATGCCGGGGTTGATGTTGTTGACGCGGATGCCCTGGCCGCTGTATTCGAGCGCCACCGCGCGGATCATCGCATCGAGCGCGCCTTTGCTGGCGGAATAGCTGGATGAGCCGGCGAGCGCGCCGTGGGTCAGCCAGGAGGAGGTGTTAACGATCACGCCGCCTGAATGTTGCGCCAGGAAGGTTTCAATCTCGTATTTCATCGCCAGCCAGACGCCACGGAGGTTAATGGCGATCACGCGGTCAAAATCCTCGCTGCTCTGTTCGGTGATGGGGGCGAAGTTGCCGATGATGCCGGCGTTGTTGAAGGCGACGTCGAGCCGGCCGTAGTGGGCGGTCACCGTGGCGAGCAGCCTGCGGATGTCGTTTTCCTGGGAGACGTCGGCCACGATGGGCAGGGCGTCGCCGCCGGCGAGCGCGATGTCGCGCGCCGTGGCTTCGATTTCCGCCGCGCGCCGGCCGGCCAGCGCCACTTTTGCGCCTTCGCGGGCATAGGCCAGCGCGGCTGCGCGGCCGATACCGGTGCCGCCGCCGCTTACCAGCACGACTTTGTCAGCCAGACGGCGCGGCGTTTCATGAGTTGGGGCTGTAGTATTAATCATCGCATCGATACCTGGTAATGGGTTCGATCGCAATGCTATGTTGTTAGATGACGGATAACTATCCGCTAAAAATTCATCTCACTATTAGATAATTTATATTAATAGCATGAAGAAACCCGAACTGTCCGGCCTGGCGGCCTTCGTGGCTATCGCCAGTGAACGCAGCTTCCGCCGCGCCGCCGCCCGACTGGGCGTGACGCCGCCGACGTTGACCCACACCCTGCGCGAACTGGAAGCGCAGGTGGGCATTCGCCTGCTAAACCGCACCACCCGCAACGTCTCGCCGACGGAGGCCGGTGAGCATCTGCTGGCACAGCTGGTGCCCGCTTTTACCGGCATCGACGCCGCGCTGGAGAGCCTGAATGTGTTTCGCGAAGGGCCGCGCGGCCTGGTGCGCATCAACGCGCCGCGTTCGGCCATCGATCTTGCCATCGTGCCGCATCTGGAGCGGTTGGCCTGCGAGTACCCCGGCATTACGCTGGAAGTGGTGGCGGACGAGGGGTTTGCCAACATTGTCGAACAGGGCTTTGACGCCGGTATTAGGCTCGGCGAGGATCTGCACAACGATATGCGCGCGGTGCGTCTGACGCCGGATCTGCGTTTCGCCATCGTCGCCACGCCGGACTATTTTCAACGGCACGGCGAACCGACGCATCCACAGGATTTGCTGCAGCACCGCTGCATCGGTTGGCGCAAGGCCTCTTCGGGCGAGCGCTACAAATGGGCATTTCAGCAGGGCCAGCAGCGGTTTTCCGTGGCGGTTAACAGCCCGTTGATACTCGATGACGGCAGAATGATGCTGCAGGCGGCGTTGGCGCACGTCGGTATCGCTTTCGCCATCGAACAGGAAGTGGAAGAACACCTCGCGAGCGGGCGGCTGCGGCGGGTGTTGGCCGACTGGTGCGCGCCGTTTCCCGGTTTTTACCTCTATTATCCCAACCGCAGGAATCATTCCGTGGCGCTGACCACGGTGATCGAGTTGCTGCGTCTGCCCACCTAATCTTCTTTACCGGCCATCGCGTTCGGATGGCAAGTAAGTGAATCAAGCTTGAACTATTTTTATTCCCTCTTCGTTTGTTCGGGCGCAAATAATCCCTTAAATTCCCGGTGAGTTTATAACTGGCTGTTTATAATTGTTATTTGAGTATTTATTGCGAATATTCCGAGTTTTTATCGGTTATTTGAGAGCCCGGTCACACTATTTTTTTATGTGAAATGTGAAGGGGGTCAAGCCAGCAGGTCAAGGAGAGACGGTTATTATCCTAGCTGGCTTACCGATCCGTTTTTCATGCTCCGTATACTGTCTGCAACCAGGGCAACGTGACGGAAATTTTCATAAGGAATGTGCGTGAAGCAATCGTGATTGCATCTGGCATACAAATAACACGGGGTTTTTTTGATTATCTGAGGTGCTTGGTATGGAAAAGAAAAAAATCTATCTGTTTTGTTCTGCCGGTATGTCCACTTCCCTGTTGGTATCAAAAATGAAGGCGCAGGCCGAGAAATACGAAGTACCGGTGATCATCGCCGCCTATCCGGAGGCGCTGGCCGCGGAGAAAGGCATTGAAGCGGATCTGATCCTGCTGGGGCCGCAGATCGCCTACACCTTGCCGGAAGTGCAAAAACAGCTGCCCAACAAACCTGTTGAAGTCATCGACCCGCTGCTGTACGGCAAGGTCGATGGGCTGGGCGTGCTGAAGGCCGCGGTGGCCGCCATCAAGAAAGCCAATCAATAACAGGAGGCCGCCGTGAATACCCTCATTGCCTCGCTCGAGAAGGTTATCCTGCCTTTCGCCGTAAAAATCGGTAAGCAGCCCCACGTCAACGCCATCAAAAACGGCTTTATCCGCCTGATGCCGCTGACCTTGACCGGGGCGATGTTCGTGTTGATCAACAACGTGTTCCTGAGCTTCGGCGAAGGATCGTTCTTCTATTCGCTGGGCGTAAGGTTAGATGCCTCTACCATCGAGACGCTGAATAGTCTGAAGAGCATCGGCGGCAGCGTTTATAACGGCACGCTGGGGATCATGTCCCTGATGACGCCGTTCTTTATCAGCATGGCGTTGGCGGAAGAGCGAAAGGTCGATCCGCTCGCTTCGGCGCTGCTGGCGGTGGCGGCCTTTATGACCGTCACACCGTTCAATGTCGGCGAGGCCTATGCGGTGGGAGCCAACTGGTTGGGCGGCGCCAACATCATTTCCGGTATGGTGATTGGGCTGGTGGTGGCCGAGATGTTTGCCTTCATCGTGCGGCGCAACTGGGTGATCAGCCTGCCGGACAGCGTGCCGGCTTCGGTGTCGCGCTCCTTCTCGGCGCTGATCCCCGGTTTCATCATCCTCTCCATCATGGGGCTGGTGGCGTTCGCGCTGGCGCACTGGGGCACCAACTT
Organism: Serratia sp. CY84636; assembly: GCF_052166245.1. NCBI lineage: Bacteria > Pseudomonadati > Pseudomonadota > Gammaproteobacteria > Enterobacterales > Yersiniaceae > Serratia > Serratia sp. CY84636. The sequence continues at coordinate 559,268 of NZ_JBJNOX010000004.1, forward strand.
CCACCAGATCATCATGGACGGCATTTCGGCGCCGCTGGCCAAGATGGGCAGCGTGGTGGGCTGGGTGTACGTGCTGTTCTCCTCGCTGCTGTGGTTCTTTGGGGTGCACGGCTCCATGGCGCTGGCGGCGCTGGACAGCGGCATCATGACACCGTTCGCGCTGGAAAACGTGGAGCTGTACAACAAATACGGTTCTGTCGAAGCGGCGGTGGCCGCCGGGAAAGAGTTCCACATGTGGGCGAAACCGTTCGTCGACTCCTATATCTACCTCGGCGGCACCGGCTCGACGCTGGGCCTGATCATCGCCATCTTCATCGCCTCGCGCCGCGAGGATTACCGCCAGGTCGCCAAGCTGGCGACGCCGTCCGGCATCTTCCAGATCAACGAACCGATTCTGTTCGGCCTGCCGGTGATCATGAACCCGGTGATGTTCATTCCGTTCATCCTGGTGCAGCCGGTACTGACCATCATCACCTCGCTGGCTTATTACTCCGGGCTGATCCCGCCGATCACCAACATCGCGCCCTGGACCATGCCGGTCGGCCTGGGGGCGTTCTTCAACACCAACGGCAGCATCATGGCCCTGTTGCTGAGCCTGTTCAACCTGGCGGTCGCCACCGTGATTTACCTGCCGTTCGTGGCGATCTCCAACAAGGCGCAGAGCCAGATCGATGCGGCGACAGAAAGCGAAGAAGACATCGCCAACGCGCTGAAATTCTAACTGTGGAACGGGGCGGCGTGGCCGCCCCGCGAGGGACGCGAGTATGGAATATCAATTTGCCGACGGGTTCTGGTGGGGCAGCGCCACCTCCGCGCCGCAGTCTGAAGGGGCGGCCGCGCGGGACCGCAAGAGCCGCAACATCTTCGACTATTGGTACGAGATCGCGCCTGAGCGTTTTCACGATCGGGTGGGGCCGGCTGAGGCCTCGACCTTTTATGACCATTTCCGCACCGATATCGGGCTGCTCAAAACGCTGGGCCACAATACCTTCAGAACGTCGATCTCGTGGTCGCGGCTGATCCCGGACGGCGACGGCGAGGTGAACCCGCAGGCGGTGGCGTTCTATAACGCGATGATCGACGAGCTGCTGGCGCAGGGCATCACCCCGTTTATCAATCTCTACCACTTCGATATGCCGCTGTGCATGCAGCAGCGCGGCGGCTGGGAAAGCAGGGCGGTGGTCGAAGCCTATGCGCGTTACGCCGATACCTGTTTCGGTCTGTTTGGCGATCGGGTCACCCACTGGTTCACCTTCAACGAGCCGATCGTGCCGGTGGAGGCCGGTTACCTGAATGACCTGCACTATCCTTGCGTAGTGGACTTCAAACGGGCGGTCACCGTGGCGTATCACAGCGTACTGGCGCATGCCATGGCGGTGCAGCGTTTCAGAGCGCGGGAGCTGCCGGGGAATATCGGCATTATTTTGAACCTGAGCCCGACCTATCCGCGTTCCGATGCGTCGGAGGATCGGCAGGCCGCACACGACGCCGATCTGCTGCTCAACCGCAGTTTCCTCGATCCGGTCGCCAAAGGGCGTTATCCGGCGGCGTTGCTGCAGCTGCTGGAGCGGCATGGGCTGATGCCCCACTGCGAGCCGCAGGATGCGCAGCTGATTGAAGACGGCGTGGTGGACATCCTCGGCGTCAACTATTACCAACCGCGCAGGGTGCAGGCGAAAGAGGGGCGCCGTGCCGAGGGGCCGATCGCATCGCCGGAGGATTTGTTCAGTTACTATGCAATGCCGGGCCGCAAAATCAATCCGCACCGCGGCTGGGAGATCTACGAAAAGGGGCTGTACGACATCCTGATGGATCTGAAAGAGAACTACGGCAATCTGCCTTGTTATATTTCGGAAAACGGCATGGGCGTTGAAGGCGAAGAGGCGTTTATCGGTGCCGATGGGCGGGTGGAGGACGATTACCGCATCGACTTTATTCGCGAGCACCTGAAATGGCTGCACCGCGCGCTGGCGGAAGGCTCGCAGTGCAAAGGCTATCATCTGTGGACCTTTATCGACTGCTGGTCCTGGCTGAACGCCTACAAGAATCGTTATGGGCTGGTGCGGCTGGATCGGGCGGATCAGCGCCGCACCATCAAGAAAAGCGGCTACTGGTTTGCCGAGGCGGCCAGACGCAACGGATTTGACTAACGGGAGGCCGGCGCCGTGTCCGACAACCGAATTTCGCTGAGTGCGAACGACGTGAAGCTGATTCGCGAGCAGGATTTTTTTAACTGCAAAGATTTTCACCTGTTTATCTACAACAAGGTGGAAAGCGCCACCGGGCTGCATCAGCACGACTATTACGAGTTCACCATCGTGCTGAGCGGCAAGTGCTACCAGGAGATCAACGGCAAGCGGGTGCTGCTGGAACGCGGGGATTTCGTCTTTATCCCTATCGGCTCCTACCACCAGAGCTTTTACGAGTTCGGCGCGACGAAAATCTTCAACGTGGCGGTCAGCAAAGCGTTCTTTGAAGAGCACTATTTGCAGCAGCTGCCGCGCTGCTTCGTCGCCTCGCAGGCCTACAGCCTGAGGAGCGAGTTTTTGGCCTATATCGAATCGGTGGTGAGTTCGCCGCAGTTTCGCGAGGATGATTTCGCCGAATTTCTCGAAACGCTGACTTTCTATGTGATCAGCCGCATTCGTCACTATAAGGAAGAAAACGACGGCGGCGATGATATCCCGCAGTGGCTGAAGAACACCCTGGCTGGCATGCATGACAAGGCGATGTTCGGCGAAAGGGCGTTGGCGAACATGGTGGCGCTGTCGGGGAAGACTCAGGAGTATCTGACCCGGGCGATGCGGCGTTACTACCATAAGACGCCGATGCAGGTGATCAATGAGATCCGCATCAATTTCGCCAAGACGCAGCTGGAGGTCACCAACTCTTCGGTTTCCGATATCGCCTTTGATTCCGGCTATGGCGATGTCAGCCTGTTCATTAAGAACTTCAAGCGGCTCACCGACGTGACCCCAGGCAACTACCGAAAAAAGTGCTACGGCCCTCTTTAGGGCCGCTCCCGATCAGTATCAACGCCGATATGCCGATGAGCTTCAGGCCGCCGGCCGGTTAATCATTCGATTTTTACCTTAGCGAAGGGGAATGCCGGGTCGGTCGGTCGGGCTTCCCTTGCCAAAAATCCATCTCGCGGGAGCCATTATGGAAAAACTACTGATCGTGAATGCCGACGACTTCGGCCTGAGCAAGGGGCAAAACTACGGCGTCATCGAGGCGTATCAGCATGGCGTGGTTTCTTCTACCACGGCGATGGTGAACGGCGGCGGCGCCCAGCACGCGGCGGCGCTCAGCCGGCAATATCCGGGGCTGCCGATCGGGCTGCATTTCGTTTTGACCCATGGCAGGCCGCTGGGCGCCATGCCTTCGCTGGTCAACGAGCATGGCGAACTGGGTAAATGGCTGTGGTGCCGCGCCGAGGCCGGCGAGCTGCAGTTGGACGAGGTTCAGGAGGAGCTGCAGCGCCAGTTCGCGCGGTTTGTGACGCTGTTCGGCAGGCCGCCGACGCACATCGACAGCCACCACCATGTGCATATGCAGCCGCAGATTTACCCGCTGGTGGAGGCGTTTGCGCAGGCGCAGGGTCTGCCGCTGCGTCTCGATCGCGAAGAGGCGAAGCGGCGCGATATTACGTTGCAGACGCCCTGCAGCACCGACGCGTTTGACGCGGGATTCTACGGTGAAATGATTTCCGAAGCCTTGTTCCTGCAGCGGTTGACGCGCGCCGACGAGCAGGGCGCCGAGTCATTGGAAATGATGTGCCACCCGGCGTTCCTCGACGCGACGATCCTGCAGAGCAAATACTGTCATCCGCGCCTCGTCGAGCTGGATGTGTTGACCGCGCCGACGCTGAAAGCGGCGATCGCCGAACGCGGTTTTATGCTGGGCTCCTTCCAGGATCTTTAGCGCCGCCGCCGTTTACAGCATGGCGTGCGCCTTTTTCAGGCCGGTATCCTCTTGCGGATCGGCCCCCTGAGGCAGGGGCTCAGCCTCCTGTTCCTCGGGCTGCGGCTCGTCGACATCGGGCGCCGCTTCCGGTGGTGGCATGGTGTCGTGAATGATCTGCTCATCGAAGGTCGGATTGAGCGCCGGCGACAGCGGCGAACTGGCGAGGCTGTCCGGCAGCGGAATATGCGGCACCGGTGCGTCCTGCGCCAGCTGAGGTTCCTCCGCTTTCGCCGTGCGGCTGAGGGCCGCCAGCAGCACGCCGCACAGGGCGAAGAAGGCGTACAGGATATTACCGCCAAGCGGTTCGATCAGCGCGCCGACCGCCAAGGGCCCGATGCTGGCGCCGACGCCGAACGCCATCAGCAGGCAGGCGGCCAGTGAGACGCGGCGCTCCGGCTCAATCAGATCGTTGGCCAGCGCCACTACCAACGGGTAAAGCGTAAACTGCAGCATGCTGACGACAAAGCCCACCGCCAGCAGCAGCGGGAAGTCGATGTGCGGCAGCAGCGCCAGCGGCAGCGCCGCCACGATCAGCAAAATAGCGTTGAGTCGCATCAGCAACGGGCGGCTATAGCGATCTGACAGCCAGCTGAGTGGGAACTGCGCCACCAGTCCGGCGAAGATGGCCAGTGCCATGAACAGGCCGGTTTGTTGAGTGGTTAAGGACTGCAGGCTGGCATAGACCGGCGCCAGCCCGTAAAACGAGCCCACCACCATGCCGATCACCAACGTGGTGGCCAGCACCTTGGGAATGGCGCCGACAAAGTAGCGCAGCTCCATCGGCGCCGGCGACATGTGGCGCGCATTGGTGCGGGTGGTGAGGGCGATGGGCACCAGACAGAGCGCGAAGCACAGCGCGATCACCAGCAGCGTGGTGATGCCCAGGTTGCTTTGCAGCATCAGCACGATCTGGCCCAGCGACATGCCGAGATAGGTCGCTGCCATATAGAAGCCGAACACCATGCCGCGCTGGTTGGATTCCGCCTGGTCGTTCAGCCAGCTTTCCAGCACCATGTACTGACACATCATGCACAGCCCGATCACCAGGCGCAGGGCGACCCAGGCGGGAATGAACTCCGTTAGGCCGTGCCCCAGCACCGCAGCGGTAATGATGCCGGCGCAGGCCACGTAGGCGCGGATATGCCCGACGCGGGCGATGAGAAAGTGGCCGACCTTGCCACCGATCACCAACCCGATGTAGTTGGCGGCGATGATGGCGCCGATCAGCGCGCTGCTGACGTGGATGGAGGCCAGCCGCAGCGAGACGTAGGTGGTGAGCAGGCCCGAGCCCAACAGCAGCAGCAGGGTGGTGGTGTACAACGGCAAGAATACGCCCAACGTTTTTTTCACGCTATCATCCTAATCTCTTCTGGTGCGCCCTGAGGCCGCCGCCGCAGCGTGCCGCCTCCGTGATGTTCCTTGTGCTGGTGCGCCGCCGCTCGCTGGGGCGCTTCTTTTGATACTAGCAGCTTGGCTGGGCGCTTAAAACCGCACCTCCTGCGAGGCGCTGCGCATTTCCACGCGTCGGCCGCCGCATCGCCTTGATAAATGCTACTATCGGGCGCATATACCTGAATTCGCGAGGGAGAGGTTATGAGTGAAAACCAACTGCGTCGGCTCAGCGTGCTGGTGGGGGAAAAACTGAAGGCACAGGGCCGCTGGATCACCTGTGCGGAATCCTGCACCGGCGGCGGTATTGCCAAGGCCATTACCGATATCGCCGGCAGCTCCGCCTATTTCGATCGCGGTTTCGTCACCTACAGCAATGCGGCGAAGCATGACCTGCTAGGGGTGCGCGAAGCCACGTTGGCGGCGCACGGCGCGGTCAGCGAAGAGGTGGTGCGCGAGATGGCGATAGGGGCGCTGCGGGCGGCGCAGGCCGATCTGGCGCTATCGGTGAGCGGCATCGCCGGCCCGGACGGCGGCAGCGCGGAAAAGCCGGTCGGTACCGTGTGGTTCGGCTTCGCCGGCAGCGATGGCCGGGGGCTGTCGCGCATGATGCAATTCGAGGGCGACCGCGACGCGGTGCGGCTGCAGGCGACGATTTTCGCGCTGCAAACCGCCATCGACGAATTTTTGTAAATTAGGCTTGATACTGTATGACCATACAGTATAATTAGTGACATTTCCTGCACAACATACATTCAGTGGCAGTGTGGGGTAACACCGGCATTGCGAAACGAAGGAGCAAAAATGGCTATTGATGAGAACAAGCAAAAGGCGTTAGCTGCGGCACTGGGCCAGATTGAGAAACAGTTCGGCAAAGGCTCCATCATGCGCCTGGGTGAAGACCGCTCCATGGACGTGGAAACGATCTCCACCGGCTCACTGTCACTCGATATCGCTCTGGGCGCCGGCGGCCTGCCGATGGGCCGCATCGTTGAAATCTACGGCCCGGAATCCTCTGGTAAAACTACCCTGACGCTGCAGGTGATCGCCGCTGCGCAGCGCGAAGGCAAAACCTGTGCGTTCATCGATGCCGAGCACGCGCTGGATCCTGTCTATGCGAAAAAGCTGGGCGTCGATATCGACAACCTGCTGTGCTCCCAGCCGGACACCGGCGAGCAGGCGCTGGAGATCTGTGATGCGCTGACCCGCTCCGGCGCGGTTGACGTCATCATCGTCGACTCCGTGGCGGCGCTGACGCCGAAGGCGGAAATCGAAGGTGAAATCGGCGATTCGCACATGGGCCTGGCGGCACGCATGATGAGCCAGGCGATGCGTAAGCTGGCCGGCAACCTGAAAAACGCCAATACCCTGCTGATCTTCATCAACCAGATCCGTATGAAAATTGGTGTGATGTTCGGCAACCCGGAAACCACGACCGGCGGTAACGCCCTGAAGTTCTACGCTTCGGTGCGTCTGGATATCCGCCGCATCGGCGCCATTAAAGAGGGCGACGAAGTGGTGGGCAGCGAAACCCGCGTGAAAGTGGTGAAGAACAAAATCGCTGCGCCGTTCAAGCAGGCTGAGTTCCAAATCATGTACGGCGAAGGCATCAACAGCCGTGGCGAGCTGGTCGATCTGGGCGTGAAGCACAAGATGATCGAAAAAGCCGGCGCCTGGTACAGCTATAATGGCGAGAAGATCGGTCAGGGCAAGGCGAATGCCTGTAACTTCCTGAAAGAAAACCCGGCTATCGCCGCTGAGCTGGATAAGAAGCTGCGTGACCTGCTGCTGCACAGCGGCGGTGAACTGGTGGCCGCTTCCGGTGACGACTTCGAAGACGACGAAGCGGAAACCAGCGAGCAGTTCTAATCGCTGAAGATATGCGCCGCCGTTCGTGTGGCGCATATCCCATAAATTCAGGCTTGAATGATGAATGACTTGCTAAGCCGCGCCATGCGCCTGCTGTCGCAACGCGATCATAGTGAAGCTGAACTGCGCCGCAAACTTGCGGCGCAGCCGTTTGTGGCGAAAGCCCGTTTTGGCGGCAGGGGGCCACATGCGCCGGCATCATCGCCGGGGGCTGAAGAGCCGGTGGATCCTGCGCTGATCGAGCAGGTTATTGCCTACTGTTACCAGCATAATTGGCTAGACGATAAGCGTTTCGCTCACAGCTACATCGGCAGCCGCAGCCGCAAAGGTTACGGTGCGCAGCGTATCCGCAGTGAACTGATGCAAAAGGGTGTCGACAAAGCGCTGGTGCAGGACGCGCTGGCGGAATGCGACATCGACTGGTGCGAACAGGCGAAACAGGTAGCGCAGCGAAAATTTGGCGATGCGTTGCCAACCGACTGGAAAGAGAAAGCCAAAGTGCAGCGCTATCTGCTCTATCGCGGCTTCTTCCAGGAAGAAATTCAGTCAATTTACCGTGATTTTGCGCAATGAGCGCACACGGGGTTTTACTTCCCTCTGAAGAAAATTTATCTTATCCCCACTTTTTGTTCGTGAGCTGGTTGTCATCGTCGGGATGACGCGTCACCGGCTCACGTGTCGTTATTCTAGCCTTTCCAGGAAAATTATGAGCAAGAGCACCGCTGAGATCCGTCAAGCGTTTCTCGATTTCTTTCATAGTAAGGGTCACCAGGTTGTAGCGAGCAGCTCCCTGGTGCCTAACAATGATCCGACATTGCTGTTTACCAATGCCGGCATGAACCAATTTAAGGATGTTTTCCTGGGGCTGGACAAACGCGCCTATTCCCGTGCCACCACCTCGCAGCGCTGCGTGCGCGCAGGCGGCAAGCACAATGACCTGGAAAACGTCGGCTATACCGCCCGTCACCACACCTTCTTTGAAATGCTGGGCAACTTCAGCTTCGGCGATTACTTCAAGCATGACGCGATCAGCTACGCGTGGGAACTGCTGACCGGTGAAAACTGGTTCAACCTGCCGAAAGAGCGACTGTGGGTCACCGTGTATGAAACCGATGACGAAGCGTTCGACATCTGGCAGAAGCAAATCGGCGTACCGGCCGAGCGCATTATTCGCATCGGCGACAACAAGGGCGCGCCTTTCGCTTCCGATAACTTCTGGCAGATGGGCGACACCGGCCCATGCGGCCCGTGCACCGAGATTTTCTACGATCACGGCGATCACATCTGGGGCGGCCCTCCAGGCAGCCCGGAAGAAGACGGCGACCGTTACATCGAGATCTGGAACATCGTTTTCATGCAGTTCAACCGTCAGTCCGACGGCACCATGCTGCCGTTGCCGAAACCTTCGGTGGATACCGGCATGGGTCTGGAGCGCATCGCGGCGGTGTTGCAGCATGTGAACTCCAACTATGAGATCGACCTGTTCCGTACCCTGATCGCCGCCGTAGCGAAAGTGACCGGCGCGACCGATCTGGACAACAAATCCCTGCGCGTTATCGCTGACCACATCCGTTCCTGCGCCTTCCTGGTGTCGGATGGCGTGATCCCGTCTAACGAAAACCGCGGCTACGTGCTGCGCCGCATCATTCGTCGCGCGATCCGCCATGGCAACATGCTGGGCGCGAAAGACACCTTCTTCTACAAGCTGGTGGCGCCACTGATCGAAGTGATGGGCCCGGCGGCCGACGAACTGAAACGCCAGCAATCGTTGGTGGAGCAGGTGCTGAAAACCGAAGAGGAGCAGTTTGCCCGCACGCTGGAGCGTGGCCTGGCGCTGTTGGACGAAGAGCTGGCCAAGCTGCAGGGCGATACCCTGGACGGCGAAACCGCTTTCCGTTTGTACGATACCTACGGCTTCCCGGTCGATCTGACCGCTGACGTCTGCCGCGAGCGCGGTCTGAAAGTCGATGAAGCGGGCTTTGAAGAAGCGATGGAAGCGCAGCGCCGCCGTGCGCGCGAATCCAGCGGTTTCGGCGCCGATTACAACAGCCTGATCCGCGTGGACGGCAGCAGCCAGTTCAGCGGTTACGATCACGACGAGCAGCAGGCAACTGTCATCGCGCTGTTCCGCGACGGCCAGCCGGTCGATCGGATCAACGCCGGCGAAGAGGCGGTGGTGGTGCTGGATGAGACGCCGTTCTACGGTGAATCCGGCGGCCAGGTCGGCGATAAAGGCGTGCTGAAAGCCGCCGGCGTAGAGTTTGTGGTCAACGACACCCAGAAATACGGCCAGGCTATCGGCCACCAGGGCAAACTGGCGCAGGGCTCGCTGAAGCTGAACGATCGCGTGGATGCGCAGATAGACGCTGAGCGCCGCAACAGCATCCGTCTGAACCACTCCGCGACTCACTTGCTGCACGCCGCGCTGCGCCAAACGCTGGGCGACCACGTCGCGCAGAAAGGCTCGCTGGTTAACGACAAATATCTGCGTTTCGACTTCTCGCACTTCGAAGCGATGAAGCCGGAGCAAATCCGCGCGGTGGAAGATCTGGTGAACCAGCAGGTGCGTCGTAACCTGCCGGTACAGACCGAGCTGATGGCGTTGGAAGATGCCAAAGAGAAGGGCGCGATGGCGCTGTTCGGCGAGAAGTACGATGACAACGTGCGCGTACTGACCATGGGCGACTTCTCCACCGAGCTGTGTGGCGGTACTCATGCCAGCCGCACCGGCGATATTGGCCTGTTCCGCATTCTGAGCGAGTCGGGCACCGCGGCGGGCATTCGTCGTATTGAAGCGGTGACCGGCGCAGGCGCTATCGCCACGCTGCACCAGCAAAGCGATTTGTTGCAAGACGTTGCGCAGTTGGTTAAGGGCGACAGCAACACCCTGACCGATAAAGTGCGCTCGGTGCTCGATCGCACCCGCGCGCTGGAAAAAGAACTGCAGCAGCTGAAAGATCAGCAGGCGGCGCAGGAAAGCGCGTCGCTGTCCAGCCAGGCAAAAGTGGTTAACGGCGTGAAGCTGTTGGTCAGCCAGTTGGACAATGTCGAAGCCAAAATGCTGCGCACCATGGTGGATGACCTGAAAAATCAATTGGGTTCGGCCATCATCGTGCTGGCAACGACGGCTGATGACAAAGTCAGCCTGGTTGCAGGCGTGACCAAGGATCTGACTGACCGCGTGAAAGCCGGCGAGTTGATCGGCAACGTGGCGCAGCAGGTAGGCGGCAAGGGCGGTGGTCGCCCTGATATGGCGATGGCGGGGGGGACGGATATCAACGCCCTGCCAGCGGCGTTAAACAGCGTAGAAGCCTGGGTGGCCTCGAAGCTGTGAACATAAATAAATAGCACGCACAAACGCCATAATACTTTGTTGATTATGGCGTTTTCATACTGTGCTAACACAATTTAGTTACAATTGCGGGAACAAAGTTTTTCAGGTCGGCTAAACTTACCATTATCTGAGGTGGGACCAAGTCTGCTTACACTTATTGTGGGTTGCGCGGCTTACGTTTTCACCACATATGATGGATAATGACGGGGAAACTGAGAGACCCGACTCTTTTAATCTTTCAAGGAGCAAAGAATGTTAATTCTGACTCGTCGAGTTGGTGAAACCCTCATGATTGGCGATGAGGTTACGGTCACTGTGCTAGGGGTAAAAGGCAACCAGGTGCGTATTGGTGTGAACGCCCCCAAAGAGGTTTCGGTTCACCGTGAAGAAATCTATCAGCGCATTCAGGCAGAGAAGTCTCAGCAGACGACTTACTGATTCCGAAGCAGCGTCTCGTTGCCAGACGAGACGCTACTGCATCGTTTTACCCACTTCTTTCGTTCTCCCCTCTCTTTTTCGTGATTATTTTCCCGGTTAGTTCCCTGCTTTGTTGCTACAGATGCTGCGGTTGCCTGTTGATAAAACGCCCTTTTTGCCGTGAAATCGCCCATGTTGGGTGCGAATTGTGCAAACGCGCATGAGTTGGGAAAAATTGTTTGACTTAAAAGTCGGAGAAAGTAATATGTGCGCCACGCAGTGCCGATGAGCTTCTCTAAAGCAAGTTAGGCGCAATTCGAAAGAAGCGTATGGTGAGGTGGCCGAGAGGCTGAAGGCGCTCCCCTGCTAAGGGAGTATGCGGTCAAAAGCTGCATCCGGGGTTCGAATCCCCGCCTCACCGCCATTTGCATCCATAGCTCAGCTGGATAGAGTACTCGGCTACGAACCGAGCGGTCGGAGGTTCGAATCCTCCTGGATGCACCATATTTTCCTCATGTGTCGCGAAGCGAGAGTTTCAGACAGATGACGAGCAAGAAAGTGCTCGAAGGAGGATAACATTGCTTAAGCAATGGCCCGTAGGGCGAGGCGCTAGCGCCGAGTAATCCTCCTGGATGCACCATATTTTGCAGTATGGTGGGGTAGTAACAACATACCATACGGTATCAAAAAAGAATTCCTGTGCATCCATAGCTCAGCTGGATAGAGTACTCGGCTACGAACCGAGCGGTCGGAGGTTCGAATCCTCCTGGATGCACCATTCTTTCCGTCATGCTTCGTTAGTGAAGCAGGCAAGCAGTAAAAAATAGACATGCATCCATAGCTCAGCTGGATAGAGTACTCGGCTACGAACCGAGCGGTCGGAGGTTCGAATCCTCCTGGATGCACCATCTAAGAGAAACCCGCTTCGGCGGGTTTTTCGCTTTTCAGCATTTAGCCATTCTCTCCCCCCCGTCCTCCTTTGCGCCCGATCGGGCACAGCACATTCCGTTATGACGCAGTCAGCGACAACCCAACGGCTTTACGCTAAAGTAGTTTTCTTTCCTCAACGATCATGGAGTAACGATGTACGACCGCTATCAGGGTCTTATTTTCGACATGGACGGCACGATTCTGGACACCGAGCCAACGCACCGCAAAGCGTGGCGTGAAGTGCTGTCCCGTTATGGCATGATGTTTGATGAAGCGGCCATGGTGGCGCTGAGCGGTTCACCGACCTGGCGCATCGCCCAGGCGATTATCGCCAGCCATCAGGCCGATCTCGATCCCCATCACCTGGCCGCGGAGAAAACCCGCGCGGTGGAAGCGATGCTGTTGGACAGCGTGCGTCCATTGCCGCTGATCGAGGTGGTGAAGTCCTATCATGGCCGCCGTCCGATGGCGGTCGGTACCGGCAGCGAGCACCGCATGGCGGAAATGCTGCTGCGTCATCTTGGCCTGTTCAACTGCTTCGACGCGATCGTCGGTGCGGACGACGTGCAGCGCCACAAACCGGAGCCGGACACCTTCTTGCGCTGTGCCGAACTGATCGGCGTGCCGCCGGAAAAATGCGTGGTGTTTGAAGACGCCGATTTCGGCATTCAGGCGGCGAAAAGTGCCGGTATGGCTGTGGTAGACGTCCGTACGCTGTGAGTAGTACGCTAGCCGTAATATCGTTATTTGGCAGTAGCTTCCTCAGTGCGACGCTGCTGCCGGGAAATTCAGAAATCGTTCTGGTCGCCTTGCTGACCCAGAGTCGCGTCTCGCCGGAGTTGCTGGTGCTGGCCGCGACCCTGGGCAATACGCTGGGTGGCTTGACCAATGTCATTATCGGGCGCCTGTTACCGGCGTTGAAACCACAGCGGGGGCTGGCAACGGCGCTCGGGTGGCTGCAACGCTTCGGCCCGGCTGCGCTGCTGCTCAGTTGGGTGCCGGTGGTGGGCGATTTGTTGTGCGTGTTGGCAGGTTGGCTGCGCATGCCCTGGGGCTCTGTCGCGCTGTTTCTGTGTATCGGAAAGGCGCTGCGTTACATCGTTTTGGCTATGATAACGGTACAGGGTATCGCCTGGTGGCAGTAACCAAGTGAATATAACTCAATATTCTCTCGGGTGCGGATTCAGTATGCTTACGAGTTATTGTTTTTAGAAGCGGGAGGTCAATTTGATCCCGGACGTATCACAGGCGCTTTCTTGGTTGGAAGCCCATCCCCAGGCATTAAAAGGCATTCGTCGCGGCATCGAGCGTGAAACGCTGCGGGTCACGCCGAACGGCACCTTGGCGACCACCGGGCATCCGGAAAAGCTGGGCGCGGCATTGACGCACCACTGGATCACCACGGATTTCGCCGAAGCGCTGTTAGAGTTCATTACGCCGGTTGATGACAACATCGATCACCTGCTGACGTTCCTGCGCGATATTCATCGTTACGTGGCGCGCAATATCGGCGATGAGCGCATGTGGCCGCTCAGCATGCCGTGCTTTATCGAAGCCGAGCAGGATATCGAGCTGGCGCAGTTCGGTTCGTCGAACATCGGCCGCATGAAGACGCTGTACCGCGAAGGGCTGAAGAATCGCTACGGCGCGTTGATGCAGACCATTTCCGGCGTGCACTACAACTTCTCGCTGCCGCTGGAGTTTTGGCAGGCCTGGGCCGGCGTGCAGGACGCAGAAAGCGGTAAAGAGCAGATCTCGGCGGGGTATTTCCGCCTGATCCGCAACTATTACCGTTTCGGTTGGGTGATCCCGTATCTGTTCGGCGCATCGCCGGCCATTTGTTCTTCGTTCCTCAAGGGGCGTGAGACCAATCTGCCGTTCGAGCGCACCGAGCAGGGGATGTGCTACCTGCCGTACGCCACCTCGCTGCGTCTGAGCGACCTGGGTTACACCAACAAGTCGCAGAGCAATTTGGGCATCACCTTCAACGATCTGCACAGCTATGTGGCCGGTCTGAAGCGGGCGATCGCGACGCCGTCCGAAGAGTTCGCCAAGCTGGGCGTGAAAGAGGGCGATCGCTACCTGCAGCTGAACAGCAACGTGCTGCAAATAGAGAACGAGCTGTATGCGCCGATCCGGCCGAAGCGCGTGACCCAAAGCGGCGAGACGCCGTCGGACGCGCTGCTGCGCGGCGGCATCGAATATATCGAAGTGCGTTCGCTGGATATCAACCCGTTCTCGCCAATCGGCGTGGACGCGGTGCAGGCGCGTTTCCTGGATCTGTTCCTGGTGTGGTGCGCGCTGGCCGATGCGCCGGAGATGAGCAGCGATGAACTGCTGTGCACGCGCAAGAACTGGAACCGGGTGATTCTGGAAGGGCGCAAGCCGGGCCAGACCATCGGCATCGGCTGTGGCGCCAGCCATGAACCGCTCGAAAAAGTGGGTAAGGCGCTGTTCGCCGATCTGCGTCGGGTGGCGGAAGTGTTGGACGGCGAAGCCGGCAACCGTCAATACCAGCAGGTGTGTGATGAGCTGGTTGCCGCGTTCGACGATCCTGAGTTGACCTTCTCTGCGCGCATTCTGAAGGCGATGAAGGCGGAAGGCACTGGGCGCGTCGGGTTGCAGCTGGCGGAGCAGTATCGTAAGACGTTGCTGGAAGAGCCGTTGGAAATCCTGAACGAAGCCGAGCTGGATAAAGAGCGGGAAGCCTCGTGGCAGCGCCAACGCGACATAGAAGCCAATGATACGCTAAGCTTTGAAGCGTTCCTGAAGCAAAACGGCGGAAGCTGAAAAAGAAAAAGGCCACATCAATGTGGCCAAATATGCATCTCTGATGACAGGGATGATGATAACAAATGCGCGTCTTTCACATACTCAGACTCGCAGGGTTAGAAAAGGTTTCCCGGTTAGGAAAAAAAGTTTCGAAATAAATGCTCTTTTACGAGGAGGTAGCGAAATGCCATTGCTGGATAGCTTTACCGTCGATCATACCCGTATGGCAGCTCCGGCTGTCCGCGTTGCGAAAACCATGAAAACGCCTCATGGCGATACCATCACGGTGTTTGATCTGCGCTTTTGCCGCCCGAACCTGGAAGTGATGCCCGAGCGCGGCATTCACACGCTGGAGCACCTGTTCGCCGGCTTTATGCGTGACCACCTGAATGGCCAGGGCGTGGAGATTATCGACATCTCCCCGATGGGCTGTCGTACCGGTTTCTACATGAGTCTGATCGGCGTGCCGGAAGAGCAGCGCGTAGCCGATGCGTGGAAAGCGGCGATGGCCGACGTGCTGAAAGTGACCGACCAGCGCAAAATCCCTGAGCTGAACGAATACCAGTGCGGCACTTACCATATGCACTCGCTGGAAGAAGCGCAGGAGATCGCCAAGCACATCCTGGATAACGACGTGGTGGTTAACCACAACGACGAGCTGGCGCTGCCAAAAGAGAAGCTGCAGGAACTGCATATCTAGCCGCGAGTTTCCCGCAGAGATAAAAAAAGACGCGATTTCGCGTCTTTTTTACTTTCAGGCCGGCGGTCAGTGGTGGCCGACGCTGGATTGCAGCGAGGTGATCGGCGTGACCCGCACCTGTTTGATCATGTTGCCCTGCACGTCGAGAATGTCGATATCGTAGTGGCCGATACGCACCCGGGTGCCGGTTTCAGGGATCTCTTCCAGCTCTTCGAGCAGCATACCGTTGACGGTGCGAGCCTCGCTGGCCGGCAGGGTCCAGTTGAAGGCCTTGTTCAGCTCGCGCACGTTGGCGGTACCGTCGATCAAGACCGAGCCATCGCTCTGCGGCGTGACCTCTTCCGCCAACGTTGGTGACATAGAGGTGGTGAAGTCGCCGACGATCTCTTCGAGAATGTCTTCTACCGTGACCAGGCCCTGAATGTCGCCGTACTCGTCGACCACGATGCCGACCTTCTCTTTGTTACGCTGGAACTTCACCAGCTGCACGTTCAGCGGCGTGCCTTCCGGCACGAAGTAGATTTCATCGGCGGCGCGCAGCAGGTTCTCTTTGTTGAACTCTTTTTTCTCGGTCATCAGGCGGTAGGCTTCGCGCACGCGCAGCATGCCGATCGCGTCGTCCAGCGAGCTGCGATACAGCACGATGCGGCCGTGCGGCGAGTGGGTCAGCTGGCGCATGATCGACTTCCAGTCGTCGTTGACGTCGATGCCGACGATCTCGGTGCGCGGCACCATGATGTCGTTAACCGTCACCTTTTCCAGATCCAGCACCGAAATCAGCATGTCCTGGTTGCGTCGGGAGATTTGCGACTGGGATTCGCGCACGATAGTGCGCAGTTCATCCTTGCTGACGGCGTCGCTGATGCGCACGTTGGTGCGGATGCCGAACAGGCGCAAGGTCAGGCTGGTGATGCCGTTGAGCAGCCAGACCAGCGGGAACATCACCTTTTGCAATGGCGCCAGCAGGACGCTGCTGGGGAAGGCAATACGTTCCGGATAGAGGGCGGCGAAGGTCTTTGGCAGCACTTCGGCGAACAGCAGCACGGCGAAGGTCAGTATGCCGGTCGCGATCGCCACGCCGAGATCGCCATACAGCCGCATGCCGACGATGGTCGCCAGCGCCGAGGCGAGGATGTTGACCAGGTTGTTGCCGATCAGCACCAGGCCGATCAGCCGATCCGGTTTTTGCAGCAGCTTCTCCACCCGACGCGCCGAGCGGTTGCCCTGTTTGGACAGGTGACGCAGGCGATAACGGTTGAGCGTCATCATGCCGGTTTCGGAAGCGGAGAAGTAAGCGGAGACCACGATCATGATCACCAGGATAATGATGAGGGTCCCCGTCGACACATGCTCCAATGCAGTATTCCTTATAGAGAGGGAGAATTGAGCCGGGCTGGCTTAGCGCACCATCACCTGCTGAATCAGACGACTGCCGAAGTAGGCGAGCGTCAGCAGGAAAGCGCCGGCGAAGCTGAACCAGACGACGCGGCGGCCGCGCCAGCCTTCATGGTAATGGCCCCACAACAGCACGATATACACGAACCAGGCCATGATCGACAGCACGGCTTTATGCACGTTCTCTTTGCTGAACAGATTATCCATGTACAGCAAGCCGGTGCACAGGGTGAGCGTCAGCAGCACCACGCCGATCTGGGTGATATGGAACATCTTGCGCTCGATGCTCATCAGCGGCGGCATGTCGGCGCTAAAGGTCAACTTCTTGTTTTTCAGAAGGTAATCGAGCCAGGCGAGCTGCAAGGCGTAGAGCGCGGCGATGATCAGGGTAGCGTAAGAGAACAGCGCCAGGCCGATATGCACCATCAGTTCCGGGCTGGCTTCCAGGTGAGTGATGAACTCGCCGGGCATGAAGCTGGCGAAGGCCAGGTTGATCATCGCGAAGCTGTAGACGATCGGCAGCAGGAACCAGCCGCGGTCGCGCGAGGCGACGAAGGTCATCACCGAGCAGATGATCAGGCTGACGATGGAGCCAATGTTCAGCAGGCTGAGATTCTGCCCGGCGCTGACGTCAAAGATGCGCTGCTGCAGCGCGATGGCATGGCAAATCAGCGCCACCACCGCCGAGACGAGGGCAAGCCGACGGTATGCGCTGTTCTTCCGCAACAAGCTGGGAATGATCAGTCCAAGGCTGAGCAGGTAGGCCATCAAAGCCACAATGGAGAAAACTGGCATAGCGTTTAATTTTGCTTCGGCGTGGTTAATTGGAGTGTCAGTATAACGTTGCGCGCGTTTCACTCCAACCTATCTCCAACGCTGAGGCAGAGATCCGCCGCGCTTCGTGTTATCATCGGCGCAATTGTGTCGCCGGAGCGGCCTGTCATTACACGTTGAGCATGAGACGATGTTTGAAAATTTAACCGATCGACTGTCGCGCACGTTGCGCAATATCAGCGGCCGCGGGCGGCTGACCGAAGAGAATATCAAGGAAACCCTGCGTGAAGTGCGCATGGCATTGCTGGAAGCGGACGTTGCGCTGCCGGTGGTGCGCGACTTCATCAACCGCGTCAAAGAGAGCGCGGTCGGCCATGAAGTCAACAAGAGCCTGACGCCGGGGCAGGAGTTCGTCAAGATCGTCAAAGGCGAGCTGATCGCCGCGATGGGCGAAGTCAACACCGAGCTGAATCTGGCGGCCCAGCCGCCGGCGGTGGTGCTGATGGCGGGCTTGCAGGGTGCCGGTAAAACCACCAGCGTCGGTAAACTCGGCAAATTCCTGAAAGAAAAACAGAAGAAGAAAGTGTTGGTGGTTTCCGCGGACGTTTATCGCCCGGCGGCGATCAAACAGCTGGAAACGCTGGCGGAAGGCGTCGGCATCGATTTCTTCCCGTCTGACGTCAAAGAAAAACCGATCGACATCGTCAATCGCGCGCTGCAACAGGCCAAGCTGAAGTTCTACGACGTACTGATCGTCGATACCGCCGGCCGTTTGCACGTTGACGAAGCGATGATGGACGAGATCAAACAGGTGCACGCGGCGATCAAGCCGGTGGAAACCCTGTTCGTGGTCGACGCCATGACCGGCCAGGACGCCGCCAATACCGCCAAGGCGTTTAACGAAGCGCTGCCGCTGACCGGCGTGGTGCTGACCAAGGTCGACGGCGACGCGCGCGGCGGTGCCGCGCTGTCCATCCGTCATATCACCGGCAAGCCGATCAAATTCCTCGGCGTGGGCGAGAAGACCGAAGCGCTGGAGCCGTTCTACCCGGATCGCGTGGCATCGCGCATCCTGGGCATGGGCGACGTGCTGTCGCTGATCGAAGATATCGAAAGCAAGGTCGACCGCGAGCAGGCGGAGAAGTTGGCCAACAAGCTGAAGAAGGGTGACGGTTTCGATCTGACCGACTTCCTGGAGCAGCTCAAGCAGATGCGCAACATGGGCGGCATGGCCAACATGCTGAGCAAGCTGCCGGGCGCCGGCCAGCTGCCGGACAACGTCAAGTCGCAGATGGACGATAAAGTGCTGGTGCGCATGGAGGCGATCATCAACTCGATGACGCTGAAAGAGCGCGCCAAACCGGAAATCATCAAGGGCTCGCGCAAGCGCCGCATCGCGATGGGGGCCGGCATGCAGGTGCAGGACGTCAACCGCTTGCTGAAGCAGTTCGACGAAATGCAACGTATGATGAAGAAGATGAAGAAAGGCGGTATGGCGAAGATGATGCGCGGCATGAAAGGTATGATGCCGCCGGGCTTCCCAGGCCGCTGATGGGCCTCCGCACGCCGAGTGTGGGCGCTTTCAGCATTCGCCGTTCGCGGTGAAAACCGCCCGAAATTTGACAGGCAGCAAAAGTTGTCCCCTGCGATCGACGCTTTAGATTGCTTTTTGCGCCAAAATGAGTAAAATTTTCGGGCTTTTTATATTGCAACCGGGCCCCGTCCCTCAATGGGGCCCGGCTGTTTTATTAACTAAAGAGGATGTTATGGTAACAATTCGTTTGGCACGTGGCGGCGCTAAAAAGCGTCCGTTCTATCAAGTAGTAGTGACCGACAGCCGCAACGCTCGTGATGGTCGTTTCATCGAGCGCGTAGGCTTCTTCAACCCGATCGCTTCCGGTCAGGCTGAAGCACTGCGTCTGGACCTGGACCGCATCGAGCACTGGGTTGGTCTGGGTGCAACCGTTTCTGATCGCGTTCACGCGCTGATCAAAGACGCTAAGAAAGCAGCTTAATCTGTCGCGGTGGTGGCAATGAGCAAGCAACTCAAACCGGTAGCGCCTAAGCAGCCGATTGTACTCGGTAAAATGGGGTCCGCTTACGGCATTCGTGGTTGGCTCAGAGTGTTTTCATCCACCGAGAACGCCGAAAGCATTTTTGACTATCAGCCGTGGTTTATCCAGCAGGCGGGTCAGTGGCAGCATATCGAGTTGGAAGACTGGAAGCGCCACAGTCAGGATCTGATCATCAAGGTCAAAGGCATTGACGATCGGGACGCGGCGAATCTGCTGACTAATCGCGAGATTATGGTGGATTCTGAGCAACTTCCTCCGCTGGAGGGTGACGATTACTACTGGAAAGACCTGATGGGCTGCCAGGTAGTCACCACCGCCGGCTACGAGCTGGGTAAAGTCATCGATATGATGGAAACCGGCTCGAACGATGTGATGGTTGTGAAAGCGAACCTGAAAGATGCGTTCGGCATGAAGGAGCGGTTGATTCCGTTTCTTCATGGGCAGGTTATCAAGAAAGTCGATCTCACTGCCCGCGTGATTGAGGCAGATTGGGATCCTGGTTTTTGACCCCCGGATCAAACGGTCGAAGCAAGTGGAATAACGGTAAGGGGATTGGCTTGTGTTCATCGGTATTGTAAGCCTGTTTCCTGAGATGTTCCGCGCTATCACCGATTACGGGGTGACTGGCCGGGCAGTAAAAAATGGCCTGCTGAGCGTGCAGTGTTGGAGTCCTCGCGACTTCACCTACGACCGGCATCGCACCGTGGACGATCGCCCTTATGGCGGCGGCCCGGGAATGCTGATGATGGTGCAACCTTTACGGGAAGCCATTCATGCGGCGAAAGCAGCGGCAGGCGAGGGAGCAAAGGTGATTTATCTGTCACCTCAGGGGCGCAAGCTGGATCAAACCGGCGTGTGCGAACTGGCGGCCAATCAGAAGATGATTCTGGTGTGCGGCCGTTACGAAGGGATAGATGAGCGCGTAATCCAAACCGAAATTGACGAAGAGTGGTCAATCGGCGATTACGTTCTCAGCGGCGGGGAACTGCCGGCGATGACCCTGATTGATTCAGTCGCCCGTTTCATACCGGGTGTGCTGGGCCATCAGGCCTCAGCGGAGGAAGACTCCTTCGCCGACGGATTGCTGGACTGCCCGCACTATACCCGCCCAGAGGTGTTGGAAGGGATGGAAGTACCGCCGGTTCTACTGTCGGGCAACCATGCCGAGATACGTCGCTGGCGCTTAAAGCAGTCGCTGGGCCGAACCTGGCTTAGAAGACCTGAACTTCTAGAAAGCCTAGCTCTGACTGACGAGCAAGCGGTGTTGCTGGCTGAGTTCCAACGGGAACATCAGGCCAGGCAACAGGACTATGAAGGAAACGTCTGACATCAGACGGGACCGATATATCAGTTTACCTAGGGTAAGAGACATATTATGAGCAACATTATTAAGCAACTTGAACAAGAGCAGATGAAACAAGACGTACCTGCATTCCGTCCGGGTGATTCCGTGGAAGTGAAGGTATGGGTCGTTGAAGGTAGCAAAAAACGTCTGCAGGCATTCGAGGGCGTGGTTATCGCTATCCGTAACCGCGGTCTGCACTCTGCATTCACTGTTCGTAAGATTTCCAACGGCGAAGGTGTTGAGCGCGTATTCCAGACTCACTCCCCAGTAATCGACAGCATTGCTGTTAAACGTCGTGGTGCCGTTCGTAAAGCTAAACTGTACTACCTGCGTGAACGTACTGGTAAGGCTGCTCGTATCAAAGAGCGTCTGAACCGCGTTAACTAACGCTGCATCCAAAAGTTAATAGTTATCAGGGGTTGGCCTATGCCAACCCCTTTTTTTATCTGAAAATCCGGCTGCCTTGCATTTGCGAGATTTGGCCACGTTGTAGCGACATTAAAAAGCCTGCATCAGCAGGCTTTTTGCATTACAGCGCGGCGGCGCTTTGTTTATGCTGATTCTCCGGTGGGTGCGGCTGCGCCGGGACAATGTCATCGCCGGGCTTGACGATCACCCGTGCAACGGATTCGTGAGTGGCGAACGTACAGCTGCAGTTGATGTTGCGGCATTGATGGTAACGCTCTTTGGTCGACTCGCTCAGATAGCGACTGGAGCGAGTGTGGGCCACGTGACCGCATAGTGGACAGTGCATCATAAGAACCCCCCTTGAACAAATTAAGTGAAATTGTTGTGGCATCACCACTTAGGCGAGTGAGCCCGTCATGATGAGGCAATGCCTTGCAAGCACAGTGCGCGTTCCGTGGCGCGTCGCTGTTCCAGCCCCTTGTTTTTCTTTCCGTTTACGTAAACCCAACGTGGCAACTGATCGCAAGCCTGTTGCCACTGGCGCTGCTGCAGCAGCGTGACCAGCGTGGAGTGGCAGGCGGCGCTGATGCCCACGTTGAAGGCGAAGGCGATCACCGCGTCATAGGTTTCTTGTGGGAGCGTTTGCGGCAGGCAGGCGGCCATGCCACGCTCGGTGCGGCGAACATCGTCTACCAAATCCACAGCGGCTTGCCGCTCATCGATAGCCTGGCCCGGGATGACGCCGGCGGTGTGTCCAATGCCCTGTGTCCACACTCCGGCGCTGCACTGGTAAGGCGACAGGCGGCAACCTTCGAGATCGGCGATCAGCCTGAGGCCGGCTTCTGAGGTTTGCAGCTCGCCAAATGACGGTAACAGCACGGCGATGGCCAAAACGGCGGCGACGCTGCAGCGCTTAACGATTGCACTCATCGTAAATTTTCCTCCGTGATGCCGCATTGCGCTCAATAGCCTTCAAGATCTGCAGGCTTTTACGTCGGTAGTACCAGTTCACCAGAAACGTGCCGATTCCTACCGCCGCACCGACTAAAAAGGCAATGTCCTGCGGAGAGAGCCTGCCGAGCCAGGCGAGAAACAGCGCCATGGCGTAGGTGATGAATGAGGTGATTTTCTCCATAGCTTATGCTCACTTTGTTTACAGTCTCTCGGAGCTGGGGGTTATCGATGCGTTGTTGGCCACTCGCTATCGAAATCCATCATGCCACGAGGCTGTATAATAATTACTGTATATGCATACAGTATTAAGCTATTTGCTAAAGTCGTCAATGGGCGAGATGAATATTTTTAGCAGATTGTGCAAGAGAGAGCGGCGGGTATAAAAAAAGCCCATCGATGATGGGCTTCGAGAGATTCTGGGCGGGGGGAGGTTACAGGCCGTAGACCAGCGTGACCGAGGTGGTGGTATCGGTGTTTTTCGGTGCGGAGGCCGGCGGTTTGCTGTTGTAGGTCACGGTGTAGGCCACGCGCAGTGAGAAGCGATCGTTGATCGCCACGTTCAACGCGCTTTCCGAGTTCAGCGTGGTTTCCTCGTTCGCCAGCGCGGAAACGCCCTGAATGAACTTGGTGTTGTCGGTCAGCTGATAGGAATAGTTGGCCGCACCGTAGGCCAGCCCTTTGGTCGAGCGGCCGCCGCCGTGGTATTCGTCATGGCGTACGCCGGGACCAAATTCCACCCGCAGATCGCTGAGCGGCCCGTTGAGGAGTTGGCGGCCGTAACCGCCGGTCAGCGTGGAGCGCGAGTCATAACCGTTGAAACGGTCGCTCAGCCAGCTGGCCTGGCCGAACAGGTAGTTGCGATCGGTCAGGTTATAGCGCGTACGGCCACCGGCCTGGTACTTTTCGGACGAGCGCACGTTGGAGGAGGTGGTGTTGTTGGCCGCCCCCCACAGGCTATATGCCGCGTCGGTATTGAACCAGGTCATATTGGTGTTGGCCAACAGGGTGGAGCTTTGCGAGTTGCCGGACTGGGCGTTGTAGCCCGCCTGCACGTTGCCTTCGAACGGTTTCTTGGCGGTGGCCGGATCGTCCATCGCGGTGAAAAGCGTATTGTCGGCAAGGGCTGAAACACTGGTGAAAGTCGTTAAGCAGCAAATATACAGCGGAAAAGCGCGACGAGCGCGAGAAGAGAGCATCTTGGATCCAGTTGTTAAGGGTGGTTATTGTTGATGACGGTCACATTATATCGGTTCACTTCGGCGACAAAAATAGCCGCCATTAGCTTAAGTTTTTAATTTTTATTCCTCATTTATTCGCTTTTCTTCTACTTAAATTCATCGCTTTCGGCGGCATTTCGTGCTGAGCCTGACGGTATCCGCTACTGTCCGTTCGTGGGCGCCGAGACGGGCGGTGTATCTTCCCTGTAAAACTAATTGTACAAATATGTTTACGATTGGGTGTTTTGGTTCGCAGGGTGCCTAGGCGCGTTTTGATGATCCTGTAATTTTATTATATTTTTGATTTAAATGAATTTAATTGTATTTTATTGGTGTTTTTATACATGTTTTTTTATAAGCAAAAGCACGGTAATTTTTTATTTACGGAAATTGGATTGAAATCTTTACATCGCGTGATAAGGTAGAGCCCTGAAACGCTCAATGTTCCATTTCAACGCATAACGCCAAACGACAGGAATAGCATCATGCAAAAAGACGCGCTCAATAACGTACATATCAGTGCAGAACAGGTTCTCATCACGCCGGAGGAGCTGAAGAACCAGTTCCCGCTTAGCGCCGACGACGAAAATGAAATCGCCACCGCGCGCAACACCATCGCCAACATTTTGCAGGGGCGCGATCATCGCCTGTTGGTGGTGTGCGGGCCTTGTTCGATCCACGATCCGGATGCGGCGCTGGACTACGCCCGTCGTTTGAAAACCCTGGCGGCTGACTTGAGCGATCAGCTGTATATCGTTATGCGCGTCTATTTTGAAAAACCCAGAACCACTGTCGGCTGGAAAGGTTTGATCAACGATCCGTACATGGACGGTTCGTTTGACGTTGAAGCAGGCTTGCATATCGCGCGTCGCCTGTTGCTGGATCTGGTGGGCATGGGCTTGCCGTTGGCTACCGAAGCGTTGGATCCGAACAGCCCGCAGTACCTGGGGGACTTGTTCAGCTGGTCGGCGATCGGCGCGCGCACCACCGAATCGCAGACCCACCGCGAAATGGCTTCCGGCCTGTCGATGCCGGTCGGGTTCAAAAACGGCACCGACGGCAGTCTGGGCACCGCCATCAACGCCATGCGCGCCGCCGCTATGCCGCACCGCTTCGTCGGCATCAACCAGGCGGGCCAGGTTTGCCTGCTGCAGACGCAGGGCAACCCGGACGGGCACGTGATCCTGCGCGGCGGCAAAACCCCGAACTACAGCGCCGAGCACGTTGCGGCCTGTGAAAAACAGATGCTCGAGGCGGGACTCCATCCGTCCTTGATGATAGATTGCAGCCATGGCAACTCGAATAAAGACTATCGCCGTCAGCCGGCGGTGGCCGAGTCCGTGGTGGAGCAGATCAAAGCGGGCAACCGTTCGATCACCGGCATTATGCTGGAGAGCCATCTGCATGAGGGCAGTCAGTCTTCCGAACAGCCGCGTGCAGACATGCGTTACGGTGTGTCCGTCACCGACGCCTGCATCGACTGGGAGAGCACGGAAACGCTGCTGCGTCATATGCATCAGGAACTCGGCGCTGCGCTGACGGCACGCACGGGAGAAAAGTAAGTTATGGTGGCAGAACTGACCGCGCTGCGCGATCAAATCGACGAGGTGGACAAAGCGTTGCTGGATCTGCTGGCAAAACGCCTGCATCTGGTAGCGGAAGTGGGGGAGGTGAAAAGCCGCCACGGTTTACCGGTTTATGTGCCGGAGCGCGAGGCGGCGATGCTGGCCTCGCGCCGTCAGGAGGCGGAAAACCTCGGGGTGCCGCCGGATTTGATCGAGGACGTCTTGCGCCGCGTGATGCGCGAATCATACGTCAGCGAGAACGATAAAGGCTTTAAAACTCTGTGCCCACAGCTGCGGCCGATCGTCATCATCGGCGGCAACGGCCAGATGGGCCGGCTGTTCAACCGTCTGCTGACGCTGTCGGGTTATCAGGTCAGGGTATTGGATCAGGAAGATTGGCCGCAGGCGGAACAGCTGTTGGCCGACGCCGGCATGGTGATCGTCAGCGTGCCGATTCATGTGACAGAGCAGGTGATAAGCCGCCTGCCAACGTTGCCCGACGACTGTATTCTGGTGGATTTGGCGTCGGTGAAGAACCGTCCGCTGCATGCGATGTTGGCGGTGCACAACGGCCCGGTGGTGGGGCTGCACCCGATGTTCGGCCCGGACGTGGGCAGCGTGGCGAAGCAGGTAGTGGTTTACTGCGACGGCCGCCAGCCGGAGGCTTACCAGTGGTTGCTTGAGCAGCTGCAGGTGTGGGGCGCGCGGCTGCATCGCATCAGCGCGGTCGAACACGATCAGAACATGGCGTTTATTCAGGCGCTGCGGCACTTCGCCACCTTCGCCTACGGGTTGCACCTGGCGGAAGAGAACGTGCAACTGGAGCAGTTGCTGGCGCTCTCCTCGCCGATCTACCGGCTGGAGCTGGCGATGGTTGGCCGCCTGTTTGCGCAGGATCCGCAGCTGTACGCCGACATCATCATGTCGTCGGAAGAAAACGTGGCGCTGATTAAGCGTTACTACCAGCGCTTCGGCGAGGCGATAAAGCTGTTGGAGCATGGCGACAAACAGGCGTTTATCGACAGTTTCCGCAAGGTGGAGCACTGGTTCGGCGATTACGCCCAGCGCTTCCTGGTGGAGAGCCGCACGCTGTTGCGGCAGGCTAACGACAGCCGGCAGTAAAACGCGGGTGGTAAACGTAAAGGTAAGGGGTTCGGCTTGGCCGAACCCTTTTTTTATGGTTTCAGGATGGGTTGACCGGCACCACGGTGTCGCTCGGGTAACAGCCCAGTACCTTCAGCGAGCGGGTGATTGGTGCCAGATCGCGCAGCGCTTTTTGCATCGCGTCGGCACGCAGATTGGCCTGCACATCGATATAAAACATCTCTTCCCACGGATTGCCGTTGATCGGGCGTGACTCCAGCTTGGTCATGATGATGCCGTTGTCGCGCAGAACCAGCAGCGCTTCGACCAGTGCGCCGGATTGCTGGCCGGTCGCCATGATCAGCGTGGTTTTGGCCGGCACCTGTTCGGAGACGTCAATCGCTTTACGCGCCAGGACGATAAAGCGGGTGATGTTCTGCTGCTGGTTGGCAAGGTTGTGTTCCAGCACCTGCAGCCCGTACAGTGCGCCGCCGGCTTCGCTGCCCAGCGCCGCTACCTTCGGTGAATTCAGCTTGGCGACTTTCTCCATCGCGGCGGCGGTGCTTTCGGTGTATTCGATTTTCCAGTGCGGGAAGCGGTTCAGGAACTGGCTGCACTGCTGGAACGGCTGCGGGTGACTGTAGACGGTTTCAATCTGGCTCAAATCACTGTCGCCGGCAATCAGAACGCAGTGGTTGATCGGGTTAGTCAGCTCGCCGACGATCGACAGACTGGTGTGTTGCAGCAGATCGTACACCTCGTTAATCGAGCCGGAGCTGGTGTTCTCGATCGGCAGTATCGCGTAGTCCGCCTGGCCGGTTTCCACCTGGGTGAAGATATCCTGAAACTTCTGGCAGCCGCATTCGATCAGCTGATCGAAATGGCGGGCGGCGTATTGACGCGCCGCCAGATGTGAATAAGAGCCTTTCGGGCCGAGGAAGGCGATGCGGGCGGAGTGCTGGCTGACGGGGTTGAGCTGGTGCTGCAGCAGCGCCTGCTGGGTCAGAACGGAGTCTTCAATGATCAGTTGGAACAGGCGGGTGACGTAGAAGCCGTCCAGATCGTAAGGTTTGGCGGCGGCGATCAGCGCATCCAGCAGGTCGCGCTCGCGTTCTTTATCGCGGATCGGGCGGTGAGAGTGCAGCTTGGTCTTGCCGACTTCGATCGCCAGCTCACGGCGTTCCGCCAGCAGGGCCAACAGTTTCAAGTCCAGTGCGCTGATGCGCTCGCGCAGCACCAATAACGGGTTGTCAGTCATAATCAGCTTCCGCCTTCAGTTCTTATTCGTTGTAAAATAGCCATAAAAAAAGCCCCCTGTTTCCAGGAGGCCTTGTTGTTCGTCTTCGCATTCTTTCTCACACGACGAAACGCCTCCCAGTCAGGGGAAGGTAAAAAAGAATGCGAAGAAAAACGGTGTGCGTGGCATGGTCTACCTAAGGTTAATGCGATCAGGTTTTAAAGTAACCGCTGGCCTTTACCCCGTCAACAAAAATACCCGACAAAAAACGCGCCCTCGGGCGCGTTTGATGCGGCAATCGCTGTCGGACGGTTATTCTTGCTCTTGCGTGACTTCCGGCACGATGTCTTTCACGCTGGCATTGCAGCGGCGCGCTTCGCCTTTGTGCTGCACCTTGTTCAGCTGGCGCTCCAGCTTGGCGATCAGCTCATTAACGGCGGTGTACATGTCATCATGTTTGGCGCTGGCGACCAGCGGGCCGTTAGGCGTGGTAATGGTAGCGTCGGCGACAAACCCCTGCGGTTCTTTAGATAAGACGATATGTGGGTTTATCAGCTGGGTCTGCCATTTTTCCAGTTTGGTGAGACGGTCTTCGACGTGATTGCGGATTGCGGGAGTGATATCCATTTGTTTGCTGGTAATGTTCAATGTCATATAACTTACCTCTCTGTCTTTCCGTCTTGGTGAATCCAGCATACCCCGCTTTTTGTTTAAATGCGTGATGTAAATCACGATTTTTTGTCACTTTTTGCAAAGTTAGTTCAATCTGTGATTCAGCATCTGAATTGGCTATCTAATGCTTGAGAGTTGCCGCCGGATGGCGCATTATCGATGAGTTGACCGGTGAGGGGCGCTAGCTAACACCGTGTTTTTACTTGTGTATTTCTCCAGTAAAAAACCGGTCCACGCCAATGAAAACGGCAGCCGAGGCTGCCGTTTTGTTTTTCTGTCTTTGCCGACGCGCGGTTATTGCGGGTTGGCGGCGATCACTTTGGCCACTTTGTCAGCCTGGCCGTTCAGCTGCAGCTGCTTGTAGGCATTTTCCATCAGCGGCAACACGTCGTGCGTCGCTTTGGTATCCGGGAATTCACGCAACATCTGCTCGGCGCGATTAACGACCGCGACGTAAGCACCGCGTTTAGTGTAGTATTCCGCCACCGAAAGCTCATACTTGGCCAAGCGGTCTTTCAGATACACCAAACGCTTGTTGGCGTCGGTCGCGTATTGGCTGTTCGGGTATTGCTGAATCAACTGGCTGAAGTCGCGGAACGCAGCGCGAGCGTGCTGAGGATCGCGGTCAGAACGGTCAACCCCGAAGAAGCCCTGCAGTGCGCTGTCATCGAGCGCCATGTCGGTCAGGCCGCGCATGTACATCACGTAATCGATGTTCGGGTGCGTCGGGTTCAGACGCATGAAGCGATCGATGGATGCCTGAGCCATCGGCAAGTCGGCAGCCTTATAGTAGGCGTAAATCAAATCCAGCTGGACCTGCTGGGAATACGGCCCGAAAGGATAGCGGTTATCTAACGCTTCGAGTTGCGTAATCGCGCCCTTGAAGTTACCGTCCTGCAGTTTTTGCTGCGCGGTAGCATAGATTTCCGAAGGTGGGTTGTCGGGAACCGCATCCTTGGATGTGGAGCAACCTGCCAGCGCCAGGCTCAACGTGGCTGCCGCCACCAGATATTTCATACGCGTCATGACGTTTTGATTATCCTCAGGGTGTTATTCCGGGAGACTGTCCGTTAAGCTCCCGACAAAGACCAGGTACAATAGCACATTATATTAAACGGCATCGCCGTGAAAACCCAACGTTAACGAAGAAGCTGCATATGGCACAACAAGTACAACTCACCGCAACGGTGGCCGAATCTCAACTCGGACAACGTTTAGATCAGGCTTTGGCCGAATTGTTCCCTGATTATTCACGATCTCGCATAAAAGAGTGGATCCTGGGCGATCGGGTGAAGGTCAATGGCAAAACGTCAAATAAACCGAAAGAGAAGGTGCTGGGCGGAGAGACCGTCGCCATCGATGCACAGATTGAAGAAGAGGCGCGTTGGGAGCCACAGGATATCGCGTTGGATATCGTCTATGAAGACAGCGACATCCTGGTGATCAACAAACCGCGCGATTTGGTGGTGCATCCTGGCGCCGGTAACCCGGACGGCACGGTGCTCAATGCGTTGCTGCATCATTACCCGGAAATCGCCGACGTGCCGCGTGCCGGCATCGTACACCGTCTGGATAAAGACACCACCGGCCTGATGGTGGTGGCGAAAACCGTGCCGGCGCAAACCCGGCTGGTGGAAGCGCTGCAGGCGCGTGAAATTACCCGTGAATACGAAGCGGTGGCGATCGGCACCATGACCGCCGGCGGCACGGTAGAAGAGCCTATCGCGCGTCACTCTACCAAGCGCACCCACATGGCGGTGCACCCGATGGGTAAACCGGCGGTGACGCACTACCGCATTATGGAACACTTCCGTGCGCACACCCGCCTGCGCCTGCGCCTGGAAACCGGCCGAACTCACCAGATCCGCGTGCACATGGCTTACATCAGCCATCCGCTGGTGGGCGATCCGCTGTACGGCGGCCGTCCACGTCCGCCGAAGGGCGCTTCGGAAGCCTTTATCAACACCCTGCGCGGCTTTGACCGTCAGGCGCTGCACGCCACCATGCTGCGTTTGTATCATCCGATCAGCGGTATCCAGATGGAGTGGCATGCGCCGCTGCCGCAGGACATGGTCGATCTGATCAACGCGCTGAAGGCGGACACCGAAGAATTCAAAGATCAGATGGACTGGTAATGAATTCACTCATTCTGCCCGACTGGCCGTTGCCTTCCGGCGTTAAGGCCTGCAGCACCACGCGCGGCGGCGGCACCAGCCTGCCGCCTTATGACTCGCTGAACCTCGGCACCCACGTCGGTGACGAGGAGCAAGCGGTGAAGCGCAATCGGGAACGGTTGGTTACCGCCGCCGGCTTGCCGCAGATGCCGGTGTGGCTCGAGCAGGTGCACGGCACCCGCGTGGTGACGTTGACGGGGCAAGCGCCCGCCGATCTGCGGGCGGATGCGGTGTACAGCAACGTGCCGGGGCAGGTGTGTGCCGTGATGACGGCGGATTGTCTGCCGGTGCTGTTCTGCTCGCAGAGCGGCGATGAAGTGGCCGCCGCCCACGCCGGCTGGCGTGGGTTGTGCCATGGCGTGCTGGAACAAACCGTGGCGGCGTTCAGCGCCGCACCGGGCCAGATCCGCGCCTGGCTGGGGCCGGCGATTGGCCCGCAGCAGTTTGAAGTCGGGCCGGAGGTGCGTGCCGCCTTTATCGCGGAAGACGCCGAAGCCGCGGCGGCGTTTATGCCGCACGGCGATAAGTTTTTGGCTAATATCTACTTACTGGCACGCCAACGTTTGTTGCGGGCAGGCGTGCAGGCCATCTATGGTGGTGACCGCTGCACGGTTAACGAAAAGAGTCATTTTTTCTCCTATCGACGCGATGGAATAACCGGACGTCTGGCAAGTTTAATCTGGCTGATATAACCTATTGAATTAGGACGATCCAACGACGCATGGCGTTGTACCGAAAATTTAGCGTCGAGATAACCTTGAAAATTTGAGGGATGACCTCATTTAATCTCCAGTAGCAATTTCGACCCATCTTGGAGGTGTTATGCGTCTGGATCGTCTTACCAACAAATTCCAGCTTGCCCTCGCCGATGCCCAGTCACTAGCCCTTGGGCACGACAACCAGTTTATTGAACCGCTACATCTGATGAGCGCCCTGCTCAATCAGGAAGGGGGCACGGTTCGTCCACTATTAACTTCCGCAGGTATCGATGCCGGGCGCGTGCGCACCGAAATCGAACAGGCGCTGTCCCGTTTACCGCAGGTAGAAGGCACCGGTGGCGACGTTCAACCGTCCCACGAGCTGGTGCGCGTCTTGAACCTGTGCGACAAGCTGGCGCAGAAGCGCGCGGACAAATTCATTTCTTCCGAGCTGTTTGTGCTTGCGGTGCTGGAAGACCGCGGCTCGTTGACCGACTTGTTGAAAGCGGCCGGCGCAACGGCCGACAAAATCAGCAAAGCCATTGAACAAATGAGAGGCGGTGACAGCGTGGAAGACCAAGGCGCCGAAGACCAACGGCAAGCATTGAAGAAATACACCATCGATCTGACCGAACGCGCCGAACAGGGCAAACTTGACCCGGTAATCGGCCGTGACGAAGAGATACGCCGCACCATCCAGGTGCTGCAGCGCCGTACCAAAAACAACCCGGTGCTGATCGGCGAGCCTGGCGTGGGTAAAACCGCCATCGTCGAAGGCCTGGCGCAGCGCATCATCAACGGCGAAGTGCCGGAAGGGCTGAAGCACAAGCGCGTATTGTCCCTCGATATGGGCGCCTTGATCGCCGGCGCCAAGTACCGCGGCGAGTTTGAAGAGCGCCTGAAAGGCGTGCTCAACGATCTGGCCAAGCAGGAAGGCAGCGTTATCCTGTTTATCGACGAACTGCACACCATGGTCGGCGCCGGTAAGGCGGATGGCGCCATGGATGCGGGCAACATGCTTAAGCCGGCGCTGGCGCGCGGCGAGCTGCACTGCGTCGGCGCGACTACGCTCGACGAGTATCGTCAGTATATAGAAAAGGATGCGGCGCTCGAACGTCGTTTCCAGAAAGTGTATGTGGCGGAGCCGAGCGTGGAAGACACCATCGCTATCCTGCGCGGCTTGAAAGAACGTTACGAACTGCACCACCACGTGCAGATCACCGACCCGGCCATCGTGGCGGCGGCAACGCTTTCACACCGTTATATCGCCGATCGTCAATTGCCGGACAAGGCTATCGACCTGATCGACGAAGCGGCGTCCAGCATTCGTATGCAGATGGATTCCAAGCCGGAATCGCTCGACAGGCTTGAACGCCGCATCATTCAGTTGAAGCTGGAACAACAGGCGTTAAATAAAGAGTCTGACGACGCCAGCAAGAAACGCCTGGACATGCTCAGCGACGAGCTGGGGCAGAAAGAGCGCGAATATTCGGAGCTGGAAGAAGAGTGGAAAGCGGAAAAAGCCTCGCTCTCCGGTACTCAGAACATCAAGGCCGAACTCGAGCAGGCCAAAATCACTCTGGAGCAGGCGCGCCGCGTCGGCGATCTGGGGCGGATGTCGGAACTGCAGTACGGCAAAATTCCTGAGCTGGAGAAACAGCTCGCCGCCGCCACGCAGGCCGAAGGCAAGAGCATGAAGCTGCTGCGCAACCGGGTGACCGATGCGGAGATTGCTGAAGTGCTGGCGCGTGCGACCGGGATCCCGGTTGCCAGAATGCTGGAAGGGGAGCGTGACAAACTGCTGCGCCTGGAGCAAGAGCTGCATTCGCGGGTTATCGGCCAGGACGAAGCGGTCAGCGCGGTCTCGAATGCTATTCGCCGCAGCCGCGCCGGATTGTCCGATCCTAACCGGCCGATCGGTTCGTTCCTGTTCCTGGGCCCGACCGGGGTGGGGAAAACCGAGCTCTGCAAAGCGCTGGCTTCGTTCCTGTTCGACAGCGACGACGCCATGGTGCGTATCGACATGTCCGAGTTTATGGAGAAACACTCCGTTTCTCGTCTGGTCGGCGCGCCTCCGGGTTATGTCGGCTATGAAGAGGGCGGTTACCTCACGGAGGCCGTGCGCCGCCGGCCTTATTCGGTGATTCTGCTGGATGAAGTCGAGAAAGCGCACCCGGACGTATTCAATATTCTGTTGCAGGTGTTGGATGACGGCCGACTGACCGATGGTCAAGGCCGTACCGTCGATTTCCGCAATACTGTGGTGATCATGACGTCCAACCTGGGCTCCGATCTGATCCAGGAGCATTTCGGTCAGATGAACTACGCGCAGATGAAAGAGTCGGTGATGGAGATGGTGAGTCACCACTTCCGTCCGGAGTTCATCAACCGTATCGACGAAGTGGTGGTGTTCCATCCGCTGGGCGAGAAACACATTGCTGCAATTGCCAAGATTCAGCTGTCGCGTCTCTACAAGCGTTTGGAAGAGCGCGGTTACGAAGTGACCATGACCGAACCGGCCCTGGCGCTGTTGAGCAAAACGGGTTACGACCCTGTATATGGTGCGCGTCCGTTGAAACGCGCTATTCAGCAGGAGATCGAGAACCCGCTGGCGCAGCAAATCCTGTCCGGTAAGCTGATCCCCGGCAAGCTGGTCACGTTGGATGTGGAAAACGACCATATCGTTGCACGCCAATAACGGCAATCGAGCGTAATAAAGATGAAAGGGAGCGGGTGACCGCTCCCTTTTCTTTATCTTCGTTTGTCCCTATTTACAGGGTTTGCCGCTATTACTGTGCTAAAAGTGGTATTTTTTGACTAATAAACATCCAAAAAAGGCATTTCGGGTGATTATTTGAGCGATTGAAAAGTTTTTTGCAATTAGGGGTTGCGGCCCGCCGAGAACTCCCTATAATGCGCCTCCACTGACCGGGAACAACGACTGACAAGCCGCCGGGTCAGCGAGAAGAAAGCGAAATAAACGCTTGACTCTCCGGGCGAAAAGCGTAGTATACGCAGCCCGCGCCGATGAGTTTCTCGGCACTGCTCTTTAACAATTTATCAGACAATCTGTGTGGGCACTCCACAAGACGATATCCAGCATCTTCGGATGCAAAAAAATATCAAGTCTTGAAGAGTGACTAACTGAAGTAACATTCATGCAGTAAATCTTTGAGCATCGCTTCTCGCGTGGAAGCAAATCAAGCTTTTAATTGAAGAGTTTGATCATGGCTCAGATTGAACGCTGGCGGCAGGCTTAACACATGCAAGTCGAGCGGTCGCACAGGGGAGCTTGCTCTCTGGGTGACGAGCGGCGGACGGGTGAGTAATGTCTGGGAAACTGCCTGATGGAGGGGGATAACTACTGGAAACGGTAGCTAATACCGCATAACGTCGCAAGACCAAAGAGGGGGACCTTCGGGCCTCTTGCCATCAGATGTGCCCAGATGGGATTAGCTAGTAGGTGGGGTAATGGCTCACCTAGGCGACGATCCCTAGCT
This sequence comes from Serratia sp. CY84636, assembly GCF_052166245.1. NCBI lineage: Bacteria > Pseudomonadati > Pseudomonadota > Gammaproteobacteria > Enterobacterales > Yersiniaceae > Serratia > Serratia sp. CY84636. Next base: position 593,742 of record NZ_JBJNOX010000004.1, read on the forward strand.
GGTCTGAGAGGATGACCAGCCACACTGGAACTGAGACACGGTCCAGACTCCTACGGGAGGCAGCAGTGGGGAATATTGCACAATGGGCGCAAGCCTGATGCAGCCATGCCGCGTGTGTGAAGAAGGCCTTCGGGTTGTAAAGCACTTTCAGCGAGGAGGAAGGTGGTGAGCTTAATACGGTCATCAATTGACGTTACTCGCAGAAGAAGCACCGGCTAACTCCGTGCCAGCAGCCGCGGTAATACGGAGGGTGCAAGCGTTAATCGGAATTACTGGGCGTAAAGCGCACGCAGGCGGTTTGTTAAGTCAGATGTGAAATCCCCGGGCTCAACCTGGGAACTGCATTTGAAACTGGCAAGCTAGAGTCTCGTAGAGGGGGGTAGAATTCCAGGTGTAGCGGTGAAATGCGTAGAGATCTGGAGGAATACCGGTGGCGAAGGCGGCCCCCTGGACGAAGACTGACGCTCAGGTGCGAAAGCGTGGGGAGCAAACAGGATTAGATACCCTGGTAGTCCACGCTGTAAACGATGTCGATTTGGAGGTTGTGCCCTTGAGGCGTGGCTTCCGGAGCTAACGCGTTAAATCGACCGCCTGGGGAGTACGGCCGCAAGGTTAAAACTCAAATGAATTGACGGGGGCCCGCACAAGCGGTGGAGCATGTGGTTTAATTCGATGCAACGCGAAGAACCTTACCTACTCTTGACATCCAGAGAACTTTCCAGAGATGGATTGGTGCCTTCGGGAACTCTGAGACAGGTGCTGCATGGCTGTCGTCAGCTCGTGTTGTGAAATGTTGGGTTAAGTCCCGCAACGAGCGCAACCCTTATCCTTTGTTGCCAGCGGTTCGGCCGGGAACTCAAAGGAGACTGCCAGTGATAAACTGGAGGAAGGTGGGGATGACGTCAAGTCATCATGGCCCTTACGAGTAGGGCTACACACGTGCTACAATGGCATATACAAAGAGAAGCGACCTCGCGAGAGCAAGCGGACCTCATAAAGTATGTCGT
>NZ_JBJNOX010000040.1:0-842 GCF_052166245.1 Serratia sp. CY84636
AGGCCTCAGCATTTTATTATGGTGATCCCCTGGGCGAAATGCGCCTGGTAAGCAGAGTTTTTGAAATGTAAGGCCTTTGAATAAGACAAAAGGCTGCCTCATCGCTAACTTTGCAACAGTGCCATGCTCCACGTACTCGGCCCCTTCCGGCGTGAAGGCGGCATCGAGCGGGATTTCCTTGCAGCACACGCAGCAACTGGTGCTCGGTTCATTGGCGTTCATGGTGGTGTTCCTCCATTGGTTGACGAAGCCGACGAAGGCCGCCGCCGGCATCGGCCTGGCGAACAGGAAACCCTGCACCGTGTCGCAACCCGCCTGCCGCAACCACGCAAGGCAGTCGGGTGTTTCCACACCCTCGGCTACCACCTCCATTGTCGTTTTCAGAAGACGGCTGCACTGAACGTCAGAAGCCGACTGCACTATAGCAGCGGAGGGGTTGGATCCATCAGGCAACGACGGGCTGCTGCCGGCCATCAGCGGACGCAGGGAGGACTTTCCGCAACCGGCCGTTCGATGCGGCACCGATGGCCTTCGCGCAGGGGTAGTGAATCCGCCAGGATTGACTTGCGCTGCCCTACCTCTCACTAGTGAGGGGCGGCAGCGCATCAAGCGGTGAGCGCACTCCGGCACCGCCAACTTTCAGCACATGCGTGTAAATCATCGTCGTAGAGACGTCGGAATGGCCGAGCAGATCCTGCACGGTTCGAATGTCGTAACCGCTGCGGAGCAAGGCCGTCGCGAACGAGTGGCGGAGGGTGTGCGGTGTGGCGGGCTTCGTGATGCCTGCTTGTTCTACGGCACGTTTGAAGGCGCGCTGAAAGGTCTGGTCATACATGTGATGG
>NZ_JBJNOX010000041.1:0-831 GCF_052166245.1 Serratia sp. CY84636
TTTTGCCGTTACGCACCACCCCGTCAGTAGCTGAACAGGAGGGACAGCTGATAGAAACAGAAGCCACTGGAGCACCTCAAAAACACCATCATACACTAAATCAGTAAGTTGGCAGCATCACCTTCATGGTATTGGTAATATGACAATATTTTAGAGAGTATATTTTATTCATTATAAAATGCCCCGTAATATTTATCTCACGGTAATGACTCCAACTTACTGATAGTGTTTTATGTTCAGATAATGCCCGATGACCTTGTCATGCAGCTCCACCGATTTTGAGAACGACAGTGACTTCCGTCCCAGCCTTGCCAGATGTTGTCTCAGATTCAGGTTATGCCGCTCAATTCGCTGAGTGTAACGCTTGCTGATTACGTGCAGCTTTCCCTTCAGGCGGGATTCATACAGCGGCCAGCCATCCGTCATCCATACCACGACCTCAAAGGCCGACAGCAGGCTTAGAAGACGCTCCAGTGTGGCCATAGTGCGTTCACCGAATACGTGCGCAACAACCGTCTTCCGGAGCCTGTCATACGCGTAAAACAGCCAGCGCTGGCGCGATTTAGCCCCGACGTATCCCCACTGTTCGTCCATTTCCGCGCAGACGATGACGTCACTGCCCGGCTGTATGCGCGAGGTTACCGACTGCGGCCTGAGTTTTTTAAATGGCGGAAAATCGTGTTGAGGCCAACGCCCATAATGCGGGCGGTTGCCCGGCATCCAACGCCATTCATGGCCATATCAATGATTTTCTGGTGCGTACCGGGTTGAGAAGCGGTGTAAGTGAACTGCAGTTGCCATGTTTTACGGCAGTGAGAGCAGAGATAGCGC
>NZ_JBJNOX010000042.1:0-521 GCF_052166245.1 Serratia sp. CY84636
AATATCTTTAGGTAAGGAGGTGATCCAACCGCAGGTTCCCCTACGGTTACCTTGTTACGACTTCACCCCAGTCATGAATCACAAAGTGGTAAGCGCCCTCCCGAAGGTTAAGCTACCTACTTCTTTTGCAACCCACTCCCATGGTGTGACGGGCGGTGTGTACAAGGCCCGGGAACGTATTCACCGTAGCATTCTGATCTACGATTACTAGCGATTCCGACTTCATGGAGTCGAGTTGCAGACTCCAATCCGGACTACGACATACTTTATGAGGTCCGCTTGCTCTCGCGAGGTCGCTTCTCTTTGTATATGCCATTGTAGCACGTGTGTAGCCCTACTCGTAAGGGCCATGATGACTTGACGTCATCCCCACCTTCCTCCAGTTTATCACTGGCAGTCTCCTTTGAGTTCCCGGCCGAACCGCTGGCAACAAAGGATAAGGGTTGCGCTCGTTGCGGGACTTAACCCAACATTTCACAACACGAGCTGACGACAGCCATGCAGCACCTGTCTCAGAGTTC
>NZ_JBJNOX010000043.1:0-282 GCF_052166245.1 Serratia sp. CY84636
TCACTGGCAGTCTCCTTTGAGTTCCCGGCCGAACCGCTGGCAACAAAGGATAAGGGTTGCGCTCGTTGCGGGACTTAACCCAACATTTCACAACACGAGCTGACGACAGCCATGCAGCACCTGTCTCAGAATTCCCGAAGGCACCAAAGCATCTCTGCTAAGTTCTCTGGATGTCAAGAGTAGGTAAGGTTCTTCGCGTTGCATCGAATTAAACCACATGCTCCACCGCTTGTGCGGGCCCCCGTCAATTCATTTGAGTTTTAACCTTGCGGCCGTACTCCC
>NZ_JBJNOX010000044.1:0-794 GCF_052166245.1 Serratia sp. CY84636
GCAGCCTTTTGTCTTATTCAAAGGCCTTACATTTCAAAAACTCTGCTTACCAGGCGCATTTCGCCCAGGGGATCACCATAATAAAATGCTGAGGCCTGGCCTTTGCGTAGTGCACGCATCACCTCAATACCTTTGATGGTGGCGTAAGCCGTCTTCATGGATTTAAATCCCAGCGTGGCGCCGATTATCCGTTTCAGTTTGCCATGATCGCATTCAATCACGTTGTTCCGGTACTTAATCTGTCGGTGTTCAACGTCAGACGGGCACCGGCCTTCGCGTTTGAGCAGAGCAAGCGCGCGACCATAGGCGGGCGCTTTATCCGTGTTGATGAATCGCGGGATCTGCCACTTCTTCACGTTGTTGAGGATTTTACCCAGAAACCGGTATGCAGCTTTGCTGTTACGACGGGAGGAGAGATAAAAATCGACAGTGCGGCCCCGGCTGTCGACGGCCCGGTACAGATACGCCCAGCGGCCATTGACCTTCACGTAGGTTTCATCCATGTGCCACGGGCAAAGATCGGAAGGGTTACGCCAGTACCAGCGCAGCCGTTTTTCCATTTCAGGCGCATAACGCTGAACCCAGCGGTAAATCGTGGAGTGATCGACATTCACTCCGCGTTCAGCCAGCATCTCCTGCAGCTCACGGTAACTGATGCCGTATTTGCAGTACCAGCGTACGGCCCACAGAATGATGTCACGCTGAAAATGCCGGCCTTTGAATGGGTTCATGTGCAGCTCCATCAGCAAAAGGGGATGATAAGTTTATCACCACCGACTATTTGCAACAGTGCC
>NZ_JBJNOX010000045.1:0-549 GCF_052166245.1 Serratia sp. CY84636
AACCGGCGATACCCGAATGGGGAAACCCAGTGTGTTTCGACACACTATCATGTCATGAATACATAGTGGCATGAGGCGAACCGGGGGAACTGAAACATCTAAGTACCCCGAGGAAAAGAAATCAACCGAGATTCCCCCAGTAGCGGCGAGCGAACGGGGAGGAGCCCAGAACCTGAATCGGCTTGTGTGTTAGTGGAAGCGTCTGGAAAGTCGCGCAGCAAAGGGTGATAGCCCCGTACACTAAAATGCACAGGTCGTGAGTTCGATGAGTAGGGCGGGACACGTGACATCCTGTCTGAATATGGGGGGACCATCCTCCAAGGCTAAATACTCCTGACTGACCGATAGTGAACCAGTACCGTGAGGGAAAGGCGAAAAGAACCCCGGCGAGGGGAGTGAAATAGAACCTGAAACCGTGTACGTACAAGCAGTGGGAGCACCTTCGTGGTGTGACTGCGTACCTTTTGTATAATGGGTCAGCGACTTATATTTTGTAGCAAGGTTAACCGTATAGGGGAGCCGTAGGGAAACCGAGTCTTAACTGGGCGA
>NZ_JBJNOX010000046.1:0-523 GCF_052166245.1 Serratia sp. CY84636
CCACTTTGTGATTCATGACTGGGGTGAAGTCGTAACAAGGTAACCGTAGGGGAACCTGCGGTTGGATCACCTCCTTACCTAAAGATATTGATTCGAGTGGCGTGCTCACACAGATTGTCTGATAGAAAGTAACGAGCAGAAATACCTTTATAGGCTTGTAGCTCAGGTGGTTAGAGCGCACCCCTGATAAGGGTGAGGTCGGTGGTTCAAGTCCACTCAGGCCTACCACTTCTCGGAAGTGGAAAAGGTACTGCGCGTGACTGTATGGGGCTATAGCTCAGCTGGGAGAGCGCCTGCCTTGCACGCAGGAGGTCAGCGGTTCGATCCCGCTTAGCTCCACCATATAGTCCGGTATTTCAATACTTCAGAGTATATTGGCGACAGTATGCTGCGAAGTATTTTGCTCTTTAACAATCTGGAACAAGCTGAAAATTGAAACATGACGGCTGAAATTTATCCCTCCGTAGATGTATTGGGATAAAGAGTAACCTGTCATAGAGTCTCTCAAATGTTTGCAGCGCGA
>NZ_JBJNOX010000047.1:0-507 GCF_052166245.1 Serratia sp. CY84636
ACTTCGACGACTACCTGCTGCCGGCCGAGAAGTTCGCCGCACTCAAGCGCGAGCAGGCCCTGCCCCTGGCGATCAACCCGAACAGCGACCAGTACCTGGAAGAGCGTTTGCAGCTGCTGGACGAGCAGTTGGCCACCGTCACCCGCCTGGCCAAGGACAACGAGCTGCCCGATGCCATCCTCACCGAGTCAGGGCTGAAAATCACCCCGCTGGATGCGGCGGTGCCGGATCGGGCGCAGGCGCTGATCGACCAAACCAGCCAGTTACTGCCGCGCATCAAGATCACCGAACTGCTGATGGACGTGGACGACTGGACGGGCTTCAGCCGCCACTTCACCCACTTGAAGGACGGGGCCGAGGCCAAAGACAGGACGTTGCTGCTGTCCGCAATCCTCGGTGATGCGATCAACCTCGGGCTGACCAAGATGGCCGAGTCGAGCCCCGGCCTGACCTACGCCAAGCTGTCCTGGCTGCAAGCCTGGCACATCCGCGACGAAACCTATTCGG
>NZ_JBJNOX010000005.1:0-394 GCF_052166245.1 Serratia sp. CY84636
CCAGTGATAAACTGGAGGAAGGTGGGGATGACGTCAAGTCATCATGGCCCTTACGAGTAGGGCTACACACGTGCTACAATGGCATATACAAAGAGAAGCGACCTCGCGAGAGCAAGCGGACCTCATAAAGTATGTCGTAGTCCGGATTGGAGTCTGCAACTCGACTCCATGAAGTCGGAATCGCTAGTAATCGTAGATCAGAATGCTACGGTGAATACGTTCCCGGGCCTTGTACACACCGCCCGTCACACCATGGGAGTGGGTTGCAAAAGAAGTAGGTAGCTTAACCTTCGGGAGGGCGCTTACCACTTTGTGATTCATGACTGGGGTGAAGTCGTAACAAGGTAACCGTAGGGGAACCTGCGGTTGGATCACCTCCTTACCTAAAGATATT
>NZ_JBJNOX010000006.1:0-419516 GCF_052166245.1 Serratia sp. CY84636
CCTGGCGGCAATAGCGCGGTGGTCCCACCTGACCCCATGCCGAACTCAGAAGTGAAACGCCGTAGCGCCGATGGTAGTGTGGGGTCTCCCCATGCGAGAGTAGGACACTGCCAGGCATCAAATTAAGCGTGCTGATATGGCTCAGTTGGTAGAGCGCACCCTTGGTAAGGGTGAGGTCCCCAGTTCGACTCTGGGTATCAGCACCACTTTATTTAAAGTGGGTTTAGAAGTTCGGCAGAAAAAAGAATTTGCTTGGCGGCAATAGCGCGGTGGTCCCACCTGACCCCATGCCGAACTCAGAAGTGAAACGCCGTAGCGCCGATGGTAGTGTGGGGTCTCCCCATGCGAGAGTAGGACACTGCCAAGCATCAAATAAAACAACAAGCCTCATGCGAAAGCATGGGGCTTTTTGTTTTGTCTGTTATTTGGTGTTCTGCTCGAGCATGGGCATGCGAAAGGCCCGTCGGGAACGGGCCTTAACGCCGCTTGCGGCGGCCCCGCAGGGGAGAGTCTCAGGATGAGACGAATACTGTAGGACACTGCCAAGCATCAAATAAGCCAAGAGGCCATCCGAAAGGATGGCCTTTTTGCTTTTCAGTCCCTTTACTCCCCCTCCTCATATCTTGGCGCAGAGCGCGCAATGAAACATTTTCACCTTTTCGCCGAATGCTCGACATCGACGGAAAAAAACGCTATCTTCGGGCATCTAGAAGTCTAAACGTATAAATGGATGTGTGAGGGTTAAGCAATGCCGATTCGTGTTCCTGATGAGTTACCTGCGGTCAATTTCTTGCGCGGTGAGAATGTCTTCGTGATGACATCCTCGCGGGCAAAAACACAGGAAATCAGGCCACTGAAAGTGCTGATCCTCAACCTGATGCCAAAGAAGATCGAAACGGAAAACCAGTTTTTGCGCCTGCTGTCCAACTCGCCGCTGCAGATTGATATCCAGCTGCTGCGTATCGATAGCCGCGAATCGAAGAACACGCCGGCCGAGCATCTGAATAACTTCTACTGCGACTTCGAGGATATCCAGAACGAGAACTTCGATGGTTTGATCGTTACCGGCGCGCCGTTGGGGCTGGTCGATTTCTGCGATGTTGCCTACTGGCCGCAGATCGAGCGCGTGATCGACTGGGCCAAGCACCACGTTACCTCCACGCTGTTCGTGTGCTGGGCGGTACAGGCGGCGTTGAATATTCTGTATGGCATTCCCAAGATGACGCGCGAGGTGAAGCTCTCCGGCGTTTATCCGCACCAAACGCTGCAGCAGCATGCGTTGCTGACACGCGGCTTCGACGAAAGCTTCCTGGCGCCGCATTCACGCTATGCCGATTTCCCGACCGAGGTGATTCGTCAATATACCGACCTGGATGTTCTGGCCGAATCCGAGCAGGCCGGCGCCTACCTGTTTGCCAGCAAGGACAAACGCCTGGCGTTTGTCACCGGCCATCCGGAATACGATACGCTGACCCTGGCAGGAGAGTATTGTCGCGATAACGAAGCCGGCCTCGATCCCGCCGTTCCACTCAACTACTTCCCCGACGACAACCCCGCACTGACACCGAAAGCCACCTGGCGCAGCCATGGCCATCTGCTGTTCTCCAACTGGCTCAACTATTACGTCTACCAGATCACGCCGTATGATCTGCGCCATATGAATCCGACGCTCGACTGATTTTTTCTGCTCGCCGGCGGCTGAATCGAGGCCGCCGCGCCGTTGATCCTCTGAACGATCCTCTTTTTCTCCGTCACACCTCCTTAAAGTCCATTGTTAAACAAGGCGTTAGCGCATCTTTATCACTATGATGGAAGCGATTTCCTTACCTGTCATTATTGTTATTTTATCTAACCAATTGATAATAAAGTGTTAATAAAATATTTAATAATAAAATGGAAATGGTTTTTGATTTTTATTTTTTGTTGAGTATTCTTAGAGCTATCGGGATGAGATCTGACCAGTTGAGGATCGTTTCATCCACCCTGATCCACAGTGATTTCTGATGAAAATGCGCCGGTCGCGCGAGCGCAACGATGGGAAGGAGCAAGGTCATGACACAACAGATAGCAGGCACGGAGTTAAGGTTTACGCAGGGTTTCGCCGCAGCGGAGCGCCAGGTGTTGACCGATGAAGCGGTTGAATTCCTGGCGGAACTGGTGGGGAAATTCACGCCGCGGCGCAACGAGCTGCTGGCGGCGCGTGTCCGCTGGCAGCAAAATATCGATCGCGGCGAACTGCCGGGATTTATTTCGGAAACCACTTCCATTCGTGAAGGTGACTGGCAGATCCGCGGCATTCCACAAGATTTGCGTGACCGCCGGGTCGAGATCACCGGGCCGGTTGAGCGCAAGATGGTGATCAATGCGCTTAATGCCAACGTAAAAGTATTCATGGCGGACTTCGAAGACTCGCTGGCGCCAAGCTGGGACAAAGTCATCGACGGCCAAATTAACCTGCACGATGCGGTTAACGGCACCATTTCCTACACCAATGAAGCCGGCAAAATCTACCAGCTGAAACCGAACCCGGCGGTATTGATCGCTCGCGTGCGCGGCCTGCATTTGCCGGAAAAACACGTGCTGTGGCGTGATGAAGCCATTCCCGGCGGCCTGTTCGATTTCGCGCTGTACTTCTACCACAACTATCGCCAACTGTTGGCCAAGGGCAGCGGCCCGTATTTCTATCTGCCGAAAACCCAGTCCTGGGAAGAGGCGGCCTGGTGGAGCGATGTCTTCAGCTTTACCGAGGATCGTTTCGATCTGCCGCGCGGCACCATCAAAGCGACCGTGCTGATCGAAACCCTGCCGGCGGTGTTCCAGATGGACGAAATTCTCTACCACCTGCGCGACCACATCGTCGGCCTGAACTGCGGCCGCTGGGATTACATCTTCAGCTACATCAAAACGCTGAAGAATCATGGCGATCGCGTGCTGCCGGATCGTCAGTCGGTGACCATGGAGAAACCTTTCCTCAGCGCCTATTCGCGTCTGTTGATCAAAACCTGTCACAAGCGCGGCGCGTTCGCCATGGGCGGTATGGCGGCGTTTATCCCGAGCAAAGACGCCGAGAAAAATGACTGGGTGTTGAATAAGGTACGGGCGGACAAAGAGCTGGAGGCCAGCAACGGCCACGACGGCACCTGGGTGGCGCACCCGGGGCTGGCGGATACGGTGATGGAGGTATTTGGCAAAGCATTGGGCGATCGCCAAAACCAGCTGGAGGTGCTGCGTGAGCAAGACGCGCCGATCAGCGCCGCACAGCTGCTGGCACCGTGCGACGGCGAACGCACCGAGGCGGGGATGCGCGCCAATATCCGCGTGGCGGTGCAGTACATCGAAGCCTGGATCTCCGGCAACGGTTGCGTACCGATTTACGGTTTGATGGAAGATGCGGCGACGGCGGAAATCTCCCGTACGTCAATCTGGCAGTGGATCCACCACGAGAAGAGCCTGAGCGACGGGCGTCCGGTCACCAAGGCGCTGTTCCGCCAGATGCTGCAAGAAGAGATGTTGGTGGTGCGTGAAGAAGTGGGGGAAGCGCGCTTTAACGCCGGCCGGTTCGAAGAGGCGGCGCGCCTGATGGAGCGCATCACCACGCAAGATGAATTAATCGATTTCCTGACGCTGCCCGGCTATGAGCTGCTGGCCTGAGTTTTCCCAATCAACCCTACACGACTGAAAGGATAAAAATTATGTCTACCTCTCGCTCTCAACAGATCCAGCAGCTGGAACAGGAATGGAAATCGGCCCGTTGGGAAGGCATCACTCGCCCTTACAGCGCCGAAGACGTGATCAACCTGCGCGGTTCGGTCAACCCGGAATGCACCCTGGCGCAAAACGGCGCCGCCAAACTGTGGGCATTGTTGAACGGCAAGGCGCGCAAAGGCTACGTGAACTGCCTGGGCGCGCTGACCGGCGGCCAGGCGCTGCAGCAGGCCAAAGCCGGCGTCGAGGCTATCTACCTGTCCGGTTGGCAGGTGGCGGCGGACGCCAACAGCGCGGCGGCCATGTACCCTGACCAGTCGCTGTATCCGGTGGACTCGGTGCCGAAGGTCGTCGAGCGCATCAACAATACCTTCCGCCGCGCCGATCAGATCCAATGGGCTAACCAGATTGAGCCGGGCAGCAAAGGCTACACCGATTATTTCCTGCCGATCGTCGCCGATGCGGAAGCCGGCTTCGGCGGCGTGCTGAACGCCTTCGAGCTGATGAAAGCGATGATCACCGCCGGCGCCGCCGGGGTGCACTTTGAAGACCAGCTGGCGGCGGTGAAGAAATGCGGCCATATGGGCGGCAAAGTGCTGGTGCCCACGCAAGAAGCGATCCAGAAACTGGTCGCCGCGCGCCTGGCGGCCGACGTGCTCGGCGTGCCGACGCTGGTGATCGCCCGCACCGACGCCGATGCGGCCGACCTGCTGACTTCCGATTGCGATCCGTATGACAGCGCCTTCGTCACCGGCGAGCGCACGGCGGAAGGCTTCTTCCGTACCCATGCCGGCGTCGAGCAGGCGATCAGCCGCGGCCTGGCTTACGCCCCTTACGCGGATATGGTGTGGTGCGAAACCTCAACGCCGGATCTGGATGCCGCTCAGCGCTTCGCCGACGCCATCCACGCCAAATACCCGGGCAAGCTGCTGGCCTACAACTGCTCGCCGTCGTTCAACTGGAAGAAGAACCTCGACGACCAGACCATCGCCCGCTTCCAGCAGGCGCTGTCGGACATGGGCTACAAGTATCAGTTCATTACGCTGGCGGGCATCCACAGCATGTGGTTCAACATGTTCGACCTGGCGCACGCCTATGCGCAGGGCGAGGGCATGAAACACTACGTCGAGAAGGTGCAGCAGGCGGAGTTCGCCGCGGTGGATCGCGGCTACACCTTCGCGTCGCACCAGCAAGAGGTGGGCACCGGCTACTTCGACAAGGTCACCACCATCATTCAGGGCGGCGCCTCTTCGGTCACCGCGCTGACCGGTTCGACGGAAGAACAGCAGTTCTGATGCGGCAAGCTTGAAGACGTTTCACCCGGAGCCTGCATGCGCAGGCTTCTTTTTCTGGCGGGGGTAAGGATGGCGGCAAAACTGGAGTTGTTGATCGCACAGACGATCCTGCAGGGCTTCGATGCGCAGTATGGCCGCTTTCTGGAAGTGACCGCCGGCGCGCAGCAGCGCTTCGAGCAGGCGGACTGGCCGGCGGTGCAGCAGGCGATGAAAAAGCGCATCCATCTGTACGACCATCACGTCGGCCTGGTGGTGGAGCAGCTCAAATGCATCACCGGGCAGAAATACTTCGACGCCGACTTCCCCAGCCGGGTCAAAGCGGTCTATATCGACCTGCTGCCGGACTATCCGCGTTTCGAGATCGCCGAAAGCTTTTTTAACTCGGTCTACTGCCGGCTGTTCAAGCACCGCGATCTGACGCCGGACAAGCTTTTCGTCTTCAGTTCGCAGCCGGAGCGGCGCTTTCGCGATATTCCGCGTCCGCTGGCGCGCGATTTCACGCCCAATGGCGATCTGCCGGCGATGCTGCGCAGCGTACTGAGCGATCTGCCGCTGCGTCTGCCGTGGGAGGATTTGACGCGCGATATTCGCTACATCACTCAGGCGCTGCAACGCGCCTTCAGCGCACAGCAGCTGGCGGGGGCAACCTTCCAGATCGCCAACGAACTGTTCTACCGCAACAAGGCCGCCTGGCTGGTCGGCAAGCTGCGCCTGGCCGACGGCGTTTATCCGTTCTTGCTGCCTATCCACCACAGCGAATCGGGCGCGCTGTTTATCGACGCCTGCCTGACCGGTAAGGCTGAGGCCAGCATCGTCTTCGGCTTCGCCCGTTCTTATTTCATGGTCTACGCGCCGCTGCCGGCGGCGATGGTGGAGTGGCTGCGTGAGATCCTGCCGGGCAAAACCACCGCCGAGCTGTACATGGCGATCGGCTGCCAGAAGCATGGCAAAACCGAATGCTATCGCGAATACCTGACCTTTATGGCGCAGTCGCAGGAGCAATTTATCATCGCGCCGGGGGTGAAGGGCATGGTGATGCTGGTGTTCACCTTGCCGTCTTTCGACCGGGTATTCAAAGTGATCAAGGACGAGTTCGCCCCGCAAAAAGAGGTGACGCAGGCGCAGGTGATGGCCTGCTATCAGCTGGTGAAAGAGCACGATCGCGTCGGGCGCATGGCGGATACCCAGGAGTACGAGAATTTCGTCGTCGACAAGGCGCGCCTCAGTCCGGCGCTGTTGGCGGAACTGCAGCGCGAAGTGCCGGGCAAACTGGAAGATCTCGGCGATCGCATCGTGATCAAGCACCTGTATATGGAACGGCGCATGACGCCGCTGAACCTGTATCTGGAGCAGGCCAACGATCAGCAGATGCGCGATGCGATCGAAGAGTACGGCAATGCCATCAAGCAGCTGGCCGCCGCCAATATCTTCCCCGGCGACATGCTGTTCAAGAACTTTGGTGTGACGCGCCACGGGCGGGTGGTGTTCTACGACTACGACGAAATTTGCTACATGACCGAGGTTAACTTCCGCGACATTCCGCCGCCGCGTTATCCGGAGGACGAGCTGGCCAGTGAGCCGTGGTACAGCATCGCGCCCAACGACGTGTTCCCGGAGGAGTTCCGCCACTTCCTGTGCGGCGATCGGCGCATTCGGCAGGTGTTTGAGGAGTTGCACAGCGATCTGTTTACCGCTGAGTATTGGCGCGGGTTGCAGCAGCGCATCCGCGAGGGGCACGTGGAAGACGTGTTCGCTTACCGCAAGAAGCAGCGGTTCAGCCAGCGCAGCGGGGCGGCGCTGCCGGCCGCCACCGCTGCGATGTAAATCAGGCCTGGGCGCCCGCGACGGCGGCGCGCGCCAGTTCGGTGATGCGGGCGTAGTCGCCGCTTTCCAGCGCGTCCGCCGGCACCAGCCAGGAGCCGCCGATGCACAGCACGCTTTTCAGCGCCAGGTAGCTGCGGTAGTTGTCCGGCGAGATACCGCCGGTCGGGCAGAAGCGCACCTGCGGGAACGGGCCGCCGATCGCCTGCAGCGCTTTTACGCCGCCGTTGGCTTCCGCCGGGAAGAATTTAAACTCACGCAGGCCGTAATCCATGCCCAGCATCAGCTCGGAAACGGTGCTGATGCCTGGGATTAAGGGAATGGAACCGGCGATGGCTGCCTTGAGCAGCTCGTCGGTCAATCCTGGGCTGATGGCGAACTGCGCACCGGCCTCGGTCACTTCACGCAGCTGCTGGGGATTGATCACGGTACCGGCGCCGATGATCGCTTCCGGCACTTCTTGGGCGATGGCGCGAATGGCGTCCATGGCGCAGGCGGTGCGCAGCGTCACTTCCAGCACCCGCACGCCGCCGGCGACCAGCGCTTTCGCCAGCGGCACCGCATGTTCCAGCTTGTTGATCACGATGACCGGCACCACCGGCCCCGCCGTCAGGATCTGCTCGGCACTTGTTTTCCATTGGTTCATGATGACGTTCTCCTCTGTGGCCGCCGCCAGGCGGCCAGGCTATCGATTAAAATTTGATGCAGCAGGCGCCCTGCTCGGCGCCGGACAGCTGGCTGCGCAGCGCGCCGAACAGCTCGCGGCCGCAGCCGATGTGTTCTGCGCTCAGATCGGGCTGGCATGGCGCGCGCTGGGCCAGTTCGTCGGCGTCGACCAGCACCTGCAGCTCGCCGCTGCGGCCGTTGACGCGGATCGGATCGCCGTCGCGCACTTTCGCCAGCAGGCCGCCGGTATAGGCTTCCGGGGTGACGTGGATGGCGGAAGGCACCTTGCCGGAGGCGCCTGACAGGCGGCCGTCGGTCACCAGCGCCACTTTGAAGCCGCGATCCATCAGCACGCCCAACGGCGGCATCAGCTTGTGCAGCTCAGGCATGCCGTTGGCCTGCGGCCCCTGGAAGCGCACCACCACCACGCAATCGCGATCCAGCTTGCCGGCTTCGAACGCCGGCACGATGTCGTGCTGGCTGTCGAACACCACCGCAGGCGCTTCGATGATCTGGTTGTCGGCGGGCACCGCCGAGGTTTTCATCACCGCACGGCCCAGATTGCCGGTCATCACTTTGGTGCCGCCGTGATGCTCAAACGGCTGAGCGACGCTGGCGATCACGCTGGCGTCGAGCGAGCCGGCCACGCCTTCACGCCACACCAGCTGGCCATTATCCAGCCAGGGTTCCTGGGTGTAGCGGTGCAGGCCGAAACCGGCCACGGTGTGCACGTCTTCGTGCAGCAGCCCGTGTTGCAGCAGCTCGCGCACCACCAGCGGCACGCCGCCGGCGGCCTGGAACTGGTTGATGTCGGCCGGGCCGTTCGGATAGATGCGGCACAGCAGCGGCACCGCCTCCGACAGCTCCGAGAAATCGTCCCAGGTAATGATGATGCCTGCTGCGCGCGCCATCGCCACCAGATGCATGGTCAGGTTGGTGGAGCCGCCGGTGGCCAGCAGCGAGACGATGCCGTTTACCACCACTTTCTCGTCCACCAGGCGGCCGATCGGCAGGTAGTTGCCGGCGGTGTCGGTCAGTCGCGTCACCTGGCGCGCGGCGGCGTCGTTCAGCGCGTCGCGCAGCGGCGTGTCCGGATGTACGAAAGAGGCGCCCGGCAGGTGCAGGCCCATCACTTCCATCACCATCTGGTTGGTGTTGGCGGTGCCGTAGAAGGTGCAGGTGCCGATGCCGTGATAGGACGCGGCCTCGGCTTCCAGCAGCGCCAGGCGGTCGGCCTTGCCCTCGGCGTACAGCTGGCGCACGCGTACCTTTTCCTTGTTGGGTAAACCGCTGCTCATCGGGCCGGCCGGCACGAACAGCGCGGGCAGGTGGCCGAAGGAGAGGGCGGCCATCACCAGCCCGGGCACGATCTTGTCGCAGATGCCGAGGAACAGCGCGCCGTCGAACATGTTGTGCGACAGGCCGACGGCGGCCGACATGGCGATCACGTCACGGCTCATCAGCGACAGCTCCATGCCGTCCTGCCCCTGCGTCACGCCGTCGCACATCGCCGGCACGCCGCCGGCTACCTGGCCCACGGCGCCCACCGCCTGCAGCGCCTGTTTCAGCCGCTGCGGGTAGTGTTCGTACGGCTGGTGGGCCGACAGCATGTCGTTATAGGCGGTGATGATGGCGATATCGCTGCGCACCATGTTTTTCAGCGCCGTCTTGTCATCGGGCTGACAGGCGGCGAAGCCGTGGGCCAGGTTGCCGCAGGCCAGCTGCGCGCGGTGGACGGTTTGGGAACGGGCCGCTTCGATACGCGCCAGATAGGCGGCACGGCTGGCCTGGGAACGGTGGGTGATGCGCTGTGTGACACGGGACAAGGTTGGGTTAATCATGCCTTCCTCACATTGCTGTTGTTATAGTCGCCGCCTGTGGCGGTGCCCCCGGTGGTGATTTGCAGCCCTGGTGTGCAAGGCCGGGGGCGATTTGGGATTTAAAACATCGTGAATGCCATCATGCCGATAGCGCCGCCGACGCTGCCCAGAATCGTTTCCATCACCGTCCAGGTTTTCAGCGTTTGCAGTTCGTTGGCGCCGGTGAATTTGCCGAACAGCCAGAAACCGGCGTCGTTGACGTGGCTCAGCACGATGGAGCCGCCGGCGATGCAGATAGCCAGCGCGGCCAGCTGCCCGCCGTTCAATCCGAGCTGGCTGGTGACCGGCAGCACCAGGCCGACGGTGGTCAGGCAGGCGACGGTGGCCGAGCCCTGAATCACCCGCACCATGGCGGAGAGCGCAAAGGCGGCCACGGCGATCGGCAGGCCGGCGCCGATCATGGCGTCACCCAGCGCCGGCCCTACGCCGGAATCCACCAGGATCTGTTTGAACACCCCGCCGGCGCCGGTCATCAGCAGGATGATCCCGGCCGGTTGCACCGCGGCGGAGCAGATGGCCAGCGTCTGTTCGTTGCTCATGCCGCGCGGTTTCGCCAGGCCGTAAATCACGATCAGGCAGGCCAGCAGGATGGCGGTGAACGGGTGGCCGATAAACTCCAGCCACTGCTGCAGCTGTGAACCCGGAGTGACCAGCCGCGCGCCGATGGTTTTCATGCCGACCAGCACCAGCGGGCACAGCACCAGCGCCAGGCTGAAGCCGAATGACGGCAGATTGCCCTTGGTCAGCGTCGGCTCGTTCTCTTCCGGCGGCATTGGCCAGTTGACGAAACGGCTGATAAAGCTGCCGTACAGCGGGCCGGCGATCAGCATGCCGATCACCGCCGCCACCAGGCCGATGGCGATCATCCAGCCGAAGTCGGCCTTCATCTGCGAAGCCAGCAGCATCGGCACCGGCCCCGGCAGCAGGAAGGAGGCGGCGGCGGCCACGCCGGCGAACAGCGGGAGCGCCAGCTTGACGATATTGCCGTCGGTGCGGCGCGCCACGGCGAACACGATGCCGATCAGGAGCACCACCGCCACGTCGAAGAACAGCGGCAGCGCGCAGATCAGGCCGGCGATGCCGAGCGCATAGTGCGCCTTGCTTTGTCCGAATCGTTTCAGCAATTGCGCCGCAATTTGATCGAGCGCGCCGACCTCATGCAGGATCTTGCCGAACATCGCCCCCAGCGCCACCACGATCGCCAGAAAGCCCAGCGTGTCGCCCATGCCTTTTTGCATGGTGTCTGCGATATGGTCCAGCGGCATGCCGGAGAAAATGCCGGCGGCGATGGACACCAGCATCAGCGCGACGAAGGCGTGCATGCGCGCCTTCATCACCAGGAATAACAGCAGTAAAACCGAGCCGACTGCGGTACCGACCAGCGTAACGGTACTCACGCGCACACGTCCTGCGGCAGGAAGCTCTGGATATGGCGCACGGTATCGGCGATCACCGCGTCCAGCGGTTGGTTGATGTCGATCGCCATCACGTCGCTTTCGTCGGCGCCCGGTTGCTCCAGCGCGGCGAACTGGGTGACCAGCATCTGCGGTTTGAAGAAGTGGCCGTTACGCGCCGCCAGGCGGGATTCGATCACTGGGAACTCGCCGTGCAGGTAGATAAACGACAGGTTGCCGTTGCCGGCGCGCAGGCGGTCGCGATACTGCTTTTTCAGCGCCGAGCAGACGATGATCGACACGTTGTTGGTGCGCTGCATGGCAAAGGCGGCATCGTTGAGCGCGGCCAGCCATGGGGCGCGATCGTCGTCGTTCAACGCGTCGCCGGCGGCCATTTTCAGGATGTTGCTGCGCGGATGCAGGAAGTCGCCGTCGAGGAAGCCGGCGGAGAGTTGGCGGGCCGCGGCGGCGGCGACGGCGGACTTACCGCTGCCGGAAACGCCCATAACGACGTAAATGCGATTTTGATTGTTGGTCATGGCTTGGCTCCAAAACACCGGGTGACGTTACCTTCGTTCAGCTTGATTGTTACCGGTAACATGTTATCGGTAACATTGTCGAAGGAAGTGTGAGCGGTTGCAATGGGCTTTCGCCGTGAGGATCGTTAACTGTGATCGGCTTCAAGCTTTTTTCCCGTGTGCTAAACAGGATGCCGATAGCCTGTTACATGCTGACAACAGAGCAAGGAATCGGGAGAGAGGGCGCGCAGGGGCGCCCTTGGAGGGGTAGGATCAGCGCACGCCGCCGTAGGCCAGGCTGATCTCTTTCGCCGCGTGGATCACCAGCGCCCCCAGTTCGATCACGCGATCGTCGGTGATGCGCGACACCGGGCCGGAGATGGAGATGGCGGCGAAGGCTTCACGGTGCTCGTCGAAGATACAGGCCGCCACGCAGCGCAGGCCGAGCGCGTGCTCTTCGTCGTCAAAGGAGAAGCCCTGTTTGCGGATCTGCGCCAGCCCCTCTTTCAGGTTGTGCGGCGTCAGGGTGTGCGGCGTGTAGGTGTGCATGCCTTTCTTGTGCAGCAGTTTGGTCACCTGATCGTCCGGCAGGGTGGCGAGGAACGCCTTGCCGGCGCCGGAGGCGTGCATCGGCAGTTTACCGCCGATCGGCGCCGACATGCGCATCAGCGCCGTACACTGCACCTGATCGATGATGATTGCCTGGTACTCGCTGGTATCCAGCACCGCCAGGTTGACGGTTTCGCCGGACTCTTCCATCAGGCGCCGCAGCGTCGGATGCACCATCGCCAGCAGGTTGCGGCTTTGCAGGAAGCTGCTGCCGACCACAAAGGCGTGCGAGCCGATGGTCCACAGGCCGAGATCGCCGACCTGGCGCACGAATCCCTGCTGCTGCATGGTGGTGAGCAGGCGGTGAGTGGTGGAATTCGGCAGGCCGGCCTGCTGCGCCAGATCGGTCAGCGCCACGTTGCCCTGGGCTTCCGAAATGTATTCCAACAGCTTCAGGCCACGGGTCAACGATTGTACCTGGCCGGTCGCCGCACTGGCGGCCGGGGCTGCTGCGCGGGGCTTCTTGCCGCGTTTGGCGGGAGCAGGGGTGGCCATGGGTGAGATTCCTTTTTCCGTATGATGGAATTCATTTTCGTTTTTTGTCGATGAATTGCAAGTCGCCGCCAGCTCATCGGAGGTGTTGGCGCACAACCTGAAAAACTCTCAATTGTCGCCCGGCCCTTTGTCCCTACAAGCTGTGCTAGGATGACTCGTTGGTTTTTGCGGCAGTTGAGCGATGGGCTGGATGGCAATGGAAGGGGTTACAGTGACGAATCGAGTAGAACAACTGCGCCGCCAGTTAGCGCAGCGTATTTTGGTGTTGGACGGCGGCATGGGTACCATGATCCAGAGCTACCGTCTGGACGAGCGCGATTTCCGCGGTGAGCGTTTCGCCGACTGGCGCAGCGATCTGAAAGGCAATAACGATCTGCTGGTGCTGACCAAGCCGGAAGTGATCACCGCCATTCATTACGCCTATCTCGAGGCGGGCGCCGATATCCTTGAGACCAATACTTTCAACTCCACCTCCATCGCCATGGCCGACTACCACATGGAGTCGCTGTCCGCCGAGATTAACTATCAGGCCGCCTGTCTGGCGCGCGCCTGCGCCGATGAGTGGACGGCGCGCACGCCGGAAAAACCGCGCTACGTCGCCGGGGTGCTGGGGCCGACCAACCGCACTGCGTCCATCTCGCCGAACGTCAACGATCCGGCGTTCCGCAACATCTCGTTCGATGAGCTGGTGGCGGCTTACCGCGAATCGACCCGCGCGCTGGTGGAGGGCGGCGTCGATCTGATCATGATCGAAACCATCTTCGACACCCTGAATGCCAAGGCCGCCGCTTTTGCAGTGGAAACCGAATTCGAAGCGCTGGGGGTGGAACTGCCGATCATGATTTCCGGCACCATCACCGACGCCTCCGGCCGCACCTTGTCCGGCCAGACGACCGAAGCGTTTTACAATTCGCTGCGCCACGTTAAGCCGCTGACCTTCGGCCTGAACTGCGCCCTGGGCCCGGACGAACTGCGTCAGTACGTCGCCGAGCTGGCGCGCATTTCGGAGACCTACGTCACCGCGCACCCGAACGCCGGTTTGCCGAACGCCTTCGGCGAGTACGATCTGGATGCGGCCGAGATGGCGCGCCAGGTCGGGGAGTGGGCGCAGGCCGGCTTCCTCAATATCATCGGCGGCTGCTGCGGCACCACGCCGGAACATATCGCCGCGATGGCCAACGCGGTCGAGGGCGTGCCGCCGCGCCGGCTGCCGGAGATCCCGGTCGCCTGCCGCCTGGCGGGCCTGGAGCCGCTGACCATCGACGCCAACACCCTGTTCGTCAACGTCGGCGAGCGCACCAACGTCACCGGTTCGGCGCGATTCAAGCGGCTGATCAAAGAAGAGAAATACAACGAGGCGCTCGACGTGGCGCGTCAGCAGGTCGAGAGCGGCGCGCAGATCATCGACATCAACATGGATGAGGGGATGCTCGACGCCGAAGCGGCGATGGTGCGCTTCCTTAACCTGATCGCCGGCGAGCCGGACATCGCCCGGGTGCCGATCATGATCGACTCCTCCAAGTGGTCCGTTATCGAGAAAGGCCTGAAGTGCATTCAGGGCAAGGGCATCGTCAACTCGATCTCGATGAAGGAGGGCGAAGAGGCCTTTATCCATCACGCCAAACTGGTGCGCCGCTACGGTGCCGCGGTGGTAGTGATGGCGTTCGACGAAGTGGGGCAGGCGGACACCCGCGAGCGCAAGTTCGAGATCTGCCGCCGCGCCTATAAAATTTTGACCGAGCGCGTCGGCTTCCCGCCGGAAGACATCATTTTCGACCCGAACATTTTCGCCGTCGCTACCGGCATTGAAGAGCACAACAACTACGCCGTCGACTTTATCGAAGCCTGCGCCGATATCAAAACCCACCTGCCGCACGCGATGATCTCCGGTGGCGTGTCTAACGTGTCGTTCTCGTTCCGTGGCAACGATCCGGTGCGTGAAGCGATCCACGCGGTGTTCCTGTATCACGCCATTCGCAACGGCATGGACATGGGCATCGTCAACGCCGGGCAGCTGGCGATTTATGACGATCTGCCTACCGAGCTGCGCGAGGCGGTAGAGGACGTGATCCTCAACCGTCGCGAAGACGGCACCGAACGCCTGCTGGAGCTGGCGGAAAAGTACCGCGGCAGCAAAGACGGCGAAGCGGCGGTACAGCAGGCGGAGTGGCGCGGCTGGCCGGTGGAGAAACGGCTCGAGTATTCGCTGGTGAAGGGCATCACCGAGTTTATCGAGCTGGACACCGAAGAAGCGCGGCAGCAGGCCGAACGCCCGATCGAAGTGATCGAAGGGCCACTGATGGCGGGGATGAACGTGGTTGGCGATCTGTTCGGCGAGGGCAAGATGTTCCTGCCGCAGGTGGTGAAATCCGCCCGCGTGATGAAGCAGGCGGTGGCCTATCTGGAACCGTACATTGAGGCCAGCAAGCAGCAGGGCACCTCTGCGGGGAAAATCCTGTTGGCGACGGTGAAGGGCGACGTGCATGACATCGGCAAGAACATCGTCGGCGTGGTGCTGCAGTGCAACAACTATGAAATCGTCGATCTGGGCGTGATGGTGCCGACGGAGAAAATCCTGCGCACCGCGCGCGAGGAGAACGTGGACATCATCGGCCTGTCGGGGCTGATCACGCCGTCGCTCGACGAGATGGTCAACGTGGCGAAAGAGATGGAGCGCCAGGGCTTTAGGTTGCCGCTGCTGATCGGCGGCGCCACCACCTCCAAGGCGCACACCGCGGTGAAAATCGAGCAGAACTACAGCGGCCCGACCACCTACGTGCAGAATGCTTCGCGCACCGTGGGCGTGGTGTCGGCGCTGCTGTCCGCCACCCAGCGCGACGAGTTTGTGGCGCGCACCCGCAAAGAGTATGAAACGGTGCGCATTCAGCACGCGCGTAAAAAGCCGCGCACGCCGCCGGTCGATTTGCAGAAGGCGCGCGTCAACGCCATGGCGCTGGACTGGGCCGATTATCAGCCGCCGGCGCCGCGGCAGCTCGGCGTGTTCCCGGTGGCGGCCGGCATCGAGACGCTGCGCCACTACATCGACTGGACGCCGTTCTTCATGACCTGGTCGCTGGCGGGCAAATACCCGCGCATCCTGGAAGACGAGGTGGTGGGGGAAGAGGCCAAGCGCCTGTTCCACGACGCCAATCAGATGCTGGATCGGCTGGCCGCCGAGCGCAGCCTCAACCCGCGCGGCGTTTACGGCCTGTTCCCGGCCAACCGCGTCGGCGACGACGTGGAAGTATACCGCGACGAACGGCGTGACGAGGTGCTGGCGGTGAGCCGCCATCTGCGCCAGCAGACGGAAAAAACCGACTTCCCGAACTACTGCCTGGCGGACTTCGTGGCGCCGAAAAGCAGTGGCAAGGCCGACTACTTCGGTGCCTTCGCGGTGACCGGCGGGCTGGAGGAGGACGCGTTGGCGGCGGCCTACGACGCGCAGCACGACGATTACAACAAAATCATGGTCAAAGCGCTGGCGGATCGCTTGGCAGAGGCCTTCGCCGAATACCTGCATGAACAGGTGCGCAAGCTGCACTGGGGCTATGCCGCCGACGAGAGCCTGAGCAACGAAGAGCTGATCCGCGAAAACTATCAGGGCATCCGGCCGGCACCGGGTTACCCGGCCTGCCCGGAGCACACCGAAAAAGCGACCATCTGGCAGCTGCTGGACGTCAACCGCCACACCGGCATGGAGCTGACGGAGTCCTTCGCCATGTGGCCGGGGGCGGCGGTGTCCGGGTGGTACTTCAGCCATCCTGAAAGCAAGTACTTCGCGGTGGCGCAGATCCAGCGCGATCAGGTGGAAGACTACGCGGTGCGTAAAGGGATGAGCGTGAGCGAGGTCGAGCGCTGGCTGGCACCTAACCTCGGCTACGACGCCGACTGATTTCCTCTTTAAGGGCGCAGCGATGCGCCCTTGTCATTTACTGCGCTTCCACGTCGATGTGCAGCGCATCGTAACGCCAATACTCCAGGTCGCAATCGATCACCCGGTCGTGCTGATCGCGGTTCACCCGCGTAATGAACAGCGCCGGGCTGCCGTAGGTCACCTTCAGCATGGCGGCGGCCTGCTGCGGCAGCAGGGTGGGCAGCATGTCGAAACGCACCCGCCCGTAGTGGATGCCGTAGCGCGCGGCGTACAGCGCGGTCAGCGACTGGGTCAGGTCTTCCTCCAGAATGCCGGGGAAATAGGCCGGGTTGAGGTAGTGCTCGCAGTACAGCACCGCGCGCCCGTCGATATAGCGCAGCCGGCGAATGCGATAGGCCTCGGCGCCGGGGGGTAGCGCCAGGCGGCCGGCCAGCGGCGCGTCGAGCGTGACTAGCGCGCTGTCGATCGCCTCGGTATGGGCGGCGCGCCCCTGCTGCTGCGCCATGGCGTGAAAATGGCTGCGCTGCAGCGGGTTGTAGATAAGACGCGGGGGCGAGATGAACCAGCCGCGCCGCACCTGGCGGTAGATGACGCCCTGCGCCTCCAGCTGACCGAGCGCCTCCTGCAAGGTAATGCGGGTCGTGGCGAACTGTTCGCTCAGGGCGCGTTCGGAGGGCAGCTTGCCGCCCACGGCAAACTCGCCTGCGGTGATGCGGGCGTTCAGCGTTTGGCAGATGGTCGCTACGGTCGTCGGTGCTTCACTCATACAGCGGGTGTCCCGTTTCAGTGCGTTTGGCCTCCCTTAAGGTAGACCAGCGTCGCGTTTTCGCCGTTGCAATGGGTGATAAAACTGTCGCTTTTTTAAGCTGACATATAATTATCACATTCGTCCGTTAGATTGGTTTGGTCCTTGCTGGACTAGTCCAGCCATCCCCACACTATCACCTGGAGCATCAGTTATGAAACGTTTGTGCGCTTCTGTGTTAACCAGTGCCATCGTGTTATCCAGCCAGATGAGCTGGGCCGCGGATACCGATCTGGCGGCGCTGGAGCAGGCCGCTAAAAAAGAAGGCGAAGTCAACAGCGTCGGCATGCCGGACAGCTGGGCCAACTGGAAAGGCACCTGGCAAGATCTGTTGAGCAAATATGGCCTGAAGCATGTCGATACCGACATGAGCTCCGCACAGGAGATCGCCAAATTCGATGCGGAAAAGAACAACGCCACGGCGGACATCGGTGACGTCGGCGCGGCCTTCGGCCCGGTGGCGGTGCAGAAGGGCGTAACGCAGCCGTACAAACCCTCCACCTGGGATCAGGTGCCGGACTGGGCGAAAGACAAAGACGGCCACTGGGCGCTGGCTTACACCGGCACCATCGCCTTCATCATCAATAAACAGCAGGTGAAAGATATCCCGCACAGCTGGGCCGATCTGCTGAAGGGCAGCTATCAGGTCACCATCGGCGACGTCGGCACTGCGTCGCAGGCGGCCAGCGGCGTGCTGGCGGCCACCTACGCCATGGGCGGTAACGAGAAAAACCTCAAGCCGGGCCTGGAATTCTTCGGCAAGCTGGCCAAGGCCGGCCGCCTGAGCCTGAGTAACCCGGTGATCGCATCGCTGGAGAAAGGGGAAGTGCAGGTCGGCGTGGTGTGGGACTTCAACGGCCTGAACTACCGCGACCAGATCGACAAAACCCGCTTTGAAGTGCTGATCCCGGCGGACGGCTCGATCACCTCCGGCTACACCACCATCATCAACAAATACGCCAAGCACCCGAACGCCGCCAAGCTGGCGCGCGAATACATCTTCTCCGACGCTGGCCAGATCAACCTGGCGCGCGGCTATGCCCGCCCGATCCGCGCCGAACATCTGACGCTGCCGGACGACGTCAAAGCCAAGCTGCTGCCGGCCGAGCAGTACAAGAACGCGCACCCGATCGCCGATCCGGCGGCCTGGGAACAGAGCGCCAAAGCGCTGCCGCGTCTGTGGCAGGAAAACGTCATTATGTTTATGCAGCAGTGAGTTAACGCACCATGAAAACGATCCTCGTGCTGCTGGACGGCCTCAACTACCGGGTGGCGCACGACGCCATGGGCTATCTGCAGGCCGAATGCGCGGCGGGACGCGGACGGTTGTACCTGCTGGAGAGCGAGCTGCCCTCGCTCTCCCGGCCGCTGTATGAATGCATCCTCACCGGCGTCACGCCGGTGGAGAGCGGCGTGGTGCACAACCACGTCTCGCGCCTTTCTCATCAACAAAGCGTGTTTCATTACGCGCGCGCCGCCGGGCTGACCACCGCCGCCGCCGCGTATCATTGGTTCAGCGAATTGTATAACCGCACGCCGTTCGACGCCGCGCGCGACCGCCATACCGACGCGCCTGAGCTGCCGATCCAGCACGGGCATTTCTATTACGACGACGGCTATCCCGACAGCCATCTGTTCGACGACGCCGAAAGCCTGCGCCAGCGTCATCAGCCGGACTTTCTGCTGGTCCACCCGATGAATATCGACGACGCCGGGCACCGCTTTGGCCTCTCTTCGCCGCAGTACCGCAACGCGGCGCGCCGCGCCGACGGTTCGCTGTCGCGTTACCTGCCCGAGTGGCTGGCCGCCGGTTATCAGGTGCTGGTTACCGCCGACCACGGCATGAACGACGATCGCAGCCACGGCGGCGTGTTGCCGGAAGAGCGCCAGGTGCCGCTGTTCGTGTTCGGCGCGGGCTTCAGCCTGGACGACGCCGATCCGCAGCAAACCGAGCTGTGCGGCACGATCTGCGATCTGTTGCAGGCGCCGCACGACAAGCCGCGCTGCCGGGCGCTGCTGGCGCAGGATGCGCGATGAACAGCAAAACCAAATGGATCGCCGCGCTGTGCCTGCTGCCGTTTATCGTGCTGTTCGGCGCGTTTCAGATCGCCCCGCTGGTGTGGATCGCCGTTCACAGCTTTTTCAGCGAGAGCAGCGGTTGGGGATGGGGCAACTATGTCGATATCCTCACGTCGCCGTTCTACCTGCAGGCCTTTCAGTTCTCGCTGGAGATCTCGCTGTGGTCGAGCGTCTACGGCTTGCTGATTGCATTAGTGGGCAGTTACTCGCTGCGCCAGCTCGGCCAGACCCGATTTCATGACTTTGTGATGTCGTTCACCAACATGACCAGCAATTTCGCCGGGGTGCCGCTGGCGTTCGCCTTCGTCATTCTGTTGGGGCTGAACGGCTGCCTGACGCTGTTGCTGCGCAAATACGGTCTGATGGAGAGTTTCAATCTCTATTCGAAGAGCGGTCTGATCGTGTTGTATACCTACTTCCAGATCCCGTTGGGGGTGCTGTTGCTGTATCCGGCGTTCGATGCGCTGCGCGCCGACTGGCGCGAGTCGGCGGCGCTGCTCGGCGCCGGCCCCTGGCGCTATTGGCGGCATATCGGCCTGCCGGTGCTGGCGCCGGCGCTGATGGGCACCTTCGTCATCCTGCTGGCCAACGCGCTGGGCGCCTACGCCACGGTGTACGCGCTGACCACCGGCAATTTCAACGTGATCCCGATCCGCATCTCGGCGCTGGTGGCGGGGGATATCTCCCTCGATCCGAACCTGGCCAGCGCGCTGGCGATGCTGTTGGTGGTGATGATGGCGTTTATCACGGTGATCCACCAATGGATGCTGCGCAGGAGCTATCTCAATGCGCGCTCATAACCGAATGGAGAATGCGAATGTCGCGTGCTGAACGCCTCTATCACCGCACGGTGACCGGCCTGCTGCTGCTGATCCTGTTGCTGCCGCTGGCGGCGACGCTGATTTACGCACTGGCAACCCAATGGGGCGCCACCATTTTACCGGACGGTTTTACCCTGAAGTGGCTGACGGCGCTGTGGAGCGACCCGCGCTTTTTGCAGGCGCTGTGGCATTCGCTGCTGATCTGCTTCGGCACGCTGCTGCTGTCGGTGGTGGTGATCCTGCCGGCGATGTTTGTGATTGCTTACTACTTCCCCAAGCTGGACGCGGTGATGAACGTGCTGATTCTGCTGCCGTTCGCCGTGCCGCCGGTGGTGTCGGCGGTGGGGCTGATGCAGCTGTTCGCTGCCGATCCGCTGCCGCTGCTCGGCACCCCCTGGATTTTGGTGGGCTGCTATTTCACCATCGCGCTGCCTTTTATCTACCGCGCCATCAGCAACAACATGCAGGCGATCAACCTGCGCGATCTGATGGACGCCGCGCATCTGCTCGGCGCCAGTACCTGGCAGGCGGCGCTGCTGGTGGTGCTGCCGAACCTGCGCAAGGGCGGAACGATCGCCGTGCTGCTGTCGTTCTCGTTCCTGATCGGCGAGTTCGTGTTCGCCAACCTGCTGGTGGGCAGCCAGTATGAAACGCTGCAGGTCTATCTGTTCAACATGCGCAACGGCAGCGGGCATTTCACCAGCGCGCTGGTTATTTCCTATTTCGCCGTGGTGCTGCTCGTCACCTGGCTGGCGAACCTGCTGAATAAAAACAAGGGTTAACCCGATGGCTTATCTCAACGTCACCCGCCTGAACAAACACTATGGCCAGACCCAGGTGTTTCAGGATATCGATTTCACCGCCGAAGAGGGGGAGTTCGTCACCCTGCTGGGACCGAGCGGCTGCGGCAAATCGACGCTGCTGCGCTGCCTGGCCGGCCTGACCCCGGTCGACAGCGGGCACATTTTGCTGCAGGGCCAGGATCTGGTGCCGCTGGCGCCGCAAAAGCGCGGCATCGGCATGGTGTTCCAAAGCTATGCGCTGTTCCCCAATATGACGGTGGAAGGCAACGTGGCCTTCGGTCTGAAAATGCAGAAGCTGGCGGCCGGGCAGATCGGCCAGCGGGTGCAGGAGGTGCTGGCGCTGGTGGAGCTGAGCGATCTGGCGAAGCGCTATCCGCATCAGCTGTCGGGCGGCCAGTGTCAGCGCGTGGCGCTGGCGCGATCGCTGGTCACCCGCCCGCGGCTGCTGCTGCTCGACGAACCGCTGTCGGCGCTGGACGCGCGTATCCGCAAACACCTGCGCGAGCAGATCCGGCGCATTCAACGCGAGCTGAACCTGACGGCGATCTTCGTTACCCACGATCAGGAAGAGGCGTTGACCCTGTCGGATCGCATCGTGCTGATGAACAAGGGGCAGATCGTGCAGAGCGGCGATGCGGAAACCCTGTATACCCAGCCGGCGAACGCCTTCGCCGCCGGGTTTATCGGCAACTATAACCTGCTGACCGCCGAACAGGCCGCCCAGCTGACCGGGCGCAGCTATGCCGGCAAGGTGGCGATCCGGCCCGAGTCTATCGGCCTGTTGCCGGCCGGGCAGGGGATCGGCGGGGTGATCCTGGGCCACAGTTTGCTCGGGAATGTGGTACGCTATCGGATTCAGGTTCGCGGTGTAGAATTGCTGGTTGACGTGCTCAACCGGTCGGTGGCCGACCTGCGGCCCGACGGCGCGGAAATTGGGCTACACTTGGAACCTGTTGTATTGCGGGAAGTTGCATGACTTCGCAGCGCGGCGCCGGGGCCTTTCCGCCGCCGCATTAACCCTTCTTTTCTGCGGTCTGCCGCCCGCCCGCTGTCCTGCCAGACCTACGCCCGGCAGGCGGGACCGCGCGCTGTATCCGTCATCTTTTGGCCTACCGGCTGTGGCTAAGGCGAACAGAACCGTTCCGTCCGTCCGCACCGCCTGACAGGCATCGGGTATCAGCCTCCTTTGGCCGGGCGTTAATGGAGCGTATCTTCCGTGCTGACCCTTCTTCACCTGCTTTCCTCCGTGGCGCTGTTGGTGTGGGGTACCCACATCGTGCGCACCGGGATCATGCGGGTTTACGGCGCCAATCTGCGGCGCGTGTTGAGCGACAGCGTTGAGAAAAAGCCGCTGGCGTTCGTTTCCGGCATTGGCGTGACCGCGCTGGTGCAAAGCAGCAACGCCACGGCGCTGCTGGTGACCTCTTTCGTCGCTCAGGGGCTGGTGGGGCTGGCGCCTGCGCTGGTGATCATGCTCGGCGCCGACGTCGGCACCGCGCTGATGGCGCGCGTGCTGACCTTCGATCTTTCCTGGCTGTCGCCGCTGCTGATCCTGGTCGGCGTCTTCCTGTTCCTCAGCCGCAAACAGATGCGGATCGGCCAGATCGGGCGCGTCCTGATCGGCCTTGGGCTGATCGTGTTGGCGCTGGAGCTGATCGTGGCCGCCGCCACGCCGATCACCCAGGCAGCCGGGGTCAAAGTGCTGTTCTCGTCGCTGACCGGCGACGTGATGCTGGACGCCCTGACCGGCGCGCTGTTCGCCATCGTCAGTTATTCCAGCCTGGCGGCGGTGCTGCTGACCGCCACCCTGACCGCGTCCGGCGTGATTTCGCTGAAGGTGGCGCTCTGCCTGGTGATCGGCGCCAACCTCGGCAGCGGCCTGCTGGCGATGATCAACGCCAGCGGCCAGAACGCCGCCGGGCGGCGCGTGGCGCTCGGCAGCCTGCTGTTCAAGCTGGTGGGGTGCGTGCTGGTGCTGCCGTTCGTCGCCTATCTGGCGGATGTGATGGCTCAGTTGCCTGGCGGCAGCGAAGAACTGGTGATCTATTTCCACGTGTTCTACAACCTGATCCGCTGCCTGGTGATGATCCCGCTGGCCGGGCCGATGGCCACGCTGTGCGAGCGGCTAATCGTCGACGTGGCGGCCGACGATCCGCGCATGCGGCCGCGCCATCTGGACGCCAGCGCGCTGGACACGCCGACGCTGGCGCTGGCCAACGCGGCGCGCGAAACGCTGCGGATGGGCGACGTGGTGGAACACATGATGATCCTGCAGCGCGAAGTGCTGCACGGCAAGCAAGGGGTGGATAAAGAGGTGCGGCGTCTGGATGACGACGTCGACGTGCTGTACACCGCCATCAAGCTGTATCTGGCGCAGATCCAGAAGGAGGATCTGGGCGAGGAAGATTCGCGCCGCTGGGCGGAGATCATCGAAATGGCGCTCAACCTGGAACAGGCGGGCGACATCATCGAACGCATGGCCGGCGACGTGGGCGCCAAGTCGCACGCCGCGCGCCGGGCCTTCTCGACGGAAGGGCTGGCGGAGCTGGATGGGCTGCACGAGCGGCTGATCGGCAACCTGCGTCTGGGGCTGTCGGTGTTCCTGTCCGGCGACGTTACCAGCGCCAAGCGCCTGCGCCGTTCCAAGCACCGCTTCCGCATTCTGGATCGCCGCTACGCGCACGCGCACGTCGATCGCCTGCACCAGCAAAACGTGCAGAGCATCGAGACCAGTTCGCTGCATTTGGGGTTGTTGGGGGACATGAAGCGCCTGAACTCGCTGTTTTGCGCCGTGGCTTACAACGTGTTGGATCAGGATGCGAAGGACGACGATCGCGACTGGGAAGACACCCCAAGCACGCTGTAAAAAAATGCCCCCGGTTTTCACCGGGGGCATTGCCTAGGAGAGGCGCGTTATTTGCCGCTGAACACGCCGGCTTTGGCGTCCGCCTGTTTCGTTGAGGCATGGCCGCTGGCGAACGGCACGTTGCCGTCAACGCCCTGTTTCGCCGCACCGGCGGCCAGGCCGCCTACCGTGGCCGCCACATCGACGCGGCCGCCGCCCTGATAACGTTGGCCGCTGACGTCCTGCTGGCTGACCTGGCTGCCGCCCAGTTCCACCTTGCCCTGCTGGCTGCGGATCTCGCCGCCGGTGAGTTGGGTTTGGCCGCCGACCTGCAGCGCCACGCCGTGCTTACCGGCAATCGCCGATTGCTCGCCGACCGCATTGTTGTTCACCACGTCGGCATTGACCTTGAGCTGCCCCTGGCGGCCCGCCGGCCCGGTGACGCTGTCTTTCACCGCGCCGCCGACGGTGCGTGCACCGCGATCCCACAGCGGGCCCTGCGGTTTCTCGCCGGCCGGCGTTTCCGGCAGCGTCACTTTACCGTCGGCTTTGCTGAAGCTGACCGCGCCGGTGGTGTCCTGCTGCGGATCGAGGCGACGCGCCACGCTGTTGTATTTGTCGGTGGTGGCGTCGGCCACTTTGTTCACCCCGGCGTCCAGTTTCTCTTTCACTTTCCCGGCGTAGCGCGGCGTGCCCACCTTCGACAGCTTGGAGGTGATGCTGCTGCCCGGATCGTTGCTGTGGCTCAGCCCGGCATCCACATCCACCTTCACGCCTTTCTCGACGTCTTTGCGGCTTTCAACGTGCAGATCGCCGCCTACCTTGCCCTGTACGCTGTCGGCATCGATGCGCGCCCCGGCGAGGCGGGTGTCCTTGCCGCTGTTGAGCGCCACATCGCCCGCGGTGATGCCGGTGTTGGCGTGGGTGGTTTTATCCTGCTGTTCCACGCCGACCTTCAGACCGGCGCCCAGCGTATGGGTGTCTTTGCCGGTGTTCGGATCGACCTTGCCGGCGGCGTCCTTGTTGAACGTTTGGCCGCCTTTGGCGTTGGCTTTAATGCCCAGGCTCCAGTTGTCCTTATGCTGCTCGTTCTTGGCGGACTCCAGCAGGATGCCGCCGTTTTTCGCCTCGAGCGCGGCGCTGCCGCCGCTGACCTTGGCGCCCTGCAGATGCAGCGCGTCATCGCCTTTGCCGCCGGCGGACAGGGTGACCTTGCCGTCTGAGGCGAGCGTAGCGCCCTGGCGTTCGGTCGCGGACTCATTCACCTTGGCGATGTCGAACGCGCCGCCGGCGGAGAGACTGCCACCGGTTTTTTCCTTGCTGTCGCTGCTGCCGGCGCCCAGATCGAGATTGCCGGACAGCTGGCTTTCCTTGCGCGTTTGGGTCGATTCCGCCGCCTGCAGCGCGACCTTGTTGCCCGCGCTCAGGGTGATGTCGCCCTGGCTTTTAACGTCGGTGCCTTTAAGCGTCAGATCGCGGCCCGCCTTCAGTTCAACGCCCTGTTGGCCGCTGACGTTGCCGACCTGTGCGGTACTGCCGCTGCTTTCGCCTTTGTTGGTACCGCCGCCGAAGCCGGCGCCGAAGTTTTTACTGTCGGCGGTGAAGCCGCCCTTCGCCGAGGCCTTGACGTTAAAGCCGCTGTGGTTCTCACTCTGTTTGTCGCTGGCCTGATCAAAGCGGATATCGCCGCCGGCGTCGACGGTGGTTTTACCGCTGCCGCCGTTCAGCG
Source organism: Serratia sp. CY84636 (assembly GCF_052166245.1). Classification (NCBI taxonomy): domain Bacteria; kingdom Pseudomonadati; phylum Pseudomonadota; class Gammaproteobacteria; order Enterobacterales; family Yersiniaceae; genus Serratia; species Serratia sp. CY84636. Next base: position 25,340 of record NZ_JBJNOX010000006.1, read on the forward strand.
CGGTACCCTGATAGACCGCGTCTTTTTTCACGTTGACGTTGATGCCGTTGGCCGCGTCGATCGAGCCGGTCACCGCCTGGCTGGCGCTGCTGTTGCTGCGCTGGGTGCCGCCTTCGCCCTTGGCGTCCACGGTCAGATCGCTGCCGGTGGAGGTGTAGACGCGCACGCCGGCGCTGCCGCGGGTATCGCGGTTCTGCTCTTCCTGGCGGTTCGTTGCAGCTTCGCTGCGGTGGCTGTCCGCCGTCAGCGTGACCGCGCCTTTGCTTGCCTGATATTGCGTGCCCTGATCGCGCACTTCGCCTTTGGCGTTGATGTCGATGCTGCCGGCTTTCACCGAGCTGACCACCGCCTGCGAGCTGCTGCTGCGTTTTTCGCTGCTGCCGCCCTGTGCGCCGATATCCAGGCCGACGTTAGGCGCGCCGATGCCGCCGATGTCGTTGATGACGCCGGTGGCGTCCAGCTTGGCCGCCTTGCCGACCGCGCGCTCGACCGGGCGGGTCACGGCGCTGTAATCGACGTTGGCGCCGATGTTCACGCCGACGTCGGTTTTGGTGGTGGTGCTGCTGGCGGTGTCGGCGGCGGCCAAATGATCGACGCCGGCGGCGTTCTCTTGGTAGGTGCCGCCGACGCTGTGCTGCGCGCCTTGCTGGGTCAGCTTGTCGCGGGCGTTGACAGTCAGGTTGCCTTTGACGTCGCTGCCGGAGGTGACCGCCTTGCTGCTCTGCGCCTGCGTTTTGCTGTTCTCGTAGCCGGCTTCCACGCCGCTGCCGAGCTTGTCGATGCCGCCGGTATAGTAGAAACCGCCGCCGATCTTGGTCTGCTCGGTGTTCGAGGTGGTTTTATCGTCGGCCGCCAGGAACGAGACCTTGTTGCCGCTGACGCTGGCGTCGCCTTTGTCGGCGACCAGTTTGGAGCCGCTGAAGGTCACGTCCTTCTCCGCCTCGAGCTTCACGCTACCGCCGCTGAGGGTCGAGGCGCGGTTTTCGGTGCGGGTGGTTTTTTCGCTGTCGCGGGTGTGTTCGATGCGCAAACCGGCACGGTATTGCTTGTCGCCGGCTTCTTTGGCGTAGCCGTTGACGGTCAGCGCGGTCTTCTGCTCATCGATTTTTTGCTGCTGTTCGGCGGCCTTGACGTTGATGTTGCCGGTCTGTGACGTCACGCTCAGCTCACCGCCGCTGGTGACCTGGCTGCCGATGACGTCGGTATCCTTACGGCTGACCAGCTTCAGGTTGGTATCAGACTTCAGCTCGCTGGCGGTGCTGCTCTGGTAGCTGTTGTCGGCCTTGTGTGAACTGCTGGTGATGTTGAAGGCGGTGCCGGTGCGCGCGTCGATTTTGTCCACGGTGGTGCTCAGCGCGTTGTCGATGCGCAGGCCACCTTGCGTGGCGGTGACCAGGCCGCCTTCCTTGCCGCGCGCCTTGCTGCCGGTGATGGTGACGCCCTGCTGGCCGTTCAGGCGCAGGGTGCCGTCGCTGGTCAGTTCGGAGGCGTGGCTGACCTCGCGACGGTTGCTGTTGTTTTTGTTGTCGCCGCCGCCGATGCCGCCCCAGGAGGTTTTGTCATCGCGCACCGCTTTGGCGTTGGCGGTTTTCTGCACCCCGATCTGGATTTGGTTGCCGGCATTGACCGTCAAATCGCGGCCGGCGTGCAGCTTGGCGCCCTGGGTCGCGACGTTGTTGCCGGCCTCCAGCGTCAGCGCCCCCTGGCTGCGCAGTTCGCTGGCCTTCAGGCTTTCGCTTTCGTCGCTGCTGCTCCAGCTGCCGGTGCGCAGGCTGGAAGTGTGATTGCGCTGGTAGCCGCGTTCGGTGGACTTATCCTTCTCCACCAGTCCGGCGAGGTGCACGTTGCGCGCCGCCTTGACGCTCAGCGCCCGATCGGCGCTGACGTTGGCGCCCAACAGGTTCACGTCTTCCCGGGTACTGACGAGTTTGGCGCTGCCGCTGGCGGCGACGGTGCTGCCTGCCTGCTGCTGCTGCTCGCGCTCACGGGTGACGTCGTATTGCCAGGAGTAGAACCAGCGGTCGTCGGTGTGGCCCTGGGTCTGTTTCAGCTGCTGGCCGTCGAGCGTCAGCTTGCCGCCCTGCAGCGTGATGTCTTCGCCGCGAATATCGGTAGCGGTGAGGTGCGCGTGGTTATCCGCCACCAGGCTGATGTTCTTGCCTTTCAGCTCGGTGCGGGTCAGCTTCTGGCTGCTGCTGCGGTCGTTGACGTAAATGCCGCCGCGGTAGTTCTGGTAGTTGTCGCCGCCGTTGCGGTTGCTGCTGGCGTCGTCAACGCGGCTTTCGCTGCGAATATCGTAGGCCTTCACCTTGAGATCGTCGCGGGCGGCCAGCGTGCCCGCCAGCTTCACGCCGCTGCCCTGCGCGGTGTTGATGATGTTGATGCGTCCGGCCTGCATGCTGCCGAGGTAGTAGCTGTCCAGCGCGGTGGTCGGCTGTACGCTGGCCAGCACCTTGCCGTCGCGCGCCACGCGGTTATGGCCGCTGATGGCGTTGATCGCCGCCGGCGTTACGCTGCCGTTGCGGTGGGTGAAGTCTTGTACGATCACGTCACCGCGGCTGTCTATCTTCGGTGCGATCAGATCCAGCACGCCGCCGGCGTTCAGGGTACCGTTGAGGCTCAGGGTATTGCGGTTATCCAGGGTGCTGTAGCCCTGCAGCAGGCCGTTCTCCACCAGCGGGTTGCCGACCACCAGTGAGGAGCGGCTGGTGTTGATGAACCCGCAGCCCTGGCAGCTGATGCCGTTCGGGTTGGCCAGCACGTAGTCGGCCGCCATGCCGAAGATCTCTTGCTGGCCGTGCAGCAGAGAAGGGTTACGGCCGATCACTTCGTTGAGGATGACGCTGGCTTCGCGCCCGCTCAGATTGGGGTTGGCGCCCAGTTGGCCGGCCAGCTGCGACAGCCCTGCCTCGCGGGAGTTGTTCAGCACCGCGCCGGGCTGGTTGACGTTGAAGTCCTGATACTGGTTGTGCGACAGCCCGTTGCCGTTCGGCGCGACGATATCGACCACCTGCGCGCCGGTTGCGGCGGTGGAAACGCCGGGGCCGTTGGCGCCGTTGGCCGCCACGATCTCCGCGGCATAGGCGCCGGCGGAAGCGGCGAGAATAATCGCCAGCGCGGCGGCCAGTTTGCCCGCTGCTGAAAGCCTGAAGTTATTATTTTTCATCCATGTCTCTCCGTATATTGCCGTGGGGTCCTGCAAAACTGCTGATTAATTAAAAGGTGTAAGAAAAGCGCGCCAGTACCTGAACGGGATCTTCCGGCGTGGCGTGATTTGACAAGATCCAGCCGCGGCTGACCTCGAGATCGACCAGCGCCTGCCGATAGCGCAACGTGGCGCCGCTGCTCAGGCCGGCGCTGCTGCGCCACCCCGAGTTGTCCTGGCGCGGCAAAATGCGGCCGACGTCGGCGCCGAGGCGCGGCGTCAGCGTGGTGGCGCCCAGATTGAAGCTGCGCGACAGCGTGTTCTGCAGATACCAGCCGTTGTCGCCGGACTGGGTGCTGCGGCTAAAGCCGCGCACGGCGCTGCGATCGGTAAGGCTCAGCCATTCCACGCCGGGCAGCGGGTCGCGGCTGTACTGGCCATAGAACAGGTTGTTGAGCTGATAGGTCGCCTCGCCCAGGTGAAGGCGCTGGCTGAGGTTGGCGAACAGCTTGCCCTTGGTGAACTGGCTGTCGAGGTGCACCGAGCTCGGGTGGCGATCGGCCCCCAACCACGGCAGACCCTGTTCGACGCTGAGGTTGGCGCTGAACACCCCGTTGGGCAGAATCTGCAGGTGGCTGGCGCTCAGCTCGGCCAGGGTCAGCGTGGGGCTGCTGACTTCGAGGCGCACGCTTTCGAAGTAGTTGTCGATGCGCTTGTAGGTCAACTGGCCGCTCAGGCTGTCTATCTGATCGTGATCGCGGTAAAACACATAGTCGCTGCGCAGCCCGTACTGTTGGGTCTGGCCGTGCAGTTTGACCACGTTGTGCGGCAGTTGCTGGTGGTTCTCATAGGACGAGAAGCTGGCGAACCCGCTGAAGGTGAACGCGCCGTACGGCAGCGAATAGAGCAGGGTATAGGCGCGGTTATAGCGGTGAGCCGGGTTTTCCAGCGTGCTGCTGGCGTTCAGGCTGACGAAGTCCGACAGGCCGAACGGGCTGTCCAGCGTGGCGGTGGTGCGCGCCAGCCACTGGCCGGTGCTTTTTTGGCCGTAATTATCCGTGCCGGCGGTAATCAGCCAGGGCTTGGCATGTTGATTGCGCAAACGAATGACCGAACCGCCAACCTGGTGGCCGGGCAATATATCCAGCTTGGTGGTATTCGATTGCAAACGGTTGGCCTGATCCAATCCCTGGTCGAGCTCGGTTAATTTCAACGGCTTGCCTTCCAGCCCCGGAAATAATAAACGGCTGTTGACCCAGCGATCGCCGCCTTCTATTTTCTCGATAAATCCTTCGGTGACGCTTAACCCCAATTCTCCCTGTGAATTAGGGCGAACAATTTGCACGCGCGCGGTGATATAGCCTTTCTGCACATAAAGGCGCGTTAATTCGCGGGTCAGGCGATTGATATCATTGCTGCTGATGCAGTTTTCCGGCAGCGCGCTCAGGGCGGATAAATCGGTCGGCGAGAGCAGGGTGACGCCCTGCAGATAAACGCCGGCGATCGGCAGGCACTGCGCGGACTGCGGCAGGGCGGGCGCGGGCGGTTCCGGCTCCGCCAGCAAGCGTTGCTGCTTCAGCTGCTGGTAGCGGCGTTGCTCAATCAACTGGTTGACTTCACGCGTGCTGTCTTGCAACGCACGGCGCGACTCCCCCATCGACATATCCCGCATCATGTGGGCGTCCGGCAGGGTTTCGGCGGAAAGGGCCGTGCTGACCAACAGCGTCAAGGCGGTTATTTTTTTTATCATTGTAATCCATTATGAGAGGCCGCCGGGGCAGCCCGCCCAATCCATGAGGTTAACCACGGGCGGCCGACGGCCGGCCCGAAATAATGAGCGACATGCACATTGCGAGGTATCTTGATTTGCCGCGGCAAATAAGACGGTGGGTATAGATCTAAATAATAATTAGGCTGCTTCTTTTATGGTGGGCAACCCTGGCGACTTAATTAATTAAAAAAAGTAGAACGTCTCTTCCTCTTGCCAACATTATCGGCATGGTTAGGAAGAATCTGAATTTTTATTTTTCACGGATGATAGGGGATGAGAGGAATTATGACAATCCGACCAGTGGGAAATACGAAATTTCGCAGAGAATAATGGGGACGCAATTGTTTGCGTCCCTACAGGCGGTTTATTTTTTCTTGATAGGGCGGCCGGACCAATACCCCGCCAGCAGCGAACCGGAGAGGTTGTGCCAGACCGAGAACAGCGCGCCCGGCAGAGCGGCCAGCGGTGAGAAGTAGATTTTACCCAGCGTGGCTGCCAGCCCGGAGTTCTGCATGCCGACTTCGATCGCCAGCGTGCGGCAGGTGGATTCGTCGAAGCCGAACAGCTTGCCGCCCCAGTAGCCGCTGAGCAAACCGATGCCGTTGTGCAGGATCACCGCGACGATCACCACCAAACCGACCGAGGCGATATGGCTTTGGCTGCCCGCCACCACCGCGCTGATGATCGCAAGGATACACACCATCGACAGCGCCGGCAGCAGCGGCTCAATGCGTTTCACCGCCTTGGTCAGGGTGTGGTGGACGATTAGGCCCAGGCCGATCGGGATCACCACGATCTGCAGAATGCTCAGCAGCATGCCCATGATATCGACGCTGATCTTGGCGTCGACATACAGGCGGGTCAGCAGGGGCGTGGCGAACACTCCGACCAGCGTCGAGACCGCTGAGATGGTCACCGACAGCGCCACGTCACCCTTGGCCAGGTAGATCATTACGTTGGACGCGGTACCGCTGGCCACGCTGCCCACCAGCACCATGCCGGCGGACAGATCCGGCGGCATGCGGAACAGCATCGCCAGGATCCAGGCCGCCAGCGGCATGATCAGATAGTGCAGGAAGATGCCGGCCGCCACCGGTCCGGGGCGCGCCAGCACGCGTTTGAAGTCGTCCAGCCGCAGCGTGACGCCCATGGCGAACATGATCAGCATCAGCAGCGGGCTGACGTAGGGGCCGATGCCGGTAAAGGTAGTCGGCGTGTAATAGGCGGTGACGGACAGCAGTATCGCCCACAAGGGGAATAAGCGCGTGAAGAGTGCCAACATGCAGGTTTTCCTTAGCCAGAGTTAGAACGGTGGGTGTGGTTGTGTTTTTTGCGGGTTCAACATGCTGAACCCCTGCCGGTTTTAAACGGATTTTTTAGATGCAGGGGCGCAGCGTGCTGCGCCCGCAATCAGGATGACTTATTCGAACAGGTTGTGGTGCAGGGTACGCACTACCTGCTCGGCTTCTTCGCCCGGTACCAGGAAGCACAGGTTATAGCTGCTGGCACCGTAGCAGATCAGGCGGATATTGAACGGATCGAGCACGCCGAACACCTCTTTGCCCACGCCGCAGGCCCGCGACAGCTGGTTGCCGATGATCGCCACCAGCGCCAGGTTTTCTTCCACTTCCACCCGGCACAGCGACGACAGCTCGGTCAGCAGCGAGGTGGTCAGCAGGCTGCCGCCGACGGAGGTGGCACCGGTGGTGTCCATGGTCAGCGCAATGCTGACCTCCGAGGTGGTGATCAGATCGACGGAGATGTTGTGGCGCGCCAGAATATTGAACACCTCGGCCAGGAAACCGCGCGCGTGCAGCATGTTCAGGCTGTGCAGCGTCAGCAGCGTTTGCTTGCGGCGCAGCGCCAGCGCGCGGAACAGCGGCGGGTTTTCGGTGGTGTTGCATACCAGCGTGCCGCCGGCCGCCGGATCCTTGCTGGAGCCGACGAATACCGGAATGTCGCTGCGCACCGCCGGCAGCAGGGTGGCGGGGTGCAGGACTTTAGCGCCGAAGGTGGCCATTTCCGCCGCCTCTTCGAAACCGATTTTGTCGATGCGCTTGGCCGCCGGTACCACGCGCGGATCGGTGGTGTAAATGCCCGGCACGTCGGTCCAGATATCCACCCGGCCAACGCCGAGCGCCTCGCCGAGCAGCGCGGCGGTATAGTCGCTGCCGCCGCGGCCGAGCGTGGTGGTGCGGCCTTTCGGCTCGCTGCCGATAAAGCCCTGGGTGACCACCAGCGCTTCCTGCAGGCGCGGCTGCAACTGCGCTCGGGCCAGTTCGCTGAGCGCGGCGCTGTCCGGCACGGCGCGGCCGAAGTGATCGTCGGTGCGCATCACTTTGCGCACGTCGAACCATTCGGCCTGCACGTTGCGGGCGCGCAGGATTTCAACGAACAGCAGGGTGGACATCAGCTCCCCATGGCTGACCAGCTCGTCGGTCAACGCCGTCGAGGTGGCCAGCGACGCGGCCTCCGACAGCATGGCGATGTTTTCCAGCAGCCGGTCGATCTCTTCGCGGATCACCGCCGGCGCCGTGAGGCGATCGAGGATGGCGTACTGGATGCGGCGAATTTCATCAAGCTGGTAATTGCGCTTGTCGGCCTCGCAACCCTCGGCCAGGGCGACCAACAGGTTGGTGACGCCCGCCGAAGCGGACAACACCACCAGGCGGACCTGCGGGTTGGCCAGCACGACGTCGGCGCTGCGGTTCATGGCTTCAAAGTCGGCGACGCTGGTGCCGCCGAACTTGGCTACCACGGTGGAATTCTGGGGTGCTGCTTGGTTCATCTAGAAACCTCGTGTCAGGGATGCCCGTTTGGGGGCACTGTAATTCCATAGCCTTGGCACAAGGGGAGAGCGGTAAACAGGGGGCAGGCGTAGAGGTCAGGCTACGATACACCCAGAAGCGCCCCACCTTGTCGATCGCCCTGTGGGCGATCCCCTGGTGACAACCCAGGGGATTCAGCCCCTGTAGTCGATACGATAATGGCCGGCCATTATCGTACCTCGGCGTCGCTCCCCCTCGGGTGCCGTCAACGGAGAAACGGCTCCTCTGACACTCTACCTGGGCGACGCGCCTCTTCTGGCTTGCGCACCGGGTGCGCAAGTAGGCTGTTAGGAATAGCCGGTTATCGCCATTCTGTCAACGTACAGACGGTGAGGGATTTTCATCTTGTACCAGCGCGATAAGCGTACAGGGCATCGCGGGCGTGGAACCGGCGCCAATCGGTTGCAGAGAACCGTCTTCCTTTTGGCTGAATAGCGGGATAACGCCCTGATGTTTCTCCAAATACTCCAGCCAACCGAAATTTTCGTTCAATTTGGTCGCTTTGATGGTGGCCCCCTTGGCGAGCAGGCTGCTCAGGCGGCCGTAGGTGGCTTCCTGATTAAATAAAATTTCATGCCGGCGGAAACGCGAACTTTCCGCGCTGGCGCCGCGCCCTTTCAACGGCGCTCCCGAGCGGATGGCAAACACGTGATCCTCGCCGAAGAGATGGCCGAAGTGGTAGACCGCCAGCGCGTTCTGGTGGCGGTTGGGCGACAGCGCCAACACCTGAGCGATATTGCTCAGGTCGAGGTAGTTCTCGGCGTGTTCGGAGTAGGCATGGCCATAGTAGGCCGGAATGCCGTCCATGCGCGCCTGACGGTAGTATTCCCAGCTGCTGTCGGTGACGATCACCGGCACGTTTAGCTTGATCAGCGCCTGCGCCAGCATGCGCGCCACGCTGTTGGCGCCGACGATCAGCACGCCGCGCGGTTTCTGCTGCTGCACCCGCAGCCAGCGCGCCATCATGCCGCTGGTCAGGCTTTGCAGCACCACGGTGCCGATGATGATGGCGAACACCACGGTGACCAGCCGGTCGGCGCCCTGATAGCCGCTGCGCTGCAGCGTCAGCGCGAACAGCGAGCTGACCGCCGCGGCGACGATGCCGCGCGGGGCGATCCAGCACAGTAGCAGCCGATCGCGCCAGTGCAGGGAAGAGCGCCAGGTCGACACCGCGATGCACAGCGGCCGGGCGATGAACTGCACCGCCAGCAGCAGCAGGAGCAGCGGCCAGCCCATGTTCCACAGCGCCTGGATGTCGAGCCGCGCCGCCAGAATGATGAACAGCGCCGAGATCAGGATCGCCGACAGCTCCTCTTTGAACGCCAGAATATCGCTGGTATCGACGTCGCGCATGTTGGCCAGCCAGATGCCCATCACCGTGACGGTCAGCAGGCCGGATTCGTCGGCGATGGCGTTGGAAACGCCGAAGGCGGCCAGCATGATCGCCAGCACCGCCAGGTTCTGCAGGTAGCGCGGCAGCCAGACGCGGCGCAGCGCCAGGCCGAGCAGGTAGCCGAACAGCGCGCCGGCGATCAGGCCGACGGCGGCGGTCACGCCCAGCGTCCAAAACAGGTGGGTATAGGACTCCGCATTCTGTTTCAGCACGATGAATTCGAACACCAGCAGGGTGAAGATGGCGCCGACCGGATCGATGACGATCCCTTCCCAGCGCAGCACCTGGTTAATGTTGGCGTTCGGCCGCACCACGCGCATCAGCGGGGCGATCACCGTCGGCCCGGTCACCACCGTCACCGCGCCGATCAGCGCCGCCAGCTCCGGCGGGAAATCCAGCAGCCACCAGCTGGCGAGGCTGATGACCAGAAAGGTAACCAGCATGCCGACGGTGACCAGATTGCGTACCACGCCGCCGAGGCCGCGTATCTCCTCGAAACGCAGCGTCAACGCCCCCTCGAACAGGATGATCGCCACCGACAGCGACACCAGCGGAAACAGCAGATCGCCGAACAGCAGATCCGGCTGCACCAGATGCACCGTCGGGCCGAGCACGATGCCGAACAGCAACAGCGGCAAAATGGCCGGCAGGCGCAGCAGCCAGGCCAGCCACTGCGCCAGCAGCGACGCCAGGCCGATAAGCACCAACATGAGCGGGGCGGATAATTCCATAAGCGAGATCCCTTTCAAATGACGAAATAAGCAACGATGACACAGCCTGATGACAATTCGGCAACCCCGATAACAGGCCGTTAGCCCAAAGTATAGAGTGAAAGCTGAAACGAGGCGGCAATGCGTTGACAGTTAGCGCCTATCGCAAGAAAAGAGATCATAATCACAGTCGAACAGGCTACAATCGGACAAACGCGTCATTTTTATTCTCAAGCCTAAGAGTGTTGCTATGAAAAATATCAATCCTAGTCAAACCGCTGCTTGGCAAGCCCTGCAGCAACATTATGCACAGATGAAAGACGTACGGATCGCCGACCTGTTCGCCCAGGACAGCGATCGTTTCTCCCGGTTCTCCGCGACCTTCAACGACCAAATGTTGGTGGACTATTCCAAGAACCGTATCACGCAGGAAACCCTGGAGAAGCTGCAGGCGCTGGCGAAAGAAACCGATCTGCAAGGCGCCATCAAATCGATGTTCGCCGGTGAGAAAATCAACCGCACCGAAGATCGCGCGGTGCTGCACATTGCCCTGCGCAACCGCAGCAACAGCCCGATCCTGGTCGACGGCAAAGACGTGATGCCGGAAGTGAACGCGGTATTGGCCAAGATCAAACAGTTCTGCGCGCGCGTCATCGGCGGCGAGTGGAAAGGCTACACCGGCAAGCCGATCACCGACGTGGTGAACATCGGCATCGGCGGTTCGGATCTCGGCCCTTACATGGTGACCGAAGCGCTGCGCCCTTATAAAAATCACCTGAACATGCACTTCGTCTCCAACGTCGACGGCACCCATATCGCCGAAACGCTGCAGCCGCTGAACCCGGAAACCACGCTGTTCCTGGTGGCCTCCAAAACCTTCACCACGCAGGAAACCATGACCAACGCCCACAGCGCGCGCGACTGGTTCCTGAGCAGCGCCGCCGATCAACAGCACGTAGCCAAGCACTTCGCCGCGCTGTCCACCAACGGCAAAGCGGTGGCCGAATTCGGCATCGATACCGACAACATGTTCGAGTTCTGGGACTGGGTAGGGGGCCGTTACTCCCTGTGGTCGGCGATCGGTCTGTCGATCGCGCTGTCCATCGGTTATGACAACTTCGAGCAGCTGCTGAGCGGCGCGCACGCCATGGATAAGCACTTCGCCGAAACGCCGGCGGAGAAAAACCTGCCGGTGCTGCTGGCGCTGATCGGTATCTGGTACAACAACTTCTTCGGCGCCGAAACCGAAGCCATTCTGCCGTACGATCAGTACATGCACCGTTTTGCCGCTTACTTCCAGCAGGGCAACATGGAGTCCAACGGCAAGTACGTCGATCGCAACGGCAATCCGGTGGATTACCAGACCGGCCCTATCATCTGGGGTGAGCCGGGCACCAACGGCCAGCATGCGTTCTACCAGCTGATCCATCAGGGCACCAAGCTGGTGCCGTGCGACTTCATCGCGCCGGCCATCAGCCATAACCCGCTGGGCGATCACCACGCCAAACTGCTGTCCAACTTCTTCGCGCAGACCGAAGCGCTGGCGTTCGGCAAATCGCTGGAAGTGGTGGAGGCCGAGTTCGCGGCGCAGGGTAAAACCCCTGAGCAGGTCAAGCACGTGGCGCCGTTCAAAGTGTTTGAAGGCAACCGTCCGACCAACTCGATCCTGCTGCGCGAAATCACCCCGTTCAGCCTGGGCAGCCTGATCGCGCTGTACGAGCACAAAATCTTCACCCAGGGCGCGATCCTGAACATCTTCACCTTCGATCAGTGGGGCGTGGAGCTGGGCAAACAGCTGGCTAACCGCATCCTGCCTGAGCTGGCGGGCAGTGAGAAAATCAGCAGCCACGACAGCTCGACCAATGCGCTGATCAACCGCTTCAAGGAATGGCGCTAATCGCCTGAGCTGAAGCCAATAAAAAACCCGCCGCGGCGGGTTTTTTTACGTCTGCAAAAAATTACAGGTTGATCGGTACTTCGAAGCTGACGCCCGCACCCACGTCATCGGCGGTGCTGTGATCGTTATCGGTGTACCACAGGCTGGTATCGAACTTAACCTGAGACGGGAAGGTATAACCCCAGCCGACCTGAATGCCCTTCAACGTATCGGATTTCGGGAACGCCTGGTTGTTCGAGCGGCTATTTGGATTAACCTTCGCGTACACTAAACGGGTGCTCCAGCGCTGGCTGTCGTCCAGCACCAGCTCGACGCGGCCGGACAGCATTTGACCGTCGCCGCCCATGGCGTGGCCCAACGGGTAGCCTTGTTGATAGTAACCGCCTTTGTAGATGTAGTGGGAATACATCACATTATTGTCGTGGCCGTCGGAGCGTGTATCCGACCCTTCGATATACCAGTTGATGGTCGTTGGGCCCCACTCAGGATGCCCTTCAAGCCCCAGCAGGTAGGCGTTGTGCGATGGCAGCATACCGGCTTCATCTTCACCGGTAATCTGGCCATAAAGGCTGACGGGCATGCCGATCAGCGGCTGCAGTTTGAGTTTGAAATCAAAACCGCCCAGCTGGTTGCCCGGATCGTTTTTCGGATCGCCGGTGTTGTCGTTGCCGGTTACGCCATCCCAGAAGGAACGCCAAGAATGCGGACGGCCTTCACCACCCCACATCATGACGCGTGACGCCCCCAATTCCAGGAAGTCGGTCGGCATCATGGTGAAACGACCGCCAAACAATTTGGTATGCGGGACTGAACTGTACTGTGACAGCTGACCGGCGCTCAGCTGGTATTGCCAGCGGCCGATCCACGACAGCCACGGGGTTTCAAACGGCGATTGGTCGGCGCGCTGCAGCATAAAGCCTGCCACCGGGCGCGCGGCGTCGGAGCGGATCAGGCTGCCGTCGTAGCCAGGGCCCCACCACTGGGAAACTTCGCCGAAGGAGAGCCATTGGTTCCAGATTTTCACCGCGCCGTAGGAGCCGTTCATATTGAATTTGGAGCCATCGCTGACGCGCTGATCGCCTTCCACCGAACCCTGCAGACGCACGTCCCAGAACTCGCCGTTGGCGCCGGCGCCGATGGTCAGGCGATCGTCGGCGTACTCATTTTGGCCGAAGCCCTGCGGGGTACCGGGTTTATCCGTTGACGCGTAACCGCTGACGCGGATGTTGGCTTTCAAGGCATCGACACGGCGCTGCACGCGGTCGATGACGTTTTTCTCGGTATTGGTGACCGGCTTGGCCTGCGCGATAACGGAACTGATCTCTTCCTGGCTCAGCGGCCAGGTGGACAGGCTGACGTTGATAACGCCGCGGTCAGACAACCAGGCGAGATCGTTACGCAGATCGTTGTCAGGGGTTACCAGGCCGGCGGCGTGGCCGGACAATGCACAGGTAAACAGGCCCGCAGCGACCAGTCCGTTAAGTTTAGCGCGCATAAAGAATTCCCTTGTTAATTCGAGGTTATTGGTTTTATGTAAAGATCTCTGTGACCCATGATAGTTGACATTTCGATTTGCTACAAATCTATAAGCCAGAAACATCTTATTATAACTTTATGAATTAAATGGGGTTTAAAGTGCTTTCGCGCGGGGCATAATTTTTAAGACAATGCCTATATTGGCACGGTTGAATCATATTAGCGGTATTCAGAGAGAGGTTTTATGGCAAAAACGTCGCGTTCGATCATGATAGCGAAAGGGCTGCAGCGGGTACTGAACGTAGGTTTGCTGCTGCTGGCGGCAATTCTGGTGGTGTTTCTGGTCAAGGAGACCCTCCACTTGGCGAAGGTGTTATTTATCAACAACGAAGAGTCTTCTTCATACCTGTTGATTGAAGGCATCGTGATTTATTTCTTGTACTTTGAATTTATCGCCTTGATCGTCAAGTATTTTGAGTCGGGTTATCATTTCCCGCTGCGCTATTTTATTTATATCGGCATTACCGCGATTATTCGTTTGATTATCGTGGACCACAAGAATCCCATCGATACTCTGATCTACGCCGCGGCGATATTGGTGCTGGTGGTGACGCTCTATCTGGCCAACACCGATCGGCTGAAACGGGAATAGCGGAGATAAAAATGGCGGCCAATGGCCGCCAAAGACACAGGATATCATTACCCGTCGTCTTTCAAGCTACAGCGTTGTTGACTGCACTCGCTGTAACTTGAAATCCATAGGGTAAAAGATAAGGAAAGACATCAAACGCACTGCAGTGGCACAAATTACCCCTTCACGCCGCCGGCCGTCAGGCCGCCCACCAACCAGCGCTGCGCCAGCAGGAACACGGCGGTAATCGGTATCGCCGACAGCACCGCGGCGGCGGCGAAGTCGCCCCACAGGTAGTTCTGCGGGTTGAGATATTGCTGCATCCCCACCGCCAGCGTGTAGCTGTTCACATCGCGCAGCAGCAGCGACGCTACCGGCACTTCGGTGATGGCGGCGATAAACGACAGAATGAACACCACCGCCAGAATCGGCACCGACAGCGGCAGCAGCACCAGACGGAAGGCCTGCCACGGCGTGGCGCCGTCCAGCGCCGCCGCCTCTTCCAGCGAGTTGTCGATGGTTTCGAAATAGCCCTTGATGGTCCAGACGTGCAGCGCGATGCCGCCCATGTAGGCGAAGATCACGCCGCCGTGGGTGTTCAGGCCGATAAACGGAATGTACTGGCCCAGGCGATCGAACAGCGCGTACAGCGCCACCAGCGACAGCACCGCCGGGAACATCTGGAAGATCAGCATACTTTTCAGCAGCGTGCTCTTGCCGCGAAAACGCATGCGGGCGAAGGCGTAGGCGCAGGTGGTGGATAGCGTCACGATGCCGATGGCGGTGATCGCCGCTATCTTGATGGAGTTCCACAGCCACAGCAGCACCGGGAACGGCGGCGGCGTCACGCTGCCGTCGGCGTGGGTGACGCTGAAGCCGAGCGCCAGCCGCCAGTGATCCCAGGAGAGGGTTTCCGGTATCAGGCTGCCGGTGGCGAAGTTGCCGGAGCGCAGCGAGATGGCGATCACCATCAGCAGCGGGAACATGATCAGGGCGATAAAGCACAGCATCAAAATATGGGTGATCCACAGGCGCAGGCGCTGGGACTTGGGTTGAACCATGGCCATCGTTATTCTCCCTAATCGAAGTTCATCTTGCTGGCTTTCAAATTCAGGATCGCCAGCGCGCCCACCAACAGGAAGATCAGCGTGGCGATGGCGGCCGCCAGCCCGAAGTCTTGCCCGCCGCCGCCTTCGAAGGCGATGCGGTAGGTGTAGCTGACCAGCAGATCGGTATAGCCGGCCGGCGTGGTGGTGCCGATCATGTCCGGGCCGCCGTTGGTCAGCAGCTGGATCAGCACGAAGTTGTTAAAGTTGAAGGCGAAGCTGGCGATCATCAGCGGCGTCAGCGGCTTGATCAGCAGCGGTAAGGTGATGCGGAAGAAGTTTTGCCACGGGTTGGCGCCGTCCATCGCCGAGGCCTCGTACAAATCGTCCGGGATGGCCTTCAGCAGCCCCATGCACAGGATCATCATGTACGGGTAGCCGAGCCAGGTGTTGACGATCAGGATCATGCTCTTGGCGGTGAGCGGATCGCTGAACCAGGCCGGTTTGATGCCGAACAGATGGCTGAGCATCATGTTGATCTCGCCGAAGCTCTGGTTGAACAAACCTTTGAAGATCAGGATCGAGATGAATGACGGCACCGCATAGGGCAGGATCAGCAGCACGCGGTAGATCGCCTTGCCTTTCAGCGCCTCCCACTGCACCACGCAGGCCAACACCATGCCGACCGCCACGGTGAGGATCACCGTCATCACCGAGAACACGATGGTCCAGATGAAGATCGACACGAACGGTTTCTTGATGCCCTCGTCCTGCAGCACCCGCAGGAAGTTTTTCCAGCCGGTGGTGACGGTATAGCCTGGGCTCAGTGTTTCCTGCGCCCAGCCGCCGTCGGCGTTGATCGCCTGATAGAAGCCGGTGTCGCCGTTCGGCCGGTAGCGCACCTGAGTCTGGTTATTGGTCAGCGTGCTGCCGTCTTTGTCCAGCGCATACAGCGGGCGGGTGCCGGAGAACTGGCGCAGGGAGCTCATGCGCAATTCCCCGCCGTCGGGCAGCTGCGCCACCAGCTGGCTCAGCGCTTGCCGGTTCTGGGTGATCGCCCGCAGCGTGGCGCGTTCGCCCTGCGGCGCGGCGCTCTGCGCCGTCAGCTTCAGGGTTTGCGGCGCGGCGGCGTCGAGGCGGAAAGGTTCGGAAATCAGCGGCTGTTCGCTGTCCGGTGGCGTCAGCTGCAGGCGCCACTGCTGGTTTTCCGCCGGGTAGAGGCCGAAGGTAAAGGTGTTGCCGCTCTGGAATTGGCGCTGCATCAGCACCGATTGCGCGCGTTCAAAAGTCAGCTGGTTGGTGCTGCTGTAGTTGGTAAAGGCGATGGCGATGGTGCAGATCAGCGGGAACAGGACGAACAGCCCCATGCCGGCGACGCCGGGATACACATAGCGCCAGGCATAGGCGCGGCGGTTGGCGAAGACGTAAAGCCCGGCGCTGACCAGGATCAGCGTCAGGATGGCGAACAGGTATTCACCCTGTGCATACATCAACACAATCAGGTAGCAGGTCACCAGGCTGAACAGGCCGACCACCAGCCATTTCAGCGCGTCGCTTTGCCACCACTTCGATTTTTTACGCGCAGGCGTCCCGGCGTGAGCGAATTGCATAGGGCGTTCCTTTCTGTGAAGCAACGGCGGGGCACTTGTCCCCTTCATACTTGAAGCTACACCTTTGTTGGCTGCGTCCGCTCACCCCGGTCACATAGTTATCTATGCTCCCGGGGATGTGCGTACTTGCCGTCGCGGTGTAACTCCAATTATTTCGGGGATGTTAATCCCGCACGACGTCGTTACTTGGTGATACGGGTTTGCACGTCGTCCAGCGCGGCTTTCACCGTCTGACGGCCGCTGACGGCGTTGATCACCGCGCTGCGTTCGGCGTACCAGAAGGCGCTCATCTGCGGGATGTTTGGCATGATTTCCCCGTTTTGCGAGTTCTGCATGGTGGCGGCGATCTTCGGATCTTTGGCCAGCGCTTCCTGATAGGACTTCAGCGCCACCGCGCCCAGCGGCTTGTCTTTGTTGACGTCCGCCAGCCCTTCGTTGGTCAGCAGGTAGTTCTCGAGGAACTCGGTCGCCAGCTCTTTATTCGGGCTGGCGGCGTTGATGCCGGCGGTCAGCACGCCGACGAACGGCTTGGACGGTTTGCCTTTGAAGGTGGGCAGCAGCGTCACGCCGTAGTTGATTTTGCTCTGCTCGATGTTGTTCCAGGCCCACGGCCCGTTGATGGTCATCGCGGTCTGGCCTTTGTTGAACGCGGCTTCGGCGATCGAGTAATCGGTATCGGCGTTGATGTGTTTGTTTTTCACCAGATCGACGATGAACTGCAGACCGGCCTGCGAACCGGCATTGGCGACGCCGACATCCTTGATGTTGTATTTGCCGTTTTCATACTTGAAGGCATAACCGCCGTCGGCGGCGATGATAGGCCAGGTGAAGTAGGGCTCCTGCAGGTTCCACATGATGGCGCTTTTGCCGCTGGCGCGCAGCTGCTTGTCCAGCGCCGGGATCTCTTCCCAGGTCTTCGGCGGCTGTTTGACCAGGTCTTTGTTGTAAATCAGCGACAGCGCTTCGACGGCGATCGGGTAGCCGATCAGCTTGCCGTCATAGCGCACCGCGTCCCAGGTGAACGGGAACAGCTTGTCCTGGAAGGCTTTGGACGGGTGGATTTCGGCCAGCAGGCCGGACTGCGCATAGCCGCCGAAGCGGTCGTGGGCCCAGAAGATGATGTCCGGGCCGTCGCCGGTGGCGGCCACCTGCGGGTATTTTTCTTCCAGCTTGTCCGGGTGCTCGACGGTGACCTTGATGCCGGTGTCTTTTTCGAATTTCTTGCCGACTTCGGCCAGGCCGTTATAGCCCTTGTCGCCGTTGATCCAGATGACCAGTTTGCCTTCCTCGATCTTGGCGAAGGCGGAAGAAGAGAGCACCAGGGTGGCCAGTGCCGAGAGCGCCAGCGTGCGGGCGAGGGTAATGCTGCGAGTCATAATCCAGTCCTTCTTTTTGTGGGCACATAAATCAAGGAGAGACGTTTCGCGGTAATAGTGGGTCACAACGCGACATATTCTCATCCTCCCCCCCTCTACGCCCCTGTGATGAGGAGTGTGATCCAGTTAACGTTGCGCTCTATTCTGTGGCGTCAGGCACAAAATAGGGGGGCGATTTTTGCCAGCCGGATCACAGATTTGCCTTAAGCGCGGAACTTCTCATCGCTGTGGTCGTTCTCTCATCCTCCCGTCTCCTCCCCCATGAAAAATCCTGTTACGGATGATTACCCTTTCCGGCGACTCCCGCACTATCGGCCCATTGATTTTCAACGCCACGCGCAGCAGGGATACCGGATTTATGTCGTCAATGCCTATCGCCACCCAGCCCACCCTGTACCGGATCCATCCGGCCAGTTTCCGTGACGGAAACGGGGACGGCGTGGGCGACGCGCACGGCATGCTGGCGGCGCTGCCGTACCTGAAAGCGCTGTCGATCGACGGCCTGTTGCTGCCGCAGACGCTGGCGCCGGAGACCGAGGCGACGGTGACGGGCGAAGGGCTGACGCTGTGGTACGCCGATGAAGCCAACCGCGTTCGCAATGCGGCCGCGCCGCAGCGGTTCGCCCACGGCGCATTGGCGCTGGACGTGATGCCGTTCAGCGCGGAGAAGCTGGTGGCGGTGCTGCATGCCCGCCGAGCCTCGTTGGCGGACAGCCTGTGGAGCACCGGCGACGCGGATCAGCCCCGAGTGGTCAGCCGCTGGGGGCAGGGCGATTTGCGCTCCGCCGCCGCCTTTCTGACGCTGCTGGCGATGTTGCCGGCGCCGATCTGCCTGTATCAGGGTGAAGAGCTGGGGCTGCCGCACGCCGCCGGCCTGCAGGATCCGCGCGGCGCGCAAACGCCGATGCCGTGGCATGAGGCCCCCGAACAGGTCACCGCCGGCGAAATCAGCTGGTATCAGCAGGTGGCGATCGAACACCGCGCGTTGGCCATCAGCCGCCAACAGCACGACAGCCACTCCACCTTACGTTACTGCCAGGCGCTGTTGGCCCTGCGCCGTTCGCCGCTCATCCAGCGCGGCGAGCTGAGCGCGGTCAGCCAGCGAGACGGCGTGGTGCGCTTACTTATTACCCATCAGGATCAATGCCTTGAAGCGCTGATAAACCTGCAGCCTTATACTCAGGCGGCCGCGCCGTCTGAGGCGACCTTGCCGTTGGCATGGCAGCACGGCGCGCAGCAAGAGGGTCATCAATGGGTTTTGGCGGGCTTTGCCTCCGCCATTTTCACACGACATGTTAACTGCGAAAGCAGGGGAGTAACGCATGGCTAGCGTCACACTGCGCAGCGTTTATAAGGCCTTCGGTGAGGCCGTGATTTCCAAAGACGTCAATCTGACCATCGAAGACGGCGAGTTTGTGGTGTTTGTCGGGCCGTCGGGCTGCGGTAAATCGACGCTGCTGCGCATGATCGCCGGGCTGGAGGACATCACCTCCGGCGAGCTGCTGATCGGCGAGAAACGTATGAATGAGGTGCCGCCTTCCGAGCGCGGCATCGGCATGGTGTTCCAATCCTATGCGCTGTATCCACACCTGTCGGTGGCGGACAACATGTCGTTCGGCCTGAAGCTGGCCGGCGCCAGGAAAGCGGAAATCAATCAACGGGTGAACCAGGTTTCCGAGGTGCTGCAGCTGGCACACCTGCTCGATCGGCGGCCGAAGGCGCTGTCCGGCGGGCAGCGTCAGCGCGTGGCGATCGGCCGCACGCTGGTGGCTGAGCCGGACGTGTTCCTGCTCGACGAACCGCTGTCCAACCTCGACGCCGCGCTGCGGGTGCAGATGCGCATCGAGATCTCCCGTCTGCACAAGC
Organism: Serratia sp. CY84636; assembly: GCF_052166245.1. Lineage (NCBI taxonomy): Bacteria > Pseudomonadati > Pseudomonadota > Gammaproteobacteria > Enterobacterales > Yersiniaceae > Serratia > Serratia sp. CY84636. The sequence goes on from NZ_JBJNOX010000006.1 coordinate 45,089, forward strand.
GCCTGCAGCGCACCATGATTTACGTCACCCACGATCAGGTCGAAGCGATGACGCTGGCCGACAAGATCGTGGTGCTCGACGCCGGTCGCGTGGCCCAGGTCGGCAAGCCACTGGAACTGTACCACTACCCGGCCAACCGCTTCGTCGCCGGGTTTATCGGCTCGCCGAAGATGAACTTCCTGCCGGTCAAGGTGACCGCGGCGCAGCCGCAACAGGTGCAGGTCGAACTGCCCAACCGCCAGCTGGTCTGGCTGCCGGTGGAAGGCGCGGGCGTTCAGCCCGGCGCCAACCTGTCACTGGGCATTCGCCCTGAACATCTGCTGCCCGGCGAAGCCTCTGAAGTGCGGCTTACCGGCGACGTACAGGTGGTGGAGCAACTCGGCAACGAGACGCAAATCCACATCCAAATCCCGGCTATCCGTCAAAACCTGGTGTACCGCCAGAATGACGTGGTGCTGGTAGAAGAAGGTGCCACATTCGCCATCGGCCTGCCGCCTCACCGCTGCCACCTGTTCCGTGAAGACGGTACGGCATGTAAACGGCTGCACCAGGAGCCGGGCGTTTAAAGCACCAAAGTCGGTATAACAGGAGAATAATGATGACTACTCTGCGCAAACTTCCTCTGGCACTGGCTGTCGCCGCCGGTGTTCTCTCTACCCAGGCGCTGGCCGTGGATTTCCACGGTTACGCCCGTTCCGGCATCGGCTGGACCGGCAGCGGCGGTGAGCAACAGTGTTTCAAGGCCACCGGCGCCGCGAGCAAATACCGTCTCGGCAACGAATGCGAAACCTACGCCGAGCTGAAACTGGGGCAGGAAGTGTGGAAAGAAGGCGACAAGAGCTTCTACTTCGACACCAACCTGGCCTATTCGGTCTCGCAACGTTCCGATTGGGAAGACGTGACCCCGGGCTTCCGCGAAGTCAATGTGCAGGGTAAAAACCTGATCGACTGGCTGCCGGGCTCCACGCTGTGGGCCGGTAAGCGCTTCTATCAGCGTCATGATGTTCACATGATCGACTTCTACTACTGGGATATCTCCGGCCCGGGCGCCGGTCTGGAAAACATCGATCTGGGCTTCGGCAAGCTTTCCGCTGCCGTGACCCGCAACTCGGAGTCCGGCGGCTCTTACGGCTACCTGGATAACGAATGGAAACAGCGTCCGACCGTCAACGACACCTTCGACGTGCGCTTGGCCGGCCTGGAGCTGAACCCGGGCGGCACCCTGGAGCTGGGCGTGGACTACGGTCGCGCCAATGCGCAGGACCACTACCACCTGGCCGACGGCGCCAGCAAAGACGGCTGGATGTTCACCGCGGAACACACCCAAAGCATCCTGAACGGTTACAACAAGTTTGTGGTGCAGTACGCCACCGACTCGATGACCTCGCAGAACAACGGCCGCAACGAAGGCGCCACCATCGATAACAACGGCAAGATGATCCGCGTGCTGGATCACGGCGCCATCGACTTCAACGATCAATGGGCGTTGATGTACGTCGCCATGTTCCAGGACATCGACCGCGACAACAACAACGGCACCACCTGGTACACCGTGGGCGTGCGCCCGATGTACAAATGGACGCCGATCATGAGCACCCTGCTGGAAGCGGGCTACGACAACGTCAAATCCCAGCGCACCGGCGATCGCAACGGCCAGTATAAAGTGACCCTGGCGCAGCAATGGCAGGCCGGCAACAGCATCTGGTCGCGCCCGGCCATCCGTCTGTTCGCCACCTACGCCAAGTGGGATGAGAAGTGGGGCTACGCCACCGGTGACGACACCGGGTATAACGCCGGCACCGCTTACAACGACACCAGCATGCATACCTTCAGCCGCGGCAAGGATGACGAAGTCACCTTCGGCGCCCAGATGGAAATTTGGTGGTAACGACGACAGGGCGGGGAGGGCCAGCGGCTCTCCCCCAACCGCATTCGCCGCGGCCGGATCTCTTGCCTGATCCGCCGCGGCGCTGAAAGAGGATATAACGATGAAAAAGAATCTGCTGTCACTCTGCCTGTCGCTGGCGCTGACCGTCGGCGCGCCTTTGGCGGCCAACGCCGAGACGCCGGCCAACGTTTCCGTCGCGCCGGCCATCAGCGCCGCCACGCTGCAAAGCCTGCCGTGGCAGCCGCTGCAGCCGCCGGTGTCGCAAGAGGTGAAGCTCGACGCCGTCAGCCCGCAGCTCAATCAGGGCGAGATTCAGGGGGCGATCGCTGCCTATACGCTGCCGGCCGATCGCGGTTCGCTGGAAGTGACGCTGAGCAGCCTTGCCAAAAACAATTCGCTTTATGCGCCGAGCGTGCTGGTGCTGGACGAGCATCTGCGCCCGGCGGCGTATTACCCGAGCAGCTACTTCCCGTATCAGCCGCCGGGGGCTATGTCCTCCGATCGCCTCGAAGGCACGCTGAAACTGACGCCGGCGCTCGGCCAAAAACAGATTTACCTGCTGGTGTACACCACCCGCCAGGACTTGGCGAAAACCACTCAGTTGACCAACCCGGCCAAGGCCTATGCGCAGGGCGTGGGCAACGCGGTACCGGATATCCCGGATCCGATCGCCGGCCACGCGACGACCGGCACGCTGAAGCTTAAGGTCACCGCTGAACAGGGCACCGGCAACGTGATGATCGGCATGCTGCAGCCTGCGCCGACCGTGGCGCCGGTGGTGGTGGGCTCGACCGCCCCTGCCGCCGTGGCGGCACCGGCACCGGCGCCGGAGAAACCGGCGGAGCCGATGCTCAACGATACCGAAAGCTACTTCAATAACGGCATCAAACAGGCGGTGAAGGCGGGCGATATCGACAAGGCGCTGAAACTGATGAATGAGGCCGAGAAACTGGGCTCGACCACCGCGCGTAAAACGTTTATCAGCAGCGTTAAAGGCAAGGGGTAACACCCGGCGCTGCCGATGCTGGCTCGATGATTGGTGCGCTTTGGCGCACCTTTTTTCATCCGCGGGCCAGCGTTGCGCCGATCAACGCCAACAGACGGGCGTTGTATACCTGCTGCATGACACGCACCGGCTTGCCCTGCGGCGGCGGCATGCCGACCGTCAGGCGCAGACTGTCCGGCCGCCAGCGGCGTGAGCTGCCGCGCGTCAACGCCCCTTCCAGCGCCACATCCACATGGAACATCTCGGTGGTGACCAGCTGCGGCGCCAGCAGCCAGGCGATCACTAACGCATCATGGATCCAGCAGCCCGGCAGGTGCCGCGTATGGCGCGAATAGTCGATCCACGGCCGCGTGGTGGCGCGTAAATAGCGGCATAGCGGGGTATCCGGCTGGGTCAACGCGGCCAGATCCGCCTGGGTCAGCATGGTCTGAGTGGTGACATCCAGCGGCGCCAGCGTGATGGTGGCGCCGCTGTTCAACACCAGCTGCGCCGCTTCCGGATCCAAACCGAAATTGGTGTCCTTGATGTACCCGTCGACGTTGAATACGCCCCCCATGATCACAATCTCTTTCACCGCCTGCGCCATCTGCGGGTAAAGCTGCATGGCGTGCGCAACGTTGGTCAGCGGGCCGATCGCCGCCAGCGTGATCTCGCCGGGATGCCGGCAGATCAGCTCGCCGATGGCGATGGCGGCGTCCGGTGCGGGCGCGTTGGCTAGCGAGGGCGCGGGCAGGTCACGCCACAGCGCCGCCAGCTTCGGATCGGCGATCGGGCGGTCCAGATGTGCGCGCCACGGCTCCGGCGGCTCGCTCAGGGCGCGCGCCGCGCCAAGGGCGACCGGCACCTGATAGCCGCTCTGCGCCAGCAGATCGGTGGCGACGGCGAAGCCCACTTCTCGCGGGGTGTTGCCGGCCACGATGCTGATCAGCTCCAGTTGCAGCTGCGGTTTGGCCGCCAGCGCCAGGGCCAGCGCCAGGCCGTCGTCGACGTTGGCGCCGGGAACGCCGTTGCCGGGATCGCAATCAATAATTAAACGCATATAAGGTGTCCTGAAAAACCGCTAACAGCCGCAGGAGCGGCGGATGCGCAGTTGAAAAGCGAATTCATGCAGCTCGGCGGGCGCGGCACCGGCGGCCAGCATGGCGATGGCCCGCTTGGCCATGGCGTCGATCGGCTGCTCGACCGCGCTGAGCGGCGGCACGCTGAATTCGGATTGCTGCGTGCCGTTAAAACAGATCAGCGCCAGATCGTCCGGCGCGCGTAACCCATGCTCCGCCAACGCCGACAGGCAGCCGAGCGCCTGCTGCTCGTTAGAGGTGAAAACGGCGTGCGGGCGCGGGCCTTGCACCAGACGCTGGGTGGCTTGGTAACCGCCCTGGCGGGTGTAGGGCACTTCGAAAATCCACTCGTCGCGCGGCGCGATACCCGCCTCCAGCAGCGCATCGCGCCAGCCGTTCAAGCGATCCTGTGCGTTGAGCATGGTCAGCGGGCCGATAAAAATGCCGATATCGCGGTAGCCGTGTTGCAGCAGATGGCGGGTTGCCTGGCAGGCGGCGTCGCGCTCGTCGACGCGAATGGCGCAGACGCCGGCTTGGCTGTCGATGGTGTCTATCATTACGCAGGGCGTGCCGGAGGCGCGGATTAGATCGAACCACGGATGGCGATCGACGCTGGTATACAGCAGGCCGTCGACCTGGCGGCGCAGCAGGTTGTTGATCAGCTCATACTCGCGCTGCCGGTCGTCGCCGGCGTCGCCCAGCAGCAACACGCGGCCGCGGCTGAAGGCCTCTTGCTGCAGCGCTCGCGCCAGGGTGGCGAAGAACGGGTTGGAAATATCCGGCACCACCAGCCCGTAGGTTTGCGTGCTGCCGGAGGCCAGCGCCCGCGCGATGTCGTTCGGCCGGTAGCCGGTCTGCTCGATTGCCGCCAGCACGCGCAGCCGGGTGGCTTCCGCCACCGGGCGCGGGCCGTTGTTGATCACATAGCTGACTACGGCGACGGAGGTGCCCGCTACGCGAGCCACGTCGGCGCGGGTAACGCGTCGCGCGGAGTGATTATCCACATTGAGGTCCTGTTCGCCTTCTCGCTACGCGGCATCCTGCGGCAGGTTGAGATCGCGGCCGCGGGTTTCGGGAGCAAAGAAGGTGGTGATTAAGCCGATGCCCGCCATTACAACAAAATAGGCGGCGACAGGCCACCAGTGACCGAAACCGGACAGCAGCGCGGTGGCGATCAGCGGCGCAGTACCGCCGGAGAGGATGGAACCGAGCTCCTTGGCGAACGCCATTTTGGAGTAGCGGTTCTTCACGCCGAACAGTTCGACGCCATAGGCCGCTTGCACGCCGAAGATCCCCAGCGACGCGATGCACATGCCGACCACGATCACCGAGATGACGATCGCCGGTTCACGGCTGTCGAGCAGCCAGAACGCCGGGAAGGCGTACAGCACCAGCAGCAGGCAGAACCACCGGTAGGTGACGCGGCGGCCGAAGCGATCGGACAGCCAGCCGGCCAGCGGGATCACCAGAAAACCGCACAGCGAGGCGATCAGCACCGCCAGCGCCGGCACCGATTTATCGACCATCAGCACCTTGGCGACGTAGCCGACGATAAAGCCCTGGCACAGGTAGGAAGGGCCGTTTTCGCCGATGCGCAGGCCGAGCATCACCCAGAACGCCTTGGTGCGCTGCAGGTAGCTGCGCGTATCCGGTGCGGCCTGGGCGGCGTCCAGCATGCGCTGGTGGTTTTGCTGCAGCTCGCGCTCGAAGACCGGCGTTTCCCGCACGTGGCGGCGCAGGTACAGCGCCACGCCGGCGATCAGAATGCTGGCGAGGAACGGAATGCGCCAGCCCCAGCTCATCAGGTCTTCCTTGTCCAGCTGCAGCACCAGCAGCCACACCAGCGACGCCAGCAGAGTGCCGCTGTTGGAGCCGATGGCGATGATCGACGCCACCAGCCCACGCCGTTTGGCCGGCGCGTATTCCGCCAGCATCACTGCGCCGCCGGACAGCTCCGCGCCGGCGCCGAACCCCTGCGCGAAGCGCAGGATCACCAGGCAGGTGGGTGCCCAGACGCCGATTTGCGCATAGGACGGGATCAGGCCGATCAGCGTGGTGGAGAGGCCCATCAGCGCCACGGTGGTGATCAGCACCACGCGGCGGCCTTTGCGATCGCCGATCCAACCGAACACCAGCGCGCCGATCGGCCGCGCGACGAAGCCGACGGAGTAGGTGGCGAAGCTGGCCAGCAGGGCGACCAGCGGCGTGGCCTCGGGGAAGAACACGTCGCCGAACACCATGCCGGCCGCCAGGCCGTACAGCGCGAAATCGACGTATTCCATGGCGGTGCCGAGCCAGCAGGAGAAGGTGGCGCGCCAAAATTGGCTGCGCCCCTCTTTGGTTGCCAGGCGTTCATCGGCCGCCAGCGCGGCGTCGGCGGTCTGTGGAGTGGCAAGCGTTGTTTCGCTCATGGCAGTGCTATCCTCTTTTGTTCTGCGCCTGGAGGGGCGCGGTTAAAGATGGTTTCCCTGGTGCCGGCAACAAAGGTGTGCCGACAAATGATGTCGGACGCATGGCGATTCAACGCTGCGATGTCAGAGTATCTACGCGCGTAGATAAAACAACGCGACAAAGATGAAACTTTGCAGGCGATCACAGAATCGTCATCGTGCCGGGGAACGAAGATAGAGAACGCGGATGGCAAAAAGATGACAGGAGCCCGGTTTTTCCGGCGGAAGCCACCGCCGTTTTCGCCACGAATCAGCCTGCTGCTTTCGTATTTCTGCGCTACAATGGGGGCCTGTTAACAGTTTGTATCGTCTGGCGCGCCGTACCGGCCGCGGTTCAGGCGAGGAGTAAAGCAATGTCTGGCATCAGGGATTCCATCCTGCCGCCGCTGGAGTGGTTGTCCGAACAGGATCCTCCGGCGCCCGCCGCCGTCAGCGACTGGCTGATGGAGTTAGGCTCCATGACCCGCCGATTTGAACGCCATTGCGCCCAGGTGCGCGTCGAACCGCAGCGCGAATGCTTCGTCACGCGCGAGGCGCTGGGCGACGAGGCGAACCACCTGCCCGACAGCCCGCGCTACTGGCTGCGCGAAGTGGTGCTGCTGGGCGACGACCAGCCCTGGCTGCTGGGGCGCACGGTGATCCCGGAAAATACGCTGACCGGCCCCGACCAGGCGCTGGTGGATCTGGGCACGCTGCCGCTGGGGCGCTACCTGTTCAGCAGCGGCGATCTGACCCGCGACTATATCCATATCGGCCGACAGGATGCGCTGTGGGCGCGCCGTTCACGGCTGCGGCTGGCGGGCAAACCGCTGTTGCTGACCGAATTGTTTTTACCGGCTTCGCCGCTGTATTCAGCGGTTCCTGCATAAGAGAGGAGAGCAAGACCTTGGAGGGAAGCGTGACTCAAAGTAAATGGCGGGCTTACAGCCATTTGATGCGCATTGATAAACCGATCGGCACGCTGTTGCTGCTGTGGCCGACGCTGTGGGCGCTGTGGCTGGCCGGGAAAGGCGTGCCGCCGCTGTCGATTTTGCTGGTGTTCGTGCTCGGCGTGTTCCTGATGCGCGCCGCCGGCTGCGTGGTGAATGACTACGCCGATCGCGCGGTGGACGGCTACGTGAAACGCACCGCCGGGCGGCCGATGCCGAGCGGTCGGGTGAGCGCGAAAGAGGCCAAGGTGCTGTTTGCGGTGCTGGTGCTGATCTCGTTCTGCCTGGTGTTGACGCTCAATGCGATGACCATCTGGCTGTCGCTGGCGGCGCTGGCGCTGGCCTGGGTGTATCCGTTCATGAAGCGGGTGACCAACCTGCCGCAGTTCGTGCTGGGCGCCGCGTTCGGCTGGGGCATTCCGATGGGGTATGCGGCGGTCAGCGAATCGCTGCCGCTCAGCTGCTGGCTGCTGCTGCTGGCCAACATCTGCTGGACGGTGGCCTACGACACGCTGTATGCGATGGTCGATCGCGACGATGACTTGAAGATCGGCATCAAATCCACCGCTATCCTGTTCGGCCGTTATGACAAGCTGATCGTCGGGCTGCTGCAGTTCGCGACGCTGCTGCTGCTGGTGTGGGTCGGTTATCTGGCGCAGCTCGGCGGGGCGTTTTACTGGTCGCTGTTGCTGGCGGGCGCGCTGTTCATTCACCAGCAAAAACAGATCGCCGGCCGCGAGCGCGAAGCCTGCTTCAAGGCCTTCCTGCAGAACAACTATGTCGGCTTGGTGGTATTTATCGGCATCGCGCTGAGCTATCTGCCGGCGTAACGGTTTCGCAAAGCAAGAAAAAAGGCACCCCAGGGGGGGCCTTTTGTGTTTCGGTGCCGGACGACATCACTCGTCCTGCTCTTCTTCCGCGTCGGCTTGCGGCAGGGCGTTGGTCTCTGCCGGCATGTTGACGCTTTCGATGGTCAGCTTGATTTCCGGCGTGATCAGATCGCTCAGCATGTTGTACACCTCAAGGGTGTGCTCGCGGATCGCATCCCCGCTATCGTTGATATAGCCTTCTTCGCGCAGCGTCGCCACCAGGGTGGAGAACACCGCCTTGTCGAAGAACTCCGGCGCGTTGATGCCGTGCAGCACCGACAGACGCTGCGCCATGATGCGGCTCTCTTTCTCCAGCGCGCCGCGGTTGATGCTCGGGTTGGCGCTGAGGATCGACATGGTGATGGCGTAGCGTTGCAGGGTTTCGCGCACCCCGGCGGCCAGCAGTTGCAGCGGGCGAATGCGCGCCGGGTTCAGCACCAGATCGTCGCCTTTGTCGCAGATCAGCTGTTGACGGATCAACTCGTCGATCACCGGCTGCAGCACCTCCGGCAGCTGTTCCTTGTCGTTATGCAGGAACAGCTCGGCTTTCAGCATCGGGTAGATCATGCCGATTTGACGCAGCAGCTCGGCGCGCGATACCCGGCGATGATGCATCACGATGCTGGCGATCAGCGACGGCAGCACCAGCAGGTGGTGGATGTTGTTGCGGTAATAGGTCATCAGCACCGCCTGCTCGCGCGGCAGGATGATGATGTCGCCGATGTTGTCCTTCTCCACCTCGAACTTGTTCATGTTGAGCGCGTGATCCAGCAGCTCGTCCGGCGTTTGCGTCGGCACGGTGACGTCACGTGCGTAAGGCGCGTTGCGCATCAGCTGCAGGTAGCACTCGAGCTGTTCGACCAGCTGTTCGCGGGTTAGCGAACGCTGGCGCGAAGCCAGTAGCGCGGTGGAACACAGGTTCATGGCGTTGGCCGCGGCGGCGTTGTTGATGCGCACCATGATCTGGCCGGCCAGATCGTTGACCGTCGGCGTCAGCCAGCTTGGGCGCTGAGCCTCGATCGGATCGATAGACTCGCGCCACTGCGGCACGTGCTGGTTGAGGTAAGCGGTCAACGGCAGCGGTTCGCCGAAGTTGACATAACCCTGGCCCAGATTGCGCAGCTTGCGCAGGCCGCGCAGCATCTGCAGCAGGCTCTCTTTTTCCTTGGTGGCGCCGCGCAGCTCTTTGGCATAGGTGCCCACTTCCATCACGTGTTCGTAGCCGATGTAGATCGGCACCAGCGTGATTGGACGGGTACCGCCGCGCAGCATCGCCTGGATGGTCATCGACAGGGTGCCGGTCTTCGGCTCCAGCAGACGCCCGGTGCGGGAACGGCCACCTTCCACGAAGTATTCCACCGAGTAGCCGCGGGTGAACAGCTCGCCGAGGTATTCGCGGAACACCGTCGAGTACAGCTTGTTGCCCTTGAAGGTGCGGCGGATGAAGAACGCGCCCAGGCGGCGGAAGATCGGGCCGGCCGGCCAGAAGTTGAGGTTGATGCCGGCGGCGATGTGCGGCGGCACCAGGCCCTGGTGATACAGCACGTAGGACAGCAGCAGGTAGTCCATGTGGCTGCGGTGGCAGGGCACGTAGACGATCTCGTGGCCGTCCTGCGCCAGCTGGCGCACGCGCTCGGCGTTGGTGACGTTGATGCCCTGATACAGCCGGTTCCAGGTCCAGCTCAGCACGCGGTCGGACAGGCGCACGGTTTCGTAGGAGAAATCGGCGGCGATCTCTTCCATCAGCGCGATGGCGTTCTGCTGGGCTTTCTCGTGCGAGATCTTCTTGCTGCGGGCCTCGTCCTCGACCGCTTTTTCGATCGCTTTGGACGCCAACAGCTTGTTGAACAGATCCTGGCGGGCCGGCAGGCTCGGGCCTACCGCGGCCAGGCGCTGACGCGAGAAGTGCATGCGCGCCACGCGCGCCAGTTTCTGCGCGATGGTTTTATCCGTGCCGTGCTCGGTGGCCATGCGGCGCAGCGAAACGGTGTTGGAGAAACGCACGAAGCTGTCGCGGCCGAGCCACAGCACGGCGAAGAATTTCTGCACGCCGTTCAACAGACGCAGGTGCGGCGTGCCGTGGCCTTCGCGGCCCGGCGAGCGGCCGAACATCACCGAAACCGGCAGCATCTGAATGTCGAGATCCGGGTTGCTGCGGTGCAGATCCAGATAGTCGTGGAACAGCTTTACCGACTCTTCTTTCGGGGTGTAGTAGCGGAACACGCGCGGGCCGTCGTGAATGAACACGTAGCTCGGCAGCACGGTGCCGTCGATCTCCAGCGAGTTGAGCGGATCGGGCAGATCCTGCGCCAGGCACTGGGTGCGCAGCGTCAGCAAATCCGCCTTGGAATTGTAAGGTAAAACATACAAAATCGGCCGTGAGGGATCCAACCCTAACTCGGTAACCGGATCTGAAGGGATGACCTTACTTCTTACCAACAATTTAAGTGGTAAATTCAATATTTTATAATAAATTTTACGCCAACCTGACATAAACAACGTGAAGCCTCTTGTTAGCAATGCGCCGCAAGCATACCAGAAACCGGGTAGCAGATCTGTGGTGTTCGAAAACCGAGAGCCGTCAGCGCGGACTGTTCTAGACTCTTTTTATTATGACCGACCTCTGAGAAAGGCACGAAAACATGGCAAACCAAGCAACCGGACTGACCCGCATCATCAAGGCCGCCGGCTATTCCTATAAAGGGCTTTCCGCCGCCTGGCAACACGAGGCGGCGTTCCGACAGGAACTGGTGGTCACCCTCTTGGCTATCATACTGGCAGTCTGGCTGGATGTGGGTGCGATAGCGCGCATTTTATTGATCGGATCGGTAGCGCTGGTGATGATCGTCGAGATCCTGAACAGCGCGATCGAGGCAGTGGTGGATCGCATCGGCAGCGAACACCATGAGCTGTCCGGACGGGCCAAGGACATGGGGTCGGCGGCGGTGTCGCTGGCGATCGTACTGGCGCTGTTCGTTTGGGGCACGGTCTTGTGGCAGCATTTTGGCTGACGAAAGGCGCCTACTGACTGATTTTTATTTATTCTTCGGTTCCCAATCCGCGCTTACCTGTATATACTCACAGCAAGACTGTATAAACAAACAGGGGGCGGAATGAAAGCACTAACTACCAGACAGCAAGAGGTCTACGATCTGATTCGCGATCATATTTCGCAAACGGGCATGCCGCCAACGCGTGCCGAGATCGCGATGCGTCTGGGGTTCCGTTCGCCTAACGCCGCCGAAGAGCACCTGAAGGCGCTGGCACGCAAAGGCGTGATCGAAATCGTCTCCGGTGCCTCGCGCGGTATCCGCCTGCTGATGGAAGAAGAAGAAGGGCTGCCGCTGATTGGCCGCGTCGCCGCCGGCGAGCCGCTGCTGGCGCAGCAGCACATCGAAGGGCACTACCAGGTGGATCCTTCCCTGTTTAAGCCGAGCGCCGATTTCCTGCTGCGGGTGAACGGCATGTCGATGCGCGACATCGGCATTCTGGACGGCGATCTGCTGGCGGTGCACAAAACGCAAGACGTGCGCAACGGCCAGGTCGTGGTGGCGCGCATCGAAGACGAAGTGACGGTCAAACGCCTGAAAAAACACGGCAACGTGGTCGAGTTGCTGCCGGAGAACAACGAATTCCAACCGATCGTGGTCGATCTGCGCCAGCAGAATTTCACGATCGAAGGGCTGGCGGTCGGCGTGATCCGCAACGGCGACTGGATTTAATCGCCGCACCCTCAGTGCCACCCCTTGTATCAATCGCCCCTGTTCTGGGGCGTTTTTGTTTCTGACCTTGCCCTTCGCCACTGCTACGGGAACATTTCATCATGCGCTTGATTTCCGCCTTCACCAGCGACACCGATAAAGCCCTGTGGCACCTGGCTATGCCGATGATTTTCTCCAATATTACCGTGCCGCTGCTCGGGCTGGTGGACACCGCGGTGATCGGCCACCTCGACAGCCCGATCTATCTGGGGGGCGTCGCGATCGGCGCGGTGGCGACCAGCTTCCTGTTCATGCTGCTGTTGTTCCTGCGCATGAGCACCACCGGCCTGGCGGCGCAGGCGCTGGGGGCACAGAACCCGCAGGCGCTGGCGCGCGCCTTTATGCAGCCGCTGCTGCTGGCGCTGCTGGCCGGGGCGGCGATCGTCCTGCTGCGCTATCCGCTGATCGAACTGGCGCTGCGGATCGTCGGTGGTAATGGCGAGGTGCTGGAACAGGCGCGGCGTTTTCTTGAAATCCGCTGGCTGAGTGCGCCAGCGGCGCTGGCTAACCTGGTGCTGCTGGGCTGGCTGCTCGGCGTGCAGTACGTGCGTGCGCCGGTGATCCTGCTGATCGTCGGCAACCTGCTGAACATCGTGCTGGATATCTGGCTGGTGATGGGCCTGGGCTGGAACGTGCGAGGGGCGGCGGCGGCAACCGCCATCGCCGAGTATGCCACGTTCTTGCTTGGTCTGTGGCTGGCGTGGCGGGTAATGCGACTGCGTGGTATCACCCTGGCGATGCTGTGCCAGGCTTGGCGTGGCGATCTGCGTCGCCTGCTGGCACTCAATCGCGACATCATGTTGCGTTCATTGCTGCTGCAGCTGTGCTTTGCATCGCTGACCATTTTCGGCGCTCGCCTGGGCAGCGACGTGGTGGCGGTTAACGCGGTGTTGATGAATCTGCTGACATTTACCGCCTATGCGCTCGACGGCTTCGCTTATGCGGTGGAGGCCCATTCGGGGCACGCCTACGGCGCCCGTGACGACAGCCAACTGCGTAAGGTGTGGCACGCGGCCTGCAGGCAGGCAGGGCTGGTCGCGTTGGCCTTCGCCTTTGCGTATGCCGTTACCGGCCAGCAGATCGTGGCGGCGTTGACCTCCTTACCGGAGCTGCGTGCGTTGGCCGCCCACTATTTGCCGTGGCAGGTCATCCTGCCGCTGGTCGGGGTGTGGTGCTATTTGCTGGACGGCATGTTTATCGGCGCCACGCGCGGTGCCGAGATGCGCAACAGCATGGCGGTGGCCGCGGCAGGATACGGTCTGGCGCTGTTCAGCGTGCCGCTGCTTGGCAACCACGGGCTCTGGCTGGCGCTGGCGGTGTTTCTGGCGCTGCGCGGTCTGGCACTGGGCTGGATTTGGCACCGCCATCAGGTGCGCGGCAGCTGGTTTGCCGCACGCTAAACCGGGCGCTTTGTTGGGTTAATTATTAATTTGTCTTATGTTTTTGTTCATGTTTGCTTACATGTTTTCAGCCTGGTTCTGCTCGGCTTAGCTCGTTGTTTGTTGGCGTTTTTTATGTTTATTTAATTTTTTAATGGTTTTTTATTCTGTCATATGGCTTTTTTATTTCCATTTTTAACTAGAATGAATCATGTGGCTGGCGAATGAAGGGGAGCGATATTCCTTAAGGTGAAGGGCGTATCGGCCAGAAAAATTTCTGGTTAATCCCGGCCGGCGACAGGGATCACTGATTCACCACAGGTTAGCGGAGAGACTATGAATAAAGATCAAGCCGACGGTAACTGGAAGCAGCTGAAAGGCAAAGTGAAGGAAAAATGGGGCAAGCTGACCGATGACGATCTGACGGTCATCGAAGGGAAACGCGAACAGCTGGTCGGCAAAATCCAGGAGCGCTACGGTTACCAGAAAGAGGCGGCCGAGAAAGAGGTGAAAGCCTGGGAAGATCACACCAAACACCGCTGGTGATTTGCAGAGCCGCCATTGAAGGCGGCTTACCCAGCGCAGGCCGGCGTCGCTCTCATCCTCTGGCGCCCCGGCCGCAGGTACAGGGAGGTACCTGACTTCGTCTTACTTCTTCTTGATGGCGATGCTGTGATCGTGTTCGGCGCAGTCATGCTTGCTGTCGCACGCCTCAACCTCCACGCAGCCGGCGCACAGACCGTGTGCTTCCACCACGCTGTGCCGCAGCGCAAATCCAGCTTCCTGTGCCAGCTTCTGCAGCGTTTCCTCTACGCCTTCTGTCGTGCGTTCGGTCACCTGGCCACAGCGGTCGCAGATAAACAGTGCGGACGTGTGCATCGGCTGTTCGAAGTGGTGGCACAGCACGTAACTGTTGGCGGACTCCACTCTATGGATGAACCCTTGCTCCAGCAGAAAATCCAGCGCGCGGTATACCGTCGGCGGCTTGGCCTGCGGTTCGGCGACGCGCAGCAGATCGAGCAGGTCATAAGCGCTGATTGCACCGGGTTGCTGAGTCATCAGACGCAGCACTTCCAGCCGTTGCGGCGTCAATCGCACATTGCGTTGTTGGCAGAGGCGTTCCGCCTGCGCCAGCAGCTTTTCCTGGGTGGTTGAGTTCATCGCAAATATCCCGGTACGTAAAAAAGCCGATTTTACCATGATTACGGCGAATCGCCGAGAGTTGCCCCCTTTTCCCCTGAGGATAGCGCAGGGAAAAGCGCGTCGAGGTCGCTAAAAGAGAGATGCATCACAACTTTTCCCCTCCGCCGGGCGGCAAATCAACATTGCCGATTTTAGCGCTGGAGAGCCGCTGGCGAGAGCGGTATAACGCGCTTCACCCGCGTGACGAACAGGAGCCTTGTGTGATGACGGAAAGAGAGAAGCTGTTAAGCGGCCTGGAGTACAACAGCCGCGATGAAGAATTGATTGCGATGTACCATCGGGCCAGGGCGTTGACCAAAAGCCTGGGGACGCTGGATTCGCATCAGGCGGACGAGAAAAACCGCCTGCTCGGCGAACTGTTCGGCGCCTGGGGTGAGGCGAGCTGGATCGAAACGCCGTTCTGGTGCGACTACGGGCAGCATGTCCGCATCGGTAAAAACTGTTTTATCAACGTCAATGCGGTGTTCCTCGACTGCAATACCATCACCATCGGCGACAACACGCTGATCGGCCCCAACGTGCAAATCTACACGCCGAGCCACCCGCTGAAGGCCGGCGAACGCTTTACCGGCGACCCGGCCTTTCCTTTCCGCACCTCGGCGCAGCCGGTGTCCATCGGCAGCAACGTATGGATCGGCGGTAACGTGGTGATCTTGCCGGGCGTGACCATCGGCGACGGCACGACTATCGGCGCGGGCAGCATCGTGACCGGCGACATCCCGGCCAACGTGCTGGCGCTGGGGCAGCCGTGCCGGGTTATCCGCACGTTGGAATAGGGGGGAAACGAAGGCGATTTTCCCAACGGCGCCGATTGTCGTTATAATAGCCGTTTGCGGCCGCGCGCCGTTCGTTAAACCCAGACAGACTCAGGTAGCCAGTAACTCAGCATGACGAAAGACAACCACGCCCCAACCTACGCCGCCAATCGTTTCTCCATCGCGCCGATGCTCGACTGGACCGATCGTCATTGCCGTTACTTCCACCGCCTGCTGACCAAGGAAACGCTGCTGTACACCGAAATGGTGACCACCGGCGCGATCATTCACGGCAAGGGCGACTACCTGGCCTACAGCGAAGAAGAGCATCCGGTGGCGCTGCAGCTGGGCGGCAGCGATCCGGCCGCGTTGGCGCACTGCGCCAAACTGGCGGAGCAGCGCGGTTACGACGAGATTAACCTCAACGTCGGCTGCCCGTCCGATCGCGTGCAAAACGGCATGTTCGGTGCCTGTTTGATGGGGCAGGCGACGCTGGTCGCCGACTGCATCAAGGCGATGCGCGACGTGGTGTCGATCCCGGTGACGGTGAAGACCCGCATCGGCATCGACGATCAGGACAGCTACGCCTTCCTGTGCGACTTTATCCAAACCGTCGCCGGGCGCGGCGAGTGCGACATGTTCACCATCCACGCGCGCAAGGCCTGGCTCTCCGGCCTCAGCCCGAAAGAGAACCGCGAAGTGCCGCCGCTGGACTACCCGCGCGTTTATCAGCTGAAGCGGGATTTCCCGGCGCTGACCATCGCCATCAACGGCGGGGTGAAAACGCTGGAAGAGGCGCAGCAGCATCTGCAGCATCTGGACGGCGTGATGATGGGGCGCGAGGCGTACCAGAATCCGGGCATCCTGGCGCAGGTCGACAGCGAACTGTTCGGCGCGCAGACCGCAGTGCCGGACAGCGTGGCGATCGTCGAAGCGCTGTATCCGTACATTGAGCGCGAGCTGTCCAACGGCACCTATCTCGGCCACATCACCCGCCACATCCTCGGTTTGTTCCAGGGCGTGCCGGGCGCGCGCCAGTGGCGTCGCCACCTGAGCGAGAACGCCCACAAGCCGGGCGCCGATGCGCGGGTGGTGGAGCAGGCGCTGGCGCTGGTGCGTCAGCCGCGTGTGGAAATGGCGTAACCCACAAAAATTTTGACTAACAGTTAGTCTTTTTCGCCAGGCATTCGGCGCGTTGCCGGATGCCTGCCCCATCTTTTCAATAGGTTAGCCCTTCCGCCATTCTGGCACGCTTCTTGTAATTCCCTCAGCAGATACGTTGTATTGCAAAGGAGCAATCATGTTGGAAATCTTCTTTCTCATTGGCTTTGTGGTGATGCTGATGGTGACCGGCATCTCGCTGCTGGGGATCTTCGCTGCGCTGTTGGTGGCGGCGGCGTTCATGCTGTTGGGCGGGTTGTTCGCGGTGGTCATCAAGCTGCTGCCGTGGCTGATTTTGGCGGTCGTCGGGGTATGGATTTACCGGTCGATGCAGAAACCGCAGG
The DNA here is from genome assembly GCF_052166245.1 of Serratia sp. CY84636. NCBI lineage: Bacteria > Pseudomonadati > Pseudomonadota > Gammaproteobacteria > Enterobacterales > Yersiniaceae > Serratia > Serratia sp. CY84636. The sequence goes on from NZ_JBJNOX010000006.1 coordinate 61,892, forward strand.
CCAGACGTTACTGATTTTTTGCTGAATAATCAGTCAGTCGCGATGAAACTTGCACAACTTGCCGCCCCGCTAATGCGGCAGCGATCACAGCTTGGCAGTTTTGCCGCGCGATGTGGCACATAAAGCGTGTTTTTTGCCGGACGGGGCTGTTAGGATGTTTGTCGATGCAGTGATGCGACCGATTTCATCACCGTGAGAGACAACCAAAATTCGTGTTGCTGAAGCAACCCCCTGTCTCTGGCGGACTCTGCTCTACCCCTACAAAACGCAGTAACAGAAAGGGCTCCGTAAGGAGCCCTTTTCTTTTGCGGCAATTAGGGGATCAGCAGGCTGGAGCCGCTGGTGCCGCGGCTTTCCAGCACTTGGTGCGCCCGCTGGGCGTCGGCCAGCGCAAATTTCTGCTCGTCTTTCACCTCCACCCGAATGGCGCCGCTGCCGATCAGCGAGAACAGCTCGTTGCTGGCGTACTGCAGCTCGGCGCGGTTGGTGATGTAGCCGTTAAGGGAAGGGCGGGTGACGTACAGTGAGCCCTTCTGATTCAGCAGTGCCAGATCGACGCCGGTCACCGGGCCGGAGGCGTTGCCGAAGCTGACCATCAGGCCGCGCCGTTTCAGGCTGTTGAGCGAGGCCTGCCAGGTGCTTTGCCCCACCGAATCGTACACCACGCCAACCTTCTCGCCGTGAGTCAGCTCGGCCACCCGCTGGGCGATATCCTCTTTGTGGTAGTTGATGGTGGCCCAGGCGCCGGCCTGTTTCGCCAGCGCGGCCTTTTCGTCGGAGCCGACGCTGCCGATCAGGCGCGCGCCCAGCGCTTTGGCCCATTGGCAGGCGATCAGCCCAACCCCGCCGGCGGCGGCATGGAACAGGAACACTTCACCCGGCTGCACGTCGTGGGTCTGGCGCAGCAGGTAGTGCACCGTCAGCCCTTTGAGGAAAGAAGCGGCGCCCTGCTCAAAGCTGAGGTTGTGCGGCAGCAGCGCCACTTTTTCTTCCGGCACGTTGTGGACTTCGCTGTAGGCGCCGAGCGACGACTGCGCATACACCACCCGGTCGCCCGGTTTGATCGCGCTGACGCCGGCGCCAACCTTGACCACCACGCCGGCCGCCTCGGTGCCGAGGCCGCTCGGCAGGCTCGCCGGGGCGTACAGCCCGCTGCGCACATAGGTGTCGATGTAGTTGATGCCGATCGCCTTGTTCTCGATCTGCACTTCGCCGGCGGCGGGATCGAGCGGTGTAAAATCAACGTATTGCAAGACTTCCGGTCCGCCGGTGGCGGAAAACTGAATGCGCTTGGCCATATCGTTACCTCGTTTGAGTGTCTGATTTCACCCTATTCTTTTTAGTATCGGAGATCCAGTTCACCCGTGCGGGATTCAATACCTTTTTTGCATCGGTTATGACGCAAAAATCACGTATACTCTCGCGTCAAGATCCTTCATTCGCAACCGGATAAAGACTACGTTTCATGGCAGGAAAAAAACCAACCAACAAAACAAACGCGGACGAAACCAGAGAGCGTTCCAGAGATCGTCAGATGGAAGGGCTGAAGATGCCGCCGCACTCGCTGGAGGCCGAGCAGTCGGTGTTGGGCGGTTTGATGCTGGATAACGAGCGCTGGGACAACGTGGCGGAGCGCGTGGTCGCCAACGACTTCTTCAGCCGCCCGCATCGCCTGATCTTTACCGAGATGCAGCGTCTGCTGGAGATGAGCAAGCCTATCGACCTCATCACCCTGTCCGAATCGCTGGAGCAGAAAGGCGAGCTGGACTCGGTCGGCGGCTTCGCCTACCTGGCAGAGCTGTCGAAAAACACCCCGAGTGCCGCCAACATCGGCGCCTACGCCGACATCGTGCGCGAGCGCGCGGTGGTGCGCGAGATGATCTCGGTGGCTAACGAGATCGCCGACGCCGGCTACGATCCGCAGGGGCGCAGCAGCGAAGACCTGCTCGATCTGGCGGAATCTCGCGTATTCCAAATCGCCGAGAACCGCGCCAGCAAAGACGAAGGCCCGAAGGGCATCGAGCGCATCCTGGAAGACACCGTATCGCGTATCGAGCAGCTGTATCAGCAGCCGCACGACGGCGTGACCGGGGTCGATACCGGCTATCAGGACCTCAACAAGAAAACTGCGGGCATGCAAAAGTCCGATCTGATCATCGTCGCCGCCCGTCCATCGATGGGGAAAACCACCTTCGCCATGAACCTGTGCGAAAACGCCGCGATGACCCAGGAAAAACCGGTGCTGATCTTCAGCCTGGAGATGCCCGGCGAACAGATCATGATGCGTATGCTGGCGTCGCTGTCGCGCGTGGATCAGACGCGCATCCGTACCGGCCAGCTCGACGACGAGGACTGGGCGCGCATTTCCAGCACCATGGGTATCCTGCTGGAGAAGCGCAACATGTACATCGACGACTCCTCCGGCCTGACGCCGACCGAAGTGCGCTCGCGCGCGCGGCGCATTTTCCGCGAGCACGACGGGCTTAGCCTCATCATGATCGACTACCTGCAGCTGATGCGCGTGCCGGCCCTGTCCGACAACCGTACGCTGGAGATCGCCGAGATTTCGCGCTCGCTGAAGGCGCTGGCGAAAGAGCTGCAGGTGCCGGTGGTGGCGCTGTCGCAGCTGAACCGAAGCCTGGAGCAGCGCGCCGATAAGCGCCCGGTCAACTCCGACCTGCGTGAATCCGGCTCTATCGAGCAGGATGCTGACCTGATTATGTTCATCTATCGTGATGAGGTGTATCACGAGAACAGCGATCTGAAAGGGATCGCGGAAATTATTATCGGTAAGCAGCGTAACGGCCCGATCGGCACCGTGCGCCTTACCTTTAACGGCCAGTGGTCGCGTTTCGACAACTACGCGGGGCCACAATACGATGACGAATAATCAGCTAAGGAACTGAAATGAAAGCGGCAACCGCTGTAATCGACCGCCGCGCTCTGCGACATAATCTGCAACAGGTGCGCCGCCAGGCGCCGCAAAGCCGCCTGATTGCCGTTGTGAAAGCAAACGCTTATGGACATGGCCTGCTGGAAACAGCACACACCCTGCAAGACGCCGACTGCTACGGCGTGGCGCGCATCGGCGAAGCGCTGATGCTGCGCTCCGGCGGCATCGTCAAACCGATCCTGCTGCTGGAAGGCTTCTTCAGTGCCGAAGATCTGCCGGTGCTGGTGGCGAACAACATCGAAACCGCGGTGCACAGCATCGAACAGCTCGAAGCGCTGGAGCAGGCCGAGCTGGCGCGTCCGGTGCCGGTGTGGATGAAGCTCGATACCGGCATGCATCGGCTGGGGGTGCGCCCCGAACACGCGGAGGCGTTTTATCAGCGCCTGTGCGCCTGCCGCAACGTGGCGCAGCCGGTCAATATCATGAGTCACTTCAGCCGCGCCGACGAGCCGGAATCCGACACCACGTTGAAACAGATCGCCTGCTTCGAGCAGTTCGCGCGCGGCAAACCGGGCCAGCGCTCGGTCGCCGCCTCCGGCGGCACGCTGCTGTGGCCTGATGCCCACAACGAGTGGGTACGCCCCGGCATTATTTTGTACGGCGTGTCGCCGCTGGATAACGGCAGCGGCGCCGAGCATGGGCTGCAGCCGGCGATGACGCTGAAGTCCAGCCTGATCGCGGTGCGCGAGCACAAGGCCGGCGAAGCGGTCGGTTACGGCGGCACTTGGGTCAGCCCGCGGGATACCCGGCTGGGCGTGGTGGCGATGGGGTACGGCGACGGCTACCCGCGCAGCGCGCCGACCGGTACGCCGATCCTGATCAACGGCCGCGAAGTGCCGATCGTCGGCCGGGTGTCGATGGACATGATTTCGGTCGATCTCGGGCCGGCCGCCGCCGATAAGGTGGGGGATGAAGCGGTGCTGTGGGGGCCGGCGCTGCCGGTCGAGCGCATCGCCGTCTGCACCGGCATCAGCGCTTACGAGCTGATCACCAAGCTCACGCAGCGCGTGGCGATGGAATACATCGGCGACTGAAACGCCGCAGGGGCCGACGCGCGTCGGCCCCGTTTCTCAGCGGGTTACTTCTTTACCGCCAACCACTTATCGATAATCTTCTGATATTCGCCGGTCGCCTTGGCCAGGTGCAGCCACTGATCCACATACAGTTTCCAGCTCAGATCGTCGCGCGGCAGCATGTAAGCCTTCTCGCCGTACTGCATCGGTTTGGTCGGATTCACCGCGCACAGCTTCGGATAGCGCTTCTGCTGGTACAGCGCCTCGGAGGCGTCGGTGATCATCACGTCTGCCTTGCGGTCCACCAGCTGTTGGAAAATGCTCATGTTGTCGTGCGTGAGCGTCAGTTTGGCCTTTGGCAGATAGGCGTGCACGAAGGCTTCATTGGTGCCGCCCGCCGGTTCCAACAGACGCACCGACGGTTTGTTGATCTGCTCGAGAGTGCGGTATTTCTTCACGTCGGTGCAGCGCACCAGCGGGATTTTGCCGTCGGTATCCAGCTTGTCGGCGAAGAACACCTGCTTTTGCCGCTCCAGTGTGACGGAGATACCGCCCATCGCAATGTCGCACTTGCCGGAGGTGAAGTCCGGCGTCAAGGTTTTCCAACTGGTCTTCACCCACTTCACTTTCGCGCCCAGGCTCTTGGCCAGCGATTCCGCCATGTCGATATCGATGCCTTCATAGCTGCCGTCTTCCTTGAGGAAGGTATAGGGCTTGTAGTCGCCGGTGGTGCAGACCTCCAGGGTCTTTTGCTGCAGCACCTTATCCAGGTGGGATTGCGCGCCGGCGCTGCCGGCGGCGAGCAGCAGCGCGAGAGGGAGTAACTTTTTCATCTGGCGTCCTTTTTATACATTCGTGGTTTTATGCGTTACTTCGCCGTTAATTGTCGTTTGCCTGCATGAGTTAGCCGTTTTTTATGCCGCTTACCGGTGAAAACGCCGGGCTTTGCTGCTGTACGCGATTTAAGCGCCAGGGTGTGACGTCGGCAACGGTAAAAAAACTGGTAGGCTGTAACGTCAACATTTATTAACACAGTTTACAGGTGGCTATGTACAACATTGACGATTTTGATATGAAAATCCTGACGCTGTTACAGGCCAACGGCCGGCTGACCAATCAGGAGCTGAGCGAGCTGGTGGGGCTCTCCGCCTCCCAGTGTTCGCGGCGGCGCATCAGCCTGGAGCAGGCGCAGCTGATCCGCGGCTACCACGCGCGGCTGGCGCCGGAGGCGGTCGGCCTGGGGCTGGTGGGGCTGATCGAAGTCAGCCTGATCACGCACGCCCAAGAGCAGATCGACAGCTTTCATCAGATGCTGGAGGAGGTGGATGCGATCCTCGACGCTTACAAGACCACCGGCGACGCCGATTACCTGCTGAAAGTGGCGGTGGCGGACCTGCCGGCGCTGAGCGAATTCATCAGCCAGACGCTGTCGCCGCACAAAAGCGTGGCGCATATCAAAACGGCGGTGGTGCTCAATCGCATCAAGGAAAACGGTTTATTGCCGGTGGCGCGAGAAAGCTAAAACCGAATGCGGTTTTCCGTCTATATTAGGAACGTAACGCTGTGCCCAAACCACAATAAATAAACCAGGAGAAAAACCCCGTGTTCCAGAACGTTGACGCCTATGCCGGCGATCCCATTCTGTCGCTGATGGAAAAATTCAAACAAGACCCGCGCGCGCACAAGGTGAACCTGAGTATCGGCCTGTACTACGATGCGCAGGGCATCATTCCGCAGATGCGGGCGGTCGCCGCGGCGGAGGCGCAGTTGAACAGCGTCGAGCACGGCGCCTCGGTATACCTGCCGATGGAAGGGCTGCAACCCTACCGTTCCGCCATCCAGCATCTGCTGTTCGGCGCGCAGCACCCGATGCTGCAGCAGGGGCGTATCGCCACCATTCAGACCGTCGGCGGTTCCGGCGCGTTGAAAGTGGGCGCCGACTTCCTGAAAAGCTACTTCCCGGATTCGCAGGTGTGGGTCAGCGATCCGACCTGGGAAAACCACGTCGCCATTTTCAGCGGCGCTGGTTTCAAGGTGAATACCTACCCTTATTTCGACAGCGAAAGTCTGGGCGTGAAGTTCGACGCCATGCTCGCGGCGCTGAAACAGCTGCCGAAGCACAGCATCGCGCTGCTGCACCCGTGCTGCCACAACCCGACCGGTTCCGACCTGACCCCTGCCCAGTGGGATGAGGTGGTCAAGGTGATCGCCGAGCGTGAAATCATTCCGTTCCTCGACATCGCCTACCAGGGCTTCGGCGGCGGCATGGAGCAGGACGCCTACGCCATTCGCGCCATCGCGGCGGCCGGCCTGCCGTGCCTGGTGAGCAACTCGTTCTCGAAGATCTTCTCGCTGTACGGCGAGCGCGTCGGCGGCCTGTCGGTGGTGTGCGAAAGCGAAGAGGCGGCCGGGCGCGTGCTGGGCCAGCTGAAGGCCACCGTGCGCCGCAACTACTCAAGCCCGCCAAATTTCGGCGCGCAGCTGGTGGCCAAGGTGCTGAACGACGCCCAGCTGAAAACCCAATGGCTGGACGAAGTGGAGAGCATGCGCACCCGCATTCTCGAGATGCGTCACGCGCTGGTGGACACCCTGAAGAGCGCGCTGCCGCAGCGCAACTTCGATTACCTGCTGGCGCAGCGCGGCATGTTCAGCTATACCGGCTTCAGCGCGGCGCAGGTCGATCGCCTGCGTGAAGAGTTCGGCGTCTACCTGATCCACAGCGGCCGCATGTGCGTGGCCGGCCTGAACCACAACAACGTGCGTCAGGTGGCCGAGGCGTTTGCCGCGGTGCAGTAACGTCTGTTAGCCTGAACGGACGTTCATCGGGGAGCGATAGCGATATCGCTCCTTTTTTATTGCCGGCGCGCCGCCGAAGTTGCCGCAAACCGGAGAGAGAATATACTGATTGAGGGGCGCTCACTCATGTGGCATCAGCAAACGCTAATCCTCAGCGCAAAAGCGCGTGGCTTTCATCTGGTTACCGACGAGATCGTCAACCAGTTAACCCACTTACACCGCCTGCAAACCGGCCTGCTGCATCTGTTGCTGCAGCATACCTCGGCCTCGCTGACGCTCAACGAGAACTGCGATCCCACGGTGCGAGCCGATATGGAGCAGCATTTCCTGCGTCAGGTGCCGGAAAACGCACCCTATCAGCATGACTACGAAGGGCCGGACGACATGCCGGCGCACATCAAATCCTCGCTGCTGGGCGCGTCCTTGACGCTGCCCGTCAGGCACGGGCGGCTGATGTTGGGCACATGGCAGGGCATCTGGCTGGGGGAGCACCGCATCCACGGCGGAGCACGCCGTATTGTGGCCACATTACAGGGGGAGTAACCCAATGAATAACAGCGCATTGCTGGAGTACTGCATGGCGAAGCCGGGCGCGGAGCAAAGCGACCAAAACCAGTGGCAGGCCAGTCAGATCAAGGTAGGCGACGTGATGTTCGCCATGGTGTGCGAGGTCGAAGGGCGGCCGGCGCTGGCGGTCAAGTCCAGCCCGGAGCTGGCGGAAAGCCTGCGTGAACACCATCCTGAGATCGTCGCCTGCGCCGGCCTGAACAAGGCGCACTGGAACACGGTGTTTCTCGACGGCAACCTGCCGAACTCGCAGTTTTACACGCTGATCGACAGCTCCTATCAGCTGGTGGTGGAAGGCCTGCCCGAACACGTGCGCCAGGAACTGCGCGCCTGATTGCCGGGCGGCGGCGCCGCCCGTTTTTCTCCTGTTTTTTCGTGTCAAAGCGTGATCGTGATTTTGAATTGGGAACGTTCCCTTTTTGTCGTCAGGCAAAAGCGGCTACGCTTGGGCATTCAAGAAACGCGGATAACATAAGGAGGCCGACATGGCCATCAGCGAAGAAAAGCGCAAGATGATCGCCGGGGAGCTGTACGACGCCGGCGATGACCTGCTGCGCAGCGAGCGTCGGCGCGCGCGCCAGCTGACGCATCGCTATAACCACTCCTCGCCGGAAGAGGGCGAACTGCGTAAACAGTGGCTGGGTGAGCTGCTGGGCGGCTATCAGGGCGGCACCATCGAGCCGACCTTCCGCTGCGACTACGGCTATAACATCTATCTCGGCAAGAACTTCTACGCCAATTTCGACTGCGTGATCCTCGACGTGTGCGAGGTGCATATCGGCGACAACTGCCTGCTGGCACCGGGCGTGCATATTTACACCGCGACCCATCCGCTGGACGCTGAGACCCGCGTCGGCGGCGCGGAGTTCGGTAAGCCGGTCAAGATTGGCGACAACGTATGGATTGGCGGACGCGCGGTGATCAACCCGGGCGTGACCATCGGCGACAATGCGGTCGTGGCCTCCGGCGCGGTGGTGACCAAAGACGTGTCGGCCAACTGCGTGGTGGGCGGCAACCCCGCGCGGGTGCTGAAAACGCTGTAGGCCCGGCGGGGCGGATTAAAACATGCTGCCGTGGCGCTCGAAGCCGTGCATCTCAATGTCTTTGAGCGCCTTGAAGCGTTTGACCATCACCGCATGATCCGACAGCAGGTTGCTGATGCGGACAAACAGCTCCTTGTTCTCTTCTTCGCACTGTTCCAGCCAGGCCTGCGGGTTCACGCCGTGCTGCATCCAGGGGCCGACGGCCAGCAGCCGCACCGTGTCGGCGTAATTCGGGCAGACGGCGAGCGCCACGCGGTCTGCGGAATACTCCTGTGCGCGGGTGGTCGCCAGGCCGGGCAGCATCAGCGATTGCGGTACGACGCCGATCGCCAGGCGCCACAGCGACACGTGGCGCAGCTTATGGTGGGCCAGCTCGTGCGCCAGCACGAACTCCACGATCTCCGGCGCGGTGGGCATCAGCATGGCGATTTCAGCGTGGATCACCACATAGCGCTGACGGCGGTTGCATTCCAGCGCGAAGGCGTTGACCACGCCGTTGCCGTTGGTCAGGTAGAGCTTCGGCAGCGTCTTGAGCTCCAGGCGGCGGCCAATATCCTGATACAGCGCGAACAGCTCGGGAAATTGTGCCGGCCCGACGCGCAAGGCGTTGGATTTCGCCTGGGCGGCGAGATAGAAACGATAAATATAGAAAGCGATAGGGATCAGCGGTAATAAGGCGAACAGACTGAGCGTATCCAATGTTTCTTTGGCTTCCGTGCCTAATCCCAGAATCGTCTCGTCCGAGGACGCGACGATAGCGGCGATGCCAAATAAAAAACCGAGAAGCGTTATTATCGCCGATAGCCAGATCATGGGCATTTCCCAGCGGTGGCGAAATGCCGTGAAGTTACGACATTCTGTCGAATGATGTTGGCACATAAAATATCCTTAATAAGGGAGAGCAACGCCAGATATTGTCAGGTAAATATGGCATGGTTTAATTATCCGCCTGTTTATCTCACAATTCGTTAAACTATAGTTTATTTTTTCGCCGCCGCGTTATGGCGTTATCTGACGGGCGTACGCGCTCGCTCTCATTGGGTAAAACGTCAGAAGCTGTAGCTGGCGCTGGTGAAGGCCATACCCGACGTGGTTTTTTCGACGATAGGGCTGTCGGCCGCGTCGCCCAGCAGACGGGTCACGCCGACCCCGGCCTGGAAGGCCACGTTCGGTCGCCATTGGTAATTGAGCGCGGCGGTGAGGGTCGCGTCCTTGAAGCCGCTGCCCGGCCGATAAGCGCTGAAAGCGCTGCGCTGTGCCTGCTGCGACGTCACGCCGAAATAGCCGCGCTGATAGCCGCTGTTGGCCCAGGTGGTGGAAAGGTTGCCGATCAATGTCAGCTGTTCGCTGAGTGGATATTGCCCGGTGAGCCCGGTTTCCACATAGGCCGTGTGGCCCAGTTCTTCCCCGCCGTAGCTGCGCTTGCGCGTTGCCTGCATGCCTTTTACGTAGGCGCGGAAGGGATCGAGTTGGTAGCTCAGTTCGGCGCCGGCCTCCAGTGCGCCACCCAGCTTGCCCATGCCCTTGAGTCGGGTGTTGCGCCCGCGCAAGGTTCTGATTTCCTCGTCACGGCCGGCGTCATAGTTGAGCAATAACGCGATGCCGACGGGGCCGGCGAGCGGGAATTGCCAGCGGGCCCCCTCGCTGCCTGCGCTGAACTCCCCCCAGCTGGCGTTTTGATAGCCGGCGTTCACCTGATACAAGGGTTCAATGCTGTAAAAAGAAGAGCCTTCATAGGCGGGGGCGACGGCAAGGCCGCCGGCGAGCGTTAAAGAGGCCTCGCCGTCCTGCGCCTGAGCGGCGAAGGGAAACAGAAATAACAGCGCGGCGACAGAGGTTCCCAGTTTAGTATCCACGTTAAACACCTTTTATATCATCCCATTGAATATACGGCCCGCAGGCCGGCGATTAATTGCAGCTTATTTATAAACGCCAGGTTTATATTGATTAATTGGCAGACGACGGCGCGTCCTTGGCGTTATTTCACCGCAACAGTGAAAAGCATGGGGAATAAACAACAGCCAAACGAGTGGCATGATTGGGCGAGTTTATTATTGGCAGGGCTCAAAGCGCCTGTTTTTAAAGGCATGATGCAGAGAAGATGATTTAATGTTTTTCAGAAAGGGATATGTTGATTGCTCAACGAGGCGGAATAGGCCGCCTCGTTGAGAGGGATAACCCGCCGTTATTTTTCCAGCAGCGGTTTCAGGAAGCGTGCGGTGTGCGATTTTTCACACTCGGCCACGGTTTCCGGCGTGCCGGCGACCAGGATTTCGCCGCCGCCGCTGCCGCCTTCCGGCCCCAGATCGACGATCCAGTCGGCGGTCTTGATCACGTCCAGGTTATGCTCGATGACCACGATGGTGTTGCCCTGATCGCGCAGCTGATGCAGCACCGCCAACAACTGCTGGATATCGGCGAAGTGCAGACCGGTGGTCGGCTCGTCGAGGATATACAGCGTCTGGCCGGTGCCGCGTTTCGACAGCTCGCGCGCCAGCTTGACGCGCTGCGCCTCACCGCCGGAGAGCGTGGTGGCCGACTGGCCGAGACGGATGTACGACAGGCCGACATCCATCAGGGTCTGCAGCTTGCGCGCCAGCGCCGGCACCGCGTCGAAGAACTCACGCGCTTCTTCGATGGTCATCTCCAGCACTTCGTGGATGCTCTTGCCCTTGTACTTCACTTCCAGCGTTTCGCGGTTATAGCGCTTGCCCTTGCACTGGTCGCACGGCACGTAGATGTCCGGCAGGAAGTGCATCTCGACCTTGATTACCCCGTCGCCCTGGCAGGCTTCACAGCGCCCGCCCTTGACGTTGAAGCTGAAACGGCCCGGCGTATAACCGCGGCTGCGCGATTCCGGCACGCCGGCGAACAGCTCGCGCACCGGGGTAAAAATGCCGGTGTAGGTGGCCGGGTTGGAGCGCGGCGTGCGGCCGATCGGGCTTTGATCGATGTCGATCACCTTGTCGAAATGTTCCAGGCCGGTCACTTCGCGGAACGGCGCCGGTTCGGCGATGGTGGCGCCGTTGAGCTGGCGCTGAGCGATCGGGAACAGCGTATCGTTGATCAGCGTCGATTTGCCGGAGCCGGAAACGCCGGTGATGCAGGTAAACAGCCCAACCGGCAGCGTCAGCGTCACGTCTTTCAGGTTGTTGCCGCGCGCGCCGCTCAGCTTCAGCACCTTGGTCGGATCGGCCTGCACGCGCTGCGCCGGAATGGCGATCTCGCGCTTGCCGCTGAGGAACTGGCCGGTCAGCGAGTCCGGCTGCGCCATGATGTCGTCGACGGTGCCTTCCGCCACCACCTGGCCGCCGTGCACGCCGGCACCGGGGCCGATGTCGATCACGTGATCGGCGGCGCGGATGGCGTCTTCGTCATGCTCCACCACGATCACCGTGTTGCCGAGGTTGCGCAGGTGGATCAGCGTTTCCAGCAGGCGCTCGTTGTCGCGCTGGTGCAGGCCGATCGACGGCTCATCCAGCACGTACATCACGCCCACCAGGCCGGCGCCGATCTGGCTGGCCAAACGGATACGCTGCGCTTCGCCGCCGGAGAGCGTCTCCGCCGAGCGGGACAGTGACAGGTAGTTCAGGCCGACGTTCACCAGGAATTTCAGGCGATCGCCGATCTCTTTCAGCACTTTTTCGGCGATTTTGGCACGCTGGCCGCTGAGCTTCATGTTCTGGAAGAAGGTCATCGCATGGCCGATGCTCAAATCGGAGATCTCCGGCAGCGTGGTGTCTTCGACGAACACGTTGCGCGCTTCTTCGCGCAGGCGGGTGCCGTGGCACGAGGCGCAAGGGCGGTTGCTGATGAACTTCGCCAGCTCTTCGCGCACCGCGCTGGATTCGGTCTCTTTGTAGCGGCGCTCCATGTTGTGCAGCACGCCTTCGAACGGATGGCGGCGCACGGTGGTGTCACCGCGATCGTTGATGTACTTGAATTCGATCGACTCTTTGCCGGAGCCGCTCAGTACCGCCTTCTGTACGTTGGCGCTCAGGGTGTTGAACGGCGCCTCTACGTCGAACTCATAATGCTCCGCCAGCGAGCGCAGCATCTGGAAGTAATAGAAGTTGCGGCGATCCCAGCCGCGGATCGCGCCGCCGGCCAGCGACAGCTCGGGGTTTTGCACCACGCGATCCGGATCGAAGAACTGCTGCACGCCCAGGCCGTCGCAGGTCGGGCAGGCGCCGGCCGGGTTGTTGAAGGAAAACAGGCGCGGTTCCAGCTCGCGCATGCTGTAGCCGCAGATCGGGCAGGCGAAGTTGGCGGAAAACAGCAGCTCGTCCGCTTTCTCGTCGTCCATGTCCGCCACCACCGCAGTGCCGCCGGACAACTCCAGCGCGGTTTCGAACGATTCGGCCAGGCGCTGCGCCATGTCGTCGCGCACCTTGAAACGGTCGACCACCACTTCGATGGTGTGTTTCTTCTGCAGCTCCAGCTTCGGCGGATCGGACAGATCGCACACTTCGCCGTCGATGCGCGCGCGGATGTAGCCCTGGGCGGCTAGGTTTTCCAGCGTTTTGGTGTGCTCGCCCTTACGGTCTTTCACCACCGGCGCCAGCAGCATCAGGCGTTTGCCTTCCGGTTGGCTCAGCACGTTATCGACCATCTGGCTGACGGTTTGCGCCGCCAGCGGCACATGGTGATCCGGGCAGCGCGGCTCGCCGACGCGGGCGAACAGCAGGCGCAGGTAGTCGTGGATCTCGGTGATGGTGCCGACCGTGGATCGCGGGTTGTGCGAGGTGGATTTCTGCTCAATGGAGATCGCCGGCGACAGGCCTTCGATATGGTCGACGTCGGGTTTTTCCATCAGCGACAGGAACTGGCGCGCATAGGCGGAGAGCGATTCGACGTAGCGGCGTTGCCCTTCGGCATACAGCGTATCGAAAGCCAGCGATGACTTGCCGGAACCGGACAGGCCGGTGACGACGATCAGTTTGTCACGCGGGATGATCAGGTTGATGTTTTTCAGATTATGGGTTCGAGCACCACGAACTTCGATATTGTCCATTTACACTTCCCGTCTTGATGATACACCGCGCCTGTCGCGATTTTTGCGGGGGATTTTGTGATGGATCTCGCAAAAAACCGGCACAGCCTGGTCGAAACGCATAATTATGACACAAAAAAACCTGAATGAATATCCAGTATGCGAATGCAACAAGGTCGATCGAAAAGACAATTCTGGAATGCAATTCGCACTTATCAACACGGGTGTGGTTTCGCACTCAGCGTGGTAAACTGACGCGTTTATACTGTGTAGAAATCAATCATCGGGAGAAGTGCTCATGGCCAGCAGAGGCGTAAACAAAGTAATTCTGGTCGGGAATCTGGGTCAGGATCCAGAAGTCCGTTACATGCCGAACGGCGGCGCAGTGGCCAACATTACCCTGGCGACCTCCGAAAGCTGGCGTGACAAGGCGACCGGCGAACAGAAAGAGAAGACCGAGTGGCACCGCGTCGTGCTGTTCGGCAAACTGGCCGAAGTGGCGGGCGAATACCTGCGCAAAGGCTCTCAGGTCTACATCGAAGGCTCCCTGCAGACCCGTAAATGGCAGGATCAGAGCGGCCAGGATCGCTACACCACCGAGATCGTGGTTAACGTCGGCGGCACCATGCAGATGCTGGGCGGCCGTCAGGGCGGCGGCGCACCGGCCGGTCAATCTGCCGGCGGCCAGGGCGGTTGGGGCCAGCCTCAGCAGCCACAGGGCGGCAACCAGTTCAGCGGCGGCCAGCAGCAGTCTCGCCCGGCGCAGAACAGCGCTCCGGCAACCAGCAACGAACCGCCAATGGATTTCGACGACGATATCCCGTTCTGATATCCGGCCGTTTGCAGCCAACAAAAAAGCCCCTTCACGGGGCTTTTTGCATTTCAGGGGCGGTTACGCCGAGAAGCCGCCGTCGATGCTCAGGCTGGCGCCGGTGATATAACCCGCCTGCGGGCCGGCGAGGTAGGCGACGAAGCCGGCGATCTCTTCATCTTTGCCGTAGCGGCCGATCGCCATCAGCTGCTTGAGCCGATCGGCGAACTCGCCGGCATCCGGGTTCATTTCGGTGTCCACCGGGCCGGGCTGCACGTTATTGACGGTGATGCCGCGCGGGCCGAGATCGCGCGCCATGCCTTTGGTCAGGCCGACCAGCGCCGATTTGCTCATCGCATACACCGCCGCGCCGCCGAACGGCACGCGCTCGGCGTTGGTGCTGCCGATGTGGATGATGCGGCCACCGTCGTTCATGTGGCGCGCCGCCTCCTGGCTGGCGACGAACACGCTGCGCACGTTGACCGCCAGCATGCGATCCAGGTCTTCCAACGCCAGTTCCTCGGTGCTGCCCAGCGTAAACACCCCGGCGTTGTTCACCAGAATATCCAGATTGCCGAACTGGCTGACCGCCTGGCGCACCGCCTGCTGCAGCGCCGCCGCATCGGCGCTGTCGGCCTTGATGGCGAGGGCTTTGCCGCCGGCGGCGGTGATGGCGCTTGCCACCGCTTCGGCGCGATCGGCCGAGGCGGCGTAGGTAAAGGCGACGGCGGCGCCTTCACTCGCCAACCGTTTAACGATGGCGGCGCCGATGCCGCGTGAACCGCCTTGAACGAACGCGACTTTGCCTTGCAGAGGGTGTGCTGTGGTCATGTTATTTCTCCAAAGTGGGTGAGGGTAAAGTAAAGTGCCGGCATTCAGTATCGGAGATCGCCGGCACGGCCACTAGCCACAAAGAGCTATAATCAGTTCAAACCATTAGTTTGAAATCCATAGAGGAAAAGTATGCTGGGACACCTGGAATGCTTCGTCAGCAGCGCGGAAAACGGCAGCTTTTCCGCCGCCGGCCGCAAGCTGGGCCTCAGCCCGGCGGCGGTGGGCAAAAACGTCACCCGGCTGGAGACGCTGGTTGGCGTGCGCCTGTTCCAGCGCAACACTCGCCAGCTGATCCTGACCGAAGAGGGCGAGCGTTTTTTGCAGGAAGTCAGCGGTGGCCTGCAGTCGATTCAGTGCGCGTTGAAGGGCCTGAGCAGCAGCGGCGGCGTGGCGGCCGGCAGCCTGAGGATCAGCATGGGCACCGCTTTCGGTCTGAATTTCGTGTTGCCGATGTTGCCGGATTTTTTGGCGCGTTATCCGGCGATCGTGCCGGACTGGCATTTCGATAATCGCCAGGTGGATCTGATCGGCGAGCACTTCGACGCCGCGTTGGGCGGCGGCATCGAACTGGCTCAGGGGATGATTGCGCGCGAGCTGGCGCCCGCACACGGCGTGTTGGTGGCTTCGGCGGATTATCTGCGGCAACGGCCGCCGCTGCGGCAGCCGGAACAGCTGGCGCAACACACCGGGATTTTCATCCGTTCGCCACAGACCGGGCGCATCCGCCATCAGCCGCTGCGCAATGCGGAAAACGAGCAGCATGCGCCGGCGATGGCGATCGGCATGACGGTAAACGAGCCGGAGGCGGCGGCGCGGGCGGCGGAAATGGGCTTGGGCATTGCCTTGATCGCCATGCCGAATGCGGTGCCCTATCTGGAAAACGGCCGCCTGGTGCGGGTGTTGCCGGGTTGGTATGTCGATCGCGGCAGCATGCACCTTTATTTTCCCACCACCAAATTCTTACCGACCAAAACCCGGGTTTTTGTCGATTTCATCACCGAGCAGTTTCGCCTGCAGAAGCTGGCGACACGCTTCGACGCCCGCTAAAACGAGAAAAGCCCCTTGCGGGGCTTCTTTCTTCCGTCGGTTGGCTGTTCGACGATCAGTTGAAGATTTCTGCGGTGCCGTACAGTTTGTTCTGGCCGCCGGCGGCGACGATGCGGTATGAGCTGGCGCCCGACGCGGCGGCTTTGCTGGCCAGTTCGCTTTCCAGCGCGCTCAGGTTGGTGGCGCCGCTAACGGAGACTACGCCGATTTTCTGGGCGTCTGCAGCGGGTTGGCTGGATGGCAGGTCAGCGGCGAAGGTAGCAAAAGAAGCGGTAGCCAGCAGTGCAGCGGTAGCAAAAATTTTGACGTTTTTCATGATGTGTTCCTCAGCGTATTGATTGGATGAGAGCCCGTTGTCTCTCGATATGTTAAATAATAGTGCGACGGGGCGGAATAAAAAATCGGAGAGTTTTGAGTATCTCTGTCAAATAAATTGATTGTTTTTTCACCCGCTGGCGCGCGGTAAAAATCGCCACTACCCTTTACAGACGATCCTTAACCGGAGAAGCGTAATGACGGTAAACGCATTTATCGGCAGTTGGGCGCTGGTGTCCTCGGCATTTGAGAACCAGGACGGCGAGCTGAATTACCCGCTGGGTGAGCAGGTGCTGGGGCGCATCCACTATGAGGCCAACGGCACGATGGCGGCGCAGCTGTACAGCGCCGTGCGGCCGCGTTTCGCCGCCGACGATTTGGCGCAGGGGTCCGAGCGGGAGATCCGCGCGGCCTTCATCAATATGATTTGCTACTTCGGCCGCTATCAGGTGGAGGAAAGCGAACAGCGGGTGGTGCATCAGGTCGAAGGCTGTTCGTTCCCCAACTGGGTAGGCAGCCGTCAGGTGCGTTTTTACGCTTTCAGCGGCGATCGGCTGACGTTGCGCACAGTGCCCTTGCAGCTCGGCAACGGCGTGCAGGTGGGTGAACTGGTGTGGCAGCGGACAGGAGCTTCTTTATGATCATTGTTCATCATCTCAATCACTCGCGGTCGCAGCGCATTCTGTGGTTTCTGGAAGAGCTGGGCGTGCCCTATCAGGTGCAACGCTACGAACGCGATCCGCAGACTATGCTGGCGCCGGCGGCGCTGAAAAAGATCCATCCGCTGGGCAAATCACCGGTGATCGTCGACGGCGATCTGACGCTGGCGGAATCCGGCGCCATCATCGAATACCTGCAGGAAGCCTATGACGCGCAAGGGATGTTCATGCCGACCGACTTCCACGCGCGCCAGCAATACCGCTACTGGCTGCACTACGCCGAAGGATCGCTGATGCCGCTGTTGGTGATGAAACTGGTGTTCAGCCGGCTCGGGCAGCCGCCGATCCCCTGGCTGCTGCGGCCGGTGGCCGGCGCGATCGGCAAGGGCGTGCAGCGCGAATATCTCGACAAGCAGATCGCGCCGCACTGCGAATTCCTCGAACAGCACCTGAACAAGGGCAGCTGGTTTGTCGGCAACGACTTCAGCGCGGCGGACATTCAGATGAGCTTCCCGCTGGAGGCGATGGCGGCGCGCGGCGCGTTGGATGATTGCCCGAAACTGCGCGGTTTTCTGCAGCGCATTCACGCCCGGCCCGCCTACCAGCGGGCGTTGGAGCAGGGCGGCCCTTACGACCTGCTGAGCTAACCGGATGGGCTATACTCGATGGGGTCATTCTTCATCGGAGGTAGCCCATGGCTACGCAAATCTTCGTTAACCTGCCCGTCAGCGATCTGCCCGCCTCGATGGCGTTCTTCACCCACCTGGGTTTCACTTTCAACCCGCAATTTACCGATGACACCGCCGCGTGCATGGTGGTCAGCGACACGATTTACGTGATGCTGCTGACCCACGACAAATTCAGGATGTTTACCCCGAACCCGATCGGCGACGCCAAGCAGGCCACCGAAGTGCTGGTATGTCTGTCGCAACCCAGCCGGGCGGCGGTGGACGAACTGGTGCGCAAGGCGGTCGTCGGCGGCGGCAACACCTACCACCCGCCGCGGGACTACGGCGTGATGTACGGCCACGGTTTTCAGGATCTGGATGGCCATATCTGGGAATTGATGTATATGGATCCCGCTGCGGTGCAGACGCAATAACCCTGCCGCGACGGCGTTCGCCGGGGCGCCCGTCGCCCCGGTTTTATCGTGCTGGCATCATTCCCACCGCTTTCTGCATAAATTGCCGCGATCTTTAGTTGATTAGACGCTATGGAAGGCAGGATAATCGTTTGCCTTGAATAAACCACCATAAATCACCCGTACCGCGCGCTGCGAGTTAAACGTTTGCCTTGGTGCGCATCGCCGTTGGCGCTGCGACAGAAGGGCAAGGATGCGGAACGTGACGTAAACGATTACGTGACGATCGGGCGCGGGCGAGATTACAGGCCTGCTGCGACGGGCCGATTCATGAAACACAGGGGAAGTAACCTATGTCGAACTCTCAAGCGAACCACGCCGCAAAACCAACCGGCGGGCTTGATGGCTATTTTAAAATTTCCGCGCGCGGCAGTAGCGTGCGCCAGGAGGTGGTGGCGGGGCTAACCACCTTCCTGGCGATGGTGTACTCGGTGATCGTGGTGCCGAGCATGCTGGGCAAAGCGGGCTTCCCGCCGGCGGCGGTGTTTGTCTCCACCTGCCTGGTGGCCGGGCTGGGCTCGCTGCTGATGGGGCTGTGGGCTAACCTGCCGATGGCGATCGGCTGTGCGATCTCGTTGACCGCCTTCACCGCCTTCAGCCTGGTGCTGGGCCAGCACATCAGCATTCCGGTGGCGCTGGGTGCGGTGTTCCTGATGGGCGTACTGTTTACCATTATCTCGGTCACCGGCATCCGCGCCTGGATCCTGCGCAACCTGCCGATGGGCGTGGCGCACGGCACCGGCATCGGTATCGGTCTGTTCCTGCTGCTGATCGCCGCCAACGGCGTCGGCCTGGTGGTGAAGAACCCGCTGGATGGCCTGCCGGTGGCGCTCGGCGCGTTCACCTCCTTCCCGGTGGTGATGACGCTGGTCGGCCTGGCGGTGATCTTCGGCCTGGAAAAACTGCGCGTGCCCGGCGGCATTTTGCTGGTGATCATCGCCATTTCCATCATCGGCCTGATCTTCGACCCGGCGGTGAAATACCAGGGGCTGTTCGCCATGCCGAGCCTGGCGGACGCTGACGGCAAATCGTTGATCTTCAGCCTGGATATCATGGGCGCATTGCAGCCGGTGGTGTTGCCGAGCGTGCTGGCGCTGGTGATGACCGCGGTGTTCGACGCCACCGGCACCATCCGCGCGGTGGCCGGGCAGGCCAACCTGCTGGATAAAGACGGGCAGATCATCAACGGCGGCAAGGCGCTGACCTCGGATTCCCTGAGCAGCATCTTCTCCGGCCTGGTGGGCGCCGCGCCCGCCGCGGTCTACATCGAATCCGCCGCCGGCACCGCCGCGGGCGGCAAGACCGGCCTGACCGCCACCGTGGTCGGCATTCTGTTCCTGCTGATCCTGTTCCTGTCGCCGCTGGCCTATCTGGTGCCGGTCTATGCCACCGCACCGGCGCTGATGTACGTCGGCCTGCTGATGCTGAGCAACGTCACCAAGCTGGACTTCAACGACTTCGTCGACGCGATGGCCGGCCTGCTGTGTGCGGTGTTCATCGTACTGACCTGCAACATCGTTACCGGCATCATGCTGGGCTTCAGCTCGCTGGTCATCGGCCGCATCTTCTCCGGCGAATGGCGTAAGCTGAACATCGGCACCGTGCTGATCGCCGTGGCGCTGGTGGCGTTCTACGCCGGCGGCTGGGCGATTTAAGACCCTCAGGTTTCCCTCGCCCGGCGGGTGAGGGAAACTGTCACGGCATTTCCCTTCTTAAGATAAGTCTTCTTCTGCTCTGCACCGCGTTTTGAAAGGCACAACAAGCTTTAACGGCTGTAAAAAAAGTGATCTACTATCGGGACCAACGCAGGCCCTGAGCCGATGTCGTCTGAATCGTAGAGTCTAAGGAAAGCATGGAAATCTTTTTTACAATCCTCATTTTGATCCTGGTGGTCTCCCTGTCCGGGGTGGTGACGCGCATGTTGCCGTTCCAGGTGCCGCTGCCGCTGATGCAAATCGCCATCGGGGCCCTGTTGGCCTGGCCGCATTTCGGGCTGCACGTCGACTTTGATCCCGAACTGTTCCTGGTGCTGTTCATCCCGCCGCTGCTGTTCGCCGACGGCTGGAAAACGCCAACGCGCGAATTCCTGCACCACGGGCGTGAAATTCTCGGCCTGGCGCTGGTGCTGGTGCTGATCACCGTGGTCGGCGTCGGCTATCTGATCTACGCCATGGTACCGGGCATTCCACTGGTGGCGGCCTTCGCGTTGGCGGCGGTGCTGTCGCCGACCGATGCCGTGGCGCTGTCCGGCATCGTCGGCAAAGGGCGCATTCCCAAGCCGATCATGGGCGTGCTCGAAGGCGAGGCGCTGATGAACGACGCATCCGGTCTGGTGTCGCTCAAGTTCGCCATCGCGGTGGCGATGGGCACCATGGTGTTCACCGTGGGCGGCGCAACCCTCGAGTTCCTCAAAGTGGCGATCGGCGGCCTGCTGGCCGGCGTGGCGGTCACCTGGACCTACAGTAAATCGCTGCGGGTGATGAGCCGCTGGAGCGGCGACGATCCGGCGACCCAGATCGTATTCCTGCTGCTGCTGCCGTTCGCTTCTTACCTGATCGCCGAACACATCGGCGTCTCCGGCATCCTGGCGGCGGTAGCGGCGGGGATGACCATCAGCCAATCCGGCGTGATCCGCAACGCGCCGCTGGCGATGCGCCTGCGCGCCAACAGCGTATGGGCGATGCTGGAGTTCGTGTTCAACGGCATGGTGTTCATCATGTTGGGCCTGCAGCTGCCGGGCATTCTTGAAACCTCTATCCTGCAGGCGGAGCTGGATCCGACCATCCAGACCTGGTACCTGTTCGCCGACGTGGCCACCATCTACGCCGCGCTGCTGGTGCTGCGTTTCACCTGGCTGTGGGTGATGAAGAAGGCCAGCAACCGCTTTATGAAAAAGCGCCCGCTGCAGTTCGGCGACTACAGCACGCGTGAGCTGTGGGTGGCGTCGTTCGCCGGGGTGCGCGGGGCGATTACCCTGGCCGGTGTGCTGTCGATACCGCTGTTGCTGAGCGACGGCACCGCCTTCCCGGCGCGCTATCAGCTGGTGTTTATCGCCGCCGGGGTGATCCTGCTGTCGTTGATCGTCGGCGTGCTGGCATTGCCGCTGCTGCTGCGCGGCGTGCAGGTGGCCGACAAGAGCGCCAGCAAGCACGAAGAGCGCATGGCGATCGCCATGGCGGCCGAAGTGGCAATCGAGAGCGTGAATAAAATGGAAGAGCGTCTGGTCGCCGATACCGAAGAGAACCTCGATCCGCAGGTGTTGAAAGAGGTCAGCTCGCGGGTGACGGGCATGCTGCGGCGGCGCATCGCGTCGAAAGACGATATCGAGAATGCGCTGGCGATGGAAAACCTCGAGCGGCGTTTCCGCCTGACGGCGCTGCGCGCCGAGCGCGGCGAGCTGTACCACCTGCGCGCCACGCAGAAAATCAGCAACGAGACGCTGCAAAAACTGCTGCACGATCTCGACTTGCTCGAAGCGCTGCTGATCGAACGCGAAGGGTAAACCTCAGAAGAGGAATCATGTTTTCCTCTTTATTTCTTCCCGAAGGGCCGCCTGTGCGGCCCTTGTTTTTTGGCTACTTGAGCGGCGGCCAGTAGTCGCGGCAGCAGGCGATCCAGGCCTGCGCGCTGTGCGACAGGTAGCTGCCCTGGCGCCAGATCAGCCCGATTTTCCACTCCATGCGCGGTTCCAGCGGCAGCCAGACCAGGTTTTCCTTGTCCAGCCAGCGGCAGACCGGCTCCGGCAGCATGGCGATGCCCACGCCGGCCTGCACCATCGAGGCGAGGAAGTCCCATTGGCCGCTGCGCACCGCGATTTGCGGTTCAAAACCGGCCTGGCGAAACGCTTTCATCAGCATCTTGTACAGCGCGAAGTCTTCGTTATAAATCAGGATCGGGCTGTCGGCCAGTTCGGCGATATTGATGCGGGTGCGGTTAAGCCACTGCGGCGTGCGCGGCGCCACCACGCACATCGGATGGCCCAGCAGCGGCAGAAAGGTCAGCGGCTGTTCCGAATCGAAGGGCAGCACCGTCATCGCCAGATCCAGTTCGCCGGACATCACCGCCTGTTCGACCGACAGCCCGCCCAGCTCGGAAATTTTTAATTCGATGCCGGGGTAGGTCTGGCGAAAGCGGCGGATCAGATCGGCGATCTGCCTGCCCACCATCGGCGGAATGCCCAGCCGCAGCACGCCCTTTTTCACCGAGCTGATGTCTTCCAGCTCCGCCTCCAGCTGGCGGAATTCGTCGAGGATCGTCAGGCCGCGCTGATACACCGCCTGGCCGCTGTCGGTCAGGCGCAGCTTGCGGCCTTCGCGGATCAGCAGCGTGCATTCCAGCTCCTCTTCCAGATGCCGCAGCATCTTGCTGATGGTGGGCTGGGTGACGAACAGTTTTTCCGCCGCGCGGGTGAAGCTTTGCTGGCGCACCACTTCAACGAAGTAGCGCAGGGTGCGGACATCCACGTTAGGGTTCTCCTTGAGGGCGCTACCGGCGGGAAACTATTCCCGGACGGCATGATGTCGATAATTTTAATTCATTTCAGGCGTGGTTTCCCGGCTGCGTATACTGTAGGCCGTCAATTTATTGTTTGAGGTCATCTTCCATGTCTCTGGCGTTACGCCGCGTTGCCCCTTCCCTGCTGACCCGTTTGCAGGTGCCGATTCAGGTGGCGTTGTATGCGGCGCTGTTCCTGATCGCCGATCGCCTGGTGCAACAATTCCACCTGCCGCTCCCCGCCAATATCGTCGGCATGCTGATGCTGCTGGCGCTGATCCTGCTGCGCATTCTGCCGCTGAGCTGGGTCAAGGCCGGCTCCCGCTGGCTGCTGGCGGAAATGCTGCTGTTCTTCGTGCCGGCAGTGGTGGCGGTGGTCAACTATGCCCAGCTGCTGATGGTCGAGGGCTGGAAGATCTTTCTGGTGATCGCGGTCAGCACCATGCTGACGCTGGGCGCCACCGGGCTGGTGGTGGACAGGGTGTATCGGCTGGAGATTTGGCTGCAGCGACGGAAGCAGCGCCATGAATGATTTTATCCTCAGCCTGGCCTGCTTTCTGGCGACGCTGGCGCTCTACTTCGCCAACAAGAAGCTGTACCGCCGCCGCCGCACGTTACTGCTGATGCCGCTGGTGCTGACGCCGATGATCCTGGTGCTGCTGCTGGTGGTCACCCACATCTCCTATCAGGACTATATTGGCGAAACCCACTGGCTGCTGTGGCTGCTGGGGCCGGCGACCATCGCCTTTGCGGTGCCGGTGTACGAGAATCTGCACATCATCCGCCGCCACTGGCTGTCGCTGACCGCCGGGGTAACGACGGCGGTGCTGGTGGCGGTGTACAGCTCGGTGTGGCTGGCGCGCCTGCTGACGCTGCCGGAAGAGGTGCAGCGCAGCCTGGCAGTGCGTTCGATTACCACGCCGTTCGCGCTGGAGGCCGCCAAACAGATGGGCGGGCAGCCGGATCTGGTGGCGCTGTTCGTGGTGATCACCGGGGTGTTCGGCATGGCGGTGGGCGACATTCTGTTTCTGCGCCTGGCGGTACGCAGCCGCCTGGCGAAGGGAGCCGGGTTTGGCGCCTCGTCGCATGGCGCCGGCACCGCCCGCGCTTATGAACTGGGGCCGCAGGAGGGCGTGGTGTCGAGCCTGGTGATGATGCTGGCCGGCATTATCACGGTGGTGGCCGCGCCGCTGATCGGCCGGCTGATGTGGTAAGGAGGCGGTCTGCGGCGAACTGCGCCGCAGACCGTAGAGCGTCAAGGAAGGTTGCCTAACATCGCCGGCGTGCGCGATGATTGTCGCAAGGCGCGTCCTATCTCCTCGTGGCTGAAGATAATGGAGTGATGATTGCAGGGCAACGGATGCACCTGCAGATGTTGACCGATTGCCGACAGGCCATTGTCGGCAATCGCCAGCAGTTCCCGCTCATCGCCCAGGCCGGTGATATTCAGATTTGCATCTTCGGTCGCCTTGAACAGCGTGATGCGTGCATGTTGCAACGGTGCGCTGAGCGTTTGTTTCGCCAATGCCAGCTCCGTCGGCTCTGCCTTTAAGGCCCGGTCGGCGGCCTCGCCGTCAATACCCAACATGGCCAGCATCGCCGCCAGCATGCCCGGCTCGCTGCGGATCTGGAATGGGGTTCGGTAGAAGGTATCAAGCAGGAACAGTTGGATATCGCGATAGCCCTGGCTTTCCAGTTGAGCGGCCATCTCCAGCGCGATCAGGCCCCCTAGCGACCAACCCAACAGACGGACGGGGCGCGCCGGTGACAGCCGCATATGGCCGAGATAATACGCCGCCAGCTCGCGTAGCGAAGTGATGTGCGGCTGTTGGAACAGGTTGTAATTGTTGATGCCTAACACATTGAAATCTTTCTCTAAATAGTTCGCCAGATCGCGATAAACATCGCAACCGGTGACGGCAGGATGGATCATCCAAACGCTGTCGGGGGTGATGGCGTGGTTCAGGCGCTCTACCTGTTTAAAGGTAAAACTGGCCTGATTCAGACGCGTCAACAGCTGCTGCAGGGGTTCGGAGGTGGCTGGAGCCGTTGCGGGCACGCCGTCGGTGAGAATACGGGCCTGGCCGCGCAGCGTCGAGTGAGCAAACAGCGTCTTAATGCCTAACGAATGCCCGTGTCGCTTCAGTTTAACCAGCAGTTGAATGGCGTGCAGCGAATGGCCGCCCAGCGCGAAGAAATCATCGTCGCGGCCAATGCGCGTTGTGCCCAGCAGGTCGCTCCACAGTTCGGCCAACTGCTGTTCCTGCTCGCCTTGCGGGGCTTCATAAGCAGCGGTTTCCTGCATGTTGGCCGGTGCCGGTAACGCTTTGCGATCCAGCTTGCCGTTGGGCGACAGCGGAAAAGCATCCAGCCGGATAAAACAGGACGGCACCATAAAGTCCGGCAGGTGTTGCTGCAATTGCCGACGCCATTCGGCGGCGTCGGCCGTTTGCTCTGGGGCGATGACATAGGCGACCAGGCGCTTGCCGCCGCTTTCGTCTTCCCGTGCCAGAATGGCGGCGTCTTCAACCCCTGAACACTGTCTGAGCTGTTGCTCGATCTCGCCTAATTCAATGCGCAGGCCGTGGATTTTGACCTGGAAATCGTTTCTGCCCAGATACTCAATGTTGCCATCCGGCAGCCAGCGGGCCAGATCGCCGGTTTTATACAGGCGAGCCTGCGGCTCGGCGCTGAAAGGATCGGCGATAAATCGCTCGGCGCTCAGCGCCGCGCGGTTCAGATAACCACGGGCAACCTGAATACCACCGATATGCAATTCGCCGGCGATGCCGGGCGGTAACGGTTGCAGTTGGTCATCCAGAATATGGAGCTGGGTATTGGCGATCGGTTTACCGATCGGTACCAGTGGGCGAGGATCATCGGGCAGGCATTGCCAGCTGGAAACGTCTACGGCGGCTTCCGTCGGGCCGTAGAGATTGTGCAGTTCCGCCTGCGGCAACTGCTGCAGGCAACGTTGTACCGTAGCGAGCGGCAACGCCTCGCCGCTGCACACGATGCGTTTCAGGGAGGCGCACTGCGCCATATCGCCGTGGCGCAGAAACAGTTGCAGCATAGAGGGGACGAAATGCAGTGTGGTGACGCCATGTTGTGCGATGCAGGTGCTGAGATAATCCGGTTCCTGGTGACCGCCCGGTTTGGCGATGGCCAGCCGGGCGCCGACCATCATCGGCCAGAAAAACTCCCAGACAGAGACGTCGAAGCTGAACGGCGTTTTCTGCAGCACGACATCATCCGGCGTCAGTGTATAAGCCTTTTGCATCCACAGGAGTCGGTTGATCACCCCGCGGTGTTCGTTCATCACCCCTTTGGGTTTCCCCGTCGAGCCGGAGGTGTAAATCACATAAGCCAGGCTGCGCTGTGGATCGGCGGCCAGCGGCGGCGGGTTGCCATCCGGCGCTTGCCGCCACAGATGGCTCTCACGTTGAAGATGCAATCGCGGCACGGCGATATCGCGCAGCGGGTGCAGCGCGTGTTCGCCGCCATCGTCGATCAGAACGAATCTGGCGCCGCAATCTTGCAGCATGTGGCGCAGGCGGTCTTGTGGATAGTCGGGATCGAGCGGTACATAGGCGGCGCCCGCCTTCAGGATGGCGTACAGGGCAATCACCATATCCGGGCTGCGGTTGACGCATACCGCGATGCGATCGTCAGGCTGTAATCCCTGCAGCCTGAGAAAGGCAGCCAATCGATTCGCCCGCTGATTCAGCTGTTGATAACTGATCTCGTGGTCCCCGTAGCACAGCGCCGGCGCTTCTGGCGTCAGTGCGGCCTGCCGTTCCAGGAATTGATGTACGCCTTGCGGCATGTCTGCCCAGGTTTGTCGGGTTTCATTCCATTGATGGAAGATTTGCTGTCTTTCCTGCGGCAACAGCAGCGGTAACTGCCCCAGCGGCAGCGCCGGATCGCCGTCCAGTAACGTGTTCAGCAGGTGCAGCATGCGGGCGGCGATGCGCTCACCGTCTTCCTGACTGAACCAGGCCTGATTGAAGTTGAACTCCAACAGCGGGTCGTCGCCCGGATGGTAATGGCGCAGGTAGACGCCGAGGGGCAGCTGTTCCTGACCGTGGTGCAGGTTTTCCACCTTGAACTGGCTGCCTTCCAGTTCGATGTCGGTCGGAAAAACCTCCAGAGAAAAGCTGATGTCGAACAGCTGGCGCCGCTCCTGCTGATGCAGGTTCAACTGGCGGTTGAGTTCGGCAATGGGAAAACGCTGGTGACGATAACACTGGCGCAGCTCGCTGCCGATTTGCCGCAGTAAGTGGCCGAAGGATTGCTGTGAATCGACCGTGATGCGCAGTGGGATCATCGAGGAAAACATGCCCAATGTTTGCTTATGTTCGGCGGTACTGCGGTTATGTACCGGCACGCCCAGCGTGAATTGATCGGTTTGCCAAATCCGGGCGAACCAGGTGGCCAGCAAAGCGCTAAAAAAATGCATTGCAGAACCGCCCTGCGCGGCGGCGTATTGTTCCAACTGTAGGAAACGCTCGCGTGGCAACCGCTTGATTATCTGATGGCTGGGGTAGGTTTGTTGCTCACATTGATTTTGGCGGCGTTCCAGCATGGAGGGGGGCGCGTCGATGAAACGCTTCAACCAGAAATCACGATCGCGCTCGTAGCGTGGAGACTGCTGATAGGTGCGATCGCTGATGACGAAGTCTTGGTAACGCGAGTGGGGGGCTTCGTTTTTTATCCCTGCTTTTAATTGTTTATAGCGCTCCATGATCATTTTGCTCAGCAGGGAAATTGAGGTGCCGTCCGCAATCAGGTGATGGGAAGCAAGCAGCCATAGCGTGCTGGATCCGCTGACTTTGGCCAGGTGGCAGCGCCAAAGCAGGCTGTCATACAGTGAATAAGGCTGCAGGAATTGAGAACGAAGGTGTGTTTCTGCCAGGCTGATGGCATCTTGTCTGTGCGAAAAATCGTGGTAATGCAGGTCGATATAGGCCCGGTCGCAGGTTTCCTGGGTAATGCCTTGCGGCGTTTCTTTCAGCGTGGTTTGCAACGCATCATGTTGTTGCTGTATTTGCCGTATGGCTTCTTGAAAAAGCGGTAGCGAAATCTCGCGCTCTACGCGCCATAAACACCCAACGTTATATAAGGGGATATCGGGGTTTAAAGATTGGTCTAGCCACACGGCTTGTTGCACGGTCGTCAGGGAATAAGCGGACACGGAACCACCTCCACAAATAAGGAATGAATCGAATTAAATAAAGTGAGTCGCAGCCAAGCACTCGAACATTATAAAAGGTGATTATTAAGTTGGCCTGTTTTCACATTAAATATTTTTAATGATTTTATTTGATTATAATAAATGCAATGATTTTAGCGTTAATGTTTTGTATTTTATTTATTTTCAAACTGGTTTTTTTACCATTGCTTTTGTGGCGTGTTAATCACGATTGACTGGCTTTTATGCGTGATATTAGTAAGTGAAATAATGTAATTTATTGTTTTATTTGTGGTTTTTTTATTTTTGGCAAAAGGGGGAGGAGCTGAGGCGGTTCGTAAGCGATAACGGAGTGGTATCTCAGCGGGCAAGTTCGGTTGCTTCTCTGCAAGAGATAACAGGCTGAATCATAAAAAATTATAAAGAATCTCTTATGTTGTATTATTATAAAAGAAATAATAATGAATAATAAGAAGTAAAGCTTATTGTGATTTCATGCATTTCTTTATTCGTAATTCTGCTGTTAACTTTCATAGGAGTATGACGTTTCAATTAAACTGCGATGAATGATCCGTTATTGGGCAATTAATGGATTAACTTTAATGAGATAATAAATGTGAAACGTTGATGCCGAGTGATACCCGAAATGAAAGGCGCAACGAGAACCCTGTCTCGCTGCGGCTCGATCCTACGGGGAGGTAGCAGGTTAGCAGACGGCGGCTTTGACGAGTTCCACCACCAGCGGCGAAAGCTCGCCACGCAGCGCGGCGCGTTCCGACTGGAACAGCGTAGCGACGTAAAAACGGTGAGCCGGCAGTTCGATGGCGCGCACGTCGCCTTCGGTGTCGTGGCCGCTGATGATCAGCGGGAAACGTTGCAGATCAACGACGAACTCCGGATTGACGCCGAAGTTGCAGTGGTAGCCTTCATGGGTGTTCAGGCTGCCGTAGGCCCGTGCGGCGCGGGTGTCAGGCTGAAAAACGATGTCGCCGGTTTTTTCCACCAGCGAGCAGCTAAGCGGCGCGATCACCAGCCGGCCACCGCTGTCGGTTTCCGCATGACCGGCGTCGTGCCAGCCCATCACGTTACGCGCGTACTCGACGATCGCGTATTGAAAACCGCCGCAGGAGCCGAGGAACGGCACGTCGTTTTCCCGCGCATGACGGATCGCCATAAAGGCGCCGTCGTCGTGACGATATGGGCTGCCCGGCACCACCCAGATGGCGTCGAAATCGTGCAGGACGTCGGGGGAGGTCAGGGTGTCGGTCGGTAGCCACTGGGGCTGCACGTCGATATCGAGGTGGGCGGCGGTGAGCTGGAGCGCCACGGGGATGGCCTGATGGGCCACGGCTTGCGGGGTGTAATCACCGACCAGAGCAATGCGGACTTGAGCTTTCATCATTTCCTTTCCTGTGCGGGTAAAAAAGGAGATTACAGGAAAGCGGGATCGTGAGCCGCAGATTTTTTAAACGCTGCGCACAAAAAAGCCCGGCGTTGGCCGGGCTGCAAAAAGGGGGATCAGTACAGCGACGGTGCGCCGACCGGTCGGGTTTTGAAGCGGCGGTGCAGCCACAGATATTGCTCCGGCGCCCGCATGATCTCTTTCTCGATCACTTTGTTCATGTAAGCCGCCGCCGCCTGTTCGTCGCTGAGCGGATAGTCTTCCAGGGCCGGCTGGATCAGCAGATCGTAGCCGCGGCCGCCTTCACGGCGGATCAGCACCACCGGCACCAGCGCCGGGTTGGCCATGCGCGCCAGCATGAAGGTGCCGCTGGTGGTGGCGGCCTGATCGACGGCGAACAGCGGGGCGAATACGCTGCCGCGTGGACCGTAGTCCTGATCCGGCGCGAACCATACCGCTTCACCGCGCTTGAGCGCGTGCACCATGCCGCGCAGATCCTTGCGATCGATCATCGCCTTGTTGGAACGCATGCGGCCCTTGGTCTGCGCCCACTCCATCGCCTTGTTGTTGTGCGGGCGGTACATCGCCATCATCGGCTGGCACAGGCCCATGGCCCGGCCGCCCAACTCCAGCGACATAAAGTGCACGCCGATTACCAGTACGCCGCGATTGTCACGCTGCGCCATTTTGAGGTGGTTGATGCCGGAGACGTTGAACCAGCGCTTGACGCGCTTATCCGACCAGAACCAGGCCATGCCGGTTTCCAACAGGCCCATGCCGAGCGATTCGAAATTGCCCACCACCTTGCGTTCGCGCTGCGCGTCGCCCATCTCGGGGAAGCACAGCTCGAGATTGCGACGGGTGATGGTGACGCGGCGCTTGAGAAAACGCATCGAAGTGCGCCCCATCCACACCCCCAGACGGTAGAGCCACGGGTAGGGGAGCTGGACCAGCAGGAACAGCAGGGCGAGGCCAAACCAGGTCAGCCAGTAGCGTGGGTGCAGCAAGGAAAGTTGAAATCTCTTTTGGCGTTTCATAGCAGCTCGTTTATGCGTTAGGGGGTAGCAACCTGTAGCGCATAAAGGATCCACTCGATAGCGATACAACCACTCAGACACCCGGGGACGGCCAGGGTTTAGTCAGATTCCATAATTGACTAAATCTTTACATTCGAAGGGCGGTTTGCGCTGCTATCAGGCTTCGGAGGGATAGCTGTTGGCCAGCGGAGGCGGCTCTAGGAACGTGTATGTTAACACAGGGTACGGGGTGTGGCGGAAGAGGGGCATGCGAATATTCTCATTCACATGCCCTGGATTAAAGATCGGCGGCGGTTTACAGGCTGGGAATGATAATAGCGGCGAAAATTGCGGCGATCGCCAGCCATTTCAGCAGGTAGTAACCGCGGCGGTTGCGTGCTTTCAGGCGCTGACCGGCATCGCGCACCGCGTTGACGTATTTGAAGATGCGGTTGATGCCGCCGGTGCGGTCCTGGTCGTCGTTCGGCGAGCTGGCCGCCGACATCAGCGTTGAACCGACCCAGTGGTTGACCGCCTGCGCCCAGCGCCACTTCATCGGCCGCTCGACGTCGCAAAACAGAATGATACGCGTCTGGTCGGTGGCGTTCTGTGCCCAGTGCACGTAGGTTTCGTCGAAGATCACCGCCTCGCCGTCGCGCCAGCTGTGCTGCTCGCCGTCCACTTCGATAAAGCAGCGATCGTCGTTGGGCGTCATCAGCCCCAGGTGATAGCGCACCGAGCCGGCGTAAGGATCGCGGTGTTTACCCAAATGGCTGCCGGGCGGCAGCTCGGCGAACATCGCCGCCTTGACCGATGGGATACGGTTGAGCAGCTCGACGGTTTTCGGGCACAGCGTCTGTGCCGAAGGGTGGCTGTCGCTGTACCATTTCAGATAGAAACGTTTCCAGCCGCGTTTGAAGAAGGTGTTGAACCCGGCGTCGTTGTGCGACTGCGCCTTTTTGATGTGATCCTGCAGGCGCACCGCTTCCTCGCGGATCACCTGCCAGTTGTCGGTCAGCGTTTGCAGTTCCGGAAAGCCTTTTTCGTCGAAATAGGGCTGTTTGGCGGGCAAACGCGAGAAACCGGTCATAAACATGTTAATCGGCCCCATAAACGTGGAGTGATCGAACAGCTGACGGGTAAGCTTTTGTTTCTCTTTGCCGCGGGAGTGTGCGTAGAGGAAGCTGATGATAAAAATGCCGATAATGATCGCGGCAACCATAGAATCCATCCCTGTTGGTGCTTGTTAAAAATTCGTACAAATTATAGTTTTGTGACAGGAAAAATTTAACTTTTTCGTGCGCTTTCCCTGCGTGTGCTGCTTGTTGGCATAAAAAATCAATAAAATGATTTGTAATAAAATTTTATATCGATTTTTTTGGTTTTAGTCCTATTCTTAAAGCGTTCAAGGGGCGTTTCATGCCATCTTGTTTCATGACGAATGGCACGTATCTGAGAAAAGAGGGACTTATGAAAAAATCAATCATTGCCTTGTCTGCACTGCTGCTCGCTTCCCCGGTGTTCGCCGCTGAGACCGCGACCGACACCGCCGCTCACGCCAGCAACGAGGTCGTTGCCGAAGCGCACAAAGGGGCGGATACCGCCAAAGAAAAGCTGCACCAGTCTCAGGACAAGGGTGAAGAGCTGAAGCTGAAAGCCAAGCACGCCGCCGAAGGCAAGAGCGACAGCGTCGGCAGCAAAGTGAGCGAGGGCTCGCAAAAGGCCTGGCACTCCACCAAACAGGGTACGGAGAAGGCTTGGGATAAGACCAAGCAAGGGGCGGAAAGCCTCAAGAACAAAGCGACCGAATAAGGTCTCCGCTTTACCCCAAGGGCCGCGCTGCGGCCTTTTTTATTGCCTGCAAAACGGGCATGCCCCAAAAGAAAAAGGCGCCGCCTCTTGCAAGGTTGCGCCTTTTCAACACGTTAACTGACTAGTATCAGTTCATGCCGTATTTTTTCAGCTTCTTGCGCAGCGTGCCGCGGTTGATGCCCATCATCAGGGCTGCGCGGGTCTGGTTGCCACGGGTGTATTGCATCACCATGTCCAACAGTGGCTGTTCAACTTCAGCCAGTACCAGCTCATACAGGTCATTTACGTCTTGACCGTTCAGTTGAGCAAAATAGTTCTTCAGTGCTTGTTTAACCGAGTCACGCAGAGGCTTTTGAGTCACCTGATCTTGTGAGTTAACGGTAGAAACGGTCAGTACGTCAGAATTTACGCGTTGTTCGAACATAGTTCTGTCAGCTCTTTTTTTACGCTAAGATTTTCGAAATATGCCTCCAACGCCTCCAGCTGTTCGCTGGCATCCTCTATGGCGTTGAATGTGCGCCGAAACTGGTCATTCGGAGCGTGTTCCTGGAGATACCAGGACACGTGCTTACGAGCAATCCGGAATCCCTTGCCTTGGCCATAGAAGCCGTGCAATTCCCGAATGTGCCCAATCAACAAGCGCTTCACCTCGCCAAGCGGCAGCGGCGGCAGCTGCTCCCCAGTGTCCAGATAATGCTGGATTTCCCGGAAGATCCAGGGTCTCCCCTGAGCAGCGCGGCCTATCATCAGGGCGTCGGCCCCGGTGTAGTCGAGCACTGCTCTGGCTTTATGCGGGTCAGTAATATCCCCATTCGCGATAATCGGAATGGAAACACTCTGCTTAACTGCCCGAATGCTGTCGTATTCCGCGTCGCCGTTAAACAGACAGGCGCGGGTTCGGCCGTGAATCGTCAGGGCCTGAATACCACAGTCTTCGGCCAGTTGGGCAATCTCTACACAGTTACGATGCTCTGGTGCCCAGCCGGTGCGAATCTTCAGCGTTACCGGCACATCCACCGCGTCAACCACCGCGTGGAGGATCCGTTTTACCAGATCCGGGTACTGCAACAAGGCGGACCCGGCAAGCTTCCGGTTCACTTTTTTGGCAGGGCATCCCATATTGATGTCGATGATCTGCGCGCCGCTGGCCACGTTGATACGCGCGGCGGCGGCCATATCATCAGGATCGCATCCGGCAATCTGCACGGAGCGGATCCCTGGTTCATCGCTATGCACCATACGCAGACGCGACTTATCCGTCCGCCACACCTCCGGGTTGGAGGAGAGCATTTCGGATACAGCCATCCCAGCACCCATTGCATGACAGAGGGTTCTGAACGGGCGATCTGTAATACCGGCCATCGGGGCCGCAATCAGGCAATTAGTAAGCTGGTGGTGTCCAATGCGCATAGACAAAGAGTGACCATACTGTGTCCGCAAGGGCGCGTATATTACGCATTTTTGCGTCGAGATGAAAGGCCAAACTTTAACCAATTGGCCCGATATTAGGACGAAAAATGCGCTACGCGGTGATTCATGAAAATATTATATATATTTTACAATAAGTTGACGAAAAGTGCTTATTTTGTGTGCGGCAAAATATTCGCCTTTGCGCAGAATATTATCTGCATTCACCCGCGTTTTTTGCCGAGATAGCCTGTCTGGAAGGTGCATTGTCAGGGCGATCCGTCGTTGAGCGGCGAAAAATTGCATAAAATTTTGTCTCGCCCGCAGGCCGATCGCCAGGCAAAAAAAATCCACCGGCGCAGGGCCGGTGGATGAGGGGGCAATAGACCGTGACGCTTACTTGCGGCGGCCGGTGATGCGACACCACTCTTCACGCTCGGCGACCGGGTCGAGCGTGAACTTCTCTTCGTAGGCTTGCGCAACGCTGCTGGCCTGGCTGGCCAGCACGCCGGACAGCCCCAGATGACCACCGGCCTTCGGCAGGCAGCCGATCAGCGGCGCCAGCTCGCGCAGCGGGCCGGCGAGGATGTTGGCGACCACCACGTCAGCCAGCAGGTCTGCCGGCTGGTCTTTCGGCAGATACAGCTCCAGACGCTCTGAAACGCCGTTACGCTGCGCGTTGTCGCGGCTGGCCTGAATGGCCTGGGGATCGATGTCGATGCCGATAGCGCGCGCAGCACCCAGCTTCAGGGCGGCGATTGCCAGGATGCCGGAACCGCAACCGAAGTCGATAACGGTTTTGCCGGCCAGATCGAGGCCGTCCAGCCACTGCAGGCACAGCGCCGTGGTCGGGTGGGTGCCGGTGCCGAACGCCAGGCCCGGATCGAGCATCACGTTGACCGCGTCGGGATCCGGCACGTCACGCCAGCTCGGGCAGATCCACAAGCGCTCGCCGAAGCGCATCGGGTGGAAGTTGTCCATCCACTCGCGCTCCCAGTCCTTGTCTTCCAGCTGTTCTATCTTGTGGCGGAAACCGGCGCCCAGCAGCGGGTGCTGTTCCAGCATCGCCACCACCTCGGCCATATCGGTTTCCGCGTCGTACAGGCCGATCACGTCGGTATCGCCCCACAGCAGGGTTTCACCCGGCAAGGGTTCGAACACCGGGTTGTCGTGGGTGTCCTGGAAGGTCACCGACACGGCGCCGCTTTCCACCAGCGCGTCGCTCAGGTCTTCCGCCTGGCTGCCGGTGGTGTTCAGTTTGAGTTGGATCCAAGGCATAGCAATTCTCTTCAAGAGGGTAATGATGACGCCGCCTGGCGCTTTTCGCCGACGACGTTACCGAGATAAAACGCCAACAGGCTGAGCAACAGCGAAGGCACGATAGGGTGCAGCCCCGCCGGCTGCAGGTTGAAGCTGGCCAATAGCGTATAGCATACCGCACCCGACACCATTGAGCTAAGCGCTCCCTGAGCATTGGCGCGTTCCCAATACAGGCCCAGCACCAACGGCCACAGGAACACCGCCTCCAGCCCGCCGAAAGCCAGCAGGTTGAGCCAGATGATCATCTCCGGCGGTCGCCAGGCCGCCAGCAGCACCAGCAGGCCAAGGATCAGCGTGGTTAGGCTGGAGAAGCGCTTGATCAACCGCTCGTTGTGGATCTGCTGCGGCCGCACGCCCAGGTAGAGATCCTTGATGATGGTGGCGGAGGATTGCAGCAGCTGGGCGTTGATGGTCGACATGATCGCCGCCATCGGCGCCGCCAAAAAGATCCCGGCGGCGTACGGCGGCAGCACGGTGATCATCAGCGTCGGGATCACCTGATCGGGGATCTTGAGATCCGGCAGCACCGCGCGGCCGAGCGCGCCGGCCAGGTGCATGCCGAACATCAGCACCGCCACCACCACGGTGCCGAGCAGAATACCTCGATGCACCGCCTTGCTGTCCTTGTAGGAGATGCAGCGCACGGCGGTGTGCGGCAGGCCGATCACCCCGAAGCACACCAGGATCCAGAATGACGCCATAAACGGCAGGCTGAGGATCTGATCGCCGCCCTGCGGCGACACCAGCGCCGGATCGATCTGCTGCAGTTTGCTCACTGCGCTGTCCAGTCCGCCGGCGGCATGGATCACTGCCACCAGCAGCAGCACGGTGCCGAGCAGCATCACCAGCCCCTGCATGGCGTCGTTCAGCACGCTGGCGCGGAAGCCGCCGAAGGCGGTGTACAGCGCGATGCTGATGCCGAAGATCAACAGGCCGGTGTCATAAGGAATGCCGGCGGCGGTCTCCAGCAGGCGGGCGCCGCCGATAAACTGCACCGTCATGGCGCCGAGGAACGCCACCAGCAGGCTGAGGCTGGCCAGCCACACCAGCAGGCGGCTTTGGTAGCGGCCATACAGCATGTCATTGAGAGTAATGGCGTTGTAGCGCCGCGCCAGGATGGCGAATTTCTTGCCCAGCACGCCGAGCGACAGCCACACCGCCGGCAGTTGGATCATCGCCAGCAGCACCCAGCCCAGGCCGTATTTGTAGGCGGCGCCCGGCCCGCCGATAAACGAACTGGCGCTGATGTAGGTGGCGGTCAGGGTCATCGCCAGCACAAAGCCGCCCATCGAGCGGTTGCCGAGGAAATATTCGCTGAGGAAGTTTCCGTTCTGGCGGCGTCGATAGGCGTACACCGACAGGCCGAACACCAGCAACAGGTAGGCGACCAGCGGCAGGATCACTTCAGTTTGCATCGCGGTCCTCCAGCGAAATGTCGCGGAACACTGTGCGCACCATCAGCCAGCACAGGCCGATGAACAGCAGCGGCACCAGCAGGCAGGCCATTTCGAACCAGTGCGGCAGGCCGGTGACGCCGATGGCGCTGTCCGGCAAGTAGGCCGCCAGCCCCCAGGCCAGCAGGTAGAGCAGCGTCAGCCCCAGCGCCCAGCGCGCTTCGCGGTGCGCCTGAATAAAGCGTTTGTCCATCAGTGTCCCCCATAGGTTTACGATGATGGCTTGTGACAAGAACAGATGAAGGAACAGGATTGTACGGAATGTGCGGCGTTTGGCTAATAAATTATTCACCTTTCCGGTGAACGCAACGGAGCGATGGAAAGAAAAGAGGGGGTAAATATATAAATTTTTGCCGGTTTATTTCGATGAGAAAATAATTAAAGCGAATAGGAAAGAAATGGTCTTTATATTGGTTGGCGCAACCGGAATCGAACCAGGTGACCTCTGTGAAGTATGACACAGCGCTCTACCACTGAGCTACACGCCTGCAATAAACAAATTTATAACATCTCCTAATCATTCATGTAAATAGATTTCTTTTATTTTTTAGCATTAAATAAATCGTTCGATTAAATAATGACCCGCATATCCTTCGCTAGTTATTTACTGTGATTAATATCACGATAAAGCCGCCCCGTTAATACGTTTAAACAAGGGCGGCGTTAATTAGCGGGTTAACAATGTCACGCGGTTATCGTTCTTTTCTCAGATATTCTTTCCGAAATAGTATAAAGAACGATGACGCCGATGCATAAAAAGAACATCACGGCATACAGGGCGCCACCGCCACCTTGTTTTAACAGCAAACCGCCGACAAAAGGGGCGAGCGCCAGGCCAAATTCGTAAAACGTGGCGGCACCGAAGTAAGCCCCTTTTAGGTTAGCCGGCGCCATACGATCAATTTGTATATTGAGCGTAGGGAACAGGATGACTTCGCCGAGGCTGAGCAGGAACATGGCGACCAACCACAGCAGCCAGCTTTCACTGGAAACCAGCAGGAAGACAATTTGTGAAAGCGCGAGAAAGAACACGCCCAGGCTGGTTTTCAGTGCCAATGACATGCGGCGGGTAAAGCGCTCGGTGAAATACTGCAGCGTTATCACCGTGGCTGCATTGATGAATATCAGCACGCTGAGCAGGTATTCGGGGTTATACACCTGGCTGATCATGAGGTATTGCGGCAGCGTCACGTCGATCTGCCCGTAGACCAGCATCACCAAAATGTTGGCGACTACCAACACCTTGAACGCCTGATCGTTCCAGATAATCCGCAAAGAGCCAATGAACGAGAAGGTGGCGTTGCGCGTTTCTTTACCGTGCCCCGCTTTGAATACCGCGAGCACCAGCAGCAAATAGCAAAGGAACGACAATGCGGTGACGAAGAAGGTGGCCTTCTGCGCGGTCAGCCCGAGAGCGACACCCACTAATGGGCCTACGGCTGCGCCCACGTTCATCAGGAAGTAGCGGATGTTCAACGCGCGTTCTCGCTCTTGCCTGTCATGGAGAATATCGCCGATCACCGCTTTGCTGGCGGGTTCGATCAATGAGCGCGAAATGCCATTGAGTAAAATACCGACAAAATACCACGCCGGTGAGTTGGCCAACGCAAGTACGCTAAATGAAATAATAGCGGCAATTGCACCGAGAATAATCAACGTGCGACGGCCATATTTGTCTGATGCGCCACCGAAGAGATAGCCGAAAGAAATAGACACGATAAGTGATACGCTCATCATGACGCCGATTTCCACCGGAGTCATCGCGTAGTTATTTCTCATGAGAATGGTAATGAATGGCCAAATCATGAAAAAGCAGGCGCGCGTCAAAAACGTCCCGATAAAGATAACCCATATTTCTTTTGGGAAATAAGGGATGAATGTTGACCTCAAGGCGGTTTCTCCTTAAATGTTGCTCGTCGTCTGTTGAACCGAGTGTATTACACCTTTTCCAAACTTTCCTTTTCCCATCGGTTAGCCAGAGTGAGTAACGGCGTCACTCCGGCTTCTCTAATTCTCGCGATGAGATTTTTCCGCTGATCGAAGATAACCGGATGCGGGCTGATGCCTTGAATAATCGCGGCGACAGTCGCCGAGACTGGCGCGCTATGCGCCAGCGTTGGAATCGCCAGAACGTTCATGCAGTATTCGAACATGGAGTCGACGGAGTTCAATTTACCCAACATCAAGAACGTCATTTCATCTCCGACGAGGGTAGCGCCAAGGCTGTCGAATATCATTTTGACTTGCGCCACGGGCTTCTCTTTCAGATGGAAACTGAGCAGTGCGCGGAACTGGTCGCGATTCAGACGGCCCTGTTTCATCTCGTCATTCAGCATGGCGAGTGCGTGGCGTACATAATTTTCCTCTTCGTTGAACAGATCTGCCGAAGCGCAGCGGAAATGCTGTTTGAGGAAATACCAGTGAAAGACATATTTGCCGTCGAATTCGAGGCGAACAACGTTGGTGAAGTCTTCCAGATCGTGCCGTTCCGGGTGGAAGTCGCTGAGATCGCAACGAATATCGATGCCGGAAGAGGAGGCGATTCGGCGGCAAATGGTGGTGATATCAGCTTCGCCCAATAGCGCTTGCAGCATATGCTGCATGTTGTTGCCGCCGGCGGCCAACTCGCAATAGGCGTCTTTACCTGGCGTCAGGTATTTGATTCGGTTGTCGCGCGCATTGAGTGATGAGGCAATTTCAGCCCACTGGTTATGTACTTCCTGGCTTCTGATCGTTTCCAAACGAGGGTTTTTTTCATAGAACGCGATGACGCGCGGATCGACAGCCAGGCCGCTGCGTTTGAGTATTCCGGCGTCAAGCTGCGCGCTTGCTTGGTTTTTCACCAGGACATTGATGAAGTTGCGCAGCGAACTCTCCCCGCAATCTGAGAACGAGACGTCAGAATCCGGCGCGGGGCGGCAGGTTTTGGTGATGCACAGCGGCGGAAAATAGCGGCCGTACACTTCGCGATCGTAATAGTCATGGCAGCGATCGGGGAAGTGCGTCTCGCCCGTCGCCGTTTCGCCGAACAGCTCCCCGCTCAGTTCCCGCAGTTGCTGCATGTAGGCGGTCAATTTGCCGAAGTTACCCTTGCATTTCAGCCACAGCGCCGCGTTGAGCAAATGAAACACCTCTCTGTCGTGCTCGGCGGTGCGGCTGGCCGCGATCAGTAAACGACATAAATTGTGCAACTCGGCCAGCAAGCTGTCGCGATCGGCACAGTGGATACCGACGTAATCCTGCACACGTCGCGGCAGATAGCGGTGATACTTGTTGAAAGGCAGATGCAATGCAATGAAGTCAGCGCTGAATCCCTCGGTTTGCAGCCGTGCGACGGTGCTTTCGGTAAAATTTTCCGCCAGCATGCTGGCGCGCAAGGTGGCTTCATCTTTTTGCTGGCGGGCATGTTCGACGGCGGCCTGCGCGTTTTGCCAGGCGGGGAACAGGCCGGCTTGATGCACGGCTTCTTGCTGCGCCGCATTCAGGCGTGCTTCCAGCTCGGTGATTTCGGCATTGAGCGCCAGCAGCTGCGCCTCTTTATTCTCAGCAGCGCTCTTGCCCAGCGTTTTTTTGCCGGCTTTGAGCGCGGCGATCGCGGC
The DNA here is from genome assembly GCF_052166245.1 of Serratia sp. CY84636. NCBI lineage: Bacteria > Pseudomonadati > Pseudomonadota > Gammaproteobacteria > Enterobacterales > Yersiniaceae > Serratia > Serratia sp. CY84636. Next base: position 101,759 of record NZ_JBJNOX010000006.1, read on the forward strand.
TCGACATTGTTGGATCGGCGCCTGCTGTGCTTTAACGGCGTTTTCCGCCTGTTGCAGGATCTGATTCAGCGCTTTTTCTTGCGCTTTCAAATGGGCGCCGAGGGAGAGCGCTTCGCGTTCTGCGGCAGCGATCTGCGCTTTTGTGTCCTCGAACTGTTGCAGTACGCTGTCGCAAAGCCGGCGTATTTGCACAGAAAGCCGATGTTGCTGCTCAATGGCAGCGTGAAAGTCCGTTTCATCTCGTACATGCTGATATAACGAGGCGATATCATTGTCGGTGAAACGCGGGCTGCTCATGAAAGCCACCAGCCGTGCAAGGGTAGAGGGGGAAAACCAGGTGAACGGATTCTTCACCTCTTTGCTTACGTCAAACTCGACCAGGTCAGTACGGTAGAACAACGCGCGCGCCACCTGGCCGATCGGGTGTTCGGCGCCAAGAAAACGGTAATACTTTTCCGCGAGTTCGTTGTTGCACCACAGCACCCCGTACAGTGGCGAAAGAAAACGATACTCAGGGCGTAACGGCATGTAGAGATCGCGGAAAATCTGTCTGGTTTGATCGGTCGTCATCAGCTAAAACCTTGGATGATGTTTTTTAACTTGAGCGCCGCCTGGTGGATTTGTTGTTGCTCATCCTGATTGGGCATCAGCGACAGCGGCGTAAAGACGCCGTCGCGCAGAGCCAGCGGCCAGGACATGAACACGCCCAGTTCCGGCAGCCAGACCGAACCGCAGCAGGGGGTTTCGTCCCGTTGGATGATGCGCTCAAGCAAGATAAGAATGGAGGCGGCCGGGCCATATTTAGGAGGGCGCCGCATTTTGTGAAATATGTCCAACCCTTGATTGCGGGTATCGGTGACGATTTGCGCCAGCGCCTGCGCCGAAAGTAGCTGGTTCAGCGGTCCCTCGTCGGTTGTTACCTGGCTGAGCAAGGGCACCAACCCGGCGCCGTGCTCGCCGCAGACTGTCAGGCTACGCGCGTCGATGCGCTGCATGTCGATCCCGGAAATGCGGCAGATGCTTTTCAGCAGCCTGGCGGTGTTGTGCGCGGCGCCGATGCCTATCACCCGGCAGCGAGAGTCGAGCAGGATTTTATCGATGTAATAGCTGATGCTATCCACCGGATTGACCGCATTGATGATGTGACAGCCGGGAGCAATGAAGGGTTTGGCTCGGCTAAAAATGGCCTCGCTGAGCCGTACGTGATCGTCCAGCAACGCCTGGCGGTCATGCATCGGAAAGGTTGAAGGCACGCCATAGCAACAGAGGATCACGTCAGCCCCGTCGATGTAGCGGTAGTCATCCGTCACAACAATCTTGGGTAAAGACGTTCGGTTATGGCGTGAGAAGAGCGCTTCCGCCAGCAGGCCATCAAGAATATCTTCGCAAACGGCTGAATACTTTTCGGTATTTCGGCAGATGATCACGACTTCATTGACGCTGCCACGTCGCTCGGTCGTACTTAACAGCGCGTTTAGCGTCTCTTGCCCAATGCCGCCGAATCCCAATAAAACAATTTTCATGACCGCTCCTGATGACCTGCCCGGCTTATGCTTCGATCAGTTCGGCCAGTCTTGCATACTGCTTCTCAACCATACTCCACCCTTTATCGAGTACGGCTTTGACACGCTGGAATTGTTCTTCGGTCATCCCCTTGAAGAACGCTTTATCCACTTCTTGATGATCGCCATCGAATTCGGAGTGATCCTCGAAATGGTTCTGTTTGCTCGGATCGAACACGTGTTTGATGTTGTTATAGAACACGAAAGCCGAACCTTCGATGACAAAGTGCACCAGGATAGCCTGTTCCAGATTATCCAGCGTGATCATCTGGTGGTTGAACCAGATGCACAGTGCTTCAAAGATCGCGTCTTCGCGAACCTGGAGGTTGTCGCGGCTGTTGCGCAGCACCTCGTCATGGCCGAATTCTTCTTTCAGATGTTCACTGAAGAAACGCGAGAAGCGAACGTCTTCACACAGTGCGCTACGCAGCAGCACCATTTTTTGGAACTGATCGGACAGGATCTGCAGGTAGTCCAGGAACAAGGATTTTTTCGCCTCGGAGAACGTTTTATCCTTGGCGAATGCGGTAAAGATCGGGTTGTCCTGGTAGCGCTCGATGTAGCGGGCGTTATGCGCTTTAAGCTGATGGTAGTAAGCGTAGGGATCTTGATCGAAAGTCACCAGCGGCTTGCTGGGATCTTCATAGAGCCCGCGCTCCTCAAACTGGATTGACAGCCCCCAGTAGCCGTTGTCGCCTGCGCCGATGAAGCCGTGATCCGCGCCTGGCGGAATGCAGATGACATCGCCTGGAACGGCCCGGCGGTCAACGCCGTCTCCCAGCAGGATCGCTTCCCCTTCACAAATGATATACAGCGAAGATATTGGATGAACATGCACATCCAGCTTTTCGTTTTTCGCCAGACGCACCCAGCTTACTGCCAGGCGTGCCCGTTCGGGAATAAAGCGGTTCATTTCCTCATTGGCGCGGAAATTCTTCACTTCGCCCAAAAGCTTCTCAATCCCGTTTTCCTTAATGCTTTTTATGGTTTCCATGTCAGCACGGTGGTACAGGGAAAACACGGGCTTACGGTCGTATTCAGTTACATGGCTCATTAAGACATTACTCATCTAAGTCAATAAAAAGGATAAATAAAAAGAGAAAAAGAGCGCGCTGCATTCGATCGACGGCGACAATAGCACGGGCTATCACCGAGCGGATGTGATCGGGGTCAAGCTTTGTAATTAATACGTTAATTTTGTTAAAGCTTGTGGCGTGTAAAAATGCGATGGATTGAGTTTTTTCCTTGCTAATATTTATTTGTAAGCTATGAGTTAAATATTTTTTGTTTAAAAACATATTTTTATTTTTTGTGTGGTGATGTGGGTGGCGGGTTGGATGAATGTGAAGAGAAAGTTATCTGTGAAGATTTGATTCTATTTTGCGCGGTTGAACGAAAAAATCAGGCGGGCGCGAGAAAAGAAAAAGGCCGGTGATTAACCGGCCTTTCGTCAGACGATGCTGCGTGGCTGCCTTAGGTTTCCTGCAGACCCAGCTTCTTCTCCAGATAGTGGATATTGGTGCCACCGTGCTGGAAGTTTTCGTCGTTCATGATCTTCTGCTGCAGCTCAACGTTGGTTTTGATGCCATCGATGATCAGTTCAGCCAGGGCGTTCTTCATGCGGGCAATCGCCACGTCACGGTTTTCGCCGAAGGTGATCAGTTTGCCGATCATGGAGTCATAGTACGGCGGTACGGTATAACCGGCGTAGATATGAGATTCCCAACGCACGCCGAAACCGCCTGGCGCGTGGAAGCGGGTGATCTTGCCCGGGCTCGGCAGGAAGGTGTTCGGATCTTCGGCGTTGATACGGCATTCTACCGCGTGGCCGTGGATCTTCACTTCTTCCTGTTTGATCGACAGTGGTTGACCGGCAGCGATGCGCAGCTGTTCTTTGATCAGATCCACGCCGGTGATCATTTCGGTAACCGGGTGCTCGACCTGAATACGGGTGTTCATTTCGATGAAATAGAACTCGCCGTTTTCATACAGGAACTCGAAGGTACCCGCACCGCGGTAGCCGATTTCCACGCAGGCTTTCGAGCAGCGCTCGCCGATGTAACGGCGCATTTCGCTGGTGATGCCCGGTGCCGGCGCTTCTTCGACCACTTTCTGGTGGCGGCGCTGCATGGAGCAGTCGCGCTCGGCCAGATAGATGGCGTTGCCCTGGCCGTCGGCCAATACCTGAATCTCGATGTGGCGCGGATTCTCCAGGTATTTTTCCATGTACACCATGTCGTTGTTGAAAGCCGCTTTGGCTTCCGCTTTCGTCATGTTGATGGACTGCTCAAGGTCTTTGTCGCTGCGCACGACGCGCATGCCGCGACCGCCGCCGCCGCCGGACGCCTTGATGATCACCGGATAACCGATGCGCTTGGCGAAGGCACGGTTTTTATCCATGTCGTCGGTCAGCGGGCCGTCGGAGCCAGGTACGCAAGGCACACCGGCTTTCTTCATGGCGTTGATCGCGGAAACCTTGTCGCCCATCAGGCGGATGGTTTCGGCTTTCGGGCCGATGAAGATGAAGCCGGAGCGTTCAACCTGCTCGGCGAAGTCGGCGTTCTCGGACAGGAAGCCGTAGCCCGGGTGGATCGCCACGGCGCCGGTGATTTCCGCCGCCGAGATGATGGCCGGGATGTTCAGGTAGCTTTTTACCGATGGCGCAGGACCGATGCAGACGGTCTCGTCGGCCAGCAGCACGTGTTTCAGATCGCGGTCGGCCGCGGAGTGAACCGCAACGGTCTTGATGCCCAGTTCTTTACAGGCACGCAGGATGCGAAGCGCGATCTCGCCGCGGTTGGCGATAACAATTTTATCAAGCATGGGGGCGCCTCGTTATTCGATGACGACCAGCGGCTCGTCATATTCGACCGGCTGGCCGTTTTCCACCAGGATGGCTTTCACGACGCCGGACTTGTCCGCTTCGATCTGGTTCATCATTTTCATGGCTTCAACGATACACAGGGTATCGCCGGCGTTCACTTTCTGGCCCACTTCCACGAAGGCTTTCGCGTCCGGGCTTGGGGTGCGGTAGAAGGTGCCTACCATTGGCGAACGAACGACGTGGCCACTCATGGCCGCCGGTGCCGCCGGGGTTTCTGCCGCAGGTGCGGTAGCAACGGCGGCAGCCAGGGCCGGCTGCTGCTGTGCCGGCATCGCATAGGCCTGCTGCATGACAGGGTAAGCCTGCGCCGGTGCGGCACGGCTGATGCGAACCGATTCTTCGCCTTCAGAGATTTCCAGTTCAGAAATGCCTGATTCTTCAACCAGTTCGATCAGTTTCTTGATTTTACGAATATCCATGAGTGTGATTCCGTACTCTTTTTGTGGAGCAATTAGTGGGTTTTCGACAGACGGTTAACCGCTGCCTGTAAAGCGAAAGCGTAGCCATCCGCGCCGAGGCCGCAAATCACGCCTACCGCCACGTCTGAGAGATAGGAGTGATGGCGGAAAGGTTCGCGGGCGTGCACGTTGGACAGGTGGATCTCGATGAACGGGATCTGCACCGCCAGCAACGCATCGCGCAGCGCCACGCTGGTATGCGTGAACGCCGCCGGGTTTATCAGAATGAAATCGGTGTTGCCGCGCGCCTGATGAATGCGATCGATCAGCTGATGCTCGGCGTTGGATTGCAGATGGCTCAGGGTAATATCCAATGCGGATGCCTGGTTTTCCAATCCGTTAACAATCTCTGTCAGCGTCGTGCTGCCGTACTTCTCCGGCTCACGCGTCCCCAGCAGATTGAGATTGGGGCCGTTCAGAAGCAAAATGTGAAACTTATCCGCCATTGTGCTGGTATCTCCGGCAATAAAACCATCATCGTAGAAAATAACCCGATGTTATCGATTTGTCACCTGTTAAGGGGCCAATTCACCCTGAGAACAGAAACAAGGTCGGGCATTATAACGATATCGTAGCAATTCGCAGCTAAATACTGGTCTTATCAGCGAAGATATTCAACCCCAAATCGACGAACTCGGGGATCCGTGACAGGAATATGAGCGCTGGAACACAGAAAAAGTTCCGGCCGGCGGCGCGTGTTTTTCAACGACAATAACGCGCGCCGCCGCGTGATTCAGCGCCACCAGGCGCGGAATTTCTTGTAACGCAGGCCCAATAGCGCCACCGCCAGCAGCGCGTAGATGAACGGCTGGGGGGAAAACGTTTTGACCGACCACAGGTAGTGGATGGGGGCGAGGATCGCTGCCAGATAGACGAAGTTGTGCAACATTTGCCATTTGGCGCCCAGTTTGCGCATCGCCCACAGCGTCGAGGTGGCCGCCAGCGCCAGCAGGATCAGCCAGGTGAGGATGCCGAGTGTCAGGTAAGGTCGGTTCACCAACTCGCTGCCCAGCAGGCCGAGGTTGCTCAGCCCCAGCTCCAACGTGGAGTAGCTTATCAGGTGCAGCGTGCCCCAGGCAAAGCACCACAGCCCCACCAGACGGCGGCAGCGGATTAGCAGTGGCTGGCGGGCGTAGCGCGCCAGCGGGGCGATCATCAGCGTGGCCAGCAGCAGTTTCAGCGTCATCCTGCCGGTAAAATGTTGGATGTCCTTGGACGGATCGGCGCTGAACCAGCCCTGATCTACCGCCAGCACCAACCACAGAAAGGGCAAAAACGCCGCCAGATGCAGGGCGGCTTTCAGCCATTTGATATGAACAGGCGTCAGGCGCACTTAGAAATTCTCCCGCAAATCCATGCCGCGATACAGCGACGCCACCTGATCGGCATAGCCGTTGAACAGCTGCGTCGGTTGGCGTTTGACGTCGAGAATGCCGCCGGAGCCGATGAAACGCTCGGTGGCCTGCGACCAGCGTGGATGATCGACGTGCGGGTTCACGTTGGCATAAAAACCGTACTCGTTCGGCGCGGATTGGTTCCAGGTGGTCGGCGGCTGATCGCGCACCAGACGGATATGCACGATCGATTTGATGCCTTTGAAGCCGTATTTCCACGGTGTGATCAGCCGCAGCGGCGCGCCGTTTTGCGGCGGCAGGGTTTTGCCGTACACGCCGACGGTCAGCAGCGCCAGCGGATGCATCGCCTCGTCCAGCCGCAGCCCTTCGACGTAGGGGTATTTCAGGCCGCCGCCGATAAAGCGATCTTTCTGGCCGGGCATCTGCTCCGGATCGTACAGCGTCTGGAAGGCCACGTAGCGTGCGTTGCTGTTCGGCTCGGCCAGCTTGAGAAGCTTGCCCAGTTCGAAACCGATCCACGGCACCACCATCGACCAGGCCTCGACGCAGCGCATGCGGTAAATGCGCTGTTCCAGCGGGAAACGCTTCATCAGATCGTCGATATCCAGCGTTATCGGCTTCGCCACTTCGCCGTCGATGCGCACTTTCCAGCCTTCGGTTTTCAGCCCGCCGGCGTTGGCGGCCGGATCGGCTTTGTCGAGGCCGAATTCATAGAAGTTGTTGTAGCCGGTGACCTTGTCTTCCGGCGTCATTGCCAGCTGCGCCTGCCAGGCGGCCGGCTTGCTGAATTCCAGCGCTTTGCCCGGCGGCGCCTTGGGGCGATCGTTGCCTTTGAACCACGACAGCAGGTCCGCCCGTGCGCCGGTAGGCAGCGCCAGCGTAGCGGCGGTGATGCCGAGCGCCTGCAGCACTTTGCGCCGCTGGTGGAACACGCTCTCCGGCGTGACGTCGGCCTCGGTCAATTTCGGGTGTTTGTTCATGCTTATGTTCTCCGCGACTGATTCCCGCCGCCTGCGAGCGGCTAACGGGTCTCCATGAAATAAGCATGGCGCTAAAGCCGGCCGGAAGCGAGGGGACGCGGGAAAATATGAAATTTCGCAGAAGCGGGTGAACCCCCGTTGCCGGGGGGAGAAGGTCAGCGGATTTTCACCAGGGTGCGGCCGGTGATTTGGTTGTTCAGCAGCGCGGCGGCGGTGGCCGGCGCCTGCTCGAGTGTGATTTCATGCGTGGCCTGCTGATAGAAGCTGTCCGGCAGAATACCGGCCAGCCGCTCCCAGGCGGTTTGGCGGCGGTGCAGCGGCGTATGTACCGAATCCACGCCCTGCAGACGCACGTTGCGCAGAATGAACGGCATCACGGTGGTCGGCAGCTGATAACCGCCCGCCAGGCCGCAGGCGGCGACGGTGCCGTTATAGTTCATCTGCGCCAGCACCCGCGCCAGCAGTTTGTCGCCGACGGTGTCCACCGCGCCGGCCCACAGCTGTTTCTCCAGCGGGCGCGGCGTGTCGATATAGCCATCGCGCGACATCACCTCTTTGGCGCCGAGCGCTTTCAGGTACTCGGTATTGCTGTCGCGGCCGCTGATGGCGGTCACCCGATAGCCCAACGCCGCCAGCAGGGCGATGGCGGTGCTGCCCACGCCGCCGCTGGCGCCGGTAACCAGAATATCGCCGTCGTCCGGGTGCACGCCGCCTTCCTCCAGCGCCATGACGCACAGCATGGCGGTAAAGCCGGCGGTGCCGATGATCATCGCCTTGCGCTCATCCAGGCCGTTCGGCAGCGGTACCAGCCATTCGCCCGAGACGCGCGCCTGCTCGGCCAGGCCGCCCCAGTGATGTTCACCCACGCCCCAGCCGGTGAGCACCACGCTTTGCCCCTCTTTGAAGCGATCGTCGCGGCTGTGGCGCACGGTGCCGGCGAAGTCGATGCCCGGCACCATCGGGAAGTTGCGCACGATCTTGCCTTTGCCGGTGATCGCCAGCGCATCCTTATAATTTAGGCTGGACCAGTTGATGTCGACGGTGACATCGCCTTCCGGCAACCGGTCGCTGCCGATATCTTTGATTTGAGCCAGAGTTTGGTCGTCTTGTTGTTCCAATAACAGTGCACGCATGTCACTCTTCCTCTCGTTTACACTTTTCTATCAATGGCTGAATCACATTTATTTGACTATATGCATAATAAGCGGCCCAAGTCCTGATAAAGGACAAAAACGGCGCTTGCAGGTTTAATTCTTCAGCAAGGCTTGTTAGGGTTGGACGGCCCCTTTTAGCTAAAGGGTGAACACTCACTTAACCATAGCGGACAAGGCACAGGGATGCGATTTACCACCAAACTCTCTGCATTGATCACTCTGTTGGTCGCGCTGGCGATGTTTTTGATGCTGATGGGATGCTCATACAGCTTCTTTTACGTTACCCAGGATCGCCAGGAGCGTCGCTTTGATTCGCTGGTTACCTCTCTCGATCAGACCATGTTGCACGAATCGCCGCGCGATCAGGAGAAATGGTTGCCGATCGTCATGCGCCCGCTCGGCATCGTGTCGATCCGCGTAGAGGCCGGCACCAGCCAGTTTCTCAACTATAAATTGCCGACGCTGAAAAAAGAGCCCTGGGATACGCTGAACGGCTATCGTCAGGTCTCGCGCCCCCTGTTGCAACATCCGGGCAGCACGCTGTACATCACTTACCTCGATCCCTTCGCCAGCGACGTGCGCACGTTGCAGTCCACCGCCGCCGTCACGCTGTCGATCGTCGTCATGGTGGTGGTTTTGCTGTTCAGCCTGCGCTGGTTGCGTGAGCAGGCCGACGGTGAAGATCGCCTGGAACGCCGCGCGCGGCGCATTCTGAACGGCGAGCGTGAAAACGTCATGCAGGGCGACGTGCGTGAGTGGCCGGCCAACGTCAGCGGCGCGCTCGATCGCCTGCTGGCCGATCTGGCGGAAGCGCGGGAAGAGCGCAGCCGGGTCGATACGCTGATCCGCGCCTTCGCCGCGCAGGACGCCAAAACCGGGCTGAATAATCGCCTGTTCTTCGATAATCAATTGACCACTCAGCTGGAAGACGAAGGTTCGCACGGCATCGTGATGATGGTGCGGCTGCCCGATTTCGAGACCCTGCGCGACACGCACGGCAGCGTGGCGGTCCAGGAGCTGATGTATTCGCTGGTTAACCTGCTGTCTACCTTTGTGATGCGCTACCCCTCGGCGCTGCTGGCGCGCTATTTCCACAGCGATTTTACCGTGCTGTTGCCGCATCGAACCCTGAAGGAGGCCGACGGCATCGCGTCACAGCTGGTCAACGCCATCGATGCCTTGCCTTCCACGGCGCTGATCGATCGTGAGGCCTTCCTGCACATCGGCATCGTGGCGTACCGCAGCGGGCAAACCACGGAGCAGGTGATCGATTACGCGGAGCAGGCGACGCGCCACGCGACGCTGCAGGGAGAAAACGGCTGGTATGTGTACGACAGCCAGGTGCCGGAAAAGGGGCGCGGCAGCGTCAAGTGGCGCACGTTGCTGGAACAGGTACTGGCGCGCGGCGGCCCGCGGCTGTATCAGAAACCGGCGGTGACCGTGGCAGGCGAGGTACACCATCTTGAGATCATGAGCCGGATTTATGACGGCTCCCAGGAGTTGTTGCCGGCGGAATATATGCCGCTGGTGCAGCAGCTGGGGTTGGCGGAGAGTTACGATCGCCAACAGGTGAGCCGCATCATCCCCTTGCTGGCGCAATGGCCTGAGGAAACGCTGGCGTTTCCGCTGTGCGTCGACTCGATTTTGCAGCGTTCTTTCCAGCGCTGGCTGCGCGATACGCTGTTGCAGTGCGAAAAAAGTCAGCGTAGGCGAATTCTGATTGAACTTGCGGAGGCAGATGTGTGTCAACATATCGACCGTTTGCGTCCGGTACTGAAGTTGCTGTCAGGGCTGGGCTGCCGCCTCGCGGTGTCCAAAGCGGGTTTAACCGTGGTCAGTACGTCCTATATCAAGTCGTTGCAGGTGGAGATCGTCAAGCTCCACCCGGGGCTGGTGCGGAGCATCGATAAGCGGGACGAAAATCAGCTGTTCGTGCAGAGCCTGACGGGCGCCTGCGCGGGCACGCACGCGCAGGTGTTCGCCGCCAGCGTACGCACGCGCAACGAGTGGCAGACGCTGAAAGAGCGTGGTATCCACGGCGGGCAGGGCGACTTTTTCGCATCGCCGGAACCGATCGACGTGGGGCGTAAAAAATATTCACGTCGTTATCGTGTTTAAGCTGATTGCCGGACAAAAATTGACGTAGAATGAGTGCCGGATCCATCTGGGCCATGTCACCCGTCATTTTGGAGTTTTCTCCAATCTGCCTGCGACAACGACGCCTATTTGAGATAGGCTCTTGTCAGCTTTTATCTGGTTGACGTTGGTAGGTGCTTACCATCGGCGGCAATCAGGGAATATGTTAGATTTTATGAGCTGTGTTACGCCGTTTCGTGCGTTGACAGGGTGGTAAACTGAGCCTTTGTTCAGGGAATTCAGGCCTCATCCAATTTCCGTGCATTCGAGCAGAAACAATACAGACTATTTTTCACCGAAGTAGAACGTTTTTGCGCCTTGTCGCTGCTTCGTGTGGTTGGTAAAGTAGGCGGATTTTATTTTCCGCCCCCAGCTTGCAGGATTATCCTTTCGTTATGTTTAAGAAATTTCGTGGCATGTTTTCCAACGACTTGTCCATCGACTTGGGTACCGCCAATACCCTGATTTATGTTAAAGGGCAAGGCATCGTACTGAATGAACCTTCGGTGGTTGCCATTCGCCAGGATCGTGCCGGCTCCCCAAAGAGCGTAGCGGCCGTCGGTCATGACGCCAAACAGATGCTGGGCCGCACCCCCGGTAACATCGCGGCTATTCGCCCGATGAAAGACGGCGTGATCGCCGACTTCTTCGTGACCGAAAAAATGCTGCAGCACTTTATCAAACAGGTTCACAGCAACAGCTTCATGCGCCCAAGCCCGCGCGTGCTGGTCTGTGTGCCGGTCGGCGCAACCCAGGTTGAACGCCGCGCTATCCGCGAGTCCGCCCAAGGGGCCGGCGCGCGTGAAGTGTTCCTGATTGAAGAGCCGATGGCGGCGGCGATCGGCGCAGGCCTGCCGGTTTCCGAAGCGACCGGTTCCATGGTGGTGGATATCGGTGGCGGTACCACGGAAGTGGCGGTGATCTCGCTGAACGGCGTGGTGTACTCCTCTTCCGTGCGCATCGGCGGCGACCGCTTCGATGAAGCCATCATCAATTATGTGCGCCGTAACTACGGCTCGCTGATCGGCGAAGCGACCGCCGAGCGCATCAAGCACGAAATCGGTTCTGCCTATCCGGGCGACGAAGTGCGCGAAATCGAAGTCCGCGGCCGTAACCTGGCCGAAGGCGTACCGCGCGGCTTTACCCTGAACTCCAATGAAATCCTCGAAGCCCTGCAAGAGCCGCTGACCGGCATCGTCAGCGCGGTGATGGTTGCGCTGGAGCAGTGCCCGCCAGAATTGGCCTCCGACATTTCCGAACGTGGTATGGTCTTGACCGGCGGCGGCGCGCTGCTGCGCAACCTCGATCGTCTGCTGATGGAAGAAACCGGTATTCCGGTCGTGGTGGCGGAAGATCCGTTGACCTGCGTAGCGCGCGGTGGCGGCAAGGCGTTGGAAATGATCGACATGCACGGCGGCGATTTGTTCAGCGAAGAATAGTCAGCCCCTGGAAGGAGGAATCGTATCGGATGAATGCGCACAGCGAAAATCGGGTACGGTTCCTCTTTCTGTTGTCGAGGAACTCGCATAATTTATGAAGCCGATTTTTAGCAGGGGGCCTTCCCTGCAACTGCGACTTTTTTTGGCGGTGATCGCGGCCATTGGCCTGATCGTTGCTGACAGCCGGCTCGGCACGTTCGTGAAGATACGCAACTACATGGACACCGCAGTCAGCCCTTTCTATTTTCTGGCCAACGGGCCGCGTAAAGTTTTGGACAGCGTGTCAGAAACGCTGGCCACCCGCCAACAGCTGGAGCTGGAAAACCGAGCTCTGCGGCAGGAACTGCTGCTGAAAAACAGCGATATTCTTCTTCTTGGCCAATTCAAGCAGGAAAACGCCCGCTTGCGCGAGCTGCTGGGTTCTCCGCTGCGCCAGGACGAACACAAGATGGTGACCCAGGTGATCTCCACCGGTTCCGATCCCTACAGCGATCAGGTGGTGATCGACAAAGGGTCGGACAACGGCGTCTATGAAGGCCAGCCGGTGATCAGCGACAAAGGCGTGGTCGGTCAGGTGGTGGCGGTGGCGAAAGTCACCAGCCGCGTGCTGCTGATCTGCGATGCCTCGCACGCGCTGCCGATCCAGGTGCTGCGCAACGATATTCGGGTGATCGCCGCAGGCAGCGGCTGCGCCGACGATCTGCAGCTGGAACACCTGCCGAACAACACCGATATCCGCGTTGGCGACGTGCTGGTGACCTCCGGCCTCGGCGGCCGTTTCCCGGAAGGCTATCCGGTGGCGGTGGTCTCCTCGGTCAAGGTCGACAACCAGCGCGCTTACACCGTGATTCAGGCGCGGCCGACCGCCGGTCTTCAGCGCTTGCGCTACCTGCTGCTGCTGTGGGGCGCCGATCGCAACGGCGACATGCCGCTGCCGCCGGACGAAGTGCACCGCGTGGCCAATGAACGCCTGATGCAGATGATGCCGCAGGTGCTGCCGCCTGCCGGTTCGGTCGGGCCTCAGCTGCCGGCTCCGGCTCCGGCTACCGGCGTGGCGCCGCAAACCGCCGCTCCGGCGTCTGCCCAGCCTGCTGCGGCGGGAGTGGTGCAATGAACAGCTACCGCAGCCACGGGCGCTGGATAATCTGGCTGTCGTTCCTGGTGGCGTTGGTGCTGCAAATCATGCCGTGGCCGGAGCAAATCTACATGTTCCGGCCTTCCTGGCTGGTGTTGATCCTGATCTACTGGGTAATGGCCTTGCCGCACCGGGTCAACGTCGGCACCGGCTTCGTGCTGGGGCTGATCATGGATCTGATCCTCGGCTCCACGCTGGGCGTGCGCGCGCTGGCGCTGGGTATCATCGCCTACCTGGTGGCGTTCAAATTCCAACTGTTCCGCAATATGGCGCTGTGGCAACAGGCGCTGATCGTCGTGCTGCTGTCGCTGTCGATGGACGTGGTGGTGTTCTGGGCTGAGTTTTTAGTGATCAACGTCTCTTTCCGCCCAGAGGTGTTCTGGAGTAGTGTGGTAAACGGCATTTTGTGGCCGTGGTTGTTCCTGTTGATGCGCAAAATCCGCCGTCAGTTCGCCGTACAGTAAGGGTATCTCAATGACTTCGCTTTATCTGGCCTCCGGCTCCCCACGTCGACGTGAACTGCTGACCCTGCTGGGCGTATCGTTCGACATTCTGCTGACGCATACCGAAGAGCAGCGCCGGGAAGGCGAAGCCGCCGAAGCCTATGTGCGCCGCCTGGCGCAGGACAAGGCCAAAGCGGGTGTAGCGTTGGCGCAGGAAGATCGGCCGGTGCTGGGCGCCGACACCATCGTGGTGCTCAACGGCCGGGTGCTGGAGAAGCCGCGCGACGAAGCCCATGCGGCGGACATGCTGGCGGCCCTGTCCGGCAAACAGCATCAGGTGATGACGGCGGTGGCGATCGCCGATCGCCACGACGTGCGCTGCCAGCTGGTGGTGACCGACGTGACGTTCCGCAGCCTGTCACAACAGGATATCCGCGACTATATTGCTACGGGCGAACCGATGGATAAAGCGGGCGCCTATGGAATTCAAGGAAAGGGTGGTTGTTTCGTCAGAACGATAACCGGGAGTTATCACGCGGTGGTCGGTCTGCCGCTGGTCGAAACACATGAGCTGCTCAGTAATTTTGTCGCATTACGTGATGTAAGAACCGGTTGATGGGCGCTGCCATTATCGACCGGCTCTGAGGAGAAGGCATGACAGCTGAGCTACTGGTTAATATCACACCGTCTGAAACGCGGGTCGCCTATATCGATGGCGGCATTCTGCAAGAGATCCATATCGAACGCGAATCCAAACGCGGCATCGTCGGCAATATCTATAAAGGGCGCGTCAGCCGCGTCCTGCCGGGGATGCAGGCGGCGTTCGTCGACATCGGCCTGGACAAGGCCGCCTTCCTGCACGCCTCCGACATCATGCCGCATACCGAATGCGTCGCCGGCGACGAGCGGAAAAACTTCCACGTGCGCGACATCGCCGAGCTGGTGCGCCAGGGGCAAGACCTGATGGTGCAGGTGGTGAAAGATCCGCTCGGCACCAAGGGCGCGCGCCTGACCACCGACATCACGCTGCCATCGCGCTATCTGGTCTTCATGCCGGGCGCGGCGCACGTCGGCGTTTCACAGCGTATCGACAGCGAAGCCGAGCGCGAGCGCCTGAAATCCATCGTTGCGCCGCACTGCGACGAGCTGGGCGGTTTTATCATCCGCACCGCGGCGGAAGGTATCGGCGAGGAAGAGCTGGCGCAGGATGCCGCGTTCCTTAAACGCCTGTGGACCAAGGTAATGGAGCGCAAGAAGCGCAACCAGACCAAATACAAGCTGTACGGCGAACTGGCGTTGGCGCAACGCATCTTGCGCGATTTCGCCGGCGCGGCGCTGGATCGCATCCGCGTCGATTCGCGGCTGACGCACGATCTGCTGGTGGAGTTTACCGGCGAGTACATCCCGGACATTACCAACAAGCTCGAACTCTATACCGGCAGCCAGCCGATTTTCGATCTGTACGATGTGGAAAACGAGATCCAGCGTGCGCTGGAACGCAAGGTGGAGCTGAAGTCCGGCGGCTATCTGATCATCGATCAGACCGAGGCGATGACCACGGTCGACATCAACACCGGCGCCTTCGTCGGCCACCGCAACCTCGACGAAACCATCTTCAATACCAACATCGAGGCGACACAGGCCATCGCGCGCCAGCTACGGTTGCGTAACCTGGGCGGCATCATCATCATCGACTTTATCGATATGAACAACGAAGAGCATCGCCGCCGGGTGCTGCACTCGCTGGAGCAGGCGTTGAGTAAAGATCGGGTAAAAACCACGATCAACGGCTTCTCTCAGCTAGGCTTAGTTGAAATGACGCGTAAACGAACGCGTGAAAGCATTGAACATGTGCTCTGTCACGATTGTCCTACTTGCAATGGGCGCGGCACCGTGAAAACGGTAGAAACCGTGTGCTACGAGATCCTGCGCGAGATTGTGCGCGTGCACCATGCTTACGATTCCGATCGCTTCCTGGTGTACGCTTCGGCGGCGGTCGGCGAAGCGCTGAAGAGCGAAGAGTCGCATGCGCTGGCCGAAGTGGAGATCTTCGTCGGCAAACAGGTAAAGGTGCAGATCGAACCGTTGTACAGCCAGGAGCAGTTCGACGTCGTCATGATGTAGCCCGCCCGACATCGTAAGGGCCCGCATGCCGGGCTCGTCAGTGCATAGATATTCCCGTTGCCAGGCAGCGGAGCAAGGAGAACTGCGTGAGGCGACTGCCTGGGATTCTGTTAGCAACAGGCGCCACCCTAATCGTGATTGTGGCGCTGCTGATCAGCGGGCTGCGCCTGATGCTGCCGAAGCTGAACGACTACCGTCCCCAACTGCTGGCGCAGGTAGAGAAGCTGTCCGGCGTGCCCGTGCAGATGGATTTCCTGCAGGGCAGTTGGGAAACGTTCGGCCCACAGCTTGAAGTGCGTAACCTGAGCGTTACGCTGCCCAAAAGCGATGTGCATATCGAACGCGTGACGCTGGCGCTGGACGTGTGGCAATCGCTGCTGCACTGGCGCTGGCAGTTCCGCGATCTGACCTTCTATCAATTCCGCCTCGATCTGAACGCCACGCTGGGCGGCGACCGGCAGGGCGACGGCCTTGAGCCGGGCAAAATCAGCGATCTGATGCTGCGCCAGCTCGATCACTTTGATTTGCGCGACAGCCGTATCTCGTTCCTGACGCCCGCCGGCGCGCGCGCCGAATTCGACATTCCTCAGCTGACCTGGCTCAACGGCCGCGATCGTCACCGCGCCGAGGGGCAGATCAGCCTGTCGACGCTGAACGGCCAACACGGCGTGGTGCAGCTGCGCATGGACCTGCGCGATAATCAGGGCCTGTTGGACACCGGCACGGTCTACCTGCAGGCCGATAACATCGACATGAAACCCTGGTTTACCCGCTGGCTGCGCGCCAACACCGGGCTGGAAAGCGCCGACTTCAGCCTGGCGGCCTGGCTGCAGGTGCAGAACGGCGAGATTGCCGGCGGCCACGCGTTGCTCAAGCAGGGGGCGGCCAACTGGGATACCGGCGCCGCGCAGCACCGGCTGGACGTGGACAATCTGGCACTGTCGCTGCGCCGCCAGGGTACCGGTTGGCAGCTCGACGTGCCGCAGCTGCGCTTGAGCACCGACGGCCAGGCCTGGCCGCAGGGCACGCTTTCCGCCCTGTGGCTGCCGGAAAACACCGAGTTCATGGGGCCGGCGCAGAATGAAGAGCTGCGGGTGCGCGCGACCAACCTTCAGCTGGAGCGCCTGTCGGCGCTGCTGCCGACCTTCTCGTTCCTCAGCCCGGACGTGCTCGATCGATGGAACGATCTGCAGCCGCAGGGGATGATGGAGGCCTTGGCGCTGGACATTCCGTTGAACCAGCCGGAAAAGAGCCGTTTCCAGGCGCTGTGGCGCGATGTCAGCTGGCAGCATTGGGAACTGCTGCCGGGCGTCAACCACTTCTCCGGGGCGTTGAGCGGCGGGGTGGAGAACGGCCGCCTGACGCTGGGGCTGGCAGGCAGCACCTTGCCTTACGGCGATATGTTCCGTGCGCCGCTTGAAGTCAGCAGCGCGCGTGGCGCGCTGACCTGGCGTTACAACGAGCGGGGTTGGGAGCTGGCGAGCCAGGGGCTGGACGTCAAGGCGAAGTCGCTGTGGGTCAACGGCGATTTTCGTTATCAGCAGCCGGCCAAGGGCGATCCGTGGCTGAACATTCTGGCGGGCATCCGCCTGTATGACGGCGCCGACGCCTGGCGCTATTTCCCGGAACCGCTGATGGGCAAGCATCTGGTGGACTACCTGAGCGGCGCCATTCAGGGCGGCCAGGTAGATAACGCCACGCTGATTTATTCCGGCGATCCGCAGCACTTCCCGTACCGTAAAAACGAAGGGCAGTTTGAAGTCTTCGTGCCGCTGCGCCACGCCACCTTCCAGTTCCAACCGGGCTGGCCGGCGCTGACCGATTTGGCGATCGACCTCGACTTCGCCAACGAGGGGCTGTGGATGCATGCGCCGCAAACCCGGTTGGGCAAGGTGGCGGGCAAAAATATCAGCGCGGTGATCCCGGATTACCTGAAAGAGCGGCTGCTGATCGACGCCGAAGTCGCAGGCGCGGGCAGCGACGTGCACGACTACTTCATGCAGACGCCGCTGCACGATTCGCTGGGGGCGGCGCTGGATCAGCTGCAGATTGACGGTGATGTCAGTGGGCGCTTACATCTCGATATTCCCCTGGACGGCGAGCAGGTCAGAGCGACCGGTGAAGTGGCGCTGAACAACAACTCGTTGCTGATCAAGCCGCTGGACAGCGAACTGCAAAAGCTCAGCGGCAAGTTCCGCTTCGACAACGGTAACCTGCAGAGCGACCCGCTGTCGGCCACCTGGTTCGGGCAGCCGGTGGCGGTCAACTTCTCCACGCAGGAAGGCGCTCGCGACTACAAGATTGACGTCGGCCTGAAGGGTGATTGGCAGCCGGGCAAATTCCCCGGCCTGCCGAAAGAGGCTGCCGATGCGCTCAGCGGCAGTGCGCCCTGGCAGAGCCAGGTGGCCATCACGCTCCCACATCAGGGCTCGGCCAGCTACGATATCGGCATCGACGCGGATTTGAAAAAAGTGAGCAGTCACTTACCTTCGCCGCTGGACAAACCGCCGGGCGAGGCGTTGCCGGTGAACGTTAAGGTCAAAGGCGGTCTGAACGGCTTCATGTTGACCGGCAGCGCGGGCAAGCAAAACCGCTTCAACAGCGAATGGCGCTTCGACAAAAAACAGGTGAATCTGGCGCGCGCCGCCTGGCAAACCAACGGTGGCGGCACGCCGCCGCTGCCGGCCGGCAAGTCGATGACGCTGAACCTGCCGGCGCTGGACGGCGAGCAGTGGCTGGCCCTGTTGGCGCCGGCGCTGAAACAGGGGGGCGGCAGCGGTCAGGTGGGCGGCTTCAGCTTCCCCACCACCGTGGCGCTGACCACGCCGCAGCTGCTGTTGGGCGGCCAGGCCTGGCATAAGCTGACGCTGTCGGCCGAAAAACAGCTGGGTGCCACCGTGGTGAGCGCTAAGAGCGATGAAGTGGACGGCAGCCTGCGGGTGGCCGATCGCGGGCCGTGGCGCGCCGATATCAACTACCTGTATTACAACCCGCAGTTCGCCGAGACGAAAAACGCGGCGGGCACGCCGACGCCGCCGGCGGAGAAAGTTTCCTTCCGCGACTGGCCTTCGCTGATGCTGCGCTGCAAGTCGTGCTGGGTGCTGGGGCAGAACTTCGGCAGGGTCGAGGCGGATCTGAGCAATCGAGGGGATACCCTGACGCTGGATCACGGCCTGGTCGACACCGGCAAAGGGCGTATGAGCGCCACCGGCCTGTGGAAGCAAAATGCGCAGGAAGAGCGCAGCTCGCTGAAAGGCAAGCTGCTCGGCGGCAAAATCGATGAAACCGCCGCCTTCTTCGGCATCACTATCCCGCTGAAAGGCGCGCCTTACGACGTGGACTTCGATCTGTACTGGCACGGCGCGCCGTGGCAGCCGCAGGTCAATACGCTGAGCGGCGCGCTGCAGGTCAAGATGGGCAAGGGCGAGATCGACAGCATGGGCGGCGGCCGCGCCGGTCAGCTGCTGCGATTGGTCAGCTTCGACGCCTTGCTGCGCAAGCTGCAGTTCGATTTCAGCGATACCTTCGGCAAAGGCTTCTACTTTGACTCCATCCGCAGCACCGCCTGGCTGAAAGATGGCATAATGCATACTGATAATCTATTGATCGACGGCTTGGCGGCGGATATCGCCATGAGTGGCCAGATCGATCTGGCGCGCCGCCGTATTGATATGGAGGCGGTGGTGGCGCCGGCGATTTCGGCGACCGTCGGCGTGGCCACGGCGTTTGTGGTGAACCCGATCGTCGGCGCGGCGGTATTTGCCGCCTCGCAGGTGCTGGGGCCGCTGTGGAGCAAGATTTCGCTGATTCGCTACCATATCGGCGGCGATCTCGACCAGCCGAAGATCAATGAGGTACTTCGTAAGGCAAAGGAGGATAAGGCGTCATGAGGAATGCTAACGTTGCGTTGTTGCAGTTGTGCAGTGGCGATCAGGTGCGCGATAACCTGGCCCAGATTGAACAGCAGATCAAACAGCTCAATGCCGGGGTAAAACTGGTCATGACGCCGGAGAACGCGCTGCTGTTCGCCAACTCCGCGGCCTACCGCCAACAGGCGGAAAAACAGGGCGACGGTCCGCTGCAAAACGCGGTGCGCGAGCTGGCGCGCCGCTATGGCGTGTGGTTGCTGGTGGGCTCGATGCCCTTGATCAGCCGCGAAAACCCGGAGCTTATCACCACCAGCAGCCTGTTGTTCGACGAGCAGGGCGAAATCCGCGCCCGCTACGACAAGCTGCACATGTTCGATGTGGACATCAACGATGCGCACGGCCACTACCGCGAGTCGGATACCTACCAGCACGGGCAGCACCTGACGGTAGTGGATACGCCGGTCGGGCGTTTGGGTATGACCATATGCTACGATCTGCGCTTCCCCGCGCTGTTCCAGGCGCTGCGGGCACAGGGGGCCGAACTGATTTCGGTGCCGGCGGCCTTTACCCGGGTCACCGGCGAGGCGCATTGGGAAATTCTGCTGCGCGCCCGGGCGATCGAGAACCAGTGCATGATCCTGGCGCCGGCGCAGGTGGGGCGCCACGGGCCGACCCGCCGCACCTGGGGCCACACGCTGGCTGTCGACGGCTGGGGCAAGGTGCTGGCTGAGAACGCGGACGCCGTGGCGGCGCTGAAGGTGCGCGTGGACACCGCAAGCCTGAAAAATATTCGTGCGCAGATGCCGGTGCTGCAGCACAACCGATTCCAGACGTCGCTGACGGCGCCGTCTGACAAGTTATCCTCCAATCAAGAGTGAAACCATTATGAGCCTGACGTTTGTCAGTGAGCAGTTACTCGCTACCAACAAGCTGAGTCATCAAGACCTGTACAAGGTACTGGGTCAACTGGCAGAACGCCGTATCGATTACGCCGATCTCTATTTCCAGTCCAGCTATCACGAAGCCTGGGTGATCGAGGACGGCATCATCAAGGATGGCTCTTACAATATCGACCAGGGCGTCGGCGTGCGCGCCGTCAGCGGCGAGAAGACCGGCTTCGCCTATGCCGATCAGATCACCCTGAATGCGCTGCAGCAGAGCGCCCAGGCGGCGCGCAGCATCGTGCGTGAGCAGGGTGACGGGCGGGCGCACACCCTGGGCGAGATCGGCTATCGGGCGCTGTACCCGCTGCTCGATCCGCTGCAAAGCCTGCCGCGCGAAGAGAAAATTGCCCTGCTGCACCGCGTCGACAAGGTGGCGCGTGCCGCCGATGCACGGGTGCAGGAAGTGAATGCCAGCATCACCGGCGTTTACGAGCAGGTGTTGGTGGCTGCCACCGACGGCACGCTGGCGGCGGACGTTCGCCCGCTGGTACGCCTCTCCGTCAGCGTGCTGGTGGAGCAGGATGGCAAGCGTGAGCGCGGCTCCAGCGGCGGCGGCGGCCGTTTCGGCTATGACTACTTCCTGGAAACCGTCGACGGCGACGTGCGCGCCGACGCTTACGCCAAAGAAGCGGTGCGCATGGCGCTGGTCAACCTTGGCGCGGTGGCGGCGCCGGCCGGCAATATGCCGGTGGTGCTGGGGGCCGGCTGGCCGGGTGTCCTGCTGCACGAGGCGGTGGGCCACGGCCTGGAAGGCGACTTCAATCGGCGTGGCACCTCGGTGTTCAGCGGCCATATGGGCGAGCTGGTGGCTTCCGAGCTGTGCACCGTGGTGGATGACGGCACCCTGCAAGGGCGGCGCGGTTCGCTGGCGATCGACGACGAAGGCGTGCCGGGCCAGTACAACGTGCTGATCGAAAACGGCGTGCTGAAAGGCTACATGCAGGACAAGCTCAACGCGCGGCTGATGGGCGTCGCGCCGACCGGCAACGGCCGCCGCGAGTCCTACGCGCATCTGCCGATGCCGCGCATGACCAACACCTATATGCTGGCGGGCCAATCGACGCCGGAAGAGATCATCGCCAGCGTCGAATACGGCCTGTACGCGCCGAACTTTGGCGGCGGCCAGGTGGACATCACCTCCGGCAAGTTCGTGTTCTCCACCACCGAAGCCTACCTGATCGAGAAGGGCCGCATCACCAAACCGGTGAAAGGGGCGACGCTGATCGGCTCCGGCATCGAGGCGATGCAGCAGATCTCGATGGTCGGCAACGATCTGGCGCTCGATAAAGGCGTGGGCGTGTGTGGCAAGGAAGGCCAGAGCGTGCCGGTGGGCGTCGGCCAACCGACGCTGAAACTGGATACGCTGACCGTCGGCGGCACGGTGTAATCTTTCCTCAAGGGGCCATGCACTGGCCCCTTGTTCATTCCCCATTTTGAGTTTTTTCTCGCCCACGCAAAGAGTGCTGTGCGGCGATGATGCCGAGAAAGATGACGATGGCGTGCTTTGGTGTGTCTACCCAGCGTTGGTTGCTGTTGCTGGGCGTTCTTTCCCTGACGGGCTGCGCCCGTTCCGATGCGCTGTGGGGCGTGGTCGATAAGCTCTGCATGGCCAACTATCAGCAAAAGCGCGATCCGGCCCCGTGTGAGCAGATTTATATGCCGCAGGGGAAAGCGCAGGGTTTTAGCGTGCTGCAAAACCCGCGTTATCCCTATCACTTCATTCTGGTGCCGACGGCGCCGCTTTCCGGCATTGAAAGCCCCCTGCTGCTGGCCGGGGAGCGGACGGACTATTTTGGCTATGCATGGCTGATGCGTTACCGGCTGGCCGCCGAGTATGGCGGGCTGGTGCCGGACGACAGGCTGGGCATGGCGATCAACTCCGCTTATGGCCGCAGCCAGAACCAATTGCATATTCACCTGACCTGTCTGCGCGAAGATGTACGGCGCCAATTGCAGGCAGAACGCCCCTATATTCAGGAACAATGGCGACCTTTGCCGGATAAGCTGTTGCGCCACACCTACTTTGCCCGCCGCGTGATGCAACCGACCGCGATGGGCATCTACCCGATTAAGGATCTTGCGGATTATTTTCATCTCTCGCCGCCGCAGCTGGCGGAGTATGGTGTGGCCGTCGTTCCGACCACGTTTGCCGGCCAACGGGGGTTTATCTTGCTGGCCTCGAAGCGCGGCTGGGACGTTGGCAACCGCGCCTCGGTAGAATCGCTGCTGGATAAAACGTGCGCGATTTTGCCGCGTTAATCTCAAGACGGCAGGTGAGAGCAACACGCTCTCACCTCACTTTTCCTACCTGAACCGCGCATCCCGAGAAAACAGGAAAGCGGCTTCCCGCTGGCGAGCGTCGGCTTCCGCCTGAGCGCCCTGGTAGCGCAAGATCATGATCAGCGTGGCGTAGACGTTGGCGTCGATACGGCGCTGCAGATAGGCGTTGGCCCACTGCCGATAGCCGGTCAACAGGGCATCATCACGCGTTTGGTTATAGACCAGCAGCGCGTGAGATTGCTCGTCGAAGGTTTTGCGTTCCCGGTAGATCCAGGCGGCCGGCGGCGGCATCTGCTCGATGCTGTCGATGGTGGCCAGCATGGTGCGCTCCGATTGGGTGAGCGCCATGCGCCCTTGCCAGGCAAAGACCGCCATCACCAGTACGCCGATGGCCGCCATCGCCACCGGTAGGCTCAGGGCTTTGGCGAACGGCAGCGGGCGCGGCTCGCCGGTTTGGCCGTCCAGCAGCGCCAGCAGCAGCAGAAACGCCAGCCAATGCGGCGTAGACAGATAGAAAGGGTATTCCAGCTGGGTGTGTACCAGCATTGGCAGCAGCACCAGAAACAGCCCGACGCGCGCACCGGCCGGCTGCTCGCGATCCCGTTGCCAGGCGCGTTTCAACAGCAGCGCGCCGGCGACGAGGACGATAACGATACCCGCCAGCGCCGGCAGGCCGCCCTCAACCCACCACAGCAGGATTTCATTGTGCGGGTGCCCGGCGACTTCCAACACTTCTCGCCAGGGCATTGCCTGCAGACGGAAATGCGCGAAGCTGTATTCAAAGCCGCCGTAGCCCCAGCCCAGCAGCGGTTTGGCCAGGATCATGGCGCCGACGTCATGGAGCATGGTCAGGCGAGCGCTATTGGAAAGCTCCCGACCGATCAGACCTGAGCGGCCATCCAGGCCAAAGCCGGTGAACAGTACCATCAGGCCAAGGGCTATGCCCAGCAACAGCGCACCGCCGGCCCAGCGGCTCACGGCCGGGCTCTGGCGGGCAAAACGCCACAGCAGCAACGCCGCTGCCAGGGCACCGCCCAGCCAGGCGGCACGCGACTGGATCAGCACCAGCAGGGCGGAAAAAGCGGCCAGCAACACGAGCAGCGGGAGCTGCCGCCGCGTCGGCGCAGAGAGAGGGGCAAGCAGCAGCCAGAGCGCCAAAGCCAGCCCGGTGGCGATGAAGCTGCCCAGCACGTTCGGTTGCTGAAAGACGCCGTAGACCCGGCTGCCGTTGGGGGCTACCCAGGCCAGCGTGGGGGCGAACAGCTGTAGCGCTGCCAATAGCACCTGAACGCCGACGGCGAACAGCAGGCCGTACAGCAACAGGTTGCGCTGCCGGGCTGTCAGGCGCAGCTGCAGACAGGCGACATAGAACAGCCAACCGCCGAGCAAACCGGCGCAGCGCCACAGGGCATCTTCGCGCCACTCGGGGCGGGTATACAGCAGCGGCAGCGCCAGCACGGCGATGCCGAGCAGCAACAGGCGTGCCGTGGGGGTAAGCGAAAGACGGGTACGGCCAAGGCAAACGGTGAAGGTCACGATCAGCGTGGTCAGTGCCATGACGCTCCAGGCCAGAATATTTTGCGGCAGCGCCAGGCCGCCGCCGCCCATGTTGGGGTGATAGACCGGCAGGAGCACCGCCATCCAGATCAGCAGCAGGGGCAACACGGCGATAGCCGGTGCGTTAACGGGGGCTTTATCGGTCATGGTTAACCCGCCATGTCTCGATATCGTTCATTGAATGCATTTTTTGAGGATTTCCTATCCTTATCCTGATGGTTAAATTCGCTGAAGCGTCAATGCCTGAAATGCTTTATAGGAATTGAAAAGACTTCATATCGAAGTGATAAATAATTCCCCCCTGTGAGCGCGGGGACGGCTTATATAAAAAGGGGGAAGCCGTATTCAGTTGCCTGCAAAAAGGTTTTTTATTTTTTTTAAACAGGGTTGTCATTTTCTCAAATTTATCTCGCTCCAGTCAATTTTTAATCTATTGTTTTATTTTTATATTTAAATCAATTGTTTGTGATTGTTTTGTGCGTAATAAAACGCCGTGTGAGCGGCAACGAGTGTCTGGGCAAACAGCTGACGGAGCCAATGAGATAAGCATTTTCTTGTTAAATCGTTGTTGCTAATGGCGGTGCGGTGGGCGTTATTTTATTTATCGCTGTTCATTATCTTATTTCACATTTTCTTTATCACGCCATTTTTTATTTTTGTTAAGACTATTCTTGTTCTTATGGTTTTTTTTGAATTTTATTAAAGTAAATTTTTTTAAGATTGTTCTGTGCTCTTGTAAATAACGGAGAGATGGTCTGCCTATCCCTGTTGCCATCATGCCAGACGGACCAACGCGCCTGTAAAAGCGCGTTAATCCATGTTTCACAGATCTCACTCCACTTCGCCAATCCGTTCCAGCGCATCCACCACCAGATCCCAGAATTTATCCTGATCCAGCTTGACCGCCACCTGGGTGTGGCAGTCCGGCGGCGGCGGCGCGCGGAAGTCCGCGACCGTCATGCCCAGCGTCAGGGTGCCGGTGAGTTCGATATCCACCGGCGCTTTGCGCACCGTCATCACGCTCGGATCGATCACGTAAGCCACCGCGCAAGGATCGTGTACCGGCGGGGCGCTGAAGCCCTGCGCCTGCCGGTACATGTGGCCAAAGAAGGCCAGCAGTTCGCCGACGAAGGCGGCCGGCCGGGTACCGAGGGTGGCGATGCGCTCGCAGACTGCCGGCGTGGCCAAAGCCTGGTGGGTGAGATCCAGCCCGACCATGGTCAGCGGCCATTTTTCGTTAAACACGATGTGCGCCGCCTCGGGATCGATTTTGATATTGAACTCCGCCACCGCGCTCCAGTTGCCCACGTGGTAGCCGCCGCCCATCAGCACCACTTCCTTGACCCGCTCGGCAATGCGCGGCTCTTTGCGCACTGCCATGGCAATATTGGTCAGGCCGCCGGTCGGCACCAGCGTCACGCTGCCGGGCGGGTGAGCCATCACGGTATCGATGATCAGATCCACCGCGTGGCGCGAGTCCAGCTGCAGGTGGGGTTCCGGCAGCACCGGGCCATCGAGGCCGGAATCGCCGTGAATGTCGGGCGCCACTTCGATATTGCGCACCAGCGGGCGCGCGCAGCCGGCGGCGAAGGGCACGCCGGTGATATTGGCGATGCGCGCCACCGCCAGTGCGTTGCGCGTCACTTTGTCCAGCGTCTGATTGCCCACCACGGTGGTGACCGCCAGCAGGTCGATCTGCGGATTGCCCCAGGCCAGCAGCAGGGCGATGGCGTCGTCATGCCCCGGGTCACAGTCCAGTATGATTTTTTTCATGGTTATTCCTGATGCAGGGAGAGGTTCCCGCAGCATAACGCAGCGCGGCGGCGTGGGATAATACCGATGGTGCTTTTGTTAACGGCATCAAAGCCTTGCCACTTTTTCGATGTAATGAAACGTAAATCCTCATCGCCGGGCTTTACCCTGGAGTTTACTCCAGGGTTTACAGTGAGCTTTAGCGTCAATGTACAGAGGAGAGGCGGGATGAGCTTACTGAAAAGGTTATTGGGGCAAGGCGGTATTAACGGCGGTCATCAGCGCGCGGGTCACCGCGGCGGGCATCATGGCAACCGCTATAACCAGCATGGCGAGCCGGGGCCGCAGTGTCCGGAATGCCAGGCGGTGAATAAACCGGGCGCGCGTTATTGCCATCGCTGCGGCCAGCCATTTGCCGCAGTGAGCGCCACCTGCGGCCAGTGCGCCGCGCCGTTGCCGCCGGGCAGCCGCTTTTGCCCGCAGTGCGGTGGCGGTGTGCCGTGAACCGGGGCGGTTGGACAGCCGTGCTGCTGCTGGGCGCCATGGCGCTATGGACGCTGCTGGCCTGGGGCGTGGCCGGCGTGCTGACCTGGCTCCCGGCGTTGGCGGAAGCGGCCGGCGGCGCATCGCTGCCGGTGAGCGGTGCGCTGAGTCTGGTGCCGCAGACGGTGCTGGATGCCTGGCTGCCGTGGCTGAAACAGCTGGGCAGCGGGCTGGCGAGCTATTTTCCTCTGCTGCTGAACTGGGCCGGCTACGCCGTCTGGCTGCTATGGGGCCTCGGCATGCTGGCGCTGATGCTGCTGGGCGCGCTGGCGCACCGCTATTTGAGCGCCGCTCAGCGATAGCCCTGATAGACCGCCGCCACGCGTTCGAAATAATCGGTTAGGTAGTTGATACACACCTGCACCTTCAGCGGCAGTTTGTCCTTCTCGGTATAGAGCGCGTAGATCGGCCGCGGATCCGAATGGTAGCTTTTGAACAGGATCTCGATCTCGCCGCGCTTGATCTCTTCGATCACCCACATCAGCGGGGCGTAGGCGATGCCGGCGCCGTTTTTCAGCCAACGGATCATGGTGGAGGAGTCGTTGGTGACGAAGCGCCCCTGCGGTGAAATGCGCGTGGTGATGCCCTCCGGCGACATCAGTTCAAATTCGCTGTCGGGGCGCACGCTGTACTCCAGCCAGGAAAAGTTGACCATGTCGCTCGGCTTCTGCGGCGTGCCGTGCTGGCTGAGGTAGCTTTTGGCCGCGCACACCACCATCGGCATCTGTCCCAGGCGGCGGGAGAACAGGCTGGAGTCCTGCAGCGCGCCGGTGCGGATCACCAGATCCAATCCATCGGTGATCAGATCCGGTGCCGGAATGCCGGTCACCAGGTTGACCGTCAGGCCCGGGTACTCTTTCATCATCTCGGCGGTCATGTTCGCCAGCACGTTTTGTGCCATGGTGGATGAGCTGCCGATGCGCAGCGTGCCGGCAGGCGTATTGTTAAACGCGTACAGCTGCTCATGCACTTCGCTGACTTCCTGCAGCATGCGTCGGCAGCCCTGATAGTAGATTTTGCCGGCCTCGGTCAGGCCGATGCTGCGCGTGCTGCGGTTCAACAGCTTGACCTGCAGCTCATTTTCCAGTTTCGAGACGGTTTGGCTGATCGATGAAACGCTCATGTCGAGTTGGCGCGCGGCCGCGGTAAACGACCCGAACTCAACCACTTTGGCGAATACCGACATCCGTTTTAATCTTTCCATTATTCACTCTGGCTTAAAAGTGATTTAGATCACAGATTGTTGATGCCTTGATAGTAAGCAGGCTAATATAACGTGGTCGGGTGAATAGACCTTACCAACGTGCGAGAGCGAGCGGCGACGCAATCCTGCCGCTCCTCCGGCACCCTCGCAATCCCTGTCGTGGATGTCTGCCCCAAAGTTTAACCTTTTTTCGGGTTCGTGACCTGGACAAGCTGTCCGGTCAAGATTTGTGGCGCGCGCACGCTAAAATGTAAAGAGAATGTGAATGGCGAGATGTGTCTTTCCCCGGCGTAGTGAACAATAAGGAAAAAGTGATGAGTTTGCTTCCGGTTATGGTCATCTTCGGACTGTCGTTTCCGCCGGTGTTTTTCGAGCTGCTGGTGTCGCTGGCGCTGTTTTTTCTCTTGCGCCGCCTGCTGCAGCCGACGGGGATTTACGATTTTGTCTGGCATCCGGCGCTGTTTAACACCGCGCTGTATTGCTGCTTGTTTTATCTGATTTCATGTCTTTTTGTTTGAGGTCGCTGTGAAAAATTTTTCGATAAAAATAACCCGAATCGCGATCACTTTGATTCTTGTGCTGCTGGGTATCGTTGCGGTGTTCAAGGCCTGGGTGTTCTACACCGAGTCGCCGTGGACACGTGACGCCAAGTTCACCGCCGACGTGGTGGCGATCGCGCCGGACGTCAGCGGCCTGCTGACCGAAGTGCCGGTGGTGGACAACCAGCTGGTGAAGAAAGGCCAGGTGCTGTTCGTGGTCGATCGGCCGCGCTATGAGCAGGCGCTGGCGGAGGCCGGTGCCGACGTCGCCTACTATCAAACGCTGGCGGCGGAAAAACGGCGCGAAGCCGGCCGCCGCGTGAAGTTGGGCGTGCAGGCGATGTCGCAGGAAGAAATCGACCAGTCGAACAACTCGCTGCAGACCGTGCAACACCAGCTGGCGAAGGCCGTGGCGGCGCGCGAGCTGGCGCAGCTGGATCTGGAGCGCACCACGGTGCGCGCCCCGGCCGATGGCTGGATCACCAACCTCAACGTCCACGCCGGCGAATACATCACCCGCGGGTCGGTGGCGGTGGCGCTGGTGAAAAAAGACTCCTTCTACATCCTGGCGTACCTGGAAGAAACCAAGCTGACCGGCCTGAATAAAGGCGACCGCGCGGAGATCACCCCGCTCGGCAGCAACCGCATCATGCACGGCACCGTCGACAGCGTGGCGGCGGCGGTGAACAACAGCAGCAGCACGGTCAACAGCAAAGGGCTGGCCTCGATCGACAGCAACCTGGAGTGGGTGCGTCTGGCGCAGCGCGTGCCGGTGAAGATCCTGCTGGACGCCAAGGACCAACAGCATCCGTACCCGGCCGGCACTACCGCCACCGTGGTGATCGTCGGCAAGAACGATCGTAATGCCGACAGCGGCTCGCCTTTTGTGCGCCTGATGCACCGGCTGCGTGAGTTCGGCTAATGAATAGCCCAACCTTTATCCGGCTGAGATTTGCCTTCAAACTCAGCTTCGCGATTGTGTTTGCGCTGTTCGTCGGTTTCCATCTTAACCTGGAAACCCCGCGCTGGTCGGCGATGACCGCCGCCATCGTCGCCGCCGGCCCGGCCTTTGCCGCCGGCGGTGAACCCTTCTCCGGCGCCATCCGCCACCGCGGCTGGCTGCGCATCATCGGCACCTTTATCGGCTGCTTCGTCGGCCTGATCATTATCATCACCACCGCCCGTGCGCCGGTGGTGATGTTGCTGCTGTGCTGCATCTGGGCCGGTTTCTGCACCTGGCTCTCTTCGCTGATCAAGGTCGAGAACTCCTACGCCTGGGGCCTGGCCGGGTATACCGCGCTGATCATCATCGTGACGGTCGCCACCAGCGAGTCTCATCTGCTGGAAGCGCCGCAGTTCGCCATCGAGCGTTGCAGTGAGATCGTGCTGGGCATCGTCAGCGCCGTGTTGGCGGATCTGCTGTTCTCGCCGCGTTCGATCAAGCAGGACATCGATCGGGCGGTGGATCAGCTGCTGGTGGATCAATACCGCCTGATGCAGATGTGTATCAGCAACGCCGACAAAGAAGACATCGATCGCGCCTGGAGCAATCTGGTCAAGAGCACCACGTCGCTGGACGGCATGCGCAACAACCTGATGATGGAATCCTCGCGCTGGCAGAAGGTCAACCGTCGGGTGAAGGCGCTGCATACCCTGTCGCTGACGCTGATCACCCAGGCCTGCGAAACCTACCTGATCTTGTTGAATCACCCGGACGCGCTGAAAGAAAGCCTGCGGGAGCAGCTGATGGTCCCGGCGGAAACCCCGCAGGAGATCCACAAGCGCATGAAGCTGTTGCGCCAGGTGCTGACCACGCATCGCTCCGAGGAAACGCTGCCGACCATCACCGGCTGGGTCGGTGCGGCGACGCGCTACCTGTTGCTGTCGAAAGGCGTGCACGCCAACTGCAGCATCAGCGCGGTGGAAGAGGGGGTGTTGAGCAACGAAACCGTGGTTAAACCGACCTCGGCGGAAGGGCATCACGCAATGATCAACGGCCTGCGCACCTTTGTGGCGACGGCCTTCGGCAGCCTGCTGTGGCTGTGGACCGGTTGGACGTCCGGCAGCGGTTTTATGGTGATCATTGCGGTAATCACCTCGCTGGCGATGCGCACCCCGGCGCCGCGCATGGTGGCGATGGATTTCGTGCTGGGCATGCTGGCGGCGATCCCGGTCGGTTCCCTGTTCTTCATGGTGATCCTGCCAGCGACGCAGCAGAGCATTTTGCTGCTGTGTCTCAGCCTCGGCCTGCTGGCGTTTTTCATCGGCATCGAGGTGCAGAAACGACGGCTCGGTTCGCTGGGGCTGCTGGCGGGGACCATCAACATTCTGGTGCTGAGCAACCCGATGGAGTTCAACGTCACCCAGTTTCTCGATGGGGCGCTCGGCCAGTTCCTCGGCAGCTGCGTCGGGCTGATGGTGCTGCTGCTGATCCGCGATAATTCGCGTGAGCGCACCGGCCGCACGTTGCTCAACCAGTTCGTCAGCAGCGCGGTGTCGGCGCTGACCACCAAGGCGGCGCGCCGTCGGCAGAACCACCTGCCAGCGCTTTATCAACAGCTTAACCAGCTGCTGATGATGTTCCCGAACGACATCGCCAAGTATCGTCTGGCGCTGAACCTGATCATCGCCCACCAGCGCATGCAACGGGCGGAAATTCCGGTCAGCGAAGAGCTGTCGGCCTTCCACCGCCAGATCCGCAGCACCGCCGATAGGGTGGTCTCCGCCAAAAACGACGTCAAACGCGCCTATTACTACGATCGCTTGCTGGGTGAAATGAACGAGTACCAGCAAAAATTGGTGGACAACCAGGCGCCGCTCAGCGTCACCGGGCCGGTGAAACGCCTGGCGGATATGCTGCATCGCTATCGCCACGCCTTGATCGATTGATGCGTTCCCGCCTTTTGCGCCGCGTTATGCGGCGCCTTCCCTGACTATACTGAAAGCAGCGCCTGGTACGGCGGCCGTCTCATAAGAGGCGGCCCGTTTTCAGAGAGACTCCGAGTGCCAGAACGGCTGGAAAGTGGCATCATTGTCATGAATGGATGAAACCTTAGCCGCCGCGAAAACGTTACTTGCCGGTCATCTTAGTTTCATCCAGGTCGACTATATACCTAACTAGCCTGGGGGAGCTGCGGCGCCTTCGGCGGCATAATTTCAGGGAATGTCATGAACAAGCGGATTCTGGTGGCGATTGTCATCGCCGTGGTTATCGCCGTCTTCAGCGCGCTGCGCGGCAACGAGCACCGTGCGATCGGCGGCAATCCGGCGGTGGTCCAGGCCCCGGCGGGGCAGCAGCAGAGCATCGATCGGCTCACGCAGCAGCAAACGGTGGTGAGTTACCTGCAGCAGCATCAGCGGCTGCCGGATTATTACGTCACCAAGAAGCAGGCGCGCGAGCAGGGCTGGGATCCGCGTTCAGGCAACCTCTGTGCGGTATTGCCAGGCAAGGCGATTGGCGGCGATCGATTCTCTAACCGTGAAGGACAATTGCCGACCGCCGGCGGCCGGGTCTGGCGCGAAGCGGACATCAATTACCAGTGTGGCCGGCGCGGCGCCGATCGCCTGCTGTATTCGAGCGACGGTCTGATCTTCGTCACGCGCGACCATTACAAAAACTTCATTCGTGTGGAGTGAGTTTGATGGCAAAAGTAGAGTTTGATTTTGAACAGATCCAGGATGTGCCGGCCTTCTACCGCGATTTCGCGCGCAAGTTTGCGCTGGACGAGGGGTTCGGCGCCAACCTCGACGCGCTGTGGGACGTGGTGACCGGCGATATCGGCCTGCCGGTGGAAATCGAGTTCACTCACCTGAATGCCCGCAGCAAGCGTCGTTTCGGCGCGATCATTCTGCTGTTTGAAGAGGCGGAAGAAGAGCTGGAAGGCAGCCTGCGCTTCAATATCCGTGAAAGCAGCGGCGAGCCGGCCCATCACCGGGGATGAAACGGCTTCATCCCGGGATGGCGGCGGCGCTTAGTCGGCCGCTTCGGCCAGCTCGCGCAGGTATTGGAAGATTTGGCGGTAAGCCTTAGGCGGCTTGTTGGCGGCCTTCTCTTTCTGCGCGTTGCGCACCAGTGAACGCAGCTGTTGGCGATCGGCGGCCGGATACAGATCCAGGATCGACGGAATGACGTCATCGCCTTCTTCCACCAGGCGGTCGCGTAGCGCTTCCAGTTTATGGAACAGCGAAACCTGCTGGTTGTGGCGGTTTTTCAGCTTGTCGAGCGCGGTCTGGATCGGCTCGATATCGCGGGCGCGCAGCATCTTGCCGATCAGCTGCAGCTGACGGCGACGGCCCTCTTTCTTGATCTTTTGCGCCAGCTCGATGGCGGCACGCAGATCTTCGTCCAACGGAATGCGGTCCAGCGCGTTTTTGCCCAGATCGACCATTTCGGCCCCCAGGTCTTTCAGCGCTTCGGCATCACGTTTAATCTCACTTTTACTGACCCAGATAATCTCGTCATCGTCCTCGTTTTCATTCTCCGGGACATCGTCGAGCCAGTCTTCAGGCTGTTTGTTCATGGTAGGCTCCGTTAAAAAGAGGCTAATCCTAACAGGTTGTCCGGCAACCCGCCAATTGCGTGCCTTGAGCAAACTGAGTATAGCTGCCGCGCTGGGGCACAATCATGTCTTGGCACCTGTCCTCTGAATTCATGCTGTTGTTTTTATCATCATGTTTGTATAAAATTTTATACAAAAGGAGATGGTATTCATGGATGATGGCATCGAGAAAGCCATTGATTGGCGCGGTTCATCGTTAGCGGATTTGCTGGCCTTTCCAATCGATGCGCGAAAAGCGGCAGGATTTGAACTGAGTAAAGTGCAAAGAGGTCTGGAACCCGGTAATTGGAAACCGATGGTCAGCTGCGGAAGCGGCGTTATCGAAATCCGTTTATATGTCACCGGCGGCGCGTTCAGGGTGGTCTATGTGGCAAAGTTCAGCGAAGCGATCTACGTCTTGCACAGCTTTCAGAAGAAGACGGAGAAAACCAGCCGCCACGATATTCAGATAATCAAAGCGCGTTATGACGCGGTTATTAATGAGCGGAGTAAAGGTCATGACCAAACCGATTGATACCGGTTCACGCCACGTTACGCCCGCAGGCGGCAATGTGTTTGCGGATCTGGGATTTTCCGCCGACGAGGCTCGGCAATTGCAAGCGCAGTCCAATGCGGAAATTGCGCAGCTTATCGCACTGAAAAAACAGCTGATGGGTGAGATTAGCGCGTGGATTGAGGAAGAAGGTTATCGCCAGGAGGAGGCGGCGCGTTATCTGCACACTTCCCGGCCGCGCGTGTCCGACGTGGTGAATCAGAAAACCGAGAAGTTCACGCTGGACGCGTTGGTCAACATGATGGCGAATATCGGCAAGTCGGTAAAACTGATCGTCGAGTAATGCGCGGCTTTTGCATGTTATCCCGGCTTTGCCGTTCGGCTTTATGCGAAATTCAACGCGGTTCCTGTTAGACTCAACGGCAGAGATCTCAGGATTTTTGCGCGCCGCCCCGCGTGCACAACTACGCCGCTCCGGCACTTTTCTCAACGATTTTCTGATTAATTATGGCAGATTGATGAAAGTAGTCACTCAAGTTGCAGAACAGCGCAAGGCGCTGGAACAGGCCGTTTCTCAGGCGCTGGAGCTGGCCCGCGCCGGTTCCGACGCGGCGGAAGTCGCGGTCACCAAATCGACCGGCATCAGCGTCAGTACCCGCTTCGGCGAGGTGGAAAACGTCGAGTTCAACAGCGATGGCGCGCTGGGCATCACCGTGTATCACCGTCAGCGCAAAGGCAGCGCCTCTTCCACCGATCTCAGCCCGGACGCCATCGCCCGCACCGTGCAGGCAGCGTTGGATATCGCGCGCTACACCTCTGAAGATCCCTGCGCCGGCCCGGCGGAGAAAGATCTGCTGGCGTTCGAGGCGCCGGATCTCGATCTGTTCCACCCGATCGAACTGGACGCCGAGCGCGGCATCGAGCTGGCGGCGCGCGCCGAGCAGGCTTCGCTGGCGGCGGACAAGCGCATCACCAACACCGAAGGCGGCAGCTTCAACAGCCACTACGGCATCAAGGTGTTCGGCAACAGCCACGGCATGCTGCAAAGCTACTGTTCCAGCCGCCATTCGCTGTCCAGCTGCGTCATTGCTGAGCAGGACGGCGATATGGAACGAGATTACGCTTACACCATCGGCCGTGCGATGAGCGATCTGCACAGCCCCGAGTGGGTGGGGCAAGAGTGCGCCCGTCGCACGCTGGCGCGCCTCGCGCCGCGCAAACTGTCGACCATGAAGGCGCCGGTGCTGTTCGCCTCCGAGGTGGCCACCGGGCTGTTCGGCCATCTGGTGGGCGCCATCAGCGGCAGCAGCGTTTACCGCAAGTCGACCTTCCTGCTGGACTCGCTCGGCAAACAGATCCTGCCGGCGTGGCTGACCGTCGAGGAGCATCCGCACCTGCTGAAAGGGCTGGCGTCGACGCCGTTCGACAGCGAGGGCGTGCGCACCCAGCGGCGCGATATCGTCAAGGACGGCGTGCTGCAAACCTGGCTGATGACCAGCTACTCGGCGCGCAAACTGGGCCTGCACAGCACCGGCCATGCCGGCGGCATCCATAACTGGCGCATTGCCGGGCAGGGTGCGGACTTCGCCGGCATGTTGAAACAGCTTGGCACCGGCCTGGTGGTCACCGAGCTGATGGGCCAGGGCGTCAGCGGCGTTACCGGCGATTACTCGCGCGGCGCCGCCGGTTTCTGGGTCGAAAACGGCGAGATCCAATACCCGGTCAGCGAGATCACCATCGCCGGCAACCTGAAAGACATGCTGCGCAACATCGTCAGCGTCGGCAGCGATATCGAAACCCGCAGCAATATCCAGTGCGGTTCGGTGCTGCTGCCGGAAATGAAGATCGCCGGTCAGTGATCCTCTGCGCGGCCGGCGCTCGCCGGCCGCGCGTTATCCCGTCTCAACCTTGCTTACAAATCTCCGGTTTCGGTTTTGCCCGGCCTTGCCTATGGTAACGGTGGGTTAATTAAAACAATAACTGGAAGGTGAGCAAACATGCAGAATACCCTGAAAGCGCTGGCGGCGTTGACGCTGCTGGCGGCCAGTTCGCTGGCGGCCGCCGCCGATCTGGGCGACGATATGGACACCTTGGCGGAAAACTACAAAACGGTGCTGAATACCGATTCCGCCGCTACCCTCACACAGAGCCTGCAAAACATGCGCGCCGCCGCGCAGGACGCCAAGCAGGGCACTCCGCCGAAGCTGGAGGACAAAGCCGCCGACAGTCCGGAAATGAAAGATTTCCGCCACGGGCTGGATACCCTGATCGGCCAGATCGATCAGGCACTGGCGCTGGCCAACCAGGGCAAAGTCGCCGAAGCGAAGCAGCTGGCGCAGGGGTTCAAACAGACCCGCGACGCCAACCACAAGAAATTCCGCTAACCCGTCAACCGTCGCGCCCGTCTTCCGTCAGATAGGAGGAGGGCGCCTGCCCCAGCACGCGGCGAAACATGGTTGAAAACGCCGCGCTGCTGTCATATCCCATTTCCATCGCCACCTGCGTTACGCTGCGCCCTTCGGCCAACAGCGCCAGCGCCAGCACCACGCAGGCTCGCTGGCGCCATTGCGAAAACGGCAGGCCGGTCTGCGCGCGAAAGAAGCGGCTGAAGGTGCGAATGCTCATGTACAGACGAGGCGCCCACCGCTGCGCGGAGTCGTGAGCGTCGGGGTGCTGCAAAAAGGCGTGGCACAGCTCGCCCAGCCGAGGATCGGCGGGCAGCGGGATGTGCAACGGCAAGGGTTGCAGCCGGGCCAGTTCATGCAGCAGCAGCGCCGCCAGCGCTCCGTCGCGCCCCTCTTGTTCATACTCCAGCGGCATATCCACCGCCGCCATCAACAGCTGACGCATCAGCGGAGTGACGCTGACCACCTGGCAGACCTGCGGCCGTTCGGCGGGCAACGCGCCGGGTTCGAGGTACAGGCTGCGGGTGGTGACGCCGACCATCCTCACCGCGTGCGGCATCTGCGGCGGCAGCCACACCGCGTGCTGCGGCGGGACGACCCAATTGCCTTGCTGGGTGAAAACGTGCATGACGCCGGTGGCGCCGTACAGCAACTGCGCGCGCCGGTGGCTGTGCATCGGCAGCAGATGCCCTGGCGGGTAGTCGGTGCCGATGGCGATCACCGCGCGCGTTACGTGGTCGATGTCATCAATGCGGACATTGCGCATGTGTCCTCTTTGGCGGGCAGATTGGCCGAAACGCAATGATAGTTGGCCCTTCATATAAAGCAAGCCAACGGTTGTCGCCCTACTATCGGGGCAGAAAAATAACGCTTGTTCGGGGCGCCGCTATTTTATCGGCCAGGCAACCCATGCAAGTTTTCACACCGGGGTGGGACGAACGTTCTCGTTCTCGCAATACAAGAAGTTAATAAGGAATAAAGCGTCATTTTATTCCAACACCTGAAGCAATAGTTCTTAGTGCAGTTCAATGACTATAAGGTGATATTTCATGTATAAGTTCGGTGTGATTGGCGGCGGAGCCGCCGGGATCTCTTTTGCGTATAACTTTATAAAAAATAAGTCGGTTAATCATTGCAAAAGACCGCTTTCCCTGAAGGTTTTCGACAAGCAGGGCTTCAAAGGCGGTATGGCATACAGCAGCGATTTTGACAGCCATATATTAAATATGACGCCGGAAAACATGTCGGCGGATATTTTCGACGATGCGCACTTTGTTGATTGGATTGCCATGCATTTCCCGCAGTTTTGCCAGGATCGTTATCCGCCGCGCTGGCTGTATCGGGAATATCTCGATTTTATTCGCGACATGACGATTTATATGGCGGCGGACAGTAATGTGACGCTGAATTTCGTGACCGCCGAAGTGAATGCCATCGCGCCGCACGAAGCCGGCTATCGGCTGACCACCGCCTGCGGCGGCGCCGAGCAGATGAACGCGCTGGTGCTGTGCTCAGGGCACAACCCGCCGGAATGTCTCTATCCGGTGGACGGGGTGATCGCTTATCAGGCCCACCAGGATCTGCCGCCGATCAACCCTTATTCGACCATCGGCGTGATCGGCTGCAGCCTGACGGCGATTGACGCCATCGTAGAGCTGATGGAGCGCCTGGGGGCGACCGACATCTGCGCTTTATCGCGCTCGGGCCTGTTCCCCAGCGTGCAGCCGGCGCTGATGCGTCCGCCGCCGGAGGCGTTTGTGGAGGGGGTACGGCGCTTTGTCGCCGGCAGCGATTTCATTGATGCGCATCAGCTGGTGCATGCGATCAATGCCGCGCTGGCGCGCCACTATCCGGGGCCGGAGCGGTTGACGGTGCTCTCGGCGCTGGGGGAAAGGCGCGATTGTTACCGCGATCTGGCGGACAGCCTCGATCGCGCGCGTTTTGCCCGGGAGCATATTTGCAGCTATCTGGCGGCGATCCACCCGGCGGTGTGCGCCGCCTGGGTCAAGATGGATGCCAACAACCGGCAGGTCTTCATGCGTTTTTACAACTCCTCCTGGATGCGCAATCGGCACGCCATGCCGATCAAGAACGCCAACAAGATCGTGGCGGCGCTGGAGAGCCAACGCCTGCGCGCCTGCGGCGGCCTGGCGGATATCAGCAAGGGAGCGGACGGGTTTACCCTCCGTTGCCATGAGACGCGGGTGCACGCGCAGTATCTGTTCAACTGCACCACGCCTTCCTATCAACTGCCGCCCAACCGCCTGAGCCATCAGCTGCTGCAAGACGGGCTGGTGCAAGAGAACCTGTTCGGCGGCGTGAAGTGCAACCCGCACACGCTGAAAATCGCCGACCGGCGCGGCCGCGAGCAGCATCTCTACTCGCTCGGCGCGCCCGCCAAGGGCGATCTGTTTTACACCTCGGCGATGGAGTCCATCACGCGGGATATCAGCAAGATCGTGTTTAACAACCCTATTTTCAACGCAAAGAAGGCTGAAGTATGAAAAACGTAGCGCTCTTTGTCGGCAACGACATTTTCTCCTGGCTGGTGTGTCAGGATCTGATCGCCGCCCTGAAAGGCGAGTGTGCCTTTACGGTGTATTTCCCCCTGGCGAAAAGCGCCGGGCGCACGCAGGAGCCGGCGGTTCGCCACCTGGGGCTGTATGAGCGCGAAGTGCTGAACGATTTCGTGTTCCCGTTCGTGGGCCGCAACGCCGCCGCCTGCGAGGGCGTCTATCAGCCGCCGGCGCTGTTCCTGGCCGCCGCCGGGGTCAAAGCGCATCGCGTTCTCGACATCAACGACACCGCGTTTATCAGCAGCCTGGGGCATATGGATGGGGTGATCTCCCTGCGCTGTTATCAGAAATTCTCCGCCGACTATGTGCGCGCCTTCAGCCGACGCGGCAAGCTGCTCTGGAACCTGCATCCGGGGGATTTGCCGCGCTATCGCGGGGTGATGACGCTGTTCCGCGCGATGATGAACGGTGACAGGGACTGTGCGGTAACGCTGCATGAAATGGATGAGCACTGGGACGCCGGCCCGGTGATCGCCCGCCTGCCCGCCGAGCTGCGTCACGATCTGTCGTTCCTGGAAAACATGATGCTGTTGGGCGTGCAGAGCGGCACTTTCCTGGCGCGCCAGCTGATGCGGGCGGAGCATAGCGAAGCGATAGCGGCGGAAAAGCAGGGCGATTCGCGCTACTGGGGCTTCCCGGACGCGCAGACGCTGGCGCAGGCAGAGCAGGCGGGCATTGAGCTGGTGGAGCATGACGCCGTGCGCGAGCAGTATCTGGGGCTGTTCGTCGGCGATCGTTTCCACCCGCTGGCGGGGCAGTTCTGCGCCGGGTTCGACGACTTCGTGCGGGCGCACGGCCATGATTGAAACCCTGATTGTACTGGGTGCCGGTTTTCTGACCGGCATCACCACCATTCTGTTCGGCTTCGGCGGCGGCTTTGTGGTGGTGCCTTTCGTCTATCACCTGATCTCCGCCTCGGGCGAGCAGCCCGGCCAGGCGATGCATATCGCGGTGGCGACCTCGACGGCGGTGATGATCCTCAACGCGAGTTACGCCACGCTGACCAACTGGCGCAGCGGCAACCTGCTGCGTGAAACCATCGTGCCGCTGATCTTTTTCATCGGCATCGGCGCGGCGCTGGGCGCGTTCGCCTCTTCGCTGCTGGCGGACGGCGTGATCCGCGGGCTGTTTGTGGTCTATATGGCAGTGACCATCGCCGACTGCCTGTTCCGCCGGGGTTTTTTGATCAAACCGGCGCGCGCCGAACTGTCCCCCGTTACGCTGTGGGGCGGTGGGCCGCTGATCGGCGGCATCGCCACCCTGCTGGGGGTGGGCGGCAGCGTGATGACCGTGCCGCTGCTGCGCCGCCATGGTTACGACATGAAGTATTGCGTCAGCGCCGCTAATCCGCTGTCGATCCCGGTGGCGGTGATCGGGGCGCTGATGTATATCGTGTTGGGGTGGCACGAGATGAGCGGGCCGCAGTATCTGGGCTACGTCAATCTGAACATTCTGGGGTTGCTGGTGGTCGCGGGAATTGCGGGGATCGTGTTTGCCAGGCGCTGTTTGCCTAAGGTGAGCGATGCGCTGCATGCCAAAATCTACGTGCTGCTGCTGATCGCCGTGCTGATCGCTATTTGCCTCTGAAACAGAAAGGGCGGCCGGATGCCGCCCTGAGAACCGCTTAACGGTGGTATTCGCCCGCCGCTTCCGGTTGGTACAGCAATTCCAGCACTTCAATCCGCGCTTCTTCACCGTTCGGCAATTGCCAGGAGATCTGCTTGCCGACGTGCATGCCGAGCAGCGCTGCGCCGAGCGGCGCCATTACCGACAGCTGATCGTGGCTGTCTTTCAGCGATGCCGGGTAAACCAGCGTGCGCACGTGCTCTTCATCGGTGTGCAGATCGCGAAAACGCACGCGGCTGTTCATGGTCACCACGTTGGCCGGCATTTTCTCCGGCGGCAGGATTTCCGCGCGATCCAACTCGTCGTTCAGCGCGGCGGCGACGTCGGTGTTGGCAAAGGCCGGTTGTTCCAATAGCGCATCCAGGCGTTCCGCATCCAGCTCATTAATAGTAATGATGGGTTTGGTCATTCCACTCTCCAGTCAAATCAAAGGGTGCCAGTCTGTGCACCCATAAATTCGGAAAAACAACACAAAGCAACACCCCCGCGCCAGAGGAGCGGGGGTGTGGGTAATGTCGATTTGTCCTATTGATAGTAGGCGGTTGGGGCGAGAAAAGAAAGAGATCCCGATCACGAAGGCTTTTATCGTCAATCGTGGCAAAAGAAACGGTTAGCCCGGTTATCTATTTGTTATCTCATTGACTTTTTCACCGCCGCACCGTTTTGCGAAATGGATCCCCGCGCGTCATTCGATTTCCACTTCGAACTGGAAAAAACCGGTCTACACAGAAAATCCTACCGGGGGTAGGGTAAAGACATCACAGAAAGCGGGTTATTCAGGTGATGCGCTTTACGGCTTACTGATTAATGTAGGATCTAGGGGTACTGAAAAGTGAATGATGGATCTGCTTCGATAAAAGAAATTGAACAATCCGATGTCAGCGAAGCCGGAGCGATCGCTGCTCGGGTGTTGGCGGATATTACCGCGATGCTGAATGCTGAAAATATTTATACCAATGCGGTGCAGCAACAGATGCTGGAATCGCATATTCGCGCCATGGTGCTGCGTTCAATAACCGGTGAGCCGTTGCCGGAGGTGGATAAATCGTTGTTCGACGAAATCTCTGCCGAATCCATGCAAATGGCGGAGCGCGTGGTGAATCAGTTTGGCACATTGCCTATCGAAGAAGCCTATTTGCTGTCAGTGCACTTCGAAGTGGCGAAAGATAATAACGCATAGCGGTTAACGCATCGATTTCAATCAGGAGAATATACCATGGGTCAAATTACCGTAGTGATCGGCGATCGTCTGGGCAAAGGGCAAAAAGTTGGCCAAGGCGTTGAAAGCGCAGGCGGAAAAGCGGTGGTCATCCCCGGCGTCGCGGCGGACATGAAGCTGGGCGACGTCATGAAAGCGGAAAACGCGCAGTTGGGCATCTCTTTTTGCGGCAGCGGCGGCGCCGGCGCGATTACCGCGCAAACCAAACACGGCTACAAGGCTAAATATGGTATGCGTTCGGTGGAAGAGGGCGTGACGGCAATTAACGAAGGCTACAACGTGCTGGGCTTCGGCTTTATGGATAAAGAAGAGCTGGGCCAGAAACTGGTGGAAGCCTATGTCAAAAAGCATGGCAATCCATAATGAAAGAGCAATATACCACATCGGTAAAGGTGGAGGGTAAAGGCGACAGCAAAGCGAAAGCTTTTGCTTCCGCCTTGGCTAATGTGCAGGGCGCGGTATTAAAGTCCACCAACAATATTCTGCTGCGTATCGAGCCGCAGGACGTCAGCGTAGTGAAAGCGGAAGAGAAAATAACTAAAGAGAAATTTCTTTTCTTCTTTTTGCCGCGTGAAAGAAAGCGCTATGCCGTTTCTCTGGAAATAACCGTGAACGTAACCATTATCAATACCGAGAAGGTTGTCTTCGTCACGAAATAAAAACGTTAGCATAAATGAAAGGGTATACTGATGTTTTTAATCATCTTATTTAAATCGATTATTATCGGTGGGCTGGTGGGGGTCGGCGTAGGGGCCGGCGCCGCGCGCATGTTCCACGCACCGACAACACAGGGCATGGGGGCGTTTCGCACCCTGGGCGAGCTGAATTCCTGCGAGGGCGATCCGGCTTCCCACTTCTCATTCGGTCTGGGCTTCTTCTTCAACGCCTGGGCGTCTTCCGTGGCGGCGGGCTCCTTCACGCAGGACGTCGACCACCGCATCATCCCGCACTGGGGCGCGGCGGCCCTGATGGTCAAGAACCGCAATCTGGCGCAAACGCTGCACGATCCGAAAAAAATGGCCATTGCCTGCGGCATCATCGGCATGCTGGTGGTGGCGTTCCTCAATACCACCGCTTCCGCCGTGCCTGCCGCGCTGCAGGTCACCGCGATCAAGGTGCTGGTGCCGGCGGCCAACCTGCTGGTGAACACCGTGATGCCGGTGATCTTCTGGCTGGCGGCGATCGACGCCGGGCGCCGTTCCGGCTTCTGGGGCACCATCTTCGGCGGCCTGGCGCAGCTGATCATGGGCAACGCCGTACCGGGCCTGGTGCTGGGCATTCTGATCGGCAAAGGCGTAGAAGAGAGTGGCTGGAACAAGATCACCAAGATCATGATGGCGGTGATCGTGCTGCTGTTCGTGCTGAGCGGCTTCTTCCGCGGCTTCGACATGAAAGTTCTCGAGTCCTTCAGCCTCGGCGTGCCGGGCTGGCTGGACGCCATTCACAACACCCTGAGCGGTAAATAAGGAGCGGGATGATGGAAGAGCAAACCCAAAAAGGC
Organism: Serratia sp. CY84636; assembly: GCF_052166245.1. NCBI lineage: Bacteria > Pseudomonadati > Pseudomonadota > Gammaproteobacteria > Enterobacterales > Yersiniaceae > Serratia > Serratia sp. CY84636. The sequence goes on from NZ_JBJNOX010000006.1 coordinate 144,496, forward strand.
TTCTGGTACGCCGACTGGTCATTCCCGATTTTTGTTGGCCTGCTGTCCTCCGGCGTGTTCGCCGGGACGCACATGTACTACCTGTACGGCATCGGCGCCTTTAACGAAGTGGCGTTCGTTTCCATGCTGCGGGCGGGGATGGATACCGGCGTGTATGGCGCGGTGGCGGCGTTCGGCGCCAGCTTCCTGTTCGCGCGCATCATCGAAGGCTCGCTGGTGGGGATCCTGGACATCGGTGGCGCGATTCAGACCGGCGTCGGGCTGGGCGTACCGGCGCTGCTGCTGGGGGCCGGCATCGTGTTCCCGGTCGCCAACTTCGCCGCTTCGCTGGCCACCGGCCTCGTCATCGGCCTGGCGATCGGTTACGTGATCATCCTGGCGCGCAAATTCACCATCAATCAGAGCAACTCCACCTACGGGGCGGACGTGATGATGGGCGCGGGCAACTCGTCGGGCCGCTTCCTCGGGCCGTTGATCATCCTGTCGGCGATGACCGCCTCGATCCCGATCGGCATCGGTTCGCTGCTCGGCGCGCTGCTGTTCTATATCTGGGGTAAACCGATCACCGGCGGAGCGATCCTCGGCGCGATGATCCTGGGGGCGATCTTCCCGGTAGCCATTTCTTAAGAGGCCTGCGCCAGGCGCCGTCCGATGCTGCGGCGGCGCCCGGGCTAACAGGAGCAATGCGGTATGTATGACTTAGTTATTAGAGGCGCCAGACTGGCGGACGACACGCTGATCGATCTGGCGGTGAAAGACGGCAAAATAGCCTCGGTCGGGCGGTTGGCGGCAGACGTCAGCGCCGTTCGCCAACTGGATCTGGCGGGCAACTGCCGCCTGAGCGCCGGTTGGATCGATGCGCACGTACACTGCTATCCCGACTCGCCGATTTACCATGACGAGCCGGATCGGGTCGGCGTCGCCAGCGGCGTCACCAGCGTGGTCGATGCCGGCAGCACCGGCGCCGACGATATCGACGCCTTTTATCAGCTGACGCGCAGCGCCAAAACCAACGTGTTCGCCTTCCTCAACATCTCGCGCATCGGCCTGCTGCGGCAGAACGAGCTGGCGGAGTTGACGGACATCGACAAGCACGAGGCCGGCCAGGCCATCGCCAACCATCCCGGCTTTATCATCGGCATCAAGGCGCGCATGAGCAGTAGCGTGGTGGGCAAGAACGGCACCCGGCCACTGGTGTTGGCCAAAGAGATCCAGCGGGAAAACCGCCAGCTGCCGCTGATGGTGCATATCGGCAACAACCCGCCGAATCTGGACGAGATCGCCGATCTGCTGACCCGTGGCGACATCATCACCCACTGCTACAACGGCAAACCGAACCGCATTCTGACGCCGGCGGGCACGCTGCGCGAGTCGATCCAGCGCGCGCTGCGGCGCGGCGTGTTGCTCGACGTGGGGCACGGCACCGCCAGCTTCAGCTTCGAGGTGGCGCGCCAGGCGATCTCGCTGGGCATTTTGCCGCATACCATCAGCTCCGATATTTACTGCCGCAATCGCATAAACGGGCCGGTGCACAGCCTGGCGACGGTGATGTCCAAATTTTTCAGCGTCGGCCTGACGCTGCCACAGGTGATCGCCTGCGTGACGGAGAACGCCGCGTCGGCGCTGCAGCTGAGCGGCAAAGGGCGGTTGGAGCCGGGTTATGACGCCGATTTCACGCTGTTTGAACTGCGCCGCGAACCGCAGGTGTTCGCCGACGCCGAAGGGCAAACCGCCGAGGGCGAACAGCTGTTGGTGCCGCTGGCCGCGGTGGTGGCCGGGGAAATCCTATTAACCGAACAAGGGGAGGCAGCCCATGTCTTCGATTTATGAAAAATACGGTTTGAAGCAGGTGATCAACACCTCCGGCCGCATGACCATTCTCGGCGTTTCCACGCCGCGCCAGGACGTGATTGACGCCGTTGACTACGGCCTGAATCACTATTTCGAAATCAAGGATCTGGTCAACAAGACCGGCGCCTACATCGCCGATCTGCTCAACGTGGAGGACGCGGTGATCGTTTCCTGCGCCTCGGCGGGCATCGCCCAGTCGGTGGCGGCAGCGATCGTCAAAGATAACGCCAATCTGCTGGTGAACCTGCACTCGGCGTCGATCGCCGTGCCGCGCGAGATCGTGTTGCCGCGCGGTCACAACGTCAACTTCGGCGCGCCGGTGGACACCATGGTGGCGCTGGGCGGCGGCAAGGTGGTGGAGGCGGGCTACGCCAATGAATGTTCGCCGGAGCAGATTGAAGCCTGCATCACGCCGCAGACGGCGGCGATCCTGTACGTCAAATCGCACCACTGCGTGCAGAAAAGCATTTTGTCCGTCGAACAGGCGGCGGCGGTGGCGCGCAAACATAATCTGCCGCTGATCGTCGACGCCGCGGCGGAAGAAGATCTGATGTGTTACTACCAGATGGGGGCCGATCTGGTGATCTACAGCGGCGCCAAAGCCATCGAGGGGCCGACCAGCGGCCTGGTTATCGGCAAGAAACAGTACGTCGAGTGGGTGAAGCTGCAGTCCGGCGGTATCGGCCGGGCGATGAAGGTCGGCAAAGAGGGCATCCTCGGCCTGACGCAGGCGATTGAAAGCTATCTGACGCTTGAGAAAACCACCGGGCAACAGATGGTGGCGCGGATGACGCCGTTCCTCGACAGCCTCAACACCCTGACCGGCGTCAGCGCCAAAACCGTCTGGGACAGCGCCGGCCGCGATATCGCCCGCGCCGAGATCACTTTCGACGAAGCGGTGCTGGGGCGGTCGACCTATGACATCGTTCAGGCGCTGAAAACCGGCGATATTGCCATCTACTTCCGCGGCTACAAGGCCAACGAGGGCAAGATTGAGGTCGACGTGCGCAGCGTCGACGAGCAACAGCTGATGACCGTCTTTAGCTGTATCAAGAACCTGTTTACGGAGAAACAAGCATGAAGCTGCAGCCTAACTACTATCGCGACCGTGTCTGCCTGAACGTGCTGGCCGGCTCCAAAGCCAACGCGCAGGACATCTACGCCGCGGCGGAAGGCCATGTGCTGGTGGGCGTACTCTCCAAGAACTACCCGGACGTCGACAGCGCGGTGACCGACATGCTGCGCTATGCGCGCCTGATTGAAAACGCGCTCTCGGTCGGCCTGGGCGCCGGCGATCCGAAACAGTCGGCGATGGTCAGCCTGATCGCTCAGCAGGTGCAGCCGCAGCACGTTAACCAGGTGTTTACCGGCGTCGGCGCCAGCCGCGCGCTGCTGGGCCAGAACGACAGCGTGGTCAACGGCCTGGTATCGCCGACCGGCCGCGTCGGCTGGGTGAAGATTTCTACCGGCCCCTTGAGTGCCGCAGCGCCTGACGGCATCGTGCCGGTGGAAACCGCCATCGCCTTGCTGAAGGACATGGGCGGCAGCTCCATCAAATATTTCCCGATGGGCGGCCTGAAGTGCAAGGACGAGTACCAGTACGTAGCCAAGGCCTGCGCCGAGCATGACTTTATGCTGGAGCCGACCGGCGGCATCGATCTGGAGAACTACGAGCCGATCGTCGAGATCGCGCTGGCGGCCGGCGTGAAACGCGTGATCCCGCATATCTACAGCTCGATCATCGACGCCGCCAGCGGCGACACGCGACCGCAGGACGTGAAAACCCTGCTGGCGATGACCAAAAAGCTGGTGGGCTGAACGCGCAATGGGATGAGGTATGCCCTAAATAATTGGAGTTGCTTCCCGGCGGCAAGAGCATGAGTCCCCAGGAGCTTACTTAAGTAAGTGACTGGGGGGAGTGCTTGCAGCCAACACAGAAGCAACTTCAAGTATGACGGGATAACGCTGGGAGGCGAAGGTTTTCTCGTGGCGCGGCATGCCGCGCCGCCGTTAGCTATAGCCTATAGCTTTCAAGTTGCAGCTAGGCGGCAAGCGCAGGAGCCCCAGGAGCTTACTTAAGTAAGTGACTGGGGTGAGTGCGGGCAGCCAACAACGCTGCAGCTTGAAAGATGACGGATATATACTGAGGATTACTATGCGAAACTGGCAGACTCCAACCCGACGCACCGCGTTGTTCCTGGCGCTGCTGGCCGTGACCGGCCCGGCGCTGCATGCTGAGGATGCAATGAATTCCACGTCATCTCATTTCGCCTATATCGGCACCTACAATCCCAACGGCGAAGGCGTTTACCGGGTGCAGATCGATCCGGCCAGCGGCGCGCTGAGCCACACTACGCTGGTCAGCAAAGTGCCGAATCCGGCGCAGCTGACGTTGGGCGCCGATAGCAAGACGCTGTATGTCGCCAGCGAAGTGGCCGATTTCAACGGCGGCAAACACGGCGGCATCACCGCTTATCGGGTCAATCCGGCCGACGGCGGCCTGACGCAGCTCAACCAGGTGGATTCGCAGGGGGCGGGGCCGGTGTATCTCTCATCGACGCCGGACGGGCGGCATCTGCTGGTGGCCAACTACGTCAGCGGCAGCGTGGCGGCTTTCCCGATCGAAGCGGACGGCAGCCTGGGCGCCGCCAGCTCGGTGCAGCAACAGCAGGGCCCGGCGGGCGCGGCCAAACCGGCGGCGGCGGTGAACGGCAGCTTCGCCATCAGCGATCACAATGGCCCGCATGCCCATATGATCGCCAGCGATCCGAGCGGCAAGTTCGTGTTCTCCACCGATCTGGGGTTGGATCGCATCTACCAATGGCGCTTTGACGCCGCGATCGGCCGGCTGACGCCGAACGATCCGCCGTGGATCGCCGCCTCTTCCGCCGGCGCGGGGCCGCGTCACTTTGTGTTCCATCCGGACGGCGAAACCGTGCTGCTGGTGAACGAAGAGGCCTCGACGTTGACCAGCTACCGTTTTGATCGCCAAAAAGGTACTCTGAAACAACTGCATGCGGTTTCCGCACTGCCCGCCGACTATCAGGGCACCAGCTTCGCTGCGGGGCTGGCGCTCAGCAAGAACGGCGACACGCTGTACGTCGCCAACCGGCTGCATAACAGCATTGCCCAGTTCAGCGTGGGCGCCGGCGGTGAGTTGAAGCCGGTGGCGGAAACCTGGACGCGTGGCGATTACCCGCGTTCGCTGGCGCTGAGCCCGGATGGCCGCTATCTGTATGCGTTGAACCAGCGCAGCGATAACGTTACCCGTTTCAGCGTAAACCCGACGGACGGCAAACTCAGCTTTGTGGGCGGCTATCTGCCGATCGGCAGCCCCTCGCAAATGGCGTTCCTGCCGCTGCCGAAGTAACCCGTGGCCCGCCCGGTTCACCGGGCGGGTTGCCTGATTGACGGACACAGAATGGTGCGATTTCCTTACCCGCGTTTGGCTTACTTGTTCGATGCTTTGCAAACCGAGACTTTGCCGCAGGATGAGCTGGCGAAGCGTTTCGCCGTGTCCACCCGCACGGTACGAGCGGACATCACCGCGCTGAACGAGATTCTGGACAAATACGGCGCGCGTTTCGTGCATAGCCGCGGGGCCGGCTATCGCCTGCAGGTCGATAACGCCGCGCTGTTCAGCGCCCTGCAGCATCAGGAGCGCCGCAAGCACGCCACCCCGCGCAGCGCGCAGGAGCGGGTGCATTATCTGCTGGTGCGTTTTTTGACCTCAGCCTTCTCCCTTAAACTGGAGGATTTGGCCGACGAGTGGTTCGTCAGCCGCGGTACGTTGCAAAACGACATGGCTGAGGTGAGAGAGCGTCTGGCGCACTATCAGTTGACGATCGAAACCAAGCCGCGCTACGGCATGAAGCTGTTCGGCGCTGAGATGGCGATCCGCGCCTGTCTCACCGATCTGCTGTTCCAGCTGCAGCTGGCCGACGCCGAGAACCCGCTGCTCAACAACGAGATCCTGCTGCAGCCGCAGGTAGCGGCGTTCGCCGGATTGCTGCACCCGCTGCTGTCGCAATATGCCATTCGCCTGACCGACGAGGGCGAGCAGTACCTGATCTTCTACTGCGCGGTGGCGCTGCGGCGCATCAACGACGGCTATCCGCTGCCGGACTTCGAGGTGGAAGACGGCGACGACGCGGTGCGTCAGGTGTCGACCCGCCTGGCGGCGGAGCTGCGTTCGGCCTCCGGCAAAGAGATCTCGATGGCCGAAGAGGCCTATCTGCGGGTCAACATTGCCGCGCGGCGCGTGCAGGACGTGCAGCCGACCGAGATCAACGCCGACGATGAAGAAGCGCTGGTGGACTACATCCTGTCCTACATCAACGCACACTATAACTACAACCTGCAGGGCGACGAGCAGCTGCGGGCCGATCTGCTCACCCATATCAAGACCATGATTACGCGGGTGAAATATCAGATCAATATCCCCAATCCGCTGTTGGCCAACATCAAGCAGCACTATCCGATGGCTTACGACGTGACGCTGGCGGCGGTCTCCAGCTGGGGCAAATACACACCCTATACCCTGAGCGAGAACGAAATCGGCTATCTGGTGCTGCACATCGGCGTGGGGCTGGAGCGGCATTACAACATCGGTTATGAGCGCCACCCGCAGGTGATGCTGGTGTGCGATACCGGCAACTCGACGGTGCGCATGATCCAGGCGCAGATTGCGCGCAAGTATCCGCAGCTGGTGATGACGCGCATTGTCTCGCTGCGCGATTACGAGATGCTTGCGCATATCGACGAAGACTTCGTGATTTCCAACGCCCGCATCGGCGAAAAGAACAAGCCGGTGGTGGTGATGTCGCCGTTCCCGACCGATTACCAACTGGAGCAACTGGGCAAGCTGGTGCTGGTGGATCGCACCCGACCGTACATGCTGGAGAAGTTCTTCGACGCCGAGCATTTCATGGTGCTCAACGAGCCGTTGACGCAGGCGGAGCTGTTCAGCCGGGTGTGCGGCCAGCTGGAGCGGGAAGGGTACGTCGGCGCGGACTTCTATCCGTCGCTGGTCGAACGCGAGGCGATCGTTTCCACGCTGCTGGGCGAGGGCATCGCGCTGCCGCACTCGCTGGGGCTGCTGGCCAAAAAGACCGTGGTGGTGACGCTGTTGGCGCCGCAGGGCGTCGCCTGGGGAGAAGGCGAGGTCGCGCACGTGATTTTCCTGCTGGCGATCAGCAAGAGCGACTATGAAGAGGCGATGGCGATCTACGAGCTGTTCGTCACCTTCGTGCGTGAACGCTCAATGAGCCGCCTGTTGGGCAGCGACAGCTTCGACAGCTTTAAAGCGGTGGCGCTGGACTGCCTGAGCCGGAGTTGAGGGGCTAATCTGCTTCCGGTAGAAAGAGGGCCGGGGGCAGATTGAAGCGTTTGGCCAGCGCCATAATGTGCGGAATGGTCAGCGATCTTTTGCCGCTCAGGATTTGGTTGACCAACGACTTTTTGCCGATCTCATGTTCAAAATCACTTTGGCTGAGTTGGTGCTGTTCCATCAATACGCGAAGCGCGGCCACCCCCTGCGGGAGTTGGGCGATACGCTGGTTGAATGCGGTAAATTCGGCGCTGTTATCTTCATATTCGGCGATCTTTTTTGCCAGCATGTCAATCAGCGGATGGTGTTCATCGTTTTCCAGCAGATATTCCACCAATTCGAGCGCTTCCCGGTAGTCTTGCTGAGAACCGTTGCCCTGCAATAAGGGCACGGCGCGCAGCAGCGCATCGGCGGCCTTAATGGCATCTGTAATCATGATGAACTCCTTCGATAGTGCTGCATCAGCTTGTCGTACTCGGCGTGGCTAACAATGTGCTTTATGAATACTTTCTGTGTCTCAAAGCTGGCAAAGAACAAAATTCGCAGGTGGTTGCCGCCTACGTCAATGACCCACCATTTCTCTTTGTATTTCATACGATCGAGCGAAGGAAAAAGCGCTTTTAACTCGTCCGGCGTGCGGAACTCGCCGCGTCGCAACGTTTTATAAATGGCCTCGAGAGCAGCGGCTTCATTAGGGTATTGCTTCGTTGCGTTATTGAACGGTTCCCTGGAAATGATATGCATCGTTCCCTCGATTCCTGCCTGGTGAACATTATAGCGGCTGCCTTAGGCGTTCACAAATTGTAAACTTATCATCCTCGCTCGCAGTGAGAGGGAAATACCCGGCTGCAGCCCGTTTCTGTCGTGGCACACTATTGCGGTTAGCGCCGTGCGGGTAAATCCATACCTCGCATTTACAGGCAGTTACTGCTGATTTTGGAAGCGGGTACGCAAAGTGAAAAGCGGGAGGTTGTGTCAGGGAGAAGAACCAAAGGGAACGAACGCGCCGGTACGACGCATTCACGAGAGGGCTTCAGCGGCTAATCTTCATCAAACCCGGAGTTGAACAGCTCGACCACCGCCGCCAGCGCGTTGACTTCGTCGGGGCCGGTCGCTTCGACTTCGATATGCCGGCCCTGGGCGGAGTCCAGCATCAGCAGCGCGATGACGCTGCTGGCTTCGGCTTCGGTGCCGCTTTCGTTGCGCAGCATCACCTCGGCGTCGAAGCTTTGCACCAGCTCGAACAGTTTCATCGCCGGACGCGCGTGCATGCCCAGCTTGTTTTTGATTTCAACCGTCTGTTTGACCGTCATTGTTTGCGCTTTTCCAGCGTGCGGTGGCGCGACTGCACGTTCTTGCCGCGCGAGCGGAAGTAATCGGCCAGCTGTTCCGCCACGTATACCGAGCGGTGTTTACCGCCGGTACAGCCGATGGCGACCGTCAGGTAGCTGCGGTTGTTGGTTTCCAGCATCGGCAGCCATTGCTCCAGGTAGCTGCGGGTCTGGTAGATGAAGTTGTGCACTTCGGTATGGCGATCGAGGAACGACGCGACCGGCTTGTCCAGACCGGTCATCGGCCGCAGCTTCGGATCCCAGTGCGGGTTAGGCAGGAAGCGCACGTCGAACACGTAGTCGGCATCGATCGGAATGCCGTGCTTGAAGCCGAAGGATTCGAACACCATGGTCAGCTCGCGCTCGCGCTTGCCCAGCAGGCGGGTGCGCAGCATTTCGGCCAGTTCGTGCACCGACATTTCCGAGGTGTCGATAATCAGGTCAGCCCGCGAGCGCAGCGGTTCGAGCAGATCGCTCTCTTCGTCGATGGCGCTTTCCAGCGACAGGTTTTTGCTGGAGAGCGGGTGCAGGCGGCGGGTGTCGCTGTAACGGCGGATCAGCGTGTTGCGATCGGCATCGAGGAACAGCAGCTGCGGCGAGAAGCTGTCCGGCAACTGAGTCATCGCGTATTCGAACACTTCCGGCGATTCCGGCATGTTGCGCACGTCGATGCTGACCGCCGCGGAGATATTGCGTTCCGCCAGCGTGTTGGCGAGCTGCGGCAGCAGCACCACCGGCAGGTTGTCAACGCAGTAAAAACCCATGTCTTCCAGCGCCCGCAAGGCGACGGATTTTCCGGAACCGGAACGGCCGCTGACAATCATCAGCACCATGTGGCAACTCCCCTGGCATCGCGGCGGCGTTCATCGCCACCGGTGGAAACTTTGTTATTCCGGCCGCAGCCGGATCCATCATCGTGAAACAGTAGCGTTATCCGGGCTGGAAGTCACGCCGGCCGGGCCTCACTCGGTGATGATTTGGTAAAGCTCTTCGTCGCTCTGCGCGGCGCGCAGGCGGCGGCATACGGTTTTGTCGGCCAGGCGTTTGGCGACCAGCGACAGGGTATGCAAATGGGTTTTGCACTGATCGGCAGGCACCAGCAGCGCGAACAGCAGGTCGACCGGCTGGTTGTCGATAGCGTCGAAAGCGATGGGTTGGTCGAGACGGATAAACACGCCAACGGCCCGCAGTGTGTCCTCTTCCAGTTTGCCGTGGGGAATGGCGATACCGTTGCCGATACCGGTGCTGCCCATGCGCTCCCGGGTGAGAACCGCGTCAAACACCACCTGCGAAGGCAGATTGAGCTGTTTGGCGGCCAGTTCGCTGATAATTTCCAAAGCCCGCTTCTTGCTGGTGCAGTGTACCGAGCTTTTGGTGCACTCGATGTTTAACACCGAGCTTAATTGCATATATTCGTTGTTCATCTCATCTTCACTTAAAACCGCGCCGCCGGGCGCACCCGGCAAGGCGGTTTTTCGTCGGTTTTAACCCTGATTACCGTTCGGCGCGTCACCCATGCGGGTCACGCGCCGAAGGGCGAGGCTGCGACGGAGGCAACCTCACGGAATGGGTTAGGGTGTCAGTGTTGCTTCAATTTGTCTTTATGTTTGTTCAATTGACGTGCCAATTTGTCGATCAGCGTATCAATTGCGGCATACATATTCTCGTCTTCCGAGGTGGCGTGCAACTCGCCTCCATTCACGTGCACCGTTGCTTCCGCAATTTGCTGCACTTTTTCCACACTTAATACAACATACACCTGATTGATGCGATCAAAATACTGTTCGAGTTTGGCGAACTTGTTGTTCACGAACTCGCGCAACGGATCGGTGATTTCGATGTGGTGTCCGGTAATGTTGAGCTGCATAGTGTCTTCCTTCTCAATAGAGGTCAAACCAACTGTTTACGCTGGTTCGACGGCGGGATGGACAAAGACTCTCGGTACTTGGCGACGGTGCGCCGCGCCACGATGATCCCCTGATCGGAAAGCAGGGTGGCCAGCTTGCTGTCGCTGAGTGGTTTGGCGGGGTTTTCCGCCGCAATCAATTTCTTCACCAACGCGCGGATCGCCGTCGAGGAGGCTTCGCCGCCGCTGTCGGTATTCACGTGGCTGGAGAAGAAATATTTCAATTCGAAAATGCCGCGCGGGCTGTGCAGAAACTTCTGCGTGGTGACGCGCGAGATCGTCGATTCATGCATCTCCACGGCCTGGGCGATATCCGCCAGCACCATGGGTTTCATAAACTCTTCGCCTTGCTCGAAGAACGCCTGCTGTTGGCTGACGATGCAGCGGGTGACCTTCAGCAGCGTCTCGTTGCGGCTCTCCAGGCTTTTAATCAGCCACTTGGCTTCCTGCAGGTTGCTGCGGATGAACTGGCCGTCGGCTTCGCTGCGGGCACTGTTGCCCAGCGCGGCGTACTGCTGATTGATCTTCAAACGCGGTATGCTGTCGCCGTTGAGCTCGACCGTCCACGTGTTCTGCGTTTTGCGCACCAGCACGTCCGGAATTACGTACTCCGATTCGCCGGTATTGATCGACTGCCCCGGGCGCGGATCGAGCGACTGAATCAGCAGCATCGCTTCTTTCAGTGTATCTTCTTTTAGCCGGGTTGATCGCATCAGGCTGCGAAAGTCGTGGTTGGCCAACAGATCCAGATGGTCGCTGATGATCAGCCGCGCTTCGGCCAGATAAGGGGTGTCTTTGGCGTATTGGGAGAGCTGCACCAGCAGGCAATCGCGCAGATCGCGCGCGGCGACGCCGATCGGATCGAAACGCTGCACGCGCTTCAACACCGCCTCGACTTCCTCGAGGGTCACGTTCTCGTCGCCCAGGCTTTCCAGAATGTCTTCCAGCGGCACGGTGAGATAACCGGTGTCGTCCACCGCGTCGACGATGGAGGTGGCGATGGCGGCGTCGGTATCGGAGAACGGCGTCAGATCCACCTGCCACATCAGGTAATCCTGCAGCGTTTGGGTAGTCTCGCCCTGATAGACCGGCAGCTCGTCGTCGCTGTAGTCGGTACCGGTGCCGGACGGCGTGCCGGCGGTGTAGATCTCATCCCAGGTGGCGTCCAGCGGCAGCTCTTCCGGCATGTCTTTTTGTTCCAGCGCCTCGCGGGTATCGAGCCCCTCGGTTTCCTGGGTTTCTTTGGCGTCGATTTCGTCGTGCAGATCGGTCTGTTCAAGCAGTGGATTGCTCTCCAGCGCCAGCTGGATCTCTTGCTGAAGCTCAAGCGTGGACAACTGCAGCAGGCGGATCGCCTGCTGGAGCTGAGGAGTCATGGCCAGCTGTTGGCTGAGCCTGAGTTGCAAACCTTGCTTCATAGTCTTCTGTCTACTTCCGTTAACGGTGTCGCCCCGCAGGGCGCGCCGGCGCTCAGAGGCGGAACTCTTCGCCCAGATAAACGCGTTTTACCTGCTCGTCGGCCAGAATAGCATCCGGCGTGCCGTGGGCAATCAGTTTGCCCTGGCTGACGATGTAGGCGCGTTCACATACGTCCAGCGTCTCGCGCACGTTGTGGTCGGTGATCAGCACGCCCAGGCCGCTGTCACGCAGGTGCTCGATGATTTTTTTGATGTCGATAACGGAAATCGGATCCACCCCGGCGAAGGGTTCGTCCAGCAGAATGAATTTCGGGTTGGCCGCCAGCGCGCGGGCGATTTCGACGCGGCGGCGTTCACCGCCGGACAGCGCCTGGCCGAGGCTGTCGCGCAGATGGGAGATATGGAACTCTTCCATCAGCTCTTTGGCGCGGTCTTCGCGTTGTTCGCTGGTGAGGTCGGGGCGAATCTCCAGCACCGCCATCAGGTTGTCGTACACGCTCAGGCGGCGGAAGATCGACGCTTCCTGCGGCAGGTATCCGATGCCGCGGCGCGCGCGGGCGTGCAGCGGCAGCAGGCTGATGTCTTCTTCGTCGATCACGATGCGCCCGGCGTCGCGCGGCACGATGCCGACCACCATGTAGAAGGTGGTGGTTTTACCGGCGCCGTTCGGCCCGAGCAGGCCGACGATCTCGCCGGATTTCACTTTCAGGCTGACGTCTTCGACAACTTTACGGCCCTTGTAGGCTTTCGCCAGGTTTTCTGCGATGAGTGTTGCCATAAGTGATTAGTTACTCTTTTTTTGCCCGTTTTTGTCTTGCAACTGCGACGGTACCAGAACCGTTGTCACGCGTTTGCCTTTATCGCTGAACGCCTGCATTTGCTGCTGTTGCACCAGATAGGTGATGCGATCGCCTTTCACGTTGCTGTCGAGCTGCTCCAGATAGGCGTTGCCCGTCAGGGTCACCAGCTGGGTCGCCACGTCGTAACGCACTTTCTGCGCGTGGCCTTTGACCGGCTTGCCGCTGTCCTGCATCTGGTAGAAGGTTACCGGGTTGCCGAACGCTTCAATATAGGTCTTATTCTGATCTCCGCCCGGACGGGTGACCACCACCTTATCGGCGCGAATATCGATGGTGCCTTGCTTGATCACCACGTTGTCGGTGAAGGTACTGACGTTGCTTTGCATGTCCAACGACTGCTTGAGCGAGTCGATGCTCACCGGCTGGCTGGAGTCGGATTTCAGCGCCAGTGCGGGGGCGCTGGCGGCCAAAACTAAGCTGCCGAGCAACAGGTTACGGAGTTGGTTTTTGGTTCTGAATTTCATAGTTGGTCTTAACCTTATCAATCAGCTCAGCGGTTTTGGTCCGCAGGTTCCCACGCATTTTCATGCCGTTAGAGGTAAAATTGGTCCCGTAAAGCGTGACTTCGTCATCGGAGGTGACGTCCTGGGTGACCAGGTTTACCTGAGCGTTGTCCGTCTTAATTTTTTCCAGCTGCGAGGTGGTGGTCAGGCTGTTTACCTCGACGTGACCATACAGATACAGCATCCGGTCTTTAGTCAGTTTGGCGCGATCGGCGCGAACTGACCAGGTGGCCACCGCATTCTCATCGAACAGCGTCATCACCGGCTGGGTGAACCAGCTCAGCTCGCCGGCGGTGTAATACTTCGCGTCTTCCGCCACCAGTTTGTAATTCAGCTTGCCGGCCGGGTTGTACACCACGGTGACCGTGTGCTGGCTCTGGTAAGTCGGATCCTGATCGTTGACCGGGCCAGGGGCCGTCTCGTCGCTGAAGTCCGTCATGTTCCAGCCGATCAGCGCCAGAACGATCACCGTCAACAGGATGGTGATCCACAGTTTGGTTTTACTCATATCGACAGCCCTTTGGCGTCCTCCAGCTTATTTTGAGCCAAAAGAATGATGTCGCACAGTTCGCGCACCGCGCCGCGGCCGCCGGCAATGCGGGTGACGTAGTGGGCGCGCGGCGTCAACAGCGGGTGGGCGTCCGCCACCGCAACCGCCAGGCCGACCTGCGCCATCACCGGCCAGTCGATCAGGTCATCGCCGATATAGGCGACCTGATCCGCCGTTAACGATAGTTTATCCAACAGTTCGCGGAAGGCCAAAAGCTTATCGGACTGCCCCTGATACAGATGGGTGATACCGAGCGTCTGCGCGCGGTCTTCCAGCAGCTTGGCGGAGCGGCCGGTGATGATCGCCACTTCGATGTCCGAGGTTTTCAAGCAGCGGATGCCGTAACCGTCGCGCACGTTGAACGCCTTCAGTTCTTCACCGTTGTTGCCCATGAAGATCAGGCCGTCCGACAGCACGCCGTCAACGTCGCAAATCAACAGGCGGATGTTCCCGGCACGCGCCATAACCTCTTGTTCTACCGGCCCGTAGCAGGTTTCTACCATACCCATTCCGTTCTATTCCTTAATTAAACGACGCCGGCGCGCAGCATGTCATGCATATGTACCACACCCAGCAACTGGTCGCCATCGGCAACCAGCAGCGCGGTGATGTGGCGTTGTTGCATCAGGTTCAATGCATCGACCGCCAGAATATTGGGGCGCACCCGCACGCCGCCCGGCGTCATGACGTCGGCGATCTTCGCCTCGTGCAGGTTGATGCCCATGTCGAACACCCGGCGCAGGTCGCCATCGGTGAAGATGCCGGCGATTTTCATCAGATCGTCGCAAATCACCGTCAGGCCCAGATTTTTTCGGGTAATTTCCAGCAGCGCGTCGCGCAACGAGGCGTCGGCGCTGACGTGGGGCATTTCGCCGCCGCTGTGCATGATATCGCTAACCCGCAGCAGCAGTTTGCGGCCGAGTGTGCCACCCGGATGCGACAGCGCGAAATCCTCCGGCGTGAAACCGCGCGCTTTCAGCAGCGCGACGGCCAGCGCATCGCCCATCACCAGCGTGGCGGTGGTGCTGGTGGTCGGCGCCAGCCCCAGCGGGCAGGCTTCCTGCGGCACCTTGATGCACAGGTGGATCTCCGCGGCTTTGCCCATCGAGCTTTCCGGATTGTTAGTCATACAGATGAGGGTGATCTGCTGGCGTTTCAATACCGGAATCAGCGCCAGGATCTCGCTGGACTCGCCGGAGTTGGAGATGGCGAGCACGATGTCCTGCGGGGTGACCATGCCCAAATCGCCATGGCTGGCCTCCGCCGGGTGAACGAAGAATGAGGGGGTGCCGGTGCTGGCGAAGGTCGCGGCGATCTTGCAGCCGATATGGCCGGATTTGCCCATGCCCATCACCACCACTTTGCCGCCGCAGGCGGCGATCGTTTCGCAGGCGCGGGTGAAGTCTGCGTTGATGTAGCTGTCGAGCTGAGCCAGCCCTTCACGCTCTATCTGAAGCACTTCTTTGCCGGCCTGCTGAAAATCGAAGCCCGGTTGCAACTCAATGTTCGACATACTCATTCCCGTCGGTTTAGCCGAAAGTACTGAAAGGGTTAAAGAACAGCACCGCAAGATACGCAATAAAGCCGCATAATAACAGCGCGCCCGCCAGGTGGCCGATGCGGTGTTTGCGGCCGATGCACAGCACGCTCAGCAGCACGCTGGCCGCCAGCATCACCCAGTAATCGCGCTGGAAGGCGGCGGTGTCCACGCTACCCGGCGATAGCAGGGCGGGGACGCCCAGCACGATCACCGTGTTGAAAATATTGGAGCCGATGATATTACCAATCGCCATATCATCCTCGCCCTTCAGCGCCCCGGCGATGGAGGTGGCCAGTTCAGGCAGGCTGGTGCCGATGGCGATAATGGTCAACCCGACCACCAGTTCGCTCAGGCCGAAATAGTGCGCAATCACCGTCGCGTTATCGACCACCATCCTGGAAGAGAGCGGCAGAATGATAAACGCCAACACCAGCCACAGCACCGCCACGGTGTTGCTGCTGTCCTGCGGCAGCTCGGCGATCTGTTCCATGGTCAGGCTGTCGCTGCCCTCGCGCTGCGCCAGCCGGGCGATTTTCAGCATCAGCAGGATGAAGCCGGCGGCGGCGGCCAGCAGCAGTACGCCGTCCAGCCTGCTCAGGGTACCGTCCATCAACACGAAACCGCACAATACTGTGACCGCTAACATCAGCGGCAGTTCGCGCCGCAGTATCTCGGAGCGCGCGGCCAGCGGGTGAATCAGCGCCGCCACGCCCAGGATCAATAAAATGTTGGTAATGTTGGAACCTAATACGTTGCCAACGGCCATATCTATCTGCCCGTTCAGCGCGGCGGTGGTGGACACGATCAGCTCCGGCAGCGAAGTGCCGATGCCGACGATGGTCATGCCGATGATCAACGGCGGGACGCCGAGCGAGCGGGAAATCACGGCAGCACCATAAACTAAGCGGTCTGCACCATACACCAGTAGAAATAAACCAACGATTAATAATGCTATCGCGAGAAACATGCAGGGTCCTTTGTCGGGTATTATCCCGGTTCGTTGGTTAAAGCCGTCAATGCGGCGGTATTGCTTGCCCTCCGTTGCGCGCGTTAGAGCCACAGCAACGGTTTTTCCCGGCTAATAGTTGAACAGTTTCGTTTTTTTTCGTTATGGCGCCAATTTTGACCGGGTGGCGCGGAAAAGTAAAACCAATGGCACCATTGGTCGCGAAATGGCAGTAAGTTTTTGTAAAGATGAGACGGATTGCGCCCATTGCTTTAACATCACGGGTAGATTCAGCAACAGATGAGTCGTAAAGGGTCCATTAACATGCTCCATAAGGCAGATAATTTGGTCGAAGTGCGCGACATGAGCTTCTCGCGCGGCGACCGGCGGATATTTGAAGACATCAACCTGACGGTGCCCCGC
Source organism: Serratia sp. CY84636 (assembly GCF_052166245.1). Classification (NCBI taxonomy): domain Bacteria; kingdom Pseudomonadati; phylum Pseudomonadota; class Gammaproteobacteria; order Enterobacterales; family Yersiniaceae; genus Serratia; species Serratia sp. CY84636. Next base: position 161,153 of record NZ_JBJNOX010000006.1, read on the forward strand.
GGTAAGGTCACGGCGATCATGGGGCCATCGGGCATCGGCAAAACCACGCTGCTGCGCCTGATAGGCGGCCAGCTGACGCCGGACAGCGGGGAGATTTGGTTCGACGGCGACAACATTCCCGCGTTGTCCCGCCGTCAGTTATACGACGCGCGCAAAAAGATGAGCATGCTGTTCCAGTCGGGCGCGCTGTTCACCGATTTGACCGTATTCGAAAACGTGGCCTACCCGCTGCGCGAGCACAGCAACCTGCCTGAACCCCTGCTGCGCAGCACGGTGCTGATGAAGCTGGAGGCGGTAGGGCTGCGCGGCGCGGCCCAGCTGATGCCCAATGAGCTTTCCGGCGGCATGGCGCGCCGGGCGGCGTTGGCGCGCGCGATCGCGCTGGACCCTGAGATGATCATGTTCGACGAACCCTTCGTCGGCCAGGATCCGATCACCATGGGGGTGCTGGTCAAGCTGATCGATGAGCTGAACCATGCGCTGGGCATTACCTGCATCGTGGTGTCGCACGACGTGCCGGAGGTGCTGAGCATCGCCGACTACGCCTACATCGTGGCCGATCACCGGGTGATCGCCGAAGGCACCACGCAGCAATTGCAGAACAATCCTGATGCGCGCGTGCGCCAGTTCCTGGATGGTATAGCGGATGGGCCGGTGCCGTTCCGTTACCCGGCCGGGGATTATCAGACCGAACTGCTAGGCTTAGGGAGTAAATAAGCTCATGTTATTAAGAGCGTTAGCGTCCTTGGGGCGCAGTGGCATCAACACCAGCGCCAGCTTCGGCCGCGCCGGGTTGATGCTGTTCAACGCGTTGATTGGCCGGCCGGAACCCGGCAAGCAGTGGCCGCTGTTGTTGAAACAGCTCTACAGCGTCGGCGTGCAGTCGCTGCTGATCATCATGGTCTCCGGGCTGTTCATCGGCATGGTGCTGGGCCTGCAGGGCTATATCGTGCTCACCACCTACAGCGCCGAGGCCAGCCTCGGCATGATGGTGGCGCTGTCGCTGCTGCGCGAACTGGGGCCGGTGGTCACGGCGCTGCTGTTCGCCGGCCGCGCCGGTTCCGCGCTCACGGCGGAAATCGGCCTGATGAAGGCGACGGAGCAGATCTCCAGCCTGGAAATGATGGCGGTCGATCCGCTGCGGCGCATCGTGGCGCCGCGCTTCTGGGCGGGGCTGATCAGCATGCCGCTGTTGACCATCATTTTCGTTGCGATCGGCATTTGGGGCGGCTCGGTGGTCGGCGTGGACTGGAAGGGCATCGACAGCGGCTTCTTCTGGTCGGCGATGCAGGGCGCCGTGGAGTGGAAAAAAGATCTGCTCAACTGCCTGATCAAAAGCGTGGTATTCGCCATTACCGTAACCTGGATTGCCATTTTCAACGGGTACGACGCCGTGCCTACCTCTGAAGGGATTAGCCGGGCGACGACGCGTACCGTGGTGCATTCGTCACTGGCGGTGTTGGGATTGGATTTCGTGCTGACAGCACTGATGTTTGGGAATTGATTCGATGCAAACGAAGAAGAGTGAAATCTGGGTTGGGGCATTTATGCTGATCGCGCTGTGCGCCATCGTGTTTATCTGCCTGCAGGTGGCGAACCTTAAATCGATCGGCAGCGAGCCGACCTACCGCATTTACGCGACGTTCGACAACATCGGCGGCCTGAAACCGCGTTCGCCGGTGAAGATCGGTGGCGTGGTGATCGGCCGCGTGGCGGACATCGAGCTCGATCCGAAAACCTACACGCCGCGCGTGGCGCTGGATATCCAGAAAAAGTACGACCAAATCCCGGATACCAGCTCGCTGGCGATCCGCACCTCCGGCCTGCTGGGCGAGCAATATCTGGCGCTTAACGTGGGCTTCGAAGATCCTGACATGGGCACCACCATTCTGAAAGACGGCGGCACCATCCAGGACACCAAATCAGCCATGGTTCTGGAAGATCTGATCGGCCAGTTCCTGTATAAAAGCGGCGGTCAGGACAGCGCCAAATCGGGAGACGCGGCCGCTGAGCCGGCTGCCGGCGCTGCACCGCAACCCGCTGTTCCAAGTCATTAAGAGAGGATACCTGCATGTTTAAACGTTTACTGATGGTGGCTCTGCTGGTGGTTGCACCGCTGGCGAGCGCAGCCGACCAAACCAATCCTTACAGCATGATGCAAGACGCGGCGCAGAAGACCTTCAGCCGTTTGAAGAACGAACAGCCGAAGATCAAGCAGGACCCGAACTACCTGCGCTCCATCGTGCATCAGGAACTGATGCCGTTCGTGCAGGTGAAATACGCCGGCGCGCTGGTGCTGGGGCGTTACTACAAAGACGCGACGCCTGCGCAGCGCGAAGCCTACTTCACCGCCTTCCAGTCTTACCTGGAGCAGGCGTACGGTCAGGCGCTGGCGATGTACCACGGCCAGACTTACCAGATCGCGCCTGAACAGCCGCTGGGCAATGCCGACATCGTGGCCATTCGCGTCACCATCATCGACAACGGCGGCCGTCCGCCGGTGCGTCTGGATTTCCAATGGCGCAAGAACAGCAAAACCGGCTACTGGCAGGCGTATGACATGATCGCCGAAGGCGTCAGCATGATCACCACCAAGCAGAACGAGTGGGCGTCCACGCTGCGTACTCAGGGCATCGACGGCCTGACCAAACAGCTGCAGGCCGCCGCAGCGCAGCCTATCACGCTGGACAAGAAAAACTGATGTCTGCAGCGCTCAGCTTCGAATCACAGCAGCAGACGCTGATCCTGCGCGGTGAACTGGACCGGGAAACGCTGCAGCCGCTGTGGCGGCAGCGCGACGCGCTGATGGCGGATAAAACCGCGATCGACGTGGCGCAACTGCAGCGCGTGGACTCCGCCGGGCTGGCGCTGTTGTTGCATCTGCAGGAAGAGCAGCGCGAGCGCGGCGTCGCGCTAAAAATTTTCGGCGCCACCGAGCGCCTGAAAACGCTGATCGCGCTCTACAACCTGCAGGCGATAATGCCTGTCGATACCGCCGGTTAGCGGCGTTTTACGCCGCCCTTGCGTGGTAAAACGATACAAAGCCCCTGTTACGCAGGGGCTTTTTCTTTAGTTTAAGAAAACATCGTATTCCACTAAGATACTAGGCTGTTTATGATCCTTTAGCGGCAGAACTGGATACTATGGAAACCAACGAGATTAAAGACGTGCTGATGCAGGCATTGGCACTGGATGAAGTACATGTGACGGGCGACGGCAGCCATTTTCAGGCGATCGTGGTCGGTGAACTGTTCGCCGGTATGAGCCGCGTCAAAAAACAGCAGACGGTTTACGCACCGCTGATGGAATACATTGCGGACAACCGCATTCATGCCTTGTCTATCAAGGCGTACACCCCTGAAGAGTGGCAGCGAGACCGCAAACTCAACGGATTTTAAGGCTGTTTGCCCTGCCGGGCGGGCAGCTTCAGATTAGATAACAGAGAGTAGTCAGATGGATAAATTTCGTGTGCAGGGTCGGACTCGCCTGAGCGGTGAAGTGTCTATTTCCGGGGCCAAAAACGCCGCCCTGCCGATCCTGTTCGCCGCCCTGTTGGCGGAAGAGCCGGTCGAGCTGCAGAATGTCCCTAAGCTGAAGGACATCGACACCACCATTAAACTACTCAACCAGCTGGGTACCAAGATTGAGCGCAACGGTTCGGTCTTCGTGGACGCCAGCGGGGTGAACGAGTTCTGTGCCCCTTACGATCTGGTGAAAACCATGCGCGCATCCATCTGGGCGCTGGGGCCACTGGTGGCGCGCTTCGGCCGCGGCCAGGTTTCCCTGCCGGGCGGCTGCGCGATCGGCGCGCGTCCGGTCGATCTGCACATCACCGGCCTGGAGCAGTTGGGTGCCGAGATCAAGCTGGAAGAAGGTTACGTCAAGGCGTCCGTCGAGGGCCGCCTGAAGGGCGCGCACATCGTCATGGACAAGGTGAGCGTGGGCGCGACCGTGACCATCATGAGCGCCGCGACCCTGGCGACCGGCACCACCGTTATCGAGAACGCCGCGCGTGAGCCGGAAATTGTCGATACCGCCAACTTCCTCAACACGCTGGGCGCGAAGATCAGCGGCGCCGGCAGTGACAAGATCACCATCGAAGGCGTCGAGCGTCTGGGCGGCGGCGTGTACCGCGTGCTGCCTGACCGCATCGAGACCGGCACCTTCCTGATCGCCGCCGCGGTTTCCGGCGGCAAAGTGATGTGCCGCAACACCCGTCCGGACACGCTGGATGCGGTGCTGGCCAAGCTGCGCGAAGCTGGGGCCGATATCGAAGTGGGTGAAGACTGGATCAGCCTGGACATGCACGGCAAACGCCCGAAAGCGGTCACCGTGCGCACCGCGCCGCACCCGGGCTTCCCGACTGACATGCAGGCCCAGTTCAGCCTGCTGAACCTGGTGGCGGAAGGTACCGGCGTCATCACCGAGACCATCTTCGAAAACCGCTTCATGCACGTGCCGGAACTGATTCGCATGGGCGCGCACGCGGAAATCGAGAGCAACACCGTGATTTGCCACGGCGTTGAGCAGCTGTCCGGCGCTCAGGTAATGGCGACCGATCTGCGCGCTTCCGCCAGCCTGGTGATCGCCGGCTGCATCGCCGACGGCGTGACCGTCGTCGATCGCATCTACCACATCGACCGCGGCTATGAGCGTATTGAAGACAAGCTGCGCGCGCTGGGTGCGGACATCGAGCGTGTGAAAGGCGAGTAATGCGCTGAGCGCGTTGTGTTTAGCATAGACTTTAAGAAAACGGCTTCCGGATGGAAGCCGTTTTTGCGAGTACCAGGAAAGGAATGTTACTGAGAAAGCGTTTCCAGCGTACGGCCATAGAGGGGTTGATCTTTCGCGGAGCCCGATACGTTATTATTGCGCACGTACCCATCAAAATTAGAACCTATCAGGCTGCCTACCCACTGGCCTTCCATCGATGCCGGGGCGATCGAACCCGTGAAGCTCGAATCGTATAAGAGTCCGACATTGAGGCCAATTAAGCCGCCGCGTTGGGAAATACCGAAGCTGTTCACCTTGCCGGAAGCCGAGACGTTCCTGAGGGTGCCGCCATTTCTCCCCGCCACGCCGCCGACCGCACTGTAAGCGTCTCCGGTCACGTCGCCGGACGCGCTGGCTCGCTCGAGCGTACTGGCAAGATCATTAAGGCCGACAATTCCCCCTACGTCGCTGCCCGTTCCGCCATGAACGTTACCCAGGGTTTTCACCTGAGTGATGATCCCTTTGTTGTAACCCACCAGACCGCCGACCTGGCTGTCGCTGCCCCCAGTGACGGTGACGTTAGCCGTCGCGTCGCTGATGGTACCTTGCTCGTTGCTGCCGACCAGGCCGCCGACTCGGCTATTGGCCGCAGCGCTAACCGTACCAAGAGCCGTTGCTTGCGTGATGAGGCCATAGCGATTGTGACCGACCAGGCCGCCGATATACGCATCGTTGCCGCCGTTGACGTCGGTATCGGCACTGACGTTTTTAAGCGTGCCGCTGTTATTTTCACCGACCAGCCCACCGAGTGTGCGACTGAAAACGCCCGAAAGGGTGCCTTGCGCTTTGGCATGGGTGAGAGTGGCTTCGTTATTGCGCCCCACCAGTCCACCGGCTACGCTGGCCTTACCGGCATACACCTCGCTTTCCACGTCGGCATTTGTCAGGTTGCCATAGTTATCGCCGATCAAGCCACCGATGAGGCTCTGGTTTCCACCCTGTACTTTTCCTCTGGCGGAAACGTTGACGAGTTCGCCGCTGTTGCGCCCGATGAGGCCACCGATGTTGGCGTTATCACCACCGATAACGGTATTTCTCGCATGCGCATTTTTCACTTTGGCCTGCTTGTCGTTAACCCCGATGAGGCCGCCGATATTCCCGCCGTTTTTACCGGTAACGTCGCCGTTGGCCTGTACCGTATCCAATTCGCCTCTGTTCTGCCCGACCAAACCGCCGATGGCGTAGGCACCTTCGCCGGTGACGGGGCCGTTGGCCGTCGAATGAGTAATCTTACCGTCGTTGAAACCGGCCAGACCGCCGATCCGGCTGTTGCGCTTACCGACGACCGTGGTATTGGCGACGGAGTTGAAGATAGTGCCGTGGTTAGCCCCCACCAGACCGCCGAGATCCATCTGCTCGCCTGATGCGCTAACGCTACCCTCGCTTGAGGAACCGTCCACCAGGCCGCTGTTATCGCCGACCAGGCCGCCTAGCTGGCCAGACGAGCCATTAGCAATACTCGAAACGGTAACTTTCGCTTGGCTATTCTGAATTACCCCCAGGTTATGGCCAACCAGCCCACCGAGGTTTCTGCGGGAGGTCGTGCCTGTCACCTTGCCGGATGCAGAAGAATTAAGCACTTTACCGAGGTTGATACCGATCAGTCCGCCGATATCGCCGCCGCCGTGAATACTGATCCGTGTCGCTTTGACGTTGGAAACGGTGCCGGCATTCAGGCCGGTAAGGGCTCCGGTGTATTGCGTGAATGACGTAGGGCTAAACGACAACGCATCCAGTTTCAGGTTGCCTATGTAGCCTGTGGATGAGTTGAACAGGCCGAGATAAGGGCCAGAGTTGGTGATTTCCAGACCCTGGATCATATTTCCCAGTCCTTCGAAAACACCGTTGAAGGTCGTGTTGCCCCCGATGGCATCGATACGGCTGTCGCTGGAAATATCGTTGCCCAGAACGTAACGTGCTTTCAGGTTTTTATTGATATCCAGCAGTTCCGACAGCGTCTGGATCACTTTGTACTGTTCACCGTTGACGCTGAACGCAGCGTTGGTGCCCGATAGGGTCACTGCAGCGTTGTTGTTCAGCGTATAGCCCGTTTTGTGGTTAAGTGCCAGAGCACCGCCTGCGCCGGTCGCTTTGATCGGGGCGTTAATTTTGATCCCGGCCCGTTCCGCCGTCAGCGACAGCCTGTTGGCGCTCTGCCAATTTACCTGCTCAGCAACGGTGACATCGCCTTTGGCGCTAACAAGATCTACATTGCTATTTTTTAACGTATTTTCCAGCGTTTTGGCATTTAAGTTTCCGCCATTCGCTACGTTGACATCGGCGGAGGTCAGTCTCCAGGTTCCGGTTTTGCCATTCAGTGCGCGGGTTGAGATTTGGACATTTGGCTGCGCGACGACGCGCGCGCCTTTGGTCTCAATGGTGCCACCGTTGCCGGTATTGGCGGTGGCGCTCAGCGTACCGTCCAGGTTGACGACGCCATTGTCGCCGCCGTCGAGGATGATGCGGCCTGATTGTTCGCGCAGGGTTTCCGCTACGATCACGCCCTGGTTGTTTACCACGGTTCTCAGGGCATCGCCTGCGGCTTTGGCGCTCATTAACACCTGGCCGCCATTGGCGTGCAATACGCCGCGGTTTTGAGCCAACGCGTTGAGCGCAGCGCCGTCAATCTGCAGATTAAGCAGCTTGTTACCATCGAAGTTCAGCGTGATGTCATCGCCGGCGCCTAAGGCGACGGTACCCATCTTCGCCACGACAATCCCTTGGTTATTCACCCTTGCACCCAATAGCGCGATGCTGCCGGCGTCAGCCGCTTGCAGCCGGCCTTCGTTGATGACTTCCGCTTGCGAACTGCCGACGAAACGGTTTTTTCCCGCCAGGAAGTCGGCATTGCTGATATCGTGGGTAGAAGCCACCAGTCCCCCGACGTTGACCTGTGCATTTTTGCCAAATATCACGCCGTTCGGGTTGACGATGAACACCTTGCCGTTGGCGTTGATTTTGCCCTGAATGTCACTGCCATTCACGCCGACGACGCGGTTCAGCGCTACGGATGTGTCGCCTGGCTGGCGGAACGTCACGCTCTCGTTGCCGCCTACGTTGAAACTGTCCCATTGAGTGATTAATTTGTAGCTGTGTTGATTGATGGTCATATCAGGACCGTTGGTGGTGATGTCGCCCTTGCCGGAGACGATGTTTTGCCCGCTGGGCAGCGCGAGTGCCTGTTCCAACGGTAGCAAGCTCAGCAGGGAAAGTGTCACTGCCAGACGGCGCTTGCCGCTGCCCTTGCCACGGCGGCTGCAGTGTTCGTTGACCACATTCCAGCACTCCCGAACCGGGTTCCAGACCAATGCATAGATTTTATTCATTATTCATTTCCTTATTTTTCATGAGTGCCGCTTTCCAGCAGCTGGTCTTTAGCATCAGGCGGTTAGAAATACCGGGCCGCCTGTAGCCAAATTCGTGGGGATTTATCCGTCTCGCTGCCTGGGCCAGAAGCGGCGAGCGGCCAGGCTGCAGTAAGACCGACCTGATGGTTTGTTCCTCCCCAGATGAGCGATGAGCCAGCGGCCGACATGTGCACGCGGTTTTTCTCCGTCGTCCAGGGATGTTTGTTGAGGCGTGCGCGTCCTTGGTCGATAAAAGTGCCCAGTTGCCAGCCGGGTCTGAGGGCGTAGCGCAGTTCTATGCTGGCTTGCCAGCCCAAATCGCCGTTGCCGCTGCCCGGCGCGTAAGCCCGTACGGCATAGGGGCCGCCCACGCTGAATTTTTCAGAGGAGTCCAGATTTCCTGGGGCCCATTGCGCGTTGAGTTGGGTAGACAGCTGGAAGGCACCGCTCAGGTTTTGCAGCCTGACCGCACTCAGCGCCAGTTTGCTGAACTGCCCTTCGGTTTTTGCGGTACGGCCGTCCCAGCGGCGAGCTGAAGGATCTTCAATGTGCAGATTGCCGATGCTGTAAGAAAGCGATGCCACGCTTTGCCCCCCGCCAAACAAACGATCTTGGGCATTGAGATCGACGCCTGCTGTCCACAGGCTGATGCGTTTGCGGCTACGGCTGTCGAAGAGATCGATGTCGTCGCGAAGCGTCTTGTCGTCAAATTGCAGCTGCGCGTTGACGTTCAGGGTACGGCTGCGCAGCAGGGGCTGGGCAACGAAGACGCTGCCGATGGTGGCGTTGCCGTGGGCTTTCAGCTCGCGGAAATCTTTGCCTAACCGATAGTTCATGTACGAATGCGCAACGCCTACTCGTGTCGCCCAAGGGCTGACGGGGAGCTGGTAAGCCATGCGGTAATAGCGTTGATGCTTATCGCTGCTCAGCAAGCGAAGGTCCAGGCGGTCACCCAACCGCAGGGGATTGTTAACGCCCAGCGATGCGATGCCGCGGTATTCGCCGGTATAGACGTCGCCAAAGTTATCCGTTTGCAAGACGCCATCTACCCGTTTTCCTGGCGCAGCGTTAATCAGCCAATCTGTAGTGCCGGGTTGCGAACCTGGCAACAGAGTGCTGTTGATCAATACTCCGGGTATATCGTTGAGCAGTAAAAGGTTTCGCTCTAACTGAGCGTCTGTGATGGCCATGCCGCTGTGTATATGGGATAACTGCCGGCGTAATATATCGTCTCTGACTTGAGATTTATTATTTAGAGTGATGTTTCCGTAGCTACCTTCAACTATATCAATACGAATTTGACCATCGACGATCTCTTGCCGGGGCAGGTAAGCGCTGGCCAGGAAATAACCTTTGTTTCGATAGTGAATGGTTATCCTTTGAACGACAGTTTTTAACTGTGCCACCGTTAATTCACGCCCCTTGAACTCTGCAATCAAAGGCAATAGTTTGGCTGAGGAAATACTCTCGTTTCCGTTAAGAAAGAAACTGTTTACCAACAAAGTGGGCGAATTATCCGCAGCAGGCGCAATGGGGGCGGCCTTGGCTGGAGAAGGCTTCATCTCTACTGGGGCAGGAATATTAAGACGAGTCTCTTCGAGATCTCTCATGACTTGTCCTGCATTAGGCAACACAGCTGATGTGGCTAAGGAGGGGAACGTTACAATCAGGAGGCTTGCTGATGCTTGAAAATAAAAATAACCTCGCTGTGCTAAGTGAATAAATTTCACCCATACACCAAGAGAGCGGGAGATAATGATATTACTTATAGTATTCACGAAAGGAATTCCATCTAAGAAAAAATAAGTATTTATTCTATTGCGTTCAATGCTGGTAGAGTTTTTCTGCGATATTATTGGTTCGAGATTTATTAATCGCAACGTTTTTTAATCTTTTTTATTTTTTTTGGAATTTTCTGGTGTTCTAATGTGTGATGTATATTAATTATTTTATTAATGGGTTGGATGTAATATGTTTTTATTGAACTTATAATTATGGGTTATTAATTGGGGTGCTGATTATCTGAAGGGAAACAAAGCCTATTAGATAAGTAATAAGAATGGACAGGGTAAGGCAGGAATGCGGTTGGGGGCACCGCTCTTTGAGTGAATATAAAGCGGTGCGTGGGTGATCAAAGGGCTAGTTGCTGTCTTCCGGGAATTCACCCACCGTCATTTTCAACGTAATGCGTTTGCCGTCGCGCAGCACGATAACCGGTATCTCGGTGCCCGGTCTGATCTCCGCCACCTGGTCCATGGTTTCCAGCACGGATACCGCCGGTTTGTTATCCACGTTGATGATGATGTCGTTGATCTGGAAACCGGCGTTGCTCGCCGGGCCGTTCGGCGTAATTTCGGTCACGATGATGCCCTGCAGGCGATCGATGCCGGAATTGGAGGGGCGCAGCGGAATGATCTCCTTGCCCTGAATGCCGAAATAGCCACGGATCACGCGGCCGTCGCGGATCAGCTTGTCCATGATTTTGGTGGCCAGTTCGATCGGAATGGCGAAGCCGAGGCCCTCCGGCGTTTCGCCGTCGGTGATTTTGTCATAGGTCAGGGTGTTGATACCGATCAGCTCGCCCAGCGAGTTGACCAGCGCGCCGCCGGAGTTGCCGCGGTTGATTGAGGCGTCGGTCTGCAGGAACGTCTGCCGGCCGGTGGTGCTCATACTGATGCGCCCGGTAGCGCTGAGGATGCCCTGAGTCACGGTTTGCCCCAGGTTATAGGGGTTGCCGATCGCCAGCACCACGTCGCCGACGTGGGCAACGCGATTTTTATTGGTCGGGATCACCGGTAAATTGCCGGGATCGATCTTCAGCACCGCCAGGTCGGTCAGGCCGTCGGAGCCGACCAGCAGCGCTTCATAGCGGCGGCCATCCTGCAACACCACGGTGATCTGCTGAGCGTCTTTGATCACGTGGCGGTTGGTGATGATATAGCCGCGTTCGTTCATGATCACGCCGGAACCGAGCGACAGCACGTTGGCGGCGCCGTTCAGGTTGCGGTTGTAGATGTTCACCACGGCAGGGGCGGCGCGGCGCACCGCCTTGTTGTAGCTCACCGGCGTTTCGTCGCTGGTATTCTCGGTTTTCTCTGCAAACAGGCCGTTGGAAGAGCGCAGCATGGGCAGGGCGGCCAACAGCAGGCCGGCAACGATGAGACCGATAACGACAGAACGCAAGAGCTTAGCAAACATGGAGTTTTCGTGGTGTGGTGAACGATGTTCGGAGGATAGCATGAGTTAACCGGGCGCAGTATGTCACCGAGCCCGGTTTTTGCACAAATTAACGCAGCAGCAGATAAATGGTTTCGTTACCGCGCACGATATTGAGCGCCATCACCGGTGGCTTGGCTTCCAGCACCTTGCGCAGCGCGGTGATACTGTCCACGCGCTGGCGGTTGACGCCGATGATCACGTCGCCTTTTTGCAGGCCGATTTGCGCCGCCGTCGAGCCTTTATCCACGTTCTCCACCTTCACGCCCTTGTCGCCGCTCGGCAGCGCGCCGTTGCTGAGGGATACCCCCTGCAGCGCCGGCGACAGCGTTTCGGCATTGGTCGAGGCGCTCTCGCTGTTGTCCAGCGTGACCGAGACTTCCTGCGGTTTACCGTCGCGCAGCAGGCCTACCTTGAGGGTTTTGCCCGGCGCAGTGGTGCCGACCTTGGCGCGCAGTTCGGCAAAGCTGTTCACCGGTTTGCCGTCGACGGAAACCAGAATATCCCCGGCTTTGATGCCGGCCTTGGCGGCGGCGGATTTCGGCAACACTTCGCTGACGAAGGCGCCGCGCTGCGCGTCGGTGTTGAAGGCTTTGGCCATGTCCGGGGTCATTTCACTGCCCTTGATGCCAAGCAGGCCGCGTTTCACTTCGCCGAATTCGATCAGCTGCTGGCTCAGGTTCTGCGCCATATTACTCGGAATGGCGAAGCCGATGCCGACGTTGCCGCCGCTCGGCGCCAGAATGGCGGTATTGATGCCGATCAGTTCGCCGTTCAGGTTAACCAGCGCGCCACCGGAGTTGCCGCGGTTGATGGAGGCGTCGGTCTGAATGAAGTTTTCCAGCCCTTCCAGATTCAGGCCGGTACGGCCCAGCGCTGAGATGATGCCGGAGGTGGCGGTTTGGCCCAGGCCGAACGGGTTGCCGACCGCCACGGCGAAGTCGCCGACGCGCAGCTGGTCGGAATCGGCCATCTTGATGGCGGTCAGGTTTTTGGTATCGCTGAGCTGCAGCAGGGCGATGTCGGACTGTTCATCGCGCCCGACCAGCTTGGCGTCCAGCTCGCGACCGTCGTTCAACTGCACGCGGATTTTATCGGCGTTGTTGATGACGTGGTTGTTGGTCAGCACGTAGCCCTTGGCGGCGTCGATGATCACGCCGGAGCCCAATCCTTCAAACGGGCGGGAACTCTGCTGTTGGCCGGGGAAGTTGGGGCCGAAGAAGCGTCTGAACTCTTCCGGCAACTGTTGACGCTGCACCTGGGTGCCGGCGACATGCACGCTCACGACGGCGGGCAAGACTTTTTCCAGCATCGGCGCCAGGCTCGGCAGCGGCTGCCCCTGCACGGCGACGGGCAGGGCCGCGTTGGCCGCCGGTGCGGCGCTGAACGCCAGGCCGAGGCTCATTGCCAATGCACTAAGAATTAACGACTTTTTCTTCATTGATGATAACTCTCTCAATACCTGCCGATGAAAATTTGATGATAAGGCAATCGCCTTGTCATAGTGAAGGGTAAGACCGTGAATTTGCGTGCAAAGTTCAGTAAAGGTAATGCGAAGGAAGGTCAATATGGCACAAACGGGATTAAACCCGCGGGAGGCCCCGCGGGCGAAGAAGGAATATCAGTCGCGGCGTGCGCTTTGGCCGCGCAGCAGGCCGGAGGCCCCTTCCGAATAGTCGCGCGGCATTTCCACCGGCGCCTGATCGTTGTCCGCTTCCGCTTCGGTCAGGCGATAGCGGAACGGGTTCTCCTGCATCGGCAGATCCGGCAGCAGGTTGTTGGAGCTTTTCGCCATATGCTGATACAGCTGGCGATAATCGCGCGCCATGTTATCCAGCAGCTCGGCGCTGCGGGCGAAGTGGCCGACCAGCTCCTGACGGTACTCTTCCAGCTCGGTTTTGCTCTTGTCCAGCTCATTCTGCAAGACTTGTTGTTGACGCAATTTACGGTTGCCAAAACGCATCGCCACCGCACCAATCACGATACCGACGACCAAACCAATCAGCGCATACTCCCAGGTCATGATGACTCCTATTTTGACTTCGTTGTTCCGCAGGGATTTTTCACTTAATAATATCCACTATAACCGTTAACCTTGTCCGAGTGGAATCCTGATGCGCTTCAACCTAATTTTTACAGGGTTTTCAGCGGCGCCCGCAGCGGGCATTTGTGGCGATAACGGTGCGAATCGGCATCAACTTGCCGCCAACGTTGGCTAAATAATTTCTAAGCGTTCTTAGGGAACATCGAACAGATGCAGGCACTATCACCGTTATCTCGCTACCAGCAGGCGCTGGACGCGGGGGAATATCAGGCCGATGAGGTTCAACGTCGGGCCGTTACTCAACTGGATCGCATTTATCAGGCTCTGCGGCAAAAGCCGGCGGCGAGCGCGCCGACCGGCGGGCTGCGCGGCAAGCTCAGCCGTTTGTTGGGCAAGGGCGGCGAAACGGCGCCGCAGCGCCCGGTGCAGGGGCTGTATATGTGGGGCGGCGTCGGGCGTGGCAAAACCTGGTTGATGGACATGTTCTTCCACAGCCTGCCGGGCGATCGCAAAATGCGTCTGCACTTCCACCGCTTCATGCTGCGGGTGCATGAAGAGCTGACCGAGTTGCAAGGGCGGGAAAACCCGCTGGAAATCGTCGCCGACGGCTTCAAGGCCGAGACCGACGTGTTGTGCTTCGACGAATTCTTCGTGTCCGACATCACCGACGCCATGCTGCTGGCCACGCTGCTGCAGGCGCTGTTCGCGCGCGGCATCACGCTGGTGGCCACGTCGAACATCCCGCCGGACGATCTGTACCACAACGGTCTGCAGCGGGCGCGTTTCCTGCCGGCTATCGATCTGATCAATGAGTACTGCGACGTGATGAACGTCGACGCCGGTATCGATTATCGTCTGCGTACTCTGACCCAGGCGCACCTCTACCTGACGCCGCTGAGCGACCAGACGCGCGAAACGCTGGACCGGATGTTCGTCAAGCTGGCGGGCAAGGCGGGGGAGGAGGCGCCGATGCTGCAGATCAACCATCGGCCGCTGCAGGCGATCCGTTCGGTGGACGGCGTGCTGGCGGTGGATTTCCACACGCTGTGCGAAGAGGCGCGCAGTCAACTGGACTACATTGCGCTGTCGCGGCTGTATCACAGCGTGATCCTGTATAATGTGCAGGTGATGGGGCCGCTGAAAGAGAATACCGCGCGCCGTTTCCTGGCGCTGGTGGACGAATTCTATGAGCGTCACGTCAAGCTGGTGATCGGTGCCGAGGTGTCGATGTTCGAGATCTACCAGGGGGAGCGGCTGAAGTTCGAGTATCAGCGCTGCCTGTCGCGCCTGCAGGAAATGCAGAGCGAAGAGTACCTCAAGCTGCCGCATCTGCCCTGAGCCCATCGGGCCTATCGCCGGTTGCCCGCCGCCGGCGATAAATTTATTTTCCATTCAAAAACCGTTCGATCTTTGTGAGCGACTTCTCTATAATCTTGCGACCCCACGTTACAACAAAGTTTTTTTTCCCAAAAACTTTATAGTGCCGGCAATGGCTATTCGAAGGGGTAGGTTTGCTGGACTTGTATGGTCGTGTGAGCCTCAACTGTTTTCGAGCGTTTGGGTGTTCACCAACGTGTAACTAATTATTGGGTAAGCTTTCTAATGAAAACTTTTACAGCTAAACCAGAAACCGTAAAACGCGACTGGTACGTTGTTGATGCAGATGGTAAAACTTTAGGCCGTCTCGCTACTGAACTGGCTCGTCGCCTGCGCGGCAAGCATAAAGCGGAATACACCCCGCACGTGGATACCGGTGATTACATCATCGTTCTGAACGCTGACAAAGTTGCTGTAACCGGCAACAAGCGTACAGACAAAGTGTACTACCACCACACCGGCCACATCGGTGGTATCAAGCAAGCGACCTTTGAAGAGATGATTGCCCGCCGTCCTGAGCGCGTGATTGAAATCGCGGTTAAAGGCATGCTGCCAAAGGGCCCGCTGGGTCGTGCTATGTTCCGTAAACTGAAGGTTTACGCGGGCACCGAGCACAATCACGCGGCACAGCAACCGCAAGTTCTGGACATTTAATCGGGATTAATGGCAATGGCTGAAAATCAATACTACGGCACTGGTCGCCGCAAAAGCTCCGCCGCTCGCGTCTTCATCAAGCCGGGCAACGGTAACATCGTTATCAACCAGCGCAGCCTGGAACAGTACTTCGGTCGCGAAACTGCCCGCATGGTAGTTCGTCAGCCGCTGGAGCTGGTCGACATGGTTGGCAAACTGGACCTGTACATCACCGTTAAAGGTGGTGGTATCTCCGGTCAAGCTGGCGCTATCCGTCACGGTATCACCCGTGCACTGATGGAGTACGATGAGACTCTGCGTTCTGAACTGCGTAAAGCTGGCTTCGTCACCCGTGACGCTCGTCAGGTTGAACGTAAGAAAGTCGGCCTGCGTAAAGCACGTCGTCGTCCGCAGTTCTCCAAGCGTTAATTTTCGCTGCTTCGGCAGTGCGATTTACGCAAAAAACCCGGTGCTTCACCGGGTTTTTTTATGCCTGAAATCCGCCGTCCCCGACTAAAATCTGTGGCAGATCAGACAATTCAACATGAATTCACCGCACCGTCCCCACAAAACAAGCAAAATCTGGTAAACTATCACCCACTTTTGCGCCTGTTCGCCGTGCAGTTGACCTCCTGGGCCGGTTTTTCATGGGCTCGGGTCGCGCTGCGTGCTGCCGGCCTGCGGCAAGATTATTCAGGATAGCAGCCTGTCAGTTGGCTATTCGCAGTATTTTCTAGATAACTTGGAGGTTTTCATGGCTGTCGCTGCCAACAAACGTTCGGTAATGACGCTGTTCTCTGGCCCGACCGACATTTTTAGCCATCAAGTACGTATCGTACTGGCGGAGAAAGGTGTCAGCGTCGAGATCGAGCAGGTCGAAATGGATAACCTGCCGCAAGATCTGATTGACCTCAACCCTTACCAGACGGTGCCTACGCTGGTCGATCGCGAACTGACCCTGTATGAATCCCGCATCATCATGGAATACCTGGATGAGCGTTTCCCACACCCGCCGCTGATGCCGGTTTACCCGGTTGCCCGTGGCGAGAGCCGTCTGATGATGCTGCGCATCGAGAAGAACTGGTACTCGCTGATGGACAAGATCGAGAAGAGCAGCGGTCAGGAAGCGGAATCCGCCCGTCGTCAGCTGCGTGAAGAGCTGCTGGCGATCGCACCGATCTTCGGCCAGGCGCCGTATTTCATGAGCGAAGAGTTCAGCCTGGTGGATTGCTATCTGGCGCCGCTGTTGTGGCGTCTGCCGCAGCTGGGCATTGAGTTGAGCGGTGCCGGCTCCAAAGAGCTGAAAGGCTACATGACCCGCGTCTTCGAACGCGACGCTTTCCTGGCTTCCCTGACCGAAGCCGAGCGTGAAATGCGCCTGCAAACCCGGGGCTAAGCGCGATGGACATGTCTCAGATGACGCCGCGTCGCCCGTATCTGCTGCGGGCGTTCTATGACTGGCTGCTGGATAACCAGCTGACGCCGCACCTGGTGGTCGATGTGACTCGCCCGGACGTGCAGGTGCCGATGGAGTTCGCGCGTGACGGCCAGATCGTGCTGAATATCGCGCCGCGCGCGGTAGGCAACCTGGCGTTGGGCAACGAAGACGTGCAGTTCAACGCGCGCTTCGGCGGCGTGCCGCGTCAGGTTTCGGTGCCGATGGCCGCCGTGCTGGCGATCTATGCGCGTGAAAACGGCGCCGGCACGATGTTCGAACCGGAAGCCGCCTACGACGAGAGCGAAGGCGTTTTCGAAGGCCTGGACAATGAGACGATCCCTTCGGAAACCCTGATGTCGGTGATCGACGGCGATCGCCCGGATACCGCGGAAGATAACGGCCCGGACGACGAGCCGCCGCAGCCGCCGCGCGGTGGCCGCCCGGCGCTGCGCGTGGTGAAGTAATCCCGCGCGAACAAACGAAAAAGCACCCTATGGGGTGCTTTTTTTTGCCCGGCAGAAGCGGATCAGCCTTTCAAGGCGGCAATGCAGGCATCGCGCGGTGCGCTGAGATCGCCTACGCGCACGGTGGACAAGGCGCGGGTTGCGCGCTGGCGGAAACTGGTGATGGCGGTGTCGCCTTGCACTTCCGGCGGCGCGGTGCAAATGTCATTGAGCGGCAGATCGTTGCCTTTGTTGAGCGCCTGCAACACCGCCGCCGGATTGTAAATCAGGGCGGCGGAGAGCGCAGATTTGATGCCGGCGGTAAAGCCGGCATTGCCGCCGCCGGCCAGCTTGGGCGCCAGGGCAATCCAGCTGTCGTCCCCCAGCCGGATGCTGTTTTCCACGGCGCTGAACTGCCCGGCTTTGCCCAACTGTGCCACGACCGGCCGCGCGCCGCGCGCTTCGATATTGTAACCGACCTCCTGCGAATCCAGCGCCATGGCTGAAGCGCTGAAACTGACGGCCAGCAGTGCGCCGGCCAACAGGGAAATGGAGCATTTCATGTTCGCTATCCTTATCTCGGTGTCAGGCGCAGCCGCGCCCCGCAATGGTGCTAACTCAATACTATAGCGCGTTGAAGCGGTGAGGTGAGGGGAGGTTGTTACAAAGCGTGGCAGGCTAAAAACAGAGGCCCGGCAATGTGCCGGGCCTCTGGCGGTACGGAAGGTTTACACTTCCAGGTAGTTCATGATGCCGTCTGCCGCCTTGCGGCCTTCGGCGATCGCCGTCACCACCAGGTCGGAACCGCGCACCGCGTCGCCGCCGGCGAAGATTTTCGGGTTACTGGTCTGGAACGCGTTGTCGCTGCCTTCCGGCGCCAGGATGCGGCCCTGTTTATCGAGCTGCACGTCGTGTGCCGCCAGCCAGTCCATACGGTGAGGGCGGAAGCCGAACGCCATCACCACCGCGTCGGCGTCGATCACGTGTTCAGAACCCGGCACCTGCTCCGCCGCCTGACGGCCGTTGGCATCCGGTGCGCCCAGCTGGGTGCGTACCATCTTCACCCCGGCCACGCGGCCGGCGCTGTTCAGCTCGATGCTCAGCGGCTGCAGGTTAAACTGGAAATCTACCCCTTCTTCCCGGGCGTTCTTCACTTCGCGCTTGGAACCCGGCATGTTGGCTTCGTCGCGGCGGTAGGCGCAGGTGACCTGCGTCGCGCCCTGGCGCACTGAGGTACGAACGCAGTCCATGGCGGTATCGCCGCCGCCCAGCACCACCACGCGCTTGCCTTCCATGCTGACGTAAGGCTCGTGCTGCTCGGTTTCATACCCCATCAGCTGCTTGGTGTTGGCGATCAGGAACGGCAGCGCATCGTACACGCCCTGCGCTTCCTCGTTCTCCAGGCCGCCGCGCATCGACTGATAGGTGCCGACGCCGAGGAATACCGCATCGTACTCGCTCAGCAAGGTCTCCATGCTGATGTCTTTGCCCACTTCGGTGTTCAGCTGGAACTCGATGCCCATCTCACTGAAGATGCTGCGGCGTTTGACCATCACTTCCTTTTCCAGCTTGAAGGCCGGGATACCGAAGGTCAGCAGGCCGCCGATTTCAGGATGACGGTCATATACCACCGCCTTGACGCCGTTGCGGGTCAATACGTCGGCGCAGGCCAGCCCGGCAGGGCCGGCACCGACGATCGCCACGCGCTTGCCGGTCGGCTGCACGTGCGACATGTCCGGCTTCCAGCCCATTTCGATGGCCTTATCGCTGATGTAGCGCTCGATATTGCCGATGGTGACCGCACCGAACTCGTCGTTCAGGGTGCAGGAGCCTTCGCACAGGCGATCCTGCGGGCACACGCGGCCGCATACCTCCGGCAGGCTGTTGGTCTGATGCGCCAGGTCCGCCGCTTCCATGATGCGGCCTTCGTTGGCCAGCTTCAGCCAGTTCGGGATGTAGTTGTGCACCGGGCACTTCCACTCGCAATACGGGTTGCCGCAGGACAGACAGCGGTCCGCCTGGGCCTTGGCCTGGGTTTCCGAAAACGGTTCGTAGATCTCGACGAACTCGATTTTGCGGATCTTCAGCGGTTTCTTTGGCGGATCAACACGCTGCAGGTCGATAAATTGGTAAACGTTCTGGCTCATTAATGACCTACCTCTTACTGCGCCTGCACCCGCAGCTCGGCTGCGGAACGGCTACGGTGACCCAACAGCGCTTTGACATCGCTGGACTTCGGTTTGACCAGGGCGAACTTCGGTGCCCACTCCGGCCAGTTGGCCAGGATCTCTTCCGCGCGGGAAGAGCCGGTCGCCTGCACGTGTTCGGTGATCAGGCCGCGCAGGTGCTCCTCATGGATCGCCAGCTGATCGACATCCAGCACTTCCACCAGCTCCGGGTTCACGCGCTTGCGGAACTCGCCGTCTTCGTCCAGCACGTAGGCGAAACCGCCGGTCATGCCCGCACCGAAGTTGATGCCGGTTTTACCCAGCACGCAGACGATGCCGCCGGTCATGTATTCGCAGCCGTTGTCGCCGATGCCTTCCACCACGGTGATGGCGCCGGAGTTGCGCACCGCGAAGCGTTCGCCCGCGCGGCCGGCGGCGAACAGCTTGCCGCCGGTAGCGCCGTACAGGCAGGTGTTGCCGACGATGCTGGCTTCATGGCTGCGGAAGGCGGAGCCGATCGGCGGACGCACCGCGATGCTGCCGCCGGCCATGCCTTTGCCGACATAGTCGTTGGCGTCGCCGGTCAGGGTCAGCTCGACCCCGCCGGCGTTCCAGACGCCGAAGCTCTGCCCGGCGGTGCCGGAGAAGTGCGCCTTGATCGGATCGGCCGCCATGCCCTGATCGCCGTGCACGTCGGCGATAGCGCCGGACAGCATGGCGCCCACGGAGCGGTCGGTGTTGCGAATGTCGAAGTAGAAGGTTTTACCCTGCTTCGCTTCGATGTACGGTTGCGCCTGCGCCAGCAGTTCTTTGTTCAGCAGGCCCTTGTCGAACGCCGGGTTGCTGCTTTCGGTGCAGTACACCGCTTTACCCGGATGCGGCGTGGCGGTTTTCAGCAGCGGCGACAGATCCAGCTTGTTCTGCTTGGCAGAGATGCCGTCCAGCTCGGTCAGGAACTCGGTGCGGCCGATCAGATCCACCAGTTGGCTCACGCCCAGTTGCGCCATGATCTCGCGGGTTTCACGCGCGATAAACTGGAAGTAATTCGTCACGCGTTCCGGCAGGCCGTGGTAGTGATCGCGGCGCAGCTTGTCGTCCTGAGTCGCGACGCCGGTCGCGCAGTTGTTGAGGTGGCAGATGCGCAGGTATTTACAGCCCAGCGCCACCATCGGCCCGGTGCCGAAGCCGAAGCTTTCCGCGCCCAGGATCGCCGCTTTGACGATGTCCACGCCGGTTTTCAGGCCGCCGTCCACCTGCAGGCGGATCTTGTGGCGCAGGCCGTTGGCCACCAGCGCCTGCTGGGTTTCCACCAGGCCCAGCTCCCACGGACAGCCGGCGTATTTCACCGAGGACAGCGGGCTGGCGCCGGTGCCGCCGTCGTAACCGGCGATGGTGATGAGATCGGCATAGGCCTTCGCCACGCCAGTGGCGATGGTGCCGACGCCCGGTTCGGACACCAGTTTCACCGAGATCACCGCCTTCGGGTTGACCTGCTTCAGGTCGAAGATCAGCTGCGCCAGATCTTCGATCGAGTAGATGTCGTGGTGCGGCGGCGGGGAGATCAGGGTCACGCCCGGCACCGAGTAACGCAGTCTGGCGATGTACGGAGTGACTTTGTCGCCCGGCAGCTGGCCGCCTTCGCCCGGCTTGGCGCCCTGCGCCACCTTAATCTGGATCACGTCGGCGTTCACCAGGTAGGCCGGCGTCACGCCGAAGCGGCCGGAGGCCACCTGTTTGATGCGCGACACCTTGTTGGTGCGGTAGCGCGCCGGATCTTCGCCGCCTTCGCCGGAGTTGGAGAAGCCGCCGAGGCCGTTCATGGCGATCGCCAGCGACTCGTGCGCTTCCGGGCTCAGTGCGCCGATCGACATCGCCGCGGTGTCGAAGCGTTTGAACAGCGACTCCGCCGGTTCAACCTGATCGACCGGGATCGGTTCGCCTTTCGGCGTTATGGCCAGCAGATCGCGCAGCATGGCGACCGGCCGCTCGTTCACCAGCTTGGCGTAGGCCTGATAGTCACTGTATTCCCCGCTGTGCACCGCTTTTTGCAGCGAGTTCACCACGTCCGGGTTGTAGGCGTGGTATTCGCCGCCGTGCACGAACTTCAGCAGGCCGCCTTGCTCCAGCGGCTTGCGTTTCAGCCAGGCGCGCTTGGAAAGGTTCTGCAGATCCTGCTGGAAATCGCTGAAGCTGGCGCCGCCGATGCGGCTGACCACGCCCTGGAAGCACAGATTCGCCAGATCGCGGTGCAGGCCGACCGCTTCGAACAGCTTGGAGCAGCGGTAAGAGGCGATGGTCGAGATGCCCATTTTGGACATGATCTTGTACAGGCCTTTGTTGATGCCGTTGCGGTAGTTCAGCATCACGTCGCGGTATTTCTTGTCGATCGCCTGGCTGTCCACCAGCTTGGCCAGGGTTTCATAGGCCAGATACGGGTAGATGGCGGTCGCGCCGAAGCCGAGCAGCACGGCGAAGTGGTGCGGATCGCGGGCGCTGGCGGTTTCAACGATCAGGTTGGCGTCGCAGCGCAGGCTTTTCTCAACCAGGCGGGTTTGCACGGCGCCCACCGCCATTGGGGCCGGTACCGGCAGGCGGCCGGGCGCGATGGCGCGGTCGGACAGCACCAACAGCACCGCACCTTCGCGCACCTTGCGTTCCGCTTCGTCGCACAGGGCGCGAATGGTCTGCTCCAGATCCTGCTGCTGCGGATCGAAGGCCAGATCGAGGGTCTCGGCGCGATAGTATTCGCCTTCCAGCGTGGTGAGCTGTTTGAAATCGGAGTACAGCAGGATCGGCGATTTGAAGCTCAGGCGGTGCGCCTGGCCTTCGGCTTCGCAGAACACGTTCATTTCACGGCCGATGCTGGTGGCCAGCGACATGACGTGCGCTTCGCGCAGCGGATCGATCGGCGGGTTGGTGACCTGCGCGAACTGCTGGCGGAAATAGTCGTAAACGATGCGCGGCCGGCTGGAGAGCACGGCGAACGGGGTATCGTCGCCCATCGAGCCGGTGGCTTCCTGGCCAATCTCGCCCAGCACGCGGATCACCTGATCCAGCTCTTCGCTGCTGTAGCCGAACTGTTTCTGGTAGGTTTCGAGCTGCGCGTCGTCGAGCTCGCGGCTGCCGACCTGATCGTCCGGCAGATCTTCGAACGGCACCAGACGTTTGACGTTTTTCTCCATCCACTCTTTATACGGATGGCGGCTTTTCAGATCGTTGTCGGTCTCCGCCGAGTGCAGGATGCGGCCGCTGCGGGTGTCGATCACCATCAGCTCGCCGGGGCCGACGCGGCCTTTTTCCACCACTTCGTCCGGCTGGTAATCCCAGATGCCGACTTCGGAGGCGCAGGTGATCAGCTTGTCTTTGGTGATCACATAGCGCGCCGGGCGCAGGCCGTTGCGATCGAGGTTACAGGCGGCGTAGCGGCCGTCGGACATCACGATGCCGGCCGGGCCGTCCCACGGCTCCATGTGCATCGAGTTGAAGTCGAAGAAGGCGCGCAGATCGCCGTCCATGTCCGGGTTGTTCTGCCAGGCCGGCGGCACTAGCAAACGCATGGCGCGAATGAGATCCATCCCGCCCGCCAGCAGCAGCTCCAGCATGTTGTCCAGCGAGCTGGAGTCGGAGCCGGTTTCGTTGACGAACGGCGCGGCGGCCTGCAGATCCGGGATCAGCGGCGTTTGGAATTTGTAGGTACGGGCACGCGCCCACTGGCGGTTGCCGGTGATGGTGTTGATTTCGCCGTTGTGCGCCAGGTAGCGGAACGGCTGCGCCAGCGGCCAGCGCGGCACGGTGTTGGTGGAGAAGCGCTGGTGGAACAGGCAAATGGCCGACTCCAGGCGCAGGTCCGCCAGATCGAGATAGAAGCGCGGCAGATCCGCAGGCATGCACAGGCCTTTATAGATCGTCACCAGGTTGGAGAAGCTGCAGACGTAGAAGCTGTTGTCCTGCACGCGTTTCTCGATGCGGCGGCGCGCCACGAACAGGCGGCGCTCCATATCGCGCGGGCGCCAGCCGGCCGGGGCGTTAACGAAGATTTGCTCGATGCGCGGCAGGGAGGAGAGGGCGATTTCACCCAGCACGTCCGGGTTGGTCGGCACTTCACGCCAGCCGACGATCGACAGCGTTTCGTTTTGCAGCTCTTCTTCCACGATGCGGCGGCTGAGGCGCGCTTCCTCTTCATTCTGGCTGAGGAACATCATGCCGACGGCGTAGTTCTTGGCCAAACGCCAGCCGCGCTCTTCCGCCACCATGCGGAAGAAGCGATCGGGTTTTTGCAGCAACAGGCCGCAGCCGTCGCCGGTCTTGCCGTCGGCCAGGATTGCGCCGCGGTGTTGCATGCGGGCCAGCGCGTGAATGGCGGTGCGAACCACCTTGTGGCTAGGTTCGCCTTCTATGTGGGCGATCAGGCCGAAACCACAGTTGTCCCTCTCTTGGGATTTATCGTACAACATATCAGTGAACCTCCCCAGGCTCTGCGTGACTCTCACAACCTACTGCGAGGGGGCTTCCCAATTTCAGGCAGAAGTCCAATCAGCAAGTTAACCCCGCTAATCTGCTTTTCCGCCCTCCATCAATGGCCTCTCGTGACGGTCTCACAAGTGGTATAGGACTTGTTTTAAGAGGGAGTCTTCAATTACTGCATAAATATGACGAGACGTTTGCCCGTCCAGAAAGCTTCCAGCGGACTTCCAACTTAGCGAGAAAGAATTCGCAGGTCAAATGTGGGCTTAAGATAGATTCTTATCGAATTGATGATGTTTATTTATTTGAAAAGTAAGTATTTTAATGTGTTTTTGCACTATCGTGGGGCAACGCCGATCCCCACAGAAGTGTGAGCTGTCTCACTATAGTGCAACCCCTTAATCTCTGCACCATGCTAGTGCGGGGGTTAATGGCAGAATTTTATTCTATAAGATATTTCTTTGTTGATGTTTGTCACTGTTTTTCACCGCATTGTCATATTGCCGTTAACGGTTGCGCGACGATTAGAATAATTCATCAGAATTATAGTGAATTGATTTGCATTTATGATGAATAGTTATGCCTGGTGGCGCCTTGCGGGGAAAGCGTTGATCTCTGTCATCGCGGGAAAAGCCGTTTCTTATTAGCATCGCGGCTTTGAACACAGAGAATCACCAAGATTATGCAGTTGCCGCAATTAGTCAATATGTTTGGCGCAGATCTCCAGCGCCGCTATGGCGAAAAGATCCATAAACTCACGCTGCACGGCGGATTCAGCTGCCCTAACCGCGACGGCACGTTGGGGCGCGGCGGCTGTACATTTTGCAACGTCGCTTCGTTTGCCGATGAGGCGATGCAGCGGCAAAGTATCGCCGAACAGCTGGCGCAGCAGGCCGCGCGGGTCAACCGGGCGCGGCGCTATCTGGCCTATTTCCAGGCCTATACCAGCACCTATGCGGAGGTCGAATTGTTGGCGTCGATGTATCGGCAGGCGTTGGCGCAGAGTGAGATGGTCGGCCTGTGCGTCGGCACCCGGCCGGACTGCGTGCCGCCCGCCGCATTGGATCTGCTGACGGGGTATCGCGAGGAGGGTTATGAAGTGTGGCTGGAGCTGGGGCTGCAGACGGCGCACGATAAAACGCTCAAACGCATCAACCGCGGCCATGATTTCCGCTGCTATCAGCAGACCGCGCAACGGGCCCGGCAGCGCGGGCTGAAGGTGTGCTGCCATCTGATCGTCGGGCTGCCGGGAGAAACCCAGCGCGATCATCTGCTCACGCTGCAGCGGGTGGTGGAGTCCGGCGTGGATGGCATTAAGCTGCATCCGCTGCACGTCGTGACCGGCAGTACCCTGGCCCGCGCGTGGCGAGCCGGGCGTTTGCCCGAACTGGCGCTGGAGGACTACGCCGTCAGCGCCGGGGAGATGATCCGCCACACGCCTGGCGAGGTGGTGTATCACCGCCTGTCCGCCAGCGCCCGTCGGCCCACGCTGCTGGCGCCGCTGTGGTGCGAAAACCGCTGGAGCGGCATGCAGGCGGTGGGCGCTTATCTGCAGCAATACGGCGGGCAGGGCAGCGCGCTGGATGAAAAGCGGCGCTACCGCCCTGGAATGCCGCTCTGAAGTGCAATCTTTGCCACACTTCGGCGTTTGCCGCCTTATCTCACCGCTGTTTTACGGTATGATTCAAAAGATTGTGTCTGATGGGAGCCGCTATGAAGCAAATCCGGGTGTTGGCCCAGTACTACGTCGATTTAATGGTGAAACTGGGGTTGGTGCGCTTCTCGCTGCTGCTGGCCTCGGCGCTGGTGGTGCTGGCGATGGTGGTGCAGATGGCGGTGACCATGTTGCTGCGCGGCGAAGTGGAAAGCATCGACGTGGTGCGTTCGATCTTCTTCGGCCTGTTGATCACCCCGTGGGCGGTCTACTTCCTCTCGGTGGTGGTGGAGCAGCTGGAGGAGTCGCGCCAGCGGCTGGCGCGGCTGGTGGACAAGCTGGAGGAAATGCGCCACCGCGATCTGGAGCTCAATCAGCAGCTTAAGGACAATATCAGCCAGCTGAACCAGGAGATCGCTGACCGTATCAAGGCGGAAGAAGAGCGCCTGCAGGTGATGGACAAGCTGACGGAAGAGATGGAACAGCGTGAACTGGCGCAGATTGAGCTGGGCCAGCAATCGGCGCTGCTGCGTTCCTTCCTCGATGCCTCGCCGGATCTGGTCTACTACCGCAACGAAGACAAAGAATTTTCCGGCTGCAACCGCGCGATGGAGCTGCTGACCGGCAAGAGCGAGAAGCAGCTGATCGGCCTGACGCCGTTCGACGTCTACGGCCAGGAGATCGCCGAAAAGGTCATTGAGACCGACGAGAAGGTGTTCCGCCACAACGTCTCGCTGACCTACGAACAGTGGCTGGTGTATCCCGATGGCCGCAAGGCCTGTTTCGAGCTGCGCAAGGTCCCGTTTTATGACCGGGTGGGCAAACGCCACGGGCTGATGGGCTTCGGCCGCGATATTACCGAGCGTAAGCGCTACCAGGACGCGCTGGAGAACGCCAGCAGGGAGAAGACCACCTTTATCTCCACGATCAGCCACGAGCTGCGTACGCCGCTTAACGGCATCGTTGGCCTGAGCCGTATCCTGCTCGATACCGAGCTGAACGACGAGCAGCTGAAATACCTGAAGACCATTCACGTCAGCGCCATCACCCTCGGCAATATCTTCAACGACATTATCGAAATGGATAAGCTCGAGCGGCGCAAGGTGCAGCTCGACAACCAGCCGGTGGACTTCACCGGCTTCCTGGCAGATCTGGAGAACCTCTCCGGCCTGTTGGCGCAGCCGAAAGGGCTGCAGTTCATCATGGAGCCGCAGACGCCGCTGCCGCAGCAGATCGTGACCGACGGTACGCGCCTGCGGCAGATTTTGTGGAACCTGATCGGCAACGCGGTGAAATTCACCCAGCAGGGGCAAATCGTGGTGCGCGTGCGGCGTGAGGCGCAGGAGAAGCTGGTGTTCGAGGTGGAAGACTCGGGCATGGGCATCCCGCAGGACGAGCAGGACAAGATCTTCGCCATGTATTACCAGGTGAAAGATCAGCGCGGCGGCCGCCCGGCCACCGGCACCGGCATCGGGCTGGCGGTCTCCAAGCGACTGGCGCAGAGCATGGGCGGCGACATCACCGTGCGCAGCGAACAGGGGCACGGTTCTTGCTTCACTCTGACCATCCAGGCGCCGGCGGTGCAGGAAGCCGCCAGCGCGGCGCCGGAGGAAGAGGAACTGCCGTTGCCGGCGCTGCACATCCTGCTGGTGGAGGATATCGAGCTGAACGTGATCGTGGCGCGCTCGGTGCTGGAGAAACTGGGCAACAGCGTCGAGGTGGCGATGAACGGCCACGACGCGCTGGCGATGTTCGATCCGGACGAGTTCGATCTGGTGCTGCTGGACATCCAGCTGCCGGACATGACCGGGCTGGACATCGCCCGGGTGCTGCGCGAACGCTACGCCGGGCAGGCGCTGCCGCCGCTGGTGGCCCTGACCGCTAACGTGCTGAAAGACAAAAAAGAGTACCTCGAGGCGGGCATGGACGATGTGCTGAGCAAGCCGCTGTCGGTGCCGGCGTTGACCCAGGTCATCAAACACTATTGGGATCATCAACCTTCTCACACTTCAAAGAAAACGGAGCACAAGGCGATGCAGATTAATGAGTCGTTACTCGATACCGCGATGCTGGAGCAGTACATGGACCTGGTTGGCCCGCAGCTGATCCACCAAAGCCTGGAGATGTTCGAACAGATGATGCCGGGCTACCTGGCGGTGCTGGACTCCAACATGACGGCGCGCGATCAGAAAGGCATCACCGAAGAAGGGCACAAGATCAAAGGCGCCGCCGGTTCGGTCGGTCTGCGTCACCTGCAGCAGCTGGCGCAACAGATTCAAACGCCGACGCTGCCGGCCTGGTGGGATAACGTGCAGGATTGGGTGGATGAGTTGAAACAAGAGTGGCGCAACGACGTGCAGGTACTGCGGGCTTGGGTTGAGAACGCTGAAAAAAAATGACCCCGACCTAAGCCGGGGTGCGCGAATATTGCGCCAACACCAGGGAAATTGTGAACCTGCGTATTGGTTTCAGTGTTCTGGTCGAGCAGGTTGTAGCGAATTCCTAAACATCATACAGCCAACAACATAGCAAATGTAAGCGCTCTTGTTAGAAGATTCATTAAAATGTGTGATGTAGATTAGTGTTTGTCAACTCCGAGCACGAACCAGTTGACAGCAGCGACAGGAGTAAGAGTGATGAAAAAGGTGGGTGTCGTCCTCAGCGGCAGCGGTGTTTATGACGGTACGGAGATCCATGAAGCGGTGCTGACGCTGCTGGCGTTGGACCGTGCCGGCGCGCAGGCGGTGTGCTTTGCGCCCGATAAACCACAATGCCATGTTATTAATCACTTATCAGGTGAGGAGATGGCGGAGTCGCGCAATGTCCTGATTGAATCGGCGCGCATTGCCCGCGGCGCGGTGCAGCCGCTGGCGCTGGCGGAGGCCGCGCAGCTGGATGCGCTGATCGTGCCCGGCGGCTTCGGCGCCGCCAAGAACCTCAGCAATTTCGCCGAAGCCGGCGCGGAATGTTGGGTCGATGAGGATTTGGCGCGTCTGACGCGCGAGATGCATAAGGCCGGCAAACCAATTGGCCTGATGTGCATCGCGCCGGCGCTGTTGCCGAAACTGCTGGATCAACAAGCGCGGCTGACCATTGGCAACGATCCGGACCTGGGAGAAGTGATTGACGCCATGGGCGGCGAGCCGGTGATTTGTCCGGTAGACGATATCGTGGTGGACAGCGAACACAAAGTCGTGACCACGCCGGCCTATATGCTGGCGCCGTCGATCGCGCAGGCGGCCCTCGGTATCGATAAGCTGGTGGCGCGGGTACTGGAAATGGCTGAATGAGAAAATCGCTCGGCGGATGGCGGCGACTGCGCCCGTGGTATTGGCTGAAGCGCGGGGTCATCGCGATTCTCGGCCTGTGGGTGTTGGGCATTGTGGCCTTTGCCTTCCTGCCGGTGCCGTTTTCCGCCGTGATGGTGGAGCGGCAAGTCAGCGCCTGGCTGAGCGGCGACTTTGGCTACGTCGCCCATTCGGATTGGGTGTCGATGGACGACATCTCGCCGCAGATGGCGCTGGCGGTGATGGCGGCGGAGGATCAGAAGTTTCCAGACCATTGGGGCTTCGATGTGGCGGCCATTGAAAAGGCGCTCAGCCACAACGAGAAGCGCCCGACGCGCATCCGCGGTGCGTCCACGCTGTCGCAGCAAACCGCCAAGAACCTGTTTCTGTGGGATGGCCGCAGCTGGCTGCGCAAAGGGCTGGAGGCCGGCTTGACGTCGGGCATCGAGTTGGTGTGGACCAAGCGGCGCATTCTGACGGTGTATCTGAATATCGTCGAGTTCGGCGACGGGGTGTTTGGCGTTGAAGAGGCTTCACAACGCTTTTTCCATAAGCCGGCCAAACGGCTAAGCGCGGCGGAAGCGGCGCTGTTGGCGGCGGTATTGCCGAATCCGCATCGCTTTAGGGCCGATGCGCCTTCCGGCTATGTGATACAGCGACAGCAGTGGATCATGCGCCAGATGCGGCAGCTGGGTGGGGAAGATTTCCTGAAAGAAAACAAGCTGGATTAACCAAGCGATACCCTGCTTTCGGGCAAGGTATCTCTCTCTTCGGTGGCTAATGCCGCATCAGGGCTTATCGCTGATAAATGCAGTTAAATCCGCGTGCATCTTTTTAAGCGATGGTTCATCCAAGTACGGCATATGCCCGGTGTCATACCAATAGAAACGGATATTGTCGCGTAATTTGGGCGACACGGGCAGATGGCTCATCTCATATTTGGCGACGAAGTAAGGGGTGGCCAAATCGTAAACCCCACCAATCACCATCACTCTCATTGTCGGGGTCATTTTCATCACCCGCGACAGGTTCGGCAACACGTTAAATGATCTGTCCCGGCTGTTGCTGGACATGTTCCAGTCATAGACCTCATCGGAAAATGCGCGATAGTTTTGGTCGGCGCTAAAATGCAGCGTTTTGCCAAGATAATTGTGGAATTGCGCGACGTAGGCGGAAGTAATGGCACTGACGTTGGGATCGTAGTTGGACGTTTCAGCGATATTATCCAGCGACGGCCCACGATAGCGGGTATCGATTCTGCCAATGGTCTCGTCCTGACTGCGCAACAGTTGCTTGGCGAAGACCGGTCCACTCAGGCGCAAATTGGCTTTGAGCCAATAATCGGCCGGAATGCCGGTAAATTGGTAAAGCTGCTCGGCGAGCGTTTGGCGATCTTTTTCAGGCAGATTGGCACCTTGCAGCAAGGCTTGGGCATAAGTCCCCAGCGCAAACTGCTCGGCCTGGTCTAACAGGGTTTTCAGGCTCGGGTGCTTGCCCGGCAGCCGCTGGTGGTACCATGCGCTGGCTGCGTAGGTGGGGAGTGCCAGATAGTAAGGTTGATCGACGCCGGGGTTTTGATTGGGATCGTCGACGTTATTGTCGTAGTTCAGAAACTGCGACATCAGGATAATACCGTTAAGATCGATATTCTGATTTTTTAGCGTCTCGGCCAATACCACCGAGCGGGTAGTGCCGTAGCTTTCACCCAATAAATATTTAGGTGAGTTCCAGCGTTGGTAATGCGTTAAAAACTGAACGATAAATTGAGAGAAAGCCTGAGCATCGCCGTTGACGCCATAAACGTTGCTGGCACTCTGTGATTTTTGCTGCGCTCTCTCCGGCTGGCTGGCGGCACTGCTGGAAAAGCGGCTGTAACCCGTTCCGGGGGCATCGATAAACACCAGATCGCTGACGTTGAGCAGGCTGTATTGGTTATCGGTGAGTTGGTAAGGCGCCAGCTGTGTTTTCTCTGGCTGAGTAGCGATAACCCGTTTAGGCCCCAGCGCCCCCATATGCAGCCAAAGCGAGGCGGAGCCCGGCCCGCCGTTGTAGATAAAGGTAATCGGCCTGCTCTCGTTCTTATTCTCATCCTTTTTGAAATACGCAACATAGAACATGCCGGTCACGGGATCTTCCGGATCCTCTTTACTCAATTCCAGCACCCCGGTTTGCGCCTGATAATTGATTTTTACCTGGTCGACCGTGATCGCGCCTTCAGTAGCCACGGCTTGATCGGCCATCGGGGCCGGGGCATGTTCGGTGCGGGGCGCATCCTGTGTGGGATTGGCGGCGGAAACTCCGGCGGTGAATAAAGAAACGGCAGTGAGAAAACCGATTAAAATTCTGTCCATTTGAATTTTATCCGTAATGAAGTGAGAGATTACTTTAAACGCGGCTCATTAAACCAGGGTAAAACAGCGGGAAGCGTACAGAAAAGCGGCAAGGGGAAGGCCCCTTGCCTGCAGGATCATTTCACATAGGTAAAGGCGGTGGTGACGTGCTTCACGCCGCTCACCTGGCTGGCGATCTGCGCCGCCGACTGCCCTTCCTGTTGGGTGACCAGGCCCAGCAAGAACACTTCGCCGTTTTCGGTGGTGACCTTCACGTTGGATGATTTCACCGTATCGCTGGTGAGCAGCTGCGAACGCACCTTGGTGGTGATCCAGGTGTCGGAGGACGCGGTGCTCAGGCTGACCGGCGTGCCCTGACGGATTTCGTTATACACTTCGGTCGTGCCTTCCACGCCCATGGCGATCTGCTTGGCGCGCGCGGTGAGATCGGCGTTAGGCGACTGGCCGGTCAACAGCACTTTGCCCTGATAGGCGGTGGCGACCACCCGGGCGTCTTTCTTCAACTGCTGGTCTTTGCTCAGAGCGCTTTCGACCCTGGCTTCCAGCGTGCCGTCATCCACCTGGGTCCCGACGCTGCGCGGGTCGGTGGCGGTTTTGGTCGCGACGGCCGCACTGCCGACGACGACGCCGGCGATACAGCCTTGCAACAGCAGGGCGCTGGACAGCACTGCAAATGTGGCTTTTAGCTTCATCTCAGTTCCTTAATCGTCCTGGTGGGGGAATAACGTATTGTCTATCAGATCGCACAGGCAGTTTACGGTCAGCATATGCATTTCCTGAATGCGCGAGCTGCGGTGCGACGGGATGCGGATCTCGACATCCTGCTGGCCGAGCAACCCGGCCAGCTCGCCGCCGTCGTAGCCGGTGAGCGCGACGATGGTCATATCGCGCGTGACGGCCGCCTCGACCGCTTTCACAATATCACGGCTGTTGCCGCGGGTGGAAATCGCCAGCAGCACGTCACCGGTGTGCCCGAGTGCGCGCACCTGCTTGGCGTACACTTCGTCGTGCAGTCGATCGTTGCTGATCGCCGTCAGCACCACGTTGTCGGCGTTGAGGGCGATGGCCGGCAGGCTGGGGCGCTCGGTTTCAAAACGGTTGATCATGCTGGCGGCGAAGTGCTGCGCGTTGGCCGCCGAGGTGCCGTTGCCGCAGCACAGGATTTTGTTACCGTTGAGTAAGGATTGAACCAGCGTCATCGCAGCGCGGGAAATGGCGTCCGGCAATGCTTCCGCCGCCGCGATCTGGGTTTGGATGCTTTCGGTAAAACAGACTTTAATTCTATCCAGCACGTTGTATTAATCCACTAAGTCAAAGGGCCGGTCTGCGCCGCAAAACCCCGATTAATCCGCATTGAAGGCGTTGGGTATCCATTCTAACTGGCTACCGGTAATGGCCAAAACATCAAAACGGCAAGATGATGTGTCAAAACTGGCTCCGCGCCCCGCCAGCCAGACGGCGGCGGCATGCAGCAACCGCTGTTGTTTGCGAAAGGTGACGCTGGCGGCCGCGCCGCCGAAGGCGTCGTTGCGGCGGTAGCGCACTTCGACGAACACCCAGGTGGCGCCGTCGCGCATGATGAGGTCGAGCTCACCGCCGCGCACCGCGACGTTGGCGGCGCAGAAGGTGAGTCCGGCGTATTCCAGGTGACGGCGGGCCAGTAACTCATAGCCCGCCCCTGAGGCGCGTGGGTTCAAGAGACCGGAACGACCGTACCCTGACGGTATTGCAGCCAAGGCAGTTTGCGGTTGATCACGCAGTTCGGCGACGCGCTCAGCGTACCGGTGGTGCCGGAAACCTGGAAGCCCGGCAGCTGGCGCATTTCAGCAAAGTGGTTGGCCAATGTCCAGGCATCCATCCCCATCGCATACAGGCGCACCAGCGAGTAGTCGTTGCGGAAGCGCGCGCTGGCCTGCTGCAACAGCTGAGGGTTTGAACCGGCCAGCAGCGGGATGTCGCTGAACTGCAGGCCTTCCATTTCCAGGCGGAAGTCCGGGCCGGCACCGGCCTGATAGCTGCGCGAGCTGGCGTACATCGCCGGCTTGCCGCGCGAGCTGGTGGCCATGTCGATCATCGGTTTGATCAGCGTCAGCTGAGACTGGGTGGCGACGATATACACCGCGTCGACGCTGCCGCCGGTCGCGGCGGGCACGTCGCTCGGCGGCGCAGGAATAGTCAGCCCGGCGATGGTCACGCTCTGCGGCGCCGGGGCGCTCGATATCGGCGTACCGGTCATGCGGATGCCGCCGCTGTTGACCATCTGGCGCAGTTCGCCGGCAGAGCCGATGTCCTGACGCAGCACGGTTTGCCCGCCTTGCTTCTGCCATTCCTGGTTAAAGGCCTTGGCGACGCGATCGCCGAAGGCGCCGCGCGGCACCAGCAGCAGCGGTTGACGCTTCTGCTGTTCCCAGATGTGGCGGGCGGCGTCGCGCGCTTCATCTTCCGGCGACAGGGCGAAGTAACAGATGTTCAGGTTGTCCTTCGGCGTTTCCGGCTGGTTGAGCGCCAGCACGTTCAGCGTGGTGGTGCTGGCGGACAACTGATCGACGTTCTCTTTCAGCAGCGGCCCGACCACCAGGGTGGCGCCATCCTGCTGCGCCTGGCTCAGCAAGGCGGCCAGCGGCTGGCTGGTGGTATCGTACACTTTGACCTGTGCGTTAGCGGCCTGCAGCGGCGTTATCGGCGCACTGGACGGCGCCGCCGGTTGCGCGGCGGTCACCGCAGGCTGGCTCTCTTGCGCCGAAGGGCTGACCGCGCCGTTGGCGTTGATGTCACCCGTGGCGGCCTGATCGGCCGGCGCCGTTGGGGCCGGTGCGCTGGCCGGTTGCGCGGCTTGAGGCTGCGGCGCCGGCATGGAACCGCCGTTTTTCGCCGCTTCGAAGCCTTGCTGGATGGCGTCGGCGAACACTTTCGCTTGGCCGTTCAACGGCAGCAGCAGGGCGATTTTCGAGGTGGAGGCCTGGGTGAAGTTCAGCACCTGGTTCAGGCGAGCGGGCAGCGTTTTGGCCGCCGGGTTCTTCGGATAACGGTTCTGCCAGTCTTTGATGCCGGCCTTCAGCAGATCGGGATCCTGCTTGTTGTCCTGATAGACGCGCAGCAGATCCAGCCAGCCTTGCAGCACGTTCTCGTCGGCGTTGATCACCAGGCTGTTCATCTCCTGCGGCGTCAGCTGCAGCAGCGCCTGCCAGGTCTGATCCAGGTTGTCCTGGTGCGGTTTGCCGGTCAGCAACGGCTCCTGAGCGATATAGGCGCGGATCAAGGGCAGCGACGCTTTGCCCTGATTGGCGGCAATCTGCGCCTGGTAGTAGCGCACCTTCTGATTCGGCGACAGCGAAGCGCTGTCCAGATGGCCCAGCGTGCTGCGGGCGCTGACGTAGCTCTTGTTGGCGATCTGCAGTTCGGCGGTCAGCAACTGGCGTTCAGTCTGCTGCGCACCGCTGAGGTTTTTCGGCAGTTGATTCAACTGGTCGCCGGCCTGCGGCAGTTTTCCTTCACGCAGCAAGGCGCGAATAGCAAGTAATTGCCAGTCAGCCTTGTTATCATCGCTGCTTTGCTGCAACTGCTGCAGGTAGTAATCGGAGCTGGCGCTCGCTTCGTCCTGTATATTGGCGGGCGGCGTTTGCGGGGCCCGACTTGGACAGCCTGCCAGGAAAAGGGCGGCCGCGATGACTGCGGTAAGTCGGACAGGCTTGGAACGCCCTGCTTTGGTACGAACGAATGTTGAGGAAAGCATACTGTATCCAGTGATGTTTTTTTCAAGATGCTCAATATTAAATCGGCAACCCGGATGAAACAATGAATCAACACCAACAATCAGTCATTTCTGCATCAACGCTGTATGTGGTGCCCACCCCCATCGGCAATTTGGGCGATATCACTCACCGGGCGTTAGAGGTACTGAAAAGCGTTGATCTGATCGCGGCGGAAGACACGCGCCATACCGGATTGCTGCTGCAACACTTCGCGATCAACGCGCGTCTGTTCGCGCTGCATGACCACAACGAACAGCAAAAGGCCGATCAGCTGCTGGCGAAACTGCAGGAAGGCCAGAGCATCGCGCTGGTGTCCGACGCCGGCACGCCGCTGATCAACGATCCCGGTTATCACCTGGTGCGCCGCTGCCGCGAGGCCGGCATTCGCGTGGTGCCGCTGCCGGGCGCCTGCGCCGCCACCACCGCGCTGTGCGCCGCGGGCGTCGCTTCCGACCGCTTCTGCTACGAAGGCTTCCTGCCGGCGAAAACCAAGGGGCGCAAGGATACGCTGATGGCGCTGGCGGAGGAACCGCGCACGCTGATTTTCTACGAATCCACTCACCGCCTGCTGGAAAGCCTGCAGGACATGGTCACCGTCTGGGGCCCGCAGCGCTATGTGGTGCTGGCGCGCGAGCTGACCAAAACCTGGGAATCTATCCACGGCGCACCGGTGGGCGAGTTGCTGGCGTGGGTGCAGGAAGATGAAGTGCGCCGCCGCGGCGAGATGGTGCTGATCGTCGAAGGCCACAAGGCGCAGGAGGATGCGCTGCCGCTCGAGGCGCTGCGCACGCTGGCGCTGCTGCAAAAAGAGCTGCCGCTGAAAAAGGCGGCGGCGCTGGCGGCGGAAATCCACGGCGTGAAGAAAAATGCGCTGTATAAGCACGCGCTGGAGCAACAACAGCCGTAAAGCGGTTGACCTGCCGCCGCCGCGACGCTACTATCCGCGCCGGAGTTGACCAGACAGTCGCCGCTTCATTGCCGTCCTCTTCGGGGAGACAGATGGAGGGGAGGAAAGTCCGGGCTCCATAGGGCAGGGTGCCAGGTAACGCCTGGGAGGCGCAAGCCTACGACTAGTGCAACAGAGAGCAAACCGCCGATGGCCCGCGCAAGCGGGATCAGGTAAGGGTGAAAGGGTGCGGTAAGAGCGCACCGCGCGGCTGGCAACAGTTCGTGGCACGGTAAACTCCACCCGGAGCAAGGCCAAATAGGGGTTCACATGGTACGGCCCGTACTGAACCCGGGTAGGCTGCTTGAGCCAGTGAGCGATTGCTGGCCTAGAGGAATGACTGTCCACGACAGAACCCGGCTTACCGGTCAACTCCCTCGACAAAAGAAAACCCCGCGCAACGTCAGTTGCGCGGGGTTTTTCGTTTTCCGGTCGGCTTACACCGGCAGGTCAATCAGCAGCGCGCGCAGCGGGGTCTCGGCGCGGATCGTCAGGCGATTCTCCTCGCGCACGAAGGCGCCGTCGCCGCAGGTCAGGCGCTGCGCTTCGTGGCGCTCGCCGGTGGCGGCGATGGTGCCGTGAATCGACTGCAAATAGGCGCGCGGCCCGTTAATCGTCAGCGTTTGTTCTTCGCCCGGCTGCAGATCGAGATGGTGGATCCAAACCTGCTGGCGCAGCTGCAGGCTGCCCTGCGCGCCGTCCGGTGAGGCCAGCAGCAGGTTGCCCGCCGCCGGCAGCGTCAGGCGCTGCACCCGCTCGTTGTTGCGTTCCGGGCAGGCGTCCAGCCACAGCTGCAGGCGGGTCAGCGGCGTATCGCTGCTGACGTTCTGTTCGCTGTAGCTCAGGCCCGGCTGGGTGGCCAGCAGCAGCGCTTCGCCGGCTTTGGCGCGCGCGGCGTTGCCGTCGCTGTCGCGGTATTCCGCCTCGCCCTGCAGGATCAGGTTCAGGATATCCACGCTGGGATAGGTGCGCGGCTGGAACGACGCGCCCGGCGCCAGCACCTCCTGATTCAGCACCCGCAGCGACGCATAGCCCATCAGTTTGGGATCGAAGTAGTGACCAAAGGAAAAGGTGTAGCGAGCCTGCAGCCAACCAAAGTCAGCTTGCCCGCATTGTTGTGCTGTTCTGCATGTAATCATGGCAATCGGCTCTCTAAATTCATTATCCAAATGGTAAGCATCTGGACGTCGGATTGTTAGCCAGTTAATCTGGTCGGCATATTCAAATTTCCTGACAGAGGGATGTGATGGCCAGAGATCGGGCGCTCACGCTTGAGGCGCTGAGAGTGATGGACGCGATCGACCGCCGCGGCAGCTTCGCCGCGGCCGCCGACGAATTGGGCCGGGTGCCGTCGGCGCTCAGCTACACCATGCAAAAATTGGAAGAAGAATTGGACGTGGTGCTGTTCGACCGTTCGGGCCACCGCACCAAGTTCACCAACGTGGGGCGCATGTTGCTGGAGCGCGGGCGGGTGCTGCTGGAAGCGGCCGACAAGTTGACCACCGACGCCGAGGCGCTGGCGCGCGGTTGGGAAACCCACCTGACTATCGTCAGCGAAGCGCTGTCGCCGCCGAGCCTGCTGTTTCCGCTGGTGGACAAGCTGGCGCTGAAGGCCAACACCCAGGTGTCGATTTTCACCGAAGTGCTGGCGGGCGCCTGGGAGCGGCTGGAGCAGGGGCGCG
The DNA here is from genome assembly GCF_052166245.1 of Serratia sp. CY84636. NCBI lineage: Bacteria > Pseudomonadati > Pseudomonadota > Gammaproteobacteria > Enterobacterales > Yersiniaceae > Serratia > Serratia sp. CY84636. The sequence goes on from NZ_JBJNOX010000006.1 coordinate 198,728, forward strand.
CCGACATCGTGATCGCGCCGGACATGCATTTTCGCGCGTCGTCGGAGATCAACACCCGCAAACTGTACAAGGTAATGAGCGTTTACGTCGCCGCGCCGGATCATCCTATCCACCAGGAGCCGGAGCCGTTGTCCGAGGTGACCCGCGTGAAGTACCGCGGCATCGCGGTGGCGGATACCGCCCGCGAGCGCCCGGTGTTGACCGTGCAGCTGCTGGATAAGCAGCAGCGTCTGACGGTGAGCACCATCGAAGACAAGCGTCTGGCGCTGCTGGCCGGGCTGGGGGTGGCGACCATGCCATATCCGATGGTGGAGAAAGATATTGAGGCCGGGCGGCTGCGCGTGGTGGGGCCGGAATACAGTCGCGAAGCCGATATCATCATGGCCTGGCGACGTGACAGCATGGGGGAGGCGAAAGCCTGGTTCCTGCGCGAAATTCCGCGCCTGTTCGCGCAGCGCTAAGGTCGGTGGGATGACATCCCCTTGCCGGGCGGCAAGGGGATTTTTTTTGTCTTAGCCGAAGAGCCGATCGCGGCCGTGCGGCTCGTCCAGATCCTGCGCCGGCCCGATGGAAATGATGCCGTGCGGGTTGATGGTGGCGTGGCTGCGGTAGTAGTGGTTGCGAATGTGCGGCAGGCTGACCGTGTCGGCGATGCCCGGCATCTGGTAGATGTCGCGCAGGAAACCGTACAGGTTCAGGTAGTCGCTGATGCGGTGTTTATCGCACTTGAAGTGGGTGACGTACACCGGATCGAAGCGCACCAGCGTGGTCCACAGACGCAGGTCGGCTTCGGTCAGCCGATCGCCGGTCAGGTAGCGGTGCTGCCCCAGGATCTGCTCCAGGCGCTCCAGCGCGTTGAAGACCCCGTTGACCGCTTCGTCATACGCTTCCTGGCTGGTGGCGAAACCGGCCTTGTACACGCCGTTGTTCACCTGATCGTAAATCCAACCGTTCAGCTCATCGATTTTGCCGCGCAGCTCGGCCGGGTAGTAATCGCCCGCGCGGGCGCCCACGCTGTCAAACGCGCTGTTGAACATGCGGATGATGTCGGCGGATTCGTTGCTGACCATGGTTTGCCGCTGTTTATCCCACAGTACCGGCACGGTCACGCGCCCGCTGTAGTGCGGATCGGCCTGCAGGTAGATCTGATACAGGAAGTCGGCGTGATACAACGGATCGCCGGTGGTTTCAGGAAAATCCTGGCCGAAGGTCCAGCCGTTTTCCAGCATCAGCGGGTGCACCACCGAGACCGGAATGATCTGTTCCAGCCCTTTCAGTTTGCGCATCAGCAGCGTGCGGTGCGCCCAGGGGCAGGCGAGAGAAACGTACAGGTGATAACGGCCCGCTTCGGCCTGGAAGCCGCCCGCGCCGTGTTCGCCCGGCTGACCGTCGGCGGTCACCCAATTGCGAAACTGAGCGGTTGAACGTTTGAAACGGCCGCCGGTAGATTTCGTGTCATACCAGATGTCTTGCCAAACGCCATCGACGAGTTGTCCCATGGGAATCTCCTTGGTGTCCGAGTGAAAAGCGACAGGGCCCGGCATGCCGGGCCCTGAATGACAGTTTAGATTACCATTTCTTGTTCAGAAGGCGGTCGATGCTGAAGCCGCCCGGGCCTGCAACCGCCAACACGATGAAGCCGCCGGCGATGGTCAGGTTTTTCATGAACATCAGCTGGTTTACGCCTTCCGCAAAGTCAGTGTGGAACAGCAGCGCGGTCAGAATGGTGAAGCCGGCAGTGAACAGCGCTACGGTGCGGGTCAGGAAACCGAACAGGATCGCCAGACCGCCGCCAAATTCCAGCAGGATGGTCAGCGGCAGCAAGAAGCCAGGCACGCCCATCGATTGCATGTACTGTTGGGTACCGGCATAAGCGTCACCCATTTTGCCGTAGCCTGCCACGATAAACAGGATTGGCATCAGAATACGAGCAACCAGCAAACCTGTATCTTCTAATTTTTTCATCATCTACTCCAAAGTGTTTTTGTGCGCCTGTTCGGCGGTAGTCATATCAACGGGCGGTATATCGGGTCTCTCACCCTGTCCGGCCCATATCGTATTGATGGAGTGAATGTTAAGCGGGAAGTGCTCAGGTTGTTAGCAAGTAAAACTGTCGTAATTTTTCAAAAAATCTGAATCTTTAGCGTGCTAATAAACTGACGCTGGTCAGCAGGTTGCCCGGCCCTCGGGATAAGCAGCGCTGTTTTAGGGGGAAAACGAGGGCGGAGCAACAGGATGTTTGAAGGAAAGGCGTGGGGCTTACTTGGCGGAGAAGGTCTTTTTAAACAGGCGGATAGCGCTCCAGGCACCGAAAGCGCGGCGCGACCAGCGGATCATCTTGCTGGGGTGGCGAATGCCATACAGCGCCATGACGCTGGAACCGAGCACCAGATAGCGGCGCAGGCCAAACACCGTCTGCCAGCCGCGGTCGATGCGTTCGGTCTTCTCCAACCACAGAGACTTGTGTTCGGCCAGATCCAAGCGTTGCTGCTGGATCTGGCGAATCAGCCTCTCTTTTTTCCATTCCAGGTAGCGGCGGCGGCTCATGGCTCGCGCTCCAGTTCGGCGCGGTCGAGTTCCAGCTGCTTGCGCGTGGCGCCGAGCAGCGTGGTGCGACGGGCCTTGACCAGCGTCCAGATGGTGCCGACCACGGCCAGGAACAGCAGCACGCCGGTCGTGGCGCCCAGCGCCACCAGCCGGTAGACCGGATCGATGGCCCAGAAGATCAGGATCAGCAGGCTCATCAAACCGAAGGCGGTGAACAGCAGCGTCATACCGGCCATGATCAGCAGCTGAATGAGGTTGGCTTTCTCCTCTTCCAGCTCGACCACCGCCAGCCGGACACGGGTTTCCACCATGCCGACCAGGATCGTGATGATGCGCTGACCGATATCCAGGACCCCTTTAGCGGGGCCCTGCGCGCGCACTTGCGGTTGTTCAGCCATGATTAACGACGCGCGAGCAGCACGCCCAGCACGACGCCGACCGCCGCGCCGATACCGATGCCGGTCCACGGGTTGTCGCGCACGTAGTCGTCGGCCTGACCGGCGATCTGTTTGGTTTGCGAAGCCAGCTTGTCACCGGCGTCGCTCAGGCGAGCGCGGCTCTCTTTCAGCGCGCCTTCCGCTTTCGAACGCAGCTTCTCCAGCTCGGCTTTCGGCTTATCGGTGGAGGAGTTCAGCACTTCCTCCAGCGTATCGGCTAAGGACTTCAGTTCAGCGCGTAAGTTTTCTGCATTTGAATCATGTGCCATGTTATTATTCCTTAACGTTTATTTCGACAGACTTTTAACATAGCGGATTTTTTCGCCGGAGCAAAGGGGTGATGGCCAGCAGATAACACCAGGCATCAATTCCATATGCTTAAGAAATCCCGTGTGATGGGGCTCTCATCGATAAATCCGCTGGTGTAAAAAAATTATTCCGCCTGGGCGCGTTTCAGCTCAGCCTGCGCTTCCGCCAGCTTTTGCTGCTTCTTGGCGACCTTATCCAGCTTGCCGGTTTGCTGCGCTTCTTTCAGTTCCTGCCGGCGCTCGTCGACCTTGCGCTGCTTCTCCGCGATATTTTTCTGGCGTTCGGCCTGCAGGCCGGCTTCGGTACAGTGAGTCTGCACTTCGCTCAGCGCTTTTTTCAGCCCGTCCACGCGGTGGGTGTTGCCGTGTTGGGTGGCGTAGTCGATTTGCTGCTGGATGTCTTGCGCTTTGGCGGCGCAGCCGCCCTCAGCGGCCGAAGCGAGCGACGGCAGCGTGCAGAGTGGCAACAGCAGTAACAGTGAATGGCGTAATTTCATCTTTCAGTTCCTTTTCATGGGATGCCTGAACAGGCATCCGCTTTCCTGACTGCCGAAGGCGGCAGCGTGAGAGGAGGGCGTTCATCGCCGGCTGAAGTTACCCTTCAGCATAGTCATGAAACCGGCGTGCCCCCAAAGAATCAGCCGTGACTTAGTGCCGACTGATTGATTTTTGAGCTAATCGATGCGAATGAAAATGAAGATAATGGCAATGAAAGGAAACCCCTTCATATGAAGGGGATTATCCCAGATTGAGTGGGGAACGCGCAAATTCGCGTACCCAGTGCGACGGCACGGGGGACTCGCTCAACGCGATGTGGTAACCGGGCGGCAGGATGGTTTGCAGCGCTTCGCGCGCCAGCAATTGCTGCTCCGGCGAATCCAGACGGATGACCAGGCCATCGCCTTCCGGCGTAATGCTTTTGATGCGGATGCCGCGCTCATCCAGGCGCTGATAGACGTAAAAACCGTCGGGCAGCGACAGCCCTTGCTGGCTGGCGCGAATGCGCAGCTCGCTCTCGGTGCGCACCATGCAGGGCACCAACAGCGTCGCCAACGCCAGCAGGGCGAGCGCGATCATCAAGACGTATTGCCAGCACGGGCGCTTTGCTGTCACGCCCCTTTCCCCGGATTCTGGCTGCCGGCGCGTTTTTTGCGCCACAGCACGATCAGCGAGCCGACCAGCCCGACCACCAGCAACACCAGCGGCAACATCATCAGGCAGAACATCAGCTGATCTTCATACTTGCGGAACACCGGGGTTTTCCCCAGCGCGAAACCCAGCGTCGTCAGGATCAAGACCCACAGCAGGCCGCTCATCCAGTTGAAGAACTGGAAGCGCGCGTTGCTCAGGCCGGACAGGCCGGCGATGGTCGGCAGCAGGGTGCGCACGAAGGCCAGGAAGCGGCCGACCAGCAGGGCGGAAAGCCCGTGACGGTGGAACAGGTTGTGAGCGCGCTGATGGTAGTGGGCCGGCAGGTGCGAAAGCCAGCCTTGCACCGTTCGCGTATTGCCGAGCCATCGGCCCTGTATATAGCTGACCCAGCACCCCAGGCTGGCGGCGACGGTCAGGATGACGATGGTCAGCGGGAAGCCCATGGTGCCTTTGGCGATCAGCACGCCGACCAGGATCAGCAGGCTGTCGCCCGGCAGGAAAGCGGCCGGCAGCAGGCCGTTTTCCAAAAACAGGATCATGAACAGCAGAATGTAGAGGGTCCACACCAACGAAGGGTTCGCCAGCGTCTCAAAATCCTGCTGCCACAAGGCATGTATCAGTTCTTTAATGATATCCATCCGGTGTTCCTAAAACGTCATTGTTTATTTTTATCTCAGCGGCGGAGCGGGCGTGGGCTGAAAGCGCGCGGCGATCCTGAATGCTGATAACGATGAAACGGCGTTGCTTTAAGATTTCTAAGCGGTGCGACACCGGTCATAGGTGATAAGTCAGCGTGCCACGGTACTGCATGTTGCTTTCTTTCCAGCCGGCCTGCCGGCTCTGTTGCCTGGAGGCGTCCAGCGTCCAGTCGACCTGGGCAAGCCGGTTGGGGGCCGGGGTGTCCTGGCGGGGGAAACGAATTCGGTAGCCCGGCTCTGCGGCCAGGGTATAGACCGGTGCCGTCAGGGAGGACGCGAGCAGCGAACCGGGGAAAGAGTGCGCTCTGGGCAGCAGCAGCGGCAACTTGCCGGGGGCTTTGCGGCGCGCTTCGGCCGGCGCCCGATACACATGATCATAGGGGGAAAGCGCCGGCTCCGCCAGCAGCGGCAGGCTGCTCAGCGCACTGGGGGTTGGCTTGGATGACGCCACGCATAGCTGTTGGCCGGAGACCGAACCGGTCCAGCAGAAAACAGCAATCAGCATGGCAAACAACCAGCGCATTTATTCGCGTCCCGCCCCCGCAGCAATGGGTAAAAAAGTGGGCTAACTCTACCAAAATAGCACGATTGGCAACAGGGAAATCTACGTTGCCGACGGTGAAATAGTACACGGCAAACGGCGGTTCCGGCATCGATTCAGCGGATTTTACATTACCTGACATAAGCCGACGGTTTTTGACCGCCGGGGCTATTTCGGCTCGTGGCTCACGCCATCCAGATGCACCACCGGATTCTCGGCGAACAGGTAGCGATCGGCGTTGTATTCAAAGTCGTCGCTGGTGGCGTTAAACAGCATCTGCTTGGTGTTTTCCAGGTGCTGCCACATCGCCAGTTTGGCGGCGTAAGGATCTTTGCGCATCAGCGCCTTGAGGATCTGATCGTGATCGTCGCACCAGCTGGCGATCGAACGTTCGTCGATATGCTCGTGCAGTTTCTTCCAGTAAGGGTTGTTGACCCGCTGCACCCACATTTTTTCCACGATGGTGGCCATGGCGGTGTTCTGGGTGGCCAACGCCACCTGCACGTGGAACTTCAGATCCCACTGCGAGTCGCGGAAGCGATCCTCTTTGCGGGCGTGCTCCTGGATCTCCATCAGTTGCACGATATCTTGTTTGGTCACCTGGGTGGCGGCGAATTCGGCGATGTTGCTTTCGATCAGCTGGCGCGCCTGCAGCAGCTCAAACGGGCCCGCGGTGGCGAACTCGATGCTGTCGCCCGGCACCACCAGGTGTTTTTGCTGGTTGGACACCACGTGGATCCCGGATCCCTTGCGCACGTCCACATAGCCTTCCACTTCCAGCATGATGATCGCTTCGCGCACCACGGTGCGGCTGACATTCATCTCTTCGGCGATGTATCGCTCGGCCGGCAGCTTGTCGCCTACCGGGTAGCGGCCGCTTTCGATACGTTGCTTAAGCTCGGCGGCCAGTTGCTGATACAGGCGTCTGGTTTCGGTGAATTCCATAGTGAATGCTCTATACGGTGCGGTGGGAGGGGGCGCGTGGCCATCGGATTTGTTATACCACTTATTCGGCACCGCTGCCAGAGGAGCAAAAGGCCCGGCCCGGCGCGGCGGCCGGGCGGCGGGATCAGCTGCGCGCCGGGGCCGGCTGCAGCGTGGCGGGTTGAGGTTCGGCGGCCGGGCGGTTTTGCAACACCGTCCAGATGACGATGGCGCCGAGAATGTCGAAAACCGACAGCGCGGCGAACAGCGGACTGAAGCCGAGGGTGTCCGCCAGGGCGCCGACCACCAGGGCGAACAGCGTGCTGGCGGTCCAGGCCGCCATGCCGGTCAGGCCGTTGGCGGTCGCCACCTCATTGCGGCCGAACACGTCGGAAGAGAGGGTGATCAGCGCGCCGGACAGCGCCTGATGGGCGAAGCCGCCGACGCACAGCAGCGCGATAGCCGCATAAGGGCTGGTGAACAGGCCGATCATGCCGGGGCCGATCATCAACACCGCCCCCATCGTCACCACCAGCTTGCGCGAGACGATCAGATTGACCTTGAAATACTTCTGGAACAGCGGCGGCAGGTAGCCGCCGACGATGCAGCCGAGATCGGCGAACAGCATCGGCATCCAGGCGAACATGGCGATCTCTTTCAGATTAAAGCCGTAGGCCTTGAACATGAACAGTGGGATCCAGGCGTTGAAGGTGCCCCAGGCCGGTTCCGCCAGAAAGCGCGGCAGCGCGATGCCCCAGAACTGGCGGTTGCGCACGATCTGCCAGGCGGACATCTTTTTGGCGTTTGAGGTCTGGTGCTGCGCTTCCTGGCCTTCGAGGATGTAACGACGCTCTTCCTGGCTCAGTTTCTTCTGATCTTTCGGGTGCTTGTAGAACAGCAGCCAGCAGATGGCCCAGATCAGGCTCAGCACGCCGGTGATGATGAACGCCATCTCCCAGCTGTGCGCCACGATGGCCCATACCACCAGCGGCGGGGCGATCATGCCGCCGATCGACGAACCGACGTTGAAATAGCCGACGGCGATCGAACGCTCTTTGGCCGGAAACCACTCGCTGCTGGCCTTCAGCCCGGCGGGGATCATCGCCGCCTCGGCCATGCCGACCGCGCCGCGCGCCAACGCCAGTCCGCCCCAGCTGTTGGCCAGCGCGGTGCCCATACAGAACACCGCCCAAAGAATGGCGAACATGGCGTAACCGACCTTGGTGCCGAGCACGTCCAACACATAGCCCGCCACCGGCTGCATCACGGTGTAGCAGGCGGAATAGGCGGCGACGATATAGGAATACTGCTGGGTGGTGATGTGCAGCGTATCTTCCAGCGTCGGCGCCGCCACGGCGATGGCGTTGCGGGTCAGGTAACCCAGCACGGTGCCGACGGTCACCAGCCCGATCATGTACCAGCGTAACCCTTTAATTTTACGCATCCGAAATGTCTCCCCGTTTGAAGGTATGGCCGGCGATGCGGCTGGCGAGACAATAACCTGTCATACATGTTTAAAAGTTGAGTGATATCACAAAAGGAATTATTCGCCTGAGCGATACTGTCGCCGGTGAAATAGGGCGTTTATGCCGCACATTTGCCGTAAAAACGAGTGAAAAAGGGATTGGAGGACAGCAAAACGGCAGATGGCGGGAAAAATTTGCTGGACGCTCGCTAAAATTGGTGTGATAACTTTTGTGATTCGATCCCTGTGCCGCACGGCAAGTAAGGTAAGGAGCCCGAGATGGCGACGTTTTTGAGCGAAGATTTCCTGCTGGACAGCGAATTTGCCCGGCGTTTGTACCATGACTACGCGGCGCAGCAGCCGATTTTCGACTACCACTGCCATTTGCCGCCGCAGCAGATTGCGGAGAATACCCGCTTCAGCAACCTGTACGATATCTGGCTGCGGGGCGATCACTACAAATGGCGGGCGATGCGCACCAACGGCGTGGCGGAGCGGCTGTGCACCGGCGATGCGGGCGATCGCGAGAAATTCGACGCCTGGGCCGCCACGGTGCCGCACACCATTGGCAACCCGCTCTATCACTGGACGCACCTGGAGCTGCGCCGGCCGTTCGGCATCACCGGGACGCTGCTGTCGCCGAGCACGGCGGATGAGATCTGGCAGCGCGGCAATGCGCTGCTGGCGCAGGATGAGTTTCGCGCGCGCGGCATCATGCGGCAGATGAACGTGAAAATGGTCGGTACCACCGACGATCCGATCGACGATCTGCGCCACCATCGGGCGATCGCCGACGATCATAGCTTCGATATCAAGGTGTTGCCGAGCTGGCGGCCAGACAAGGCCTTCGCCATCGATGCGCCCGGCTTCAATGACTATCTGCGGCAGCTGGAGGCGGCGGCGGACACCGCCATCGGCCGTTTCAGCATGCTGTGCGACGCCCTGCACAAGCGTATGGATCACTTCGCCGCCCACGGTTGCAAGGTGGCCGACCATGCGCTGGACGTGGTGGTGTTCGGCGAGGCCGATGAAGCGACGCTGGATGCGATCCTGCTGCGTCGCCTGAACGGCGAGCTGCCGACGCCGGAACAGAGCGCGCAGTTCAAAAGCGCGGTGCTGCTGTTCCTGGCCGGCGAATACCGGCGCCGCGGCTGGGTGCAGCAATATCACATCGGCGCGCTGCGCAATAACAACAGCCGCATGTTGGCCGCCGTCGGGCCGGATATCGGCTTCGACTCGATCAACGATCGGCCGCTGGCGGAGCCGCTGTCGCGGCTGTTGGATGCCCAGGCGCGGCAGGGCGGCCTGCCGAAAACCATTCTCTATTGCCTCAACCCGCGCGATAACGAAGTGATCGGCACCATGATCGGCAATTTCCAGGGGGAAGGCACGCCGGGCAAGATGCAGTTTGGCTCCGGCTGGTGGTTCAACGATCAGAAGGACGGCATGCAGCGCCAAATGACGCAGCTGGCGCAACTCGGGTTGCTGAGCCGCTTCGTCGGCATGCTGACCGACAGTCGCAGCTTCCTGTCGTATACGCGCCATGAATACTTCCGCCGCATCCTTTGCCAGATGATCGGCCGCTGGGTGACGGACGGCGAAGCGCCGGCCGATATCGCGCTGCTGGGCGGGATGGTGAAAAACATCTGCTTCGACAACGCCAAAGACTATTTCGCCATTGACCTGGCGTAGCCGTTATCCGGGACCGGTTTATGCAAAGTACGATAAAGATTCACGAGCAGGATAACGTGGCGGTAGCGCTGCGCGACCTGGCCGCTGGAGACACGGTTGAGCTGGCAGGCGTCGCCGTTCCGCTGGTGCAGCCGGTGGCGCGCGGGCACAAGTTTGCGCTCGGCCCGATCGCCGAGGGCGAGGACATCATCAAATATGGCCAGCCGATCGGCCACGCGCTCGTGGCCATCGGCCCTGGGGAGCATATTCATTCGCAAAACGCCAAAACCAACCTGAGCGATCTGGACAGCTACCGTTACCAGCCGCAGTTCCCGGCGTTGCCGCCGCAGGCGGCGGATCGCGAGGTGCAGCTGTACCGCCGGGCCGGCGGCGACGTGGGGATCCGCAACGAACTGTGGATCGTGCCGACCGTCGGCTGCGTCAACGGCATCGCCCGCCAGATCCAGCAGCGCTTTTTGCAGCAAACGCAGGCGGAGGGGATCGACGGCGTGCATCTGTTCAGCCATCCGTTCGGCTGCTCGCAGCTGGGGCAGGATCATGCCAACACCCGCATCATGCTGCAGAACATGGCGCGCCATCCCAACGCCGGCGCGGTGCTGGTGATCGGGCTGGGGTGCGAGAACAATCAGGTGGATGCTTTTCGCGCCACGCTGGGGATGGCGGACGAGCGGCGGCTGCGCTTTATGGTGTGCCAACAGCAGGACGACGAGGTGGAGGCCGGGCTGGCGCTGTTGCACGAGCTGTACCGGGAGATGCGCCACGATCGCCGCGAGCCGGGCCGCCTGAGCGAGCTGAAGTTCGGCCTGGAGTGCGGCGGTTCGGACGGATTGTCGGGCATCACCGCCAACCCGTTGCTGGGGCGCTTTTCCGATTATGTGATCGCCAACGGCGGCACCACGGTGCTGACCGAAGTGCCGGAGATGTTCGGCGCCGAGCGCATTCTGATGAGCCGCTGCCGCGACGGGGAGACCTTCGACAAAACCGTCGACATGATCAACGATTTCAAACGCTATTTCATCGCCCATCAACAGCCGATATACGAGAACCCATCGCCGGGCAACAAGGCCGGCGGCATTACCACGCTGGAAGAGAAATCGCTCGGCTGCACCCAAAAAGCGGGCCTGAGCCAGGTGGTGGACGTGCTGAAGTACGGTGAGCGGCTGCGCGTGCCGGGGCTGAATCTGCTCAGCGCGCCGGGCAACGATGCGGTGGCGACCAGCGCGCTGGCCGGTGCCGGCTGCCATATGGTGCTGTTCAGCACCGGGCGCGGCACGCCATACGGCGGCTTTGTGCCGACGGTGAAGCTGGCCACCAACAGCGAGCTGGCGGCGAAGAAACCGCATTGGATCGATTTCGACGCCGGCGGCCTGATCCACGGCGTGGCGATGGAGACCTTGCTCGGCCGCTTCGTCGATCTGATCGTCGAGATCGCCAACGGCCGCCCGGCGCGCAATGAAGCCAACGATTTCCGCGAGCTGGCGATCTTTAAAAGCGGGGTGACGCTCTAACGCTGACAAAAAAGGCGCTCGAGGGAGCGCCTTTTTATGAAGCAACTTGCGCTTAACGCACCTTCAGCGGATCTTCGTTCGCCAGCCGTTGATCTTCCGCCTGGCAGGCCGCGGCGGTGAACAGCACGTCGGTGGAGGAGTTGAGGGCGGTTTCCGCCGAATCCTGCAGCACGCCGATAATAAAGCCGACCGCCACCACCTGCATCGCCACGTCGTTCGGAATGCCGAACATGTTGCACGCCAACGGGATCAGCAGCAGCGAGCCGCCGGCCACGCCGGAGGCCCCGCAGGCGCACAGGGCGGCCACCACGCTCAGCAGCAGAGCGGTCGGGACGTCCACCGCGATGCCCAGCGTGTTCACCGCCGCCAGCGTCAGCACGGTGATGGTGATCGCCGCGCCGGCCATGTTGATGGTGGCGCCCAGCGGGATGGAAACCGAGTAGGTGTCCTCATTCAGATTCAGCTTCTTGCACAGCTCCATGTTCACCGGGATGTTGGCGGCGGAGCTGCGGGTGAAGAAGGCGGTCACGCCGCTCTCGCGCAGGCAGGCGAACACCAGCGGATACGGGTTGCGGCGGATTTTCCAGTAAACGATCAGCGGGTTGAGCACCAGCGCCACCAGCAGCATGCAGCCGAGCAGTACCATCAGCAGCTGGGCGTAGCCCCACAGCACGCCGAAGCCGGTTTCCGCCAGCGTGGAAGCCACCAGGCCGAAGATGCCAAGCGGCGCACAGCGGATCACCGCGCGCACCACCAGCGTAACCGCATGGGACATGTCGTTGATCAGCCCTTTAGTGGTTTCGGAAGCGTGGCGCAGCGCCAGCCCCAGCCCGACGGCCCACGCCAGAATACCGATGTAGTTGGCGTTAATCAGCGCATGGAACGGGTTGGCCACCACGCTCATCAACAGACCCTTCATCACCTCCACAATGCCGCCCGGCGGGGTAATGTCCGTCGCGCCGGTGGTCAGCGCCAGCGTAGAAGGGAAGATAAAGCTGACGACGACCGCCACCAGCGCGGCGGCAAAGGTGCCCAGCAGGTAGAGGAACAGGATCGGGCGAATGTTGGTCTTCTGCCCCTGTTTATGGTTGGCGATCGAGGCCATCACCAGAATCAGCACCAGCACCGGCGCCACCGCTTTCAGCGCGCCGACGAACAGGGTACCGAGCAGGCCGACGGCCGCAGCGGCTGCCGGCGAAACCAGCGCCACCAGAATGCCGGCCACCAGGCCGACCATGATTTGTTTGACCAGGCTACCCTGCGTGATCCTTTGTAATAGTTTTTGCATAGTGCTTTCTTCCTGATGTTATCTGGCCGCCGCGGCGGGAACGACGCCGGGTAGCTTTATATGATTCTGTAACTAAGTGTGTTTGCCGAATCAGTATTCAGCAATCGAATGATGTTGGAAAGAGGCGGGGATGAAATTCTGAGCGCGGATCAACACTTGATAACATACTGGTTACATTTGTGTGATCGCAATAACGTTTGGCGTTTTGGGGGAATTGCCAAACAATCGCGGGGCGACTAGCGCCCCGGATAACAGATTGTGGTTATTTCTTCGCCAGGCGATCGTTGCGGCGATTGACCCAGGCGTTGATCAGCAAGGTAAGCGTCAGGATGCCTGCCACCACGCCGAGCGACACGCCGATCGGGATGTGGAAGAAGTCGATAATCAGCATCTTGATGCCGATAAACACCAGGATCACCGACAGGCCATATTTCAGCATCGAGAAACGCTCCGCTACGTTGGCCAGCAGGAAGTACATGGCACGCAGACCCATGATGGCAAACAGGTTGGAGGTCAGGACGATGAACGGATCGGTGGTCACGGCGAAGATCGCCGGGATGCTGTCCACCGCGAAGATCACGTCGCTCAGTTCGACCAGGATCAGCACCAGCACCAGCGGGGTGGCGAACAGGATGCCGTTGCGGCGCACGAAAAAGCGCTCGCCTTCCAGGCTGTCGGTCATGCGCAGGTGGCTGCGCAGCCATTTCACCAGCGGCTTGTCGCCGATCGCCGAGTCATCTTCCTTCGCCAGCGCCATCTTGATACCGGTGAACAGCAGGAAGGCGCCGAACAGATACAGCAGCCACTGGAACTGGCTGACCAGCCAGCTGCCGGCGAAGATCATGATGGTACGCAGCACGATCGCGCCCAGTACGCCGTAGATCAGCACCCGCCGCTGCAGGTTGGCCGGCACGGCGAAGTAGCTGAACAGCATCAGCCAAACGAACACGTTATCCACCGCCAGCGCTTTTTCGATCAGGTAGCCGGTCAGGAAGGCCAGCGCCTGGGTATCGGCGACGGCGCGCCCGGCGGTTTCATTCAGGTAGTACCAGAAACCGAAATTGAACAGCAGAGAAAGGCTGACCCACACCAGCGACCAGCTGGCGGCCTGCTTCAGGGTCATGGTGTGCGCGCCTTTACGGCCCTGCAACAGGAGGTCGATTGCGAGCATCACGACTATGACGGCGGCGAAGCTGCCCCATAACCACGGTGTGCCAACGGAATTCATCATCAGAGGTATCCTTCAAAAACAAAAACGGCCAACGTCGGAAGACGCCAGCCGCTCTGTGAACGCTGCAAGCAAACCTCGCCTTCCGGCAAGGTCTCACTTACAACGTTGATGAAGGTGATTACACCTTTGACATCAGGTTGCCCGGTAACCGGATGCTTGCGCATCGTAATGACGATTGACCGGCAATGAAGTTACTCCCCTTTGCAGAGCAGAAAGTAATGCAAAATGTGTCGGCGGTCAACGTGAATCGCGTTAGCCGGCCATCGCTTTTTGCGCGCCGAGGCTGACGACGAATCCCTGCAGCAGCAGGCGGCTGAACGGCGTGTCGCTAACCTGTTGTTGTTGCAGCTGATAGCGGGCCTGCTGCTCGGGATGCAGTTCGCCGAGCCACTGCAGATACTGGCTCATCACCGCGCCGTTGAATTCCGGGTGGAACTGGGTGGTCAGGGCATGATCGCCATAGCGCAGGATCTGGTGCGCATCCTGCTGCGAACGCGCCAGCGTCTGCGCGCCGGCGGGCGGCGTCAGTACGCTCTGCGAATGGATCAGGTTAGCTTTGAAGCGCGGCGGCAGCAGGGTGAGCCGCCGGTCTTCGGCCGCGGCGGGCAGCAGTTCGATCTCCAGCGTACCCACCTCCATGCCCTGCGGGTGGTAGCCCACTTCGCCGCCGAGCGCATAGGCCAACAGCTGGTGGCCGTAGCAGACACCGAACAATGGCAGTTTGATCGCCATCGCCTGGCGCAGCCATTCGGCGGCCTCCTCGCTCCACGGCAGCCGTTCGGTCACCATCGCCGGCGAGCCGGTGATGACCACGCCGCAATAGGCGGCCGGCGGCAACGGCCGTTCGCCGGCGGGCAGATGCACGATGTGCGCGCGTTCAGCGTCGATGTTGCCCTGTTGCAGGAACATGCCTTCAAAGTTGGCCAATTCCTGACGAATGGCCTGCGGTGCGTCGCCGGTTTGCATCACGAGCAGCGGTTTCATCTCATTCTCCGTCGGCGGGGAAGACGACGCCGGTCTGGCGGCGGATGTCGGTCAGCAGGCGGGCGACGATCAGCGAATTCTCCAGCCCCGGGTGTTCCACCTGATGCTTCTCAATCAGCTCGGCGAAGGCCAGCGCTTCATACAGCATGGTATTGATGTGCTGCGTCTGGCTCAGATCCTGGCGGTTGCCGCCGCGCGGCGTCAGCGCCACGCCCTGACACTCGGAAATCTTGTCGATAATCAGCGTGCCTTCTTCCCCCTGGATCTCGCTGGGGATCGCCGAGTCGCTGACCTTGGAATGGGAAAGCGTGACGTCGAAATCGCCGTAGTTCAGGCAGACGGTGCCGTGGGCGTCCACGCCGGTATCCAGCAGCGTGGCGCTGGCCAGCACCGACTGCGGCGCGCCGAACAGCGCTACCGCGCTGGCCAGGCAGTAGTAGCCGATGTCCATGATCGAGCCGTTGGAGAACTGGGGGTTAAAGGTGTTGGGGTTCTCGCCGGCGAGATAGCGCGGGTAGCGCGAAGAGTATTGGCAGTAGTTGATAAAGGCTTTGCGCAGCCGGCCGACTTTCGGCAATGCCTGCTGCAGCGCCAGGAAATTCGGCAAGTAGGCGCTTTTGAACGCTTCGAACAGCACCACCTGATTTTCCCGCGCGCAGGCTACCAGCTGTTCCGCTTCGCGCTGGTTGGAGGCCAGCGGCTTTTCGCAGATCACGTGTTTTTTATGGCGCAGGAACAGCAGCGACTGCGGGCAGTGCAGGGAATTGGGGCTGGCGATATACACCGCGTCTATGGCGTCAGACTGCGCCATCGCCTCGAGCGAGTCGAAAAACTGCGTGACCTGATAGTTGGCGCCAAAGGCCTGCGCCTGGTCCAGCGAGCGTGAATACACGGCGCTCAGCTTGAGTTTGCCGCTTTCATGGGCGGCATCGATAAAACGTTCCGTAATCCAGTTGGTGCCGACGACGGCAAAGCGAATCATGGCGAGCTCCGGTCCAGGCCTAAAACCGCAGATTATCACGGCCTCACTCGCTATGCATACAGCTCGCCGAACAGCGAAAGGTGCGTCAGATAAAGCCGGGTATCGAACTCCAACTGGTGGTAATCCGGCTCCATATGGCAGCACAGGCTGTAGAACGCCTTGTTGTGATCTTTCTCTTTCAGGTGCGCCAGCTCATGCACCACGATCATGCGCAGGAAGGGTTCGGGCGCCACCTTGAACACCGTCGCCACGCGGATTTCCGCCTTGGCCTTCAGCTTGCCGCCCTGCACGCGCGAGATGGCGGTATGCAGGCCAAGCGCGTGCTTCATGACGTGGATCTTGCTGTCGTAGGCCACCTTGCTCAGCGGCTGGGCGTTGCGCAGATACTGGTTTTTCAGATCGACGGTAAACTGATACAGCGACTTGTCGGTAGTACAGTCGTGCACCTGCGGATAGCGCTGCAGCAGCACGTCTCCCAGCCGGTTCTGATGGATCAGTTGCTGCACCTGGCTTTGCAGATGCGTTGGGTAGCCTTGCAGGTAGGTCAATTCAGACATTCTTGTTCCGTATCAACGGCCATTCAGCCGGTCATTCTATGCTGTTTTTTCGCTCAAATCCTGGCATACGCAATTTATCCGAAAAAACATTTTACTGACGGGCGTTTTTAGGGGATAAACAGCCCAAATTTTATCAGTCAGGAGGGGCAATGAGCCAACTCGATCTGGGAACACAGCAACTTGAGCTGGAGCGTTATCCCCAACAGGAAGAATCCACCCAACTGCAGGCGTGGGAAGCAGCGGACGAATATCTGCTGCAACAGCTTGAAAACGTAGACATCGGCGGCCGTCCGGTGCTGATTTTCAACGATAACTTCGGCACCCTGGCCTGTGCGCTGCACGCGCATCGTCCTTACAGCGTCAGCGACTCGTACATGAGCCAGCTGGCGACGCGCCACAACCTGAAGCTCAACGGTCTGGATCCCGAGCAGGTCACGCTGTTGGACAGCCTGGCCGAGCTGCCGGCGGCGCCGGCGGTGGTGCTGATTCGCGTGCCGAAAGCGCTGGCGCTGCTGGAGCAGCAGCTGCGCGCGCTGCGCCACGTCGTGACCGAAGACACGCTGATCGTCGCCGGCGCCAAGGCGCGCGACGTGCATACCTCGACGATGCAGCTGTTTGAAAAGGTGCTGGGCCCGACGCGCACCAGCCTGGCGTGGAAGAAAGCGCGCCTGATCTTCTGCCAGGCGGCGGATATCGTCCCACCGGCGGCGGCGGAAACCACCGACTGGACGCTGGACGGCACCGATTGGCTGATCCATAACCACGCCAACGTCTTCTCGCGCGGCAGCCTGGATATCGGCGCGCGCCTGTTTATGGAACATCTGCCGCGTGGCCTGAACGGCCATATCGTCGATCTGGGCTGCGGCAACGGCGTGATTGGCCTGACGGCGCTGGCGCAAAACCCGGAAGCGCAGGTGACCTTCGTCGATGAATCTTACATGGCGGTGGCTTCCAGCGAACTGAACGTGGAGCACAACCTGCCGCAAGAGCTGGATCGTTGCCAGTTTGAGGTGAACAACGCGCTGGCGGGCATCGAGCGCGAAAGCGTGCAGGCGGTGCTGTGCAACCCGCCGTTCCACCAGCAGCACGCCATTACCGATCACACCGCCTGGCAGATGTTCTGCGACGCCAAGCGCTGCCTGCAGGTAGGCGGCGAATTGCGCATCGTCGGCAACCGCCACCTCGACTATCACCAGAAGCTCAAGCGTCTGTTCGGCAACTGCACGCTGGTAGCCTCGAACAAGAAGTTCGTGATCTTGAGAGCGGTGAAATCCGGCGCGCGTCGCTGAGCATGATGACCAAGGGGCGCGGTGCGCCCCTTTTTTACAGCGCCATCGCCAGCCGCGTACCCTGATCGATCGCGCGGCGGGCGTCCAGCTCGGCGGCCACGTCGGCGCCGCCGATCAGATGCACGGTTTTCCCCATCGCCAGCAGCGGTTGCTGCAGCTCGCGGCGCGGTTCCTGCCCGGCGCAGATGACCACGGTGTCTACCGGCAGGCAGCTGTCCTGCTCGGCGCGGGTGATGTGCAGCCCTTCGTCGTCGATCAGCCGATAGCTGACGCTGTTGAGCATTTTCACGCCGCGCATCGCCAGGCTGGCGCGGTGGATCCAACCGGTGGTTTTCCCCAGGCCTTCGCCCACTTTGCTGGTTTTGCGCTGTAACAGATAGATTTGCCGCGCGGCGCGCGGTGCCTGCGGTCCTTGCGCCGCCAGCCCGCCGCGCTGCTCAAGGCGGCCGTCGATGCCCCATTCGCGGTTGAATTCCGCCTGATCCAGGCTGCTGGACACGCCGTGCTGGCTGAGGTACTCGGCGGTGTCGAAGCCGATGCCGCCGGCGCCGACGATCGCCACCCGCTGGCCGACCGGTTTTTTATCGCGCAGCACGTCCAGATAGCTCAGCACCTTGGCGTGGCCGATGCCGGGGATGTCCGGGGTGCGCGGCATGATGCCGCAGGCGAGGATCACTTCGTCGAATTCGCTTAAATCCGCCGCCTCGACCTTGACGCCCAGCCTGACCGTCACTTCGCGCAGCGCCAGCTGGCGGCGGAAGTAACGCAGGGTTTCATGGAATTCTTCCTTGCCGGGGATCTGCTTGGCGATGTTGAATTGGCCGCCGATCTGATCGGCCGCGTCGAACAGCGTCACCTGATGGCCGCGGCTGGCGGCGGTGGTGGCGAAGGCCAACCCGGCGGGGCCGGCGCCGATCACCGCCAGCTTTTTCGGTTTCTCCGCCATCGTCAACGGCATTTCGGTTTCGCGGCAGGCGCGCGGGTTGACCAGGCAAGACGTCAGCTTGCCTTCAAAAATCTGGTCGAGACAGGCCTGGTTGCAACCGATGCAGGTATTGATCTCGTCGGCGCGTCCCTCGGCGGCTTTCTGCACAAAGGCGGCGTCGGCGAGGAACGGGCGCGCCATCGACACCATGTCGGCGCAGCCGTCCGCCAGCACCTGCTCGGCCACCGCCGGATCGTTGATGCGGTTGGTGGTGATCAGCGGAATACCCACCTTGCCCATCAGCTTGCGGGTCACCCAGCTGAACCCGGCGCGCGGCACCATGGTGGCGATAGTCGGGATGCGCGCCTCGTGCCAGCCGATGCCGGTATTGATGATCGTGGCGCCCGCCTGTTCGACCGCCAGCGCCAGCTGTTCAATCTCCTGCCAGCTGGAGCCGTCCTCCACCAGATCGAGCATCGACAGCCGGTAGATCAGGATGAATTCCGCGCCCACCGCCTGGCGCACCGCCCGCACGATCTCGACGGCGAAGCGCATGCGGTTGGTGAAGCTGCCGCCCCAGCGATCGTCGCGCTGGTTGGTGCGCGCCGCCAAAAATTGGTTGATCAGGTAGCCTTCGGAACCCATCACCTCAACGCCGTCGTAGCCGGCCTGTTGCGCCAGCGCCGCGCAGCGGGCGAAGTCGGCGATGGTCTGCTCGATCTCCGCTTCACTCAGCGCGCTTGGCGCGAAGGGATTGATCGGCGCCTGCAGCGCGGAAGGGCCCACCGGGTGCGGCTGATAGCTGTAGCGGCCGGCATGCAGGATCTGCAGCGCTATCTTGCCGCCCGCGCGATGAACGGCCTCGGTGACCGGCCGATGGTGAGGCAGCTGCGCCTCGCTGTTGAGGGTGGAACCGCCGCGATACACCACGCCTTTGTCGTTGGGCGCGATGCCGCCGGTGACGATCAGGGCCACGCCGGCGGCGGCGCGCTCGGCATAGAACGCGGCCAGGCGCTGCGGGCCGTCAGGCAGCTCTTCCAGGCCGGTATGCATCGATCCCATCAGCACCCGGTTTTTCAGGGTGGTGAAGCCGAGATCCAGCGGCGCCAGCAGGTGAGGGTAATTGCTCATTGCACTCTCCATCGGGTGAAATCGGGGCCCGTTGTTATAATTATGTGAACATAAGTGGTCGGATGAGATAAATCTAGCCGTTGTCGCGCCGCTTGGGAATCTGCGTTGTGCCGAATGTGATAGACGTCATGAATCTCAGGCACCGTTTGCATAACGAACAAAAGATCGGTTAACCTTTGCGCGTTGTAAATTCCTTCTCTCTGCGGAGCCATAACCGAAAATGAACAACCACACCTGCTGATATCGGGTCCCACGCTGTGCGCTCCCGCGCCCTGTGGGGATGTTTTGATCTCATTCAGGAGTGCTTATGGCTCATTTTGCGCAGTCCCCTTATTTCGTTTTACATCAACTGACCTGCCAATTTGCTGACGGCGAAACGCTGTTCGGCCCGCTGGATCTCGCTTTCGATCGGTCGCGCTGCGGCCTGGTGGGGCGCAACGGCGTCGGCAAAACCCAGCTGCTGCGCCTGATCGCCGGGCGGGATCGGCCGGGCAACGGGCATGTCGAATCCCATGCCGCATTGGCTTACGTTGCGCAGCAGCCGGAGATCGCGGCGAACACCACGCTGGCGCAGCTGCTGGGCTACGGCGAGGTCTTCGCCGCGCTGGCGCGCATCGAGCAGGGGCGGCCGTTGGCGGACGACATCGATCGTCTGGAAGGGCGCTGGGATCTCAACGATCGCCTGCAAAGCGCCTTCGCCGCCGCCGGGTTGCCGGCCTTCGATCCGCTGCGAGCCGCAAGTTCACTGAGCGGTGGCGAACGGATGCGCGCGGCGCTATGCGGTGCTTTTCTGGGGGAGACGGATTATCTGCTGCTGGACGAACCGACCAACCACCTCGACAGCGCCGGGCGCGCCTGGCTGTATCAGCAGTTGGATCAGTGGCGCGGCGGGCTGCTTATCGCCAGCCATGACCGGCAGCTGCTGGGGCGTATGGAGCGCATCGTCGAACTGACGCCCGGCGCGCTGCGCAGCTACGGCGGCAACTACGACGACTACCGGCGCCAGCGCGACGCGGAGCAGCAGGCGGCGCGCGCCGATCTGGAACATGCGCGCGAGGAGCGCCGCCGCACCCGCGCCCGTCAGCAGAAAGAGCACGACATGAGCCAGCGGCGCTCGGCGCAAACGCTGCGCGTCGTCGATACGCTGAACATCGCCTCCTTCGAACGGGTGGCCTACAAATCGGCGGCGAAGGAGAGCCTCGGCACGCTGCGCAAACAGCATCAGGACCAGCGCGACAGCCTCGATGCGGCGGTGCGCGAGGCCTATCAGCGGGTGGAGGACGAGCAGCCGGTGTTGCTGGCGCTGCCGGGCAGCGAAGTGAGCGCGAACAAGCAGGTGCTGGTGCTCGAGCAGCTGCAGCTGCCGTTCGTCAGCGCGCCGCCGCTGGATCTGCGGATCGACGGCCCGATGCGCGTGGCGTTGACCGGCCCTAATGGCTGCGGCAAGTCCACCTTGCTGAAGACCATTCTCGGTCAGCTGGCGGCGCTTTCCGGCCATTGTCATTGCCCGCTGTCGACGGCCTACCTCGATCAAACCCTGTCGCAGCTCGACCCGAGTCTGTCGGTGATGGACCATCTGGGGCTGCAGGATTCGCCGCTGGCGGAAGGCGCGTTGCGCACCCGGCTGGCGCAGCTGCAGCTTGGCGCGGATCGCATCGCGCTGCCGCTGGGCGCGCTGAGCGGCGGCGAACGGCTCAAGGCGGCGCTGGCCTGCGCGCTGTGGCGGCGACAACCGGCACAGCTGCTGTTGCTGGACGAACCGACCAACCACCTGGATCTGGCGTCGTCGCTGGCGATCGAAACCGCCCTGGCGGATTTCCCCGGCGCGATGCTGGTGGTATCGCACGACGAAGACTTCCTGCAGGCGCTGCGGCCGACGCACCGCCTGAACCGGCAGGCGGACGGCTGGCGGCTTCAGGCCTGGTAACGCGCAAAGGCGGCCCTAGGGGGCCGCCTTTTTCATCTCGGGCGCGTTAATGCAGGCCAGCAGCTGGGTGAAGGCCGCGGCCATCTGCTCTTCCGGCACGCAGGCAAACCCCATCAGCAGGCCGCGCCGGCGGTTGGGCAGCATGTAGTAGCGCGACAGCGGCCGCACCAGCACCCCCTGCGCGCCGGCGGCGGCGGCGATTGCCACGTCGTCGGCCTCGTCCGGCAGGTTGAGGATCAGGTGCAATCCGGCGTTGCTGTTGAATTCGCTGAGCGCCTGTTTGCCGAGGTGCTGTTCGATCAATCCGGTCAGGAAGGCACGCCGCCGGGCGTACAGCAACCGCATGCGGCGGATATGTGCGGTGTAGTGTCCTGCCTGAATAAACTCCGCCAGCGCGCTCTGGATCAGGAGGTGCCCGCCGCGGTACAGCTCGGCGTGGGCGGTTTTCAGCGCCTGCACCAGCGGCGGCGGCAACACCACATAGCCGAGGCGCAGCGCCGGGTAGAGCGTTTTGCTGAAGGTGCCGATGTAAATCACCGGCGCGTCGGCCTCCAGCCCTTGCAGCGCCGGGATCGGTTGGCCGGAAAAGCGGAATTCGCTGTCGTAGTCGTCCTCGACGATCCAGCCGCCGGCGTTGCGCGCCAGCGCCAGCAGCCGTTGGCGGCGCGCCAGGCTCATCACCGAGCCGAGCGGATACTGGTGCGACGGGGTCACGAAGATCAGCCGCGGTGGGCTGGTCGGCTGCTCCGGCGGCACCAGCCCGGCTTCGTCTACCGCCAGCGGGCAGATGTTCAGCGCATTGATGCGCAAGATATTGCGGATCCCCCAATAGCCCGGCTCTTCGATCCAGGCGTCATCCCCCGGATTGCATAGCATGCGCGTCACCAGATCGATCGCCTGATGGATGCCCTCGGTGATCAGGATCTGTTCCGGCGAACAGCGCACCGAGCGCGCCACCCGTAAATACTCCACCAGCGCATGCTGCAGCTCCGGGCTACCGCCCTGATTGCTGTAGGTCAGCCGCTGCGGCGCCGGGCGGCGGCTGAGGCGCGCCTGGATCTTGCTGAACAGCTGATGGGGAAAGGCGTTGACGTCGGGCACGCCGGGAATGAATGCCCCCCACTGTTTGGGGCTGGCGCTGGCGTGGTGCAGCAGCGTGGCGCCGCGTTCCGACAGTTCGACGCGGTGCGGTTGCCCACTGCCGTCTGCCGGGGCGCCGCCGGTGGAGAGGCAGCTGTCCGGCACCGTGTCGGCGACGAAGGTGCCGCTGCCGGCGCGCGCCGACACGTAACCTTCAGCCAGCAGTTGTTCATAAACGGTTAACACGGTGTTGCGGGACAGGCTGAGTTCCTGCGCCAGATCGCGCGAGGCGGGCAGGCGGCTGGAGGGAGGCAGGCTGCCGTCGAGAATGCTGGTGCGGATCGCGTTGTAAAGCCGCTTGTGCAGCTTGTCATCGGGCTGCTCGCCGAGGCGCTGCAGCAACAGATCACCACTCAATGAGCGCAATTGGATCCCTCAATTATTCGTAACTGGCACTCGATTATAGGGCCACATCCTGTGTAAATAAACGGCATTGTTTCACGAATGTGAACGAAACGTGTAACTGGCACCGACCGGAGAGAACAGCATGAAAAACGCAGAATTGAACCAACGCCGTCAGGACGCCACCCCGCGCGGAGTGGGCGTGATGTGTGGTTTTTACGCCGAGCGCGCAGAGAACGCCACGCTGTGGGATGTGGAAGGCAAAGAAGTGATCGATTTCGCCTCGGGGATCGCCGTGCTGAACACCGGCCACCGCCACCCGAAGGTGATCGCCGCGATTGAAAAGCAGCTGCAGGCCTTCACCCACACCGCCTATCAGATCGTTCCTTACGAAAGCTATGTTTCGTTGGCGGAGCGCATCAACCAGCGCGCGCCGATCGCCGGCCTGTGTAAAACCGCTTTCTTCACCACCGGCGCGGAAGCGGTGGAAAACGCGGTGAAGATCGCCCGCGCTTACACCGGCCGCCCGGGGTTGATCACCTTCGGCGGCGGTTTCCACGGCCGCACCTATATGACCATGGCGCTGACCGGCAAAGTGGCGCCTTACAAACTGGGCTTTGGCCCATTCCCCGGCTCGGTGTTCCACGGCCAGTACCCGAATGCGCTGTACGGCGTGACCACCGAAGACGCGATGAACAGCCTGGATCGCCTGTTTAAAGCGGATATCGATCCCAAGCAGGTGGCGGCGATTGTGCTGGAGCCGGTGCAGGGCGAAGGCGGCTTCAACGTGGCGCCGGCCGAATTCATGCAGGCGCTGCGCGCGCTGTGCGACCAGCATGGCATCCTGCTGATCGCCGACGAAGTGCAGACCGGCTTCGCCCGTACCGGCAAGCTGTTCGCCATGGAGCACTACAGCGTTAAACCGGATCTGATCACCATGGCGAAAAGCCTGGCGGGCGGCATGCCGCTGTCGGCGGTGGCGGGCCGCGCCGAGGTGATGGACGCGCCGGCGCCGGGCGGGCTGGGCGGCACCTACGCCGGTAACCCGCTGGCGGTGGCCGCGGCGCATGCGGTGCTGGACGTGATCGACGAAGAGCAGCTGTGCCAGCGCGCCCAGCGCTTGGGGCAGCACCTGGTGGAAGTGTTGCAGCAGGCGCGCAAAACCAGCCCGGCGATCGCCGATGTGCGTGCGCAAGGCTCGATGGTGGCGGTGGAGTTCAACGATCCGGCTACCGGCAAGCCTTCGGCGGAGATCACCCGTCAGGTGCAGCAGAAGGCGATGGAAGAAGGGCTGCTGCTGCTGAGCTGCGGCGTGAACGGCAACGTGATTCGCTTCCTGTACCCGCTGACCATCCCGGACGATCAGTTCACCAAGGCGATGGGCATCCTGTCTCGCGCGCTGGCCCACTAAGGAGCGAATGGCATGAAATTGAACAATCCCGAGCTGCTGCGCAGCCAGTGTCTGATCAACGGCGAATGGTGCGATGCCCTGAGCGGCAAGCGCGAAGCGGTGATCAATCCGGCCACCGGCGCCGAGCTGGCCAGCATTCCGCTGGTCAGCGAAGAGGAAACCCAGCAGGCGATCGCGGCGGCGCAGCGGGCGCAAAACGAGTGGAAACAGCTGACCGCCAAGCAGCGTTCCGCGCTGCTGCTGGCCTGGGCCGACAAGGTGCTGGCCGCACAGGAAGATCTGGCGCAGCTGATGACCGCCGAGCAGGGCAAATCGCTGGCGGAAGCGCGCGGCGAAGTGGCGTACGCCGCGTCGTTCATCACCTGGTTCGCCGAAGAGGCCAAGCGGGTGGACGGCGCGGTATTGCAGGCGCCGCAGGCTTCGCAGCGCCTGGTGGTGGTGAAACAGCCGATCGGTGTGTGTGCGGCCATCACCCCGTGGAATTTCCCGGCGGCGATGATCACCCGCAAGGTGGCGCCGGCGCTGGCGGCCGGTTGCGCCATCATCGTCAAACCGGCTGAGCAAACGCCGTTGACCGCGTTGGCGCTGGCCAAGCTGGCGCAGGACGCCGGTATTCCCGCCGGCGTTTTGCAGGTGGTGACCGGGGAAGCGGCGCAGGTGGGCAAGGTGCTGTGCGACAGCCCGGTGGTGCGCAAGCTGAGCTTTACCGGTTCGACCGAGGTCGGCCGCATCCTGATGGCGCAGTGCGCGCCGAGCATTAAGAAACTGTCGCTGGAGCTGGGCGGTAACGCGCCGGTCATCGTGTTCGACGACGCCAATCTGGACGCGGCGGTGGCGGGCATCATGGCCTCCAAGTTCCGCAACAGCGGCCAGACCTGCGTCTGCGCCAACCGCATCTACGTGCAGGACGGCATCTACGAGCGGCTGGTGGAAAAACTGGTGGCGGCGGTCGAGCAGCTGAAAGTCGGCGACGGCAGCCAGGAAGGCACCACCCAGGGGCCGCTGATCGACAGCGATGCGGTAGCGAAGGTACAGAGCCATATCGACGACGCGTTGATCAAAGGGGCGCAGATCGCCACCGGCGGCCAGCCGCACGCGCTCGGCGGCACTTTCTTCCAGCCGACGGTGGTGACCGGCGTAACGCAGAAGATGCGCTTCGCCAAAGAAGAGACCTTCGGGCCGGTGGCGCCGCTGTTCCGCTTCCATGACGAGGCGGAAGCCATCGCCATGGCCAACGACACCGAATTCGGCCTGGCCGCCTACCTGTTCACGCAGAACGCCGCGCGCCAGTGGCGCGTGCCGGAAGCGCTGGAGTACGGCATGGTCGGCATCAACACCGGGCTGATTTCCAACGAAGTGGCGCCGTTCGGCGGCGTGAAACAGTCAGGGCTCGGGCGTGAAGGATCGCGCTACGGGATAGAAGAATATCTGGAGCTGAAATACCTGTGTATCGATGTGAGCTGTTGAGCGTCAGGACGTTAACCCATCCCGGCGGCCAGCGTCGCCGGGCGATAAAGGATGATGCATGTCTGATAATATCTCTGTTTCTCCGGCGCTTGCCGCCGGGGTGCGAGCACCTGCACCCGCCAAATCGTTAAGTTTCCTCGAAGGGGTGGCGATGATCGTCGGCACCAACATCGGCGCCGGGGTGCTCTCCATCGCCTACGCCTCCAGCAAGGCCGGTTTCCTGCCGCTGCTGTTCTGGCTGGTGCTGGTGGGGAGTCTGACCACCATCACTATGCTGTACGTCGCCGAATCCACGCTGCGCACCCGCGCACATCTGCAGCTGAGCGGGCTGGCGAAGCGCTACGTCGGCGGCCTGGGCGCCTGGCTGATGTTCGCTTCGGTGTGCGTCAACAGCGTCGGGGCGCTTACCGCCTACATGACCGGCAGCGGCAAGCTGTTGCAATCACTGTTCGGCATCTCGCCGGCGCTGGGCAGCCTGCTGTTCTTCGTGCCCGCCGCCGGCGTGCTGTACCTCGGTTTGAAAGCGATCGGCCGCGGCGAGAAGTTCATCAGCATCGGCATGGTGGTGATGTTGACCGCGCTGGTGGCGGCAACGCTGCTGAAAGACACCACCCAGATGCGCAACCTGCTGGACGGTGACTGGCGCTATATGGTGCCGGTGTTCAACGTGGTGGTGTTCTGCTTCTCGGCGCAGTACATCGTGCCGGAAATGGCGCGCGGCTTTGCCGACAAGCCGGAACAACTGCCGAAGGCGATCATCGTCGGTATGGTGGTGACCTTCATTTTGCTGGCGGCGGTGCCGATGTCGGTGATCGCGCTCAGCGGGCTGGATGACATCTCCGACGTGGCCACCATCTCCTGGGGCCAGGCGCTAGGGCAGTGGGCGTTCTTCTCCGCCAACATCTTTGCGCTGTGCGCGATGCTGACCTCGTACTGGGGATTGGGTGGCAGCTTCCTGACCAATATTTTCGACAAGTTTCGGCTGGGCAACGACGAGCTGCCGCTGCGCCGCTTCGGCGTGCTGCTACTGGTGGTGGTGCCGCCGTTCGTGCTGGCCTACAGTGGGCTGGTGTCGTTCGTCAACGCGCTCTACTTCGCCGGGGTGTTCAGCGGGGTGATCCTGTCGATCATGCCGATGCTGATCCTGCGCGGCGCGCGCAAACATGGCGACCAGACCCCGCGCTGGCAGTGCAACTGGATCACGCACCCGCTGCTGCAGGTCAGCATTGTGTTGCTGTATCTGGCCAGCGCGGTGTACGCCATCGCTTCATTGTTAGGCTATCTGCCCTCTGGATGGTGATTTGCCTTCCCTCAAGCAGTGATGTTGTTTCTCGGCATTGAGAACGGCGGCGTCGTGGCCGCCGATTTTTTTCTCAGGCGCGCCGTTTTTCCGACAACGCCAGCCAGGCCTGCACCGACGGGCGCTGCCACTGCTTGTGCGCATAGTGGCGCACGCGCTCCGGCACCGGGTCGCCGTGCATCACCAGCCGGTTGAGCATCAGCGCCAGATCGGTGTCGGTGATGCACCACTCCCTGAACAGATTGTCCTGCCCGTGGCTCAGCAGCTTTTCCACGGCGGCGATCAGCTTGCGCGCGGCCTCCTGCGCGGCTTCGGACAGCGGCGGGAACTTGCCGTTGTTGAACACCACCTCGGTCGAGCGCTCGGCGCGGATCGGCAACAGATCGCTGCGCAGCCAGGCCTGGATCTCGCGCGCCTTGGCGCGCAGCTTCACGTCGCGCGGGTACACGGCGTGGGCCGGGTGGATGTCTTCCAGGTATTCGGCGATCGCCGAAGACTCCGAGAGCTGAAACTCGCCGATCGCCAGCGTCGGCACCCGGCGGGTGAGCGACAGCGCCGCGTAGGCCGCCTCTTTGTTTTCTTCTTTCGCCAGATCCACCGGCTTCACGGTGAACGGAATGCCTTTTTCCGTCAGCACGACAAAGGCGGACATGGCGTACGGGCTGAAAAATTCACTGTCGGTATAAAGCTCGATGATCGGTTGAGACATCGGCGGTTCCTCGGGGTTAAGGGGGGAACATTCATCATTGTCGAGGGGAGGCTAAAAATCAATCTGTTAGCCTAAAAGTTCTTGGGTGGCGCGGTTTCCGGCGCCGTGAGCTCCTTCAGGATGATGTGATATATTTGTTGCCAACACGTGAATCGAGCCGTATTGGGTAACATGAAGACGCAGTGGATAGAACGAGTAAAAGTGGGATGCGCGCGCCTGTGGCCGCACCCGCTGGCGGTGGGCAAGCGAGAGATGCTGATTTCCAGCGTCGGCGCCGGTTTGGGGCTGATGCTCGCCGGCTGGATCAGCCACTTTATTTTGGGCGAGGTGAACCTGTGGTTTATCGCGCCGATGGGCGCCTCGGCGGTGCTGCTGTTCGGCGTGCCCAACAGCCCGCTGGCGCAGCCCTGGTCGATCGTCGGCGGCAATGCGCTGGCGGCGACGGTGGGTGTCAGCGCCGGTCTGCTGATCCCCGATCCGGGCCTGGCCTGCGGCGTTGCGGCGGCGGTGGCCATCGGCCTGATGTTCAAGCTGCGCTGCCTGCATCCTCCGGGTGGCGCGGTGGCGCTGACCGCCATCCTCGGCGGCCCCGGCATTCACCAGATGGGCTACCACTTCGTGCTGTACCCGGTGCTGCTGAACTCGGTGCTGCTGGCGGCGCTGGCCATTCTGTTCAATAACCTGGCCGGGCGACGCTACCCGCACGCGCTGGCGCCGGCGGAGGCCAAACCGGCCAATCTGCCGATCGATGCCGTTGCCATCACCCGCGCCGATCTGCACGAGGCGCTGATGGAGGGGGATCTGTTCGATATTGACGAGGACGATCTGCAGGAGCTTCTGCTGCGCGCCGAGCAGCTGGCGCATCAGCGGCAAAGCAAGACCGCCTGATCAGCCCAGCGTTTTGCGGTAAAACACCACCCGCTCCGTTTCGGCAAAGCCCAGCGCCGCATGCAGGCGCTGGGAGTCCAGATTGGCGATGTCGGTATCCGACGCCAGCTCGCTGCACCCCTGCTGCTTCGCCCACTCCTGCACCTGCGCGATCAAGCGCGCGGCCCAACCCTGGCGGCGGGCGCGTTCGACGGTATAAATCCCTTCCAGAAACGCCACCGGCGACGATTCGCAGCCGTTGACGTAATCGTAGCGCAGCGCGACCTCGGCAAAGCCAACGAAAGCGCCGTCCAGCCCCCGCGCCATAAACGCGGTGTGGTGCGGCGAAGCCAATATCTCGCGCATTTCCGCGCGGTGATCTTCAGGCGAGCTGGAGGGCCACAGCGCGGTGCGCAGCGCCAGCCAGGCGTCG
The DNA here is from genome assembly GCF_052166245.1 of Serratia sp. CY84636. NCBI lineage: Bacteria > Pseudomonadati > Pseudomonadota > Gammaproteobacteria > Enterobacterales > Yersiniaceae > Serratia > Serratia sp. CY84636. The sequence continues at coordinate 227,983 of NZ_JBJNOX010000006.1, forward strand.
AGGTTGTCGTGGTCGCAGTTGACGATCATGCGGGGCCCTTATGAGTCGGAATAAATCAGGAATGCCGAAAGAGAAGTGTGGCACGGCGGCGGGAAACAAAAAAGCCATCCCGGACAGAATGGCTTCTAAGGCTGTGAAAACAGCTAAAATTTGGTGGCCCCTGTTGGGTTTGAACCAACGACCAAGCGATTATGAGTCGCCTGCTCTAACCACTGAGCTAAGGGGCCAAGCCGCGAGATTATAGGGAATCCTTAAGCGGCGGTCTACTGTTACCCGCCCGTATGTTGCTTTTCTGCACAGTTCTAGCCTGTTGTAATTGCTGGCGGATTTTGCGATAACCGCAGTAAATCCCTGCAATGGACTCACGATACTCATGGAACTTCTGGCGCCTGACCTGCGGGTGGTGTTTTGCGGCATCAACCCCGGCCTTTCTTCCGCCCATCAGGGCTACCCTTTCGCCAACGGCAGCAACCGCTTCTGGAAGGTGATCCATCAGGCCGGCTTTACCGAGCGCCAGCTGGCGCCGGAGCAGTGGCAGCAGCTGAAGGATAACGGCTGCGGCATTACCGCGCTGGTGGCGCGCCCGACGGTGGCGGCCAGCGAGCTGTCGCGCGACGAGCTGCGCAGCGGCGGCGAGGTGCTGCAAGAGAAAATCCTGCGCTATCAGCCGCGCGCGCTGGCGATTTTGGGCAAGCAGGCGTTCACCACCGCCTTCGGGGTGAAAAACGCGCCCTGGGGCAAACAGGCGCTGATGCTGGGGGAAACCGAGGTGTGGGTATTGCCTAACCCCAGCGGATTGAACCGCGCCACGCTGGAGCAGCTTACCGCCAGCTATCGTGAGCTGTTCCTGGCGTTGCAATGATGCGGCGGGGCGTATTCAGGGCATAAAAAAACCCCGGCAGGCCGGGGTTTTTGTTTTGGGTGCGGCAGCCGGACTTAGTCGTCCAGGAAGCTGCGCAGCACTTCAGAGCGGCTTGGGTGACGCAGCTTGCGCAGCGCCTTGGCTTCGATCTGACGAATACGCTCACGGGTAACGTCAAACTGCTTGCCGACCTCTTCCAGCGTGTGATCGGTGTTCATGTCGATGCCGAAACGCATGCGCAGCACTTTCGCTTCGCGCGCGGTCAGGCCGGCCAGCACGTCGTGGGTGGCGGAACGCAGGCTTTCCGAGGTCGCGGAGTCCAGCGGCAGCTCGAGGGTGGTATCCTCGATGAAGTCGCCCAGATGCGAATCTTCGTCGTCGCCGATCGGCGTTTCCATCGAGATTGGCTCTTTGGCGATCTTCAGCACCTTGCGGATCTTGTCTTCCGGCATCAGCATGCGCTCGGCCAACTCTTCCGGCGTCGGCTCGCGGCCCATCTCTTGCAGCATCTGGCGCGAAATACGGTTGAGCTTGTTGATGGTCTCAATCATATGCACCGGAATACGGATGGTGCGCGCCTGGTCGGCGATGGAGCGGGTGATAGCCTGACGGATCCACCAGGTGGCGTACGTCGAGAACTTGTAGCCGCGGCGGTATTCGAACTTGTCTACCGCTTTCATCAGGCCGATGTTGCCTTCCTGGATCAGATCCAGGAACTGCAGGCCGCGGTTGGTGTATTTCTTGGCGATAGAAATAACCAGACGCAGGTTGGCCTCAACCATCTCTTTCTTCGCGCGGCGGGCTTTCGCTTCACCGATCGACATGCGACGGTTGATGTCTTTGACCTGCTCGATGGTCAGGCCGGTTTCTTCTTCGATCTGACGCAGTTTCTGCAGGCTGCGCTGCACGTCTTCAGCCACGTCTTTCAGCTTTTCCGACCATGGCTTGGCCATCGCCAGCGCGGCTTCGAACCAGGAATCGCTGGTTTCGTTGCCGGCGAACAGGGTGACGAAGTTTTTCTTCGGCATTTTGCACTGTTCAACGCACAGCTTCATGATGATGCGTTCCTGGGTGCGAACCCGGTCCATCATGGTGCGCATGCTGTTGACCAGGAAGTCGAACTGCTTCGGCACCAGGCGGAACTGCTTGAACACTTCAGACAGCTTCAGGATCTCGTCCGCGGCGCTGGCGTGGCTGCGGCCGTTCTTCTTGATCACCAGACGCGTCGCTTCATACTGATCGCGCAGCTCGGCGAACTTCTGACGCGCCAGCTCAGGATCGATGCTGTTGTCGTCTTCGGTATCGTCGTCTTCGTCGTCTTCATCTTCTTCGTCGTCGTCTTGCTCTTCGCTCGACAGTTCAGAACCGATGTGGGTGGCGGTTGGGGCGATGTCCTCTTCCGCGTTAGGATCGACGAAGCCGGTGATCAGATCGGACAGGCGCGCTTCGCCCGCTTCGACGCGATCGTACTGCTCAAGCAGGTAGGTAATGGCTTCCGGGTATTCGGCAACCGAGCACTGCACCTGGTTGATGCCGTCTTCGATGCGTTTGGCGATGTCGATTTCGCCTTCGCGCGTCAGCAGTTCGACGGTACCCATTTCGCGCATGTACATGCGCACCGGGTCGGTGGTGCGGCCGATTTCGGATTCCACGCTGGACAGAACCTGTGCGGCGGCTTCTTCCGCATCTTCGTCCGTGCTGTTCGAGTTTTCGGCGAGCAGCAGGTCATCGGCGTCCGGTGCTTCTTCCATCACCTGGATGCCCATGTCGTTAATCATCTGGATGATGTCTTCGATCTGATCGGAGTCGACGATATCTTCCGGCAGATGGTCATTGACCTCAGCATAGGTCAGATAGCCTTGCTCCTTACCACGGGTGACAAGTAGCTTCAGCTGTGACTGCGGGTTTTGCTCCATAAGACGGTATCCACACTTCAGAGTATTTAGGTTGGTGTCGGTCGGCGAAACCGCCAACAATAGCATTTGGGGCGTTTTCGTTATCGCCGCGGCCCACTATGGCGGCACTGTGCAGGGCTCTGCCCTCGCAATTATCGGCACTTAAGCCGTTTGGTATTCAGTTTTTCTTCGCTAAAACCTGGTTGAGAGAACGGACTTCTTCACGTTCCTCCGGGCTCAGGCCGCGCGTTCTGGCCTGGGCGATCAGCGTTTCCAGCCGTTGCTCGAGCACCGAGTCGTACAGGCTGGCCAACGTATCCAAAAAGGTCTGTTCGACCATGTCCTCAACGATCATATGGTTCCATGTCGCCAAGGTTTCAAGCTGCTGGCTGAATTTGTTGTCGCGATACAGCTCCAGCAATTGCCCGGTCGTCAGGCCCGGCTGCGCCAAACAGGTCTGCACCAGTTCGACGAACAGCGGCAATCCCGCTTGTTTGGTCTGCTCCAGCCCTTCAAGCGAAGGGATAAGTGTAGCCAACTGCGGATTTTGCACCAGTAACCCTATCAGTATACGCATGGTTGTGCGTTTTAGCTGGGGCGCCTGATAAGGATTCGCATTTTCCGCCTGCTTGGGCATCAGCTTGTCGAGCTGGCTGTCGTCCAGCAGCCCCAGCTTGTTGCCGAGCTCCTGACGCAGGTACAAACGCAACGTTTCGCCCGGCACCTGAGTAATCAGCGGCAGCGCCAGCGTGCTCAGCTTGGCGCGCCCGTCCGGGCTGCTCAGATCCACCTGCGGCAGCAGACTTTCGAACAGGAACGTGGACAGCGGCTGCGCCTGCTCCATTCGCTGTTCGAAGGCTTCTTTGCCTTCCTTGCGCACCAGGGTGTCCGGATCTTCGCCGTCGGGCAAAAACATGAACCGCAGCTGGCGCCCGTCGTTCAGGTACGGCAGCGCGGTTTCCAGCGCCCGCCATGCCGCCTCGCGGCCGGCGCGGTCGCCGTCGTAACAGCAGACGACGTTGTCGGTGGCGCGGAACAGCAGCTGAATGTGTTCAGCCGTCGTCGAGGTTCCGAGCGAGGCGACGGCATAATCGATGCCGAATTGCGCCAACGCCACCACGTCCATATACCCTTCCACCACCAGCAGCCGCTGGAGGGTAGGGTGGTTCTGCTGTGCTTCATACAGGCCGTACAGCTGGCGGCCCTTATGGAAAACTTCGGTTTCCGGCGAGTTCAGGTACTTCGGCATACCGTCACCCAATACGCGGCCGCCGAAGGCGATCACGCGCCCGCGCTTGTCGCGGATGGGGAACATCACCCGTTCACGGAAACGGTCGTACGAACGCCCCTGATCGTTAGTCACCAGCATGCCGGCATCGTTCAATGCGCGGCGCGAGTCGGCGTCGCGGCCGAAACGCTTCAGGGCGTTGTCCCATCCCGCCGGCGCGAAGCCGATGGCGAAATGGCGAATAACGTCGTCACTTAATCCGCGCTGCTGCAAATAGCTGCGCGCCGGTGCCCCGGAGGACTGCTGCAGTGACTGTTGATAGAACGCGCTGAGCTGCTCCATCAGTTGGTACAGGCTCTGGCGCTGATGGCGTTCGATCTGGGTTGGCCCGGTGCCCGCTTCATAAGGCACTTCCAGCCCGTGCATGGTCGCCAGCTCTTCGATGGTTTCGACAAACTCGAGTCGGTCGTAATTCATCAAAAAATCGACGGCGTTGCCGTGCGCACCACACCCAAAACAGTGATAAAACTGCTTTTCGCCATTAACGGTAAAGGAAGGCGTCTTTTCGTGGTGGAACGGACAGCACGCGTGGTAGTTCTTGCCTTGCTTCTTGAGCTTCACGCGGGCGTCGATCAAGTCGACGATGTCGGTGCGAGCCAGCAAGTCATTGATAAATACGCGCGGAATTCGTCCAGCCATAAGCCCTTACTTCATTAGCCTATAAACGAGAACAAGCCGCGCATTCCTTTCGGAAAGCACGGCCTTCGTATGCAACTACTCGGTCTGCGCGATTTTGAAAATCAGAAATTCACGCGGTGGGGTTGCCCCCGAAGAATTAATACAGACGAGTGCGGCGTGCGTTTTCGCGAGCCAGTTTCTTCGCGTGACGTTTCACAGCAGAAGCTTTAGCGCGTTTACGTTCGGTAGTTGGTTTTTCATAAAACTCACGACGACGAACTTCAGCTAAAACACCTGCTTTTTCGCAAGAGCGTTTGAAACGACGCAGAGCAACGTCAAATGGCTCGTTTTCACGTACTTTAATTACCGGCATGTGCCTCTCACCTCAATAAAATTCGGTTTGTTGCTGGCCAAGCGCCAGCCTTTTCAAAATGGTGCGGAATTTTACTCCAATGGATGCTGCTTTGTAAAGCATCACCGCAAATTGAAACCCGCGTCGCTCTGCCGCAACGTGCGCAATTTTGCACCGGGCGCTGATTATAGACTAATCAGAAAAAAATGCTCGTGTTTAATCGCCTGGGCATTTTCTGGATGAATCATCGACATAGGTGCGAGCCGGTGACAAGATGCGCCGCGCTGGCGGTAAATGCGGCGGAATGTGGTAGACTGGCGGCCGCACGTGAATGATGGGAAATGTAATGCGAGTACTGGGTATAGAAACGTCCTGCGATGAAACCGGAATTGCAGTGTATGACGATCAAACCGGTTTGTTGGCCAACCAATTATACAGCCAGGTGAAGCTGCACGCCGACTACGGCGGCGTGGTGCCGGAACTGGCCTCGCGCGATCACGTGCGCAAAACCGTGCCGCTGATTCAGGCGGCGCTGAAAGAGGCCAACCTGACTCCGGCCGACATCGACGGCGTGGCCTACACCGCCGGGCCGGGCCTGGTGGGGGCGCTGCTGGTCGGCGCTACCGTGGGGCGCGCGCTGGCGTTCGCCTGGAACGTACCGGCGGTGCCGGTGCACCATATGGAAGGCCACCTGCTGGCGCCGATGCTGGAAGACAACCCGCCGGCGTTCCCGTTCGTCGCGCTGCTGGTCTCCGGCGGCCATACTCAGCTGATCAGCGTCACCGGCATCGGTGAGTATGAACTGCTGGGCGAATCGATCGACGATGCGGCCGGCGAAGCGTTCGACAAAACCGCCAAGCTGCTCGGCCTGGATTACCCCGGCGGGCCGATGCTGTCGAAGATGGCGCAGCAGGGCACGGCGGGGCGTTTCACTTTCCCGCGGCCGATGACCGATCGTCCGGGCCTGGACTTCAGCTTCTCCGGGCTGAAAACCTTCGCCGCCAACACCATTCGCTCCAACGGCAACGACGATCAGACGCGTGCCGACATCGCCCGCGCCTTCGAGGATGCGGTGGTGGACACGCTGGCAATCAAGTGCAAACGCGCGCTGGAGCAGACCGGTTTCAAACGCCTGGTGATGGCCGGCGGCGTGAGCGCCAACCGCACGTTGCGCGCCAAGCTGGCGGAGATGATGCACAAGCGCGGTGGGGAAGTATTCTATGCCCGCCCGGAATTTTGCACCGACAACGGCGCGATGATCGCCTATGCCGGCATGGTGCGCCTGAAGAGCGGCGCCAGCCCGGAACTGAGCGTTTCGGTGCGGCCGCGCTGGCCGCTGGCGGAACTGCCTGCGGTATAAAGCAAAGGGCCGGATAATCCGGCCCTTCTGTTATTCGTCTTTCGGCCGATCGCCGTTATCCGCATCTGCCTGGTTTTTCTTCTTGCGGAACTTGCCCCAGATCTTGCCTTCCTGGCCGCGCCACAGGCGCTGAATATTGTCGTGATGCCGCATCAGGATCAGGCAGGAGAGCATCGCCACCGGGAAGGTGAACTGCGGTTTGAACCACCAGACGTAGAACGGGGCGATCAGCGCGCTGACGATGGCGCCGAGCGAAGAGTAGCCGCTGAGCAGCACCGTCAGCAGCCAGGTGCCGGTCATCAGGCCGGTCAGATCCCAACCGATAGGCGCGATGGCGCCAAACGCCGTCGCTACGCCCTTACCGCCGCGGAAGTGGAAGAACACCGGATAGATGTGCCCCAGGCAGGCGGCGATCGCCGTCAGGCCGAGGTACAGCGGCGGCACATCGAGTTTGTAGGCCAGCCAGACCGGCAACATCCCTTTCAGAATATCGAATACCAGCACCGCCGCTGCCGCCAGCCGGCCGCCGATGCGCAGGACGTTGGTCGCCCCGGGGTTTCCTGAGCCATGTTCACGCGGATCCGGCAGCCTGGCGATCCGGCAAACCAGGATCGCGCTGGAAATCGAGCCGCACAGATACGCGAAGATAATCATGCCAAGCGCGGTAGCACTCATAACGCGGTTCCGTTTAATAATGGTCGTTTTACTCGCAACATCTATGGATAATACGCACATTCCGCTGGAAGTGGTATCCGGCAAGGCCAAAAACAGAGAATGACGTGATGGATATCGTATTTATTGAAGAGCTTACCGTAATTACCACCATTGGCGTTTATGAGTGGGAACAGGGCATTCGTCAGAAGCTGGTGTTCGATATCGAAATGGGCTGGGATAACCGGCCGGCCGCCGCCAGCGACGACGTAACTGACTGTCTGAGCTATGCCGACGTCAGCGACGCCGTGATCCAACACGTGGAGTCGAACCGTTTTGCGCTGGTGGAGCGAGTGGCAGAGGAAATATCTGAAATTTTGCTTCAGCGCTTCAATTCCCCCTGGGTCCGTATTAAGGTCAGCAAACCGGGCGCTGTAGCACATGCCAGTCGGGTCGGCGTGATCATTGAGCGCGGCACTCGTCCCGCATGATTTTATGTCATCTGCTTGCAACGAAAGGCCGTTAACCTGGTCTTAATCCTGAGAATTGTTTTAGCGGCATTGTCTTTAAGCATTGCCGCTTTTTTATGTGATAGCCGTTATTTTATGGGGTGAGCGAAGCACATGGCAGACATGCATTCACTGTTTATTGCGTTTGTTCTTGGGGTTGTCGAGGGATTAACCGAATTTCTGCCGGTTTCTTCCACCGGGCATATGATCATCGTCGGCGAGTGGCTGGGCTTTACCGGCGACAAAGCCAAAACCTTTGAAGTCATTATCCAGCTGGGGTCGATCCTGGCCGTAGTCGTGATGTTCTGGCGCCGGCTGTTCGGCCTGATCGGCATCCATTTTGGCGGCAAGCCGGTGGAGCACGAGGGCAAAACCAGCGGCCAGCTGAAGCTGGGGCACATCCTGTTGGCGATGATCCCGGCGGTGGTGCTGGGCCTGGCCTTCCATGATTTCATCAAGTCGCTGTTCGCGCCGAAAAACGTGATGTACGCGTTGGTGGTCGGCGGCCTGCTGCTGTTGGCGGCGGAATGGCTGAAGCCGAAGAAACCGAGCGCGGAAGGGCTGGATGACATCACCTACCGCCAGGCGTTCATGATCGGCTGCTTCCAGTGCCTGGCGCTGTGGCCGGGCTTCTCCCGTTCGGGTTCCACTATCGCCGGCGGTATGCTGGTGGGCGTGAACCGCTATGCGGCGTCCGAGTTCTCCTTCATCCTGGCGGTGCCGATGATGATTGGCGCCAGCGGCCTGGATCTGTACAAGAGCCTGCACTTCCTGACCTGGGGCGATCTGCCGATGTTTGCCGTCGGTTTCATTACGGCCTTCGTGGTGGCGCTGATTGCGATCAAGACCTTCCTGTCGCTGATCAAACGCATCTCGTTCGTGCCGTTCGCCATCTACCGCTTTATCGTGGCAGCCGTGGTTTACATGGTATTCCTGTAAGCCCGACGCCAAGAAAAAACCCCGCTTTGCGGGGTTTTTTTATGCCTGATCGTTGATAATCGTTTGGCTGAGTTTCCAGTCGGCCAGCGCCTGCTGGCGGCGACGTTTGAGCTCGTCGCGGATCGCGGTGCCCTGCAGCCCGCTGGCCACCACTTCTTTGATAGATACCGCGTTCGCCACCTGATACGCCTGGCGCAGATAGTCGCCCTGTGGATAAGGGTTCTCCTCAAAGCCGGTGCGCCCGCGCGCGTCCGCTTCGCTGGTCAGGATCATCTGCTCCAGCCTCTGGGGCTTGCGCCAGACGTCGATGGCGTCGAACAGCTTCAGCAGGGTTTCCGGCCGCAGCTTGTTCACGGTGTGGATCAGGTCATGGTACTCGGCCACCAGCTTGCTCAGATCGCGCACCGGGTTGGGCACCCGCAGCCGCTGGCACAGCGCTTCGACCAGCCGCACGCCCGCCGGGCCGTGGCCGTGGTGATGCGGCCAGAATTCTTTCGGCGTCAATCCTTTGCCGAGGTCATGACACAGGGTGGCGAAGCGCACGTCCACCTCCGGCGTGAGGCGGGCGGCAATCGCCAGCGCCATCAGCGTGTGCACGCCGGTGTCGATCTCCGGGTGCCACTTGGCGGGGGCCGGTACGCCGAACAGCGCGTCGATTTCCGGGAACAGCACCGCCAGCGCATCGCAGTCGCGCAACACCTGAAAATAGACCTGCGGGCTCTGGCTTTGCAGCGCCTTTTCGGTTTCCTTCCAGACGCGTTCGGCGGTCAGCGCAGCCAGTTCACCGCCGTGCGCCATTTGGCGCATCAGCGCGAGCGTTTCGTCGGCGATGTGAAAACCCAGGTGGGCGAAGCGAGCGGCGAAGCGCGCCACACGCAGCACGCGCAGCGGATCTTCGCCGAACGCGTCGGAAACGTGGCGCAGCACGCGCGCCTGCAGATCGGCCACGCCGCCGTAAGGATCAATCAGTTCCCCTTCGGCGGAGCGGGCGATGGCGTTGATGGTCAGATCGCGCCGCAGCAGATCTTCTTCCAGCGTCACGTCCGGCGCGGCATAGCAGGTAAAACCGGTGTACCCCTGGCCGGATTTGCGCTCGGTGCGTGCCAGCGCGTACTCCTCATGAGAATCGGGATTGAGGAACACCGGGAAATCTTTGCCGACTTGCTGATAGCCCAATGCCAGCAGCTCCGCCGGCGTGGCGCCCACCACCACCCAATCATGATCGACCACCGGAATGTCGAGCAGGCTGTCGCGAACGGCGCCGCCGACCAGATAAATCTGCACTGTTGACTCCTGAATATCGTGTAAGGCTCTGTCTATCAGATTACATGAATTGGCCGCGGGATGTCGGCACTAATGAAAAGGGCGCCCGCAGGCGCCCATACTCAAACTGAACGATACTGAGATCAGTTCATCCAGCGGTTGTTGTTCTTGCGGCGCGGGATCAGGTGCGGCAACAGCAGGCCCAGCAGCAAACCGACGCCGGCGACGCCGCCGCCGTACATGAACCACTGCAGGATAATGGTGCGCTGCTTGTCGTCGAGCTGCAGATTAACGGCGTTGACCTTCTTCTGCGCGACCACCAGCTGGTTTTTCAGATCCTGGTTTTCCTTCTGCAGGCTGCTGATGGTGCTGTCGCTGCCCGCGACTTTCTCCTGCATTTCCGAGGTGCGCTGGTTCCAGGTGTTGTCGATGTTGGCCAGCTTGTCGGTCAGGGTTTTCACCTGCTGTTCCAGCTCGGGCACGCGAGTGCGCAGGCTTGGCGTCTGGCTGAGCTGGTCGAGCGGGATCCAGGTGGTGCGGCCTTTCGGATCGCGGATCTGGCCGTAGTTGGTGCTGTCGTTGACGCTCAGCAGGGTGACTTCTTCACCGGCGTTCAGAGTGCCGACAATACGGTACTGATTACCTGGGCCGCTATGGACGTAAGTGCTTAACTCATCGGAGATATAGCGTTTATCTTCGGCATGTGCGGCCCAAGTGATGCTGAAGCTCAGCGCGGCAAGGCAAATCAGGCGTAATTTCTGCATTAGTTCATCGTTTCTGGGTGAATTTATGGAACGATAGTAGAGCGTTCAGTCTGACGACGCAACGCCAAAACCGGAATGAGAACTATCTTACTGTGGCTGATTCTGTGAGTTGCGCAGCGTTTTATAACGTAACAGGTTTTTTCTACAGTTAGCAGGGTTAAGGCGCCGGGAATCGCGGTAAGATAATGGCAACTGTGCGTCATTGGGCAGCATACGGCGGGCCGAACGCGCCGCGCTGAAACTGACGCGAATGCGTAACTTATTGGTGTTAAAGAATTATGACCGTTGAAATTGAACTGAAATTCATCGCCGCGCCGCAAGCGGTGGCCGCTCTGCCACAATGGCTCGCCGCCTGGCCGCATCAGCATTCCGCGCCGCAAAAGCTGACCAACATTTACTTCGAAACGGCCGACAACGTCCTGCGCCGTCACGACATGGGGCTGCGGATTCGCGGTTTCGACGATCGCTATGAGATGACCATCAAAACCGCCGGTAAAGTGGTGGGCGGCCTGCACCAGCGCCCGGAATACAATGTCGCTATCGCTGAGCCGCAGCTGGCGTTGGCGCAGTTCCCTGCCGACATCTGGCCGCAGGATTGCGATATCGCGGCGCTGCAGCAGGCGTTGCAACCGCTGTTCCGTACCGATTTCGTGCGCGAGAAGTGGGTGGTTACTTACGGCCAAAGCGAGATCGAGATTGGCCTGGACCAGGGCGAGGTGCGTGCCGGTGACCTCAGCGAAGCCCTGAGCGAGGTAGAGCTGGAGCTGCTGAACGGCAATACCGCCGATCTGCTGGCGTTGGCCGGTGAGCTGGCGGCGCACGGCGGGCTGCGTCAGGGCAGCCTGAGCAAGGCGGCGCGCGGTTACCACCTGGCGCAGGGCAATCCGCCGCGCGAGTTGCGCCCGCTGCGGGTGTTGAAGCCGGCGGCGAAGGCGACCGTGGAACAGGGGATGATCGCCGCCTTCGAGCTGGCGCTGGGCCACTGGCAGTACCACGAAGAGCTGTGGCTGCGCGGCGACGCGCAGGCGCGCGCTTCGGTGATTGAGGCGGTCGGAACGATTCGCCAGGCGCTGGTGATCTTCGGCGGTTTGGTGCCGCGCAAGGCCAGCGCCGATCTGCGCGCCCGTCTGACCGAGCTCGAGCCGCTGTTGGCGGACAAAGCCGCGCAACCAGAGGCCCTGTGCTACAGCGCCACCTACCTGCAATGTAAGTTGGCGCTCACATCATGGCTGGTGAGCGGCGCCTGGCGGCCGTTTATCGATGCCAAAGCGCAGGCCAAGCTGGACGGTTCTTTCAAACGCTTCAGCGACATCATGCTGGGGCGCAGCGGTGCGGAGCTGAAAGAAGCCTTCAGCCGTACGCTGAACGAAGATGAATATCAGGAACAATTGCCGCGCCTGACGCGTCAGATTTCGGCGCTGGTCCTGCTGTCGGGTGCCTACCCCGACGAGCAGACCGGCCCTTATATCGAGGCCTGGCGCGAACTGCAGGCGGCGCTGAGCGAGCGCCGTCAGGGCTGGTATGAAGCCAGCCGCAAACAGGCCTTATCGCATGCGCCATTCTGGTTAAACGGCGCGCTTCGTTAATCAAGCCGGCCCGCCAGCCGTGGGCCGCAGAACGGGTCATACACTATGTCGCCACTTTCAGCCGCGTTACAGGCTCAGGCACAGCAGGTTGTGCAGCGTTTTCAGGAAGTTCACGGCGCGGACAGCGCCTTTAGCGAACAGGAGCAGTGGGTGCTGGCGTCGAGCGACTTCGTCAGCGACGCGCTGCTTGCCCAGCCAGCCTGGCTGGCGATGCTGCGCGAACAACCACCGGCGCCCGGCGAGTGGCAACACTATGCCGCCTGGCTGCAGGACGAGCTGGAAGAGGTGCGCGATGAGACGCAGCTGATGCGCACGCTGCGTCTGTTTCGCCGTGAAACGCTGGTGCGCATCGCCTGGGCGCAGGCTCAGGGGCTGTGTTCGACCGAAGAAACGTTACTGCAGCTGAGCGGATTGGCGGAAACGCTGATCGTCAGCGCGCGCGACTGGCTGTACCAAACCTGTTGCCGCGAGTGGGGCACGCCGTGCAACGCCGCCGGTGAACCGCAGCCGCTGCTGATCCTCGGCATGGGCAAGCTGGGCGGCGGCGAGCTGAATTTCTCGTCGGATATCGATCTGATCTTCGCCTACCCGGAAAACGGCCAGACTCAGGGCGGGCGGCGCGAGCTGGACAATGCCCAGTTCTTCACCCGCCTTGGCCAGCGGCTGATCAAGGCGCTGGATCAGCAGACTATTGACGGCTTCGTCTATCGCGTCGACATGCGGTTACGGCCGTTCGGTGACAGCGGCCCATTGGTGATGAGCTTTGCGGCGCTGGAAGATTACTATCAGGAGCAGGGGCGCGACTGGGAGCGCTATGCGATGGTGAAGGCGCGCCTGATGGGCGGCGCGGAAGACGCCTACAGCCAGGAGCTGCGCAAAACGCTGCGGCCGTTCGTGTTCCGCCGCTATATCGATTTCAGCGTCATCCAGTCGCTGCGCAACATGAAGGGCATGATCGCCCGTGAAGTGCGGCGTCGCGGCCTGAAGGACAACATCAAGCTGGGTGCCGGCGGCATTCGCGAAATCGAATTCATCACCCAGGTATTCCAGCTGATCCGCGGCGGCCGCGAGCCGGCGCTGCAGGGGCGTTCGCTGCTGCCGACGCTGCAGGCGGTGGGTGAACTGGGGCTGCTGGAGGCCGAGCAGGTGCGGGCGCTGAGCGCCGCCTACCTGTTCCTGCGGCGGCTGGAGAATCTGCTGCAGGCGATCGGCGATCAGCAAACCCAGACGCTGCCGCAGGATGCGCTCGATCAGGCGCGGCTGGCCTACGGCATGGGGCTGGCGGATTGGCCGGCGCTGATGGCGACGCTGGAGTTGCACATGCAGGCGGTGCGGGCGGTGTTCGATGACCTGATCGGCGACGATAGCCCGGATGTCGGCGAAGATCCCGACTATCAGCACTACCACAGCCTGTGGCAGGACGCGCTGGAGGAAAACGAGCTGGCGCCGCTGACGCCGCACCTGGACGAAGAGGGGCGCCGACAGATGCTGCGCACCATCGCCGATTTCCGCCACGACGTCGACAAACGCACCATCGGCCCGCGCGGCCGCGACGTGCTCGATCAGCTGATGCCACGTCTGCTGGCTGAGGTGTGCCCGCGCCAGGACGCGCCGACCGCGCTGGTGCGGCTGGCGCAGCTGCTGCTCAGCATCGTCACCCGCACCACCTACCTCGAGCTGCTGGTGGAGTATCACGCGGCGCTCAGCCATCTGATCCGCCTGTGCGCCGCGTCGCCGATGGTTGCCAACCAGCTGTCGCGCTACCCGCTGTTGCTGGACGAACTGCTGGATCCGGCCACGCTGTATCAGCCGGTGGCGCTGGACGCCTACCGCAGCGAGCTGCGCCAGTACCTGCTGCGGGTGCCGGAAGACGACGAAGAGCAAAAGCTGGAGGCGCTGCGCCAGTTCAAGCAGGCGCAGCAGCTGCGCATCGCTGCGGCGGATATCGCCGGCGCGCTGCCGGTGATGAAAGTGAGCGACCACCTGACTTATCTGGCGGAGGCGATCATCGACGCGGTGGTGCAGCAAGCCTGGAGCGATATGGTGGCGCGCTACGGCCAACCGACCCACCTGCAGGAGCGCGAAGGGCGCGGCTTTGCGGTGATCGGCTACGGCAAGCTGGGCGGCTGGGAGCTGGGTTACAGTTCCGATCTCGATCTGGTATTCCTGCTGGATTGCCCGCCGGAGGTGATGACCGACGGCGATCGCTGCATCGACGGCCGTCAGTTCTACCTGCGGCTGGCGCAGCGGGTGATGCATCTGTTCAGCACCCGCACCTCCTCCGGCATTCTGTATGAGGTGGACGCGCGCCTGCGGCCTTCCGGCGCTGCGGGGATGCTGGTCAGCACCGTCGAGGCGTTCGCCGATTACCAGCAAAACGAAGCCTGGACCTGGGAACATCAGGCCCTGGTGCGCGCGCGCATCGTGCATGGCGACCCGGCGCTGCATCAGCAGTTCGACACGATCCGGCGCGAGATCCTGTGCAAAATGCGCGATGCGGAGATCCTGAAGCGCGAAGTGCGCGAGATGCGTGAAAAGATGCGCAACCATCTCGGCAACAAGCAGCGCGATCTGTTTGATATCAAAACCGATGAGGGCGGCATTACCGACATCGAATTTATCGCCCAATATCTGGTCTTACGCTATGCGCCGGGTGAACCGCGGCTGACGCGTTGGTCGGACAACGTGCGCATCTTCGAGCTGATGGCCAATTACGACATCATGCCGGAAGAGGAGGCGCGCGCGCTGACCCAGGCCTATGTCACCATGCGCGACGAGATCCACCATCTGGCGCTGCAGGAGCATTCCGGCAAGGTCGGCAGCGGGCTGTTCGCCGCCGAGCGCGAGCAGGTGCGCGCCAGCTGGGCCAAATGGCTGGATTAATACCTTTTTGCGGGTATTCCGGCGGTCTGTGGTAATATCTGCGCCACTAAAATTTTGTACTTTTTTGGAGTTATCGGATGAAAGTTACGCTGCCTGATTTTCGCCGCGCCGGTGTGCTGGTGGTCGGTGACGTCATGTTGGATCGCTATTGGTACGGGCCGACCAGCCGCATTTCACCGGAAGCCCCGGTGCCGGTGGTCAAGGTCGATACCATCGAAGAGCGTCCCGGCGGCGCGGCTAACGTGGCGATGAACATCGCTTCGCTGGGTGCCACTTCCCGTCTGGTGGGCCTGACCGGCATCGACGATGCGGCGCGGGCGCTGAGCGCCAAGCTGAATGAAGTCAACGTGCGCTGCGACTTCGTCTCGGTGCCGACCCATCCGACCATCACCAAGCTGCGCGTGCTGTCGCGCAACCAGCAGCTGATCCGTCTCGACTTCGAAGAAGGCTTCTCCAACGTCGATCCGCAGCCGATGCTGGAGCGCATTCAGCAGGCGCTGCCGCAGATCGGCGCGCTGGTGCTGTCCGATTACGCCAAGGGCGCGCTCAGCCAGGTGCAGGGCATGATCCAACTGGCGCGCGCCGCCAAGGTGCCGGTGCTGATCGATCCTAAAGGCTCTGACTTCGAGCGCTATCGCGGCGCGACGCTGCTGACGCCGAACCTGTCCGAGTTCGAAGCGGTGGTGGGCCACTGCAAGGATGAGGCGGAACTGGTGGAACGCGGCATGAAGCTGGTGGCGGATTTCGAGTTGTCGGCGCTGCTGGTCACCCGTTCAGAACACGGTATGACGCTGCTGCAGCCGGGCGTTGAACCGCTGCACTTGCCGACCCAGGCGCAGGAAGTGTTCGACGTGACCGGCGCCGGCGACACTGTGATCGGCGTGCTGGCCGCCTCGCTGGCCGCCGGCAATTCGCTGGAAGAGTCCTGTTTCCTGGCCAACGCCGCCGCCGGCGTGGTAGTGGGCAAGCTCGGTACTTCCACCGTGTCGCCCATCGAGCTGGAAAACGCGGTGCGCGGCCGGGCCGAAACCGGCTTTGGCGTGATGACCGAAGCGCAGTTGAAACACGCCGTGGCGCAGGCGCGCCAGCGCGGCGAGAAAGTGGTGATGACCAACGGCATCTTCGACATTCTGCATGCCGGCCACGTCTCTTATCTGGCCAACGCCCGCAAGCTGGGCGATCGCCTGATCGTGGCGGTGAACAGCGACGCCTCGACCAAGCGCCTGAAAGGGGAAACACGCCCGGTCAACGCGCTGGAGAACCGCATGATCGTGCTGGGCGCGCTGGAAGCGGTGGATTGGGTAGTACCGTTCGAAGAGGATACGCCGCAGCGCTTGATCGCCGACATTCTGCCGGATCTGCTGGTGAAAGGCGGTGATTACAAACCGGAAGAGATTGCCGGCAGTGCGGAAGTGTGGGCCAACGGCGGCGATGTCAAAGTGCTGAACTTTGAAGACGGGCTGTCGACCACCAACATCATCAAAGCGATCAAAGACGGGCGCGGCTAACGCCGGGCGACCTAAAGAACAAGGGCGCGCGGTGCGCGCCCTTGGCGGGAATTATTCGCCTTCCTGCTTGGCGGCCGGTGCCGCGCTCAGTTTGCTTTCCAGCTCGGCCATGCGCTGTTCCAACAGCGCCAGCTTCTCGCGGGTGCGCAACAGCACCTGAGTCTGTACGTCGAACTCTTCGCGGTTAACCAAATCCAGGCGGGTCAGCTGCGACTGCAGGACCTGACGGATTTTTTTCTCAACGTCTTCCCCGAATTCACGAACGCCTTTAGGCATGGACTCATGAACCTGGCGTGCGATTTGTTCGATTTTTTTCGGGTCAATCATGGCGTATCCCTTTCAGAGTTTAATAGCTGCCGCTTAGTGTAATGCGAGTTGCCCGCCGGATAAACCATTAAGCGCATTCGCCGTGCGTGGCCGAATTGTGCTTTTGCCAATTGCCCTGCCTACCCATTAGCGTTATAGTCATCCTGCTTATTCTCAGGGCGGGGTGAAAGTCCCCACCGGCGGTAAATCACCTTCTACGGTGAAAGCCCGCGAGCGCTCAGCCAGCCTGTCAGGGCCGGTTAGAGGTCAGCAGATCCGGTGTAATTCCGGGGCCGACGGTTATAGTCCGGATGGGAGAGAGTAACGGTATCTGCCGGGCTTGCGCCCGCTTGCGTTATTTTTTTAGCTATTGCTAGCTACTCCTCAAGATCGCCCTGGTTCTGGTAATCCATAATTTTTAATGAGGTTTTTTACCATGAATCAGACGCTACTTTCAGACTTCGGCACGCCGACAGAACGCGTTGAACGCGCGATTGACGCACTGCGCAACGGGCGCGGCGTAATGGTGCTCGATGATGAAAACCGTGAAAACGAAGGTGACATGATCTTCGCCGCGGAAACCATGACCGTTGAGCAGATGGCGCTGACCATTCGCCACGGCAGCGGTATCGTGTGCCTGTGCATCACCGAAGAACGCCGTCAGCAGCTTGAGCTGCCGATGATGGTGACCAACAACTCCAGCCAATTCCAGACCGCCTTCACCGTGACCATTGAAGCGGCGCAGGGCGTGACCACCGGGGTTTCCGCTTCCGATCGCCTGACCACCATCCGTGCGGCGGTGGCAGACAGCGCCAAGCCGAGCGACCTGAACCGTCCGGGCCACGTGTTCCCGCTGCGCGCGCAGCCGGGCGGCGTGCTGAGCCGTCGCGGCCACACCGAAGCGACCATCGATCTGGTTTCCATGGCCGGTTTCAAACCTGCCGGCGTGCTGTGTGAACTGACCAACGACGATGGCAGCATGGCGCACGCGCCGGAAGTGATCGCCTTCGCCAAACAGCACGACATGGTGGTGCTGACCATCGAAGATCTGGTGGCCTACCGCCAGGCGCACGAGAAAAAAGCCAGCTGATAGCCGGCCGCTTTCAACGATAAAAAAGCCGCGTAACGCGGCTTTTTTTGTGGCTACCGTTTTGACAGGCGTTCGCCGATGCGGCTGGCGTAATTCATCACGTGGAAGGTGTAGTTCTCCTCCACCGTGCCCTGGAACAGATGGGCCCAAGGGCCGATGGCGTAGATGCCGAGATCTTCCCCGCCGTGGGTCTCGCTTTTCAGCGGGACCAGCGCCGGCTGAATAAAGTCGGGCGCGGTGGCCTGCTCCATGGTCAATGCCGGGCGTTCGGCCAGCGGGATCGTGCCGCCGGGGCCATTGGCGAAACCGACGGTGGTATAAGGCTTGCCGTCGCTGCCCAGCAGCGGTTTGCCGTTGACCCCCACGGAAATACCGAGGATAGGATTACCCCGCTTGGCATAGCCGGCGATGGTGAGTGTGTGGCTGTGATCGCCGGTCACGATTACCAGGGTTTCGTCCAGATTGACCTTGTCGACGATGGTTTTCACCGCTTCGTTCAGGGCGACCGCGTCGCTCAGCGTGCGGTAGGCGTTACCGCTATGGCTGCCGTGATCGATGCGTCCACCCTCCACCAACAGCAGGTAGCCCTCGGGATTCTTGGCCAGAATATCGATGGCCTTGCCGGTCATTTCCGCCAGCGAAGGTTCTCCCGCCGCGTCTTGCCGCCGATCGTGCTCGAAGTTCATGTGCGACGGCTCAAACAGGGCCAACAGGTGGTCGACCTTACCCGGCTCGATTTTGTCGAACTGCGCCTGATTCCATACGTATTGACCTCGCTCGCCATAGCGTTGTAGCCAGGCCTGCGTCAGATCGCGGCCATCCTTTCTGGCGCCTGTCTTGCCGGGGTATTCCGGATCGCTCACGCTGTCGGGCAGGAAGTTGGCGCGCCCGCCGCCCATTGCCACGTTGAGGCCGTTGCCGTACTTCATTTCCACCAGTTGGCGCGCGATGTCGCGGCAGCCTGCGGCCAGGGCCGCTGCCGGCATTTTTGCGTCGGATTCCCAATCGCGGTTGGCGATATGGGCATAGGTCGCGCCCGGCGTGGCGTGGGTGATGGTCGCGGTCGTCACGGCGCCGGTGGACATGCCGAGCGTTGCGGCCATCTCCCACAGCGTGGTGACGGCCTTGGTTTGCTGGTCCTCGCAATTATTGAGGGCAGCCGTATGGTTGAGGCCCATCAGATCGTTGATGGTTTTGACGCCGGTGGTCATCGCTACTGCGCTGGGGGCGGAGTCGGTGATTTGGGCGTCGGCGGAGTAGGTTTTGGCCGCCGCCAGATAGGGGAAGGCCTCCCAGGCCAGCACGTTGGATTCGCCGTCCACGCCGCGCTGCTGCCCTTCAAAAATGCGGGCGGCGGTCACGGTGGAAAACCCCATGCCGCCGCCGACCACCAGAATGACGTTTTTGGCGCGGTTGGTGTTTGGCGTCTGTTTCAGCCGCTGTTGCAGCTGAGCTTGCGCCTGAAGGAAGTAAGGGTCTTCGCGCTGCGTCAGCTGCGCGTTGTCCGCTGTGCCGGCGGTTGCCGTCCAGCCGGCGAATAAGGACATGGAAAGTGCCAGGCGGGTTGCCAGTGTGAGTCTGAACATGAATTCCTCCTTGGTGAGACGTAATTCCCATTGCGCGGCGGGGCTGTCGGCCCCCGTCGGCAGAGGAGGAGTGTATAGATTGCGTTAACAAAAAATACATAAATTGTTCACAAATTGGATCTGTGTGGCAGTAATGCCATGACATTCATGTTTGTTATTAATCTATTGAAATATATAAATTTTTTATCTTTCTGTCTGCCGGCGCATTCCTCCGTTTTTAATTCAAATTTATTGAATATCTTCATCACGGTTATCCGGCTGTGTTGGTGCGGCAAAGCGCGTAATGTAGCGGCATAGCACAATTTGAACTAAGGATCTCCCTATGAACACCTCTCGTATGCCTGCACTGTTTCTTGGCCACGGTAGCCCGATGAACGTGCTGGAAGACAATCGTTACACCCGGGCATGGCGTGCGTTGGGTGAGTCATTGCCGCGCCCGAAGGCGATCGTGGCGGTTTCCGCACATTGGTATACCCGCGGCACTGCGGTTACCGCGATGGAAAAACCCAAAACCATTCACGATTTCGGCGGGTTCCCGCAGGCGCTGTTCGATATCCGTTATCCGGCGCCGGGCTCTCCCGCGCTGGCTGCGCAGCTGCAGCACATGCTGGCGCCGGTGCCGGTAACGGCCGATCTCGGCGAGTGGGGGTTGGATCACGGCACCTGGGGCGTCTTGATCAAGATGTATCCCAATGCCGACATCCCGGTGGTGCAGCTCAGCGTCGACGGCACGCAGCCGGCGGCCTATCACTATGAACTGGGCCGTAAACTCGCTGCGCTGCGCGATGAGGGGGTGATGATTGTCGCCAGCGGCAACGTGGTGCACAACCTGCGCATGGTGAAGTGGCAGGGCGATACCAGCGCCTACCCGTGGGCGGAATCGTTCAATAACTTTGTCCGCGATAACCTGCGTTATCGGGGCGATAACCATCCGCTGGTGGATTTCATGCGCCATGAGGGGGCGGCGCTGTCGAATCCGACGCCGGAACACTATCTGCCGTTGCTGTACGTGCTTGGCGGTTGGGATGGAAAAGAGGCCATCAGCGTGCCGATCGACGGTATCGAAATGGGAGCGCTGAGCATGCTGTCGGTGCAGGTAGGCTAAAGAAAAAACGCCAGTCAGAGACTGGCGTTTTTGTCTTCGGCGGAGCGATCAGTCGAGAATGGTGTGCGGATAGAAGCGCGACAGATCCTGCGTGATCAGTTCGCGATCTTCGCGCAGACCGATGCCGCAAGGTTGATCGTTCACCAGCCAGCTGCCGATCAACGTGTAGCTGTCTTCGAACTTCGGCAGCGGATGGAACTGCTGCACGATCATGCCCTCTTCGCCGTATGGCCCATCGACGCGCGCCACTTCCTGACCGTTTTCGACGATCTGGATATTGGCGCCTTCGCGTGAGAACAGCGGCTTGGTGACGTAATGATCCATCGGCGGATGATCGTCTTGCGCGAAATAAGCCGGCAACAGATTCGGGTGGTTCGGGAACATTTCCCACAGCAGCGGCAGCAGCGCCTTGTTGGAGATGATGCTCTTCCAGGCCGGCTCCAGCCAGCGCACGCCGGCGTCTTCGAGCTTGGTAGAGAACATCTCGCGCAGCATGAATTCCCACGGGTAGAGCTTGAACAGGTTGCCGATCACCTGATCCTGCAGATCGGTAAACTGGCCTTTCTCGCCGAGGCCAATCTCTTCCATGAACAGAAACTCGGTCGGCAGACCGGCTTCCTGCGCGCAGTCCTGCAGATATTGCACCGTGCCGCGATCTTCCTCGCTGTCCTGGCAGCAGGCCAGGTGCAACAGGCCAAAACCGTGATGCGCTTTCAGATCGGCGAAACGCTCGATCAGCTTCTCCTGCAGGCTGTTGTACTGATCCGACTCCGGATCCAGCTTGCCGGCGTTGATCTGGTCTTCCAGCCACAGCCACTGGAAGAAGGCCGCCTCATACAGCGAGGTTGGCGTATCGGCGTTGTTTTCCAGCAGCTTCGGCGGGTTGACGCCGTCGTAGGCCAGATCGAGACGCGAGTACAGCGACGGCTGGTGGGTGCGCCAGGAGCTGCGCACGAACTCCCAGGTGTGTTTCGGGATGCAGAACTTGGCCATCAGCTCGTCGCTGCCGACCACTTTTTCTACCACCTGCAGGCACATCTGGTGCAGCTCCGCGGTGGCGCTTTCGATCTCTTCAATCTGCGCCAGCGTGAACTGGTAATAGGCGTCTTCACACCAGTAGGGCTCGCCGTACATGGTGTGGAAACGGAACCCGAACTCGGTCGCTTTTTCACGCCAGTCCGGGCGCTCGGTAATAGCAATACGTTTCATGCATCAACCGCCCATGCTGCGAGAGCCGGAGTTGGAGGTGGCGCTGCTGCGCTGCATGCTGGTCTGCTTGGCCACGGTCTCGCCGAAGCCGCCGCGGGTCACGGTGTTGGTGACCGCAGGCTTCGGCGCCATGGCGGTTTTCGGCACCGTCATGGTGCGGCCGCCGGCGGTGGCCGGGCCGTAGCTCTTGCCGCTGGCGTCGACAAACTTGCCGTTCGCCGGGCTGGCGGCGTTCTTGGAGGTGAACAGTGGCTGCTGCGCGAAACCGGAGCCGCCCATCAGGCGACCCATCATGTAGCCCGCCATCAGCGGCATCCAGAAGCTGCCGCTGCTTTGCGATTCCGCCGCCATGCCGGCCTGCGCCGGAGCCGGCGCCTGGGTGCACTGCGCTTCGCCGAACTCGGCGACGCAGTCTTCGCGGGTAGCATATTTCGGTGCGGTTTTCGCCGCTTCTTTCAGGGCGCTGTTGTAGGCGGTGGTGCACTGCTCGCTCATCGAAGGATTGGCGCGCGAACAGTCATCGGCATTCTGATACAGGGAGACCGTTTCATCGCTCTTCTCGCAGCCGGCCAGCATAAAGACAGCGCTGATCGCCAAAGCCACGGGCGCGACACGGTAGCTGCGCCAGGATTTGCGGAACGTCTCTTGGTTGATGTTTTTTGTCCGTTTCATCGTTATCAATCCCATCATGCGGGCTGTTTTCGCCCTTTCCCAGTAGTGGCGCTAAGGATAGGGGAAACATGGTCAAAATTAAAGCTGAAACGCCCGCAGAATCGACTCTTTACGCAGTTATACGTTGGGGTGTGCGCCAGTTCGCTTTCGCGGCGAAAAAACGCGCGTTGGTGTTTCATCATGAAACGTTGTCGCTATGATGATGTTCCATAATGGAACAAAAATCGCGAGGCTCGCCAGGCGGGCGGCGGGCGCTCATAGTCGAAGCACAACAACAAGCCGGCGGCGAAGTCGGCGCGTCATCACCTGATATCTGAACGTTACCATCGCCAACTCCCTACAAGGATCCGGTTATGTTGAGAATCATCCAGTCACCAGGCAAATATATTCAGGGCGCCAATGCGCTGGCCGCCGTCGGCGAATACGCCAAATCCCTCGCCGATCACTACCTGGTGATCGCTGACGACTTCGTGATGCAGCTGGCGGGCGACACCCTGATGGGCAGCCTGCAGCAGCACGGCGTGAAACATCACGCGGCCCGCTTCAACGGCGAATGCTGCCGCAAAGAGATAGACCGGCTCGGCCATGAGCTGCAGGCTCACGGCTGCCGCGGCGTGATCGGCGTCGGCGGCGGCAAGACGCTCGACACCGCCAAGGCCGTGGCGCACTACCAACAGCTGCCGGTGGTGCTTATTCCCACAATCGCCTCCACCGATGCGCCGACCAGCGCGCTGTCGGTCCTCTACACTGAACAGGGCGAATTCGCCGAATACCTGATTTATCCGCGCAACCCGGACATGGTGGTGATGGACAGCGCCATCATCGCCAAAGCGCCGGTGCGCCTGCTGGTAGCTGGCATGGGCGACGCGCTCTCTACCTATTTCGAAGCCCAGGCCTGTTTCGACGCCCAGGCCACCAGCATGGCCGGCGGCAAATCGACGCTGGCGGCGCTCAGCCTGGCGCGGCTGTGTTATGACACGCTGCTGGCGGAAGGGGTGAAAGCCAAACTGGCGGTCGAGGCCGGCGTGGTGACGGAAGCGGTGGAGCGCATCATTGAGGCCAATACCTATCTGAGCGGCATCGGCTTCGAGAGCAGCGGGCTGGCGGCAGCGCATGCCATTCACAACGGTTTTACCGTGCTGGAAGAGTGCCACCACCTGTATCACGGCGAGAAAGTGGCGTTCGGCACCCTGGCGCAGCTGGTGCTGCAGAACAGCCCGATGGCGCAGATTGAAACCGTGCTGGCGTTTTGCCATGGCATCGGCCTGCCGATCACGCTGGCGCAGATGGGCGTCACCGGCGATGCGACGGCGAAGATCATGGCGGTGGCCGAGGCCAGCTGCGCCGCCGGCGAAACCATTCACAACATGCCGTTCAAGGTCACCCCAGCGGGCGTGCAGGCGGCGATCCTGACGGCGGATAGGCTGGGCGCCGCCTGGCTGCAGCGTCATTGATACCCTTGGGGCGCGGTGCGCCGCGCCCCTGTTCTTACAGAGGAAACCATCGTGAAAAAACTGATTAATCAGGTCGAGTCGGTGTTGGAAGAGCAGTTACAGGGGCTGGCGGAGGCCCATCCCGAGCTGCTGGTGCACGCGGATCCGGTGTTCGTGACCCGCGCCGACGCGCCGGTGGCGGGCAAGGTGGCGATCCTGTCCGGCGGCGGCAGCGGCCATGAGCCGATGCACTGCGGCTTCGTTGGCGAAGGGATGCTCGATGGCGCCTGTCCGGGCGAGATTTTTACCTCGCCGACGCCGGATAAAATGTACGAGTGCGGCCAGGCGATCGACGGCGGCGCCGGGGTGTTGCTGCTGATCAAGAACTATACCGGCGACGTGCTCAACTTCGAAACCGCCACCGAGCTGCTGCACGACAGCGGCGTCGCGGTGGCGACGGTGCTGGTGGATGACGACGTGGCGGTCAAAGACAGCTTGTTTACCGCCGGGCGGCGCGGGGTGGCCAACACCGTGCTGATGGAGAAGTTGCTGGGCGCCGCCGCGGCGCGCGGCGACGATCTGGACAGCGTGGTGACGCTGGGGCATCGCATCAATAACCACGGGCATTCGATCGGCATCGCGCTGGGGGCTTGCACCGTTCCGGCCGCCGGCAAGCCGTCGTTCACCCTGGCGGAGAACGAAATGGAGTTCGGCGTCGGCATTCACGGCGAGCCGGGCATTGCGCGCCGCCCGTTCACCACGCTCAACGCGGCGGTGGACGACATGTTCCATACGCTGATCGACCACGGCCACTATCAGCGCACGATCCGCGTCTGGGATCGTCAGCAGGGCGAGTGGCGCGACGAGATGCAAACCAAGCAGCCGCTGAGGCGCGGCGATCGGGCGATCGCGCTGGTCAACAACCTGGGCGCCACGCCGCTGTCCGAGCTGTATGGCGTGTACCATCGATTGGCGGAACGCTGCGCTGAGGCGGGCATCATTATCGAACGCAACCTGGTGGGCTCTTATTGCACCTCGCTCGATATGCAGGGCGTGTCTATCACGCTGTTGAACGTGGACGACGAGCTGTTGTCCTTGTGGGATGCGCCGGTGAAAACGCCTGCGCTGCGTTGGGGTTGCTGAGGAGGAATCATGGCGTTGACCAAACAACAGGTTGTCGATTGGCTGATGCGTTGCGGCGAGGTGTTCAGCCGGGAGCGCGATTTTCTGACCCGGTTGGACACCGAGATCGGCGATGCCGACCACGGTTTGAACATGAATCGCGGTTTTAACAAGGTGGTAGAAAAACTGCCGTCGGTGGCAGACAAAGATATCGGCTTCATTCTGAAAAATACCGGCATGACGCTGCTGTCGAGCGTGGGCGGCGCCAGCGGCCCGCTGTTCGGCACCTTCTTCATCCGCGCGGCGCAGGCGGCGAACGCCAAGCAAAGCCTGGATCTGGCGGAGCTGCAGCAGATGATGCAGGAGGGGGTGGAAGGCGTGGTGATGCGCGGTAAGGCGGAGCCGGGCGACAAAACCATGTGCGACGTCTGGTGGCCGGTGGTGGAAAGCCTCGGCCAGTCCGCGCAGCAGAACCTGAGCGTGTCGGAGGCGCTGCAGCGCGCCGCCGACAGCGCCGAGCGGGCGGTGGAGAGCACCATTACCATGCAGGCGCGCAAGGGGCGGGCCAGTTACCTGGGCGAGCGCAGCATCGGCCACCAGGATCCCGGCGCCACTTCGGTGATGCTGATGATGAAAACGCTGGCCGAGGTCGCCGGTAGTTAGCTGTAGCAGGAGGCGAGATGATTAATATCGTGGTGGTTTCGCACAGTGCGTTGCTGGCGCGCGGCGTTGAGCAGTTGGCGCGGCAGATGATGCGCGGCGATGGCTGCAAGCTGGCGCTGGCTGCGGGCGTGGATGACGAGCAGCACCCGATCGGTACCGACGCGGTCAAAGTGATGGAGGCGATCGAAGCGGTTGCCGACGGCGACGGCGTTCTGGTGCTGATGGATTTGGGCAGTGCGCTGCTCAGCGCGGAAACTGCGCTCGATTTGCTGGACCCGGGCTTGGCCGCCAAAGTGCGGCTGTGTGCGGCGCCGCTGGTCGAAGGCACGCTGGCGGCGGTGGTCGCCGCCAATTCCGGCGCTTCGCTGGAGCAGGTGGTGGCGGAGGCGCAGGGCGCGTTGCAGGCTAAACAGGCGCAGCTAGGCGAAGGCTCGCCGGCCACGAAAAGCGCGGCTTTGCCGCTGGCGCAGGGTAAAAGCGCAACCTGGACGGTGCAGAACCCGCACGGGCTGCATGCGCGCCCGGCGGCGCGGCTGGTAGAGGCGCTGGCGCCGTTCAAGGCCGAGCTGGTGCTGGAAAAACAGGGGCAGTGCGTCGATCCGCGCAGCCTCAATCAGCTGGCGCTGCTGCAGGTGCGCCACGGCGACACCATTCGCCTGATCGCTGACGGCGCGCAGGCGGACGAAGCGCTGGCGGCGTTCAAAGCGCTGGCGGAACAACATTTCGGCGAGACGGTCTCCGAGCGGCAGCAGCCTTCGCTGCACGGTATCCCGGTGGCGGAGAGCGTCACCAGCGGGCCGGTGTTCCAGGCCCACAGCTTCTGGCCGCCAACCGTCGAACGACGGATCGGCGCGGACGAAGTGTTGGGTGAACAGCAACGCCTGCGGGAGGCGCTACAGCACACCCTGAGCGATCTGAACCGGCTGGCGGAACGTACCGGTACGCTGATCGGCAAGCCGCAGGCGGCGATCTTCGGCGCCCACAGCATGCTGTTGGACGATCCGGATCTGCAGCAGGCGGCTTACACCCGCATTGCGCAACAGCTGTGCTGCGCTGAACAGGCCTGGCGGCAGGTGCTGGAAGCGATCGCCGAAGAGTACCGCGAACTGGATGACGACTACATGCGGGCGCGTGAACTGGACGTGCGCGACATGCTGCGCCGCACGCTGTGCCATCTGCAGGGGCTGCCGCTGCCGGCCATCGCGCTGGCAGAGCCATCGATACTGGTGATGGACGAGCTGATGCCTTCAGAGGTGGTGATGCTCGACAGGCGGCTGGTGCTCGGCATCTGCCTCAGCGGTGGCAATGCCCTGTCGCACAGCGCCATTCTGGCGAAGGCGATGGGCATTCCGATGGTGGTCGGCATGCAGGATTGCCTGAGCAAAACCCGCAGCGGGCAGAAGGCGATGCTGGACGCCGCGCGTGGGGTGTTGCAGCTCAGCCACTAGGCACGCAGCTTGAACTGGCGGATGTCGATCCCGTGTTGTTTGATCTTCCGCCACAGGGTGGTGCGGCCGATGCCCAGCAGCTGCGCCATCTCCGTCAGCTGACCCCGGCTGACGGTCGCCGCGCGGAGGATCGCCTGGCGCTCCATGTCCGTCAGCGTCAACAGCGGCGCGCCGGGCTGCGGATCGCTCTCCAGCAGCGACGGCTGGCCGAGCAGGTGCGCCGGCAAATCTGCTAACTGGATGTGGTGGCCGTGGCAGATCATCGCCGCGCGCTCCACCACCCCTTTCAGTTCCAAATCGTTGCCCGGCCACAGGTAGAGCGCCAGCTGGGCCATCACTTCGTCATCCACCCGAAAGCGACACTGAAAATGTTGCTCCAGCGCGCGCAGATGGTGTTTGACCAGCAGCGGAATATCGCTCAGCCGCTGGCGCAGCGGCGGGATCTGGATCTCGAAGGCTTGCAGGCTGTAAAACAGCTGGCGGCGGAAGCGGTTTTGCTGCACCAGCAGCGGCAGATCGGCGGCGCTGCCGGCGATCACCCGCACATCGACCGGGATCACCCGGCTGGAATTGAGGCGGATCACCACGCCGGTTTTCAGCACCTGCAGCAACGCCGACTGCATCTCCGCCGGCAGGTATTCGATCTGTTCGAGGTACAGCGTACCGCCGTTGGCCAATTCGAATTTGCTCAGCTGGCCGGCCTCTTCTTCGCTGGCGTCGCTGCCCAGCAGCTCACGTAACCCCTGTGCCTGCGGCAGCAGCTGGCAGTTGAGGGCGATATACGGCCCGGCGGCGCGTTCGCCGGCGTTGTGGATAGCCTGGCTGAGCCGCTCTTTGCCGACCCCTTCCTCTCCGCGCAGCAGGATTGGATGCTGGCCCTTGGCCGCCTGCTGCCCGTAACGGATCAGCCGCCGCATCTCCAGCGAGGCGGAGGGCATCTGCTCGAAGCTGTGGCTGACTCGCCCCAGCTGGCTGCTGACGTACTGGCGCAGCCGCTCGAGCGGGTGCAGCAGGGCGATGAAACTGCAGCGTTCGCCGTCGAAAATCGGCTTGAGCGTCAGCAAGGCGGCGATAAACTGCCGCTGGCTTTCGAAGGTGACTTCGACGTGTTGCAGCGGCTGCCGGTCGGCGATGGCGCGCTTGAGCAGGGCGGGCAGCGTCAGCAGTTGCGCCAGCGGTTTGCCCTGGCTCTGCTGTTCGTCCAGCTTCAGCAGGCCGGCGGCGCGCTGGTTGATGTATTGCAGGTAACCGCGGTGATCCCAGGCCATGACGCCGTCGTCTACGCCGTCCAGCAGACCGTAAAGCTGATTCAGATGACGGTTGGATTCCGCCAGCAGGCCGTCGGCGTTCAGCGAATTGCCGATTTCGCGGGCGATGGCCAACGTCAGCGACAGATCGCCGGCGGCGCAGTCGGCCAGCAGGCAGCCTAGCGCGATCGAGCCGCGTTGGCGGCCGCTGTTGTCGTAGACCGGCGTGGCGCAGAACGACCAGCCGTGCAGCGCCCGGCGCACATGCTCCTCACCGCTCACCCGCACCGGGTGGCCTTCCGCCGCCGCCAGCGCCGGGGCGTTGGTGCCGATCTGCCCCTCGGCCCAGTAAGCGCCGGGGGCGAACCCCAATGGCTGCAACAGCTCCCAGGTTTTGGCGTCGCCGCAGTGCCACAGCATGCAGCCGCTCTCGTCGAGGATCATCAACAGGCAACGCCGTGGCTCCATGTATTCGCAGGCGTCTTCCAGCGCCGCCTGGCCGAGCGTCAGCAGGTCGTTCTTGCGGCGGCAAATCGATTCGAAGGTGGCGCCCTGGGCACGGTGCGGTGCCTGCCAAACGTCGGGCTGCATCAGGCTGCGGCAGCGCAGCCAGGAAGCGTAAACCGCCTGTGCCGGGCGCTGCGGCGGCGGCAGTTCGCCGTCGTTAATCAAGCGCTGCCAGCGTGAATCGTTGTCCATCGAACCTCATCCAGACTGCGAAAACGAGAGTGACGATGATACCACCTGGCGCAGCGGCGGCTGTGAGGCGGCGGGCAGAAGTGGGGAAATCGGGGCAAAAAAAACGGGGTGCGGCGCACGCCGGACCCCGTGTTTATCAACGCGCGCGCATCAGTTGCGGAATGGGTTGCCGCTGTTGCGTGCCGGTTGGCTGACGGCCGGTGCCGCAGCGCGTGTGGCGCTCGGTGCCGGTGCGGCGACCTGTTGCATCAGCGCGTTGTCCTGATAACCGTCCGCGTAGGCGTCCTGAGAGCGGTTCTGCGGCGCGACGGCGTCAGGCGCGGTCGACACCGGTTTGCCCAGTGCGCCGTTCAGCGTCAGCAGATCGTTCTGGTTCAGCGTGCCGAGCGCCGACTTGATGTTCAGCTGGTTGATCAGGTAGGTATAACGCGCGCTGGAAAGCTGCTGCTTGGCGTTATACAGGGTACTGGTGGCGTTCAGCACGTCGACGATGGTGCGGGTACCGACCTGATAACCGGCTTCCATTGCATCCAACGAGCTCTGCGCGGAGATCACCGCCTGCTTGTAGGCGTTGATGCTGCTGATCGAGGCGTTGACGTTGTTGAACGACGAACGCACGGTCTGCACCACGCCGCGGTGGGCGCTTTCTAGCTGCTCGCTGGCGCCGACAAAGCCGTACTGCGCCTGTTCCACCTGCGAGTTGGTTGCGCCGCCGCTGTACAGCGGCAGGCTGATCGAAACGCCAACCTGGTTTTGGCCGGCATCAGAATTGCTGTAACGGCTGGAGCTCAGCGTGTCGTGAGTGGCGGAACCGTTGTAACGGGTATTGGTGATCCCGGTCGACGCATTCAGGTTGACCGTCGGCATATAACCGGTCTGCGCAGAGCGAATCTGCTCGCGCGCCAGGTCCTGGCTCAGACGGGCGGACAGCAGGCTCAGGTTGCGCGCTTCCGCTTCTTTCAGCAGGTTGTTCACCGCTTCCGGGCGCTGGGTATTGAAGCGATCGGTATTCAGCGAGGCCAGCTCAGGATAGAAGGTGCCGGTGATCTGGCGCAGCGATTCCAGCGCGTTGTCCAGGTTGTTGCGGGCAGTGACTTCGGCCGCCAGCACGGTATCGTAGGCGGAACGGGCGTTCTGCACGTCGGTGATCGCCACCAGGCCTACGTTGAAGCGCTGGGTGGTTTGATCCAGCGTGCGGTAAACCGCTTGTTTGTTCGCCTGGGTATAAGAGAGCGTGTCAATGGCGCTCAGCACGTTGAAATAGGCGGTGGCGGTGTTGAGGATCAGCTGCTGTTCCGCGGTCTGGAAGGTCACGTCGGAGATGCCGGCGGTCTTTTCCTGCAGCGTCAGCGCACGCCATTTCGACATGTCGAAGATGGTTTGCGTCAGGCCGAGTGAAGCGCTGGTGACATTGCTGTTGACGCCGTTGCTGTCGCGATAGCCGTTGTTGTAGTTGTAACCGGCGCTCAGGCCGAGCTGCGGCAGCAGCGGGCTGCGCGCTTCATTGATCTTTTCGAATGCGGCGTCGCGGTCAGCAGCACTTTTGCGCAGATCCGGGTTACTTTCCCTGGCCTGTTTGTAGACCTGCAGCAGGTTCTCTGCCTGGCTCATTGCACTGAAGCCGCCCAGGCTCAGTCCGATAAGAAGGGGGAGCAGTTTCTTCATTTGCATTCCTTGTTGTGCAGCAATATTGCTATGTTAGCGCTGACGATAGACGAAATAGTTGCCGATTCTAGCAGAGTCTGCGGTACGCATCAGGTGGCTGAATGTGCCATCTCACGTAACTTTTACCTTTCAGACCGCCCATTTACCTTGGCGTACTGTCCGGGTCGACTGCAGCTGATATTATGGCTGACAATCCGGATTGTTTCCCGCTATTACCTGCGAGCGCACAAACGCGCCGCGTCCGGCGGCGAAAAACAGCCTAACATAAAGCGGCGGCGGTGAGACCCGCTGTTTCTGTCATCAAAACCGTTTATTTTATCGGCATACTCACGCAGGAGAATTCGCGCATGAACCGTTCGCAGCCGTCACCCGTCACTTTCGATAAAAAAGATGTAGAAATTATTGCACGCGAGACGCTGTACCGTGGTTTTTTTTCACTCAATTTATACCGGTTTCGCCATCGCTTGTTCAATGGCGAAATGAGTCCTGAAATCACGCGTGAAATTTTCGAGCGCGGCCATGCGGCGGTGCTGCTGCCTTACGATCCGGTGCGCGACGAAGTGGTACTGATTGAACAACTGCGCATCGCCGCGGTCGATACCAGTAATTCGCCCTGGCTGCTGGAAATGGTGGCGGGTATGATCGAAACCGGCGAAAGCGTCGAAGACGTGTGCCGCCGCGAAGCGCAGGAAGAGGCCGGCGTGGTGGTCGGGCGCTGCAAGCCGGTGCTGAGCTATCTGGCCAGCCCGGGGGGCACCAGCGAACGTCTGTCGATCATGGTCGGCGAGGTAGACGCCGGCACCGCCGAAGGCATCCATGGCCTGGCGGAAGAACATGAGGATATCCGCGTCCACGTGGTCAGCCGCGAGCAGGCTTACCGCTGGGTGGAGGAGGGCGCGATCGATAACGCCGCATCAGTGATTGCATTGCAATGGCTGGCGTTGCACCATGAATCGTTGAGAAAAGAGTGGGCCAACTAATGAAACAGCGCTATACCCCTGATTTCCCCGAAATGATGAGATTGTGCGAAACCAACTTCGCGCAATTGCGCCGCTTGTTGCCGCGCAACGACGAAGCGGGCGAAACGGTGACTTATCAGGTGAACGGCGCCGGCTATCGTTTGACCATCGTTGAGTCCACGCGTTACACGTCGCTGGTGGAGATCGAGCAGATCTTTCCGGCGGTCAGCTACTGGAGCCTGCCCGCGATGACGGTGCGGCTGTACCATGACGCCATGGTTGCGGAAGTGTGTTCCAGTCAGCAGATCTACCGCTTTAAAGCGCGTTATGATTATCCTAATAAAAAGTTGCATCAACGCGACGAAAAGCATCAAATTAACCAGTTTCTTGCTGATTGGCTGCGCTACTGTTTGGCGCATGGAGCGATGGCGGTTCCGGTTTGTTAGACAGACTGAAATAACAAAGGACACCATTTGGAAAGCCTGTTTAAACTGCCCGTGGCGAGTGGGGCCGCGGTCAGGATTCTACAAATAACAGATACCCACCTTTTTGCCGGCGAACACGAGACGTTGCTCGGCATCAATACCTATCGCAGCTATCACGCGGTGCTGGACGCCATCCAGGCGCAGCGCCGCGATGTCGACTTGATCGTCGCCACGGGAGATTTGGCGCAGGATCATTCGCAGGAGGCGTACCGCCACTTCGCCGCCGGCATCGCGCAACTGCCGGCCCCCTGCGTGTGGCTGCCGGGTAACCACGATTTTCAACCGGCGATGGTCGACGCGTTGGCCGCCGCCGGTATCGCGCCTTCCAAACAGGTGCTGCTGGGCGATAACTGGCAGGTGCTGATGTTGGACAGCCAGGTGTTCGGCGTGCCGCACGGCGAATTGAGCGAATACCAGCTCGAGTGGATGGAGCGCTGCCTGCAGGCTCACCCCGAGCGCTATACGCTGTTGCTGCTGCACCATCATCCGCTGCCTTCCGGCTGTACCTGGCTTGATCAGCACAGCCTGCGCAACCCGCATATGCTGGGTGCGATCTTGCTGCGTTATCCGAAAGTGAATACCGTAGTGTGCGGGCACATTCACCAGGATCTGGATCTGGAATGGCAGGGCCGGCGCCTGTTGGCGACGCCCTCGACCTGCGTGCAATTCAAGCCGCACTGCACGAACTTCACCATCGACGACGTCTCCCCCGGCTGGCGCTACCTCGATCTGTTGCCGGATGGCCGCGTCGAGACGCAGGTGTTCCGCCTGGAAAACGACGATTTCCGCCCCGATATGGACTCGGATGGATACTGATGCCTTCGACACTGCTCTACCTGCACGGTTTCAACAGCTCGCCGCAGTCGGCCAAGGCGGTGGCCTTCAAGGCCTGGCTGGCTGAGCACCATCCCGATATCCAGATGCTGGTGCCGCAGCTGCCGGCTTTTCCGGCGGAGGCCGCCGAGATGCTGGAGAATCTGGTGCTGGAGCGCGCCGGCCAAACGCTCGGGTTGGTCGGCTCTTCGCTCGGCGGCTATTACGCCACCTGGCTGTCGCAGTGTTTTTCGCTGCCGGCGGTGGTGGTCAACCCGGCGGTCAAGCCGTTTGAGCTGCTGGTCGACTATCTCGGCGCCAACGAGAACCCCTACACCGGCCAGCAATATGTGTTAGAGTCTCGTCACGTTTACGATCTGAAAATGATGCAGATCGATCCCTTGGAGTCGCCGGATTTAATCTGGCTGCTGCAGCAAACGGGCGATGAAATTCTCGATTACGGCCAGGCAGTGGCGTATTACACCGCGTGTCGGCAAACGGTGGAGTCGGGTGGAAACCACGCCTTCGTCGGTTTCGAGCACTACTTCCCCCAGATTGTGGATTTTTTAGGGCTAAACGCGGTCTGACGGACCGTTCCGGCACCTCCCTTTAACCACGAAAAAATAATCAACGATGACTCAATCCAGCTATAACGCTGATGCCATTGAAGTACTCAGCGGTCTAGAACCAGTGCGCCGTCGTCCCGGCATGTATACCGACACGACGCGCCCAAACCACCTCGGCCAAGAGGTGATCGATAACAGCGTCGACGAAGCGTTGGCCGGTCACGCCAAGCGTATCGACGTGATTCTGCACGCCGATCAGTCGCTGGAAGTGATCGACGACGGCCGCGGCATGCCGGTGGACATCCACCCGGAAGAGGGCGTGCCGGCGGTTGAGTTGATCCTGTGCCGGCTGCACGCCGGCGGTAAATTCTCGAATAAAAATTACCAGTTCTCCGGCGGCCTGCACGGCGTTGGCATCTCGGTGGTCAACGCCCTGTCGAAACGGGTGGAAGTCAACGTGCGCCGCGACGGCAACGTCTACGGCATCGCCTTCGAAAACGGCGACAAGGTGCAAGATCTGACGGTGACCGGCACCTGCGGCAAACGCAATACCGGCACCAGCGTGCACTTCTGGCCGGACGAACAGTTCTTCGACAGCCCGCGTTTCTCGGTATCGCGCTTGACTCACCTGCTGAAAGCCAAAGCGGTGCTGTGCCCCGGCGTCGAGATCTATTTCATCGACAAGGTGAACAACACCGAACAGCGCTGGTGCTACCAGGACGGTCTGACCGACTACCTGATGGAAGCGGTCAACGGCCTGATTACCCTGCCGGAAGCGCCGTTCGTCGGCAATTTCGCCGGTGATACCGAAGCGGTGGACTGGGCGCTGCTGTGGCTGCCGGAAGGCGGCGAGCTGCTGACCGAAAGCTACGTCAACCTGATCCCGACCATGCAGGGCGGCACCCACGTCAACGGCCTGCGTCAGGGGCTGCTGGACGCGATGCGCGAGTTCTGCGAATTCCGCAATATTCTGCCGCGCGGCGTGAAGCTGTCGGCGGAGGATATCTGGGATCGCTGCGCCTACGTGCTGTCGGTGAAGATGCAGGATCCGCAGTTCGCCGGGCAGACCAAAGAGCGTCTCTCGTCGCGCCAGTGCGCGGCCTTCGTTTCCGGCGTGGTGAAAGACGCCTTCAGCCTGTGGCTGAACCAGAACGTTCAGGCGGCGGAACAGCTGGCCGAGCTGGCGATTTCCAGCGCCCAGCGCCGTCTGCGCGCCGCCAAGAAAGTGGTGCGCAAGAAGCTGACCAGCGGGCCGGCGCTGCCGGGCAAGCTGGCGGACTGCACCTCGCAGGATCTGGCCATGACCGAACTGTTCCTGGTGGAAGGGGACTCGGCGGGCGGATCGGCCAAGCAGGCGCGCGATCGTGAATATCAGGCGATCATGCCGCTCAAGGGCAAGATCCTGAATACCTGGGAAGTCTCCTCGGACGAAGTACTGGCCTCGCAGGAAGTGCACGACATTTCCGTGGCGATCGGCATCGATCCGGACAGCGAAGATCTCAGCCAACTGCGCTACGGCAAAATCTGCATCCTGGCGGATGCGGACTCCGACGGCCTGCACATCGCCACGCTGCTGTGCGCGCTGTTCGTGCGCCACTTCCGTTCGCTGGTGAAAGGCGGCCATGTCTATGTCGCCATGCCGCCGCTGTACCGTATCGATCTCGGTAAAGAGGTGTTCTACGCGCTGGATGAAGAAGAGAAAGCCGGCGTGCTGGAACAGCTGAAGCGCAAGAAGGGCAAGCCGAACGTACAGCGCTTTAAAGGGCTGGGCGAGATGAACCCGCTGCAGCTGCGCGAAACCACCCTCGATCCGAACACCCGCCGTCTGGTGCAACTGACGGTGGCAGAGGATGACGTCGATCAGACGCTGGCGGTGATGGACATGCTGTTGGCCAAGAAGCGTTCGGAAGATCGCCGCAACTGGCTGCAAGACAAGGGCGACATGGCCGAACTGGCGGTCTGAGCCTGACCCTGGCCCGGTGAAACGCCGGGCCTGCTTTCCCGCAGGGCGTTGCATGCGGCGCCCGTCAACCTGGGGCGAACCGCGTGAAGATCACCCTCGAAGAGCTGCTGGCGTTCACGGCGGTGGTCGACAGCGGTTCGGTCACCGCCGCCGCCGATCGGCTCGGCCAAACCACCTCCGGCGTCAGCCGCGCACTCAGCCGTCTGGAAACGAAGCTCGACGCTACGCTCTTGCGCCGCACCACGCGTCGCCTGAGCCTGACCGAAGAAGGGCAGAGCTTCCTGGCGCCTGCGCGAGAAATCCTGCGTTCGGTAGATCAGGCCGAAGAACTCATGGCGCTGCGGCGCCGGCTGCCCGCCGGTCGGCTGCGGGTCAACGCCGCCGCCCCTTTCATGGCGCACGTGCTGGTGCCGATGGTGGCGGAGTTCCGCCGCCGTTATCCGCAGATTGAGCTGGAGCTGGACACCGACGATCGCAATATCGACCTGCTGGAGAAACGCGCCGACATCGCGATCCGCATCGGCGCGCTGCGCGACTCTACGCTGCACGCGCGCCTGCTGGGCAACAGCCGGTTGCGCATTCTCGCCAGCCCGGATTACCTGCAACGGCATGGCGAACCGCGCGGCGTGGAAGATCTGCACCGCCATTGCCTGTTGGGATTCACCTATCCGGAGTCGCTGAACCAGTGGCCGCTACGCCACCGGCAGGCGCGGCATTTCGCCATCGAACCGACGATCTCGGCCTCCAGCGGGGAGACGCTGCGCGAGTTGGCGCTGCGTGGGGCGGGCATTGTCCAGCTGGCGGACTTTATGACGCGACGCGATCGGGAAGCGGGCAGGCTGGTGCCGCTGCTGGTGCGGGAGACG
Source organism: Serratia sp. CY84636 (assembly GCF_052166245.1). Taxonomy (NCBI): domain Bacteria; kingdom Pseudomonadati; phylum Pseudomonadota; class Gammaproteobacteria; order Enterobacterales; family Yersiniaceae; genus Serratia; species Serratia sp. CY84636. The sequence goes on from NZ_JBJNOX010000006.1 coordinate 264,358, forward strand.
CTGGACGTGCGTCAACCGATCCACGCGGTGTATTACCACGACGCCCAGCTGGCGGCGCGCCTCACCTGTTTTCTCGACTACGTCAGCGCCCGCCTTGAGGGAGAACCGCCAGAGGCCGCAGAGGGCCTCTGAGGGGATTACAGTGCGTTTTCCAGCACGTAGATCTCGGTGCCCAGCACGTAGTCCTTGATGGTCTCGCGGTGCTTGAGCATATGGTCGATCTGCAGGTGTTTTTCCAGATGCGCCTGGCTTTGCCATTTTTCCAGCATAAACACCGAGTCCGGCGACAGTTTCTGCCAGGGGGCCTGGGTGTGGCTGTCTACCATCGGCGTGTATTCGCCGCAGCCTTCTTCCGCCAGCACCAGTGGCACCAGTTTTTCAATGGCTTGTAACACGGTGGCGCGGTGGCCGGGTTTGACTTTGATTTCTGCGATTACGGTGATCATCATTACCTCGTTGGTTAAGCCCTTCGCTGCCAGTTAAGCAAAAATTTCCGCCAGATGCTCGCGATAACGTGCGATGTCCGTTTCGATATCCGGTTGTTTTATCACGTCATTGCAGATAAAGGTTGGCAAGGCTTCCATCCCCAGGAACTGGTTGGCCTTGTGGAAGTGCAGGTAAACGCCGTCGACGCCGACGCCGTGGAAGAACTGGTTCGGATCGGTGAAAGCCTCGAGCGGGGCGTTCCAGGTCAGGCTCAGCAGGTATTTTTTTCCCTGAATCAGGCCGCCGGAACCGTACTTCTTGCCGGCGTCGGAGCGGGTGCGGCCATCGCTGGCGTACAGGCTGCCGTGGCCGGCGGTGAACACTTCGTCGATGTATTTTTTCAGGATCCACGGCTCGCCCATCCACCAACCCGGCATCTGATAGATGACCGCATCGGCCCACAGGTATTTCTGCACCTCGGCCTCGATGTCATAGCCGTCGTCGACCACCGTGACCTGCACATCGTGCTGCAGATCGCGCAGGAAGCTTTCCGCCACGTCGCTCAGGGTTTGGTTGAGTTCGCCGTTGGAATGGCCGAATTGCTTTTTAGCGTTGATAATCAGGATATTGCTCATCTTTTGCGGCTCCCGTCAGAGTTAAGATAGATGCCGTTTTCCGCTGCGGTGCGCAAAAACAGCTTGCTGAACGAGAGTGTAATCGTTGGCCAGGCAAGTAAAAACGTGGCGGCAGGCACAACAGTGTTGATTCTTAATCAACAATCACGGTGGAATTTTGCCTAAACGCCCCGGCGACAGCGCCTTCGGCCGGCGATCCTTGCGCCAACTGTGACAGCCACCCCGCAGATGGGTTACTATCGCGGGCAGAATCGACAAGCGATGCCTTATTGTCGTCCAGGGATTGCCAAGCCACGGTCTGAGGATAATTGAGTAATGAGTGATCTGACTCATGACGGTGTAGAGCGTTTACCGCTGCACACATTCACTGAAAACGCCTATCTGAACTATTCCATGTACGTCATCATGGATCGGGCGTTGCCGTACATTGGCGACGGCTTGAAACCGGTACAACGCCGCATCATCTACGCCATGTCTGAGCTGGGGCTGAACAACAGCGCCAAATTCAAGAAATCCGCCCGTACCGTGGGCGACGTGCTGGGTAAATACCACCCGCACGGCGACAGCGCGTGTTATGAAGCCATGGTGCTGATGGCGCAGCCGTTCTCGTACCGCTATCCGCTGGTGGACGGCCAGGGGAACTGGGGGGCGCCGGACGATCCCAAGTCGTTTGCGGCGATGCGTTATACCGAATCGCGCCTTTCCAAATACGCCGAAGTGCTGCTGGCCGAGCTGGGGCAGGGCACCGTCGACTGGATCCCGAACTTTGACGGCACGTTGCAAGAGCCGAAGATGTTGCCGGCGCGCCTGCCGAATATCCTGCTGAACGGCACCACCGGCATCGCCGTCGGCATGGCGACCGACATTCCGCCGCACAACGTGCGCGAAGTCGCGGCGGCGGCGGTGGCGCTGCTCGACAAGCCGGGCGCCTCGCTCGATGACCTGCTCGAATTCGTGCAGGGGCCGGACTTCCCGACCGAAGCCGAGATCATCACCCCGCGCGATGAAATCCGCAAAATTTACCAGAGCGGCCGCGGCTCGGTGCGCATGCGCGCCGTGTGGAAGAAAGAAGACGGTAGCGCGGTGATCACCGCCTTGCCGCATCAGGTGTCCGGCGCTAAGGTGCTGGAGCAGATCGCCAGCCAGATGCGCGCCAAGAAGCTGCCGATGGTCGAAGATTTGCGCGATGAGTCCGACCACGAAAACCCAACGCGTCTGGTGATCGTGCCGCGCTCCAACCGTATCGATCTGGAACAGGTGATGAACCACCTGTTCGCCACCACCGATCTGGAACGCAGCTACCGCATCAACATGAACATGATCGGTCTGGATAACCGCCCGCAGGTCAAAGGGCTGGTGGAGATCCTCACCGAATGGCTGGCCTACCGTCGCGACACGGTGCGCCGCCGCCTGAACTACCGCCTCGAGAAAGTGCTGAAACGCCTGCATATCCTCGAGGGTTTGCTGGTGGCGTTCCTCAACATCGACGAGGTGATCCACATCATCCGCAGCGAGGATGAACCGAAGCCGGTGCTGATGCAGCGTTTCGGCATCTCCGACACCCAGGCGGAAGCGATCCTCGAGCTGAAACTGCGTCACCTGGCCAAGCTGGAAGAGGTCAAGATCCGCGGCGAGCAGGATGAGCTGGCGAAAGAGCGCGATCAGCTGCAGGCGCTGCTGGCGTCCGAGCGCAAACTGAACACGCTGATTAAGAAAGAGATCCAGGCCGACGCGCAGACCTACGGCGACGATCGCCGTTCGCCGCTGACCGAGCGTGCGGAAGCCAAGGCGATGAGCGAGCACGACTTCGTGCCGTCCGAGCCGGTGACCATCGTGCTGTCTGAAATGGGCTGGGTGCGCAGCGCCAAGGGCCACGACATCGATCCGGCCGGCCTGAGCTACAAGGCCGGCGACAGCTTCCGCGGCGCGGCGCGCGGCAAGAGCAACCAGCCGGTGGTGTTCATCGACTCCACCGGGCGCAGCTACGCGCTCGATCCGATGACGCTGCCTTCGGCGCGCGGGCAGGGCGAGCCGCTGACCGGCAAGCTGACGCCGCCGCCGGGCGCCACCATTGAGCAGGTGCTGATGGCGGCCGACGATCAGAAGCTGCTGATGGCGTCCGATGCCGGTTACGGCTTCGTTTGCACCTTCAACGATCTGGTGGCGCGCAACCGCGCCGGCAAGGTGATGATCACGCTGCCGGACAACGCCAGGGCGCTGCCGCCGATGGAGATCCACGGCGCAGACGACATGCTGCTGTCGATCACCGCCGCCGGGCGCATGCTGATGTTCCCGGTTGCCGATCTGCCGCAGCTGTCGAAGGGCAAAGGCAACAAGATCGTCTCCATTCCGGCAGCCCAGGCGGCGGCCGGTGAAGACAAGCTGGCCTGGCTGTTCGTGCTGCCGCCGCAGGCGTCCGTCACGCTGCACGTCGGCAAACGCAAGCTGACGCTGCGGCCGGAAGATCTGCAGAAGTTCCGTGCAGAGCGCGGTCGCAAGGGCACCCAGCTGCCGCGCGGCCTGCAGCGTATCGATCGCGTTGAAGTGGATGCGCCGGTGCGGGCGTCGGGCGGCGACAGCGAAGAGTAAGCGTTGGCGCTAGCGTTAACGGGCGGTCGCAGCATGCTGTGGCCGCCCTATTTATTTTTGCTGGCGTTTATTTTCCAAATAGTTAACATTTCTGCGCATAAAATTATTGTGCGTATTGCCGGCTGGCGGGAAAATAGCGAGAAAGGCAGGCGACATCGGCGTGCTTATCGCCTGGCCGGCAAATAATGAGTAAAGGAATCTGCGCAGCGAAGTAAACTGCGTTGGCAGTGTGCTAATGAGGTTGTTATGTTATTGATTTTGCGTGCCGTTCTCGCCACTCTTTTCTGTATTCTGGTGTGTATTTTCGGTTCTGTTTATTGCTTGTTCAGCCCGCGCAATCCCCGCCATGTGGCGACCTTCGGCCACCTTTTCGGCCGCCTGTCGACGCTGTTCGGCATCAAGGTTGAAACCCGCGTGCCGGCCGATGCGGCCAACAACGGCAACTGCATCTATATCGCCAACCACCAAAATAACTACGACATGGTGACGGCCTCGAATATCGTGCAGCCGCGCACCGTGACCGTCGGTAAAAAAAGTCTGGTGTGGATCCCGTTTTTCGGCCCGCTGTATTGGCTGACCGGTAATCTGCTGATAGATCGTGATAATCGCGCCAAGGCGCACGGCACCATCGCCCAGGTGGCGGAGCAGTTCAAAAAGAAAGACATTTCGATCTGGATGTTCCCGGAAGGGACCCGCAGCCGCGGTCGCGGGCTGATGCCGTTTAAAACCGGCGCGTTTCACGCGGCTATCGCCGCCGGCGTGCCGATTGTGCCGATCTGCGTATCGACCACCAGCGGTAATATAAATCTTAATCGCTGGAATAACGGTCATGTGATCGTCGAGATGTTGGCGCCGGTGGATACCAGCAAATACGGCAAAGAAAACGTGCGCGAGCTGGCGGCCCATTGCCGCGAGCTGATGGAGGCGAAGATCGCCGAATTGGACGCCGAAGTCGCCCAGCGCAACGCCGCCAAAAAATAAGAGTCTACCGGCTTCAAAGAATACGTTTTTAATTGGCGTTCAGCGCCGTTAACGCCTGAGCGCCTGCTAATCTTGATTGGCGGGCGTTTGGGTTTTGCACACGGTTTAGTTATTGCTTTTCATGGAGAAAATATGTCACTCAGTCGACGTCAGTTTTTACAGGCATCGGGCCTGGCGCTGTGCGCGAGCGCCGTGCCGCTGAGGGCAGAGGCGAGCGGAACGCAGACCCCATTACCCATTCCGCCGCTGCTGGAGTCTCGCCGCGGTCAGCCGCTGTTCCTGACCCTGCAGCGCGCCCACTGGGCGTTTATGGATAACCGCAAAGCGGCGGTGTGGGGCGTCAACGGCATGTATTTGGGGCCGACGGTGCGGGTTTACAGCGGCGACGACGTCAAGCTGATCTACAGCAACCGCCTGCAGGAGCCGGTGGCGATGACCGTCAGCGGGCTGCAGGTGCCGGGCACGCTGATGGGCGGCGCGCCGCGCATGATGTCGCCGAACGTCGACTGGTCGCCGGTGCTGCCTATTCGTCAGGCGGCGGCCACCTGCTGGTACCACGCCAACACGCCGAACCGCATGGCGCCGCACGTTTACAACGGGCTGGCCGGGCTGTGGCTGGTGGAAGATGCCGTCAGCAAAGCGCTGCCGCTGCCCAACCACTACGGCGTCGACGATTTCCCGCTGATCATTCAGGACAAGCGCTTCGATAACTTCGGCACGCCGCAATACGATGCGCCGTCGCAGGGAGGCTTCGTCGGCGATACGCTGTTGGTTAACGGCGTGCAAAACCCGTATGTCGAAGTGTCGCGCGGCTGGGTGCGTTTGCGCCTGCTTAACGCCTCTAACGCGCGCCGCTATACCCTGCAGCTCAGCGACGGGCGCTCATTCAACGTGATCGCCAGCGATCAGGGCTTCCTGCCCGCGCCGGTCGCGGTGCAGCAGCTGTCGCTGGCGCCGGGCGAACGCCGGGAAGTGCTGATCGACATGTCGAAGGGCGACGAGGTGACCATCACCGCCGGTGAAGCGGCGGGCATCATGGATCGCCTTCGCGGCCTGTTCGAGCCGTCGAGCATTCTGGTGTCCACCCAGGTGCTGACGCTGCGCCCGACCGGCCTGCTGCCGCTGGTGACCGACAACCTGCCGATGCGCCTGCTGGCGGATCAGCTGTTGGACGGCAGCGCCAGCCGCACCCGCGATTTCCGCCTGGGCGACGGCGGCGTTGGCATCAACGGCGCGATTTGGGATATGAACCGCATCGACGTGCAGGCGCAGCAAGGCACCTGGGAACGCTGGAACATTCATGCGGATACGCCGCAGTCGTTCCATATTCAGGGCGTGCAGTTCCTGATCAAACGCGTCAACGGCGCGCAGCCGATGGCGGAAGATCGTGGCTGGAAGGACACCGTCTGGGTCGATGGCGACGTCGAGCTGCTGGTGTATTTCAACCAACCTACCTCCGAACACTTCCCGTTCCTGTATTACAGCCAGACGCTGGAAATGGCCGATCGCGGCACCGCCGGCCAGCTGATGGTGCAGCCGACGATGTAATCTGCGCTGCGGGCCGCTTACGGCGCCCGCAGCATCTCCAGAAAGGCCTGCACCACCGGTGTGACGCTGTCGGCGCGGTAAACCGCATACAGATCCGCCGGCGGCGCCTGTTGCAGCGAGCAAAAGCGGACGCCGGGCCACGGAATGCGGCCGTAGCTGTCCGGCAGCAGCGTAATGCCGCAGCCTTCCGCCACCAGCGCCAGCAGGGTTTGCGGCTCGTTGACCTGATAAGCGACGTCCGGCAAGAATCCCTGCTGCAGACACAGATTGTGCAGATACAGCCCCAGGCTGGCCTCATGCGGCGGCAGCACGATGAAGCTATCGTTCTGCAGCGCCGCCAGCGGGATGTTTTCCTGCTGCGCCAGCGGATGATCGAGCGGCAGCACCACGGCGATGCTTTCGCTCGCCAACCGTTGGCAGGTCAACCCCGGCAGCGTCTGCTGCTGCGCCTCTCGCCAGACCCCGATATCGATATGCCGCTTTTGCAGCGCGGCGATTTGCTGGCTGGGCGTCAGCTCGTTCAACGACCAGGTGACGCCGGCGCTTTGCTCGCTGAACCGCCGCAGCGCCGCGATCAGGCCGCCCCAGGCCGAGGTGCCGACCATGCCGACCACCATGTGGCCGCCTTCGCCGCGCCCCATCTGTTGCACCTGATGCAGCGCGCTGTCGGCCTGATCCAGCAGCCGCTCGACGTTGCGCAGCAGCGTGCGGCCGGCCGGCGTCAGCGTCATGGAGCGGGTGGTGCGTTTGAACAGCACCACGCCGAGCTGGCTCTCCAACTCCTTGATGTGCTTGCTGAGCGGCGGCTGTGACATATTCAGCCGCCGAGCCGCCTGGGTGAAGTTCATCTCTTCCGCCACCACGCGGAAATAGTGCAGCAGGCGGAAGTTAATCCGGCCGGGATCGGGCAGGGCATGGGGCTGATTCATCCGGGATATCGTCTCCTTGTGACGCAGCTCAACTTATAGGTAAATGGAATAAATCGGCCGCCAAGAATGTATTGGTCTCGGCTGAGCCTCGCTCTCTACTATGGGGATTATTATCCCCCGCTGAAAGAGAGAATACGATGTTTAATCAAGAAGATGCTTTTACCTGCGCCGATGTCGTCCGCGCACGCCTGCCGGATTTCCAGCCGAAAGCGGCCTTGATTCTCGGCTCCGGGCTCGGCGCCCTGGCGGAGGTGATGACCGAAACCGTCACCATCGACTACGCAGAGCTGCCGGGCTTTCCGGTGAGCGGCGTCGCCGGCCATGCCGGGCAGCTGGTCGCCGGCAAGCTGGAGGGCGTACCGGTATTGTGCATGAAAGGGCGCGGTCATTTCTATGAAGGGCGCGGCATGCAGGTGATGACCACCGCAGTGCGCACCTTCAAACTGCTGGGCTGCGAATTCCTGCTGGCGACCAACGCCGCCGGTTCGCTGCGCCGCTCGGTGGCGCCGGGCAGCCTGGTGGCCATTACCGATCACATCAATTTCATGCCGGAATCGCCGCTGGTCGGCGCCAACGACGAGCGCTTCGGGCCGCGCTTCTTCAGCCTGGCGAACGCCTACGATCGCGATCTGCGCGCCCAGCTGGCGGCGGTGGCCGAAAGCGCGGGCATTCCGCTGGCGGAAGGGGTATTCGCCGCTTACACCGGGCCGAATTTCGAAACGCCGGCGGAGATCCGCATGATGCAGACCCTGGGCTGCGACGTGGTGGGGATGTCGATCGTGCCGGAAGTCCTGACGGCGCGCCACTGCGGCCTCAAGGTGCTGGTGGTGTCCGCGATGACCAACTACGCCGAAGGGCTGTCGGATACGCCGCTCTCCCATGAACAAACGCTCAGCTGCGCGGCGCTGGCGGCGGACGATTTCATGCGCCTGATCCGCGAGCTGTTCAAAACGCTGTAATAGCGCAAGCAAACCGGCGGCGGGCTGCAGGGGGCCTGCCGCATCAATCATCGTTGAAAGCATAATAACAAGGTGATGGCGATGGCGATAAAAACACGATTGAAGGTCATGATTTTCCTGCAGTTCTTTATCTGGGGTGCCTGGCTGGTCACGCTGGGCTCATACATGATCAACACGCTGCATTTCAGCGGCATGCAGGTGGGGATGGTTTACAGCGCCAAAGGCATCGCTGCGCTGATCATGCCGGGGCTGGCGGGCATCATTGCCGATCGGTGGATGAAGGCCAACTCTCTGTATGCGCTTTGCCACCTGCTCGGGGCACTGGCGCTGTACTGCGCGGCGCAGGTCGAGCAACCGATGCTGATGTTCTGGGTGATGCTGTTCAACGCCATGGTCTATATGCCGACCATCGCGCTCTCCAACGCCATTTCCTATTTTTGCCTCGAGAAGCACGGCTTTGACACGGTGAAGGACTTTCCGCCGGTGCGGGTGTACGGCACGGTGGGGTTCATTCTGGCGATGTGGCTGGTCGGCTTTAGCCAAATCGAGCTCAGCAATCTGCAGCTGTACCTGGCTTCTGCGGCGTCGCTGCTGCTGTCCGCCTATTCGCTGACGCTGCCGCGCTGCCCGACCAACCGCGCGGCCGAGTCAAAGAGCTGGGTGAGCGTGCTGGGGCTGGATGCGCTGGTGCTGTTCCGCCAGCGGCGCATGGCGCTGTTTTTCCTGTTCGCCATGTTGCTTGGGGCGGCGCTGCAGATAACCAATACCTTCGGCAACCCGTTCCTGCACGATCTGTCGCTCAATCCGCTGTATCAGGACAGCCTCAGCGTCCGGTATCCGGCGGTGCTGCTGTCGCTGTCGCAGATCTCTGAAGTGTTCTTTATCCTCACCATTCCCTTCTTCCTGCGCCGTTACGGTATCAAGCAGGTGATGCTGATCAGCATGGCGGCCTGGACGCTGCGTTTCCTGTTCCTGGCGTACGGCACGCCGGTCGGCTTTGGTTTCGTTCTGCTGCTGCTGTCGATGATCGTCTACGGTTGTGCGTTCGACTTCTTTAATATCTCCGGCGCCATCTTCGTCGAGAAAGAGGCCGATCACCGCATCCGCGCCAGCGCGCAGGGGCTGTTCATGACCATGGTGAACGGGTTGGGCGCCTATCTCGGGGCGCTCGCCAGCGGCGAGGTGGTGGACTTCTTCAGCCATGACGGCGTGAAAGACTGGCAGAGCATCTGGCTGGTGTTTGCGCTGTATACGCTGGTGCTGGGGATCGTGTTCGCGTTGAGCTTCAACTACCGCCACTCGCCGCATGAGAGCGCGGTGGCGGCGCAGTAAGGCAGGGGGCGCAGCCTGGCTGCGCCCTGAAACGTCAGGCCTGCGGGAAGCGCTGTTGCAACTGCTGCCAGTCCGGCGGATTGGCGGCCCCGAGGCTGGCCACCACGCAAGCAGCGACCCGGTTGGCCAGATCGACCGCCTGCGGCAGCGGCCAGCCGGCGGACAGGCCCGTCAGTAAACCGGCGCAGTGGGCATCGCCCGCGCCGATGGTATCGACGACGTCTACCGGATAGGCGGGAACGTGCAGCGGCGGCGTGAGGCCGTCGCAGATCCATGCGCCGTCGCGATCCAGGCGGCAGATCAGCGTCAGATTACGGGCGGCGGCATAGCGCTGCGCGGCCTCCACGGCGTCGCCGGCGCCGCACAGCGCGGCCACTTCGTCGCGGTTGAGCGTCAATAGGGTGTGGCTGTCGCTGAGCATGGCGAAGAAATCTTCACTGAGCTGAGCGATGCGCGGGCCGGGATCGATCAGGCGCGGTTGGTCGAACGGCATGCGCGTCAGCCACTCGCGCAGCGCTTCGCCGCTTTCGCCCGCCAGCTCGTAGCCGCTGGCGTAGATCAGGGTGTGCTCCGTCAGCGGCAGCGTCGCCAGCTGCGCTTTATTCCATTGGCTTTCGCAGCCGGAAACCGTGATGAAGGTGCGTTCGCCGTCCGGCTCCACCAGCGCCAGGCACCAGCCGTTGTCCATCTGGCCGTGGCGCAACAGCACCTCCAGCCCCAGCTCGCCCATGGCGGCTTCGGCAGCCGCGCCCCATTCGCCGTTGCCAACCGGCATGCCGTTAATCACCGGCGTTTCCAGGCGCACCAGCGCGCGCGCCACGTTGAACGCGCAGCCGCCGATTTGCCGCGCCTGCGGCTGGGCTTCGATATCTTCGCCGCTGGTCGGCAGGCGCGGCAGCGTCATCACCAGATCGCCGACCGCGCCCCCAATAACCAGGACAGGTGTTACAGCTTCCCACTCACTCATTGATGTTCTCTGCGTTGGGTCAGGTACAGACCGTAAGCGATCAGACTCACCGCGAACGACACAAACAGCCCCAGGCTGGAATCGGCGAACAAGCCTTTGGCCAGCGGGCCGTCGATAAAACCGGTTTTGGTGACCAGCAGGCCGCACAGGGCGCCGAGGAACCAGCAGAACAGCGGGGCTTTGCGCACGCCGCGGTTCTGGCCATGCAGGCCGTACAAAGCGTTGCCATCATACCCGTGGCGGCGGCGCAGGCACAGGTAATCGAGCAGGAAAATCGCCTCCCAGGCCGCCAGGAAGACGCCGCAGAACACCAGGAAGGAGATGAACGGCCCCATGAAATCGCCGGAGATGAACAACACATACAGGGCGATGCCCAGCACTACGGCCGCGTCGATCGACACCGCCAGCCACTGTTTGACCTGCACGCCGATGGTCAGCAGGTTAAGGCTGGCGGAATACAGGCTGAGCACCGCGATGGTGACGATGCCGGCGGTGGCGGCCAGCAGATAAGGGATCGCCATCCAGGCGGGCAGCACGGAGCCTATCAGCGCGATGGGGTTGGCGGCGCTGGCCAGATCGGGCAGCTGCACGGAAAGCAGGATGCCGGCCAGCATCAGCAGCATCAGCGGCAAACAGGCGCCGCCCATTACCGCGGCGAAAATGCTTTTGCTCGACGAGCTCGGGCTTTGATAGCGGCTGTAATCGGCGCCGGCAATCGCCCAGCTGATGCCGGTGCCGGCGGCGATCACCGATACCGCCGGCAGGAAGCCGGTCAACCAGCTGCCGGAAGGCAGCGCCAGCACCTGGCTCCACTCGGTGTTGAACAGGATATAGAGCACCACGATCAGCGTCATGGTGCCGAAGATGCGGCTGAACCAGCTTTGCATCCAGACCACGGTATTTTGCCCCAGCAGGCTGACGACGACAGTGAGTCCGCCGAACAGCAGCAGGCTGAGCGCGGTCAGCAGGTGGCTGCTACCCAACCCGAAGGCCTCGAACAGCGCCGCCAGCGTCAGGGTGCCGGTGATCACATTGACCGCTTCCCAGCCCATCAGGTTGATCCAACTGAACAGGGTGGGCGCCACGTTGCCCTTCAGGCCGAAAATCACCCGCGAGAGCGTCAGCGTAGAGGTGCGCCCGCGCTTGCCGGCGAAGCTGGTGAGGCCGACCAGCACGAAGCTGGCGACGCCGAGTAGCGCGGCGAGTACCGATTGCAGGAAGGATAAGCCGAAGCCGACGATAATGGCGCCGTACACCACGCCGAGAATGCCGATATTGGCCGCCGACCAGACCCAAAACAGCTCGATGGGCTTGCCGGTCTGTTCCGCGTCCGGCACCCGATCGATACCGGTGCTTTCTACCTTCCATGCTTCATTGCGATTGAAATCGGTCATAGCAAATGATCCCTGTAGCGCAGGGCCGCGAGGGCCGCTGCAGTTGACTGAAAATCGATTCCGTTGGCGCGGTTGACGCCGGCTATTCCGTTGTCGGTGAAGACGCCGATTCCGCGCAGTGTGTAGCGGCTGAGACCGCCGGGTCTGTCAAAATGAGGGCGGTATCCGCCTTATCGGGTGAGGCACGTCGGCCGCACGGCGCCAATGAGTGTAGTCAAAGAGTGGGTCTGCAGCGGGGTTTGGCGAAGCGGGAACGTTTCTATTTGCCGACATCGATCCGTTGCGCCCACCGCAAGGGGATCCTGTGATGTGGCTATGAGCAGTGAGCAAGCTATCCATTAGCTACGTTGCTTATTCTAGGCCGTTTGTGCTGACAGTATATCCCCGCTACCGGCCATCAAGGGTATCCTTTAGGGCTGGCAGCGGGTTTTTTATTGTTTTTAAAGTGGGTCCCTGGTGTTGGTGCGATTGATGTATCAACATCAATAAGCACAGATTACGCGCGATCTAGATCCAATGAAAGTCCATTAGGCAAAAATTGTGATGCCACTCTGAAAACATTAGCGATATTTTAGTTAAGGTGAGGGGCTTATCGCCGGATCGGCGATAGGATAAAAAACGAAATCCAGACAAATGGCATAGGTAAGAGGGCGGGCGAATGACGGATTTTATGGCCTGGCTGCGTGGCCATCTGGCGCAGGGGGCGGTAGCGCCGCGTTATATTCAGCTGGCGACGGCGATAGAAAACGCAATCAGGCAGCAGGTGTTGGCGGCGGAGGCGTTTTTGCCGCCGGAACGGCAGATGGCGGAAGGCCTAGGGCTGTCGCGCGTCACCGTCAGCAAGGCGATGAAGCTGCTGGAGGAGAAGGGGCTGATTTCGCGGCAGCAGGGCGTTGGCACCCGCGTGGCGATGCGCATCGGCTATTCCCTTGATAAGGACAGCGGTTTCACCGCTCAGGCGCTGCGCCACGGCAGCAGCGTCAGTAACCGATGGTTGCTGCGCACCCGGGTCGGCGCGCCGGCCAAGGCCGCGGCGGCGCTGGGGCTGGCGGAGGGGGATGAGGTGATCAAACTGCGGCGTTTGCGCTTGCTGAACGGCAGCCCGGTCTCGCTGGAAACCACCTATATTCCGCCGCGCTTCCTGCCCGAACCGGGACAGCTGGAACATTCGCTGTATGCGTTATGGCAATCGCGCGGCATCGTGCCTGAAGATAAACACTTTCTGCTGAAGGCGGTGTCCTGCAGCGACGAGGTCGCCGAGCTGCTCAACGTGCCGTGCGGCGCGCCGTTGTTGCACATCACCCAGACCAGCCGCAATGCCCAGGGCGAGGCGCTGGAGTTCAGCGATATCCTGTGTCGCAGCGACGTTTATGAATTCGAAGTGAACGGTTAGCGAAATAACCATGCTCTTTTTGCTGCTAGTGCGTATAATCGCCGCCCGGCGATTAATTAACCTGTAAAAAGAGCAGCAGAATGAGCACCACCAGCCTGATCCAACCCGATCGTGAACTGTTTTCCTATAAGCCTTATTGGGCTGAATGTTTTGGCACCGCGCCGTTTTTACCGATGTCGCGAGCAGAGATGGATCAACTGGGCTGGGACAGCTGCGACGTGATCATCATCAGCGGCGACGCCTATGTCGATCACCCGAGCTTCGGCATGGCGATCATCGGCCGCATGCTGGAAGCGCAGGGCTTCCGCGTCGGCATCATCGCGCAGCCGGACTGGAGCAACAAAGAAGATTTCATGCGGTTGGGGAAACCGAACCTGTTCTTCGGCATCACCGCCGGCAACATGGACTCGATGATCAACCGCTATACCGCCGATCGCAAACTGCGCCACGACGATGCTTACACCGCCGGCAACGTCGGCGGCAAACGCCCAGATCGCGCTACCCTGGTTTACAGCCAGCGTTGTAAAGAAGCCTACAAAGACGTGCCGATCGTGCTGGGCGGCATCGAAGCCAGCCTGCGCCGCATCGCCCACTACGATTACTGGTCTGATACCGTGCGCCGCTCGGTGCTGGTGGATTCCAAAGCCGACATGCTGATCTACGGCAACGGCGAACGCCCGCTGGTGGAAGTGGCGCATCGCCTGGCCGCCGGCGAGAAGATCGGCGACATCCACGATATTCGCAATACCGCGGTGATGCGCAAAGAAGCGCTGCCGGGCTGGAGCGGCGTGGATTCCACCCGTCTCGACAAGCCGGGCCGCATCGAAGCTATCCCGAACCCGTACGGCGACGATCTGCCGTGCGCCGACGGCGCCAAGCCGAAAGAGCCGGAAGCCAAGCCTGTCACCGTGCGCGCCGCCAAGCCGAAGCCGTGGGAGAAGACCTACGTGCTGCTGCCGTCCTTCGAGAAAGTGAAGGGCGACAAGGTGCTGTATGCGCACACCTCGCGCATTTTGCACCATGAAACCAACCCGGGCTGCGCCCGTGCGCTGATGCAGAAACACTGTGACCGCTACGTGTGGATCAACCCGCCGGCGATCCCGCTGACCACGCCGGAGATGGACAGCGTCTTCGCGCTGCCTTATCAGCGCGTGCCGCATCCGTCCTACGGCCAGGATCGCATTCCGGCCTATGACATGATCCGTTTCTCGGTGAACATCATGCGCGGTTGCTACGGCGGCTGCTCGTTCTGTTCGATCACCGAGCACGAAGGGCGCATCATCCAGAGCCGTTCGGAAGATTCGATCGTTCGCGAAATCGAAGAGATCCGCGACAAGGTGCCGGGCTTTACCGGCGTGATCTCCGATCTCGGCGGCCCGACCGCCAACATGTATATGCTGCGCTGCACCAACCCGCGCGCCGAGCAGACCTGCCGCCGCGCCTCGTGCGTGTATCCGGAGATTTGCACCTACATGGACACCAACCACGAGCCGACCATCAAACTGTATCGCCGTGCGCGTTCGCTGGAGGGCATCAAGAAGATCCTGATCGCTTCCGGGGTTCGTTACGATCTGGCGGTGGAAGATCCGCGTTATATCAAGGAGCTGGCGACCCACCACGTCGGCGGCTACCTGAAGATCGCGCCGGAGCACACCGAAGAAGGGCCGCTGTCGAAGATGATGAAGCCGGGCATGGGCAGCTACGATCGCTTCAAGCAGCTGTTTGATCACTATTCGAAGCAGGCGGGCAAAGAACAGTATCTGATCCCGTACTTCATCTCGTCGCACCCGGGCACTCGTGATGAAGACATGGTGAACCTGGCGCTGTGGCTGAAGAAGAACCGTTTCCGCCTCGATCAGGTGCAGAACTTCTATCCCTCGCCGATGGCCAACTCCACCACCATGTATTACAGCGGCAAAAACCCGCTGAGCAAGGTGGGGTACAAGAGCGAAGACGTGGTGGTGCCGCGCGGCGATCGCCAGCGTCGCCTGCATAAGGCGCTGCTGCGTTACCACGACCCGGCCAACTGGGCGCTGATCCGCACCGCGCTGGAAGAGATGGGGCTGAAGCACCTGATCGGCAGCCGCCGCGAGTGTCTGGTGCCGGCGCCGAGCATCGACGAGCAGCGCGAAGCGAAACGCCTGCAGCGCCATACCCGGCCGGCGCTGACCAAGCATACCGATATCAATCGGCAGCGCACGCCGTCCAACCGGCCGCCGCGCAAACCGATTCGCAAAGCCAAGCCGTAACGGCCACGCCGCGTGCGCAAACAAAAAGGAGAACCCTGGGGTTCTCCTTTTTACTTTTGCTCATCACAAACTATCGTAGGCGGCTTCCACTTTCATCAAATGGCGCGGCGCCTGCGGAGCGGGGTGGTATTTGCGCACGTGCCAGTTAAAGGCTTCCGGCGACAGGTTGTTGATCATCGCGATGGCCTGCTGACGGTTGCTGGAGAAGGTGCGCAGCAGCGCGCCGGTGCCGTTGACGTAGGCGATGATGGTGGCGTAGCGCAGCGTAACAGGGTTCGTGATCCCTTTAAGCTGCTGTTTTTGCAAGGTGGCCAGGTAGGCGGCGCCGAGATCGATATTGGTGTCGGGATCCCGCAGGTCGTCAGCGTCCGGGCAACCGCGTTTGCCTTTGTAGCGGTAGGCATCGCAGCCGGCGGTATCGGCTTTCAGCTGCATCAGGCCGATAGCGTTGGATTTGCTCACCGCCGCGGGGTTGAAGCCGGACTCCACCTGGATCATGGCGGTGATCAGCTTGGCGTCCACGCCGTATTCGCTGGCGGCGTCTTTAATGGCGCTATCGAAAGCGTGGCGATCGTAGCTGACGCGCTGTTTCTTGCCGGCGCAACCCGCCAGCACCAGCATGACGCAAAGCATGCCCAGCCGTAACCCGTGTGAGAAAGAGAATTTCATGGTGCTCCGTGCTTGTCTGTTTTTTTAACGGCGTTAACCGGCGGGCGAGGCCTCCGGCGTCGTCATCATAACGTCAGGCGGCGCAAGGGAGCAATGCGCGGGAAGGAAAAGCCCCCTCCGACGGGAGAGGGCTTGGGGAGGGGTTACAGGGTATCCGGATCCGGCCCGAGGCGGTTGCCGACGTCCAGCTTGGCGATCTCGCCCAGTTCGTCCTTATCGAGTTTGAAATCAAACACCTCGAAGTTTTCGCGGATGCGCGACGGCGTGACCGATTTCGGGATCACGATAAGGCCGCTGTCCAGGTGCCAGCGCACCACGATCTGCGCCGGGGTTTTCTCGTATTTCTCGGCCAGCGCCTTGATCAGCGGCTGGTCGAACACCCCTTCACCACCCTGCGCCAGCGGGCTCCAGGATTCGGTGGCGATATGGTGCGTGGCGTTCCAGGCGCGCAGCTGGCGCTGTTGCAGCAGCGGGTGTAGCTCTATCTGGTTGACGACCGGCGCCACGTTGGTTTCATCCAGCAGGCGCTGCAGGTGCGGCGTATGGAAGTTGCATACGCCGATGCTTTTGACCAGGCCTTGATCGCGCAGCTTGATCAGTTCGCGCCAGGCGGAGACGTATTGATCTTGCTGCGGGCGCGGCCAGTGGATCAGGTACAGATCCACATAGTCCAGCCTGAGTTTTTCCAAACTGGTTTCCAGCGCCGCCAGTGGATCGCCCTGAGCGTCGTTCCACAGCTTGGTGGTGATGAACAGCTCGCTGCGCGGCAGCGAACTGGACTGCAGTGCGGCGCCGACTCCTTCCTCGTTCTTGTAGATCGCGGCGGTGTCGATGGAGCGGTAACCGATCTCCAGCGCTTTGCTCACCGCGCGGGTGGTCTCTTCAATACTCGCCTGCCAAACGCCGAGACCCAACTGCGGCATCAGATTACCATCGTGGAGTTTGATGATGGGTTGTTGCGTTGTCATGCGCATCTCCTTGTGTACGGATTGCGGCGCCTGCGGCACCGAAACGGCTATAGATAAATTCTAGTTGGCAAAATGGGCGGTTGCCGGGTTTGCCAGCCTAATTTCAGCGGTGGCGGGAGGGCGACTTTCTCCCCGCTCTCCCTGCGAATGAGCGGTAAGACGGGTGGTGCGAAACGATCGGCGGCGCGCGGAGGCGCCCGACGGCACCCGGTGATCGGCCGGGCGCCGGATGCGGCGAAAAATGGCTGGCGGAGACTAAAGCCTAGCAAAAAATCGCCGTTTTGCGATTAACGCGCCGCTTCGTAAATGCGGCGGCTGACGTCCAGGGTGATGTCCTGATGCTCGCCCAGGGCGGTCATGCCGTGCTGATGCAGCTTGTCGAGCAGCGCCGGAATGCTGCTGCCGTCGAGCTGATAATCCGCCATGCGGGTCGGTACGCCCATCTGCTCGAAGAAGGCGCGAGTGGCGGCGATGGCGCCGTCGATGCGGCTGTCTTCGCTGCCTTCGCGCAGGCCCCAGACGCGGTCAGCGTACTGCAGCAGTTTTTCGCGCTTCTGCGCTTTCTTCTCGTGCAGCAGCGCCGGCAGTACGATGGCCAGCGTTTGCGCGTGGTCGAGATCGTGCATGGCGGTCAGCTCGTGGCCCAGCATGTGGGTCGCCCAGTCCTGCGGCACCCCGGCGCCGATCAGGCCGTTCAGCGCCATGGTGGCGCTCCACATCACGTTGGCGCGCACCCCATAGTTTTCCGGTTCGGCCAGCGCGCGCGGGCCGTCTTCCAGCAGGGTCAGCAGCAGGCCTTCGGCGAAGCGATCCTGCACCTTGGCGTCCACCGGGTAGGTCAGGTATTGCTCCAGGGTGTGCACGAAGGCGTCGACCACGCCGTTGGCGATCTGGCGCGGCGGCAGCGAGTAGGTCACCACCGGATCCAGTACGGCGAAGCGCGGCTGCACCAGCGGCGAGAAAAAGTGCTGCTTGTCGCCGCTGCTTTTACGGGTGATCACCGCGCCGCTGTTGGATTCGGAACCGGTGGCCGGCAGCGTCAGCACGCAGCCCATCGGCACCGCGTCGGCGATGTGGCTGCCGACGGTCTGCAGGATATGCCAGGCGTCGCCGTCGGCGGTGTAACGGGCGGCGGCGGCGATGAACTTGGTGCCGTCAACCACCGAACCACCGCCGACCGCCAGCAGGAAATCGATGTTTTCCGCCTTCACCACCTCGACCGCTTTCATCAGCGTTTCGTAGGTCGGGTTCGGCTCGATGCCGGAGAACTCCCGCACGTCGCGGCCGGCCAGCGCGCTGTACACCTGATCCAGCACGCCGTTCTTCTTCACGCTGCCGCCACCGTAGGTGATCAGGATGCGTGCGTCCGCCGGGATCTGGCCGGCCACTTCGGCAATTTGGTCCTTGCCGAACAGGATTTTGGTTGGGGTATGCAGAATGAAGTTTTGCATGGATGATTTCTCTCTTTCTGTCAGGCGGGCGCCAACGTGGCGCAAAGGTTTCTGGCCCGTATTGTCAGGAACCTGGCGGCAACGCACAATGCACATTCCTGTTTGGTTCTTGCCTATTCCTACAAGTCGCTGTAGAAATGGCGAGTTTTAAATTATTATTTATGCCGAATCGTTCTGACTGTAAGAGGGTGTTTCCGTGATTGAAATCGATGCGCAGCGCAGCCGCATGGCGCGCCAGGCGATGGCTATCGCCACCGGCAACGGCTACACGCCGTCACCGGTGCCGCGGGTCAAGATCCTGTATGTCGATCGCCACAGCCCGCGCCAACCGGTGATGTACGAGCCGGGGATCGTGATCGTCTTTCAGGGGCACAAGGTGGGCTATTGCGGCAACAAGATGTTCCAGTACGATCCGCGCAACTACCTGCTGATGACGGTGCCGCTGCCGTTCGAGTGCGAAACCTTCGCCAGCCCGGAACTGCCGCTGGTTGGGTTGGCGGTCAATATCGATACCCAAATGCTGCAGGACTTGCTGATCGACATCGGCGACGACGACTACCTGATGCAACCGCGGGCGGAGAGCAACGGGGTGAACCTGGCCGAGCTGACGGAAGAGCTGCTGTGCGCCACCGAACGCCTGCTGGACGTGATGGCCAAGCCGCTCGATGCCCGGGTGCTGGGGCCGCAGATCGTGCGCGAAATCCTTTACTACGTGCTGCGCGGCACCTGCGGCGCGTCGCTGCAGGAGCTGGTCAACCGCCATACCCACTTCAGCCAGATCGCCAAGGCGCTGCGGCGCATAGAAAATCAATATGCCGACAACCTCAACGTCGAACAGTTGGCCAGCGAGGTCAACATGAGCGTCTCGGCGTTCCACCACAACTTCAAGGCGGTGACCAACACCTCGCCGCTGCAATACGTGAAGTCGTACCGGCTGCATAAGGCGCGCCTGTTGATGGTGCATGACGGCCTGAAGGCCAGCACGGCGGCGATCCGCGTCGGCTATGAGAGCGCGTCGCAGTTCAGCCGTGAATTCAAGCGCCTGTTCGGCATGACGCCGAGCGATGAAATCGCCCGGCTGCGCGACGCCAACCCGCTGCTGCTGGAGGGCTGAACCGCGTTTACGGGGTCAGGACGATCTTGCCGAACGGCCCGCGATCGAGGTGATCCAACGCCTGCGGCAGCTGATCGAAACGGTAGACCTGGTCGATCACCGGCTGCAGGTTGACGGCGTCCACGGCGCGCACCAGATCTTCCAGCGCGCGGCGGTGGCCGACGCCGATGCCCTGGATCTCCGCCGATTTCAGCAGCAGCAGGCCGGCGGAGGCGGAAATCTCGGCGCCCGCCAGCACGCCGATCACCGAGATGCGGCCGCCCACCGCCACGGCGCGTACCGAGTTGCCCAGATTCGGGCCGCCGACGGTGTCGATCACATGGTCGATGCCGCGATCCTGCGTCAGCGCATAAATTGCTTCCACCCAATCGCCGTTCAGCCGGTTGATGCCGTGACTGGCGCCCAGCGCCTGGGCACGCGCCAGCTTTTCATCGCTGCCGGAGGTCACATATACCTCGGCGCCGTGCGCTTTGGCGATCTGCAGCGCGAACAGCGCCACCCCGCCGGTGCCTTGCACCAGCACCGTCTCGCCGGCATGCAGCTTGCCTTGCTCCACCAGCGCAAACCAGGCGGTTAGCCCGGCGCACGGCAGGGTGCTGGCCTGCACGTCGTCCAGCGACGCCGGCGCCGCCACCAGCCAGTCCTCATGCAAAATCACATATTCCGCCAGCACGCCCTGATAGAAGCCGCCGAGGGTGTGGTAAGGCACCTGGCGCGCATTGCCGTACGGTTTTTGCCGGCCGTCGAGCCAGCCGGGGCTGAAGGTAGAGATGACCCTGGCGCCGGGTTGGAAACGGCTGACGCCGGGGCCGATAGCGTCGACCTCGCCGGCCATGTCCGAGGCGGGGGTGAACGGCTGCGGCAGCGTCAGCCCCATGCCGTTTTCGATCATCAGCTTGTCGCGGTAGTTGAGCGCTACCGCTTTCACTTTCACTCTGATTTCGTGTGGCCCCGGCTGCGGGATCGCGTCGGCGGTCAACCGCAGGTGTTCACGTCCCAGGGCGTCCATCGTCCAGCGTTGCATCGTGTCGGTCATGATGTTCTCCAAAGTCAGCGATTAACGACCGGTCGATAATATCGTTGATGGAGGTTCGCCAGTGGCGATAAGATTTCCGAAGATTGTTTCTTTCAGGGCGACAAATCATGAGCGATCGATTGAGCGGCATTTCGGTATTCGTCACCGCCGTGGAGGCGGGCAGTTTTGCGTTGGCGGCCAGCCGGCTGCACCTGTCGCGTTCGGCGGTGGGGAAAACCATCGCCCGGCTGGAACAGCGGCTGGGCGTGCGGCTGTTTCATCGCACTACCCGCAGCCAGAGCCTGACCGACGACGGCGCGTTATTCTATGAGCGCTGCCTGCGAGCGCTGGAGGAGATCCGCAGTGCGGAAACGCTGCTGGAGTCGGGCAAGCGACAGGTCAGCGGCCGGCTGCGGGTATCGATGCCGGTGCTGTTTGGCCGCATGTGCATTGCGCCGCTGTTGACCGAGCTGACGCGCGAGCACCCGGGCCTGGAGCTGGAGCTGTCGTTCAACGATCGGGTGGTGGATCTGATTGAGGACGGCTTCGACATGGCGATCCGCAACGGCACGCTGGCCAACAGCGGCGGGCTGGTGGCGCGCCGCATCGGCGATCATCGCATGACGCTGTGCGCCTCGCCGGCCTATCTGCAGCGGTGCGGCGAGCCGCACAGCATCGAACAGCTGGCGCAGCATGAGGCGGTGACCTATATGCGCGCCGGTGCGCGGCGCAGCTGGTTGGTATTGGATAGCGACGGCAAGCCGCAGGAAGTGATGCCGACTAACCGGCTGCAAATGGATGATCTGCAGGCGATTGCTGATGCGGCGACGGCGGGGTTCGGCATTGCCTGGCTGCCGTGCTGGCTGGTGCGTGAGCAGCTGTTGAGCGGGGCGCTGGTGCGCTTGCTGCGCGACCGGCCGGGCGCCGCCTTTGAAGCGCATGCGGTGTGGCCGCACACGCCTCACCTGCCGCTGAAGGTGCGGCTGGCGGTGGATACGCTAGTGAGCAAGTTGCCCGCCAGTCTGGCGTTGGTCGAGAAGGCGCTGTAGCGCGCCGGGCTCAGGAGGAGGCGCGCTTTTTACGCCAAATGACCAGCATGGCGCCCAGCAGGCCGACGAACAGCAGCAGCAGCGGCAGCAGCATCAGGCCTGTCATCACCTGGCTTTCGTAGCGCTTCACCAGCGGAATTTGGCTGAAAGCGTAGCCAAGGCCCACCAGCGCACAAACCCAGATCGCCGCGCTCAGCCAGTTGAACACCTGGAAGCGTGAGCTGTTGAGCCCGGAAATGCCGGCCATGGTCGGCAGCAGCGTGCGCACGAAGCCGAGGAAGCGGCCGATCAGCAGCGCCGTCAGCCCGTGGCGGTTGAACAGGTTATGCGCGCGTTGGTGATAT
Source organism: Serratia sp. CY84636 (assembly GCF_052166245.1). Classification (NCBI taxonomy): domain Bacteria; kingdom Pseudomonadati; phylum Pseudomonadota; class Gammaproteobacteria; order Enterobacterales; family Yersiniaceae; genus Serratia; species Serratia sp. CY84636. The sequence goes on from NZ_JBJNOX010000006.1 coordinate 286,370, forward strand.
TGCGCCGGCAGCTGCAGCAACCAGCCCTTCACCAGGCCGGTGTGGCCCAGCCAGCGGCCCTGGATATAGCTCAGCCAGCAGCCGAGGCCGGCGGCAGCGGTCAAAATCAGCAGGGTGGGGGCAAAGCCCATCACGCCTTTGGCGATCAGCGCACCCGACAGCAGCAGCAGGCTGTCGCCGGGGAGGAAGGAGGCGGGCAGCAGTCCGTTTTCCAAAAACAGAGTGGTGAAAAGTACGGCGTAAACCACCCAAATTACGCTTGGATCGGCGAGGGCAATAAAGTCCTGCTGCCAAAGCGCATGAATAATCTCTCGTAATACATCCATTTTATGTCCTGTTGCATGCCGGTTGCGCCCGGGGTCACGTTCTCCAGGGTGCGGCGGTTACCGTATCTGACAGTTACCCGGATAGTGTACCGCTAATAGCTTAAGCCGACATTAAACGAGACGAAGAAAATTAGCGGAATCCGCCTTAGCGCACGCCGTTGAGGCGATCGAAACCGGCCGCCAGATCGGCGATCAGGTCTTCGACGTTCTCCAGGCCGATGTGCAGGCGCACCAGCGTGCCGGAGAAATCGACGCCGCCCGCCGGACGGATCGCTTCCAGCTCTTCCGGCTGGTTGGCCAGGATCAGCGACTCGAAGCCGCCCCAGGAGTAGGCCATGCTGAAGTGGCTGAAGTTGTCCAGGTAGGCGGCCAACTGCGCATCGTCCAACCGCTCTTTCAGCACGAAGGAGAACAGCCCGTTGCAGCCGCTGAAGTCGCGGCGGTAGAACTCGTGGCCCTTGCAGCTGGGCAGGGCCGGGTGATTGACCGTCGCCACTTCCGGCCGTGCCGCCAGCCAGTGGGCGACTTCGATGCTGCTGCGTTCGTGCTGCTTCAGGCGTACGCTCAGGGTGCGCAGGCCGCGGCTCGCCATGTAGGCGGTGTCGGCATCCACCATTTGCCCCATCAGGTAGGAGTACTCGCGCAGCCGATCCCAACAGCGCGCGTTGGCGACGGCGGTGCCGAGCATGTAATCGGAATGGCCGATCAGGTATTTGGTGCCGGCCTGAATCGAAATGTCGATGTCGAAATCCAACGCCTTGAACAGCACGCCCGCCGCCCAGGTATTGTCGATCATGATCACCACCTCCGGCGCCACGGCGCGAATGGCCTGCACCATCGCCGGAATGTCCTGCACTTCCAGGGTGATGGAGCCGGGGGATTCCAGGAACACCACGCGGGTATTGGGTTGGATCAGCGTGGCGATGTCGGCGCCGATCAGCGGATCGAAATAGGTGGTGCTGACGTTCATGCGGCCGAGGATATGGGTGCAGAAATCCTGGGTCGGTTCGTACGCCGAACCCGTGACCAGCAGGTGATCGCCGGCGCCGACGAACGACAGGATCGCATTGGCCACCGCCGCTGCGCCGCAGGGGTACAGCACGCAGCCGGCGCCGCCCTCCAGCTCCACCATCGCATCCTGCAGGGCAAAGTGGGTCAGCGTGCCGCGTCGGCCGTAAAACAGCTCGCCGTGGGCGCGCTGCGCGGTGGCATGCTTTTTGGCGGCGACGGAGTCGAAAACCAAAGAAGAGGCGCGTTGCGTGACGGGATTGACGGAGCCCTGGGTGTAGCGTTTGCCGCGGCCGGCGCCGATCAGCGTGGTTTCGATGTGTTTTGACGTCATGGTACCTGGCTCACCTCTGGTTGCTCTGCACGTGCCCGTTTACGATAGCCCTTACGTTAGCATGAGTTAATATAGCCATCCAGACGTTTTAACTTCCAGATACAGAAACGGCTATAATTGGCTGCCGAGCACGCCTTTCTCGCCTCATCCTTCTGCCGGGGGGCGAGAGAGAAGCCCATTCCTCGGTCAAGACGCCGTTCGGCAGCGCGGCCTTGTTGCGCCGTTGTGGGAGAAAAGTAACGAAATAACCCCATAAAAGGGGCGTTTGGCGGTGAACGGGCGCGGATTGGCGCTTTGCGGCGGGGCTGGCTAAAATTTTCTCGTTTATTTGGTAAATAATAATGAGAACTACTATCAATCCCCGGTTGGTTTGATATGATCGCACGCTGAATTATTCCTTAATTTTGATCGGTAATGGGTGGAGGCACAGCGTGAAAACGGCTGGCAAGAATTTAAATCAAGGATCGTTCGGCCAGGGCCGGGCGCAGTGGGGCAAGGCCTTCGGCCGCAGCCTGATGGCTTCTATGGTGCTGGTCGTGGGGCTGGCCGGCAGTGCGCAGGCAGCGCCGGCGGCCAATCCGGCCGTTACCGAAAGCGTTGCGCCGACCACCGCGCCTGCACCTGCTGCAGCCGCCGCGCCGGAGAGCATCACGCCGGTGAACCCGGCGCCAACGATCCAGCCACCGGAAACCCGCGGCATGGACCTGTCCATTTGGGGCATGTACCAGCACGCCGACGCGGTGGTGAAAGCGGTGATGATCGGCCTGGTGCTGGCCTCGATCGTGACCTGGACCATTCTGTTCGCCAAAGGCAGCGAACTGCTGCGCGCCAAGCGCCGTCTGCGCCGCGAGCAGCTGACGCTGGCCGAAGCGCGCTCGCTGGATGAAGCCTCCGAGCTGGCGCAAAACTTCTCCCCGGAGAGCGTCAGCGCGGTGTTGCTGAACGATGCGCAAAATGAGCTGGAGCTGTCTGCGGAATCCAACGACAACAATGGCATCAAGGAACGCACCGGTTTCCGCCTCGAGCGCCGCGTGGCGGCCTACAGCCGCAACATGGGCCGCGGCAACGGCTTCCTGGCCACCATCGGCGCCATCTCGCCGTTCGTCGGCCTGTTCGGTACCGTGTGGGGCATCATGAACAGCTTTATCGGCATCGCCCATTCGCAGACCACCAACCTGGCGGTCGTGGCGCCGGGCATCGCAGAGGCGCTGCTGGCGACTGCGATGGGCCTGGTGGCGGCGATCCCAGCCGTCGTTATCTACAACATCTTCGCCCGCGTCATCAGCGGCCATCGCGCCCAGGTGGGCGACGTGGCGGCGCAGGTCTTGCTGCTGCAGGGCCGCGATCTGGATCTGGCCGCGACGGCGGAAGCCAAGCGCTCACAGCACGCACACCAACTGCGGGCGGGGTGAGTCATGGCGATGCGCTTAAATGAAGATCTGGACGACAGCGGCGAACTGCATGAAATCAACGTGACGCCGTTTATCGACGTCATGTTGGTGCTGTTGATCATCTTTATGGTGGCAGCGCCGTTGGCAACGGTAGATATTCGCGTCGATCTACCGGCTTCTTCCGCCAAACCGCAGCCGCGGCCGGAAAAACCGGTGTTCCTGTCGGTGAAGGCCGACAAGCAGCTCTACGTTGGCGATCAGCCGGTGAATGCCGATCAGCTGACTTCGGTGCTGGATCAACGCACTCAGGCGAACAAAGAAACCACCATCTTCTTCCAGGCGGACAAGAGCGTGGACTATGAAACGCTGATGAGCGTGATGGACACCCTGCGTAAAGCCGGCTACCTGAAAGTGGGGCTGGTGGGCATGGAAGGCGCCGCCAAGTAGCGGCAGCAAAACGATAAAGGGCGCTCAGGCGCCCTTTTTTATTGATTCAGAAATATCACTCCCCGGCCAACAACGCCCGGGAACCGGCATGACGCCAGTGGATGCGGCCCGGCAGATAAAGCGCATGCTGTTCCAGCGGCCGCTCGTCGATGAGAGCGGTAACCTGGTCGAAGCTATGCTGCGCCAGCGCCCGGCAGTCTTGCGCGACCGTGTCTATCTTCAGCGTCATGCAATCGAACAGGTAGTGATCGTCGAAGCTGCACAGGTGGATGTCGCTCTCCATCAGCTGATGCTGCGTCAGATAACGCAACACCCCTTCCAGCAGGCCACAGGCGGCGGTGAACAGCGCTTTGGGCGGACGCCCCAGCTGTGCGCACAGCTGAGCGAACATCTCGTAACCTGAGCTGGGGTGGTAGCTGCCGTTGATGATCCATTCCGGTTTGCACGTTACGCCGGCGCGCTCCAGGCCAAGCTGGAAGCCGGCCAGCCGATCGCGGGTCGGTGAAATGCGCGGCTGCCCGCCGAGAAAATAGATCTCATCCGGATGTTGGCGCGCGACCTTTTCCACCAGGTCGGCGGTCGCATTAACCGAATCGGTGATCACCAGCGGCAGCTCGGAACCGGCGATCAGGCGGTCCATCTGCACCACCGGCAGCCCGACGTTGATCTTCTGGTATTCCGCGTCGTTCAGCTGGCTGGAGGCGACGATCAGGCCGTCGACCTGCCGTTGCACCAGACTGTTCACCGCCATCATCTCCTGCGCCGGGTTTTCATCGGTGCAGGCGATCAACAGCTGCAGACCGGCTTCGCGGCACAGCGTTTCCAGCTCGCGTGAGATCACCGCAAAGCCGTAGTTGGTCATCTCCGGTACCACCAGCCCCAGCGTGTGGCTGCGGTTGGAGCGCAAAGAGCGGGCGTGGATGCTGGGCTGATAATGGTGTTCGTGCGCCAGCGCCAGAATGCGATCGCGGGTGTCGTCGGACACCCGGTATTCCTTGCTGCGGCCGTTCAGCACCAGGCTGGCGGTCGATTTCGACACCCCGGCCAGCGTGGCGATGTCACTGATGGTAATGCGTTTATTTTTTTTCACTGACGCCATCTGAAGTCATCGGAGGATGCGTCATTCTAGCATGCATGGCGTCAGCGGCCAGTATTCCAACGCCAGCGCTGCGCTCCCGTTCAGCCGCAGTTGCGGTTCACCTGCCGGGAAGTAGCGCGCGCTCATCACCGCCTCGCCGTGGTTGATGAAGATTTCCACGCTGGAGCGATCGAACAGCAGCTGCAGATGCGTGACCGGGCCGCGCCAGTAACGGTGCTCCGGCCGGCCGTCGGCCAGAGAGGTGCGCGTCAGCTGCAGCCGCTCGCCGTCCCAGCTCAGCGTCATCGCGTCGCCAAAGGCGGCGCTGAACGCACCCTGCGGCGTCAGCTGCAGCTCCGCGGCGCCCAGCGCATAGGTGGGGGCGTCATCGGCGCGGCCTCGCCAGTCTTCTCGCTCGCCGCGCAGCTGTTGCAACTCGCGCGCCGGGCGCTGGTGGAGGCGGCCATGCCGCAGCGACAGCTCGCGTGGGCAGGTCATGGTATGGATCCAGCCATAACGGCGCGTCGGATGGGCTTCTTCATCTTGCTCGGGCACGCCCATCCAGGCGAACAGCAGGCGGCGGCCATCTTCCGCCAGCGTTGTCTGGGGCGCGTAGAACTCGAAGCCGGCGTCCAGCTCGTGAAATTCGCCGTGGCTGAAGGCCGCCTGCCGGTAATCCAGCTTGCCGAGCAGATAGCCGGCCTGATAACGGTTGAGATAGCGTTCCGGCTGCGGCGCCAGCCCCTGCGGGCAGCAGATCAACACGTCGCCGCCGTCCAGCGAGAACAGATCCGGGCATTCCCACATGTAGCCGAATTCGCCCAGGTCGTTCAGGCCGGAACCGGCGATCTCTCCCAGCGCTTGCCAGTCGCGCAGATCGCTGGAACGCAGCAGCAACACCTTGCCGCGATCCTGCAAGTCACGCGCGCCGAGCACCATGTACCAGGCATCCTGATGACGCCACACTTTCGGGTCGCGTACGTGGCCGCTGTAGCCCTCCGGCAGCGGTAGCACCGGCCCGAGTTTGCGGTATTCGCCCCGATCGCTTGCCTGAGCCAGGCATTGGTAAGCGGTGCGTGAGCCGTCGGGGAATTTCACGTTGCCGGTATAGATCAGCGTGATTTTGTCTTCCGCCACCACCGCCGAGCCGGAGTAACAGCCGTGGCTGTCGTAACAGGCGCCCGGTGCCAGGGCGAGCGGCTGATGTTCCCAATGCACTAAATCGATCGACTGCCAGTGTCCCCAGCACTTGTTGCGATGATCGCAGCCCAGCGGATTCCACTGATAGAACAGGTGATAAACGCCGTTGTGCTGGATAAAGCCGTTGGGATCGTTCAGCAAGCCAACGCTGGGCGCCAGATGCCAGGCCGGGCGGTGCGGATCGCGCAGCGCGAGTGGCTGGCCGTTCATGACCGCCCGCAGAGCCTGTTTGATTAAGCTGAGTTCTTCCATCATTGCGCGTCCGTGTTGTATTTCAGCAGCAGGGAGAGCACGAAGGCGCTGCCAAAAGCGATTGCCAGGCCGATGATATAGCTGACCAGCGAACTGGCCTGCACGATCGCCATGCCGGGGATCGCCGTCAGCCCGACCGCGTTCATGCCGACATGGTTGGCCACCACCCAGGCGCCGCCGAGCGCGCCGCCCGCCAGCGCCGCCAGGAACGGTTTCACGAAGCGCAGGTTGATGCCGAACAGCGCCGCCTCGGTGATGCCGAGCATGGCGGAAAAGGCCGAAGGCACCGCGATGGCTTTGATTTTGGCGTCGCGGGTTTTGAAATACACCGCCAGGCAGGCGCCGCCCTGAGCGATGTTGGCCATCGACCAGATCGGCAGCAGGAAGTTGACGCCGATATTGGGGTTGCCGAGCAGCCCGGCCTCTACCGCATGGAAACTGTGGTGAATGCCGGTGATGACGATAGCGGAATAGAGGCCGCCGAACAGCAGCCCGGCGAACCACCCCGCATGGGCAATCAGCGTGCTGAGCACGAAGGAGATGCCGTCGCCCAGCGCCCGGCCGGCGGGGCCGATAAACAGCAGGGCGACAAAACCTGAGATGACCACCGTCAGGAACGGCGTCAGGATCAGATCGAGCGCGTTGGGGATCACCTTGCGCAGCCGCTTTTCCAGCACGCTCATGAACCACACCGTCAGCAGCACCGGGAACACGGTGCCCTGATAGCCGATCATGGCGATGTCCAGACCGAAGAAGTTCATGGTGTGGAACCCTCCGGCGACGCCCCAGGCGTTGGTCAGCGCCGGATGCGTCAGAATGCCGCCGAGCGTGGCGCCCAGGTAGGGGTTGCCGCCGAATTCGCGTGCGGCGGTGAAGCCGATCAGAATCGGCAGGATAATGAACGCCGCCGAGCTGAACATATCCAGCATGATGAACAGCGCGCTGTTGGCATCGGCCCAGCCATAGGTTTTCACCATGCCGAGCAGCCCCATCAACAGGCCGGACGCGACGATCGCCGGGATGATCGGCACGAAGATGTTCGACAGCAGGCGGGCGATGCGCTGCAGCGGGTTGAGCTTTTTCGCCGCAATATCGGCGGCTTCGGCCTTGCTGGATTCGCTGACGCCCGCCGCCTTGATGAATTCCGCATGCACCTTGTTGACCAGCCCGGTGCCGAAGATCACCTGGATCTGACCGGCGTTGCTGAAGCAGCCTTTGACGCCGTCCAGTTTGCCGATGGCCTCTTTATCCACTTTGCTGTCGTCCACCAGTACCAGGCGCAGGCGCGTGGCGCAGTGGGCGGCGCTGGCGATATTCTCTTTACCGCCGAGCAGTGGCAACAGCGCGTTGGCGGTTGCGGTAATGTCCATGTTGTCCCCTTGCTAAATAAAAATGCCGCTGCGCAGTTTGCGGCGCAGCGACGTGAATCGATGTCAGAAGAAATACTTGAATCTGGCGCGCATGCCGTAACGTTGGTCGTTGTCGCCGTTGGCTATCTTGTTGTCGGCGTTGGCTTCCAGCAGCGAGACATAGGCCCCCAAATACAAATTGAAATTCTTCATATTCATAATGTTAGGTATCTGATACGACGCATGAACGGTGTGGATGTCGTAGTTGCCCGGTTCGCTGAGCGGGTTGTGGATATCGGCGGCGATCCCGGCGGTATTGAACTCTTTGATATTGTTATGGGCATAGATATAACCCAGTTCGAAGCGCCGCCACAGCACGTTCACGCCGGCGGTGAAGTCTTGCTCGCCTGACGCATCCAGATAGGCGGTGCTCAGGTTGGCCACCACGCCGTTGTCCGGATCGGCGGCGCTGTTGTTCCAGCTCATCGTCATGCCGTAGCCGTTGCGCTTGGACTGATCGACGAAGCGGCCCTGGCTGTCCTGATAGCCGTAGGCGTTATTCACCACGTTGCTTTCCATTGCTGCCGCGATGCTGAAGGCGTCTTTTTTCCAGGCGATCACCGGGCGCAAATAGGCGACGTTTTTCTTATTGTCCAGGGCGTTGCCGTGGTAGCTGTTGTCCTGGAACAGCGAAGTGCCGTCCTCCACCAGCGTGTTCAGCTCGAAATAGACATCACCGGCGTATTTGCTCAACATCAGGTTGCCGCCGCTGCTGCTGCGGCCGCGGCCTTCTTTCATCATGTAGATATAGCCGAAGCCGTCGGCGTACAAATCGTTGGCGGTATTGCCGGAGTATTGAATGAAGGTGTCCTGATTCAGCGGGAACATGTCGTAGGCTTCAAAGCGGCCGATTTTGGTTTGCCAGTTCTTTTCATTGCCGAAGAAGAAGGCGGCGTCGTCCAGGTTCATTTTGCCGGTCATGTCCGCCAGCGGCTGCACGCTGAAGCCGGAGAAGTTGCCGTCCTGATTGCGGCGGTAGCCGTCCAGCCCGACCAGAATGCGGCCGTTGATATCCCAACGCTCTTTGTTGCCGGGCTTCCAGTCCTTGTGGTCGCTGCCTTTCAGCGACGTCAGTTGGCCGCTGCGGCTGGCGCCGTCCAGGTTGAACTCCACGTCGCCGTACAGCTTCAGATCGTTGAAGCCGTTCAGTTTCAGTGCGCCGGTCGGGGCAATCGGCGTAGCGGCATGCTGCGCAATCTGCGCGGTTTGCCGTTCGGTGTTGGCGGTGCGTTGTTCCAGCTGTTGCGCCCGGCGTTCCGCCGCCGTTGCGCGGGTTTCAGCCTGTGCGGCGCGCCGTTCCGCCTGCGCCAGACGTTGTTCCAGGGCGTTGAGGCGCGCCTCGATGCCGCCGCTGCCCGATGCCGCTGCGCTGGAAGCGGAGAGGAAAAGCCCTGTTGTTATCGCCAAATAGCTGAGTTTTTTCATCATCGTCTATCATCCGGGTAAGGGTTGTTATTATTGTTTGCTAAATTGCTAAACCGGTTTTTCAAGGCGAAAGATAACGAGAGGGAGGCGAGCTGGCAACTCAGTTAGCTAACCCGATTCAGCTATTGTGATCGAGCGCGCAAATCGTGGGCAAAAGACCACGGCGAACCTGAGGATCGCCGTGGATGCAGAGGATCAACGGAGGAAAGCCGCCAGCTCGTCGGCGTGGGGCAGGGCGGTCATGGCCCCTTTGGCGGTGGTGGCCAGCGCGCCGCAGGCCTGCGCCTGGGCGATAACCGCCGGCCACTGCGCTTCCTGCGGCAATTCGTGAAGGCGTGCCAGCGCCGCTAACAGCCCGGCGACGAAGGCGTCGCCGGCGCCGGTGGTATCGACCGGAACGACAGGCGCCGCGCGGAAATGACGCAGCCGTTGGCCGTCATGCACATAGACGCCGTCGCCGCCCAGCGTCACCAGCAGCAGGCGCAGCGGATAGGTTTGCATCATCCAGCGAATGGCGTTCTCCAGATCGTCAAGATGGCTGATGAAAGCCAGCTCTTCGCGCGACAGTTTCACCACGTCCGCCAGCAGCAGCGCCTTTTGCAGGCAGGGGCGCAGCGCTTCCGGCTGGCGCCAGACCTCTTCGCGGATGTTGGGATCGAAACTGACCCGGCCACCGGCCGCCCGGATGCGTTCCATCGCGGCAAAGGCCGCGCTGCGGCTGGGTTCCTGCGAGAGCGCGATGGAGCAGAGGTGCAGCCATTCCCCCCGTTGGAAATCCGGCAGATCGTCAGGCTGCAAAAACAGATCGGCGCTGGGCTGCACCATAAACGTGAATGAGCGCTCACCCTGCAGATCGAGATCCACCACGACCGTGGAGGTGTGGTGTTCGGGGTCTGGCCGCATATGGCCGATATCCACCCCTTCATCGCTCAGCACCTGCTGCAGAAAGGCACCGAAGCCGTCTTGCCCCACCCGCCCGATAAAGGCGCTGTCGCCACCAAGCCGGGCGATCCCCACCGCCACGTTAGCCGGCGCGCCGCCGGGGCATTTGAGATAACCGTTGGCATTTTCCGGCACCAGGTCGATCACGGCGTCGCCCAGTACCCATACGCGATTTATCATGCTTAATCCCTGTTATTAGCCTTGTCAGATGGGTGGCTAAAATAGAAGAACCGGTTTAGCAAGGCAATGAAATAATATCCGACCGTGAGCGAGATCAAAAAAATAGCGGGGGTGGGGCAGGGAGAAGGTTTTGAGAATGCGCCCACCGCGGGAGAACCGACGTCTGTGGGCGCCACAAAAAAGAGGCTGGCGGTTTAATTTCCGCGATTTCAATCTACAACGCTTTACTCCTGGCCCATCAGCGGGTCGCTGACGCTGTGCTCGCCATCCTCCAACCGGCCCGCCAGGCGGCGCAGCCAACCTCCCGGGCCTTGCAGCGTAAGGTCATACCAACCGCCGCTGGCGTGGGCGTCAAACCTCTGTTGGTGACTGCCGCCCGCCGGCAGCGTGATGCGCCACGGGCCCTGCTGCGTATAGGGGCAGCGTTCGAGGGTAACCGCTATCGCTTCGGTGCCCGGATTGTTCAGCTGCAGCTGCAGGCTGCGGCCCGTCGGGCGCAAACGCACCTCCGGCTGCGGCCGGTTCAGGGCGCCGCGCAGTTCACGATGAAAGCCGTTGGGGCCGAGCAGCCACAGATGGTACTCATCCTCCGTCTGCCAGTCGTCGCTGACCGCCTTGCCCGCCTCGACGGTAAAACGGCGCGGGATCTGCGCCAGATCTCGCCGATCGTAGACGTGAAACACCGCTCCCTGCTCGCCGGTATTGAACAGGTTCAGCGTCACGCGGCGCTGTTCGGCCGCGACGGTGGCCTCGACGTGCAGCTGGTAGGGCAGCGCGCGGGAAGGGCGCGCCAGGCGGCGTTGGTGGGGCAAACGCTGGTGGACAGGCGATGGCAGCGGTACCTGCGGCAGCTGTTCCTGGCGCTGGCGCAGGTCATCGGCGGCGTGACGGCTGGTGGCGGGCAGGCTCGGCAGCGCTTCGCCGTTAGGGTCGACGAAGTTGAACGCCGAGGTGAGATCGCCGCACACGGCGCGGCGCCAGGCGCTGATGTTGGGTTCATGCACCTGAAAGCGCTTTTCCAGGAATTGCAGCACCGAGGTGTGATCGAAGACCTGCGAATTGACCCAGCCGCCGCGGCTCCAGGGCGACAGCACCAGCATCGGCACCCGCGGGCCGGGGCCGTAAATGCGGCCGTCCGGCGGCGGTTGATCCTGCGAACCGGGCGGCGCCACGTGCTGGAAGATCTCGGTGTCGAACGGCACCGTCGATTTACCGGCGAAGCTGCCGTCCTCGCGCAGCGACGGCGCGGAAGGCGAAGGCATATGGTCAAAAAAGCCGTCGTTTTCGTCGTAGTTGACCAGCAGGACGGTTTTACTCCACACCTCCGGGTTGTCGGTCAGCGCGTTGAGGATCTCTTGGGTGAACCAGCCGCCCTGCACCGGGCTGGAGGGATCGGGGTGTTCCGAATAGGCCGCCGGCGCGATGATCCAGCTGACCTGCGGCAGTTTGCCCTGCTGTATGTCGGAGCGGAACCCGGCCAGCATGGCGTCCAGATCGTTGCCGTCGGCGGCCGGCAGGGTGTTGCCGTTGCCTTTGTACAGCGGTGCGGCCTCATTGAGCGCATCGCGATAGGGCACGAAGGCGTTGAAGTCTTTCGGCGGCCGCGCCGGATTGCCCACCTGAATGCTGGCGGCGCGGTACTGGCGGAAGCCCGCCAACGGGTTGTCGGTAAAGTTGTCCGGCAGGAATTGATACACCTTCCAGCTGACGCCGCTCGCCTCCAGCCGTTCCGGATAGGTTGTCCACTGGTAGCCGATCTCCGCCGGGCCGGGGCTGTCCCATTCGTTGACCACCACCGCCACGTCGGCGGCGGACGGGCCGTTGGTGCCGGTCCAGTGGAACAGCCGGTTGGTGTTGGTGCCGGCGTGAATAGCGCAGTGATAGGCGTCGCACAGGGTAAAGGCGTTGGCCAGTGCGAACTGGAACGGCAGCTCATGCTGGCGGTAGTAGCCCATCGAAGCCGGCGTTTTGTAGGTGGGCCAGGCGCTCATGCGGCCGTGATCCCAGGCGGCTTGCTCATCCACCCACGAATGCGGCGTGCCGGTGACGCGCTGGGCGTTGCCGCGTTTGCTGTCCAGGTGGTAGGGCAGCACCAGCCGCTCGGCGCCCTGCTGTTGCCAGACATGGCGATCGCCGGGCAAGGGAATGGTAAAGCGATCGCTGAAGCCGCGTACGCCCGGCAGGGTGCCGAAGTAGTGGTCGAAAGAGCGGTTCTCCTGCATCAGGATCACCACGTGTTCGACGTCGCGCAGGGTGCCGGTGCGGTTGTTGGCGGGAATGGCCAGCGCTTTGCGAATCGAGGCGGGCAACAGCGAGAACGCCGATCCGATGGCGGCAGCCCGCAGGATGTCTCTGCGTGAAAGGTCAGGCATGCGTCGTTAATCTCCGTCAGTGTGCTTTGAAGATAGCCGCTGACGACGATAATGGCGAAAAATAACAGGGAGATGAAAGCGAGGGAAACAATGCTCCCTGGCGGGAGCATTGCGGGGATAACGCTTACTGTCTGATCAGGCGACCGAGCGCCGGCGCCGTTTCGAAATCGCTGCGGAAGGGGTTGATATCCAGGCCGCCGCGGCGGGTGTAGCGCGCGAACACGCTGAGTTTTTCCGGACGGCAGCTTTGCTTGATGTCGTTGAAAATACGCTCGACGCACTGCTCGTGGAATTCGTTGTGCTGGCGGAAGGAGATCAGGTAGCGCAGCAGGCTTTCGCGGTCGATTTTGCGGCCTTCATAGCGGATCACGACGCTGCCCCAGTCCGGCTGGTTGGTGACCAGGCAGTTGGATTTCAGCAGGTTGGAAGACAGCGTCTCCGACACCGGTTCCCCTCTCTCGGCCGCGCCGCTCAGGTATTCCGGTTTGAAGGCGAAGTCGTCGACCGCGATATCCAGATCGTCGATGTTGATGCCCGGCAGGCGGTCGATCTGCGCCGGGTAACCTTCCAGCCCCGGATAGAGCTTGACGGTGACCTGGCCGTTGGCCGCCTGCGACAGATCTTTCTGCATGGCGGCGCTCACCTGTTCCACGCTGTCAAAGCGCGTTTGGTTGAAGCTGTTGAGATACAGCTTGAACGATTTGGACTCGATCAGGTTCGACGAGGAATGCGGGAAGGTAAATTCGCCGATGCCCACCACCGGCTTGCCCTTGGCATTGAGCCAGGACAGCTCGAAGGCGGTCCACAGATCAAAGCCGCTGAACGGCAGCTGCCGCTCGTCGACGCCGATCAGATCGCGGCCGCGCGCACGCGGCAAGGCTTCGAGCAATGCGGGAGCATATTGATCCGGATAATCGGAGTTCGCGCCAAGATGGGTGATCTTATCTTGCTTTTGGATATGCATATTCATTGCCCTTTGCTTGTTCGGTATTGATGTAGCGGTTAAACAGACTGCGGGTGGCGTAGATTGGCCCGACGCCCAGCAGGGCGTAAACCACCTTGATCAGGAACTGCGACAGGATCATGGTTTTGATGATGTCCCAGCTCAGCACGTTGTAGAACGCCAGCGTACAGAACACCACGCTGTCGATGGCCGAAGCCACAACGGTACTGGTGATCACGCGCACAAACAGGTAGCGGGAATTGGTCAACTCTTTGATTTTGCAAAGCAGGTAGGAGTTGACGTTCTCGGAGATCAGATAGGCCGCCGACGAGGCCACCAGCACCGCCATGATGCTGTGCACGATGCCGTTGTAGGTCTCGCTGTACTCCCACTGCGGAATGCTCGGCACCAGCGTCGTTACCCAGACCCCCAGGACGAAGGTCAGGTTGGCGATAAACGAGATGATAATCGTGCGCCGGGCCAGCCGTAATCCATAGAATTCGTTGAGGATGTCCACCAGAATGAACGTGAGCGGGTAGATGAAGATCGCCGGGGGCGTGATGAGATTCAGCACCGGGATTTGGATCGGCTTGACGCCGCACAGCGTTGAGAAAATATAAATCACGCTGAGCGCCACGGTAATAATCAGGTAGGCGTACCAGGAGCGTTCGTGGCGATCGCTGAGCTCGTAGGCGGTTTTTTGTTTGTTGTCGCCATAGAGTTTGCGGTACAGCGCCTGCAGCTCGTGCCGGCTCAGATCTTCTGATATTTCGCTGTCGGCCAGCTCATTCAGCCCCATGGTAATGGTTTTGCCGGTGGCCAATACCATGACATTGGCCGCGATGGTGCCATGTCGGGTGAAGCCCAACAGCTTGAACTTCTGATTCGGTTCCATTTATAACCTTTCTCCAACGATATAACCCAGGAATTGCACGGTGTCCTGAGGGCGTTTGTCCATGCTTTCGCTGTCTTTGTCGTCAACCACAAAGAAGCCGCTTTTTCCCGAGTGATACAGCAAAGGTGAATCGCAAATCAGTACCGGCGGGCGTTTGATGATGATGACTTCGCCGGGAATAAATGACCCTTTAATTTCGGTCTCTATTTTCATTGCCAACATGTTCGACTCATCGCCGAAGAAATAAGTCAGAGGAAACTCGGTGACCAGCTGCCCGATCTTGCGCTGCGAGACGGCCAGATAGCGCGACTGCGGGATCACCGGGATGGCGGAAGGGTTCTTGTTGCCCTCGGTGGACAGCGTTTCGTTGAGCAGCTCCAGTTTTTCCAGATCGTAGTCTTCGATCTCTTCACAGGAGACCCCGAAGAAATCGGAAATCCGATTCACGGTGGATTGCTGAACGTTGTTCACTCTTCCGTCAAGAATTTTGTAGAGAGTCGTGCGCGTCAGGCCGCTGCGGTTGGAAAAGGAAGCCTTGGTTTCACCGCGGGTACGCATCAGATATTCAATATTTTTAATGATGTTGATTTTGCGCTGTGCGTTGGTGGTTTTCATCGGCTGTCCTTACAAACATTACGCTGGCTTCACTATATCTTACGCGTCGGCGTTGTCCAGATAAAAAGGCGCTGAGGGGGAGGTAACAGGCTGATTATTGGTGGTAATTATTGTTTCTTGTCAGCCGTTTAGCGCAGTGATATTAGCGCAGGCGATCGGGGTGACCTGCAAAGATGATAAAACTGTGTAAATCAATTGATTAGCTTTTGCTTATGGAAAAGTGAACACAAAAGCCAATTTTATGTGTACTTTTATGTTGACCAAAGCCGATTTCATGAGCTACTGTTCATTCAAGCTGAAGTTTTTCTTTATGATCAAAACACTGAAGCCAACGATTTTATAATAAAAAACTCAGAGGGGGCGCTGCCACACTCTGAGCCTAATAGATAGCTTGCTACCGACACCAGGGACCCTAACCATCATGGCCGTTTGTCCGCGCGATCGGCCCATTCTTTTCCGTTACGCCCACCTTTCCTGAGCATAAACACTCCCCCGTCACCGGAGGAGTGCATTAACTCATGGGCGAAAATCAGAGCGACTTCTGTGAGGCCAGCGGTTTTTGCGCCCGGCTGACGGCCAGTTTGAGCACCCAATACAGCAGGCTGGCGGCCATCAGAGAGTTGATGGTCGGTACGCCCCATTCGGTCGCCAGACCAACGGCGCCACCGGCGATGCTGGCGACGATCGCCGCCCAGCCGATGGTTGGCGTCTCGTTTGGCAGCTGGCCCGTGCGGCGGCTTTCGTCCAGGATTTTGCGGTGGCTGCGCAGCAGATAATAGTCCACCAGCATGATGCCGATAATCGGCGGGAAGACTACGCCAAGCACCGTCAGGAAGTCGACAAAGCGGTCCAGAATGCCCAGCACCGACAGCGTGGTACCCAGAATCCCGATCACCAGAGTGGTGTAGGTGTACTTCAGCTTTTTGCCGGTGATGCCTTCCACCGCGTTGACGATGCCCAGCGAAGAGGAATACAGGTTGAGATCGTTGACGCGTAGGGTGGAGAACACCACGACCAGCAAACCGGCGCCGCCGGCTGCTTGCGACATGATGGTGACCACATCGGCGGTGCCCAGGGTTTTGGCGATCAGGATTGCCAGACCGTTCACCACGAACTCGCCGGCGATGATGGTGAAGATCGTGACGCCGAGCACGTGCTTGCCGTTTTTGGAGTAACGGGTCAGGTCGGGCGTCATCAGGCTGGCCACGATGGCGCCGCCGACGACGATGGTGATACCGGCGCTGATGGTCAGCGGTTCACCCAGCGGCGCCAGCTGGATGATCTCCTGCAGGTTATGCCCGGTCAGTGCGGTCACCGATATATAGGCCACCAGCATGATGAACATCGGCACCGCGATACGGGCGGCGATGCGCAGCGCTTTGAAGCCGAATGCCACCAGGATGGTCAGCAGCGTGCCCGAGAGCCCGGCGGCCAGGCCGAAGCCCAGCTTATTGCCGAGCGCGAAGTCGAGCGACTTGGCGAAAATGGCGTTCTGAATGCCGAACCAACCCAACAGGCTGACGGCCACCACCACGCCGATCAGCACCGACCCCAGACGGCCGAAGCCGCACCAGCGCGCCAGCAGGCTGCCGGAAATCCCTTCGCGCATGCCCGCCAGCCCCAGGCCGTAGGTCACCACGCCGAAGATCAGGCTGCCGACGAAAATGGCGGTGAAGGCGTCAATCAGCGTCATGGAGTTGCCGAGTACGGCGCCGAGCATGAACTGGTCCAGCGCGGTCAACATGCCCATATGCACGATGGCCACGCTTAAAAACGAAACTCTTTTATCCTGCGGCACCCGGGTGAGCGGATAATCTTCGATCTTTATCACGGTGAGATCTTCCTTGCGGTTCAAATAAACTGAATGCCTTTGGTTATCAGGCGATCGGGAATGTAGTTATCCAGGTTGGCGTATTTGCAGTACTCCTCAAATTGCTGCTGAGTATGCACGTTGGCCTTCTGGTAAATGTTATAAATGCGGTTTTCGATGGTCTTATTGCTGACGTTATAGATTTTGGCGATCTCTTTCACCGTAAATCGCTGAAGCATAAGAAAAATGACATCGAGTTCGGCACGGGTGAACAGCTCGTTATTGACTTCGGTGGTCAACACGCTGGGCTTTTGCTGATTGATGTATTTCAGCGGCGACAGGCTGTTCATCGGCTTGGCGTTCCAGATCACGCCAATCACCTGTTTGTCATCGTTGTACACCGGCAGCTTTTCGCTGATAAACGGCGTCAGGCTGTCTTTGCCGTACCAGTAGTGCGTTTCTATGACCGTGACCCGATCGCGCGCCGCTTCGGTCATCTTGTCATGCTCGATAAAGTCGGCGGCGGAGTCGGCCCAGTCGGCGGGGAATTCGTGGTCATATTTGCCGGCGACGTCGAAATTCAGCGGCGTATTGGTATAGAGATAAGCGGCGCGATTCATATAAAGGTGGCGGGACAGCTGGTCTTTGATGCCCCAGGGCTCGCTCAGGTGCTCCATCATGGTGATGAGGCCCTTAAAATAAGATTCATTATTTTTATGCGATGGACCCATACCTACCTCTGCGCCGCTCAGGCCGCGTTACAGGCTTTTAGCCAGGTAATGGCGGGTGTGGCGATGCGCGTAGTCGCCCAGCTCGCCGTAGACCCGGTAGCCCAGTTTTTCGTAGAAGCCCCGGGCCTGGAAATCGAAGGTATCGACATAGGCCATATGGCAACCGCGCTTGCGGGCTTCTTCTTCGGCCAGCTGCATCAATTGGCGGCCGTAACCACTCTTGCGACACCGCTCGCCGACCCACAGATACTGCACTTCCAGGCCGCCCCACCAGGTACGTGCGACGAGGCCGCCGACGATCTGCTGGTTGTCGTCGGTGACGGTCAGAAACAGTGGGTGAATGTCTACGGGCTGGATTTTATGGTTGTGAGCCCAGAGGCTGTCGATAACGAACTCTTCATCCTGCGGGTTGGGTTTGTCGGTGATATTAATATTCATTTTTAATATAATTCCCTGATTTAATTATTCAAAACTGAACTAGGCATTTTCGCCTCAACCGCTTCTAATATCACTTCCGTTAATGTATTTCAAGGGTGGTTTTCACCCTTTTCCGCCGGGTGAGGGGGCGCTTATAGTAGGCGTCACAGGGAGAAGAAAATAGTGAAACAGGCGGTATTAAAACGCTGAAATGCCCTGCTTACACCATCTTTTCCTACTTGCGCCTCACCAGGGCCCCACCGGGAAAACTGCAGTACTGTATGGCTCCACCGGATAGAGCAAGCTCACTTGCCGACGGGGGAGCCACTTTGTTTTTTGACGCGCCCACCCGCGCCCGCCACTCGCTGTCTCAGATATTAAACACTCTTCTCATCAGAAGATATGCGCCGCAGATGAAAATGTGGCCGATACCTTCTGATCCGCTGATTTAGTTCTCTGTTATGACGCTGCTCAGCGCCGGTTCGATGGCGGCATCCAGCATGGCGCCGTGTCCTAAGGCAGGCCACTCCCGATAGCCGACGGCGAGACCGTCGAGCTGTGCCAAATGTTCGGCCAATAAACGCGTTGCGTCCGCCGGCAGAGCGGGGCTCTTCACGCCGGGCGGAGCCGCACGATCGCGTTCCGCCAGGCCAACCCACAGTTGCAGCCTCGCCACCGGCGCCGGGCGTCGCGCCATCATCTGCTGCGCTTCTTGCAGGATCATGCCGTTGCCCCACCACAGCGAGGGTTCCACGGCGATGTAGCGTTGGAAGGCGGTGGGATGAGTGAACAACGTGTGCAGCACGAAGAGCCCGCCATAGGAGTGACCCCACAGCGTTTGCCGCTGCGGATCGACCGCCAGTTTGGCGGCGATCGCCGGTTTGATCCGAGTTTCAATCAATTGCAGGAACGCATCCGCGCCCCCGCCGCCCCGCGGCGGTTGCTTCAGGCCCGCCGGCAGAGGGAGCGTATAGTCGTAGGCGCGGCCGGCGGCATCGATGCGCAGATCGTTGTCATAGCCGATCATCACCAGCACCGGCGGCCGCTTCGCCGCCGCCAATTTGGCCAGCAAGGCGGGGGTCAATCCCATCAGCACCGCATTGCCGTCGAGGAAATAAACCGTTGGATAGCCGTCAGGCGCAGGGGCCTGGCGCGGCTGGGCGATGCGAACGCGGTAATGCCGTTGGCCGTCGGCGGAGGTGAAGCGCAGATCGCTGAAACGGTAATCTGCAGAATCGCTATCGGCAACGGTAGTGCCGATCTTGCGTTCCAGGTCGGGCCTGGCCAGCACGGAGCCCGGCAGCCAAAGGCCGATGGCGAGCGCCAGAAGCGCGGAGATAAAATGCCGGTTGGACAAGAACATGCGGATCAACATCCTTGTAAAAAGCCGATAGTAGCATCCGTTCGGGGCCGGCAAAACCTACCTTTAGGGCGGGCATTCCGACGGCGAAGTGCGGCCGCAGCCCAGAGAGGGCCGCCAGTTGCTTTGCCGGGTTAATAGCAACCCCTTGTTATTATTGATAAGTCAGGAATAACAAGGATTACAATTAATTAGAAATGATTATGATTTTTGTGGGTAAGCAAACGGCGAAGAAGGGTGAAAACACACGGTTATCAACGATGTTTAGCAAAAAAAGCCCTATAAAATAGGGCAAAGACACACAACAACACCAGGGAAACTTTCCGGTATCTTATATTATAGCTTCCTATACATATAGAACATTTTATTATAAATATGTAAGTGATTCTTATTAATCGCTCAATGCCATTGTTTTTCAAATGGTTATGCAATCTGGTTGAGGTATTGCCCTTGGGGCTGGTGCGGATAGCCAAGGGCGGGAGGCGGAGATGTTGCCGTCACGGCGGTAGAACGGGCGAGAGCCTCGGCCCGATAACCCTCAAGGCAATACCGACCGGCAGGCGGCAAACGTGCCGGCCGGTATTTCTGCTCAGGCGTGGCCGAGCTTCACCGTGGGGCCAGGTGAAAATCAGTGCTGTTGCAACGTCAACATCTCGCCAAGCAAAACATCGGTTGGCGGCAGGATATCCGTATCCAGCCCGGCGGAGGGGGTAAAGGTCAATTCGCCGAAAATGATCTGGCCTTTGGAGATGTAGAAATCAACGCGAACAAACTCGAAGGGCGCGGACAAGCGTGAGGCGTAGTCAAACAGCTCATCGTAGCCTTCTGGCTTCACGAAGGCGTCTATTTCTTCCTGGCTCAAGGCCAGGCAGTCATCGCTGTAGCACAGAAACTTGAAATCTTTGTCAAAGAAGTAATACTTCGGCGACCCGGTATCTCTGCCGACACACAGCAACGTGCAGTAGGGCACACCGCGGAAACAATAGATTTTATAGTCTTCAGGCCCGTGACCATTGGCCGATTCGATATATTTCTCCCCAATGATCTTTTTTTGTATCCCTTTGTAGTTGAGCTCTACATAGGTTTTCCAATAATCGTCTTTCATCCAGCCATCGATCAATTTTTTGGCGCTCTTGATATTCAGCAATTTTTTATTCTGGCAAATCAGGTTATACCCGGAACCGTGATTCCCTTTGATCACAAACTTATCCGGTAATGCGTCCCACGGAATATCGTTCACTGAATCACAGGCAAAGTACAATTCATTAAGGATCTCTTCGCACCCTTGATCTTTGATGTACTGTCTTACCGCATATTTATCTGCACACTGCTTCACCAACGCATTGTGGCTATAGCCATTCAACTTCAGGTGATTGATCTTTTCATTCCAGGTGGATGGCGCCTGCAAGTTCAACGGTTTGCCAAATGCTTTTTTGTAGAGCAATCTGGCCTTGAATTCGGGGGCCAATACGGCCAGCTGCTTTGTAATAAATTTAATGACTTGTCTTTTCATATCCGTAATTCCATCAAAGCGTAGTGACAATGATTAAGACGTTCTTGTATTTAAAACGCGTGTGGTACGCTTTCACTGCGCCATTGAATGGCCGTCGGCGTGGTTCCCAGATCAAATGGCTTGCGGTCTAACGCCCGATTAAGAATCCGGGCCGATCGCCACGCCATCAGGCTCAACTGCGGATCGGCGATGCCGTGATTGTGCATACTGGCGTTCATGGCGAATAAGCAGTTCTCCGCCGGGCCTTCCCACTCAAAGGTAAAGTCTGGGGCGATGCGGTATTCGCCATCCGCAGTGGTCAGCAGGCGGTGGGACAAAGGTTCAAGGAACTCTGGCGTGGCCGTCTGATAACCGGTGGCGAAGATCACCACGTCCGCCTTGAAGGCTTCCTCACCGTGATCGAGATGATGACGCGTTTCGAGTTGGTAGGCGTTATCCAGCGTGTGTTTCACGGCCGTCAGCGAACGGCTGGGCAGCAGGCGCACCCATAATTTCTCGCGCAGAACATCGAAGCGGTGGTACATGGCGCGATAAATCGCCAGCAGCGACTCACTGGTGATGCCGTCTGAGGTCATCTTCTGTTCGGCCAGCATATGACGCTTGGCCGCGCTATCCAGCGAGTAAAAGCTCTCGACGTAATCGGGCGTGAAGTATTCGTTGGCAAAGGCCGCTTCATCAAGCGCGTTGTAATTGTTGCGGCGCGATATCCAGTCGAGCTGTTCCGGCTGGCCCCATTCCCCTTTAAAAATATTCAGGAACAGATCGGCGCCGCTCTGGCCGCCGCCGACGATCGCCACGCGTTTGCCGGTCAAATCGGGGTTGCGAAGCATCATTTCACTGGCGTGGAAACAGCGATCGCTTTGCGCCGTCACGCAATCCGGCAACTTTATTTTCTTGCCTATACCAATGCTGACGTGTTTGGCGTGGAAGACCTTATTCGAGGTGGTCACCACGAACTGGCGCTGCCGATCGTCGAACTCGATCTGCTGAACGTCTTGGTTAAACGCCAACGAGTCCATCCCGCCGGCGGCCCAGGTGAGGTAGTCGGCGAACTCTTCACGCGATGCGGTGCGCTGCTCCGTCGTCAGAAAACGATAGAACTTTCTGTTTTTTACCAGGTAGTTGAGGAAACTGTAGCGATTGGTGGGGGCAACTGCGCTCACCAGGTCTTTTAAAAAGTTGGTCTGCATGCTGCAATCCGCCAGGATCATCCCTGGATGCCAGGAGAAATGAGGTTTGCGCTCCAGGAATTGCCCCGTAAACCCCTCTATTTCACTTCCTAAGGCCGCCAGGCTAAGATTCGACGGGCCAAGGCCAATGCCGATGATATCCAAACGCTGATTCATTAATAAGCTCCAGTATAATGAGAATAATACCCAGAAATACGGCTGCAGATAGGGTGGCTTATAGCAACCAGGCTGCCTTTTTCTTATAAGTAAGCTTCACGAATTAAATTTAATTAAAATGTGTACGGGCCAGAAATACCGAATTTTTAAATGCCCGTTTAGAATTGGGTAGCACATCAGGTAAAGGCTACGGGCGTATTTCTTTCCATGAAAATCCCTATGAAAGCTTGCATGTGGTTTTAATGATTATTCCTACGTAAAAATCCGATATCCCTGAGTCTCGACGCCATGAAAACGATCGCCTGAAGCGGCTACCCATCGTATGGGTTCTCATCTGATTTTCTGGTGTATGTGCCAGCCTGCGTTCGCTTTGCATTTCCGGGATCGGGTGTTCGTTGCTTAGAATAACCCTAAAATAGGCGCTGAGAAGGTGAAATAACGTGATATTAGAATCAGGGGGTATTTTGAAAAAATGAAATTAAAAGTGAAATTATGAAATCAGTTTATTATACTTCTTTTTTTACATTTTAATTCAATGGGTTGAATGCTTGTCCATAGCTGCTTGTTGAGTGAATGAGCTGGGGGTTTTCCTGAGGAAGAGGTTCCCTTACTTCGTCGTTCTCATCCTGAATCAATAGAATTCGCCCCCTGTGAGCGTTAAGTGATAGGACAAGAAGTGTTCATGCCATATACAAAATGTGTTGCGCGTTTAGTGAACATCGACTCAATGCTAATGGACTCTCAAAGAGGAGCGGCTACCCCGCGTAAGGCGATTGCGCTGATATAAAGGCCTGACTTGCTACTATGCCATCAATGGCAAGAAGGATGGGAAGATGCTGATGTTTCGGCTATGTACCGAACTAAGAGTGGGTCTAATAGAGCGATTATGAGATTCTTAATCGATAGCCTAATTATCTTAGATGAGATAACTTCTCCTTAGGCGAGGCGAAAAAATTTTTTCTGGGTGTTAACAAACGACTCTATGTGCTGAAACTTGCAAAGTTAGATGATGGCAACCTTGTCATGTATAACGGCAGGATGCCAGAGAGGCTTTGTTCCGCGCCTAAAAAATAGGGTACGCATCCCATAATGTATCCACTATGGGATGGGGTTGATGGAACATAATTGAAGATTGCAAGGGCCTCTTAATGGGCCTCTTCTTGTTATGTCTCTTTGGTAATAAAAGCTTACTTGTCTATGGAGTATAGACCACTTCGCAAGGTGGGTTGCCTGTATTCTCCCGGCAAGAAAAAAGCATTCCTTCGGTAATCTGTTTGTTATCCTGCGTGATCCTCCCGTAGTAATAGACTTTTTTCCACATTATCTCGAGCGGCTGCTGCATCATTGGCGGCAAGGCGGCTAATTTTCTTTACACTGGCGCTGGCCACTGTGGCACGACTCAGCCGAGTGTGCAGGGCTGCGTGATTGGATATAAGTGCTTATTGGGGAAACAGCACGACCCGATGGAAGAGCTCGCCTCTCTCAATCAGCTTTGCAGAAATAGCTGATTGGGCCATTAGCGCCAAGAGTGATTCAACATCTCCAATGATGCGTAACTCTAAAGTATTGGTTAACTCACCATTATCGGAGAATGCTGCTCTTAACGTATTTTCTTCCGTGTAAAACTCATTGGGTGCAGAAGATGCAGAAAAGCGTTCATCTTTCCAGATGTGGCTGTCCATGATGAAGTTTTTCCAACCTTGCTCTCTCAGTTTCTCGGTAACATAGGTGAGTCGAAATAAGTCCGATTGGGTGATGAGGGGGTCAGTGCAGGATCGCCACAGGTATTGCAGTTTTTCACGCAGCTTGCTGGCGGGGCCTTTTCTCCGTCCCTGCTCAAGCAGGAGTGCAATATCAATGGCAACACATTTTGGAAACCGCTTTTGTTTTTGAGCCGTAGCCAACCAACGAACCAAAAACAGATGTTCAGTCAACGGCGTACTGGCAACGCCTTCCTGGCGAGCAATACCCAGCCCAACAAGAGCACAAAAGGCCAGATGGCTCAGTGCTGATAGTGTAATTTCGGGGGGATTGCTTTGCATAGCAGTCTGCATCTTCGTCCCTATGATTTCAGTCCCTCTGACATCCTTGCCAGCGTAATAGTGTTACCCGATGCTATCATGAATTCATAAGAAAATCTTACCAAAATGAGCGTTGTGACAACATGCCTGGTTTGTGCGAAATGCAGCGCCTCTATCGCAGACTCGGGCTCCTTACTGGAAGGCTACTCTTTGCTTGTCGGACACTCTCTCCGGGGCAAATGCTTTGGCCTGACGTTAAATGATATCGAACGGTTAAATATATATAGATAGAGTTTATCTATAACCACTCAAATAATAATTATGATTAATATTATTTGAGTGGGTTGCTAATATGTCCATTCTGATTTATTTATTGTCCATTAAACGGGCCGCCTGTTTTATTAAAGGTAAATCTACCATCGAACCTCCGATCTGGAATGCATAACTCTCTCTGGACTGTTTTAACACTTCTTCAGCCCATTTAATTTGTTCCTCAGTAGGGCTAAATGCTTTGGCAACCACATCGACTTGATCCGGATGAATACATAATTTCGCACTGAATCCAAGAGATCGGGCATGGCAGCAATCCGTTAACAACGTTTCGGGCGTACAAAATTCGGGGGTGACGCAATCAATAGGGGGCGGTAGGTTGGCAAGCCGTGAAGCCACCACGATACGACTTCTCGCATAGAGAAGTGCCTCAGGTGTTTGCAGACAATTAATATCGTGCGAATAATCTAAAGAGCCGAACGCTAATCTGACCACACCGCTACAGGCTATACTCTCACAGTGATACAATCCTCGCGCCGTTTCTATGATGCCGATAAAGGGTAGCCTTGATATTCCGGCATTAAGCCTCGACTTCAAATGGTTTATCGTTTCACTGCATTCCAGTTTTGGCACCATCACACCCGTAATCAATGGCTTATTTAATGAATTGAGTAAACTGATGTCGTCATCAAATTCCTTGTCGTTTGGATGATTTATCCGGATATATATTCCGGTTTTAACGCTGCTCTTATTAATTTTATGTAGCCAACTCAGAACGTTATCACGCCCAAGGGGCTTTTCGTTCGGATGAACAGCATCTTCAAGATCAATAATGATCGCATCGGTACCACTGGCCAACGCCTTCGAAAACATTACCTCTTTATTAGCAGGGATAAACAAATAGCTAATCTCTATACTCATACCTTGTCCGCCTAAGTGATTGATATAAATTGATTCTCTCATCATGGATTACAGTTATGAGAATGATATTGATTATCATTTACATGAATTTATTTTGATGGTAGCGTAGTGACTGAAAGTTTTCAAGGAACCTGAGAGAGCAATGAAATATCACGTTGATCTTAAGGTTCTCAATTTACGCCTAATCGTTTCAACCCTCTTACTTTGGGAGAAAATATGATGGAGCTGGCAGAGGAGAATGGCTTTGCGAGACAGGCACTTTCAACACAACCTGATTTTTCGGCTCGTAACGCACTCTCTCGAATAATTCGTTGTCTTTTTTCGGAAAAACTACTTGATGAAAAGAAACTTGAGATTTTCGATGATAAAAGTAGGGTTAATTACCGCCTCTCTGATGGAGAATATACCCTTCGGCTAAATCTAACGGCGGTTTTTCCGGCGAATAGTGTTATTAATCGTGGTGATATTATCCTCGAGGCAGCCGACGGGAGCAAAACACCGATTCTGTCACATGAACAACTGATCGACGTCCTGAAAAATGAATTTAGTTTCAGCCCTTCGGCTGAGGGTATAGCTAAATTCAATAAAGATGTTGCTAACAGTATCCATAATGACCGGCTGGCCAGAGCGCATCGGTCAAAATGGCGGAATAGCATTACTAAAGACATGGAGAAAGAGGGGGAGTCTTATTTTGTTAAATGGATAAGACGCCATCACAGTTTGAGAGAGGGGGCGACTCTCCTGGACCAGTGGGGATCTCTGGAAGGCCACCCTTATTATCCTACCTGGAAGTCCCGGCCTGGATTAAACGATGAAGACATCGAGGCCCTGTCCGCCGAATTTGGAGCCCGAGTCATTCTTCGCATGGGAGCCATACAGGCCGACATGGTTTATTGCGAGAAGATGCCTCATGTTCAGGATACCCATCAATGGCTGTCATCGGCCTTTCCTGGCGTCTGGAGTGAATGGTGCGCCTGGCTCGAAAGTCAACATCACAACCCTCAAGAATGGCTGCCCATTCCCCTTCACCCCTGGCATCTTGAACATTGGGTCTTGGGTCATTTCGCCAAAGAAATAGACGAAGGCATTCTTTTGCCATTTGGTCCCGAAATTGAAACCGCACCCTCAATGTCGTTCAGAACTATGCTTCCGACGGCCCCGGCATTGCCTTTTATAAAATTGCCCGTTGCCATATGGATGACCAGTGAGATGCGTAGCCTCCAGGCTAAATCCATTCACATGGGGCCGCGTATTAGTACGATTATTGAGGATATCCTGGATGTGGAGCAGGGTTTTGACGGCAAACTCGACTTTTTCCGGGAAGATGCCGCATGGCATTTCCGTCATAAAGATCGTATGGATGACGCTGAGGGTAAGTTTCTCTCCGTCGTGTTTCGTAGTACGGATGCGTGGAAAAGAAACGATAATTCATTGGCTATCACGGTTGCATCGCTATTTACCGCCCTCCCGCATAAATCCGATCCCCTTATCAGTGAGCTGATTGCCTTGTCAGGATACACGCCTGAGACATGGTTTCGTCATTACACCCGGATCATACTGAAACCGGTCTTGGCTATGTATTTGATTTATGGCGTGGCGCTTGAAGCACACCAACAAAATACGCAGGTTTTATTTGATGATTCCGGCCGCGCTGTGGCCATGCTTATCCGTGACTTCGGCGATGGCCGCAGCTGGGCCCCGGCACTCCGTAAGCAAGGTTACGAACTCAAGCCTTATATCTGGCCTGGCATTTTACCCACGGTGTTTGAAGATGATATTGAACCCGTCAGAACCTTCGTCGTGGATGCTTGCCTTGTCAGTCATTTACATGAAATCGCCCTTTGCCTGACTCACTTCTATTGCATCCAAGATAACCGTATGTGGAAAGTTATTGGCGAAGAACTTGACCGTGTATTTAAAGAACTTCACCCAAGGCTAGATGACAGCTTCTGGCATCAGGAACGCGAGCATTTTATGAACCATCCCTGGTATACCCGCTCATTAATGAGCATGCATTTACAACAATATACTGATTATCGACTTCAGCACGGCCTTAATAATCCTTTAGCTGATTGATACGCCGGTAACTCTGGGACTCGAGATAATGGTTATGAATCGTAGAAAGAAGTTTCTGGTTTTGGCTGTTGTAGAAATTTTAATTCCTTATATTGCGAACGCGGAAGATACCGTTGTCGTTACCGCCGACAGTGCTGTTACACAAACTGAAGATGAACTATCCAAACAAGCCAACATTGGCTTATTAGGAAGTAAAGTCATTCATGATACGCCATTCAGTATCAAGGGATATACCTCGCGATACATTGAAGACAGGCAGGCTAAATCTCTCGGCGATGTTATAAAAAATGATTCATCCGTGCGGGTTACCTCTCCTTCAGGCGGGATCCTGGATTCTTTCATGATCCGTGGATTCCCTATTGGTGAAGGCAATACCGGTGAAGTGGCACTCAATGGTGTCTATGGTGTGGCACCAAATTATCAATTATTGCCGCAATATCTCGAACGAATAGAGTTACTGAAGGGGCCGGGCGCGGGGCTCTATGGGATGTCCCCGAATGGAGGGGTTGGCGGTGTCATCAACGCAGTGACTAAAAGGGCTACAGCTCAGGATATTAAACGACTCACCACCACCTGGGAGTCCAACAACCAACTCGGTGCATACGTCGATGTCGGTAAATTGTGGGTTACCCCGGACGGTGAGGTGTGGGGAATCCGTTTTAACGGTGGCGGTAGTGGTGGCGATTTGGCACTCGACAATGCCTATAAAAATACGGCATTAGGCGCGCTTGCTCTCGATTATGGGAACGGAGGGGTGAGGGCTTCCCTTGACCTGCTTGATCAATATCAGCGAGTCAAATCCCCAAATCGCCCCTTCACTGTCGCTGCAGGCATTGATGTTCCGGATGCTCCTGATGGTAAGACAAACATCGCACAAAAGGGGATGTGGTGGAAAATCCGGGATCAGGGGGCATTGCTACACACAGAATACGATATTAATGACAACGTGACCGTTTTTGCGAATGCAGGCGGTGGGCGCTCGATGGTTTCACGCATATCAGAGCAAACCCCTAATATTATTAACGACAAAGGGGATGTCGTCTCGACGATTACTAATTTCCGCTTTAAGGTGAATCGTTATACTTTAGAAGCTGGCGCAAGAAGTTATTTTTCAACCGGTTCCATTGATCATCAGGCGACGCTGCAGGTCAGTTATTACCATGATCGCCTCGCAATCGCCAGCACTTGGGGGCAAACGGTAGATTCCAATATTTATTCCCCGTCAGACGTTGATGTCACCCTGCCTTCTGCGCCAGCCAGAGTATCAAAAACCTCCTCCAGCCAGTTAAGTGGTCTCGCGCTTGCAGACACAATGACCGTACTGGATGGACGTGTTGACATCACGCCAGGCGTGCGTCTCCAAAGGGTTCGTGCCGATAACTTCGCCGCTAATGGCGATCGTTCATCCACCTATGATGACTCTGCCGTCACTCCGATGCTTGGCCTGGTTTACCGTCCCTGGAAACCCGTTTCGCTGTATGCCAACTACATTGAGGGGCTCAGCAAAGGTGATGTTGCCCCTGGTACGGCACAAAACGCAGGTCAGGTGATGCGTCCATACCGATCGCGTCAATACGAAGTGGGCATTAAATACGATGAGGCGGGAATCCAAAACAGTCTTGCTCTTTTCCAGATCACGAAGCCGAGTGGTGCAATCGACAGTAACAATACATTCAATTCCAATAGCGAGCAGCGGAACCGAGGAATTGAACTGAATATCTCCCATAAACCTCTTGATAATTTGCGAATGTCAGGAAGCCTTTCCCTGATTGATGCTGAGCTCACCAAATCTCCCTCCACCGGCGTTCGTGGTAACAAACCCGTTGGCGTCTCCCCGGTACAAGCAAACGCGGGTGTTGAATATGACCTCCCTGTCCTACGGGGATTGTCCCTGAACAGTCATGTTAATTACAGCGGGAAGCAGTACGTCAATCAGGCGAATACGCAGTCTATCCGTTCTTGGACAACGGTAGATATGGGGGCTGCCTATAAAACGCGTGTGTACGGTACACCGGCAACTTTCCGCTTTGATGTTCAGAACGTGTTAGATCGCCATTATTGGGCTGGCGTGGCGTCATACAGCACCATTGCGCAGGGAGCGCCACGCACCTTCCTTGCATCGGTAACCATTGATTTCTGAGAGGATTTAATATGGCTTCGCTGTTAAATACCTATTGCCGGGAAACCACTTCATGGCGGGTAAGCCCTGCCAGAGAATTACCCCCCTATGTGGATCCTGTTATTGCCCGATGGTTAGAGACGTCCCCTGATACTCTTGTTCGCTTATCAGAAATTTACGGTTCTCCGCTCAATATTGTTTGGCCGCATACCGTGGAGAATAATTTCAATGCGATGGCTGCTATTACGGCGGGATTTGGTATTGAAGCGAAATTTTATTATGGCGTTAAAGTCAATAAATCACAGTCGTTATTACAGGCTGCCGTCGCTGCCGGAACAGGGGCTGATGTATCCAGCCTGCATGAGCTCAACGATGCTATCCGCGCTGGATGCAGAGGCACCGATTTGTGTGCCACCGGTCCTGCAAAAACAATACGTTTTTTGCAGGAGTTAATTCTGCAGGGGGCGCGGATTGTCGTGGATTCAGTCGAGGAAATGGACGATCTCATGGAAGTAGCTAAATGCTGGAAAAGCCCGACAGGCCGAATCAGTATACTACTGCGCCTTCGCCCCGCGTTCAGCCATACCAGCCGTTTTGGTATGTCATCCAGTGAAGTGAGTGCCGTGCTTCAGAAACTCGAGACCTGTAATCCATTAAAAATCGATGGCTTCCATTTCCATCTTAGTGGCTACTCGCCCGTATCCAGGGTTAACGCTTTTTTTGACACATTACCGTTGATTGCCTGCGCCCGTAGTCTTGGCCATTCCCCATGCATTATCGATATCGGGGGAGGGTTGCCCGTTCAGTATGTAGAGGGGAATTGCTATAAGGCATGGCTATCCTCACAGACGCAGGAAAACTATCGTACTCGACGGGTCCCGGATGCTTTCTATCCCTATGGTGGTGATATAAACGCTGAGCACTGGCTCACTCAGTTTCTTGGCGGCGCGGGCCCTGTGGGTAAAAGAGTCTGCGATGCATTAATCGATGAAGGATTAACGCTGTGTGTCGAGCCCGGAAGAAGTCTGGCCAACCAGAGCGCCATAAGTGTTTTTCGTGTATGTCGAGTCCGGCCTCACGGTGATTCCGGATACGTTATTTTTGTCGAGGGAAGTAGCTTCAGTGCATGCGAAACGTGGTTTAACTCTGAATTCTTAAGCGATCCGCTTCATATTCGTCAGAATTCTCATGAGCCATCTCCTGCTGCGAAAGCATGGATTGCGGGTCATAGTTGCCTTGACGAGGACGTTATAACTAACCGTCTGATTGCATTCAAGCACCTGCCTGAACCGGGCGACTTGCTGATATTTGCCAATACCGCTGGTTACCAAATGGATTTACTGGAAAACCAGTTCCACCGGCACCCGCTCCCCACAAGACTGACCGCTGTCATGAGCTCGCGCCAAAACCTCATTTTTACCGTTGACAATTAAGGAGTTGTAAAATGATCTTCAGAAAAGTAACTGATTTGATTGGCAATACTCCCGTCATTCAATTACCGCTGGCGCAATCTGACTCTCGTCTTTATATCAAAGTGGAGAAGAACAATCCTGGCGGGAGCATGAAAGATCGCATGGCCAGAAATATGATTGTTGCGGCGCTGAAATCAGGGCGGATCCAACCAGGTGGGACGATTGTTGAATCATCATCAGGAAATACGGGGATCGGCCTGGCCATTGCGGCTATCGAATTTGGGCTTAAATTTATTGCAGTGGTGGACCATCATGCCGCTCAGGATAAAATTACCATCATGCGAGCTCTGGGAGCAGATATTCGTTACGTTAAGGGTAATTATGGTGAAAATGAAGTCGCGGTTGTGGAACGACAGCGTATGGCGGCTGAAATTGCAGGTGAAATACCCGGCGCAGTTTTCATGAACCAATCAGATAATGCGGCCAATGCCGGTGGATATGCAGACCTGGTGCGTGAAATTATCTGCCAGATTGGCAAAGTCGACGCGTGGATTGGATGTGTTGGCACTGGCGGTTCGATGACAGGGATAGCGCATGGCCTCAAGGTTCATAATCCGGATACAGTTACGATCGCGGTAGAGCCAGAAGGCTCTATCGTATTTGGCAAGCCAGGAAAACCCTATTATCAATCAGGGACCGGCACACCGGAAGGAGACACCGTCGGATTAGTTCTGGATTACAGCTGCATTGATTATGGTGAACAGGTTTCCGACGTCTGCGCTTTTGAAACTGCACGCTATCTTGCGCGCCGTTTCGGGCTGCTTGTTGGCGGTTCTACCGGTGGTGCAATATATAAAGCGTTGGAATTTATCAATAATGGAACGATTCGGGGGAATGTGGCTCTCGTTATTGCAGATGGCGGTGAAAAATATCTAAATACGATCTTCAATGAGGAGTGGCTCAAAGAACGGGATCTTCTCTCCGAGCAAGTCTGGGAGAAACTTGATGGCTGGTTTGCACTCTCTTCTGTTCAGGAGGGAGAATAATGTTCTCAGGCGAGAAGTTAAGGGTAACAATATGTGGGGCCGGCCGTACGGGCCACCTTGCTGCCATTTTATTCAGTCAAAATCCCGCAGTTGCAGTAACTCTTTACACTAGCCGGCCAGAAACTGTCACCGCATATCAAGGCAGTGGCGCTCAGTTGCATGCGATCATGCCTGACGCAAATGTCATAAAAGCCTCTGCCGTCAGGATGACGGCGTCAGTCGATGAAGCCTGCGCCGCTGCAGATCTCATTATCATTACTGCCCCAAGCCATGTACGCGAAAGCGTGCTTCAAAGCATCGCGCCAGCGCTGCCCCGGCATAAGCAGGTCTTCGTCGGAGCCATTCCCGGTTTTGGCGGATTTGACTGGCTGGCAGAAAAAGCATTTGGAGGCTTATCGAATATTGTTATATGGGGCATGAAAGATGTCCCCCATATTGCGTTTGATCTTGTACCCGGAAAAAGTGTCAGGATAGGGGGGGAGAAATCACAGTTGTACGTGGCTGTTCATCGCCGGGAAACACCTGAGAATACCGATATTCTGCTTGATTATCTGAGGCAGCTTTATGAGGCTCCCGTCACTCTGCTGTCTAATTATCTGGAGATTACCCTTACACCAGGAAATCCAATCATGCACAGTTCCGTCATTTATGGCCTCATCGGCCCATGGGGGCAGTGGCACGGGCATGCTTTCAATCATATTCCGTGTTGGTGGAGTGATTGCCCTGAACTCGGTGCTTATTTCCTTGCTCGCTGTGATGAGGAAAATCAGGCCTTATGTAAAGCTGCCGAACTTTCACTGGGTATCGATCTCAGCTCTGTGCAGCCATTGCAGCAGGAAATAGTCGAGGCATACGGTGACTCAATTTCTGACCCCAGAACACTCCTCAGTATTTTACGAACGAATAAGGCCTATGAGGGGATCCCGCTGCCTCTGATCCGCGAAGGGCGATCCGACACTTTTATTTTTGACAAAAACCATCGGGTCTTTCGGGAAGATATTGGCTGCGGTTTAAGCCTGCTGGTTTTAATCGGCCAGAGGCTCAAGGTGCCAACACCATATATAGAAGAAATCTATTACTGGTGTTGCGAGTATATGGGAGGGAAGATTGCCCGCTCCCCGATCCCCGCCGATTGGCCAACGATAAGGAGGGAATGAGGATGCGCGTAACGGGCAGTGTGACTTTTATTGTCCAGTTTCTGTTTATCGTGCAACTGCTTTCGATGGGAGCGATGGAAATGAGCGGCCCTTTTTGGCCGCTTCATATCGAAAGCATGACGTCCACAGAACTACTGAGCATCGCTGGCACAGGGGTGTATATAGCACCGATGCTTGGCGTTATGCTAACCAGCACATTCTGGGGGCGGGTAGGCGACAAAACGGGCAATAAAGTCATGATGATCCGCGCACTGATGGGCCTGGCATTAACGCAACTTGGGCTTGCTTTCGCCAATGACGTCTGGCTGGTGCTTATTTTACGTTTTTTACAGGGTACCTGTGCGGGTTATATTGCGCCGGCGCAGGCCTATGGTATTGCAATGGTGCCAGCGGCACAGCGTACGAGACTTTTTGCCTGGTTGCAGGTGTCGACCAACGCAGGCTCTTTGGCAGGGGCGATTATCGGGGGAGCCATTCTCGATCTACTGAGTTTCTTCTGGATAAACGTCAGCGCATTCATTATTTGTACGCTATGTGCACTGATTGTTCTTTTCATATTACCTGCTGATGCTCCTCATGGAGTCTCGTCTACTTCAGCTGTTCATTCAAAAGATAAGAAAAGGACTCCAACTGGAATCAACAATGGCGTCATTGTTGGCTTACTGACGGTTCTTGGCTTGTTATTAATGAGCCGCATGATTACGCAAACGCCTTTTTCTCTTTATGTCAGCACGGTGTTCAATGCCCCTAATTGGCTAACAGGATTAGCTTATGGATTACAGGCTACGGGAGTGATTGTATCAGCGTCTCTCTGGGCAAGATGGTTTGAAGCGCACGATATAGCCAGCACGCTCTACCGAATGGTGGGGATCATCATGGGATGTATCCTGGTAACACTGCTGCTGGCTACAGTAAGGGAAACCAGCTGGTTTATCGGGCTTTATTTTTTATGGGGAATTCTCCTTGGCGCAACCACGCCTGTGCTTACCGCATTAATTTCGCGCACAACAGCCGAAGGTATGCAAGGGTATATATTGGGGGTGGTCCAGAGCATCAGCCAGTTCGCCTCCATCATAGGTATTGCTTTGGGGGGCGTAGTCCTTCTCTGGCCGGGGTTGTCAGCGTTGTTTCTTTGCGTTGTGGTCATGTATTCCATGACTTTAATGATTACGTTAAAAATCAGCCGTTCTTCAAGGGAATTCAACAAGAAAATAGGTTATGAAAAATGATATTACGACTTGTGCTCTTTATTGTATTGTTAACCTCATCAGTTGCTCATGCTGAACAGACGGTGACGCCTGTAACCGATCTCCTTGGCCGAACCGTTAACATCAAATTACCGGTACAGCGTGTCATCCTTGGGGAAGGGCGCCAACTGTATCTGGTCGCAATGCTTGATAAAGAAAATCCTGCCAAGAGGATAGTGGCCTGGCGGAAAGATTTAATACAGTCAGATCCGGCAACATGGCAGCAGTACCGGCAACAGTTTCCACAACTGGAGAAAATCCCGACATTTGGAGGCAGCGAGCAAGGGACCTTCGATATCGAACAGGCTATTAATTTGAAACCTGACGTCATCATCATGAATATGGATGCGCGAAATGCCATTGTTGACTCAGGGTATGAAGCCGCACTTGCCAGTGCGGGTATCCCAATTGTCTATGTGGATTTTCGGTATGACCCTATTGCACATATTCCTCTTACAGTGAAACTATTTGGCGAGTTATTTGGTCAATCGGAACGCTCTGAAGCCTATTTAAAGTTTCGCGATAGTGAGTTACAACGCGTCATATCCAGGACTTTAAAATTACAGAAGCCATTGCCAAAGGTATTTTTAGAACGTCTTGGAGGTTATTCAGAAGAATGCTGTATGACCTTTGGAAAGGGGAGTTTTGGGCGTTTTGTTAAATTAGCCGGAGGAGACAATATCGCAACCAATCTTGCTCCCGGTTCATTTTTTACGCTAAATCCTGAAAAGGTGATAGCTGCAAATCCTGATGTCGTCATACTCACCAGCGGGAATTTTCAGGCCTTCGTTCCTGGCGGAAGGTGGATCCCTCTCGGACCGGGCGTCAATATCGAGGAGTCCAGGCGTAAGCTGGCATGGTTCACCACCCGTCCAGCTTATGCAGATAGCACTGCCCGCCGTAATAGCGCATTTTTCGCCATCTGGCATCAGTTCTACAACAGCCCGTATGACGTTATTGCCATCCAGCAACTCGCCAGATGGATACATCCACAATTATTCGCGGACCTGGCCCCTGATGACACATTCCGTCGTATGCATCAGGAATTTCTTCCCGTTCCGTATCAATCCGGGTATATGGTAAGCCTGAAAAAAGAGGAGAATAACCATGACGTTAAGTCTGGCACAACTCCGCGCTGACACGCCAGGGACTGAGCATGTTATTCATTTTAACAATGCAGGAGCAAGCTTAATGCCTGTCCCGGTTATACAGGCTGTGCATGAACACTATTTAAAAGAAATTACCCTCGGTGGGTATGAAGCCGCAGAGAGTGAGCGCCAATGGCTTAGTGATATATATGGTTATCTGGCGAAAATGATCCAGGCAAAGCCTGCAGATATCGCGCTTGTGGAAAATGCTACCCGGGCCTGGGACATCGCATTCTACTCTCTTCCCTTGCGCCCTGGAGATATCATCCTGACTTCGACCACTGAATATGCAGGTAATTATATACCTTACCTGCAACGACAAAAACGTGATGGCATTCAGATCAACATTCTGGAAGCGGATGAGGAGGGGGCTGTTTGTCTGAAGCAATTACAACATGCCCTTGGCAACCCTCGGGTCAGATTAATCAGCCTCCCAATACTGGGAACTCATGGGGGACCAATACAGCCGGTAGAAAAAATGGGCGCCCTTGCTCGTGATGCTGGCGTGTGGTTTTTCCTTGATGCTTGCCAGGGTATTGGACATTTACAACTTGATGTCCAAAAAATTGGGTGCCACGTGTTAACAGCCTCAGGGCGTAAATACCTGCGAGCTCCACGCGGTACGGGTTTTTTATGGATGGACAGCACCCTGAGTTCGAATATTGAACCGGTGTGGCTTGATCACCATGCTGCAAGACTTATAGATGAGCAGAGTTATCATATTAGCGAGGGAGCCCGACGATTCGAATGCTGGGAGGCAAATATCGCTGACAGGCTTGGCCTGGGGGCTGCCGCGAAATATGCGCTTTCGTTAGGGCAAGATAAAGTAACGCAAAGAATTTTTAAGTTGGCTAAGCAACTTCGCTTAGGCCTGAAATGTATAACGCACGTTCAGTTACAGGATAAAGGAGATAATCTATCAGGAATAGTTACATTTACAGTTAAAAATAAAACAGCTGAATCTGTTAAGGAATACCTATCGGCTCAACCACGTCGAATTAATGTCTCATGTTCTCGATTTAGTTCGACATTCATTGACATGCGAAATCGTGGGCTGGAGTCAGTCGTTCGTGCATCCGTTCATGCGTATAACAGTGAAGATGAGATAGATATCTTACTTAATGCCCTTGAAAATTTCAGGTGAGGTGAACATGCAGTATGAGGTAATATTACACCCAGTTGCCTTGATCCGTCCCTCTGAAGAGGTCAATATGGAACATGTTATAGCATTAACAGAGGAGATAGCGCGTTGCCAAAAATGGATAACACCCGTTCCCATTGAAAAGCACACGGGGATCATTATGGATGGCAACCATCGATATCGTGTGGCCAATAATCTTGGGCTAATGTACCTTCCTTGTATATTGCTTGATTATACTGATGTACGCGTGAGAGTACACGACTGGAATAATGGTGAGCCCTTCTGCCCGTTAAAAATCAGAGACCACATAGTAAACCAGGGAAAAATTTTCCCGTATAAAACCACTCGTCATTTATTTTCACCGGTTCTTCCAGCCGTTGATTTTCAGCTCAAACAGTTATTCGGTATACGTTCATTAACTATATAGTTCTTCTCGGCTCTGGTCGCGATCAATGCCGGAGTCCGTTTTGTAGGAATAGTTCTGCACGAGAGCATTGCAGCGGATGCTTTTAGACACTCAGCCATTGAGCCAATCCTCGAGCTTAGGACGTTGCTGATGTCCCGCTATGTATGTACTGCGCCTCAGCGCGGCCGCAGATCGACCATGCGCTGCACTTTGCCTTCTTCCGAGCGAGGCCCTTGGCCGCATCATCGAACGTAGTTCGATGGAGAGTCCGTATCCCAGAAAACGAAAAACCCGCCATAGGCGGGTTATTCTGAATATGGTGCCCGGACTCGGACAACGGGCGCCTGTGCCGGGTTGAACAGCGCTTTAGCGCTGGCCCGCAGGGTGAGGCCTTTGGCCGAATAATCGAACGCAGTTCGATGGAGAGTCCTGTCCCTGAAAAGCAAAAACCCAGCCATAGGCTGGGTTCTCTAAATAGGGCGACCGGACTCGGACAACCGGCGCCTGCGCCGCGTTGAACAGCGCTTTAGCGCTGGCCCGCAGGGTGAGGACTTTGGGCCGAATAATCGAACGTAGTTCGATGGAGAGTCCGTACTCCAGAAAGCGAAAAACCCAGCCATAGGCTGGGTTCTCTAAATATGGTGCCCGGACTCGGAATCGAACCAAGGACACGGGGATTTTCAATCCCCTGCTCTACCGACTGAGCTATCCGGGCAACGGGGCGCATTAAACCGTATTGGCCGGGTGGCGTCAATCGCTTTCTGTCACAAAGCCGATCGGTTGCTCTATTTTCAGGCAGCGAACCCGGCGGAGTGGGGAATGGGAGGGTATCGTCATTCAATAAATATGCATATAAAACGTGTATTTATACCGTCGTTAAGATGAGTTTTTATGATTTTTTAATTAAATAACAATGCGTTATTTTAAAATCAATGCGCGTTAAATCAGGGCGATTCTTGCTTGAACCCCGCAACGAATCATGCAATCATTGCGCAAATTTTAGCACTCTCCGTTCCCTGACGGTGTTCCCGCTTCTTATAAGCCAGAGGGTTATTGGCATGACTGGTTTTGTTGCTCAAGCGCTGCTGCGCACCAGACATCTGACGCCGCCACCGTTCCGCCGTTGTCTCCTTTGCACGTCATCCGCCCGAATACGCCTGCCGGCCATGCGGTAAGGCCGCCTGATGCTCGCTGTTAGGCATGCGTAAAGCCAGCGCTATGGCCCTGATTTTACTGATGCCTGTCGGACGCTGCCAAGACCAGTTCCCCCGATAGCCGCCTGATGATCCCCGATCATGAGCCGGTCACGCACGCCGCTTATGCTGCCGTGCCCGGGTATCGCTTTACCGGGATAACCGCGTTATCTCATTACCGTGCCGGTGGCACACCCTCATCCTTCACCGTTTGAGAGTCAGCATGATGAAAGAATTGAAAATCGCGACCAGCGCCAGCCTGGTCGCCACCATTGAGACGCTGCGCCAAATCGTGCGCGTAGAGCAGACGGACTACACCGACGTGGCGGCGGTGGTGGTGTCGGTCGCCGACGTTAACGCCGGCATTCTGGCGCGCTTGCAGGCGACGGGGTTCGACATTCCGACCTTCGTGGCGGTGGAAGGGGATGAGCATCTCTCGCCGGACTATCTGCCGTTCGTCAGTGGGGTTTTCGCGCTGCTGGCCGGCGCCAGCAAGCCGTTCTACATGGCGCAGCTGGAGGCCGCCGCCGATGCCTACGAGCAGGCGCTGCTGCCGCCGTTCTTCAAAACGCTGAAGACCTACGTCGAGATGGAAAACTCGACCTTCGCCTGCCCGGGGCATCAGGGCGGCGAGTTCTTCCGCAAGCACCCGGCCGGCCGGCAGTTCTTCGATTTCTACGGTGAGACCCTGTTCCGTTCCGATATGTGCAACGCCGACGTCAAGCTGGGCGATCTGCTGATCCACGAAGGATCGGCCAAGGATGCGCAAAAGCACGCGGCGCGGGTGTTCAACGCCGATAAAACCTACTTCGTGCTCAACGGCACCTCGGCGGCCAACAAGGTGGTGACCAACGCGCTGCTGACCCGTGGCGATCTGGTGCTGTTCGATCGCAACAACCATAAATCCAACCACCACGGGGCGCTGATCCAGGCCGGCGCCACGCCGGTCTATCTGGAAACCGCCCGTAACCCGTTCGGCTTTATCGGCGGCATCGATGCGTACTGCTTCGACGAACGCTACCTGCGTGAGCAAATCCGCGAAGTGGCGCCTGAGAAGGCCGCGGCGGCGCGGCCGTTCCGGCTGGCGATTATTCAGCTCGGCACCTACGACGGCACGATTTACAACGCTCGCCAGGTGATCGACACCATCGGCCACCTGTGCGACTACATCCTGTTCGACTCCGCCTGGGTGGGCTACGAAGGCTTTATTCCGATGCTGAAAGAGTGTTCGCCGCTGCTGCTGGAGCTGGACGAGCACGATCCGGGCATTTTCGTCACCCAGTCGGTGCATAAACAGCAGGCGGGGTTCTCGCAGACCTCGCAGATCCACAAGAAAGACGACCATATCAAAGGGCAAAAGCGCCACTGCAACCACAAGCACCTGAACAACGCGTTCATGCTGCATGCGTCGACCAGCCCGTTCTATCCGCTGTTCGCCGCGCTGGACGTCAACGCCAAGATGCACGCCGGCCCCGCCGGGCGCCGCATGTGGATGGACTGCGTCAAGCTGGGCATCGAGACCCGTAAACAGCTGCTCAAGTGCTGCTCGCAGCTGAAACCGTTTATTCCGCAGCAGGTGGCGGGCAAAGACTGGCAGGATCACGATACTGACCTTATCGCCAACGACGCGCGCTTCTTCACCTTCGTGCCGGGGGAAACGTGGCACGGCTTCGAAGGCTATGCCCAGGATCAGTATTTGGTGGATCCGTGCAAGCTGCTGCTGACCACGCCGGGCATCGACGCCGCGACCGGCCAATACACCGAGTTCGGCGTGCCGGCCACCATTCTGGCCAACTTCCTGCGCGAGAACGGTATCGTGCCGGAGAAGTGCGATCTCAACTCGATCCTGTTCCTGCTGACCCCGGCGGAAAACCCGGCCAAGATGGAGCACCTGGTGGAGATGCTGGCGCAGTTCGAGCGCTATGTTGCAGAAGACGCGCCGCTGAGCGTGGTACTGCCGACGGTGTACCGCAAGAACGAGCAGCGCTACCGCGGCTACAGCATTCGCCGACTGTGCCAGGAGATGCACGATCTGTACGTCAGCTTCGACGTCAAACAGCTGCAAAAGGAGATGTTCCGGCAGGATCATTTCCCGCCGGTGGTGATGAACCCGCAGGACGCCAACGTGGAGTTTATCCGCGATAACGTCGAGCTGGTGCCGATCGGCCAGGCGGAAGGGCGCATCGCGGCGGAAGGGGCCTTGCCGTACCCGCCGGGCGTGCTGTGCGTGGTGCCGGGCGAAGTGTGGGGCGGCGCGGTGCAGCGCTACTTCCTGGCGCTGGAAGAGGGCATCAACCGCCTGCCGGGCTTCTCGCCGGAGCTGCAGGGGGTCTACATCGAGAAAAAAGATCACGGCTGGAAGCGCATCTTCGGCTATATGATCAAGCCATAGAAAAAGGGCCGGTTCGCACCGGCCCTTCTCATTTATCCACGCGGAACGCGTTACTTTCTGCGGTAGCTCTTCTGCGCGGTATTCACTTTCACCAGATAGCGGCGCGACTCGGCTGCCGGGTGCTTGGTGGTCAGCGTCTGGTACACGTCGCCCGGTTGCATGCCGTTGATGATGCCCACCGCGCGCGTTCTGTCGCTGGAGAACACCCGCAGCACGCTGCCCGCACCGCCGTTGTAGGCGGTGATCACCGCATAGCGGCGCGAGGTCGGGTTCTGAATGCCGCCCAGGTAGTTGTTCTGCAGGATAGCCAGGTAGGCGGTGCCGGTGTCGATGTTGTTCTCCGGATCGAACAGGTAGCTGCGGCTCGGGGTGCCCCATTTGCCGCGCATCTGGAACACATCCTTACCGGCGGTGTGCTGCACCACCTGCATCAGGCCGAGCGCGTCCGAACCGCTCACCGCATACGGGTTGAAGCTCGATTCGGTCTGCATGATCGCCAGGATCAGCGACTCGTCCACGCCGTATTTTTCCGACGCTTTGCGCACCATCGGCAGGTATTTGTGCGCACGTTTGTCCAGGTGGTTCGGCACCAGCTGGATGGTGACCGAGTAGATCACGTGCAGGCCGGAGGTGCGTTTTTGCAGCTTGGTCTGCAGCAGGTAATCGGCGAAGTGCGCCGCGCGCCATTCCCAGCGGATCGGCGCGCCCTTGTTATCCAGCACCTGGCCGTACAGGAACGGCTCTTTGCTGATCTGGATATCGTTGGCGTCGGAATAGAGATCGATGGACCCCGGATCGTCACCCATCAGCAGCGTGCTGATGATCGCCTGGCGCAGGTGCGCGGCCGGATCGGTGGTGGCGATGGTCTCGATGGTAATGGCGCCGGTGTCGAAGTTGATGTGGCTGCGGGTTTGGTATTGGTCGGTATATTTGACGTAGTCTTTCGGCCCGGCGATCAGAACTTCGTTCAGACCCCAGATGTTCTCGATGTTGTGGGCGAATTGGCCCATCAGAATGTCGAAGCCGTTGGTATCTTTAATCCAGGCTTCGTTGATTTCTTCACTTTTTTTGCCGGAACAGGAGATCAGCAAAGGCGCTATTACGAGCAAAGCTAAAATTTTCTTCATCTTAAAGCCGTTTGGAAGAAGTATAAGAGGATTGAAGCGGGGCCAGCGCCTGGCCCCAACAGCGTTATTCGCTCGGCGGCGTATAGCCTTCGATGTGCACGTCGTGCCCTTCGAACAGGAACTTGATCATTTCCTCTTCCAGCAGCTTGCGGTCGTCCACGTTCATCATGTTCAGCTTCTTCTCGTTGATCAGCATGGTCTGCTTCTTCATCCACTCGCCCCAGGCTTCCTTGGAGATCTCGTTGTAGATGCGCTTGCCGACGTCACCGGGATAAAGCTGGAAGTCCTGGCCTTCGGCGTCGCGCTGCAGGAAAGTACAAAAAATGGTGCGGCTCATGCTAATTCCTCATCGATGGCGCTATCGCCATATAAGTTTTGTTGGATCGGGGGCTGCTTCGCTAGCTGTTGCAACAGGCGATCCACCGGCGCTGCCAGCCCGACCGACGGCGGCTGCGCTAAGTTATACCAGAGACCTGCGCCCTCATCCATGCCGCTGCCCGCCGCGTCGAGCGACAGCCACATCGGCACGATATCGAGGTGGAAATGGCTGAACGTGTGGCGAAACGCGGTCAGCTGCTCCAGGCGCTTGCCTTTCAGACCGCGCTGCTGCAGCCAGAGTTCCAAATCCACGCGCGCGCTGAACTGCGGGAAGCAGAACAGGCCGCCCCACAGGCCCACCGCCGGGCGCTGCTCCAGCCACACCCGGTCGCCGTGCTGCAGCAATAAGAAGTAGGCGGTTTTTTCCGGCAGGGTCTGCTTGGGTTTCTTGCCGGGGTAGTTGGCCCAGCTGTGGTTGGCGTAAGACAGGCAGCCGACGTTGAGCGGGCAGAGTTCGCACTTGGGCTTGGAGCGGGTACAGACCATGGCGCCCAGATCCATCATTGCCTGGTTGAACTGGCCGACGCCCTGCGCCGGAGTGACCTCTTCGCTGATTTTCCACAGCCGGTTTTCGACTTCTTTCTTGCCCGGCCAGCCCTCCACCGCGTAGCAGCGGGCCAGCACGCGCTTCACGTTGCCGTCGAGGATCGGATAGTGTTGGCCCAGCGCCAACGACAGCACCGCGCCGGCGGTAGAGCGGCCGACGCCCGGTAAATCGGCGATTTCTGCGAAGGTTGTCGGGAACTCGCCGCCGTGCTGTGCGACAATGGTCTGCGCCGCCTTGTGCAGGTTGCGGGCGCGGGCGTAATAGCCAAGGCCGGTCCACAGATGCAGCACTTCGTCGAGCGGGGCTTCCGCCAGCGCGCGCACGTTGGGAAAACGGGCCATAAAGCGCTGAAAATAAGGAATGACGGTGGCAACCTGGGTCTGTTGCAACATCACCTCGGAGAGCCATACTTGATAGGCGGTTTTTTCCAGCTGCCACGGCAGGGTCTTGCGACCGTAGCGCTGATACCAGTCAAGCACCACCTGTGCGAATTGTTGTGCTTGCATCATGAGCAGCGTCGTTATCCGGCAGAAAATGAAGCGAGATTGCAGCATAGAGTCATGGTGCTGTAAACCGGAACTTTCCGACGCCGCACGGCGGGTACAGAAGATGAACACTTGCTAAACCAATGTATCTTTGCATAATGCGCGTTTCCCTAATTGGCAGCCAAACAGACAGAAAGCACTATGATTAATGACGTCATCTCCCCGGAATTTGATGAGAACGGCCGCGCGATGCGCCGTATCCGCAGTTTTGTCCGCCGCCAGGGGCGGCTGACCAAAGGCCAGCAGCACGCGCTGGAGAACTATTGGCCGGTGATGGGCGTGGAGTATCAGGCTGACGCTGTCGATCTCACCGCGTTGTTCGGCCGCGACGCGCCGACGGTGCTGGAGATCGGTTTTGGCATGGGGGCCTCGCTGGTGACCATGGCGGGCAACAACCCGCAGCAGAACTTTTTAGGGATCGAAGTGCACTCGCCGGGCGTGGGCGCCTGCCTGGCCGACGCCCACGAGGCGAAGCTGAGCAACCTGCGCGTGATGTG
The DNA here is from genome assembly GCF_052166245.1 of Serratia sp. CY84636. Classification (NCBI taxonomy): domain Bacteria; kingdom Pseudomonadati; phylum Pseudomonadota; class Gammaproteobacteria; order Enterobacterales; family Yersiniaceae; genus Serratia; species Serratia sp. CY84636. The sequence continues at coordinate 330,007 of NZ_JBJNOX010000006.1, forward strand.
CCACGACGCGGTTGAGGTGCTGGAAAACATGATCCCGGACGGCTCGCTGGATATGGTGCAGCTGTTCTTCCCCGATCCGTGGCACAAGGCGCGCCACAACAAGCGCCGCATCGTGCAAACGCCGTTTGTCGAACTGGTGCTGCGCAAGCTGAAGACCGGCGGCGTCTTCCACATGGCCACCGATTGGCAACCTTATGCGGAACATATGTTAGAGGTTATGAACGGGGTCGCAGGCTACCGTAATCTTTCCAGCGATAATGATTACGTGCCGCGTCCGGATTCGCGCCCACTGACGAAATTTGAATTACGCGGCCAGCGCCTGGGACATGGCGTTTGGGACTTGATGTTTGAGAGGAAAGAATAATGGCTAAGAACCGCAGTCGTCGTTTACGTAAAAAGTTGCACATTGAAGAATTTCAGGAGCTGGGTTTCTCCGTAGCCTGGCGCTTCGCCGAAGGCACGTCGGTGGAAGACATCGACAGCACGCTGGATACCTTCATCGATGAAGTGATCGAGCCGAACGGCCTGGCGTTTGACGGCAGCGGCTACCTGCAGTGGGAAGGTCTGATCTGCCTGCAGAAGATCGGCCACTGCACCGACGAGCAGCGCGAGCTGGTGAAAAACTGGCTGGAAGCGCGCAAACTGACCGACGTTAAGGTCAGCGATCTGTTCGATATCTGGTGGGATTGATCGCGCTTGCCCGATGAGCGCGGCTTCGCGCCGCGCCGTTTTATTGATCTAAGGTGCCTTAACGGCGCCTTTGTTTTGCCCGGAGTGTGACCGAGGTGGTAACAACATTGGATAACGCGTTGCTGGAGGAGATCCTGCAACAGGTGCGCCCGCTGATTGGTCAGGGGAAAGTGGCCGACTACATCCCGGCGTTGGCGGAAGTGCCCGCCGATCGGCTGGCGATCGCCGTCTGCACGGTGGATGGCGAACTGTTCCAGGCCGGCGACGCCGCGGAGCGCTTCTCCATTCAGTCGATCTCCAAAGTGCTGAGCCTGACGCTGGCGCTGACGCGCTATCAGGAGCCTGAGATCTGGCGGCGCGTCGGCAAAGAGCCTTCCGGCCTGCCGTTCAACTCGCTGCTGCAGCTGGAGATGGAGCAGGGCAAACCGCGCAATCCGTTTATCAACCCCGGCGCGCTGGTGGTGTGCGACATGCTGCAAACCCGGCTCAGCGCCCCCAAACAGCGCATGCTGGAGGTGGTGCGCCAGCTGGCCGGCGAAGACGACCTGGCCTATGACCTGCGGGTGGCGCGCTCCGAGTTCGAACACTCCGATCGCAATGCGGCCATCGCCTATCTGATGAAGTCGTTCGGCAACTTCGAGAACGACGTGATCACCGTGCTGCAAACCTATTTCCACTACTGTGCGCTGCGCATGAGCTGCGTGGAGCTGGCGCGCAGCTTCGTCTATCTGGCCAATCACGGCCGCGATCTCAACGGCGAGACGGTGATCAGCCCGCTGCAGGCCCGGCAGATCAACGCCCTGATGATGACCAGCGGCATGTACGACGGCGCCGGCGAATTCGCCTATCGGGTGGGGATGCCGGGCAAGTCCGGCGTGGGCGGCGGCATCGTGGCCATTGTGCCGGGCGAGCTGTCGATCGTCGTCTGGTCGCCGGAGCTGGATGCTTCCGGCAACTCGCTGGCGGGAACTGCGGCGCTGGAACTGTTGTCTCAACGTATCGGTCGTTCGATTTTTTAATCCCAATCTGGATGGGAGTCAGGAGAAGCTATGTTGAAGAAAACCGGGTTAGCCTTACTGCTGCTGGCGGCGACTGCCGCGCAGGCCCACGCCGAGTACCAATGCAGCGTTAAACCCCAGGACGATGTGATCATCAGCCCGCAGAGCGTGCAGGTGAAAGGCGCCAGCGGCGACCTGCAAATTTCGCCGGATGGTGACGTGATCCGCAACGGTCAGGCGCTGAGCCTGAGCGACAGCCAGCGGCAGAAAGCCTTCAGTTACCAGAGCGCGCTGCGCAAGCAGCTGCCGTGGATCGACGACGGCGCGCAGAAACACCTGGAGAAAGCCCGCGCAGCGCTGGATAAGGTGATCGTCAAAGAGCTGGGCAGCAACAGCAACGTGCGCAACCGGCTGACCACCCTCAACGGCCAGCTGAAACAGCAGATGAACCGCATCATCGAGCACCGCAGCGACGGCCTGACCTTCCACCACAAGGCGATTGACCAGGTGGAACAGGATGGCCGCAACATCGTGCAGCAGAGCATGGGCGGCGTGCTGCAGGACAGCCTGAACGAGATGGGCGTCAAACAGGCTGCCAACAGCGGCGGCAACCCGCTGCAGGCGATCATGGGCAACCTGGGCGGCTTGCAGAAGGCGATCCAGAACGAGTGGAACAACCAGGAGCAGGACTTCCAGAACTTCGGTCACGACGTTTGCAACCGCGTCACCGCACTGGAAACCCAGCGCAAGGATCTTCTGAAGGCGTTGAAGTGATTCAAGAACCTTCTCGGCAGTATGTTTTTTGACCTTCTTAAGCTTATCTGACAGACTGGTCAAACTACGTACAGATTTATGGATGTTTACGGAGGACGCTATGAGCCATACACGTTACGAAACCGATGTTGTTGCCTGGGCAAATGAACAGGCCGCTCTTTTGCGCTCCGGAAAATTGTCTGAGATCGATATTGAAAAGATCGCCGAGGAGATTGAGGACGTGGGGAAGAGCGAGCAAAGGGAACTTGCTAGCCGGATGACGGTGCTGATTGCACATTTGCTTAAATGGAAATATCAGCCGGCCAGGCGCGGAACCAGCTGGGAGAGAACGATTAAAGCGCAGCGCAAAGAGGTGCTTTACAGCTTGAAAGAGTCGCCCAGCCTAAAAGGTAAACTGAGCGATGCTGATTGGCTGGATGTCGTCTGGTCGAAGGCCGTTGCGCTCGCTACGGCCGAAACTGGGCTGGATGTATATCCGGAAAACGGCATCTGGGAAACTCAGCAGATTCTGTCTCAGACGTTTTACCCAGATTAACACCAATAAAAAAGCGCTGATTATTCAGCGCTTTTTTTTACTCGTCGTCCGCCAGGAACAGTTCCAGCAGCGAGTTGAGGAACAGTTTGCCCTTCTCGGTGATTTGCCAGTGCTCTGCGGTTTCTTCCAGATAGCCTTTGGCCAGCGCTTCGTCCAGCTGCGGGCGAATGACGCTTTCCGCCAGCCCGGTGTAGTTGACGAAGTCGGCGCGCGGCGCAGCTTCCAGCAGGCGGAAGCGGTTCATGAAGAATTCGAACGGCCGATCCGCCGCCGCCACCTCATGCTGCTTGTCCATGTAATCGCCGCGCATAAAGCCGCGCGGGTGCTTGGTCTTGGCGGTGCGCAGGATGCGCCCGTCGCTGAAGGTCACCTTGCCGTGCGCGCCGCAGCCGATCCCCAGATAGTCGCCGAAGCGCCAGTAGTTGAGGTTGTGCTGGCATTGGTAGCCCGGTTTGGCATAGGCCGAAGTTTCATACTGCTGATAGCCGGCGGCGCTCAGCAGCTGGTGGCCGCGTTCGAAGATATCCCACAGCGCGTCGTCGTCCGGCAAAACCGGCGGGCGCGAGCTGAACAGGGTGTTCGGCTCGATGGTCAGCTGATACCACGACAGGTGCGGCGGGTTCAGGGCGATAGCCTGGCGCAGATCGTCCAGCGCCTCTTCCAGCGACTGATCCGGCAGGCCGTGCATCAGATCGAGGTTGAAGCTGCGCAGGCCGAGGCCGGTCGCCAGCGTTGCCGCGCGCTTGGCCTCTTCCGGGCCGTGGATGCGCCCTAAGCGGGTCAGCTTCTCGGCGCTGAAGCTTTGCACCCCGATGGAGATGCGGTTGACGCCGGCGCGCTGGTAGCCGCTGAAGCGATCGGCCTCCACGGTGCCGGGGTTGGCCTCCATGGTGATTTCGGCGTCGTCGGCGACGCGTATGCGCGCCCGCACGCCGTCCAGCAAGGCTTGCATCGCCTCTGCGCTCAGCAGGCTGGGGGTGCCGCCGCCGATGAAGATGGTGTTTATCTCCCGGCCGCCGGCCAGCGGCAGATCGGTATCCAGATCCGCCAACAGATGATCGACATACTCCTGATGCGGCACGTCACCCTTCAGCGCATGGGAGTTGAAGTCGCAGTACGGGCATTTCTGCACGCACCACGGGATGTGAATGTAGAGACTCAGCGGGGGCAGCTTAAGCATTGCGCATGGCTTCCAACATCAGCGTCAGCGCCTTGCCGCGGTGCGAAATCGCCCGCTTCTCGTCGCGGCTCAGCTCGGCGGCGGTGCGGCCCAGCTCCGGTACGTAGAAGACAGGATCGTAACCGAAGCCGCCTTCGCCGGCGGCCTGCTCGGTGATCTCACCGGCCCAACTGCCGTGGAACACCAGCGGCGTCGGATCTTCCGCATGGCGCAGATAGACCAGCACGCAGTGGAATTGCGCGCCGCGCCGGCCCGGCGCTACGCCTTTCAGCGCCGCCAGCAGCTTGTCGAGGTTCTGCCGATCGTCGGCGTCTTCACCGGCATAGCGTGCGGAGTAGATGCCCGGCGCGCCGCCCAGCGCGTCGACCGCCAGGCCGGAGTCGTCGGCGATCGCCGGCAGGCCGGTGACCTGTGCCGCATGGCGCGCTTTCAGAATGGCGTTTTCGATAAACGTCAGCCCGGTCTCTTCGGCGGATTCCACGCCCAGATCGGTTTGCGCGACCACGTCCAGGCCGAAATCGGCCAACAGGTCGGCAAGTTCGCGCACTTTGCCCGGGTTACCGGTGGCAAGAACGACTTTTTGCATAATGACTACCTTGAAAATTATTCGATGAGCGCCGCGACCACGGCGGGGATCTGTTGCGGATTCACGATGCGTAACTGTTTATGCCGCCCCAGTTCGCCTTTCTCGATGGTGACGCTGCTTTTCGCCACTTTGAACTGCTTGGCGATAAACTTGATCAAATGGGCGTTGGCTTGGCCGTCGACCGGCGGAGCGGTGATGGCGACTTTCAGTTCGTCGCCATGCAAGCCGATAATTTGGTCGCGGCTGGCTTTCGGCTGAATATATAGCCTGATCGCCAGCCCGTCCAGCACCGGAGTGACTGCACTCACAGCAGGAACCAAAGTTGGGGGAACAGATCCATGCCCAGGTAGTTGAGCAGATAGAGGATCAGGATTACCACCATGGCGGAAAAGTCGATGCCGCCCATCGCCGGGATGATGCGACGGATCGGCGCCATCAAGGGTTCGGTCAGCTGGTACATCACGTAGTCGATCGGGCTGCGGCCCTGGCTTACCCAGCTCATCAGCGCACGAATGATCATTACCCAGAAGATCAGGTAGCCGACGGACTTCACCAGCGAGATTAGGCCGAACAGCAGGTTATAGGGGCTGAGCGACATCGCGCCGCCCTGGATCAGCAGTAGCAGCGGGTACTTGATGGTCATCAGCAGGAACGCCAGCAGCAGCGAAGCGCTGTCGATAGGCCCCAGCGACGGGATGATGCGGCGCAATGGGCCGACGATCGGCTGGGTGATCTTCACCACAAACTGCGAGAACGGGTTGTAAAAATCGGTGCGCGTCCATTGCATCCAAATGCGCAGCAACAGCACCATCACGTACAGATCAATAACGGTTTTGACCAGGAAAGTCAGCGTTAGCATGAAGTGGTCCTTCTCCTTAACTCATGGTTATTTAAAATAATTTTTCCATCTCTTGCGCACGGGAAACGGCGGCCTGCATCGCTTGCGCCACGGTTTCCGCCAGTTGGCGTTCGTTGAACACCCGCAGCGCTTCGGCGGTGGTGCCGCCTTTGGATGTCACCTGCTCGCGCAGCGTGCCTAGCGGCGTATCCGGGTTGGCCTCAACCAGCGCGGCGGCGCCGGAAGCGGCCTGTTGCACCAGATCGCGCGCGGTTTGGCTGTCGAAGCCCATGCGTTCGGCCTCTTTCTGCATCGCTTCCATAAACAGGAAGAAATAGGCCGGGGCACTGCCCGCAGCGGCGATCACGCCGTTGATGCCATTTTCGTCACCGACCCAGCAAACTTTACCGACCGACGCCATTAAATCGCTGGTGTAGTCGCGATCCTGCCGGCTGACCTGCTCCGGTGCGTACAATCCGCTCATGCCCTTGCCGACCAGCGACGGGGTGTTGGGCATGATGCGCACGATGTTCAGCTTGTCGCCGAGCAGCTGATAGAAACGGCTGACCTGAATACCGGCGGCGATCGACAGCACCAGCTTGCCTCTGAAATCGACCTGCTCGCGCAGCGGCTGGCAAACGTCGGCCATCAGCTGCGGTTTGACCGCCAGCACCACCACGTCGGCCGCGCGCGCGCAGGCGACGTTGTCGCCGCTGCTGACGATGCCGTAGTCCGCCGCCAGCGCGTCACGGTTTTTCGCCGAAGGGGCGCAGACGCTGATGGATTTGGCCGGATAGCCGCCCGCCACCAGGCCGGCGATGATTGCACGCGCCATGTTGCCGGCGCCGATAAAGGTAATCTTGCGATGTTGCATCAAATCCCTCGTCTGTTTGTCAGGCCTGCGAGTAGTCGCGGGCGCCAAAAATTGCGGTGCCGATGCGCACCAGGGTGCTGCCAGCGGCGATCGCCGCCGCCATGTCGTCCGTCATGCCCATCGACAGCGTATCGGCCTGCGGATAACGCTGACGCAGGGCGAGAAAGGCGTCGTTCATCCGGCTGAATACCGCCAGCTGCCGCTGGTAATCCGCTTCCGGCGCCGGAATGGCCATCAGGCCGCGCAGCGTCAGGTTCGGCAGCGCGGCGATCGCTTCGGCCAACGCCGGCAGCTCGGCCAGCGCGATGCCGGATTTGCTCTGCTCATCGCTGATGTTGATTTGAATCAGCACGTTGAGCGGCGGCATACCGGCCGGACGCTGATCGCTCAGGCGCTGGGCGATGCGCAGCCGATCTACGGTATGGCACCAGGCGAAGTGTTCCGCCACCAGCCGACTCTTATTGGATTGCAGCGGGCCGATAAAGTGCCACACCAACTCGCCGCTCTGCGGCGACTCGGCGAAATGCCGGATCTTGTCTACCCCTTCCTGCACGTAGTTCTCGCCGAAGGCGCGCTGGCCCGCGGCGATGGCTTCTTCGATCGCCGCCACAGGTTTGGTTTTGCTGACTGCAAGCAGAGCAACTTCTTCTGGCGCCCGCGCGCAGTTTTGCGCGGCGGCCGCGATGCGGTTTCTGACATCCTGCAGGTTCTGTTGGATAGTGCTCATTATTGACCCGGGAGAGTGATATGGATATCGATGAATTCGTGGCCCTTAGTGTAAAGCATAATGCTTCCGATCTGCACCTTTGTGCCGGCCATCCGCCGATGTTGCGCATCGACGGTGAGCTGCAGCCGCTGGCGGCGGCGCCAACGCTGACGGCGCAAGGCGTGCAGGCCCTCTGCGACGGATTGCTGAGTGTGCAGCAGCGCGAGAGCCTGCGGCGGCTGGGGCAGCTCGATCTGGCGCTGCACAGGCCGGGTGGGGAGCGGTTGCGGGCCAACGTTTTTCAGCAAAGCGCGGGGATGTCTCTCGCATTGCGGCGCATCGCTGGGCAGGCGCCTTCGCTTGCCGAGCTGGCGGCCCCGGCCATCGTCCCGGCACTGCTGCGGCGCGACGACGGGCTTCTCCTGGTCACCGGCGCCACCGGCAGCGGCAAGTCCACCACGCTGGCGGCGATGATTGACGAGATCAACCGGCACCAGCCGCGGCACATTTTGACGTTGGAAGATCCGATCGAATTCCTGCACCGCAGCCGACGATCGCTGATTCAGCAGCGGGAGATCGGCCGCGACAGTCACAGCTTCGATACGGCGTTGCGCGCTGCGCTGCGCGAAGATCCGGATGTGATCCTGCTGGGCGAGCTGCGCGATGTCGCCACCATTCGGCTGGCGCTCACCGCGGCGGAGACCGGCCATCTGGTGCTGGCGACGCTGCACACCCGCAGCGCGCCGCAGGCGGTGGAACGGCTGGTGGACGTGTTTCCGGCGGAAGAGAAACCCTATGTGCGCGCCCAGCTGGCCGGCAGCCTGCAGGCGGTGATCGCACAAAAGCTGATGCGGCGGCCCGGCGGCGGGCGAGTGGCGATCTTTGAGGTGCTGACGGCGACGGCGGCGGTCAGCAACCTGATCCGCGAAGGGAAAACCCATCAGTTGGCGAGCGTGTTGCAAACCGGCGCGCAGTCCGGCATGCAAACCTTTGAGCAAGGTTTGCAGCAGCGGATCGACGCCGGCGTGTTGGGGGATTGTGTTGGCGAAGGGGCGGGGAGTTAACCCAGCTGCCGTTCGAACCAGCTTTCGAGGATCACCACCGCAGAGGCGGAATCCACGCTGCCTTTGTCGAGCGCGCGGAAGCCGCCGCGATCGAACAGGTTGGCGCGGGCTTCCACGGTGCTCAGGCGCTCGTCATGCAGATCGATCTGAATGCCGAAGCGGCCGTGCAGGCGGTTGGCGAACTTGCGCGCCTGGGCGGTCACCGGTTGTTCGGTGCCGTCCATGTTCAGCGGCAGGCCGACCACCACCAGATCCGGCTGCCACTCCTTCAGCAGCTTTTCGATTTTCAGCCAGTCCGGCGAGCCGTCCTGCGCTTTGAAGGCCGGCAGGGCGCGGGCACTGCCGGTCAACTCCTGGCCGACGGCCGCGCCGATGCTTTTGGTGCCGAAGTCGAAGGCGATAATGGTGCGGTTACTCATCAGGCGTGTCCTGCGTGGTTGGCGATGCTGCGAATGTCGATACCCAGAAGGTTCCCCGCCTCGCGCCAACGGCTGGCGATCGGCGTGCGGAACAGAATGTCGGTGTTGGCCTCGATGGTCAGCCAGGCGTTCTCCAACACCTCCTGCTCCAGCTGGCCCTTTTCCCAACCTGCATAACCCAGCGCCACCAGCACGTCGTCCGGTTGTTCCGGGGTGCCGAGCGTTTCCAGCACGTCTTTCGAGGTGGTGATCATGGTGTTGGGGGAAATTTGAATGCTGGCACCGAAGCCGTGGCGCGGCGTATGCAGGATAAATCCGCGATCGTCCGCCAGCGGGCCGCCGGCGAACACCGGCTTGTCCAGGCTGATGGCAGGATCGCGCGCAGGCGGCATGATCTTCAGCTTGCTCAGTACCGTGGCTACCGTGAACTGCTCCACCGGTTTATTGATCACCAAACCCATGGCGCCTTCTTCGTTGTGCTCGCAGACGTAAATCACCGAGCGCTTGAAGCGAGGATCCTGCAGGGTGGGCATGGCGATCAGAAAATGGTGCTGTAAATTCATGGCGTTAGTATAAGGTAATCAATGGGTGAGAAAATAAACAGCCGCCAGTATGCGGCTATACCCGCCGCCTTTCAAGCCGCGTGAAAAGGCGTGCTTTGGCGGGCGCGATACAGGATAGCGGGCGGCAGGCCGCCCGCATGACGCATTATTTCGCCGCCAGGCGCTTTTCAATCGCGTCCATCAGCATGCCGGTAATCGAGATCGGGAATGCCGCCTCAATTTCGCGCGCGCAGGTTGGGCTGGTCACGTTGATTTCGGTCAGGCGATCGCCGATCACGTCCAAGCCGACGAAGATCAGCCCTTTCTCTTTCAGCGTCGGCGCGACGGCGCGGGCGATTTTCCAGTCGCTCTCGCTCAGCGGACGCGCTTCGCCGCGGCCGCCGGCCGCCAGGTTGCCACGGGTTTCGCCCTGCGCCGGAATGCGCGCCAGGCAGTAAGGCACCGGCTCGCCGTCGACGACCAGAATGCGTTTGTCGCCGTCCTTGATCGCCGGCAGGAAGTTCTGCGCCATGCAGAAACGGCTGCCGTGTTCGGTCAGGGTTTCGATGATCACCGACAGGTTAGGATCGTCCTGCTTCACGCGGAAGATAGACGCGCCGCCCATGCCGTCCAGCGGCTTCAGGATGACGTCGCCGTGCTGCTGGTGGAATTTGCGGATGTGCGCGGCGCTGCGGCTGACCAGCGTGTCCGGCGTCAGTTCCGGGAACCAGGCGGTGAACAGCTTCTCGTTGCAGTCGCGCAGGCTTTGCGGCTTGTTGACCACCAGCGTGCCTTTGACTTCGGCGCGCTCCAGAATGTAGGTCGCGTAGATGTATTCGGTATCGAACGGCGGATCCTTGCGCATCAGGATCACGTCCAGATCGTGCAGCGCCAGATCCTGCTCGCTGCCGAAGCTGAACCAGTTCTCCTTGTCTTCCTTCACGCTCAGCAGGCGAGTGCGGGCGCGCCCGTCACCGGCGTGCAGATAGAGATCGTTCATCTCCATGTAGTGCAATTCGTAACCGCGGCGCTGCGCTTCGAGCAGCATGGCGAAGCTGGTGTCTTTCTTGATGTTGATGGAATCGATAGGGTCCATCACGATGCCGAGCTTAATCATCTTTTCTCCTTTAACCCAGGTCGCCGAAGCGGACCTGCAGAGCGGTAATGGCGGTGAGCGCTGTGGTTTCGGTACGCAGCACGCGTGGCCCCAGCAGAATATCAGTAAATCCGTGGTTGGTGGTCATGGCGATTTCGTCGGCGGACAAACCGCCTTCCGGGCCGATCAGCAGGCGGACGCGGTCTACCGGCTGCGGCAGCGTGTTGATGCTGTGGCTGGCGCGCGGATGCAGGTTGAGCTTCAGGCTGCCGTCCTGCTCGGCGCACCAGGCTTCCAGCGACATCGCCTCGCGGATTTCGGGAATGCGGTTACGGCCGCACTGTTCGCAGGCGGCGATGGCGATCTTTTGCCATTGCTGGATTTTCTTCGCCAGACGCTCGCCGTCCAGTTTGACGCCGCAGCGCTCGGAAAACAGCGGGGTAATGACGTTGACGCCCAGCTCGATGGACTTCTGAATGGTGAACTCCATCTTCTCGCCGCGCGAGATCACCTGGCCCAGATGCAGGTTGAGCGGCGATTCGATGTCATCCACGCGGCCGTCGCCGAGGCGCACCAGCACGCTCTTTTTGTCCACCCGAACTATCTCGGCGTCGAACACCTGGTTGCTGCCGTCGAACAGCTGCAGCGCCTGGCCGGCGCTCATGCGCAGCACGCGGCCGACGTGGTTGGCGGCGTCCTCGCTCAGGGCGATCTCCGCCCGATCGGTCAACGGCTGCGGATGGTAAATGCGGGGTATGCGCATGGGTAGTCTGATCCTGACGAAACGGCGCCGCGGGTTGGCGGCGCCATGAAAGATAAAGGCTATAGTAGGTTAGCTTTTCCGCTGCTGACAAGCCTGTTGAATATAGGGGTTGTGGTTGCCCTGCACCTTGGCGATACGTGCTTCACGCTGACATTCCCATTGGCTCACCGGATATTGCCGGTTCCACACCTCGAACAGCTGGGTTTGCTGGCGTGACAGCCGCAGCTGGTAGCGATCGCGCATGTAGAAGTAGGTGCGGGCAATGGCGCCGCGGGCGCGGGCGGGCGGCTCCGCCTGTTTATTCTTGAAGTCCACCTTCATCGGGCATTGCCCGTATTGGCCTTCACCGCCGTTCCATTGGCTGTACATGAAGTTATTGCGGTCGCCGTTCACTTCGCCGATCGCCGGCTGCAGGTTGTGCAGATCGGTTTCTATCTGGCGATAGGTGGCGTCTTTGTTGCAGTTCTTGCGCCCGCCGTCCTGCCAGCACTGCAGCTGGTGGCCGAACTGCCAGGCCGGCACCACGTGTTCCCACTCGATGCGCTGCGCGCGTTGGGCGTTTTTACGCACCTGATAGCCGCAGCCGGCGAGATCCGGGATGCCCTTCTTGCCTTGCCAGTCGATGCGGCAGCCGCAGTAAAAACTGCCCGGCGCATCCTGGTTAATCTTGGCCGCCGCCGCCTTGGCCTGAGAAAAATTATTGATGCCGTGCGCCTGTACGGCGCCTGCGGCGAAAACCGCCATAAACAAAATTCTGCGAAGCATATTCCAAAACAGCTCAAAATTGGAAAAGCAGGCAGGGTAACGGAACTTGCCGGTAGTGGCAAATGGCGATATTTGCTTGTTTTAACGTATAAATCGTTTAACTAAAGGTTCTCGCTAGCAAGAAATTTCAGTTTTTCGCCGCACCGGCGGCAGCGGTATTCGCTTTCGCCGCGCAGCACGCGGTTATGGCGGCGAATGGTGAGCTGGTGCTGCCCGCAGCCGCAGCGGTAGGGGAAGGTTTTGCTTTGCACCGAGGCGGTTTCGAAACGGTGAGTGCGGCTGGCGGGGGTCAGCAGTACGCTTTCCATCATCCAGCGCCATTCGCGGCCGTGCGGCGCCACCCGGCCGAATTGGCGAAACACCAGCAGGTGCGCCAGCTCGTGCGGCACCACTTCATCGATAAACGGCTGTTGGTTTTCCAGCAGCAGCACCGGGTTCAGACGGATTTCCCAGCTTTGCAGCCAGGCGGTGCCCGCGCTGGTGCCGCGTTGCTGATAGACGATGCTGGGTTCGGGGAACTCGACGGCAAAATGCCGGCGTGCCAACTGCAGCTTTTCTCGCAGGCAGCGCATCACCGCTTGTTGCAGCGCGATGGGGATTCTTGGTTTGTTCATTGCGGCCTAGCTTAAGCAATGGCACGGCGGCTGACAATATGCCCCGGCCTAAATCCGCATCCGACGCTTTCTTGGCGCTGCGCGCCGGTTTTTCGCCACATTGATAAGACGATCGCCGCCGATGGATTGTAATCAATGTGTTAACTGCGGGATAATAAAGCGTGCATGATGAGCCTGTACCCGCAGTTCTCACCGAGCAAGGTTGAAACGCCGCCTGTGGTAATTCCTTACGCAAAGAGCGGTTATTTTGCGATTTGGCGCAATAACTGACTGATTAAAAATACGTAAGGTGGAGGCAGTTTTTTGACAAGGCGCCGAGCCGTGCGCCGCAAGTGTGAATTTAACGCAGCTGATGTTGCAAGTGAGAGATCAATGTCGAATAAACCGTTCCACTATCAAGATCCGTTCCCGCTGAAGAAAGACGATACCGAATACTACCTGCTGAGCCGCGACCACGTTTCCGTGAGCGAATTTGAAGGCCAGGAAATTCTGAAAGTTGCCCCTGAAGCGTTAACCCTGCTTGCCCAGCATGCGTTCCACGACGCCTCGTTCATGCTGCGCCCGGCGCACCAACAGCAGGTGGCCGATATCCTCGACGATCCGGACGCCAGCGAAAACGACAAGTACGTTGCGCTGCAATTTCTGCGTAACTCAGAAATCGCCGCCAAGGGTATTTTACCGACCTGCCAGGACACCGGCACGGCGATCATCGTCGGCAAAAAGGGCCAGCGCGTCTGGACCGGCGGCGGCGATGAAGCGGCGTTGTCGCGTGGGGTGTACAACACCTACATCGAAGAGAACCTGCGCTATTCGCAGAACGCCGCGCTGGATATGTATAAAGAGGTCAATACCGGTAGCAACCTGCCGGCGCAGATCGATCTCTACAGCGTGGACGGCGAAGAGTACAAGTTCCTGTGCATCGCCAAGGGCGGCGGTTCCGCCAACAAAACCTATCTGTATCAGGAAACCAAGGCGCTGCTGTCGCCGGGAAAACTGAAAAACTACCTGGTCGACAAGATGCGCACGTTAGGCACCGCGGCTTGCCCGCCGTACCACGTGGCGTTCGTCATCGGCGGCACCTCGGCGGAAGCGACGCTGAAAACCGTCAAGCTGGCCTCGACCAAGTATTACGATGGCCTGCCCACCGAAGGCAACGAGCATGGCCAGGCGTTCCGCGATCTGGAACTCGAAGCGGAGCTGCTGCAAGAAGCGCAAAACCTGGGGCTGGGCGCGCAGTTCGGCGGCAAATACTTCGCGCACGATATCCGCGTGGTGCGCCTGCCGCGCCACGGCGCGTCCTGCCCGGTCGGCATGGGCGTCTCCTGCTCGGCGGACCGCAACATCAAAGGCAAGATCAACCGCGACGGCATCTGGCTGGAAAAACTGGAGCACAATCCGGGTAAATTCATTCCTCAGGAACTGCGTCAGGCCGGGGAAGGCGAGGCGATCAAAGTCGATCTCAACCGCCCGATGGCCGAGATCCTTAAACAGCTGTCGCAGTACCCGGTTTCCACCCGCCTGTCGTTGAGTGGCACCATCATCGTCGGCCGCGATATCGCGCACGCCAAGCTGAAAGAGCGTCTGGATCGCGGTGAAGGCCTGCCGCAGTACGTCAAGGATCACCCGATCTACTACGCCGGCCCGGCCAAAACGCCGGAGGGCTACGCGTCCGGTTCGCTGGGGCCGACCACCGCCGGACGTATGGACTCCTACGTCGATCTGCTGCAATCTCACGGCGGCAGCATGATCATGCTGGCGAAAGGCAACCGTAGCCAGCAGGTGACGGATGCCTGCCACAAGCACGGCGGTTTCTACCTCGGCAGCATCGGCGGCCCGGCGGCGGTGCTGGCGCAGCAGAGCATCAAGAGCCTGGAGTGCGTGGAGTATCCTGAGCTGGGTATGGAAGCGATCTGGAAAATCGAAGTGGAGGATTTCCCGGCGTTTATCCTGGTGGATGACAAAGGCAATGACTTCTTCCAGAAGATCCAGGCCGGTCAGTGCTCCAGCTGCCTGAAATAAGCGCGGCCCCCTTCGCCGCCTGCGGGCGGTGAAGGGGAGTGTGTAAAGTCCTGTAGCTTGCTGGACGTCGAGTTTTAACCTGTATACCCTACGCGGATAGCACTAAAATTCGACTAATGGAATATCGGCAACAGAAGGTTCGGCAAGCACATGGGTACGCAGGAAAGTCATATCAAGGAATTGCTGGTCTGGATTGAAGATAACCTGACCAATCCGCTGTCGTTGGATATCGTTTCCGCCAAGTCAGGCTATACGAAATGGTACCTGCAGCGCATGTTCAAGAAGCAGACCGGGTTGTCGTTAGCCTCGTACATCCGCGCTCGCCGCCTCTACCTCGCCGCTTTCGCCTTGCGTTTCACGCAGAAGAGCATTCTCGATATCTCGGTCGAATACCAATTCGATAACCAGCAGACGTTCTCGCGCTGTTTCAAGAAACACTTCGCCGAATCGCCCAGCGTGTATCGCCATGCCCGCAAGCAGGACTTCAGCAATCTGGTGCGTTCGCTGGCGGCCAGCCAGCCCGGCGATATTCAGGTTGAACGCGTCAGCATCGCCCGGGGGCAATACGCCTTTCACGGCAAGCAGTACGCTTATCACCTGGATATCGAGAAGCTGGACAAGTCGCACCTGCCACAGCGCAGCGCGCTGCGGGGGCAGTTCTACACCTTGTTGGGCGAGCGCCCGACGCAAACCTATTCGTTTACCCAGCTGGTGCCGGACGGCGAGCGGGTCAGGGTCGATTATACCCTGGGCGTGACGACGGAATACCCGCTGCGCGAAGGCGTGGTGCTGGAGCCGCTGCCGGAGATCCACGGCGAGTTTTGCCGTTTTCGCTATTCCGGCAAGCCGGTGGCGCTCAACGACCACATCATTCAGATCTACACGCAGGTGTTGCCCGAAATGGGGCTGGCCCGCGGTGACGGGCCGGACATTACGGTGTTCAGCTATTCGCTGAGCGGGAAAGAGGAACTGCATCTGGAGCTGCAGCATCTGGTGCCGGTGGTGCCGCTGCATTGATCCCGTCGGCGGCCGGCAGCCGGTTTTTTTGCTGCACGATCGCCGCCATCACCGCCAGGGCGATCTCCGCCGGGGTTTTGCTGCCCAGCGGCAGGCCGATCGGCGCATGGATGCGTTCCAGCTCCTGCGGCGTGAATTCGGCAATCTGCTGCAAACGCTGGCGCCGCCGCGCGCTGTTTCTGAGCGATCCCATGGCCCCGATGTAAAACGCCGGGGTGTGGATCGCTTCCATCAGCGTCAGGTCGTCCATGCGCGGATCGTGGGTCAGCGCCACGACGGCGGTATTGGCGTGGCATCCCCCTTCTTCAATAAATTTGGCCGGAAACTGGCGCAGCAACGTCACGCCCGGTTTCAGCTCGGCGGCAAAGTTATCCAGCACCTCAGGGCGGTTCTCGCACACCAGCACCTCAAACCCCAGCGCCACGGCGAAATCGGCGCAGTACAGCGCCACGCTGGACAGCCCGGCGATCAGCAGGCGCGGCGCGGCCGCGATGTGCAGGGTGATCTGCTCGAGCCGGCGTTCGACCTGCGTGGCGCTGGTGAAGTGGCTTTTCTCGAGGCTGTGGCAGGCGTTGGGCAGCGTCAGGCGTTTGATCAACGCGTGATGCCCTTCCAGCGCGCCGGCGATGCGTTGCAGGTAAGCGATGCTGCCTTCACCCGCCGGCAGGTATTCGATCAGCACGTCCAACACGCCGCCGCAGGGCAGCGCCACGTTGGGCGTCATGCCGCCTTCGCCGTAACGGATCACCTGGCTGGCCGCCTGATACTCCCCGGCGGCCACGCGGCGCAAAAAATCCTCCTCCACACAGCCGCCCGACAGCGAACCGCTGTAGCGGCCGTCGCGGGTCGCCGCCATCAGCGCGCCCGGCGACCGCGGCGAAGAGCCATAGGTACTGAGCACGGTGCATAACCAGACCGGCTGTTGCTGCAGCCAGCTTATCGCCTGGCTGACCACGGTGACATCAAGATGTTGCATAGGTGAATTTACTCGCTGGCCGGGAGTTGCGATGGAAGATCAATATCCTGCACGACGCCGGGGTGCTCAAGCGGCAGCAGGTGCACTGCCGCGCCTTGCAGCAGTTCACGCGCGCCATTATCGCCGCGCAGTTGGCAAAGGGGTTTGCGCAATAGGGCGGAAAAGCCGACCGGGTGGCCGGGCTGTTGCGCATAGCAGGGGCGCACGATCGTGTGCTGCCGTAAGGCATCCGCCACCTGCCGGAAAACCTCGGCGCCGACGAACGGCATATCGGCCAGGTGGATCAGCCAGCCCTGCCAGTGCGGCGTGGCGGCAACGCCCGCGGCGATCGAGTCGCCGAGGCCCGAACTGGCGAGCAGGGTGACCGGCACCTGATTGGCGGCGCAGGCTGCCAGCACCGGCAGATTATCCGGCCGGGTTACCACCTGTACCGGCAGGCCGGAAGCCAATGCCTGGCGCAGGGTGTGTTCGAACAGCGATCGCCGCTCGCCCGCCGCGTCGGTAAATCCGGCGTTCAATTTGTTGCCCTGGCCGCCGGCCTGAATAAAGCGCTCCCCGCGTCCGGCGGCGGTAATGACAATGCCCGTGGTCATGGTTGAAGTCCGCGTTTGCGCAAATTATTTATTAGCCTACAAACTACCTGTGTTTTGCAAATGTTTTTTTGTTGAAAACAGCCTGTTAATCATCACATAATTTTAGTTATAAGCATATGCTTATGACGTCTACGGCAAGGTCGTCAGCGTTTGCGCAACAACACCGCGAACAAAAACCAATTACAAGAAAGACGTGAAGGACTTATTTATGAGCAATTTCAACCCGTCGCGGCGCCGCTTTATCAAAAGCGCCGTGATTGCGGGGGTGTCTGTGTATCTCGCGCCCCTGTACAGCCGCGCCTACGCCGCGCTGTTCGAGCAAAAAATCCTCCAGTCACCCAACTGGGATCCGCAGACCAAACGCGTCCGTTTCCGTATCGATGGCCGCGCCAAGGTCATGGGGCAGAAGGTGTTCGCGCGCGATATCCGCGCGGTGGACATGCCGCACTGGCCGCAGAAACAGGCGCACGCCTTCATTCTGCGCGTCACCAAAGCCGACCGGCTGTTCGAAGGGGTCGATCTGTCGCTGTTGGGGGACGACCTGCAGCCGGATCGCCTGGTGACGGCGGAAGATCTGGCGCGCGACGGCCTGGCCTTCCCGGCGTTCTACGGTGACGACATGCTGCTGCCGAGCGGCAAAACCCCGGCCTACCTCGGCCAAGCGGTGGCGATCCTGATCTATCACGACTTCGCCCGTTTCCGCTTCGCCAAGGACAAGCTGAAATTTCGTGAAGAAACCATCAAATACGGCGCGGTCACCGGCCCGCTGGAGCGCGATCCCTGGGGCAGCTTCCGCTATGTGCGGGTGGGGGGCGATCAGCCGTTCGACGACGATCGCTTCTCCAGCCTGAAGGACACGCCAATCTTCCCGGTATCGATGAAAAAACACCTGCCGGTGTGGCCGGAAGGGCACGAGGGCGGCAAGCTGGATCAGGAAGGCATGCGCTATGCGGGCCAGATCGCCGACGAGATGGCAAACCCGCCGGCCGATTGGCTGGTGATGTCGCGCCGCTACACCACGCAGTCGATCGACACCTCGGCGCTGGAGCCGGACAACGCCAACGGCTGGTTTGACGCACAGACGCAAACGCTGCATCTGGTGGTGCCGACCCAGTCGCCGCAGGAAGTGGCCGACGAGATGCCGCGCATGCTGGCCAAGCGCAATCCGCCGGTGAAACAGCTGATCCTGCACCCGTGCTACACCGTGGGCTACGGCTCGAAAGATCACTACAACTTCCCCTATTACGGCGCGGTGGCGGCGATGTACGGCGACGGCCACCCGGTGCGCCTGGCCAATGACCGCTTCGAGCAGTTCCAGACGGCGCTGAAGCGCCACGCGTTCGATATGAATTACCGCATCGCGGTGAATCGCCAGACCGGCGTTATGCAGTCGTTCCTCGGTGACATGACCGCGGACGGTGGCGGCCGAAGCAACTTTACCCCTTCGGTGGTGATGGTCGGCGCGACCGCCGCCCAGTCGATTTACTATTTCCCGAAAAGCGATCTGTCGTCGGTCGGGCTGGCCTCACGCGCCATCGACGCCGGTTCGGCGCGCGGTTACGGCACGCTGCAGAGCATGGCCGCCACCGAGATGATGGTGGATGAGCTGGCCGCCGAACTGAAGATCGACCCGATCGAGTTCCGCCTGCGCAACGTGCTGAAATCCGGCATGAAAAATACCCAGGGGGCGATCCCTGCCGGTGCGATCCGCGCCGATGAAGTGCTGGAGAAGGCGGCGAAGCATGAGATGTGGCTCAAGCGCGCCGAACGCAAGGCCGAGTTTGAGAGCCGCCATCCCGGCAAGCGCTATGGCGTTGGCTTTGGCTGCGTGCAGAAAGACTTCGGCACCGGGGCGGAAACTTCGTTCGCCCGGGTGGAGCTGAGCGAAGACGGCCGCATCACGCTGCATCACAGCGGCGCGGAGATGGGCACCGGCATGTCGACCTCGCAGTCGGTGCTGTGCGCACAGTGGCTGGGCAAACCGGCCGACGAAGCGCATTTCTCGGTCACCGACTGGTCGGTGCTGCCGATGGTCACCAGCGGCGATCCTTACCTGATGTCGCAGGCAGAGCAGGACAAACTGCAAACCAACCCTAACTGGACGCCGAGCTACTGTTCGCCGTCCAGCGCCAGCAACTCGGCCTATTACTTCTCGCACAGCACCCGCGAAGCGGCGCGCCTGATCTTCGATCGCGGCCTGTGGCCGGCGGCGATGGCGCTGTGGCAGGCCGGCATCGGCGGCGGCCAGGCGGCGCCGCTGGTGGTGCGGCGTGAAGATGCGCGTTGGGTCGAGGGCGGCCTGACGGCGGCGGGCATGTCGGTGCTGAGCCTCGAGCTGCTGGCCAAGACGGCCTATCAGATGGGCGGCGTCACCGGCGCGGCGGTGCACGTTTTCAACCGCTGGCAGTGGGCGGAGGCCGATTTCACGCTGAACGGCAAAAGCGAACGCCTGCCGATCGACGGCATGGCGCTGCGCAACGCCGGCGGTGAATTCAAACCGCTGGCGCGCGGGCAGGTCTACTACCCGCCAACCCAGCGCAACAATGCGGCGGTGACCTACTACAGCGCCGTTGGCACGCTGGCGGAAGTGGCGGTGGATATCGCCACCGGCCAGGTGGAATTGCTGAATCACCATTCGATCATGGAGTGCGGCAACCTGATCGTGCCGGAACTGGTTTCCGGCCAACTGCAGGGCGGGCTGGCGATGGGGATCGGCCATGCGCTGCACGAATATTTACCGCTGTACGAAGACGGCCCGGGCAACGGCACCTGGAACTTCAACCGTTACCACCTGCCGCGCGCCAGCGACGTGGCGGTGTGGAAACAGAGCGGCGACATCCTGCCGGCGCTGTCGGAAACCGATCCGCCGAAAGGCATGGCGGAGGTGGTGATGATCCCGATCGTGGCCGCGCTGGTCAACGCCATCGCCGACGCCACCGGCCACCGTTTCCGTGATTTGCCCGTTCGTGCAGAAAATATTCGTGAGGTATTACAATGAGCATTAAAACCCAGCCGATCTCCCTGACCATCAACGAGAAGCAGTACGGCCCGATCGAGGTGCCGGAAGGCTTGATGATGATCGATTTCCTGCACGAGTACCTTGACCTGACCGGTTCGCGCCTCGGCTGCGGGCAGGGCATTTGCCACGCCTGCGTGGCGATCGTCGATCACCCGAGCGGCACTAGCGAAGAGGTGCGCACCTGTATCACCGGCGCGCATTTCTTCAACGGCAAGAAAGTGCGTACCGTCGAAGGCCACGCCAAGATGGACGAGCAGGGCGAGGTGGTTGAACTGTCTCCGATCCAGCAGGCGTTTCTGGAGCACTACAGCTTCCAGTGCGGCTATTGCACGCCGGGCTTCGTCAATGCCGCTACCATTTTCGTGGAAAAGCTCAAGCGTGAACCTATCGCTCGCGAGCAGCTGGAAAGCGCCATCGAGCAGGCGCTGGACAGCCACATCTGCCGCTGTACCGGTTATGTGCGTTACTACGAAGCGGTGCGCGACGTGGTGCTGAAAACGCCGGGCCTGCTGAAGGAGACGGCGCAATGAAAAAACGTCTCGCAGTATTGATTTTGCTGGTGGCGATCGTGGTGATTGCGCTGCTGTGGTGGCGGGAAAACCGCCGTTACGACGGCCCGGTGCAGCAGGTGACCGCCGGCGCCGAACAGATCGCTCGCGGCCGCTATCTGGCGCAGGCCGCCGACTGCGCCGCCTGTCATACCGCCAGCGGCGGGGCGCCGTTGGCCGGCGGCTATCCGCTGGAAACGCCGTTCGGCACGATTTACGGCAGCAATCTGACGCCGTCGTCAGACCACGGCATCGGGCGCTGGACCAAGGACGACTTCTTCCTGGCGCTGACGCAGGGCGTGGCGCCGGGCGGGCGACACCTGTACCCGGCGATGCCTTACACCTCGTACAAGGGCATGTCGCGTCAGGATGCCGACGACATCTACGCTTACCTGATGACGCGCCCGGCGGTGGACGTGGCCATTCCGGCCAACGAGATGCCGTTCCCGTTCAACCAGCGCATGGCGCTGATCGGCTGGAACCTGCTGTTCCGCAGCCAGGATCCGCTGCCGGCCAGTTCGCAGGGCAGTTCGCCGCTATGGCAGCGCGGCCGCTATCTGGCCGACGTGCTGGGGCACTGTGGCGAATGCCACACGCCGCGCGGCGCGCTGGGCCAGATGGATCTCGCTAAGCCGATGCAGGGCGGCGATCTCGGCCGCTTCATGGCGCCGGACATTACGCCGCACGGCCTGGCGCAGCGCGGCTGGACGCCACAGGACGTCAGCCGCTTCCTCAGCACCGGCCTCGCGCCGCAGGGTTCCGCCTTCAGCGAGATGCACATGGTGGTGGATCTCAGCACCCGTCATTTAACGCCGGAAGATCATCAGGCGTTGGCGCTGTATCTGATGGGCGAGCAGCCGCCGGTGGCGGTGCCGGTGAAAATGGGCCAGGGCAGCGATGCCGGGCGCATGGCCTATTTGGATCAGTGCGCCGGGTGTCACGCGCGTGAAGGCGAGGGTAAACCGCACGTCGCACCGGCGATGCGCGATAATGCCACGCTGCGCCAGGCAGACGGCAAGAACCTGATCGTGTCGGTGCTGGACGGCCTGCCGGCCCAGCAGTTCCCGAACGATGAAAGCATGCAGAGCATGCCGGGCTTCGGTGAGCGGCTGAGCGATGCCGAAGTGGCGGAGCTGGTGAATTACCTGCGCGTGACCTGGGGCGGCTTGCCGGCGGATATCACCGCAGAGCAGGTGAAAGCGCTGCGCAAGTAAGCGGCGTTCAGGAGAAAAAAATGGCCCGCATCTGCGGGCCATTTTATTTATTGTGCGGTCACGGGATTCAACGGCTGGTGACGCCGTCTACGCGTTGGCTGCGCTGTTTGATGGCGTAACCGACGGCCAGGATCGCCACCCATACCGGGATCAGCAGCACCGAGATTTGAATGCCCGGCGTCAGGTACATGATCACCAGGATGCCGGCCATGAACAGCAGGCATAGGTAGTTGCTGAACGGGTACCAGAAGGCTTTGAACTTCGGCACCACGCCTTCGCGGTTTTTGGCGGCGCGGAACTTCAGGTGCGCCAGGCTGATCATCGCCCAGTTGATCACCAGCGCCGATACCACCAACGCCATCAGCAGTTCGAAGGCCCGCCCCGGGATCAGGTAGTTAATCAGCACGCACAGCGCGGTGGCGAGGGCGGAAATGCCGATGGCTACCACCGGCACGCCGCGGCCGTCGACCTTCAGCAGGCTTTTCGGGCCGTTGCCCTGCTGCGCCAGGCCGTACAGCATGCGGCTGTTGCAGTAGACGCAGCTGTTGTACACCGACAGCGCGGCGGTGAGCACCACGATGTTCAGCACGGTCGCCACCAGGTTGCTGTTCAGCGCGTGGAAGATCAGCACGAACGGGCTGCCGCCTTCAACCACTTTGCCCCACGGGTACAGCGACAGCAGAATGGCCAGCGAACCGATATAGAAGATCAGGATGCGGTAGATCACCTGATTGGTGGCTTTCGGAATGCTTTTTTGCGGGTTGTCGGCTTCAGCGGCGGTGATGCCGACCAGCTCGAGGCCGCCGAAGGAGAACATGATCACCGCCATCGCCATCACCAGGCCCATGACGCCGTTCGGGAAGAACCCGCCCTGCGCCCACAGGTTGGTGACGGTGGCCTCCGGGCCGCCCATGCCGCTGAACAGCAGGTAGGCGCCGAACACGATCATGCCGATAATCGCCACCACCTTGATGATGGCGAACCAGAACTCCATCTCGCCGTAAACTTTAACGTTGGCCAGGTTGATGGCGTTGATCGCCAGGAAGAACACCGCGGCGGAGACCCAGGTGGGGATCTCCGGCCACCAGTACTGCACGTAGATGCCGACCGCGGTCAGCTCCGCCATCGCCACCAGGACATACAGCACCCAGTAGTTCCAGCCGGAAGCGAAGCCGGCGAAGTTGCCCCAGTATTTGTAGGCGAAGTGGCTGAAGGAACCGGCAACCGGCTCTTCCACCACCATTTCCCCCAGCTGGCGCATGATCAGAAACGCGATGAAGCCGCCGATGGCGTAGCCGAGAAGCACTGACGGGCCGGCCATTTTTATTGTTTGAGCGATACCGAGAAATAACCCGGTGCCGATTGCGCCACCTAAGGCGATGAGCTGAATATGGCGGTTTTTCAGGCCGCGTTTCAGCTGGTCACCATGCTGTTGACCATCCATCAATCTAACCCTCTGTCGTTGCGAATGACCACATGCCTGTAAAGCAGTGGTTACGATGTGTGTTTTGTTTTATTTACGGCGTTATAGCTATTAATTCCACGGCGCCGCTACCGTTTGGCAGAGAATAATGTTATGCGCGTCGGTTTGCACCTGCTTTGTCGTGTGAGTGATTAAGATTGCAGCAGTTTAGGAAACAAAATGCGGGTTGTGTGACGGCGGGGGGGATTCAGTGCATGAAATAAGCAACAAATCACATAATGCGCAAAAATAACGTAGATCCGAGCGGCGGCGCGCGTTCAAATAATGAACGAATCCCCGTTGCGCTGCTCGCCAAATAGCCATTCATTAAAGCGTCATAACCATGCAATAAAACTCGGGCAAAAAGTTTGCACTCTGCCTTGCGTAAGGTTTGGTAAAAGTTAAATCCCCAACCCGGCGCGTAAATGGTAATACCATCACGGCGTTACCGGTTTGCAGCGGGGTTTTCAGCGGGGTGTTAAAATGTGCGGGTAACCTGATTTCGATCAAGGCCCGTATGGACAGGAGGTGAATACTTTGTTACTTTACCGTCACGTTTTTGAAATTGGTATTACCAATTGACTCCGCGCCATTCGCAGAGAAGAATTCACTCATGGCCTACAGCAAAATCCGCCAACCCAAGTTGTCAGATGTTATCGAGCAACAGCTCGAATACCTGATCCTCGAGGGGACACTGCGCCCAGGCGAAAAACTGCCTCCGGAGCGCGAGCTGGCGAAACAATTTGATGTCTCCCGTCCTTCTCTGAGAGAGGCCATTCAGCGCCTGGAAGCGAAAGGGCTGCTCCTGCGCCGTCAGGGCGGCGGCACCTTCGTGCAAACTAATCTGTGGCAGAGCTTCAGCGATCCGCTGGCCGAGCTGCTGGCCGACCATCCCGAATCACAGTTCGATCTGCTGGAAACCCGTCACGCGCTGGAAGGCATTGCCGCCTATTACGCGGCGCTGCGCGGCACCGATGAAGATCTGGCGCGCATCCGCGACTGCCATATCGTGATTCAACAGGCTCAAGACAGCGGCGATCTCGACGCCGAAGCCGATGCGGTCATGCAGTATCAAATCGCCGTGACCGAAGCTGCCCACAACGTTGTGTTACTTCACCTGCTACGCTGCATGGGGCCGATGCTGGAACAGAACGTGCGTCAGAACTTTGAATTGCTCTACTCGCGCCGTGAGATGTTGGCAAAAGTGAGCAGCCACCGCGCCGGAATTTTTGAGGCGATTGTGGCACGCGAGCCGGAAAAGGCCCGTGAAGCCTCGCATCGCCACTTGGCGTTTATCGAGGAAATCTTGCTGGATCTCAGCCGGGAGCATACTCGGCGCGAGAGATCGCTACGGCGTCTCCAGCAACGCAAGGATTAAGAGCTGTCCTCTTCAGGGTACACCAGCCTGCGGGGGTTAAGTTCGAGGTACTTAGTTAAGTACTTAAGCGGCAACTAAACTGATGGGCCTGTCTTCGTGTGTTTTTGCACAGAGCACAGGAAGACAGGCTCCAAACAAACCATTAGACAGATAAGGAATACCACCATGTCAGAACGTTTAAACAATGACGTGGATCCGATCGAAACCCGCGACTGGCTGCAGGCGATCGAATCGGTCATCCGTGAAGAGGGTGTTGAGCGAGCTCAGTTTCTGATTGATCAGGTATTGGGAGAAGCCCGCAAAGGCGGCGTTAACGTTGCGGCCGGTGCTGCAGCGCACAACTACGTCAACACCATCGCGGTAGAAGACGAACCGGCCTACCCAGGCAACCTGGATCTGGAACGCCGCATTCGCTCAGCGATCCGTTGGAACGCGATCATGACCGTTCTGCGCGCATCCAAAAAAGACCTGGAGCTGGGCGGCCACATGGCTTCCTTCCAGTCTTCCGCGACCTTCTATGAAGTCTGCTTTAACCACTTCTTCCGCGCACGCAACGAGAAAGACGGCGGCGACCTGGTGTACTTCCAGGGCCACATCTCTCCGGGCGTTTACGCGCGTGCCTTCCTTGAAGGCCGCCTGACCGAAGAACAAATGAACAACTTCCGTCAGGAAGTGCACGGCAACGGCCTGTCCTCTTACCCGCATCCTAAGCTGATGCCGGAATTCTGGCAGTTCCCGACCGTTTCCATGGGCCTGGGCCCAATCAGCGCCATCTATCAGGCGAAGTTCCTGAAATACCTGGAACACCGCGGCCTGAAAGACACCTCTGAGCAGACCGTTTACGCCTTCCTGGGCGACGGCGAGATGGATGAGCCGGAATCCAAAGGCGCCATCACCATCGCGACCCGCGAGAAGCTGGACAACCTGGTGTTCGTCATCAACTGCAACCTGCAGCGCCTGGACGGCCCGGTCACCGGCAACGGCAAGATCATCAACGAACTGGAAGGCATCTTCTCCGGCGCAGGCTGGCAGGTGCTGAAAGTGATCTGGGGCGGCCGTTGGGACGAACTGCTGCGTAAAGACACCAGCGGTAAACTGGTTCAGCTGATGAACGAGACCCTGGACGGCGACTACCAGACCTTCAAATCCAAAGACGGCGCTTACGTGCGCGAGCACTTCTTCGGCCGTTACCCAGAAACCGCGGCGCTGGTCAAAGACATGACCGACGACGAAATCTGGGCGCTGAACCGTGGTGGTCACGATCCGAAGAAAATCTTCGCTGCACTGAAAAAAGCGCAGGACACCAAAGGCAAACCGACCGTTATCCTGGCCCACACCATCAAAGGTTACGGCATGGGTGAAACCGCGGAAGGTAAAAACATCGCTCACCAGGTGAAGAAAATGAACATGGAAGGGGTTCACCACTTCCGCGATCGTTTCAACGTGCCGGTTGCCGATGCTGACATCGAAAAACTGCCGTACATCACCTTCGAGAAAGAGTCCGAAGAGTACAAATACCTGCACGAACGTCGCCAGGCGCTGAAAGGCTACGTGCCGACGCGTCTGCCGGAGTTCACTCAGAAGCTGGAAATGCCGGCGCTGGAAGATTTCAGCTCGCTGCTGGAAGAGCAGAACAAAGAGATCTCCACCACTATCGCCTTCGTGCGTGCCCTGAACGTGATGCTGAAGAACAAGTCGATCAAAGATCGCCTGGTGCCAATCATCGCCGACGAAGCGCGTACCTTCGGTATGGAAGGTCTGTTCCGTCAGATCGGTATCTACAGCCCGAACGGCCAGCAGTACACTCCGCAGGACCGTGAGCAGGTGGCTTACTACAAAGAAGACGAGAAAGGCCAAATCCTGCAGGAAGGCATCAACGAACTGGGCGCAGCCTCTTCCTGGCTGGCCGCAGCGACTTCCTACAGCACCAACGATCTGCCGATGATTCCGTTCTACATCTACTACTCGATGTTCGGTTTCCAACGTATCGGCGACCTGTGCTGGGCAGCGGGCGACCAACAGGCGCGCGGCTTCCTGATCGGCGGCACCTCGGGCCGTACTACCCTGAACGGCGAAGGTCTGCAGCACGAAGATGGCCACAGCCACATTCAGTCTCTGACCATCCCTAACTGCATCTCTTACGATCCGGCTTACGCGTACGAAGTGGCGGTGATCATGCACGACGGTCTGGTGCGCATGTATGGCGACAACCCGGAAAACGTGTACTACTACCTGACCACGCTGAACGAAAACTACCACATGCCTGCGATGCCGCAGGGTGCGGAAGAAGGTATCCGCAAGGGTATCTACAAGCTGGAAACGCTGGAAGGCAGCAAAGGCAAGGTACAGCTGCTGGGCTCCGGCGCCATCCTGCGCCACGTGCGCGAAGCTGCGCAGATCCTGGCGAAGGACTACGGCGTGGGTTCCGACACCTACAGCGTGACCTCGTTCACAGAACTGGCGCGCGACGGCCAGGATTGCGAGCGCTGGAACATGCTGCACCCAACCGAAACGCCACGCGTGCCTTACATCGCTCAGGTGATGAGCGACGCGCCGGCGGTAGCTTCTACCGACTACATGAAACTGTTCGCCGAACAGGTTCGTACTTATGTGCCGGCCAGCGATTATCGCGTACTGGGCACCGACGGCTTCGGTCGTTCGGACAGCCGCGAAAACCTGCGTCACCACTTCGAAGTCGATGCATCCTACGTGGTGGTTGCTGCTCTGGGTGAACTGGCTAAACGCGGTGAGATCGAAGCTTCTGTGGTTGCCGATGCAATCAAGAAATTCGACATCAACCCGGAAAAAGTTAACCCGCGTCTGGCCTAAGAGGTACTGAATAATGTCTATCGAAATCAACGTACCGGACATCGGTGCAGATGAAGTCGAAATCACCGAGATTCTGGTGAAGGTCGGCGATAAAGTTGAAGCGGAACAATCGCTGATCACCGTGGAAGGCGACAAGGCTTCCATGGAAGTGCCCTCCCCGCAGGCGGGCGTGGTGAAAGAGATCAAAGTGGCGGTCGGCGATAAAACCGAAACCGGCAAACTGATCATGATCTTCGAAGCGGCAGGCGCAGCGGAAGCTGCACCGGCGGCGAAAGCGGAAGAAAAACCGGCAGCGGCAGCAGCTGCCCCGGCCGCCGCTGCGGCCAAAGACGTTGCCGTGCCGGACATCGGCGCTGACGAAGTCGAAGTGACCGAGATCCTGGTGAAAGTGGGCGACAAGGTGGAAGCCGAGCAGTCCCTGATCACCGTGGAAGGCGACAAGGCTTCCATGGAAGTCCCTGCGCCGTTCGCGGGCACCGTGAAAGAGATCAAGATCGCGACCGGCGACAAAGTGAAAACCGGTTCCCTGATCATGGTGTTCGAAGTGGCCGGCGCCGCTTCCGCTGCGGCCCCGGCTGCGGCGCAAGCCCCTGCCGCCGCTGCAGCGCCTGCGGCCTCTGCGGCCAAAGACGTCGCCGTGCCGGATATCGGCGGTGACGAAGTCGAAGTGACCGAAGTGATGGTTAAGGTGGGCGACAAGGTTGCCGCCGAGCAGTCTCTGATCACCGTGGAAGGCGACAAGGCCTCCATGGAAGTGCCTGCACCGTTCGCGGGTACCGTTAAAGAGATCAAGATCGCGACCGGCGACAAAGTGAAAACCGGCTCCCTGATCATGGTGTTCGAAGTGGAAGGCGCTGCGCCTGCCGCTGCCGCCGCTCCAGCCGCTAAAGCGGAAGCTGCGCCGGCTCCGGCCGCCGCTAAAGCCGCCGCTCCGGCTGCGAAAGCTGACGACAAAGGCGAGTTCGCCGAGAACGCGGCATACGTGCACGCGACCCCGGTCATTCGTCGTCTGGCGCGTGAATTCGGCGTTAACCTGGCGAAAGTGAAGGGCACCGGTCGTAAAGGCCGCATCCTGCGCGAAGACGTTCAGACTTACGTGAAAGACGCGGTGAAACGCGCTGAAGCGGCTCCGGCTGCTGCCGGCGGCGGTCTGCCAGGCATGCTGCCATGGCCGAAAGTGGACTTCAGCAAGTTCGGCGAGATCGAAGAAGTCGAAATGGGCCGCATCCAGAAGATCTCTGGCGCGAACCTGAGCCGCAACTGGGTGATGATCCCGCACGTGACTCACTTCGACAAAACCGACATCACCGATCTGGAAGCGTTCCGCAAGCAGCAGAACGAAGAAGCGGCCAAGCGCAAGCTGGACGTGAAGTTCACGCCTGTCGTGTTCATCATGAAAGCCGTTGCTGCCGCTCTGGAGCAGATGCCGCGCTTCAACAGCTCGCTGTCCGAAGACGGTCAGAAGCTGACGCTGAAGAAATACATCAACATCGGCGTGGCGGTAGATACCCCGAACGGCCTGGTGGTTCCGGTGTTCAAGGACGTGAACAAGAAGAGCATCACCGAGCTGTCTCGCGAACTGATGGCCATCTCCAAGAAAGCGCGCGACGGCAAGCTGACCGCGGGCGAGATGCAGGGCGGCTGCTTCACCATCTCCAGCCTGGGCGGCATCGGGACGACCCACTTCGCGCCGATCGTCAACGCGCCGGAAGTGGCTATCCTGGGCGTCTCCAAGTCTGCGATGGAGCCGGTCTGGAACGGTAAAGAGTTCATGCCGCGCCTGATGATGCCGATGTCGCTGTCCTTCGACCACCGCGTTATCGACGGTGCCGATGGTGCGCGCTTCATCACCATCATCAACAACATGTTGTCCGACATTCGCCGTCTGGTGATGTAATGCAAAAGGGGCGCAGCATGCTGCGCCCCTGACGATTCTGTAGCAGTTTTGTCGGATTTTGCACAACTCGACAAAATTGTTGAGACACGGGTCACTCGAACACGCTTTGCAGATTATTAACAATTCTGTAAACTGCTCGCGGTGTAAGCGTCCCGGTGGATGAAGGGCGTTATGAGATCGATTAGCAATAAAAATGACGTCTGACCCGCCGGACAATCAATTAAGAGGTCATGATGAGTACTGAAATTAAAACTCAGGTCGTGGTACTTGGGGCGGGCCCGGCAGGTTACTCTGCAGCCTTTCGTTGCGCTGACTTAGGTCTTGAAACCGTTCTGGTTGAACGTTATTCCACTCTGGGCGGGGTTTGCCTGAACGTGGGATGTATCCCTTCCAAAGCACTGCTGCACGTTGCCAAAGTGATCGAAGAAGCCAAAGCGTTGGCCGAACACGGCATCGTTTTCGGCGAGCCGAAAACCGACATCGACAAAGTGCGCGTCTGGAAAGAAAAAGTCATCACTCAGCTGACCGGCGGTCTGGCTGGCATGGCGAAAGGCCGTAAAGTGAAAGTGGTCAACGGCCTGGGCAAGTTCACCGGCGCTAACACCCTGGTTGTGGAAGGCGAAAACGGCCCAACCACCATCAACTTCGACAACGCCATCATCGCTGCAGGTTCTCGTCCGATCCAACTGCCATTCATTCCTCATGAAGATCCACGCGTGTGGGATTCTACCGATGCGCTGGAACTGAAAACCGTCCCAGAGCGTCTGCTGGTTATGGGCGGCGGCATCATCGGCCTGGAAATGGGCACCGTATACCATGCTTTGGGTTCACAGATCGACGTCGTTGAAATGTTCGATCAGGTCATCCCGGCGGCAGATAAAGACGTGGTGAAAGTCTTCACCAAACGTATCAGCAAGCAGTTCAACCTGATGCTGGAAACCAAAGTGACCGCGGTAGAAGCCAAAGAAGACGGCATCTACGTCACGATGGAAGGTAAAAAAGCGCCGGCAGAACCACAGCGTTACGACGCGGTGCTGGTGGCGATCGGCCGCGTGCCGAACGGCAAACTGCTGGATGCCGGCAAAGCCGGTGTTGAAGTTGACGAGCGTGGCTTCATCAACGTCGACAAACAGCTGCGCACCAACGTGCCGCACATCTTCGCTATCGGCGACATCGTCGGTCAGCCGATGCTGGCGCACAAAGGCGTGCACGAAGGCCACGTTGCCGCGGAAGTTATCGCCGGCATGAAGCACTACTTCGATCCGAAAGTGATCCCATCCATCGCTTACACCGAGCCGGAAGTGGCATGGGTGGGTCTGACCGAGAAAGAAGCGAAAGAGAAAGGCATCAGCTACGAAACCTCCACCTTCCCGTGGGCGGCTTCCGGCCGTGCGATCGCTTCCGACTGTGCAGACGGCATGACCAAACTGATCTTCGACAAAGAAACTCATCGCATCATCGGTGGCGCGATTGTCGGCACCAACGGCGGCGAGCTGCTGGGTGAAATCGGTCTGGCTATCGAGATGGGCTGCGACGCGGAAGACATCGCGCTGACCATCCACGCTCACCCGACCCTGCACGAATCCGTGGGCCTGGCGGCGGAAATCTACGAAGGCAGCATCACCGACCTGCCTAACCCGAAAGCCAAGAAGAAGTAATTCTGCTGGCTTGACCGGTTAACCAGCGGCTCCTGAAAAGGGGCCGTTTTTTTTTGCTCAAACTCAGAAAGCGGTATTTTTGTGGCCGCTGCGCCAAATTCCGATCCCCCTGCTTATATCCACTCTAATTATATGGATATAATGCCCTGCTAGTCCGGCAGCCGATTACGCTGCGCTCAACGATTCAGCAAAGATTTAATGTTGCTTTTATGTGAACGAATTAACAACCGTTTCAAATCCTGATATGCTGGCTGAGCGGAACCGGGCACTGTACCTTACAGTCCAGGACATCGACAGCAGTGCCCCGTCAGGATAGATGGCATCTATATCGCCGTGCGCTCTACCCATCAGTCTTTCATGCTGTAACGCTGTTTGACCGTGCTTGTTTGCCCCAATCACCGTTTCGGGGCCTTTACGGGCCGATCGCCTAGCCACAGAGTGAAACCCCAAGGGTATAAACCCGGTTTGCATATACGCCAGGCACAATAAATGACAATGAGAGCGAGGAGAACGTCGTGCTAGAAGAATACCGTAAGCACGTAGCCGAGCGTGCTGCTGAGGGCATCGCCCCTAAGCCGCTAGACGCCACCCAAATGGCCGCGCTGGTCGAACTACTGAAGAATCCGCCAAAAGGCGAAGAAGAATTCCTGTTAGACCTGCTGATTAACCGTGTTCCACCGGGCGTCGACGAAGCCGCCTACGTCAAAGCAGGTTTCCTGGCGGCCATCGGCAAAGGCGAAGCGACATCCCCCCTGGTTACCCCCGAGAAAGCCATTGAACTGTTAGGCACCATGCAGGGCGGCTATAACATTCACCCGCTGATCGAAGCGCTGGACAACGAAACGCTGGCGCCTATCGCCGCGAAAGCGCTGTCCCACACGCTGCTGATGTTCGACAACTTCTACGACGTGGAAGAGAAGGCCAAGGCCGGTAACCCACACGCCAAGCAGATCATGCAGTCCTGGGCCGACGCCGAATGGTACCTGTCGCGCCCTGAGCTGGCGGAAAAGATCACCGTCACCGTGTTCAAAGTCACCGGCGAAACCAACACCGACGACCTTTCCCCGGCGCCGGACGCCTGGTCGCGCCCGGACATCCCGCTGCACGCGCTGGCGATGCTGAAAAACGAACGTGAAGGCATCGTGCCGGATCAGCCGGGCAGCGTCGGCCCGATCAAACAGATCGAGCTGCTGAACAAGAAAGGCTTCCCGCTGGCCTACGTCGGCGACGTGGTCGGCACCGGTTCTTCCCGTAAATCCGCTACCAACTCCGTGCTGTGGTTTATGGGCGACGACATCCCGCACGTGCCGAACAAGCGCGGCGGCGGCGTGGTGCTGGGCGGCAAGATTGCGCCTATCTTCTTCAACACCATGGAAGATGCCGGCGCGTTGCCGATCGAAGTGGACGTGTCCGAGCTGAACATGGGCGACGTGATCGACGTTTACCCGTACAAAGGTGAAGTGCGCAACCACGAAACCGGCGCGCTGATCGCCAACTTCGAGCTGAAAACCGACGTGCTGCTGGATGAAGTGCGCGCCGGCGGCCGTATCCCGCTGATCATCGGCCGCGGCCTGACCACCAAGGCACGCGAAGCGCTAGGTCTGCCGCACAGCGACGTGTTCCGTATCGCCAAGCCGGTTGCCGCCAGCAGCAAAGGCTTCTCGCTGGCGCAGAAAATGGTCGGCCGCGCCTGCGGCGTCGCCGGCATTCGCCCTGGCGAGTACTGCGAACCGAAGATGACCTCCGTCGGTTCTCAGGACACCACCGGCCCGATGACCCGCGATGAGCTGAAAGACCTGGCCTGCCTCGGCTTCTCCGCCGATCTGGTCATGCAGTCGTTCTGCCACACCGCCGCGTACCCGAAACCGGTCGACGTGACCACGCACCACACGCTGCCTGACTTCATCATGAACCGCGGCGGCGTCTCGCTGCGTCCGGGCGACGGCGTGATCCACTCCTGGTTGAACCGCATGCTGCTGCCTGACACCGTCGGCACCGGTGGCGATTCCCACACCCGCTTCCCGATCGGCATCTCCTTCCCGGCCGGTTCCGGCCTGGTGGCGTTTGCCGCCGCGACCGGCGTGATGCCGCTGGATATGCCTGAGTCGGTGCTGGTGCGCTTCAAAGGCAAAATGCAGCCGGGCATTACCCTGCGCGATCTGGTGCACGCCATCCCTTACTACGCGATCCAGCAAGGCTTGCTGACCGTCGAGAAGAAGGGCAAGAAAAACATCTTCTCCGGCCGTATTCTGGAGATCGAAGGCCTGCCGGATCTGAAGGTCGAGCAGGCGTTTGAGCTGACCGATGCGTCCGCCGAACGTTCCGCCGCCGGTTGTACCATCAAGCTGGACAAAGCGCCGATCGAAGAGTACCTGAACTCCAACATCGTGTTGCTGAAGTGGATGATCTCCGAAGGCTACGGCGATCGCCGTACGCTGGAACGCCGTATTCAGGGTATGGAAAAATGGCTGGCGGATCCGCAACTGCTGGAAGGCGATGCGGATGCGGAATACGCGGCGGTGATCGACATCGATCTGAACGAGATCAAAGAGCCGATCCTGTGCGCGCCGAACGATCCTGACGATGCACGTCTGCTGTCTGACGTGGCCAACAGCAAAATCGATGAAGTGTTCATCGGTTCTTGCATGACCAACATCGGCCACTTCCGCGCGGCCGGCAAGCTGCTGGATCAGCACAAGGGCCAGCTGCCGACCCGTCTGTGGGTGGCGCCGCCAACCAAGATGGACGCGGCTCAGCTGACCGAAGAAGGCTACTACAGCGTCTTCGGCAAGAGCGGGGCGCGCATCGAGATCCCGGGCTGTTCGCTGTGCATGGGCAACCAGGCTCGCGTGGCGGACGGTGCGACGGTGGTCTCCACCTCGACCCGTAACTTCCCGAACCGTCTGGGCACCGGTGCCAACGTCTATCTGGCGTCTGCCGAACTGGCTGCGGTTGCGTCCCTGCTGGGCCGCCTGCCGACGCCGGACGAGTACCAGACCTATATGGCGCAGGTCGACAAGACGGCGGCGGATACCTACCGCTATCTGAACTTTGATCAGCTGGGGCAGTACACCGAAAAAGCCGACGGCGTGATCTTCCAGACCGCGGTTTAATTCAGCGTCAATCCCAAGCAGCGGGGCCCTTTCCAGGGCCCCGTTTTTTTATTTTACGTTCAAAGCCTGCCCGCTATTTTTTGAATATTTCCACGTGGATATCTTTGTGATCGCTCTCTTGCCCGGTGGCGGAGATGATGCGATAGAAGCAGTCTTTCCCATCCAGTCCGCTGAGTTCATTACATTTCTTATCAACCTCTGAGGAAATATATTTATGGCCGACGGTAGGCACGCCGGTCTGCTGAATGGAGAGATCGCCGAGTTTGGTGTAGTTGGCGGATTCTTCAAGGGTGATTTGTTTGGCGGCGAACGCCGATGCAGAGAACATCATGCTCAGTGCGATAATGGAGGTTATGTATTTCATGGCACACATCCTGATCGTGGTGATAGGTATGAATGAGGTGAGAACACCTCTGGCCGCTGGTGAACATAATTAGAGCTCCTTTATTTAAAAGCTAATCGATATTGAGGGGATGTCAATAAAGTCGCGTCGCGCCAGGAATCAGTAACTTATTTATTTTAAAGGGAAATCATAATCCCGATAAAATCGTGACATACATCTCCACGGTATCTACATGATTCAAATAAATAACCGGCGATCGGCGGATTGTCGGCCGACTTTTCGCATGGCGGGCATGCGCCGCGCGGCGATGAGGCACCGCTTCGCTTTCCTTGAGGGATCGCGGCCGGCGTCTTCCCATCGCCGCCGCAAGCCGCTATATTGCGCGCCGCCAAGGTTTTATTTTGCCGAGTTGCCAACTTTGCGAGCGCTCACTGAGTTAGCAATCAATTTATGTTTACACTAAGAAAAAGGGCTCAGGAGGGCATGCTATGGATTACGAATTTCTGCGTGACGTTACCGGTCAGGTGATCGTCAGATTTTCGATGGGGCATGAAGCGATTGGCCACTGGATCAACGAAGAAGTCAAAGGCGATTTCAACCTGCTGGACCGCATAGAAGCCGGTGCGGCCGAGGTCAAAGGCAGCGAGCGTCAATGGCAGCTGGAAGGCCATGAATATACGCTGTTGATGGATGGTGAAGAAGTGATGATCCGCGCCAATCAGCTGGAGTTCGAAGGCGATGAAATGGAAGAGGGGATGAACTACTACGACGAAGAAAGCCTCTCATTCTGCGGCGTTGAGGACTTCCTGCTGGTGTTGAAGGCCTATCGTTCTTTCATGCTGAAATACTAAGCATCAGGGCGCGGCGTGCCGCGCCCTTTCCATCATAGAGGCGGGATATTGCGGCCGTAATAGATTTCCTGCATCTCTTTCCATAACAGATCGGTGATCTGTTTGCGTTCGACGGCGCTCAGCGCTTCCGGTGCCGCATTGAACAGGTAATGCTTCAGATCGAAATCCTTCAGCAACATCTTGGTATGGAAGATATTTTCCTGGTAAACGTTCACGTCCATCATGTGGTACAGCGCCTTGATGTCTTCCGACATAAAGTTCTGGATCGAATTGATCTCGTGATCGATGTAATGTTTCACGCCGTTCACGTCGCGGGTGAAACCGCGCACGCGGTAGTCCATGGTGACGATGTCGGATTCCAGCTGGTGAATTAAGTAGTTCAGCGCCTTGAGGGGCGAAATGACGCCGCAGGTCGAGACTTCGATATCGGCGCGAAAGGTGCACAGCCCGCCTTCCGGATGGCTTTCCGGGTAGGTGTGTACGCAGATGTGGCTCTTGTCCAGGTGCGCAACGACCGTGTTTGGCAGCGGGCCGGGATGTTCCGACGTATCGACGTCTTTCGGATCGATCGGCTCTTCGCTGACCAGGATGGTGACGCTGGCGCCCTGCGGCTCGTAGTCCTGACGTGCGATGTTCAGAATATTGGCGCCGATGATAGAGCAGGTCTCGCTCAGGATCTCGGTCAGCCGGTTGGCATTATATTGTTCGTCAATGTAGGCGATATAGCCGTCGCGATCGTCCGCGGTCTTGGCGTAACAAATATCGTAAATACAAAAACTCAGGCTCTTAGTCAGGTTGTTGAAGCCGTGCAGTTTTAGCTTATGCAATTTGGGCCACCTCCTTTATCTTCTCGCTTAACGTGTTACGTTCAGGGCATTGAGCAAATATTGCGGCAGGGCAAAGCTGCCGACGTGAATTGCCGGGTTGTAATAACGGCAGTGTAGACCGCTTTGGTTAAAGCGCTGTTGCAGAGTAGGCAGATCGAGCTGGCGCAGCGCCGGGTTCTGGCTTGCCCAGGCAAAGGTCATGATGCCGCCGTAATAGGTAGGGATCGCTGCCTGATAGAAGCTGACGTCGCTAAAGTAGCCGCTCAGTTTGGTGTGGCTGTTGACCGCTTCGTCCTGCTGCAGGAAACAGACGCCGTTTTGCGCGACGAAAATGCCGCCCTCATTCAGGCAGCGGGCGCAGCCTTCATAAAACGCCGAGGTGAACAGGCTTTCGCCGGGGCCGATCGGATCGGTGCAGTCGGAGATGATCACATCGAAGGTTTCGTCGGTTTGGTTCACGAAGTTGACGCCGTCGTCGATCACCAGCTTGAAGCGCGGATCGTCATAGGCGCCGGCGCTGTGGTTGGGCAGGTATTGGCGGCAGAACTCGACGACGCCGGCGTCGATTTCGACCATGGTGATCTGCTCCACGCCAGGGTGCCGGCTGACTTCGCGCAGCATGCCGCCGTCGCCGCCGCCGATGATCAGCACTTTCTTCGCCGCGCCGTGCGCCAGCAGCGGCACGTGGGTCAGCATTTCGTGATAGATGAACTCGTCACGCTCGGTGGTTTGCACCACGCCGTCGAGCGCCATCACGCGCCCCAGCACCGGGTTCTCGAAGATCACCAGATCCTGATGATCGGTCTTCTCGCGGTACAGCACTTTCTCTACCGAGAAGTACTGGCCGAAGCCCGTATGCAGCGTTTCGTACCAAATTTCTTTCTGGGTCATGTGCGGGAAACTCCGTAATAACAGCCATGAAAAATCGGCGCAACATCATAGCTAACTCTGCCTGGCGATGCACGGTTGAATTTCAGACAGAGAGAGCGTTAGGCGGGCGGGAGAAGGGGGGAAATTAGTTGGCGTAGGCCAGCAGGCTCAAAGAGTCGCGCGCCAGCGATTTGCATTTTTTAGGCGTTGGAATGGCGATGCCGCTGAGATCGCGGTAGCTGTCTTCGCCCAGCGCCTTCATATTGAAGCTGTTGTAGTTGCTCAAATCCCAGCGGTTTTGTTGCGCGAAATAGACGATGGCGCGTTTGATTTGCGCATTTGGCAAATCGTTGTAGCCGCAATCATTTTTCAAATAAATAAATACCGCCGTCAGATCGGCCAGATCTTCCGCCTCGGATTCATTCAGCGCCAGACTGGCGTTGGAGAAGCCCAGCATCGCCAGCAACAGCATCGATAACGTTGTTTTTTTCATCATGAAATAGGCCTGTTTGTCGTTTGCAGACGTTACCACACTTGCCTGTAAAGGCACCAAATTTTATTGCCGCTGGGCGCGGCCTTGCGTTCGTCAATGGCGCTCTCTTGATTGTGAGGCATAGCTTAAAATACCGCCAGGAAAGGCTTGACCTTCCGCCAGGGGGAAGGTTTAGGCTGGCGGCATTGAGTTATGTCACTGAGAAAAGGGAGTCAGCGATGTTACGCCGTGATTTTATTAAATTAACCGCCGCGCTGGGCGCCGCGAGCGCATTGCCGTTATGGAGCCGGGCCGCCTGGGCGGCCGATCGGCCGGCCCTGCCGGTACCGCCGCTGTTGACGCCGGACGCGCAGGGAAAGATTGCGCTGGCGCTGCAGGCGGGGGAAACCCGCTGGTTGCCCGGCGCAGCCACCAAAACCTGGGGATTCAACGGCGCGCTGCTCGGGCCGGCGGTGAAGCTGCAGCGTGGCCAGCCGGTAACGGTTGATATCAAAAACAGCCTGGCGGAGGCCAGCACCGTCCACTGGCACGGCCTGGAGATTCCCGGTGACGTCGATGGTGGCCCGCAGGCATTGATTCATCCCGGCGCGACGCGCACGGTGAATTTCACCGTCGATCAACCGGCGGCCACCTGCTGGTTCCACCCGCATACGCACGGTAAAACCGGCAGCCAGGTCATGATGGGGCTGGCGGGGCTGGTGCTGCTGGAAGACGAAGAGAGCGCCAAACTGCCGCTGCCGAAAACCTGGGGACAGGATGATATTCCGGTGATCCTGCAGGATAAGCGGCTGGGCAAAGACGCGCAGATCGAATACCGCCTGGACGTGATGAGTGCGGCGGTGGGCTGGTTTGGCGATCGCATGTTCACCAACGGCGCGCAGTATCCACAACATTTGGCGCCGCGCGGTTGGCTGCGCCTGCGTTTCCTCAACGGCTGCAACGCCCGCTCGCTGAATCTGGCGGCCAGTGACAACCGCCCGCTGTATGTCATCGCCAGCGACGGCGGTTTCCTGGCGGAGCCGGTGAAACTGACCGAGCTGCCGATGCTGATGGGCGAACGCTTTGAAGTGCTGGTCGATGCCTCGGATGGGAAAGCGTTCGATATCGTGACGCTGCCGGTGAAGCAGATGGGCATGACGCTGGCGCCGTTCGATCAAGCGCTGCCGGTGTTGCGCATTCAGCCGTCGCTGGCGCAGGGCATCAAAACCATGCCGGACAGCCTGGTGAAGCTGCCGACGTTGCCTGCCACCACCGGCATCCAGGAGCGTTGGCTGCAGCTGATGATGGATCCGCAGATGGATATGCTCGGTATGCAGGCGCTGATGGACCGCTATGGTCACCAGGCGATGGCCGGCATGAGCATGAATCATGGCGCGACGGGCGGCGCAGATATGAAAGGCATGGAGAAGGGCGGCATGCAGAGCATGGACCATGGCAACATGAAAGGCATGGAGAAGGGCGGCATGCAGGGCATGGACCATGGCAACATGGGCAACATGGGCAACATGGGCAACATGGGTAACATGAAGGGCATGGATCATGGCAATATGGCCGGGATGGATCACGGTGGCGCGCAGGGCAAAGCCAAACCGTTCGATTTCAGCCACGGCAATATGATCAACGGCAAGGCCTTCGATATGACCAAGCCGATGTTCGCTGCCAAACGGGGCCAGTATGAAAAGTGGACCATTTCCGGCGAGGGCGACATGATGTTGCACCCGTTCCACATTCACGGCACCCAGTTCCGCATCTTGTCGGAAAACGGCAAACCGCCGGCGGCGCATCGCAGCGGCTGGAAGGACACGGTGCGCGTCGAAGGATGGCGCAGTGAAGTGCTGGTGCGTTTTGACCATCCGGCCAGCAGCGAACATGCGTACATGGCCCACTGCCACCTGTTGGAACATGAAGATACCGGCATGATGATGGGCTTCACCGTCGCCGATTGATGGCGGCCCGGTGCTCCGGTGGTGGCGCGCTCGCGTCGCCACCGCTTGGTTCAATGAAAGGAAGCCGTTATACTGATTAAAATATCAGCTGTTGAGGAGTGCGTCATGCCGACAAAATTGGATCCCATCGTTTCTGAGTTTGAGACTCAAGAGCAGGCTGATAGCTACGATCGTTGGTTCAGAAGCACCGTGGAATCTTCCATCAATAGCGACTCCCCCCGTATTCCCCATGACGAAGTCATGGCCGGCGCTCGTCACATTATCGAGCAGGCGAAAGCCAAAAGAAAATCGGCCTGACCCTTATGTTAACCGTCAAATGGACTGACGAAGCAAAAACGGGTTTATATACGCTGCTGGCTTTTATCGCTGAGCGAAATCCACTTGCCGCAGAGGCTTTGTTGCAACGCATTGAAGAGTCGGTTATCCCGTTAGCGGAACATCCTTATCTATTCAGGCCAGGCAGGGTGAACGGGACTCGTGAAATGGTTGTTCATCCTAATTACATTGTGGTTTATCGCGTGCTGGCTGCACATATTGAAATAGTGAGTGTCCTGCACGCTCGTCAGGAATACCCTTAATAAAGAAAACTCCCCTGTCCGGGAGAGAGGCAAGTCGTAACGGCCTATGCTAAACTCTGCGCCTTTCTTCCGGCAACTGACCTGAATACTATGAAACACACTGTAGACGTAATGATTTCCGAGCAGGAAGTTAAGACCCGTATCGCCGAACTTGGCCGCCAGATCACCGAACATTACCGCGACAGCGGCAGCGACATGGTGCTGGTTGGGCTGCTGCGCGGCTCCTTCATGTTCATGGCCGATCTCTGCCGCGCGATCGACGTGCCGCACGAAGTCGACTTTATGACTGCCTCCAGCTACGGCAGCGGCATGTCCACCACCCGCGACGTGAAGATCCTCAAGGATCTGGACGAAGACATTCGCGGCAAAGACGTACTGATCGTGGAAGACATCATCGATTCCGGCAACACGCTGAACAAAGTGCGCGAGATTTTGGCGCTGCGCGGGCCGAAATCGCTGGCGATTTGCACCTTGCTGGACAAGCCTGAGCGCCGTGAAGTGCAGGTGCCGGTCGAATATGTCGGCTTCTCGATCCCGGATGAGTTCGTGGTGGGGTATGGCATCGACTACGCTCAGCGCTACCGTCACCTGCCGTACGTCGGCAAAGTGGTGCTGCTGGACGAGTAATTGATGTGGGGCGCGGCCTGCCGCGCCCGCGGCGGGGTTAGATGCCTTTATCCTGCTTCAGTTTGGCTATCGCTTTGCGGTAGCCCATCTCCAGGCTCTCGCGGCTGGTCGCCAGCACTTCCATATCGCGCAGACGGCCGTCCTGAATGCCGTATACCCAACCGTGGATCATCACCTTCTGGCCGCGCTTCCAGGCGGACTGCATGATGGTGGAGTGGCCCAGGTTGTACACCTGCTCAATGACGTTGATCTTGCACAGCATGTCGAAACGCTGCTCCGGCGGCAGCTCGCCCAGCAGCGAGCTGTGCTTGTACCACAGATCGCGAATGTGCAGCAGCCAGTTGTCGATCAACCCCAGCTCCGGGTTTTCCACCGCCGCCTGCACGCCGCCGCAGCCCAGGTGGCCGCAGATGATGATGTGTTCGACTTCCAGCACATCTACCGCATACTGCACCACCGACAGGCAGTTAAGATCGGTATGGATAACGAGGTTCGCCACGTTGCGATGGACGAACAGTTCACCCGGCTCGAGGCCGGTCAAGCGTTCGGCGGGAACGCGGCTGTCAGAGCAACCAATCCATAAGAAACGGGGCTTTTGCGCCTGGGCTAAACGTTCAAAAAATTCCGGGTCTTCCTGACTGATATTGGCCGACCAGGCATGGTTGTTGGCGATAAGCTCTTCGATTTCTTTCATGGAGGTTATTGACTCGTAACGAACAGATTGCGTTGGGGTAATATAGGGTAAGCGTCACAATTTGGAAATCGGAACAGTGGTGCAACCTCATTTTCCGCACGGATTCGACTCAGTGGAAACGTCGCCGATGCTAGGATTATCGTTATTGTTTCAAGCCTCGCAGACAGGGGCGCGGCGGCATACTCATCGTCATAAGGTACTATTTTACATATGAATTATGCACTGGAATTAGCGCAGTTGACCAAGACTTACGCCGGTGGCGTCAAGGCGCTGCGCGGCATCGACCTGAGCGTCGAGGCGGGGGACTTTTATGCCCTTTTGGGGCCAAACGGCGCCGGTAAATCCACCACCATCGGCATCATCAGCTCGCTGGTGAACAAAACCGCCGGCAGCGTGCGGGTGTTCGGTTACGACATCGATAAAGACATCGTCAACGCCAAGCGCCAGCTCGGCCTGGTGCCGCAGGAGTTCAACTTCAACCCGTTCGAGACCGTGTTGCAGATCGTGGTGAACCAGGCGGGTTACTACGGCGTTACGCGGCGTGAAGCGATGGCGCGCGCCGAAAAATACCTCAACCAGCTGGATCTGTGGGGCAAGCGCAACGAGCGCGCCCGCATGCTGTCCGGCGGCATGAAGCGCCGCCTGATGATCGCCCGCGCGTTGATGCATCAGCCGAAGCTGCTGATCCTCGATGAGCCGACCGCCGGGGTGGATATCGAGCTGCGCCGTTCGATGTGGGGCTTCCTGAAAGAGCTGAATGCCCAGGGCACCACCATTATCCTTACCACCCACTATCTGGAAGAGGCGGAGATGCTGTGCCGCAACATCGGTATCATCCAGAACGGGGAGCTGGTGGAAAACACCTCGATGAAGGGGCTGCTGGCCAAGCTGAAGTCGGAAACCTTTATCCTCGATCTGGCGGCGAAGAGCCCGCTGCCGAAGCTGGACGGTTACCACAGCCGCCTGACGGATACCTCCACGCTGGAAGTGGAGGTGATGCGCGAGCAGGGGCTGAACGGTTTATTCGCCCAGCTGAGCGCACAGGGCGTGCAGGTGCTGAGCATGCGTAATAAGGCGAACCGCCTGGAAGAGCTGTTTGTCACCCTGGTTAACGGCAATGGAGAAAAAGCATGACGCGTTTGTATTGGGTGGCCTTGCAGAGCATCTGGGCCAAAGAGGTGAACCGCTTCGCGCGCATCTGGATCCAGACCCTGGTGCCGCCGGTGATCACCATGACGCTGTATTTCATCATCTT
The DNA here is from genome assembly GCF_052166245.1 of Serratia sp. CY84636. Taxonomy (NCBI): domain Bacteria; kingdom Pseudomonadati; phylum Pseudomonadota; class Gammaproteobacteria; order Enterobacterales; family Yersiniaceae; genus Serratia; species Serratia sp. CY84636. The sequence goes on from NZ_JBJNOX010000006.1 coordinate 372,658, forward strand.
CGGCAATCTGATCGGCTCGCGCATCGGCGATATGCACGGCTTCAGCTACATGCAGTTCATCGTGCCCGGCCTTATCATGATGGCGGTGATCACCAACTCTTACGCCAACGTCGCCTCGTCGTTCTTCAGCGCCAAGTTCCAGCGCAACATTGAAGAACTGCTGGTGGCGCCGGTGCCGACCCACGTGGTGATCGCCGGCTATGTCGGCGGCGGCGTGGCGCGCGGTATCTGCGTCGGCGTGCTGGTGACCATCATCTCGCTGTTCTTCGTACCGCTGCAGGTACACGCCTGGTGGGTGATTGCGCTGACGCTGTTGTTGACGGCGATCCTGTTCTCGCTGGCGGGGCTGATCAACGCGGTGTTCGCCACCACCTTCGACGACATCAGCCTGATCCCGACCTTCGTCCTGACGCCGCTGACCTACCTGGGCGGGGTGTTTTACTCGCTGTCGCTGCTGCCGCCATTCTGGCAGGCGGTGTCCAAGCTCAACCCCATCGTCTATATGATCAGCGGGTTCCGCTACGGTTTCCTCGGCATCAACGATGTGCCGCTGGCGTTCACCATGGCGGTGCTGGTGGCGTTTATCGCGGTGTTCTACCTGCTGTCCTGGTATCTGATCGAGCGCGGCCGCGGCCTGCGCAGCTGATCGTATCGCGCCCCCGCTTTCCCGGCGGGGGCGCTTTTCTTGATTTGGCGCAGGCGGCGCGTAAATCAATAGAATTGCTCAGATAACCGCTAGTTCCCCGCTGTTCAAATCGTGCTATGCTGGCGCTCCACATTTCCTTCACTTTTGTCATTACGCACTCGTAAGCAGAACATCATCATGCGGCCTCAATACAAGTTAGCGGCTGGGTTACTCGGCATTCTGATGTCGTTGGTTTCCCCTGTGAGCCTGGCGAATCTGCTGTCGGAAGACAGCGCGGTTAAATCTGAATACATGGAAGCGCAGCGCGACAGCGAAGTCTATGCGTTGGTGGGCGAGCATGTGATCCCGGTCGGGGAAGTGAAGCGCGGGCAGCTGATCCAGGTGTTCCCGGCGGATGCGGAGTACTACGAATTCAAATTCGGGCACGGTACCGGCTTTATCGATAAAGACGACGTGCGTGAGCTGAAGAAATCGCGCAAGGTGCAAGACGATCTGGGCGAGCTGAACAAACCGCTGACCAACCAGAACCTGATCACCCAAAAAACGATCGACGTTTACACCGCGGCGGACAAGGACAGCGAGGTCTTCGGCACGCTGGAAGGCAACCTGCGCTATCCGATCATCGGCAAGCTGAAGGACCGGCTGAACAACACCTGGTACGAGGTCAACATCGGCGATCGGCTGGGGTTCGTCAGTGAGTTGGACTGCGAAATCGATAACGGCATCCCGGTGCTGACTTACCACCACCTGCTGAAAAACGAAGAGAACAAACGCTTCCGCCACACCTCGACCACCACCTCTGACGTGGCGTTCAGCAACCAGATGACCTACCTGAAGCAGGCGGGTTACGACACCATTTCGCTGTATCAGCTGGAAGCCTACCTGAAGAACCAGATCAACCTGCCGGGCAAGGCGATCGTGCTGACCTTCGACGACGGGCTGAAGTCGGTTTATCGCTACGCTTACCCGGTGCTGAAGGATTACGGTTTCCGCGCGACGGCGTTCATCATCTCTTCGCGCATCAAACGCCACCCGCAGAAATGGAACCCGGACTCGCTGCAGTTTATGAGCGTCTCGGAGCTGAAGCAGATTCAGGACGTGTTCGACGTGCAGTCGCACACCCACTTCCTGCACCGCACCGACGGCAATCGTCAGCCGATTTTGCTGAGCCGTTCGCTGCACAATATCGAGTTCGATTTTGAGCGTTCGCGCCGCGCGCTGTCGCAGTTCAACCCGCACGTGCTGTATCTGTCGTACCCGTTCGGCGGCTATAACCAGCGGGCGATCCAGGCGGCGCAGGATGCCGGTTTCCATCTGGCGGTGACCACGGTGCAGGGCAAGGTGAAACCGGGGGATAATCCCTATACGCTGAAGCGGCTATATATTCTGCGCACCGACTCGATCCAGACCATGGCGGATCGGATAGCCAACAAGCCGGGCACGGTGGTGGTGCAGTAAGGAAGAACGGGCGCGTAAGGCGCCCGTTTTAGCGTCAGGCGACCTGAACCGGCACGGCTTTCGCCTTGCGCTGCAGGTTGTTGTCACCTTCGAAATAGGCGACTTTCGGGTGGTGTTGGCGGGCGTCGGCGTCGGTCATTTGCACATAGGAGCAGATGATCAGCTTGTCGCCCACGCAGGCGCAGCGCGCGGCGGCGCCGTTGACCGAAATGATGCGCGAACCGCGCTCGGCGGCGATGGCGTAGGTGGAGAAGCGCTGGCCGTTATCCACGTTGTAAATATCGATCGCTTCATATTCCAGAATGCCGGCGGCCTCCAGGAAATCCTGGTCGATGGCGCAGGACCCTTCATAGTGCAAGTCAGCCTGAGTGACTTTGACGCGATGCAGCTTGCCTTGCAGCATAGTACGTATCATAGCTTTACCTAACTGAATATCGGCCTTCACAGGCGCTGGGGTTGAACATCTCTCCTGCATCCCTGCAATCTCTATCGTCACCGATTGCCCCGCCATTGTCTACCAATGGCCTGGGTTTTAGGGTGACGATAGTATAAAAAATGGCTTACAGCGTCAGGTCGACCTGCTGATTGTCGATAAGACGCGCCTTGCCCAGCCAGGCGGCCATCAGCACCACCGCCCGCTGGCTGTCCACCGTCAGCGGCTGCAGGCTGTCGGCGTCGCGAATAAACAGCTCATCCGGCGTAAAGCCGGCGGCGCGCAGCTGCTCGGCGGTCTGCTCCAGCAGCTCTTCGACATGGCGTTCGCCATTGGCCAACTGCTGCGCCAGCGCGTTCATGATCTTGCTCAGCTGCGGCGCGATCTTGCGCTCTTCGGCGGTCAGGTAGCCGTTGCGCGAGCTGAGGGCCAGGCCGTCTTTGGCGCGCACGGTCGGCACGCCGACGATGTCGATGTCGTAACCCATGTCCGCCACCATTTTGCGGATCAGCGCCAGCTGTTGGTAATCCTTCTCGCCGAAGCAGGCTAAATCAGGCTGCACCAGGTTGAACAGCTTGCTGACGATGGTGGAAACGCCGCGGAAGTGGCCCGGCCGGCTTGCGCCTTCCAGGATGCTGGAGATGCCCGGCACGTCGACGTAAGTCTGCTGGTCCAGCCCCTGCGGATAGACCGCAGCCGGGGCCGGCGCGAACACCAGATCGACGCCGCGGCGGGTCAGCTTCTCGCTGTCTTCCTGCAGCGTGCGCGGGTAGCGCGCCAGATCGTCCGGCCGATCGAACTGCATCGGGTTGACGAAGATGCTCACCACCACCACGTCGGCGCGGGCGCGCGCTTCATCGACCAGCGTCATATGGCCGTCGTGCAGGTTGCCCATGGTCGGCACCAGCGCGATGCGTTTGCCTTCCTGGCGCCAGCGGCGGATCTGCTGACGCAGCATCGGCAGGGTTTCGATAATAATCATTGGGTGACTCCTGGAACCATCGCTTAGTTAAAAGAGTGTTCAGCCGCCGGGTAGAGGCCTTGCTCCACTTCCTGAATGTAGTGCTGCACCGCCGTGCGGATATCGCCGCTCTGCGCCAGGAAGTTCTTGGCGAACTTCGGCGTGTGGCCGCCGGTGATGCCGAAGGCGTCGTGCATCACCAGGATCTGGCCGTCGGTGCCGTTGCCGGCGCCGATGCCGATGACCGGAATGGACAATGCTTCGGTGATCTGGCGCGCCAGCTCGGTCGGCACGCATTCCAGCACCAGCAGCTGAATGCCGGCCAGTTCCAGATTCTGTGCGTCCTGCAACAGCTGTTTGGCGGCCAGTTCGTCGCGTCCTTGTACCTTATAGCCGCCGAATACGTTGACCGACTGCGGCGTCAGGCCCAGGTGGCCGCACACCGGTACCGCGCGCTCGGCGAGCATTTTCACCGTGTCGCACAGCCAGCTGCCGCCTTCCAGTTTCACCATGTTGGCGCCGGCGCGCATCAGCTCGGCGGCGTTGGCGAAGGTCTGTTCCGGGGTGGCGTAACTCATGAACGGCAGATCGGCCAACAGCAGGCAGGCCGGCGCGCCGCGGCGCACAGCGCGAGTGTGGTAGGCCACGTCGGCGACGGTGACCGGCAGCGTGGAGTCGTGGCCCTGCAGCGTCATGCCCAGCGAATCGCCCACCAACAGGACTTTGATGCCTTGCTCTTCAAACAGTTTGGCAAAGCTGGCATCGTAGGCGGTAAGGGTAGCAAACTTGCGCTGCTCCTGTTTCCACTGGCGCAAGTGGGTCACGGTGGTGGGTTTCATCACAACGTCTCCTGAAACGGGCCGTGCGGCGTACGCAGGCCCAGGCTGCAAAAAAGTGCAGTCATTCTACTGTAACCCGATCGGGGTGGGTAGCGCGGATCGCCATGCTTAAGCGGTTCTTAAGAACCTTGTGGTGCAATGGCGCCAAGACTCAAAAGGGATACTCATGCGAATTTTGCTGATCGAAGATGACAAACTGATCGGGGACGGCATCAAGGCCGGGCTGACCAAACTCGGCTTCAATCTGGACTGGTTCACCGACGGCGCCGTCGGCAAAAATGCGCTGGACAGTGCGCCGTACGACGCGGTGATCCTCGACCTCAGCCTGCCGGGCCTCGACGGCCTGGATCTGCTGCGCCAGTGGCGCCAGGCCGGGCAGGACGTGCCGGTCCTGATCCTCACCGCCCGAGACGCGCTGGAGCAGAGGGTCAGCGGGCTGCAAAGCGGTGCCGACGATTATCTGTGCAAGCCTTTCGCGCTGGCCGAAGTGGCGGCGCGCCTGCAGGCGCTGATCCGCCGCCGCCACGGCCAACTGATGCCGCAGCTGACGCACGGCAACGTGGTGTTCGACAGCGCCACCCGCAGCGTGAGCTGCAACGGCGAGCCGGTGACGCTGACGCCGCGCGAATTGGCGGTGCTGGAACTGTTTCTGCACAACAAGGGGCGGGTGCTGGCGCGGCCGTTGATTCAGGAGAAGCTGTACAACTGGGATGACGAGGTGAGCAGCAACGCGGTGGAGGTACATATTCACCACCTGCGGCGCAAGCTGGGCAACGGCTTCATCCGTACCATCCACGGCGTGGGTTACACGCTGGGGGATGCGCCGTGAAGCGTCTCAGCCTGCGGCTGCGCCTGATCCTGATCTTCAGCCTGCTGGCGCTGCTGACTTGGAGCACCGCCAGCGTGGTGGCCTGGGTGATGTCGCGCAACACCATCAACGAAGTGTTCGACACCCAACAGATGCTGTTCGCCAAACGGCTGGCGACCGCCAACCTCGGCGATCTGCTGGCCGATGAAAGTGCGCGCAGCCTGCCGAAAACCAAAAAGCTGGTGCACCACGGCAAACGCGGCGAGCAGGACGACGACGCGCTGGCGTTCGCCATCTTCGATCGCCAAGGCAAGATGCTGCTCAACGACGGCGAGAACGGCGCCGACTTCCTGTTTGACGGGGAGCGTGAAGGTTTTACCGACGGCGAGCGCAAAGGCGATGACGACAGTTGGCGCCTGGTATGGTTGACCAGCCCGGACGGGCGCTACCGCATCGTGGTCGGCCAGGAGTGGGATTACCGGCGCGATATGGCGCTGGGCATGGTGACCGGCCAACTGGTGCCCTGGCTGGCGACGCTGCCGGTGCTGATGCTGCTGATCGCGCTGATGGTCGGGCGGGAGCTGCGGCCGCTGCGCACTGTGGCCGCCGGTTTGCGCCGGCGCGCACCCGATGACGCGACGCCGCTGGACGCGCGCCAGGTGCCGACCGAGGTGCGTCCGCTGGTGGATGCGCTCAATGCGCTGTTCACCCGCATCAACGCTCTGCTGGTGCGGGAGCGGCGTTTCACCTCCGATGCCGCGCACGAGTTGCGCAGCCCGCTGGCGGCGCTGCGGGTGCAGACCGAAGTGGTGCAACTGGCGGGGGACGATGCGCCGATGCGCGAGCACGCGCTGGACAATCTGACGCTCGGCATCGATCGCGCGACCCGGCTGGTGGATCAGCTGCTGACGCTGTCGCGGCTGGATTCGCTGTCGGATCTGGCCGAACTGGCGCCGATCGACTGGAACGATCTGGTGACGATGACCCTGGCGGAGCAGGATCGGCAGGCCCATGCGGCGGGCGTGACGCTGCGCTATGAACATCGGGGAACGCCGCCGCCGCGTCAGGGGGAAACCTTGCTGCTGTCGCTGCTATTGCGCAACCTGCTGGATAACGCGGTGCGCTACACCCCGCAGGGCGGCGTCGTCACCGTGACGCTGAGCGAACGTTCGCTGACGGTGGAGGACGACGGTCCGGGGGTCACCACGGAACATCTGGCGCGGCTCGGAGAACGCTTCTATCGCCCGCCGGGGCAGGAGCAAACCGGCAGCGGGCTGGGGCTCTCGATCGTGCAGCGTATCGCCGGCTTGCATAGCCTACAGGTCAGTTTCGCCAATCGCCCGGCGGGCGGGTTCGTTGCGCGGCTGGCTCTGTAGGTGGGTCAGGACTTGGGTTTTGGCTGGTGCCACAGCGCCATGCCGTTTTCCGGCACGCGCTTGAGGCAGCTGGCGAGTGGCTCGCCATCGGGGAAAATCAGGTCGGGGGCGATTTCCGCCAGCGGGTAGAGCATGAATTCGCGCTCTTTCAGGCCGTAATGCGGCACCGTCAGGCGCTCGGTATGGATCACCTTGTCGCCGTACAGCATGATGTCCAGATCGAGCGTGCGCGGCCCCCAGCGTTCATCCTTGCGCACGCGCCCCTGATTGCGTTCTATCGCCTGGGTATGGTCGAGCAGCTGTTCAGGCGGCAACAGGGTATCCAGCGCCACCACCGCGTTGAGAAAGTCCGGCTGGTTTTGCGGCCCCAGCGGCTTGGTGCGGTAAAACGAAGAACAGGTGACCAGCCGGGTGCGCGGGAGATGCTCCAGCGCCTCCAGTGCGGCTTTAACCTGTTGCAGCGGCTGCGCCAGGTTGCTGCCCAGCGCGATATAAACGCGGATCATTATGCCCCTTCTTTACGCGGTGCCCGGCGGCGAGGGCGGCGTTGACGCGCGCGGCGCGGCGCCGGATCGTCCCCCAGGGTGCTCAGCATGGCTTTCTGCCGCGCCGGCGTGGCGTCCTGGAATTCGCCCCACCACTCGGCCAGACGCAGCATCTCCTGATTGTCTTCCACTTCCGCACGCAGCGCCAGCAGATCATAGGCGGCGCGGAATTTCGGGTGCTCCATCAGCTTGTGCGCGCGTTTGCCCTGGCGGCGGGACAGGCGCAGCTGCAGCTGCCAGATATCGCGCACCAGCGTGGTGATGCGTTTCGGAATGGCCAGCGAACGGCACTGCTCGTCGAGTACGTCGTTCATCGCCAGCGCGAAGGCGTCGTAGTAGGCCAGGCCGCTTTCCTGCGCCAGCTTCTGCGCATGCTCCAGCAGCGGGTACCACAGCATGGCGGCAAACAGGAAGGCCGGGTTGACGCGCATGTCGTTCTGCAGACGGTGATCGGTGTTCTTCAGCACCTGCACCAGAATGCGCTCCATCGGCGTATCGTGGTTCGGCGTGAAGTTGCGGGCGATCAGCGGGAACAGCGGTTGGAACAGCTGGTATTCGCACAGCTTCAGGTAGGTCTGGAAACCGTAACCCGCCTGCAGCAGCTTGAGGGATTCTTCGAACAGGCGCGCCGGCGGGATCTCATGCAGCAGCGAGGCCAGGCGCGGGATCGGCTCGGCGGTTTCTTCGCTGATGCGCATATCCAGCTTGGCGGCGAAGCGCACCGCGCGCAGCATGCGCACCGGATCTTCGCGGTAGCGGGTTTCCGGATCGCCAATCAGGCGAATCACGCCCTGTTTCAGGTCGTTCAGGCCGCCGACGTAATCGCGCAGGGTGAAATCCGCCACGCCGTAGTACAGGCTGTTGATGGTGAAATCACGGCGCTGGGCATCTTCCTCGATCGAGCCGAAGATGTTGTCGCGCAGCAGCATGCCGTTTTGCGCCTGCTGGGATGAGTTCTTGTCGGATTCCTGATTCTGTTCGTGGTGGCCGCGGAAAGTGGCCACTTCGATGATCTCCGGCCCGAACATCACGTGCGCCAAGCGGAAGCGGCGGCCGACCAGGCGGCAGTTGCGGAACAGCTTGCGCACTTGCTCCGGCGTAGCGTTAGTGGTGATGTCGAAGTCTTTCGGCTTTTTGCCGAGCAACAGATCGCGCACGCCGCCGCCGACCAGATAGGCTTCGTAGCCGGACTTGTTCAGGCGGTAAAGCACTTTCAGCGCATTTTCGCTGATGTCTTTGCGGGAGATCGAGTGCTGTTCGCGCGGGATCACGGTCATCGAGTCGTTGCTCTCGGCGATAGGAAAAGGCGGACGCTTGCGCGGCGTTGAGCGGCGGGCAGGGGCGTTGCTGCCGTTATCGGCGGCGCGCGGCTGCGGCGCAGGGCGGCTTGGTGCCGCGGCACGCTCTTCGCGGACTACGTTTTTATCGCCGGCCGCCGCGTCGTCGCGGGGCAGCTTGTCATCGCGGGTCAGTACCTTACGACAGAAGTTGGCTACTCGGGTAAAAATGGTACACCTCGATAGTGACTGATAAAAATGGAGCTAACAAAAAATAGCGGCTAATCATAGCTCACCACGGCTCCTTTGAGAATGCCGGCGTGTTTTCATCCAGAGGGATAGCCTCCTGACGCGGCACGTTTTCCAACCGCCAATGTGCGACCGCCCAGCTCAATAATAATGGCAGGTCAAGATCTTGCCAGCTTTCCGGCAGCGGTTGGCGCAGAAATTTCAGCGCGGCGATCAGCACCGGGCGCGGATCGCCGGCGGGCAACGCCGGCGCATGGTTTTGCTTCGACAGCTTAATGCCGTTGGCGCCCAGCGCCAGCGGCAGATGCACATAGGCGGGCACCGGCGCCTGCAGCTGGCGGTAGAGGGCGATTTGGCGCACCGTCGGCTCGATCAGATCGGCACCGCGTACAATCTCGGTCACGCCCTGAAAATGGTCGTCGATCACCACCGCCAGGTTGTAGGCGAACAGCCCGTCGCGGCGGCGAATGATAAAGTCTTCCCCCGCCAGCGCCGGATCGGCGTGCAATTCTCCCTGCAGGCGATCGTGGAACCCGTAAACGGGCGCGGTTTGGCGTAAGCGGATGGCGGCACCCTGTGGGCCGAGCTGCAAATCGCGGCAGTGGCCGTCGTACAACCCGCCGATCTGCTGGATGCGGCTGCGGGTGCAGGTGCAGTAATAGCTGAGCCCCTGGCGCTGCAACAGATCCAGCGCGGCGCGATAGGCGTCGTGACGTTGGGATTGATAGATGACCTGGCCGTCCCAGTGGAGACCATAATGTTCCAGCGCGGACAGGATGCGAGCGGCGGCGCCGGGGACTTCGCGCGGCGGGTCGATATCTTCGATGCGAACCAGCCACTGCCCGCGTTGGGCGCGAGCCTGAAGGTAGCTTCCCAGAGCGGCAATCAGCGAACCGAAATGCAGATCCCCGGAAGGCGATGGGGCAAAGCGCCCCACATAATGACTTTCTTGCATATCAGAGGGGAGAGGTTCCCTTTTCTCTGTGCGGCGCACGCAGGTGCGCACGCCGCAGCGGTAACAACGGTATTAGCCGGCCATCTGCTTTTCGCGGATCTCAGCCAGCGTCTTGCAGTCGATGCACAGATCGGCGGTCGGACGCGCTTCGAGGCGACGAATGCCGATCTCCACGCCGCAAGATTCGCAGTAGCCGAAATCATCGTCTTCCACTTTCTTCAGCGTTTTCTCGATCTTTTTGATCAGTTTGCGTTCACGGTCACGGTTACGCAGTTCAAGGCTGAACTCTTCTTCCTGGGTAGCACGGTCGGCCGGATCAGGGAAGTTGGCTGCCTCTTCTTGCATATGCGATACAGTACGGTCCACTTCGTCCCTGAGCTGGTTGCGCCACGCTTCAAGAATGCGCTTGAAATGCGACAACTGGGCGTCGTTCATGTACTCTTCGCCCGGCTTCTCTTGGTACGGCTCCACCCCAGCGATGGCGAGAATGCTCAAGGACGAGGTTTTACGGTTTTGCCCTTCTTGCATGTTGCTTCTCCTACATACACACGCACTATCGAATCCCCAATGCGGGGGAAAAACAGGCCGCTATAAATAACAGAAGGAAGGTAGGTTGGCAATTATTCCTGTCGCCCGCTTGACAATCGTGTGAAGGAGGGCGTATTTGGCGATCGTGCTGGCCGGTTGTCTATTTATAGGGACCCGACTGCGCTAATCGATAAAAAACGGCAGCTTATCGCAGAGATAAATACCGTCAGGTGATAACTTTGCCCCGTAACAAACCACTTCCACTCCCAACTGCCGGACCTGTGCCAACAGCGCCGCATAGCGCTCATCTATATGATGTGCCGGTGCGACCTGCTCAATACCGCTGTGTAACACGGCAAAGAACAACACCGCCCGTTGCCCGCTTTCAACCACGCTGAGCAACTCACGCAGGTGCTTTTGCCCTCTGAGCGTTACCGCATCAGGAAAGTAACCACGTTGTTGTTGCAGTAATGTGACTGACTTAACTTCAATATAGCAGTTAACCCGATTTTCTGCCTGTAATAACAAATCGATACGGCTGTTTTCACCGCCGTATTTCACTTCGCCGCTGATTTTACTGTAACCGGATAATTCATTGATTAAATTGTGTTCAATTGCCTCGCGCACCAGCGCGTTGGCGCGCAGGGTATTGACGCAGATCCAGTGCCCCTGTTGGGTATGGGTCAACTCCCAGCTGTGGGCGTATTTGCGCTTGGGGTTATCCGAGGTGGAGTACCAAACGGTATCGCCGGGCGTGGCGCAGCCGGTCATGGCGCCGGTATTGGCGCAGTGCAGCGTAAAGGTTTCCCCTTCCGGGGTGATCACGTCCGCCAGAAAGCGTTTGTAACGTTTGATCAGCGTGGCGGAACGCAGTGGTGGAGAGAAAATCATGCGGATGCCTGCTTGGCCAGCGGCCACTGTTCGAGGTGTTGATAGCGGGTGCGGCCGTTTTCGAACACCGACTCATATAAGGAAAAGGCGTCGGCGCTGAACGCCCAGCCCGGCGTCGCCGGCGGGATCGCCACCGGCTGGGTGGCGGCGCGCAACAGCGTGATGTGCGGATGGAACGGCAGCGCGCTTTGATGGCAGCCGTTGCGGGCGGCCTGCGAACGCAGCAGCTCGGCCAGCTGCAGCAGCCCGCGCGGCGCGCGGCGGGTGCCGAGCCAGACCACGCCGGGGCGCGGCCAATGGCCGAGGTCGTCGAGCCGCATGCTGAAGCCGGGTTGCACGATGCGCCCGGCCAGTTTGCGCAGCGCCAACTCTTTCTGCGCGGTGACCTCGCCGAGAAACGCCAGCGTCAGGTGCAAATTAGCCGCCACCACCGGCCGGCCGGCCTCCGGCGCAAACGCCTCGGCGCGCCAGCGGATCACCTGCTGTTGCAGGGCATCAGGCAAGGACAGGGCGAAAAACAGGCGGCGCGAATTGGACATGGGGGCTCGGTAAATAATGACAAATCTGTCGGGACAGACATGGATGCGGCTTGCAACGGTCTCGCGCGAAGCGGGACGCATGGACGAGGTCCGTACTATAGCTAACGCCGCCGCAGTTTGAAAGGCTACGGGGACAAAGCTAATGCTACACTGTACGCCGTTTAACGTTAACCACCACGGAGAGTTCAGTGTCTTCATTGCCCGTCAGCGCGGTGCTTGATGAGTTGCTGGCTGCGTTGCAGTCCGCTCCTCAGGTGCTGTTGCACGCCCCGACCGGCGCCGGTAAATCCACCTGGCTGCCGCTGCAGATCCTGGCTAAGGCCGGGTTGCCGGGGCGCATTATCATGCTGGAGCCGCGGCGGCTGGCGGCGAAAAATGTCGCCTATCGCCTGGCGCAGCAACTGGGGGAGGAGCCCGGCCAGACCGTGGGCTACCGCATGCGCGCCGAAAGCAAAAGCGGGCCGCAAACCCGGTTGGAAGTGGTGACGGAAGGCATTCTCACCCGCATGCTGCAGCAGGACGCCGAACTGCAGGGCGTGTCGCTGGTGATCCTCGATGAGTTCCACGAACGCAGCCTGCAGGCCGATCTGGCGCTGGCGCTGCTGCTCGACGTGCAGCAAGGGCTGCGCGACGATCTGAAACTGCTGATCATGTCGGCCACCCTGGACAACGCTCGCCTGTCGCAGCTGCTGCCGGAAGCGCCGGTGGTGGTGTCCGAGGGGCGCAGCTTCCCGGTTGAGCGTCTGTATCAGCCGTTGGCCAGCCATCAGCGGCTGGAAGATGGCGTAGCGGCGGCGGTGAAGCGGTTGCTGGCCGAACAGCCGGGATCTTTGCTGCTGTTCCTGCCGGGTGTGGCGGAGATCAATCGGGTGCTGGAGCGATTGACCGGCGAGGTGGCGAGCGATACCGATCTTTGCCCGCTGTATGGCGCGCTGCCTTTGGCGCAGCAGCAAAAGGCGATCCAACCGGCGGCGTCTGGCCGCCGCAAGGTGGTGCTGGCGACCAACATCGCCGAAACCAGCCTGACGATCGAGGGCATTCGGCTGGTGGTGGACAGCGGCCTGGAGCGCGTGGCGCGCTACGACGTGCGCAACGGTTTGACGCGGCTGGCGACGCAGCGCATCAGTCAGGCGTCGATGGTGCAGCGCGCCGGACGCGCCGGGCGCCTGGAGCCGGGCATTTGCTGGCATCTGTTCGCCAAAGAACAGGCGGAGCGCGCGGCGGAACACGCCGAACCGGACATTTTACAGAGCGATCTCACCGGCTTCTGGCTCGAACTGCTGCAGTGGGGATGCCATGATCCGGCGCAGCTGACCTGGCTGGATGCGCCTCCGGCGGCGGCATTGGCGGCGGCCAGGGCGTTGCTGCACCGGCTGGGGGCCACGGATGACGGCGGCAAACTTACCGCCCCGGGGCGCCAGATGGCCGCGCTGGGGTGCGAGCCGCGGCTGGCGGCGATGCTGGTCGCCGGCGCGGCGCTGAGTGCCGACGGCCTGGCGACGGCGGCGTTGCTGGCGGCATTGCTGGAAGAACCGCCGCGCGGCGGGCAGATGGATATCGGCTACTGGCTGAGCCGCCCGCAACCGAACTGGCGGCAGCGCGCCGCGCAGTTGGCCAAACGCCTGCCGCAACGTGCGGGGCAAATCGACGTCGATCTGGCGCCGCGCCTGTTGGCGCAGGCGTTTACCGATCGTATCGCCCAGCGCCGAGGCCAGGACGGCCGCTACCTGCTGGCCAACGGTCTGGGGGCGGCGATGAACCAGGACGAGGCGCTGTCGCGCGCGCCCTGGCTCATCGTCCCCAGCCTGTTGCAGGGCCACAACAGCCCCGATGCGCGTATCCTGTTGGCGTTGCCGGTGGATATCGACGCGCTGGCGGCACAGCTGCCGGCGATCGTCACGCAGCGCACGGCGGTGGAGTGGGATGACGAGAAGGGCACGCTGCGCGCCTGGAAGCGCCAGCAGATCGGCCGTCTGACGCTGCGCGCCCAGCCGCTGGCCAAACCGGCGGATGAAGAGCTGCAGCAGGCGCTGCTCGATTGGGTGCGCGCACAGGGGCTGGCGGTGCTCAACTGGGAGGGCGCCGCCGAACAATTGCGGGTGCGCCTGCAGTGCGCGCAAGCCTGGCTGCCGGAGGCGGAATGGCCGGCGATGGACGAAGAACCCCTGCTGGCGGCGCTGGAGCAGTGGCTGTTGCCGTCGCTGAACGGCGTGCGCGATCTGCGCGGTTTGAAGCAGGTCAACATCGCCGAGGCGCTGTCCCGTCTGCTGGATTGGCAGCAAAAGCAGCGGCTGGATAATGCGCTACCCACTCATTACACTGTGCCGACCGGCAGCCGCCTGCCGATCCGTTATGAGGCCGGCAAACCGCCGGCGCTGGCGGTGCGTTTACAGGAAGTGTTCGGCGAGCAGCGCAGCCCGATGCTGGCGGAGGGTCGCATCCCGGTGGTGCTTGAGTTACTCTCACCGGCGCACCGGCCGTTGCAAATCACCGGCGATCTGGCGGCCTTCTGGCAAGGCGCCTATCGCGAGGTGCAAAAAGAGATGAAGGGCCGCTACCCGAAACACGTTTGGCCGGACGATCCGGCCACGGCGGTACCGACGCGCCGAACGAAGAAATATCAGTAGGTCGCGATCATTTAAGGTTTGGAATTCAGATGTTTCTTCTGGTCAGCGCTGCGGCGTAGGCACAGATTAAGCGACTAATCATGGCCGGCAGTGTCGGCAAGCTCGGAGAACAACAGCCATGGCTGGGGATGACCGCGAGCCCATCGGGCGCAAAGGAAAACAACCAAAAAGCACCGCGTCGCGCAAGCCGCCGCGCCGTCGCCGAGACGACGATTATGACGATTACGAAGAAGACGAGTATGACGATGATGAGTATGAAGAGGAGGAGGAACGCATGCCGCGTAAGGTAAAAGCGACTCCGCCGCGTAAAAAACGCCGCTGGCTCGGCCTGTTTATCAAACTGATCCTGGTGATCGCCGTCCTGTTGGCGATCTATGGCGTCTACCTGGATTCCCAGATCCGCAGCCGTATCGACGGTAAAGTCTGGCAACTGCCGGCGGCGGTGTACGGCCGCATGGTCAACCTGGAACCGGGTATGCCGTACAGTAAGAAGGAGATGGTCAACCTGCTGGAAGGCATGCAGTATCGCCAGGTCAGCCGCATGACGCGTCCGGGCGAGTTTACCGTGCAGGCCAACAGCATTGAGATGCTGCGCCGCCCGTTCGACTTCCCGGATGGTAAAGAGGGGCAGATCCGCGCCCGTCTCGACTTCCAGAACAATCGTCTGGCGAAGATCGAAAACCTGGACAGCGGCCGCAGCTTCGGCTTCTTCCGCCTCGATCCGCGTCTTATCACCATGCTGCAGTCGCCGAACGGTGAACAGCGTCTGTTCGTGCCGCGCTCCGGTTTCCCGGATCTGCTGGTGGATACGTTGATCGCCACGGAAGACCGCCACTTCTATGAGCATGACGGCATCAGCCCCTACTCCATCGGCCGTGCGGTGCTGGCCAACCTGACCGCCGGGCGTGCGGTGCAGGGCGGCAGTACGCTGACGCAGCAGCTGGTGAAGAACCTGTTCCTGAGCAACGAACGTTCGCTGTGGCGTAAGGCTAACGAAGCCTATATGGCGCTGCTGGTGGATTACCGTTACAGCAAGGACCGCATTCTGGAGCTGTATCTGAACGAGGTGTACCTCGGCCAGAGCGGCAGCGACCAGATCCGCGGTTTCCCGCTGGCCAGCCTGTACTACTTTGGCCGTCCGGTGGACGAGCTGAGCCTCGATCAGCAGGCGCTGCTGGTCGGCATGGTCAAGGGCGCGTCGCTGTACAACCCGTGGCGTAACCCGAAACTGGCGCTGGAGCGCCGCAACCTGGTGCTCAAGCTGCTGCAGAACCAGGGCGTGATCGACGGCGAGCTGTATGACATGCTGAGCGCGCGTCCGCTGGGCGTGCAGCCGAAAGGCGGCGTCATTACGCCACAGCCGGCGTTTATGCAGATGGTGCGTCAGGAACTGCAGACCAAGCTGGGCGATAAGGTCAATGACCTGTCCGGCGTGAAGATCTTCACCACGCTGGATCCGGTGTCGCAAGACGCGGCGGAAAAAGCGGTCGAAGACGGCATCCCGGCGCTGCGCGCCGCGCGTCACCTGCAGGATCTGGAAGCGGCGATGGTGATCGTCGATCGCTTCAGCGGTGAAGTGCGCGCCATGGTCGGCGGCGCTAACCCGCAGTTCGCCGGCTTCAACCGCGCGATGCAGGCGCGCCGCCTGGTCGGCTCGCTGGCCAAGCCGCCGACGTACCTGACCGCGCTGTCCGAACCGGATAAATACCGCCTCAACACCTGGCTGGCGGATGCGCCGCTGTCGCTGAAACAGCCGAACGGCGCCGTCTGGCAGCCGAACAACTATGACCGTAAATTCCGCGGTCAGGTGATGCTGGTGGATGCGTTGGCCAACTCGCTGAACGTGCCGACTGTGAACCTCGGCCTGTCGGTCGGGCTGGATCAGATCAGCGCTACGCTGCAACGCCTGGGTATCCCGAAAGCGGAGATCAACCCGGTGCCATCGATGCTGCTGGGGGCGATCGGCCTGACGCCGATGGAAGTCGCTCAGGAGTACCAGACCATCGCCAGCGGCGGTAACCGTGCGCCGCTGTCGGCGGTGCGTTCGGTGATCGCCGAAGACGGCACGGTGCTGTACCAGAGCTTCCCGCAGGCGGAACGCATGGTGCCGGCGCAGGCCGCTTACCTGACGCTGTACGCGATGCAGCAGGGCGTGGCGCGCGGGACTTCCCGCTCGCTGTCGGTGAAGTTCCCGAACTACAACCTGGCGGCGAAAACCGGTACCACCAACGATCTGCGCGACAGCTGGTTCGCCGGCATCGACGGCAAGGAAGTGGCGATCGCCTGGGTCGGGCGCGACAACAACGGCCCGGCCAAGCTGACCGGCGCCAACGGCGCGTTGACCCTGTATCGCCGTTATCTGGAAAACCAGACGCCGCTGCCGCTGATGCTGCAGCCGCCGGAAGGCATTAACCAGATGAACATCGACTCTGCCGGCAACTTTATCTGCGGCGGCGGCAGCTGGCGCACCATCCCGGTCTGGACCGACAATCCGCAGGGATTGTGCCAGGCCAGCCAGGCAGCGGTGCAGCAACAGCAGCAACCGGCGGCGGGTGAGCAAAAAGATGGCGATGGCGTCGCCGGCTGGATCAAGGATATGTTCGGCCAGTAATCGCTACCGGGGCGTCGGCCCCGGTGAAAATTTTTTCTTTGTTATTAAGCCCGTAACCTTGGTTGCGGGCTTTTTTATTTTTCCGCTCGTTTTATTTCCCTGTTAACCGCATGGCTAAGCGCCTAATCCTTAACCTATTTGCCCTATGAATTCGGCTTGCAGTTTAATTTGGCTTCTGCATAAAATGCGACGCTTATAATAATTATTATCGTTTACATTCGTCATTTAATTATTCATCAGAGAAATCAACTATGCCGACCAAGCGTCTTTCATCATCCGCGGCCAAGCAGGGCCGTACCCCCGTCAGCGCGTTAGCGATCACCGTCGCTGCGGCGTTGGGCACGCTGGCGATGCCGGCTTTTTCCGCCGACGCCAAGCCGGCCGCCAAGGAAGACACGATTACCGTTGTGGGCGGTAGCAATACCGCCCAGCAGGAAAGCGCCTGGGGGCCGGTCGGCACCTATGTCGCCAAACGCAGCGCCACCGGCACCAAAACCGATACGCCGATCGAGAAGAACCCGCAGTCTGTTTCCGTGGTGACGCGTGAAGAGATGGACATGCGTCAGCCGGATACGGTGAAGGGCGCGCTGGCCTATGCGCCGGGCGTATTTGCCAGCCGCGGCAGCTCCACGACCTATGATGCGGTGGCGATCCGCGGCTTCCCGGCCACCAACACCACCCAGTATCTGGATGGGTTGCGGTTGCTGGGCGACAACTACAGCGAAGCGTCCATCGATCCTTATTTCCTCGAGCGCGCCGAGCTGCTGCGCGGCCCGGTCTCGGTGCTGTACGGCAAAAGCAACCCGGGTGGTTTGGTCTCGATGGTCAGCAAGCGGCCAACCACCGAGCCGCTGCGCGAAATCCAGTTCAAAATGGGCACCGATAACCTGTTCCAGACCGGTTTCGATTTCAGCGACGCGCTGGACGATCAGGGTATCTATTCTTACCGCCTGACCGGCCTGGCGAAAGACAGCGATTCGCAGCAGAACATGAGCAAAGAGAAGCGCTATGCGATCGCGCCGTCCTTTAGCTGGCGTCCGGATGACAAAACCAACTTCACGCTGTTGGCCAACATTCAAAACGATCCCTATACCGGTTATTACGGCTGGCTGCCGAAGCAGGGCACGCTGATTCCGCTGCCGAACGGCGGTAAGCTGCCGACCGATTTCAACGAAGGCGAAGCCAGCAACTACACCTCCCGCAAACAGCGGATGATCGGCTACAGCTTCGAACATGCCTTCAGCGATACCTGGGCGGTGCGCCAGAATCTGCGCTATATGCAGCTGGAAACCGACATGAAGAGCATCTATGGCAGCGGCGTTTCTGCGGCGACGCCGACGACGATTAATCGCGCCTATGTCCAGTCGAAAGAACACCTGAACAATTTCTCTGTGGATACCCAGGCGCAGGCGAAGGTGAAAACCGGCGATATCGACCACACGCTGTTGTTCGGCGTGGACTACATGCGCATGCGTAACGATATCAATGCCGCATTTGGCTCTGCGGACGGTCTGAGCATGACCAATCCGCAATACGGGAATGACGCGGTCAATATCAACTTCCCCTACCATTACCTGAACCGTCAGGAGCAAACCGGCCTGTATGTGCAGGAGCAAGGGGAGTGGAACCAGTGGCTGTTGACGCTGGGCGGGCGCTATGACTGGGCGAAGACTTCCGCTTATAACCGCGATGCGAGTTCGACGAGCCAGCAGACCGATCGTCAGTTCACCTGGCGCGGCGGCCTCAACTACTTGTTCGACAACGGCGTGACGCCGTATTTCAGCTACAGCGAATCGTTTGAACCGAATCTGGGCACGACGCAAGGGGGTAGCACCTTCAAGCCGTCGATCGGCAAGCAGTATGAAGCCGGCGTGAAATACGTGCCGAAGGATCGCCCAATCGTGCTGACCGGCGCCCTGTATCAGCTGACCAAGAACAACAACCTGACGCCGGACCCGAGCAATGCGCAGTTCAGCGTGCAGAGCGGCGAAATCCGTTCACGCGGCGTGGAGCTGGAAGCCAAGGCGGCGTTGAATGCCAACGTCAACCTGATCGCCTCCTATACCTATACCGATGCGAAGTACACCAAGGACAACACCTATCAGGGCAAACCGACCGTCGAAGTGCCGAAACACATGGCTTCGCTGTGGGCGGATTACACCTTCCACGAAACGGCGGTGAGCGGCCTGACGCTGGGTTCCGGCGTGCGTTACGTCGGCTCCAGCTCGAGCTTCAACAGCGATAATTCCGCCTTCAAGGTGCCGGATTACACGCTGGTGGACGCTACCATTAAATACGATCTGGCGCGCTTTGGCCTGCCGGGCTCGTCCGTGGGCGTCAACATCAACAACCTGTTCGACAAGACCTACGTGTCGAGCTGCTACCGCGACTACGCCTGCTACTGGGGCGCAGAACGCCAGGTGGTCGCCACCGCAACCTTCCGTTTCTAACCGGATAGCCGGGGCGGCGCCGCGTCGCCCCGGACAAAGCAGGATCTATGCAGGACAAACTTCTTAATCCCGGCGCGACCTTCGCGCTGGATAACGCCAGCTTCGCCGTCCCCGGCCGGGTGCTGTTGCAACCGCTGTCGCTCAGTTTTCCCCAGGGCAAAGTCTGCGGCCTGATCGGCCATAACGGTTCTGGTAAATCCACTCTGTTGAAACTGCTCGGGCGGCATCAAGCCCCCAGCGGTGGCCAGGTACTGCTCAATCGGCAGCCGTTGGCGCAGTGGGACAGCAAATCCTTCGCCCGCCAGGTGGCCTACCTGCCGCAGCAGTTGCCGGCGGCGGAAGGCATGACGGTGCGCGAGCTGGTGGCCGTCGGCCGCTATCCGTGGCACGGCGCGCTGGGGCGTTTTGGCGCCAACGATCGCCAATTGGTCGAAGAGGCCATTTCACTGGTGGGGCTCAAGCCGTTCGCCAACCGCCTGGTGGACAGCCTGTCCGGCGGCGAGCGCCAACGCGCCTGGCTGGCGATGATGGTGGCGCAGGACAGCCGCTGCCTGCTGCTTGACGAACCGACGTCGGCGCTGGACATCGCGCACCAGGTCGAGGTGCTGGCGCTCATTCAGCGTTTGAGCCGTGAACGCGATCTCACGGTGATCGCCGTGCTGCACGACATCAACATGGCGGCGCGCTACTGCGATCATCTGGTGGCGCTGCGCGGCGGTGAAATGATCGCTCAGGGCGGCCCGCTGGAACTGATGCAGGGGCCGGTGCTGGAGCAAATTTACGGTATTCCTATGGGCACGTTGCCGCACCCGAGCGGCGGCGCGCCGGTGAGTTTTGTCTACTGATGTCTTCTGCATTCACTTCTTCTCACGATCCGCTGCGCCGCCGTTTGTTGATGGCGCTGGCGCTGTCACCGCTGTTGGGCTCGTTGCCCGGCCGGGCGGCGGATGCGCCGCCGGATATCGCGCGCGTTGCGGCGCTGGAATGGCTGCCGATCGAACTGCTGTTGGCATTGGGCGTGACGCCGCTGGCGGTGGCCGATGTGCATAACTACAACCTGTGGGTGGCGGAGCCGAAGCTGCCGGCGACGGTGGTCGACGTCGGTCAGCGCACCGAACCTAACCTCGAACTGCTGCAGCAGCTCCAGCCTTCGCTGGTGTTGCTGTCGCAAGGCTATGGCCCGACGCCGCGAAAAATCCAACCCATCGCGCCAACCATGAGCTTCGGCTTCAACGACGGCAGCGGCAAACCGCTGACCGTCGCCCGCCAGTCGCTGCTAGCGCTGGGCCAGCGGTTGGGCATAGAAAGCCGGGCGGTAAACCACCTGGCGCAGTTCGACGGCTTTATGCAGGACGCGCGTCAGCGCCTGCAAAGCTATACCCGGCAACCGCTGCTGTTGTTTTCGCTGATCGACACGCGCCATGCGTTGATCATCGGCCAGAAAAGCCTGTTCCAGGAAGCGATGGACCAACTGGGCATCCGCAATGCCTGGCAGGAGCAAACCGACTTTTGGGGCACGGCGGTGGTGGGGATTGAACGGTTGGCTACGGTGCGTAATGCCCGGGTCATCTATCTCGATCACGGTAATCAGGCGATGATGGACAAGGTCAGCGCGACGCCGCTGTGGCAGTCGTTGCCCTTTGTGCGGCAAAACCAACTGCGGCAGGTGCCGGCGGTGTGGTTCTACGGCGCCACGCTGTCGACGATGCGGTTTTGCCGCCTGTTGGCGCAGGCCCAGGAGAGTGCGGCATGAATGCGTGCATCCGGAGATTACCACTGACGCTGATCCTACTGTTGCTGGCGGCGGCAGGCGGCCTGACGATATACAACCTGGCGCAGCAGCTGCCGCCGGCGCAATGGATGCGGGCGCTCAGCGCGCCGGACATCGACGACGTGCGGCAAATGCTGTTCCATTACAGCCTGCTGCCGCGGTTGACGGTGTCGCTGTTGGCCGGCGCCGGCCTGGGGTTGGTCGGCGTCCTGTTCCAGCAGGTGTTGCGCAATCCGTTGGCGGAGCCGTCGACGCTCGGCGTTGCCGCCGGCGCGCAGCTCGGCCTGACCATTGCCACGCTGTGGGTGCTGCCGGTGGGCGAATTCACTCGCCAGCTGGCCGCTATGGTGGGCGCGATTGTGGTGGGCGGGCTGGTGTTCGGCGTCGCCTGGGGCAAGCGGATGTCGCCGGTCACGCTGATTCTGGCCGGGCTGGTACTGGGGCTGTACTGCGGCGCGGTCAACAGCCTGTTGGCGCTGTTTCATTACGATCAGCTGCAGGGCATGTTCCTGTGGGGCACTGGCGCGTTGAACCAACAGGACTGGAGCGCCGTGCAGTTCATTCTGCCGCGTTTGCTGGTGGCCGGCCTGCTGGCGGCACTGTTGCTGCGCCCGCTGACGCTGCTGGGGCTGGACGATGGCGTGGCGCGTAACCTGGGGCTGGGGCTGTCGATGGCGCGCTTCTGCACTCTGGGGCTGGCCATTATCTTCAGCGCCATGTTGGTGAGTGCGGTGGGCGTTATCGGTTTTATCGGCCTGTTTGCGCCGCTGATGGCGAAGATGCTGGGCGCGCGCCGCCTGGCGCACCGCATGATGCTGGCGCCGTTGCTGGGGGCGCTGCTGCTGTGGTTGACCGATCAGGTGATGATCGGGGTGACGCAGGTGTGGCGTGAGATCCCGACCGGCGCGGCCACCGCGCTGTTCGGCGCACCGCTGCTGCTGTGGCTGCTGCCGCGTTTGCGCAGCGCCGCCGCGCCGCCGCCGATGAACCTCGGCGACAAGGTGCCTGCCGAACGCGGGAATCTGCCTGCCTGGATCCTGGTGGGGGGCCTTGTACTGCTGATCGGCCTGACGCTGGCGCTGATGCTGGGCAAAAATGCCGGAGGCTGGCACTGGAGCCTGGGGGCGGAACTGGACTCCTTGCTGCCGTGGCGCTGGCCGCGGGTGCTGTCGGCGCTGGCGGCGGGCATGATGCTGGCGGTCGCCGGCACGCTGATCCAGAAATTGACCGGCAATCCGATGGCCAGCCCGGAAGTGTTGGGCATCAGTTCCGGCGCCGCTTTTGGCGTCGTGATGATGCTGTTTATGGTGCCGGGCGACGCCTTCGTTTGGCTGCTGCCCGCCGGCAGCCTGGGGGCGGCCGCGACGCTGCTTATTATCATGATCGCCGCAGGTCGCGGCGGTTTCTCGACGGAACGTATGCTGCTCGCCGGTATCGCGCTCAGCACCGCCTTTACCACTGTCATCTTCCTGCTGTTGGCCAGCGGCGATCCGCGTATGGGGGGCTTGCTGACCTGGCTCTCCGGCTCGACCTATTCGGTGGAGCCGGCGCAGGCGCTGCGTACCGCGCTGGTGGCCTCCGGCCTGATGGTATTGGCGCCGCTGTGCCGCCGTTGGTTGACCATCCTGCCGCTCGGCGGCGCCACCGCCCGTTCGGTGGGCATTGCACTGACGCCGGCGCGGTTGACCATTCTTTTATTGGCCGCCGTGCTGACCGCCATGGCGACCCTGACCGTAGGGCCGTTGAGCTTTGTCGGGCTGATGGCACCGCATATGGCGCGCATGCTGGGCTTCCGCCGTGCGCTGCCGCAGATGGTGATCGCCGCGCTGCTGGGCGGCTTGCTGATGGTGTTTGCCGACTGGTGCGGGCGGATGCTGCTGTTCCCGTACCAGATCCCCGCCGGGTTGTTGGCGACCTTTATCGGTGCGCCGTACTTCGTTTATCTGTTGCGTAAGCAGACGTCGTAATCGGCGTCTCGCCGTGCTTTTTCTGCCCTCAAAGGCTCAGCGTCGCTGAGCCTTTTTTTATTTTTCAGGGTGTTGCAAGGCACTGCGAGCGGTTGCGCAAAAACGATATTGCGTGCGAAAAGGAACACGTGGCGTGGTGGTGAGATGAATATACTGCGGGCGGGTGCTCTGGATCTTTGTCTCTGGAGCCCGTGCGAAAGAGATAAAGAGAAAAGCCCCGAGTCGATATCCATCAACCCGAGGCCTACTCTAACGCGTGACAACGTTAAGTTAGCCTCTTACCCGCCGCGAGGCAAGGAGAAGAAGGCATGATGCCGAACAAACGGAGCCTGTTAAAATTGGTGGTTATTTGTGCCACGGTAATATCACTGGCATGGATAACTCGCAGCACGCTGTGTGAGCTGCGGATCCGATCGGGCACTACGGAGGTTGCGGCCATTTTGGCTTACGAATCCGAACGGTAAGGCAACCCGGCAGCGGGGGCTTTGCCTCCGCTTGCCGGCAAGTCGCTGCGTTGATCCGGGAGCACCCATCCGCTTAAAAAAAACGGC
Source organism: Serratia sp. CY84636 (assembly GCF_052166245.1). Classification (NCBI taxonomy): domain Bacteria; kingdom Pseudomonadati; phylum Pseudomonadota; class Gammaproteobacteria; order Enterobacterales; family Yersiniaceae; genus Serratia; species Serratia sp. CY84636. The sequence continues at coordinate 396,140 of NZ_JBJNOX010000006.1, forward strand.
GAGCCCAGGCTCGCCGTTTTCATGTTGATGTCGGGGCTTATTTCAGGCCGGCGGCATCGCGCAGCAGCGCGGCTTTGTCGGTCGCTTCCCACGGGAAGTGCTCGCGGCCGAAGTGGCCGTAGGCAGCGGTTTCGCGGTAAATCGGCTGCAGCAGATCCATCATCTGGATCAGGCCGTATGGGCGCAGATCGAAGAATTCGCGCACCAGCAGCGTCAGCTGTTCGGTTGGCACTTTCTCGGTACCGAAGGTTTCCACCATGATGGAGGTCGGTTCCGCTACGCCGATAGCGTAAGACACCTGGATCTCGCAGCGATCGGCCAGGCCGGCGGCGACGATGTTTTTCGCCACGTAGCGCGCCGCGTAAGCCGCGGAACGGTCAACCTTGGACGGATCCTTACCGGAGAAGGCGCCGCCGCCGTGGCGCGCCATGCCGCCGTAGGTGTCGACGATGATCTTACGGCCGGTCAGACCGCAGTCGCCCATCGGGCCGCCGATAACGAAACGGCCGGTCGGGTTGATGTGGTATTTGGTGCCCGCCGTCAGCCATTCCGCCGGCAGGACCGGTTTAATGATCTCTTCCATCACCGCTTCTTGCAGATCTTTCAGCGCGATGTCTTCGGAATGCTGAGTGGACAGCACCACGGCGTCGATACCGACGATTTTGCCGTCGTCGTACTGGAAGGTTACCTGGCTCTTCGCGTCCGGACGCAGCCACGGCAGGGTGCCGTTTTTGCGCACTTCGGACTGACGCTGCACCAGACGGTGTGCGTAGGTCACCGGAGCCGGCATCAGCACGTCGGTTTCGTTGGTGGCGTAGCCAAACATCAAGCCCTGATCGCCGGCGCCCTGCTCGAGAGGATCGGTACGGTCAACGCCCTGATTGATATCCGGGGATTGTTTGCCGATGGCGCTCAATACTGCGCAGGAGTTGGCGTCAAAGCCCATGTCCGAATGAACGTAGCCGATTTCGCGTACGGTTTTGCGGGTGATCTCTTCGATATCGACCCAGGCGCTGGTGGTGATTTCACCGCCGACCAGCACCATGCCGGTTTTCACGTAGGTTTCGCAGGCGACGCGCGCTTTCGGATCCTGTTCCAGGATGGCGTCGAGGACGGCATCGGAGATCTGATCGGCGATTTTATCGGGATGTCCTTCGGAGACGGATTCGGACGTGAAGAGGTGTTTAGCCATTGTGTTCTTTACCTTGCATAAGACGGGTTAGAAATTACTGCACAGCGCTGGAGATCCGGCATCAAAGCGAAGGGTCTTCCGCTGATGGCGCGAGATGCATCCTGCAACGCCCCTCAGGCAAAGCCGTTAAGCAGTTTATCAGTTAACCAGTATAGATGGATTAACATCTGGACGTCTATTTTAGGTCAGGGTTTAGCCAGATTGCCAGTAATTTTTTGCGCTTTCGCTCTTTTGCGCAAACGGGTTGGCGCCATTTTCATCGCTTGAAACAGTTTTCGGCGAATTTTCATTTTGCTTTTTCACCTGCTTACCGGTATAAACTGCGCGCGCGGTTCATTTGCTGCACAGTACGGCGATTGGCGGTGGGGAAGGTGCGATAAACTTCCGCTTTGCATTCGCCGGCGTTGCGCTATTATCCGTCGCAGGCGTTCGCCGTGAGCGCCGCCGCTTCATCGAACGGTCACGTTCTTACACTATTTTAGAGGCTGGGTCGTTCACTCCGAACGGCGCGCGTGGAGGTGGTTGGATTAATGATCCGTTGTCTACCGGTTGTTGGCTCCCAACAGCAGTGCCGTTCTGGCGCACATTCTTCTGCTATTTCCCGTCTTGTCTCTCTGTCACTTACCAGGTGCGATAAACACTTGGCCGCTACTCAGGATTCTCGGGCCGGCTAACGGTCGTCTGAAGAACTGAACAAGGGTAGCCTGCAGCCTTCCTGTGGGATGTTTCTTGGCCCGATTCACGAGGTTTGAACAGGGTGTCTTACAATTATATGAGTGATAAACCGATCGCTGACCGCGAACGGCAGTTCTCTTCGCTGCCGCCAGCGCGGCTTGTTGGGTTGTTCTCGCGGGTTGTAGCTGCGATAGTGGCTGACGGTTTCGTCAGTGCGGAATGTGAGGCGAACCATGTCTGATGATCTGTTGATTCACCGCCCGCCGGTTGCGGGCGAGTCTTTATCTTTGCGCTCCATGCAGGAGGTTGCCATGAATGATCGTAATGCCAGCAAGATGCTGCGCACTTATAACGTCGCCTACTGGGGCAACAATTACTATGACGTCAACGAGCTGGGCCATATCAGCGTGTGCCCGGACCCGGATGTCCCGCAGGCGCGCGTCGATCTGGCAGAACTGGTGAAAACGCGCCAGCAAGACGGGCAGCGTTTGCCTGCGCTGTTCTGCTTCCCGCAGATCCTCCAGCATCGCTTGCGTTCGATCAACGCCGCGTTCAAACGCGCGCGTGAGTCCTTCGGTTACCAGGGCGGCTATTTCCTGGTGTATCCGATCAAGGTGAACCAACATCGCCGCGTGATTGAGTCGCTGGTGAACTCCGGGGAACCGCTGGGGCTGGAAGCCGGCTCCAAGGCCGAGCTGATGGCGGTGCTGGCGCATGCCGGCATGACCCGCTCGGTGATCGTCTGTAACGGCTATAAAGATCGTGAATACATTCGCCTGGCGCTGATCGGGGAAAAACTGGGGCACAAGGTGTACCTGGTGATCGAGAAGATGTCCGAGATCAACCTGGTGCTGGAAGAAGCCGAACGGTTGAACGTCATACCACGCCTGGGCGTGCGTGCGCGTCTGGCTTCGCAGGGCTCCGGCAAATGGCAGTCGAGCGGCGGCGAAAAATCCAAGTTCGGCCTGGCGGCGGTGCAGGTGCTGAAGCTGGTAGAGACCCTGCGCGAAGCGGGCCGTCTCGACAGCCTGCAACTGCTGCACTTCCACCTGGGCTCGCAGCTGGCCAACATTCGCGACATCGCCACCGGCGTGCGCGAATCGGCGCGCTTCTACGTTGAACTGCACAAGCTGGGCGTCAACATTCAGTGCTTCGACGTGGGCGGCGGTTTGGGCGTCGACTACGAAGGCACCCGCTCGCAGTCCGACTGCTCGGTGAACTACGGCCTGAACGAATATGCCAACAACGTGATTTGGGGCATCGGCGACGCCTGTAACGAACACGGCCTGCCGCACCCGACGGTGATCACCGAGTCCGGCCGCGCCGTGACCGCGCACCACACGGTGTTGGTCTCCAACGTGATCGGCGTAGAACGCAACGAATTCAGCGAACCGCTGCCGCCGGAAGCCGACGCGCCGCGCGCGCTGGAAAGCATGTGGGAAACCTGGCTGGAAATGAACGAGCCGGAGAACCGCCGCTCGCTGCGCGAATGGCTGCACGACAGCCAGATGGATCTGCACGACGTGCATACCCAATACGCGCACGGCATGTTGGATCTGACCAAGCGTGCCTGGGCCGAGCAGCTGTATCTGAACATCTGCAACAAGATCCAGCAGCAGCTCGATCCGAGCAACCGCGCGCACCGTCCGATCATTGACGAACTGCAAGAACGCATGGCGGACAAGTTCTACGTCAACTTCTCGCTGTTCCAATCGATGCCGGATGCCTGGGGTATCGATCAGCTGTTCCCGGTGCTGCCGCTGGAAGGGCTGGATAAGCCGCCGGAAGGCCGCGCGGTGCTGCTCGACATCACCTGCGACTCCGACGGCACCATCGACCACTATGTCGACGGCGACGGCGTGGCGACCACCATGCCGATGCCGCCGTACGATCCGGAGAACCCGCCGGCGCTGGGCTTCTTCATGGTCGGTGCGTACCAGGAGATCCTCGGCAACATGCACAACCTGTTCGGCGATACCGCCTCGGTTGACGTGTATGTGTTCCCGGACGGCAGCGTCGAGACCGAACTGTCCGACGAGGGCGACACCGTGGCGGACATGTTGGAGTACGTGCAGCTCGATCCGAGTGCGCTGCTGGCCAAATTCCGCGATCAGGTCAAAGAAACCGATCTGGACAGCGAGCTGCAGGCGCAGTTCCTGGAAGAGTTTGAGGCCGGCCTGTACGGCTACACGTATCTGGAAGACGAGTAACCGCCCTCTTCAGGGGGGCGATATCGGCCCCCTTGAAGCATGGATAAAATGCGGCCATAATCTGCCGTATCGGTAGCACCGAAACAAACATCGAATTACCCGTCATACTTGAAGTTGCCTCTGTGTTGGCTGCGTGCGTTCACCCCAGTTACTTACTTGAGTAAGCTCCTGGGGATTCCCGTTCTGGCCGTCTTGATGCAACTCCAATTATCCAGGGTATCAATCCCTTTCTCGTCGGGCTAACGACGCGGGAGGGATTTTTTTTTGTAACGGCCCGGCGTCTGCGCCTGGCAACTTGTTGAACTACGAGGGTTTACTATGAGCACCTTAGGCCATCAGTCCGATAATTCATTAGTGTCCAATGCCTTTGGTTTCCTGCGCTTTCCGCTGAACTTCATGCCTTACGACAGCGATGCAGAGTGGGTCATCACCGGCATTCCGTTTGACATGGCGACCTCCGGTCGCGCCGGTGGCCGTCACGGCCCGGCGGCTATTCGTCAGGTATCTACCAACCTGGCCTGGGAAGGCAACCGTTGGCCGTGGAGCTTCGATCTGCGCGATCGGCTGAACGTGGTTGACTGCGGCGACATCGTGTTCAATTTCGGCGATGCGCAGGACATGAGCGACAAGCTGCAGGCGCACGCGGAGAAACTGCTGAAGGCCGGTAAGCGCATGCTCTCGTTCGGCGGCGACCACTTCGTGACCCTGCCGCTGCTGCGCGCGCACGCCAAGCATTTCGGCAAGCTGGCGCTGGTACACTTCGACGCCCATACCGATACCTACGCCAACGGCAGCAAGTTCGACCACGGCACCATGTTCTACCATGCCCCGAACGAAGGCCTGATCGATCCGCACCACTCGGTGCAGATCGGTATTCGCACCGAGTTCGATCATGACAACGGCTTTACCGTGCTGGATGCCGCGCAGGTGAACGATCGCAGCGTGGACGACCTGCTGACCCAGATCAAAGGCATCGTCGGCGATATGCCGGTGTACCTGACCTTCGACATCGACTGCTTGGATCCGGCGTTCGCACCGGGCACCGGCACGCCGGTGATCGGCGGTCTGACTTCCGATCGTGCGCTGAAACTGGTGCGCGGCATGCAGTCGCTGAACATCGTCGGCATGGACGTGGTAGAAGTGGCGCCGGCCTATGACCAGTCCGAGATCACCGCGCTGGCCGCGGCGACCCTGGGCTTGGAGATGCTGTACCTGCAGGCGGCGAAGAAACACGCCTGACGCCAGGCCACGCCTCGCTGAAAAAGCGGCTCCCATCGTATGGGGCCGCTTTTTTTATTTCATTTGTCGCCATCCGCGCTGCGATTTTCAGCCTGTTGCAACGCCTTTGCGCAATCCTGCGCAGAAATGAAACTGAGTCAGAGAATAAGGACACGGGACAACGGAGAGGATGAATATACTGCGCGCGGGTGCTCTGGATCTTTGTATCTGGAGCCTGCGTGAAAGGTACAAAGAGAAAAGCCCCGAGTCGATATCCATCAACCCGAGGCCAACTCTAACGCCAGACAACGTTAAGTTAGCCTCTTACCCGCCGCGAGGCAAGGAGAAGAAGGCATGATGCCGAACAAACGGAGCCTGTTAAAATTGGTGGTTATTTGTGCCACGGTAATATCACTGGCATGGATAACTCGCAGCACGCTGTGTGAGCTGCGGATCCGATCGGGCACTACGGAGGTTGCGGCCATTTTGGCTTACGAATCCGAACGGTAAGGCAACCCGGCGACGGGGGATGTCCCCCGTCTGCTGATTGTTGGCGTCCAGATCCATGAGCACCCTCTCAACGCTGTCGGTTTTCCGCCGCACAGGACAGGGAAACGGGTTTATGCCCGCTTCACCTGCCGCGCCAGCAACATGCGGCCAAACAGTGCGCCGCCCGCCAGCAATGTCAGCAACTGCGAGGCGATCAGCACCGCAAAGCCTGAAGACACCTTACCCTGGCTGGCCATCACCATGCCCATCGCCATCGGCACAAACGCCGAAAACAGATTGCCGATGCCGTTGATCAGCCCATAGGCGCTGCCGACCGCCTCCGGCCGCGCATAATGTTGCAGCAGGGTAGGGATCGCCGCGCCCTGCGCGCCCCAACAGGCATTGGCCGCCAGCAGGAAGAAGGCGATCCAGCCAAGCTGATGGCTGTTCATCACGCCATAGATACACAGCGCGGTCGCTGCGCCGCCGCAGACGAAGATCAGCGGCGCTTGATAAGGGCGGATACGATCGAGCAACACGCCGCCGAGGTATTTGGAGGCGATGCTGACGATGAAAGGCAGCGCGGCCATCCAGCCCATCTGCTTGATGGAGAACCCCTTTTCATCGGTCAGATACGCCGGCAACCAGGAGCTGGAGCCCCACAGATAGCTGAGCGTAGCGATCTCGATCAGCAGGATCCAGCCAAGCATCGGCGTGCGCCAGGCCAGCGTAAAGGTGTGCCAGACGCGGCTCAGCGCCGGTTGCGGAGCTGCAGGGCGCGAGGGTGAAGACAGGGCGAGGGGATGAACGAACAGCCGCACCAGCGCCAGCCCCAGCAGCAGGTTGAGCAGCGCCAGCAGGTGAAACGACATCGCCCAGCCGAAATGCGCCATCAGAAAACTCACCAGCGGAAAGCCGAGCACCAGCCCCAACGAAACGCCCAGCGCGCTGACGGCGTTGGGCTTGCCGCGCTCGTCGGCGGCGAAGTGATCGCTGATGTACATGGTCTTCAGCGAGAACAGCGGCCCCTCGCTGACGCCAAGCAGCGCGCGCACCACGCACAGCAGCATCAGCGATCCCGCCAGCGGCGAGGCGGCGGTGAGCAGCGCCCACAGCACCACGCTCAGCGTCAGCGCGCGGCGGTAACCCATCAGCGTTTCCAGAAACGGCGTCAGCAACATGGCGGACAGGCCGTAGCCGAGCAAAAACACCGTCATCAGCGTGCCCTGGTGGGCGCGGTCGCCGCCGAGTTGGAAGTGTTGCAGGAAGTCGGGATTGACCAACATCACGGCGATATTGACCCGATCCGCATAGGCGATAACGATCAGAAACAGCAGGGCGATCACCCCAAACCAGCGTTGACGTTGTTGCACGTTGCGTTCCTCAATGCGAGCGGTTGACGAATTCAGGCAGCAGCAAACTCACCCGCGGATGCCATTGCGCGCAAACGCGGGGGATGAGGCTGATTGATGTAAATTTATTGTTATCAAATAGGGTGTGAAAGACAGTGAGAAAACACTTTTACGCGCAATGCGTCGTCGGAATCAACGCATTTTTTGCCATAAATTAGTGGGAGAGCGCACAACTGACATAGGTTTTTCATATCGGTGCATGATTTCGTGATCCTTCCCGCATTTGTCATTTTTAAACAACCTTTCATTAACATTTGCCGTTCCGCTCGCTTGACGAAAGTTTCGCCAGACCTATAGTGGCTGTATTAAATAAGAAACTGAGTTTCATATATGAAACAATCAGATAGAGGACAAAAGCAATGAGCTGGAAGAATGTGTGCGAAGTGTCTCAGGTGAAAGAAGATTTTCCTTTCTCCGGCAAAGTGGAAGGAAAAGAGATCGGGGTGTACCTGCTCGACGGTAACTACTACGCGCTGGAAGACGTTTGCCCGCATGCTTATGCCTTGCTCAGCCAGGGGTTTGTAGACGACGGCAAGGTTGAGTGCCCGCTGCACGAAGCGCTGTTTGACGTGCGAACCGGCCAGTGCCTGCGCGAGCCGGGCGGTCGCGATCTGCAAACCTATCCCACCCGGGTGGTCGACAACCAAATCCAGATCACCTTTATCGCGGAGGAGTAATCATGCAGCACATCACCGATTTCAATCCCTGGCTGCCGGACACCCAACAGGTGACGCCGGCCCGCGAAGGCGGCAACGGTCAAATCCATCAGCCGGGCCAGTTCCGCAATGTCATCTGGCAAAACCGCGCCCGTGTGCCGGACGGTTTCGAAACCGCCCTGGTGGCGGCGCTGGAAACGATCTTCGATCAGGGCGCGGAAGAGCTGGAGCAGATCGTCAGCGCGCTGAATCAGCGCCGCCTGTTCGATCGCAGCGGCCAACCGTGGAATGAGGCGACGTTCCGCGAATTCCTTCACGTTAACGGTTTCTGAGCCACCTCCGGGAGAAGACAATGACAGCAAACACAACATCCTCCGAACAGAGCTTGCAGGACTATCTTGACCAGGGGTTGCGCGGCATGTGGTATCCGGTACTGGCCAGCTGGGAAGTGGGCAACAACCCGGTCGGCATCACCCGCCTTGAACAGCAAATCGTGGTATGGCGCGACGGTGAAGGCCAGATCCACGCGCTGGAAGACCGCTGCCCGCACCGCGGCGCGCGGCTTTCCATGGGGTGGAACCTCGGCGATCGCATCGCCTGCTGGTATCACGGGGTGGAAGTCGGCGGCGACGGTACGGTGAAAGACGTGCCGGCAGTGGATCGCTGCCCGCTGGTGGGGCAAAAATGCCTGCGTTCTTACCCGGCCAAAGAAGCCTATGGCGCGGTGTTCCTCTATTTCGGCGTGACGGCGGATGAAGCGCCGGCGGCGCTGACTTTCCCGCAAGAACTGGCGGACGAAGCCTCGTACAGCAACTTCCTGTGCACCGCCAGCTGGAACTGCAACTACCAATACGCCCTGGAAAACGTGATGGATCCGATGCACGGCACCTACCTGCACTCTTCCTCACACTCAATGGCGGAGGGGGATCGCAAGGCGGATATGGGGCTGGAACCGACCGACAGCGGGTTTATCTTCAAGAAGAACGGCCAGATCGGCGTCAACTTCGACTGGGTGGAGTTCGGCAGCAGCGGCGCCTATTGGATGCGCCTGTCGATCCCATACAAGAAGCGCTTCGGGCCAGGTGGCCACTTCTGGATCATCGGCATGGTGGTGCCGGAAGACAAGGATCACTGCCGGGTCTTCTTCTGGCGCATCCGTAAGGTCAAAGACTGGCAGCGTGACATGTGGCGCTTCATGTACCGCAACCGCCTGGAATCATTGCATTGGGACGTGCTCGAGCAGGATCGCATCGTGCTTGAGAACATGGCGCCTAACGCCCGCGGCCGCGAATACCTGTACCAGCACGACGTCGGTCTTTCTCGCCTGCGCCGCCTGATGCAGAAAGAGGCGCAGAAACAGCTGGCGACGCTGCGCGAGCGGGAGGCGGCGCAGTGAACGGCCTGCTGAACGGTAAACGCATCGTGGTCACCGGGGCGGCGCGCGGCCTGGGCTACAGCTTCGCTGCCGCCATCGCCGCCGCCGGCGCGCAGGTGGTGATGTGCGACATTCTGGCGGATGAACTGGCGGCGAGCGGTGCCGCGCTGCGCGAGCAGGGCGCTCAGGTGGAAACGCAGACGATCGATCTGGCGTCACCGGATTCGATCCGCTCGGCGTTCGAAAAGATCGCCGCTGGCGGCGGGATCGACGGCCTGGTAAACAACGCGGCGCTGGCGACCGGCGTCGGCGGCAAAACCATGATGGAATACGATATCGATCTGTGGGATCGGGTGATGCAGGTCAACGTGCGCGGCACCTGGGTGGTGAGTCAGGCGGCGGTGCCGCTGCTGGCGCGCAACCCGCACGCCAAGATCGTCAACGTGGCGTCGGATACCGCGCTGTGGGGCGCGCCGCGCCTGATGGCCTATGTCGCCAGCAAAGGCGCGCTGATCGCGATGACCCGCTCGATGGCGCGCGAGCTGGGCCCGCAGGGGATCTGCGTCAACGCCATCGCACCGGGCCTGACGCGGGTGGAAGCCACCGAGTATGTGCCCGCCGAGCGCCATCAGCTGTATGAGCAGGGGCGCGCGCTGGCCGGGGCGCAGCATCCGGACGATGTGAACGGTACGGTGCTTTATCTGCTGTCGTCGCTGGCGGATTTCGTCACCGGCCAACTGCTGCCGGTCAACGGCGGCTTCGTATTCAACTGAGGCCCGCAGGGCAGGCGCACAGCGCAGGAGCGAGAGATGGCGGACGAGCAAGCATGTAAGTATCTGATCCCGGGACTGGATCGCGGGTTGCAGTTGCTGCTGGCATTTGGCGAGCAGCATAAGGAAATGACCTTCGCCGAGTTGCATCGCCTGGTCGATATGCCGAAGGCCACCGCTTACCGGGTGGTGCAGACGCTCGAGCACCTGGGCTTTTTGGAGCGCAATCCGCGCACCAACACCTTTGCGCTCGGCATCAAGGTGCTGCGCCTCGGCTTCGAATACATCGCGTCGCTGGACGTGGCGCAGGCCGGCCAGCCGGTGATTGAGCAGCTGCGCGATCGCAGCCAGTGCAGCAGCCATCTGGCGATCCGCGACGGGCGCGACGTTATTTACATCGCCCGCGTCAGCGCCGCCGGTTCGCAGATCAATCAGGTCAGCGTCGGCACCCGTTTGCCGGTGCACCAAACCTCTCTGGGTCGCATGCTGTTGACCAGCGCCACCCGCAGCGAGTTCGAACAACTTTATCCGGACGCGCAGCTGCCGGGCAATGCGCCGGGCACCCCGGCGGATCGCGAAACGCTGTGGCAGATGGTGCAGCAAGACAAAGCGCGCGGCTATGTGATCGGCGAATCGTTCTTCCGCCACGGCATCTCCTCGATCGTCTACCCGATCTTCAACCGCGAGCAGCGGGTCGAGGCGGTGGTCAGCATCATGGTGCCGTCCGATGAGATCCCGAAAGCGGATCGCGAGCGGCTGCGCATGGAAGTGCGCGACGCGGCGGAGAAAATTTCCGGCTTCCTCGGCGCGCCGCCGCAGGCCAACGTCGGCTAACCGACAGGACCGACTCTTTTACTCAGGCAGGGATAAGGCCCGTAGCAAACAGGGGCCGGGGTTCACTCATGCCTGAAAACCGTATGCAGCGAGAACGTGAGGCTGAACAATGAGCGTAATCGGAATCGAAAAATTGGAATTTGGCGTCGAAGATCTGCCAACCTGCGAAAAATTCATGCAAGACTTCGGCCTGCAGCCCGCCACGCAACATTGGGGCGAACCGCAGCGCGAATTCACTACCCTGAGCGGGGCGCGGGTTGTCCTGCACCCGTTGCAAAGCGCGGCGCTGCCTGCGGCGTTTGAGGGCGGTTCTACCCTGCGCCGCATGACCTGGGGCGTGGCCTCGCCTGCCGATCTGGCGCGCCTGCAGCCGCGTTTGGCGCTGATGCCCGGCTTCCGTCAGGTGGGAGAAGAGCTGGAATGCCTCGATCCCAACGGCATGACGCTGCGCTTCGTCGTCAGCCGCCAGCAGGCGGTCGAGGTGCCGGTCACGCCGATCAACCAATGGGGCGACGTGCGCCGCATCGATCAACCCAGCCCGGTTTATTCGCAGGCGCAGCCGATCAACATTGGCCACGTGGTGTTCTTCGTTGAGGACCTGGCGGCGACCGAGCGTTTCTATCGCGAGCTGTTGGATTTCCAGGTTTCCGATCGCTATATCGATCGCGCCGTCTTCCTGCGTACCCAGGCGCGCGGCGGCCACCATAACCTGTTCCTGCTGAAGCTGCCGAACCGCCCACGGGGCCTGAACCACGTGGCGTTCACCGTGCGCGATATCCACGAAGTGATCGGCGGCGGCATCGCCATGAACAAAGAGAAGTGGAGCACCTTTATCGGCCCCGGCCGCCACCCGATCTCCTCGGCCTATTTCTGGTACGTCAACAGCCCGACCGGCGGCGCGTTCGAGTACTACACCAACGACGATTATCTGACGGAAAACTGGCAGCCGCGCGAGCTGGAGCATTCATTGGTCTCCTTCACCGAATGGGCGGTAGAGGGCGGCATCGATCACGACACGCGCCGCCAGCATAAAAAGGCGGAGGCGTTATGAACCGGCCGGAACACGCGGGCATCGTCATCGTCGGCGGCGGCCAGGCCGGCGGCTGGGCGGCCAAGACGCTGCGCGATCGCGGTTACAGCGGCCGGCTGACGGTTGTCAGCGACGAACCCTACGATTTTTACGAGCGGCCGCCGCTGTCGAAAGCGGCGCTGCTGGATGCCGCGGCTCCCCTCAGCCGGCTGTTCAGCGAACAGGCGGTGGCGGAGCTGAATATCGACTGGCGTCGCCCGCTGCGCGCCGAGTCCATCGATGCAGAACAGCAAATCGTCACGCTCAGCGACGGGCAACGGCTGCAGTTCGAGCAGTTGCTGATCGCCACCGGCGGGCGGCCGCGTGTGCCGAGCGCCGCCTGGGCGCAGCACCCGCGCGTGATGACGCTGCGTTCCTGGGACGATGCGGCCCGGTTGCGGCAGGGCCTGCAGGGCTGCCGTCGCCTGGCGATCGTCGGCGGCGGTTGGATCGGGCTGGAGATCGCCGCTTCCGCGCGCCGTCTCGGCGCCGAGGTGACGGTGTTTGAACGCCAGCCTGCGCTGTGCATGCGCAGCGTCGGCGCCGACGTCTCACAGGCGTTGCTCGAACTGCATCGCCAGCAGGGCGTCACGGTGCTGTGCGGCTGCGGCGAGATCTCGCTGGAAGATCGCGACGGCACCGCCTGGATCGGCAGCGAAGTCAGCGATCCGCAGGCCTTCGATCTGGTGGTGGTGGGGATCGGCGTTGAGCTGAATCTCGAACTGGCGCGCAGCGCCGGGCTGGCGATCGACTCCGGCATCGTGGTCGACGGCCAGGGGCGCACCAGCCATCCGGCAATCTTCGCCGCCGGCGATGTGGCGCGCCACCCGACGCTTGGCCTGTGCCTGCAGTCCTGGGCCTACGCACAAAATCAGGCCATCAGCACCGCCTGCGCGATGCTCGACGCCTTCGCCGCCCCGTATGACGACGTGGCCTGGCTTTGGTCGGATCAATACGACGCCAATATCCAGATCCTCGGCGTGCCGAGTGGCGGCGTGCACCATGTGGTGCGCCGCACGCCGCAGTCGCAGGTGTTCTTCACGCTGAACGCCGATCGGCAGCTGGTGCAGATGGTGGCGTTCAACGACGCGCGCACCATCAAGCTCGGCAAGCGTTGGTTGGCGAGCGGCCGGGTGCTGGATCCGCAGCAGTTGGCGGATGCGGAGTTTTCTTTGATGGCGTTGAAATAACGCCCGAACCTCGGGAGCGTTTTATGACTACGCAAGACATTGACGCCCGCGCTGGACGGGCGGGGGAAACCGTTGCCGAAAATCCGCAGCAGCGGGTGCGCTGGTCGGTGCCGATCGCGCTGTTTGCCTGCGTGCTGTTGGCGTTTTTCGACAAGATCAGCATCGCGGCGCTGTTTTCCGATAGCGAGTTCCAGCAGGCGTTAGGGATCGGTTTTGACCCGGCGCGGCTGGGCTTGCTGATGAGCGCGTTTCTGTTCTCCTACGGCATTTCCTCGATGCTGCTCAGCGGCATCGGCGATCGGCTTAATCCGGTCAAGGTATTGATTGGCATGATGGTGGTGTGGGGCGTGCTGATGGTGTTGATGGGGATGGTGCGTTCCTATCACGCCATGATGACACTGCGCATTCTGCTCGGTATCGCCGAAGGGCCGCTGCTGCCGATGGCCTACGCCATTATTCGTCAGGCCTTCCCGCCGCAGCTGCAGGCGCGCGCCACCATGCTGTGGCTGCTCGGCACGCCGTTGGGCGCCGCGCTTGGCTTCCCGGTCACCCTGTACATCCTCAATACCTTCGACTGGCAGGCCACCTTCTTCTTTATGGCGTTTCTGACGTTGCCGGTGATGTTGCTGGTGCTGTTCGGCATGCGCCACCTGAACGTCGCGCGCCCGGCGGCGGCGACCAAGCCGGCGGTGTCGGAACGCCAACAGCATCGCCGCGAGCTGCTGCGCAGCCCGCACTTTTGGATGATCTGCCTGTTCAACATCGCCTTCCTGACCTACCTGTGGGGCATGAACGGCTGGTTGCCGAGCTACCTGATCAAGGGAAAAGGCATTCATCTGGAGCATGCCGGTTATCTCTCTTCGCTGCCGTTCATCGCCATGCTGCTCGGCGAAGTGCTGGGCGCCTGGCTGTCGGACAAGCTGGATCGGCGCGCGCTGGCCTGCTTCCTGTCGCTGTGCGGTGCCGGCCTCGGTCTGGCGGTGGTGCTGCACCTGCAGGGCACCTACAGCGTGATCGCCGCCATGGCCTTCAGCACCTTTATGTGGGGCGCCGGCGCGCCGAATATTTTCGCGCTGTTGGCGAAGGCGACCAGCAGCAAGGTCAGCGCTACCGCCGGCGGTATCTTCAACGGGTTGGGCAATTTTGCCGGCGCGCTGGCGCCGGTGCTGATGGGGGCGTTGATCGCCGCCACCGGCAATATGGATAACGGCCTGCTGTTCCTGGTGGTGATGGCTTTCGTCGGCTGCCTCATTCTGCTGCCGTTACTGAGAAAGTACTGAATTAACAATTGCTAAGCCCAATGGATTTCATGCTGTGGCTAGGCGGCAAGTTCGTGAGTCTCCAGGAGCTTACTGCGGTAAGTGACTGGTGCGAACGAATGCAGTCAACAACGCCACAGCGTGAAAGACGAAGGGGATAACCATTTGATTCAACAGAGGAGTGACAACATGTCTCAGGTTGAGAACAAAGCCGGCGTCAAGCCGCAGGATCTGTCGATGGAAAATTGGGTGGAGTCGCGCATCGCCCGTTTCGAAGGCCGTAAATACGACTGGAACGCGCTGAAGTTCCAGGCCGACTTTGACCCGAAATACCGCCGTGCGCAGATGCGCTACATCGGTACCGGCGCTACCGGCGTGGCCAGCGACGCCAACACCATTCCGGCGGGCAATTTCACCTTCTCCACCATGGTGCTGCCGTCGAAGTGCGAGGGCCCGCTGCACCTGCACGACGACGTGGAAGAAGTGTTCTTCATGCTGAAAGGCAGCATCACGCTGATGATTCAGGATGGGGAAGAGTATTACGAAACCAGGCTGAAAGAGCGCGATCTGATCTCGGTGCCGGCGGGGGTGTATCGCGGCCTGTTCAACCACGGTGAGGAAGAGGCGCTGATGTGCGTGATGCTCGGCACCGCCAAGCCGGAGATCCCGACCTATCCGGCGGATCACCCGCTGTCCAAAGTGAAGCGCAACTGATGAACGGCCTGGCGCAACGCCAACGGGCGCGCTGCGGGGCATATACCCTGAGCTGGCGCGAGGCCGGGCAGGGGCGGCCGGTGGTATTGCTGCACGGCATCAGCTCCGGATCGGCCTCGTGGATCAAGCAGCTCAACGATAGCGGCCTGACGGACGGCCACCGTCTGTTGGCGTGGGATGCGCCGGGCTACGGCGGCAGCCTGCCGTTGGCGGATCCTCAGGCCGATGCCGCCGGTTATGCGGCGGCGTTGGCGGCGCTGATTGATGAGCTGCAGCTGGCGCAGCCGCTGATCGTCGGCCATTCGCTGGGGGCGCTGATCGGCAGCGCCTATGCCGCCGGCTATCCGGACGGGTTATGTGGATTGGTGTTGGCGGATCCGGCGCAGGGCTATGCCACGGCGCCGGAGGAAAAACGTCGGCAGGTGTACGGCCAGCGCCAACAGATGATAGAGACGCTGGGGCCGGTGGGCTATGGCGAGCAGCGGGCGGCGGCCTTGCTGCGTGAAGGGGCGGATCCGCAGGATATCGCCTGGGTGCGCAACGGCATGCAGCAGCTCGATCCCGACGGTTTTCTGAGCGCCGTCTGGATGCTGGCCAACGACGATATCGGCCGCTATCTGGCGCGCTATCGCGGCCCTCTGGAAGTCTGGTGCGGTGAACAGGATCGCATTACGCCGCCGGAGAAGGCGGCCGAGCTGGCGCGTGAGCAGGACGCGACGCTGCGTTTGATCGCCGCCGCCGGCCATGCCAGCTACCTCGACGCGCCGGCGTGTTTCAACCGCTATCTGCGGGACTTTACGGGAGCAATCCAACGATGAATTTTCAGCTTGAGAATCGGGTGGCGGTGGTAACCGGCGGCTCGTCGGGCATCGGTTTCGAAACCCTGAAACTGCTGCTGGCCGAAGGGGCGAAGGTGGCGTTCTGCGGCCGCGATCCGGACAAACTGGCCGGCGCAGCAGCCAGCCTGCGTGCGGAGTTTCCGCAGGCGGAGATCCTGGCGCTGCGCTGCGACGTACTGGACGCGCAGCAGGTGGCGCAGTTCGCTGACCAGGTGACGGCGCATTTCGGCGGCGTGGATCTGCTGATCAACAACGCCGGTCAGGGCTTCGTCGCCCATTTTGACCAAACGCCGCGCGAAGCCTGGCTGCATGAGGCCGAGCTGAAGCTGTTCGGCGTGATCAACCCGGTGCAGGCGTTCTTACCGGCGCTGGAACGGTCGACGATCGCGTCGATCACCTGCGTGAACTCGCTGCTGGCGCTGCAGCCGGAAGAACACATGATCGCCACCTCGGCGGCGCGCGCCGCGCTGCTCAACATGACGCTGACGCTGTCGAAAGAGCTGGTGGGCAAAGGCATTCGCGTTAACTCGATCTTGCTGGGGATGGTGGAGTCGGGCCAATGGCGCCGCCGTTTCGACGAGCGCAGCGATAAAGATCAAAGCTGGGAGCAGTGGACGGCGGCGATCGCCGAACGCCGCGGCATCCCGATGAAGCGCCTCGGCAAGCCGCAGGAGCCGGCGCAGGCGCTGCTGTTCCTCGCTTCGCCGCTGGCTTCCTTTACCACCGGCGCGGCGCTGGACGTATCCGGCGGCTTTAACCGCCATGTGTAGCAGGGGCCGATAAAGATGAAGAAGATCATGATGATTGGCTACGGCGCGATGGCGAAGGAAGTGATCGCCCGTTTGCCGGAAGGCGTGGAGGTCGGTTGGATCCTGGCGCGCGCGGCTCATCATGCGGCGATCGCCGAGGCCTTTGGCGGGCGGGTGCAGGCGTTGACCCATCCCGAGCAGTGTTTGCAGCGGCCGGATCTGGTGCTGGAGTGCGCCAGCCAGCAGGCGGTGGCGGAGTTCGGCGAAGCGGTGCTGCAGCGCGGTTGGCCGCTGGCGCTGATCTCGACCGGCGCGCTGGCGGACGCCGCATTGCAACAGCGGCTGCAGCAGGTTTGCCGCCGCCATCACGGGCAGTTGATCGTGTTGTCCGGTGCGGTGGCGGGGATGGATGGGCTGGCGTCGGCGCGCGAAGGCGGGCTGGAGAGCGTGACCTATCAGGCCAGCAAAAGCCCGGCCAGCTGGCGCGGCAGCCCGGCGGAGCAGCTGGTCGACCTCGATGCGGTGAGCGAAGCGCAGGTATTTTTTGAAGGGTCAGCGCGCGAAGCGGCGCGTTTGTTCCCGGCCAATGCCAACGTGGCGGCCACCATTGCGCTCAACGGCCTGGGGATGGACGCCACCCGGGTACGCCTGCAGGTCGATCCCGCCACCCGGCGCAATACCCATCGTCTGCAGGTGTGCGGCGACTTTGGCGAATTTCACATCGAGCTGAGCGGCACCCCGCTGGCGAGCAATCCCAAAACATCAACCCTGGCGGCGCTGAGCGCGGTACAAGCCTGTCGCCGTCTGGTGGACGGCGGTTTTATTGCCTGAACGGCAGGAGCGGAGCATGGAACGATTGAATATTTTTGTCGCCGGGCGCTGGCGTGAAGGGCGTGGCGAAGAGATGGCTTCGGTATTCCCGGCCGACGGCAGCGTCAACGCGCGGCTGCGTGCCGCGAACGTCGAGGACGTGAACGAGGCGGTGGAAGCAGCGGAACGCGCCTGGCGCGCGCCGGAATGGCGTGGGCTGGTGCCGCACCAACGCGCCTCGATCCTCTACCGCGTCAGCAACCTGATTCTGGCGCAGCAGGAACAGTTGGCCGAGCTGCAGACCCGCGACAACGGCAAGCCGCTGGCGGAAACCCGCGGGCTGGTGGCCAGCGCGGCGGCGACCGCGCGCTACTTCGCGGCCGCCTGCGAGGTGTTGGAAGGCGAGCTGCCGACCCCGCGCAGCGCCGAGGTGATGACGCTAAGCCAGTATCAACCGATGGGGGTGATCGCCGCCATTACGCCGTGGAACTCGCCGATCGCCAGCGAAATGCAGAAGGTGGCGCCGGCGCTGGCGGCGGGCAACGCGGTGGTGCTCAAACCGGCCGAAGCCACGCCGCTGATGGCGCTGAAGCTGGCCGAGCTGTTCGAACAGGCGGGCCTGCCGGCTGGGCTGCTCAGCGTGTTGCCGGGCAAAGGTTCGGTGATCGGCGAGGCGTTGGCGCGCCATCCGCTGGTGAAAAAGATCTCCTTTACCGGCGGGACCAGCACCGGGCGCCATTTGGCGCACATCGCCGCCGACAAGCTGATCCCCACTTCGCTGGAATTGGGCGGCAAGTCGCCGACCATCGTGCTGGAGGACGCCGATCTGGAGCAGGCGGCGCGCGGCATCTGCTACGGCATTTTCAGCTCCGCCGGCCAGGCGTGCATCGCCGGTTCGCGGCTGTTCGTGCATCGTTCGCTGTATCAGCCGCTGCTGGCGCGCTTGACCGAACTGACGGCGGGGCTGCGCATCGGCAACCCGCTGGTGCCGGACGTGCATCTCGGCCCGCTGATCAGCGCCAAACATCGGCAAAGCGTGGCGGACTACGTGGCGCTGGCGCGGCAGGAGGGCGGTCGGGTGGTCATCGGCGGCGAAGCGCCGGCCGATCCGCAGCTGGCGAGCGGCAGCTATTACCTGCCGACCATTATTGAAGGCTTGAACAACGACGCCCGCGTCTGCCAGGAAGAGATCTTCGGCCCGGTGCTGGTGGCGCTGCCGTTTGACGATGAGCAACAGCTGATCGAACAGGCCAATGACTCGGTGTACGGCCTGGCGGCCGGCATCTGGAGCCGCGACTTCCCTCGCGCGATGGCGCTGGCGGAGCGGCTGGAAACCGGCACCGTCTGGGTCAATACCTACAAAACGTTCTCGATTTCCACGCCGTTCGGCGGTTTCAAGGAAAGCGGGCTGGGCCGCGAAAAGGGCCTGAACGGCATCAAGGCCTACATGCAGCAGAAAAGCGTGTATCTGGCGTTGAGCCATCAGGTGAACCGCTGGAGCGACTAGGCCGACACCTCTACGCATAACCCTAATAACGAATACCCTAAGAAGGCAGATGATGAGCGATAAAATCACGGTTGGCGAGGCGATAGCCCGGACTCTGGAACAGTATGCGGTGTCGGCGATGTACGGCATCATTTCGATTCATAATCTGCCGATCGCCGATGCGGTGGGGCAGCGCGATAAAATTCGCTTCGTGCCGGCGCGCGGCGAAGCGGGGGCGGTCACCATGGCCGACGCGCACGGGCGTTTCTCCGGCCTGGGCGTAGCGTTGACCAGCACCGGCGCCGGCGCCGGCAACGCGGTGGGGGCGATGATTGAGGCGCTCAATGCCAACACGCCGCTGCTGCATATCACCGGCCAGGTGGAAAAAGCCTATCTGGACGCCGACGCCGGTTTTATTCATGAAACCCGCGATCAGCTCGGCTTCCTGCGCGCCTGCTCCAAGCGCGCTTACCGGGTCAATTCGCCGGAGCAGGCGGTGGCGGTAATCCAACGGGCGATCCTGGATGCGCAAACCGTGCCCTGCGGCCCGGTGGCGGTCGAGATCCCGATCGATATTCAAAGCAGCCTGGTTTCCCGTTCGGTGCTGACCGAGCCGTTGGCGCCGGCACCGCTGCCGAAGGCGGACGATGCGGCGGTGGAACGGCTGCATCAGCGGCTGAAACAGGCCAAGCGTCCGCTGCTGTGGTTGGGCGGCGGCGCCTTGGCCTGCGGCGACGCGGTACGCAAGCTGGCGGACGCCGGCGTGGCGGTGATCTCCAGCACCCACGGGCGCGGCATTCTGCCGGACAGCCATCCGCGCAGCCTGCGGGCGTTCCATAACTCACCGAGCATCGAAGCGATCCTGACGCAGTGCGATCTGACGCTGGTGGCCGGTTCGCGCCTGCGCAGCAATGAAACCCGTACCTGGACGCTGCCGCTGCCGCGCCCGCTGGTGCAGATTGACATCGATCCGGTGGCGGCCAACCGCAACTATCTGGCCGATGAACAGATCAACGGCGACTGTGCGGCGCTGCTGGCGGCGCTGGCGGCGCGGCTGGCCCCCGGCGAGAAGGTCAACGCCGAGTGGGATGCCGAGATCGCGGGGGCGGTGCAGCAGGCGGAGAGCGCGCTGCGCCAGCAGTCCGGTGAATACGCCAAACTCAACGACGCCATCGACGCCGCGCTGCCGCAGGACGGGCTGTTGGTACGCGATATCACCGTTTCCGGCAGCGTCTGGGGCAGCCGGTTGTTCCGGGCGATCTCGCCGCTGTGCAACATTCACTCGCTGGCGGGTGCCATCGGTAGGGGGCTGCCGATGGCCATCGCCACCGCGATTGCCAACCCGCAGCGCAAGGTGGTGGGGCTGGTGGGCGACGGTGGTCTGGCGCTGGGCTTGGGCGAGTTGGCGACCATGGCGCAGGAACAGGTGAATATCACCCTGCTGATCATGAACGACGGCGGTTATGGCGTGATGCGCGGCATTCAGGACAAGTACTTCGCCGGGCGCCAGTATTACAACGAGCTGCATACGCCGGCGTTCACCCAGATTGCCGAAGCGATGGGGCTGAAAGCCTGGAAGGTGGACGCAGCGGCACAGTTCAACGGCGTGCTGGCCGAAGCGATCAACTACCCGGGGCCGTCGGTGGTCGAGGTGGACATGAAGCAGGTCGGGCCGCTGACTTTCGCCGGGCCGCCGCAGAAAACGCTGTATTAATACGATAAAAAAACGCCCGGCGATTGCCGGGCGTTTTCGTGGTTATTTCTCTGCCGCGATGCGATCGCGGATGTGCTGCGCACGCGCTTGGGAAGACGGGTGGTCGTCGAACAGGCTGCTCTGGCGGCCGGCTTCCATCTGGGCCAGCTTCTCGAAGCTGGTGGCCAGGCCGTTCGGATCGATGCCGCGTTTTTTCAGCAGATCGAACGAGTAATCATCCGCTTCGCTTTCCTGCTTCTGCGAGAACTGGGCGCTGACCAGCTTCTCGCCGATGTCTGCCAGCTGCGACTGCGACAGCGAGCCGATGACGCCGCCGGCGGAGGACGCCGCGGTGCGCAGCGCCACGGTGCCGTAAGCCACCTGCATCGCCTTGCGGGTGTGGCCCAGCGCCACGTGGCCCATTTCATGGCCCAGCACGCCTTCCACTTCGTTGTCGTTCATCATGTCCATCAGGCCGCTGTAGACGCGGATGCAGCCGTTGGCCATTGCCCAGGCGTTGACGTCTTTGGTCACGTAGACCTTGTAGTTGGCCGGGGTGCCGTTGATGTTGTCGCCCAGCGCCGCGGCGATTTTGTTGAGACGCTTGGCGTAGGTGCTGTCGGCCGGCGCGATTTGTGCCTTGCTGTCCATCTCGGCGCAGGATTTATCACTCAGGGCCTTAACGTCGTTGTTGCTCAGGGTCGCCGCCTGGAATGCCTGGGCGCCGGACTGCATCAAGGTTTCGGTATTCAGGTTTTGACAGCCGGTTGCCAAGGTGGCAATGCCCAACGCAATCAAAGAGGTACGGATCTTCATAACGCCATCTTCCTGTGAAGGTAACAAGGTAAAAGAATCATTTTGCTTGGAGGAAATCTTGTCGCAAGAGCCTAGTGTACGTCAGACGGGGCGAGAATAGTGTTATTCCGAAAAAGCGTCCAATCGTGCTAATAAGTGGTGAACTCGCTCTCATTTGGCATTAGGGATTGCCGTTGTGATGTGGAGTCTGAGAAAATAGGGAACTTGACTGCTTTTTTTATCCGACCTGGAGTAAAACATGTCCTCTCGTAAAGAGCTTGCCAACGCCATCCGCGCACTCAGCATGGACGCCGTACAAAAAGCAAATTCCGGCCACCCGGGTGCCCCTATGGGCATGGCGGACATCGCCGAAGTCCTGTGGCGTGACTACCTCAACCACAACCCGACTAACCCGCACTGGGCTGACCGCGACCGTTTCGTGCTCTCCAACGGCCACGGCTCCATGTTGATTTACAGCCTCCTGCACCTCACCGGCTACGACCTGCCGATGCGCGAGCTGGAAAACTTCCGTCAGTTGCACTCCAAAACCCCAGGGCACCCGGAGTACGGCTATACCCCAGGCGTTGAAACCACCACCGGCCCGCTGGGCCAGGGTATCGCCAACGCCGTCGGCTTCGCCATCGCCGAACGCACCCTGGCGGCGCAGTTCAACCGCCCGGGCCACGATATCGTTGACCACCACACCTACGCCTTCATGGGCGACGGCTGCATGATGGAAGGCATCTCGCACGAAGTCTGCTCTCTGGCCGGTACCCTCAAGCTCGGCAAGCTGACCGCTTTCTACGATGACAACGGCATCTCCATCGACGGCCACGTCGACGGCTGGTTCACCGACGACACCGCCCTGCGTTTCGAAGCCTACGGCTGGCACGTGGTGCGCAACGTTGACGGCCACAACCCGGACGCCATCAAGGCCGCGATTGAAGAAGCCCGCAAGGTGACCGACAAGCCGTCGCTGCTGATGTGCAAGACCGTTATCGGCTTCGGTTCGCCGAACAAGGCCGGCACCCATGACGTGCACGGCGCCGCGCTGGGCGCCGCCGAAGTGGCCGCCACCCGCGAAGCGCTGGGCTGGAAATACGCCGCCTTTGAAATCCCGCAGGACATCTACGCCCAGTGGGACGCCAAAGAAGCCGGTCAGGCCAAAGAAGCGGCCTGGAACGACAAGTTCGCCGCCTACGCCAAGGCCTTCCCGGAGCAGGCTGCCGAGTTCAAGCGCCGCATGAACGGCGAGCTGCCGGCCGACTGGAAAGCCGACGCCAGGGCGTTCGTGGAAAAACTGCAGGCCAACCCGGCCAACATCGCCAGCCGCAAGGCATCGCAGAACGCGCTGGAAGCGTTCGGCAAGGTGCTGCCGGAGTTCCTGGGCGGCTCTGCCGACCTGGCGCCGAGCAACCTGACGATGTGGTCCGGCTCGAAAGCGCTGAACGTTGACCCGGCGGGCAACTACATTCATTACGGCGTGCGCGAGTTCGGCATGACCGCCATCACCAACGGCATCGCGCTGCACGGCGGCTTCCTGCCGTACTCGGCGACCTTCCTGATGTTCGTGGAATACGCCCGCAACGCGGTGCGTATGGCGGCGCTGATGAAGCTGCGCAACGTGTTCGTCTACACCCACGACTCCATCGGTCTGGGCGAAGACGGCCCGACCCACCAGCCGGTGGAGCAGTTGGCGAGCCTGCGCGTGACCCCGAACATGAGCACCTGGCGCCCGTGCGACCAGGTGGAATCGGCGGTGGCGTGGCAGTACGGCATCGAGCGCAACGACGGCCCGACCACCCTGGTGTTCTCGCGCCAGAACCTGACCCAGCAGCCGCGCACCGCAGAGCAGCTGGCGAACGTGTACCGCGGCGGCTACGTGCTGAAAGACTGCGCGGGCACGCCGGACGTCATCCTGATTGCCACCGGCTCCGAAGTG
>NZ_JBJNOX010000007.1:0-261156 GCF_052166245.1 Serratia sp. CY84636
CTTTTCACCCGGAGAGTCAAGCGTTTATTTCGCTTTTCTCTCGCTGACCCGGCGGCTTGTCAGTCGTTGTTCCCGGTCAGTGGAGGCGCATTATAGGGAGTTCTCGGCGGGCCGCAACCCCTAATTGCAAAAAACTTTTCAAGCGCGGGTTTTTTCGGCAAAACGCTGGCCAAACCCGCATTTTTGTCACTTTTCGTACTGGATCTGGCTAAATTCCTGGGCGAAACGGTCGACCTGCTGCCAATCGGTGTACTCCACTTCCTTACTGGTATCCGTTTCACCGCCCGTCATACGCATAATAAATTGAATCATGATGCGGTCGAACCAGCGATAGCGCGGATAACGCAATGCGCCGGCAAACACCGCGCACTGTTTTGGCTGCCACGGCGAGGCCAACAGGAACTTGCGGGTATAGGCGTTGGTTTGCGGCGAACGCTTTTCCGGTTTACGCGCGGTCAGGTTCACCGCGAAGAACGCGCTCGGCATCCTATTCAGCTGTTCGGCATGGCGCTTAACGAATTTATCCAGTACCGGGTTAAAGTGCCCGTAGCGGATGGAGGCGCCGATCATCACCTGCTGATACTGGCTAAGGTCGACCTGTTCCGCCTGCAGCAGATCGATCACCTCACAACGCAGCGTGTCCTGCAGCTTGCTTGCTATATAAGAAGCGATAGCGCGTGTTTGCCCGTCACGGCTCGAATAAAGTATCAATGCCTTCATGGCGTACTCCTTATATCAGGCTCACTCACGCCAGAAGGTTGGCGTGAACAGCACCAGCAATGTGAACACTTCCAGGCGCCCGAACAGCATCGTCACCACCAGGATCCACTTGGCCGCCGCCGGCATCGTGGTGAAGTTATCCGCCACTACGCCCAAGCCGGGGCCGAGGTTATTGAGCGTTGCCGTCACTGCGGCGAACGCGGAAAAGTCGTCAACACCGGTGGCAATGATCGCCAGCATGCTGACGATAAACACCAGCGCATAGGCAGAGAAGAATCCCCATACCGCCTCCAGGATGCGTTCCGGCAGCGCGCGGTTGCCCAATTTGATGGTATAGACCGCGTTGGGGTGCACCAACCTTTTCAACTCGCGCGATCCCTGCAGGTACAGAAGCAGGATACGGATCACCTTCAGGCCTCCGCCGGTCGAGCCGGCGCAACCGCCGATGAACGCCGAGCACAGCAACAACATAGGCAGAAACAGCGGCCACTTGGCGATGCTGTCGGTCGTAAAACCGGCCGTAGTCGCCATCGATACCACCTGGAAGAACGCCTGATTGAGCGTTTCCATACCGCTCTTATAGACGCCATGCCCCCAGAGCACCAACGTGCATACCACCACCAGCGTCAACTGGACGAAGATGAACATGCGGAATTCAGGATCGCGCCCATACACCTTCAGACTGCGACCGCTTAGCAAAGCGAAGTGCAAGCCGTAGTTACAGCCGGAAATCAGCAGGAACACGGCGATGATGGTGTTGATGGTCGGACTGGCGTAATAACCGATACTGGCGTCGTGGGTAGAAAAACCGCCGATGGCGATAGTCGAGAAACTGTGGCCGATGGCATCGAACACCGACATCCCGGCACCCCATAGCGCCAGCGCGCAGGCGACGGTCAGCAACACATAAATTAGCCACAGAGTTTTGGCGGTTTCGGCAATGCGCGGACGCATCTTGTTATCTTTCAGCGGCCCGGGCATTTCCGCCCGATACAGCTGCATGCCGCCGACGCCGAGTATCGGCAGTATCGCCACCGCCAGCACGATGATCCCCATACCGCCCATCCATTGCAGCATTTGGCGATAAAACAGAATGGCCTTCGGCAGCGAGTCCAGCCCCACCAGCGTCGTCGCGCCGGTAGTCGTCAATCCCGAGAAGGATT
Organism: Serratia sp. CY84636; assembly: GCF_052166245.1. NCBI lineage: Bacteria > Pseudomonadati > Pseudomonadota > Gammaproteobacteria > Enterobacterales > Yersiniaceae > Serratia > Serratia sp. CY84636. The sequence continues at coordinate 1,884 of NZ_JBJNOX010000007.1, forward strand.
CAAAGAAGGCGTCGGTCAGCGACAGGTTGGGCCGTTCCGAAAACAGGAACGGCAATGCCCCTACGCTGCCCAGCACGGTCCAGAACAGCACGACGATCAGGAAGCCTTCGCGCGGCTTCAGCTCGTGTTTCTGTTTGCGGTTCGGCCACCACAGCATCAGGCCGATGGTCAGCGCCACGAAGAAGGTTTGGCTGAACGCACGCCCCGCCCCATCGCGGTAAATCAATGCCACCAGGCCGGGAATAAACATCGTCCCGGAGAACAGGATGACCAGCAGACCAACGATACGGGTTATGGCGCGAAAATGCATTTCAGCACGATCCTTAGCAATTCAATTGGGAGGAATTATTGCGAAATGGGGGTTAATTGCAAATTACCGCGACTGAGATCACGCAATTTATTTCCAAACAGCTCGACCTCGGTGGCCGGCAAGGCCAGATGCAGCACGACGGCGGCGCCGTATTCGCCCTGCAGGATCCGGCCTGCGGTTTGCTGCAGCAAGTTCTCCACCAGCGCCAACTGCGCATAGTCGCACTGCAAGATATATTCTGCTTCCGGCACCTTTTGTACCAACGCCAACTGCTTCAACGCCTGTTGAACACCGTTGCCATAGGCTTTCACCAGCCCGCCGGTGCCCAACTTGACGCCGCCATAGTAACGAACGACCACGGCGGTCACTTCGCCGATACCGCTGCCCATCAGCTGCGCGAGGATCGGTTTGCCGGCGGTGCCCGACGGTTCTCCATCGTCGGAGAACCCCAGCTGCTGCGAGTCATCGGGGCTGCCGGCGACGAATGCCCAACAATGGTGCCGCGCCGTTGGGTGCTCATCCCGCACCTGCTGAATAAACGCCTTTGCCGCTTCTACCCCGCTGGTCGGCGCCAGCAGGGTGATAAAACGGCTCTTCTTTATTTCTTCGGTAAAGCAGGTTGCTTCCGCCGGTATCGGGTACGGCCGCATCAGGCCAGGTTCAGATCGCGCGTCATGTTCTCGATGCGCTTTTCGTGGATCACAATGTTGTCTTCGATGCGGATGCCGCCGTACGGCTTCAGCGCATCGATGCGATCCCAGGCGAAGTGCTGCTTGAACTCACCGCTGCGCCACGGCGCCAACAGAGAGTCGATGAAGTACAGACCCGGCTCGATGGTCAACACCATGCCCGGCTGCAACACGCGAGTGCAGCGCAGGAACGGATACTTGGACGGCGCCGCCAGATGGGTGCCTTGCTCGTCCTGCATAAAGCCGGCGGCGTCGTGCACCTGCAGGCCCAGCGGGTGGCCCAGCCCGTGCGGCAGGAACGGCGTAGTGATACCCGTTTCAACCATCGCCTCTTCGCTGAGGCCGTTCACCAACTGGTGATTCTTGAGCAGCTTGGCGATGCGCTGGTGCATCTGCACATGGTAGTCGGTATAACGCACGCCGGTTTTGATGGTGTCGATCAACGCCAGCTGCTCACCGTTGAGATCTTTCACCAGGTGGGCGAACTCGCTGCCGCTTTGCGCCGCGTAGGTGCGGGTCAGATCGGCGGCGTAGCCGTTATATTCCGCGCCGGCGTCGATCAGAAAACTCAGGGATTCGGCCGGCGGCTGATGATCCAGCTTGGTGTAGTGCAGTACCGAAGCGTGTTCGTTCAGCGCCACGATGTTGTCGTAAGGCACGTCGGTATCGCGGTGGCCGGTCGCCGTCAGGTAGGCCAGGTTGATGTCGAACTCGCTCATGCCGGAGAGGAAGGCCTCATGCGCCGCACGATGGCCGGTTACCGCCGTCTTCTGCGCTTCGCGCATGCAGGCCAGCTCATAGCCGGTTTTGATCGAACGGTGGAAATCCAGGTAGTTCAACACCGCTTTCGGGTTGATGTTCTCGGAAGGGATGCCGAGATCGCGGGCGCGCTGTTGCGCATAACCGATATAGCCCACGCGCTCGCGCTGCGGCGGAAGCTGCTGGGCGATGGCGTCGGCGTTGGCCAGCGGCATCAATTCAAGGGATTTGGTCCAGAAACTCTCCGGCAGCGGCTCTACGCTGTGCCAGTAGTCAACCGGGGAGTAGAACCACAGCTTCGGCTTGTTAACACCGTCGATCCACAACCAGCAGTTCGGCACCGACGTCACCGGCACCCAGGCTTTGAAATGCGCGTTCACTTTGAACGGATAGCTATGGTCGTCCAAAAATACCTTTTGCAGTTCTCCGGAGTGAATCAGCAGCGCATCCAACTTGTTGCGCTCCAGCACTTCGCGCGCGCGTTTTTGCAGCTCTGCCAGGTGGTCGTTATACAAAGAAGCCAGCGTTTCCATCACAGTACCCTTATGCCTTAGCACGAAAGAAGCCATCTTAACACAGCGCTCCGACGCACCAACCTCATCGCGTTGGGCATGCGGAGCAGCTCGCAATTCCCTGCAAATGCCGTTACATCCGCAGTTTAACCATTAGCCAACCGGCCAGGCCGAGCACCGCTATCGCCAGCGCCCACAGGCCATGGTGCTCCAACAACACCGCGCCGGCTGCGGCGACGCCCGCCAGACACTGCTGCAGAAAGCCACACAGTGCCATCGCATAGGCACCGTACTCTTTGGCGTCGCTGACCGCCATCGCCATGCTGTTGGGAAACAACACCGCCTGGCCAAAAATAGTCAGGCAATACAGCGCGATGAACAGCGCCATACCGGAAAGGTCGGCCAGAATGCCGCTCCACCACAATATCAGGATCGCCACCGTCGCCAGGGCCACGATGCCGCTGCCGGTTTGCATCAGTTTTTTCCCGCCGACGCGCGCCACCGTACGGTTCACCGTCAACGCGCCGCTAAAGTAGGCGATGCCGATCACCAAGCCCAGCGCGCCGAACGCCGTGACGTTGAGACCAAAACCCTGTTGCATGACGAACGGGCTCACCTCCTGCAACGTCACCGTGGTGGCGAAACCCAGCCCGCCGACGCAGGCCGGCCAAAAAAATCCCGGCCGCTGCAGGATGGCGAAGTAGGTAGCCGTCATCGCCGGGCGAGGCCCGCGATCGCGGCCCGCCTCCAGTGGCAGCGTCGCCATCAGCGCCAGAATGGCCAAACCGGTGGCACCCATCAAGACGAAGCCCATCTGCCAGTGCGAATATTGGCTGAGCAGGCCGCCGACGAACTGACCGCCGCCCAGCGCGGTGATAAAAGCGATAGAGAGCACCGACAGCCGCCGCGCCAGCTCGTCACCGCTCCAGTTATCCCGCACGATGATGCGTGCAATGATCGCCGCGCCACCGGCACCCACACCCTGCAGCGCGCGCAGCGCCAGCAGCTGGGCGCCGTTGCTGCACAGCGCCAACAGCCCGCTGCAGCCAATGAAAAGCAGCAGGGAAAGCGTCAGCGGCGCTCGGCGGCCAAAGCGATCGGCAGCCGCGCCCCAGAACAGCACCGGCAAGGCAGCGCCGATGACGAAGATCGAAATGGACAGCTCGGTGGCGCGCCGGCTCATTGCCAACTCGCGCATCACCGTCGGCAGCGAAGGCAGGTACACGGTCGTCGCCATCTGCGCCATAAATACCAACAGACACGCCAGCGTCATGGTTCTGGCGGGAATACTCCATAAGCCGCTGCGTTTGACACAAGCCGCCTTAGTCATGCCTTACCTCGTCTGAATGCTAAATCGCTGCAGGCAAGTGTATGAGGGCCGACAGACTCCAGCAAATGCCGATAGCACATAAAATATAACTTCGTTTTAAATCAAAAAACTAACTTGGCGAGATGTGATCCGACCAGCAAATATGCAATCTCTCATTTGCATATTTTTAACATAAAAACCACACTCCTCATCATCTGGTCATACCAGATCATACGCTGATTCAGGAGATAGACATGCTCTACCAAGGCGAAACATTACAACTGCACTGGCTCGATAACGGCATCGCCGAGCTGGTGTTCAACGCACCGGGCTCGGTCAACAAGCTGGACACCCGCACCGTCGCCAGCCTGGGCGAAGCGCTCACCGTGCTGGAAAACCAGCCTGAGCTGAAGGGGCTGCTGCTGCGCTCCTCCAAAGCCGCGTTTATCGTCGGCGCCGATATCACCGAATTCCTTTCTCTGTTCGCCGCACCGGCTGAAAAGCTGCAAGAGTGGCTGGTGTTCGCCAACAACGTCTTTAACCGGCTGGAAGATTTGCCGGTGCCGACCATTTCGGCCATTAACGGCTATGCGCTCGGCGGCGGTTGCGAATGCATTCTGGCGACCGATTTCCGCGTCGCCTCACCGGACGCGCGCATCGGCCTGCCGGAAACCAAATTGGGCATCATGCCGGGCTTCGGCGGTTCCGTCCGCCTGCCGCGCCTGCTGGGTAACGACAGCGCGCTGGAAATCATCGCCGCCGGCAAAGACGTCAGCGCCAAAGACGCGTTGAAAGTCGGTCTGGTGGATGCGGTAGTGGCACCGGAAAAACTGGCCGAAGCGGCGCTGAAAATGCTGCAACAGGCGATCGACGGCAAGCTGGACTGGCGCGCCGCGCGTCAACCTAAGCTGGAGCCGCTGAAGCTCAGCCCGATTGAAGCCGCGATGAGCTTCACCACCGCCAAAGGCATGGTGCTGCAGACCGCCGGGAAACATTACCCGGCGCCGATGACCGCGGTGAAAACCATTGAAGCCGCCGCCAAGCTGGGCCGCGATGAAGCGCTGAAACTGGAAACCGCCAGCTTCGTGCCGTTGGCGCGTTCCAACGAAGCGCGCGCGCTGGTCGGCATCTTCCTTAACGACCAGTTCGTGAAGGGCCAGGCGAAAAAGCTGGCCAAGAATGTGGATGCGCCGAAACAGGCGGCGGTGCTGGGCGCCGGCATCATGGGCGGCGGCATCGCCTACCAATCGGCGCTGAAAGGCGTGCCGGTGATCATGAAAGACATCAGCGACAAGTCGCTGACGCTGGGCATGAGCGAAGCGGCCAAGCTGCTCAATAAGCAGCTGGAGCGCGGCAAGCTGGATGGCCTGAAAATGGCGCAGGTGCTGTCGACCATTCAGCCGACGCTGGACTACGCCGGCATCGAGCGCGCACAGGTGATCGTTGAAGCGGTCGTCGAGAATCCGAAGGTCAAAGCCGCCGTGCTGTCGGAAGTGGAAAACCTGATCGATGAGGACACCGTTCTGGCGTCGAACACCTCGACCATTCCGATTAATCACCTGGCAAAATCGCTGAAGCGCCCGCAAAACTTCTGCGGCATGCACTTCTTTAACCCGGTACACCGCATGCCGCTGGTTGAAATCATCCGCGGCGAACAGACCAGCGATGACACCATCGCCAAAGTGGTGGCCTACGCCAGCCGCATGGGCAAAACGCCAATCGTGGTGAACGACTGCCCGGGCTTCTTCGTCAACCGCGTGCTGTTCCCGTATTTCGCCGGCTTCAGCCTGCTGCTGCGCGACGGCGCCGACTTCCGTCAGATTGATAAAGTGATGGAAAAACAGTTCGGCTGGCCGATGGGCCCGGCCTACCTGCTCGACGTCGTGGGCATCGACACCGCGCACCACGCGCAGGCGGTAATGGCCGCCGGCTTCCCGGATCGCATGAGCAAAGACTATCGCGACGCCATTGACGTGATGTTCGACAACCAGCGCTTCGGTCAGAAAAATCAATTGGGCTTCTACCGCTACAGCCAGGACAGCAAAGGCAAACCGCGCAAGGACAACGACGAGCAGACCGACGCGCTGCTGGCCGAAGTGAGCCAACCGCGCCAGACCATCAGCGACGAAGAAATCATCGCGCGCATGATGATCCCGATGATCAACGAAGTGGTTCGCTGCCTGGAAGAGAAGATCGTCGCCAGCCCGGCGGAAGCCGATATGGCGTTGGTTTACGGCATCGGCTTCCCTCCGTTCCACGGCGGCGCGTTCCGCTACCTGGATACGCTCGGCACCGCCAACTATGTTGAGCTGGCCCAGCGTTACGCACACCTCGGCGCCCTGTATCAGGTGCCGGCCGGTCTGCGCGCCAAGGCCGAACGCAATGAAAGCTACTACCCGGTGGCGACACCGCTGTCCGACGTCGCTACCCGCCAACCGGCATGAGGTCATAAAGATGGAAAACGTAGTTATTGTTGATGCCGTACGCACGCCGATGGGCCGCTCCAAGGGCGGCGCCTTCCGCCAGGTGCGCGCCGAAGATCTCTCCGCTCACCTGATGCGTGAAGTGCTGAGCCGCAACCCGTCGCTGGATGCCGCCGAGATCGATGACATTTACTGGGGCTGCGTGCAGCAGACGCTGGAACAAGGCTTCAACATCGCCCGCAACGCCGCGCTGCTGGCCGAGATCCCGCACCGCGTACCGGCGGTGACCGTCAACCGCCTGTGCGGCTCTTCGATGCAGGCGCTGCACGACGCGGCGCGCGCCATCATGGTCGGCGACGCGCACGTCAGCCTGATCGGCGGCGTGGAACACATGGGTCATGTGCCGATGAACCACGGCGTGGATTTCCATCCGGGGCTGAGCCGCAGCGTGGCCAAAGCCGCCGGGATGATGGGGCTGACCGCCGAAATGCTGGCCAAGATGCACAACATCAGCCGCCAGATGCAGGATGAGTTCGCCGCCCGCTCCCACCAGCGCGCGCATGCGGCGACGCTGGCAGGTTACTTCAAAAACGAGATCATACCGACCAACGGCCACGACGCCGATGGCGTGCTGACCCGTTACGATTTCGATGAGGTCATTCGCCCGGAAACCACCGTCGAAAGCCTGTCGGCCCTGCGTCCGGCGTTCGATCCGGTCAACGGCACCGTCACCGCCGGCAGTTCTTCCGCCCTGTCGGACGGCGCTTCCGCCATGCTGCTGATGAGCGAATCGCGCGCCAAAGCGCTCGGTTTGAAGGCCCGCGCCCGCATCCGCTCGATGGCGGTCGTCGGCTGCGATCCTTCCATCATGGGTTACGGCCCGGTGCCGGCCAGCAAGCTGGCGCTGAAACGCGCCGGTCTGAGCGTGCAGGACATCGATCTGTTCGAGCTGAACGAGGCGTTCGCCGCCCAGTCGCTGCCGTGCATCAAGGATCTGGGGCTGATGGACAGCATCGACGACAAGATCAACCTGAACGGCGGCGCCATCGCGCTCGGCCACCCGCTGGGGTGTTCAGGCTCCCGCATCTCGACCACCCTGTTGAACAACATGGAACGTCGCGACGCGCAGTTCGGCCTGGCGACCATGTGCATCGGCCTGGGCCAGGGCATCGCCACCGTCTTCGAACGCGTTTAGCTGTGTCTATCTTGGGATGACCGCGTCACCACTTCAAATCGCGGCATCCCGCCAAGTTTAGTTGCCGTTCTTCCCGCCTGTCAGGGGCGGGTTTTTTATGCCTGAAGTTTGCCGGCGCCCAAATAAAAACGGGGCGACCCTCGGCCACCCCGTTCACTGCGCACCGCATCGGTCAGATAAACGAAAACGCATCGCCGAACATATGCGCTTCCAGCGCGCCGCGCTCGGCGCAGAAACGCTCACGGGCGATTTTCGCCATCTCGAAACGCCCGGCGATATAGATATCGTGCTCCGCCAGCGTGCCGAAATCCTGCAGCACCGCGCTGAGCACGGTGCCGCTGCGGCCGCGCCATTCGGCTTCCGGCTGCTCGACCACCGGGATCACCTTCAGATTCGGATGCTGCAACGACAGCGCTTCCAGCTCGCTCAAATCGTACAGGTGCTTCAGCTCACGCCCGCCCCAGTAGATCGAAATGTCGCGATCGGGCTGCTGCTCCAACGCGGTCAACAAGATTGAACGCGCGTAAGAGAAGCCGGTGCCGCCGGCGATCAGCACCAGCGGACGGCTGCCCTCTTCCCGCAGCCAGGCGTCGCCGTGCGGCACGTCGACGGTGATCGCCTGCTCTTTCAGGATGCGATCCATCACCGCCATGGCATACAGATTCAGCTCCGAAGCGCCGATGTGCAGCTCGATATAATCTTGCTGCGTCGGGGTAGATGCCAGCGAGAACGGACGCTTGTCGCGCTCGTCCATCACCACCATCAGATATTGCCCTGCCTTGAAAGAAAACGGCTGCTCGGGCACCAGACGTACCCGATAAACCGTATCGGTAATGGCCTCTACCGAGGTCACTTTACAGCTCAATATTGTCATGCGTTCCCTCTGTCGGGTCATCAATGCAAAGCTGAGAACAGGGCCTGACGCTACAGCGTCGGTTCCCTGTCACTGAAGATTGCGAGCTCATCCCAGATTTCGTCGACGCGCGCACGTACCTTTTCATCCATCTGAATCGGACGGCCCCATTCGCGATCGGTTTCACCCGGCCATTTATTGGTGGCGTCCAGCCCCATCTTCGAACCCAGGCCGGAAACCGGCGAGGCGAAGTCCAGATAGTCGATCGGCGTATTCTCCACCAGAACGGTATCCCTTGCCGGATCCATTCGTGTGGTGATCGCCCAAATCACGTCGTTCCAGTCGCGCGCATTGACGTCGTCATCGCAGACGATAACAAATTTGGTGTACATAAACTGCCGCAGGAACGACCAGACGCCCATCATCACGCGTTTAGCGTGGCCGGCGTACTGTTTTTTCATGGTCACTACCGCCAGGCGGTACGAGCACCCTTCCGGCGGCAGATAGAAATCGACGATTTCCGGGAACTGTTTTTGCAGGATCGGCACGAACACTTCATTCAGCGCCACGCCCAGGATCGCCGGCTCATCCGGCGGGCGGCCGGTATAGGTCGAGTGGTAGATCGCGTTGCGGCGCTGGGTGATGTGGGTGACAGTGAACACCGGGAACTGGTCGATTTCATTGTAGTAACCGGTGTGGTCGCCGTAAGGGCCTTCCGGCGCCATTTCACCCGGCTCGATATAGCCTTCCAGCACGATTTCGGCGCTGGCGGGCACTTCCAGATCGTTGGAAAGGCACTTGACCACTTCGGTTTTATTGCCGCGCAGCAGCCCGGCAAAAGCGTATTCAGACAAGGTATCCGGCACCGGCGTGACCGCACCGAGGATGGTGGCGGGATCGGCGCCCAGCGCTACCGCGACCGGGAAACGCTCGCCGGGGTGCGCCTGGCACCACTCCTGATAATCCAGCGCGCCGCCGCGATGCGACAGCCAGCGCATGATCACTTTGTTCTTGCCCAGCACCTGCTGGCGATAGATGCCGAGATTTTGCCGTTCTTTATGCGGGCCGCGGGTCACCGTCAGCCCCCAGGTAATCAGCGGCGCGGCGTCTTCCGGCCAGCAGTGCATCACCGGAATACGGCCCAGATCGACATCCTCACCCTGCCATACCTGCTCCTGACAAGGCGCGGATCCCAGCACCTTGGTCGGCATGTTCAGCACTTGCTTGAACTTCGGCATTTTGTCGAACAGATCGCGGAAGCCTTTCGGCGGCTCAGGCTCTTTGAGGAACGCCAGCAGTTTGCCGACTTCGCGCAGCGCGCTGATGTCTTCCTGCCCCATGCCCATCGCCACGCGATTGGCGGTGCCGAACAGGTTGCACAGCACCGGCATGTCGTAGCCTTTCGGGTTTTCAAACAGCAATGCCGGGCCGCCCGCCCGCAGGGTGCGATCGGCAATCTCCGTCATTTCCAGGTAAGGATCGATCGGCTGGCTGATGCGTTTTAGTTCCCCTCTCTTCTCCAGCAACGAGAGGAAATCGCGTAAGTCACGGTATTTCATGCTGATCATTATAACGGCCAGTGGGGAGGGCATTATAAGCCCTCTTCACGGTTGTTGCTGCAATTTTGTTAACGCCGCCCGCTGCGGGGTGGCCCTCAGCCGCAGTTGAACGGCACCAGCGTGGCCAGCGCACGCGTATCCTGATACTCGCGCGTCTCCTCGCCGTGGCGGAACACCTTGAAGCCCTGCCCGTTAGCGCTGAAGTAACGCAGCGCATCGCCTTCAACGTGCAGCAGGCTGCCTTCACGCAGCGCCACCACCGATTCACTCGGGTTGACCGCGCAGAACTCCGCCAGGCGCTCGTCACGGGTTTCGCCCATGTGGCCGCTGATATGCGCGTCGATGTAATGCGGGTTGATCTGCACCGGGAACAGCCCCAGCGCTGGCAGCACCACGCTGCAGCGCACCGGCATATCATTGGTGGTACGAATGCTCGGCGTAGCCACGTTGCAACCGGCGCTCCAGCCGACGTAAGGCACCTCACGCTCGCGCACCGCGCGCTGGATAGGCACGATCAGGCCTTGTTCGTGCAGCATTTGGTTCAGCAACCAGGTATTGCCGCCGCTGACCAAAATACACTCCGCCTGCGCGATCGCCGCCGCCGGCGAAGCGGCGTGGTGGATACTGGTGACTTCGATGCCCAGCGTTTGCGCCAGCTCCTGCGCACGCTGGTCGTAGTCATAACGGATCAGGGCGTAAGGGATAAAGACGGCGGATTTGATGCCGCGACGCGCAATCATCGCCAGCAGTTGGTTTTTGGCGTACCCCAGCAGCTCGGCTTCGCCAGACAGCTTGCCGTTGCTCAACAGAAACAGCTCCATTTCTTTCCCCCTCGGTCAAAAACGATGAATAGCGTCACAGCCGGTAGCGCAACGCCTTGCCATACTGTGACGGTAACAAATTTTCAGCCCTCTGTTATACCAGCGCCGTATCGATAAGTGTGTGACCCCTCGCTAATAGCCGCATATTCATAGAGATAGGTGATGTTACACGCTGAAACTTGCATCACTATGTATCCGGAATAGCTTTTGATATGCTTACCGGCTGGCAGAAAGGCATGTGAAATTATGGAATCCTGGTATCTACTTTATTGCAAACGCGGTCAGCTGTTGCGAGCGCAGGAACATCTGGAACGGCAGCAGGTAAACTGCCTCAGCCCGATCATCACGCTGGAAAAGATCGTGCGCGGCAAGCGCATCGCGGTCAGCGAACCCCTGTTTCCCAACTATCTGTTTGTGGAGTTCGACCCGGAGCGCATTCACACCACCACCATCAGCGCCACCCGCGGCGTCAGCCACTTCGTGCGTTTCGGCGCGTTGCCGAGCGTGATCCCGAGCAAGGTGATCGATGAGCTGCGCACGCACGCCAGCGAAACCTATGTCGATCCGGAAACCCCGCAGCCGGGGGATACCGTTCTGATCGTCGACGGCGTATTCGAAGGGCTGCAGGCGATCTACACCGAGCCGGACGGCGAGGCGCGTTCCATGTTGTTGCTGAACCTGATCAACAAACAGGTCAGTCAAAGCATCGACAACCGACAGTTCCAGAAGATGTAATGCAAAAGGCGCCCTCAGGCGCCTTTTTGTTGGCTCAGTTGGCGCTTAACGACGCATCGCGTCGTCGTGCAGCCACTGGGCGACACGCTTGGCGAAGTAGGTCAACACACCGTCGGCGCCGGCGCGTTTGAAACACATCAACGACTCCATCACCGCAGGTTGTTCTTGCAGCCAGCCGTTCTGAATCGCCGCCATATGCATCGCGTACTCGCCGGACACCTGATAAGCGAAGGTTGGCACGCCGAAGGTATCCTTCACGCGGCGTACGACGTCGAGGTACGGCATGCCCGGTTTCACCATCACCATGTCCGCGCCTTCCTGCAGATCCTGTGCAATCTCCTGCAGCGCTTCGTCGCTGTTGGCCGGATCCATCTGATAGGTCTTCTTGTTGCCGCCCTTCAGGTTGCCGCTGGAGCCCAGCGCATCGCGGAACGGGCCGTAGTAACAGGAAGCATACTTGGCGGAATAGGCCATAATCTGGGTATTCACCAGGCCCTGCAATTCCAGACGATCGCGGATCGCCCCGATGCGGCCGTCCATCATGTCACTCGGCGCCACGATTTCCGCACCCGCTTCGGCATGGGACAGCGCCTGACGCACCAGGATGTCTTTGGTCACGTCGTTAATCACATAGCCCTGCTCATCGATGACCCCGTCCTGCCCATGCGTGGTGTAGGGATCGAGCGCTACGTCGGTCAGAATGCCCAGCTCAGGCACCGCGTCTTTCAGCGCGCGCACCGTGCGCTGCACCAACCCTTCCGGGTTATAGGCTTCTTCCGCATGCAGCGATTTCAGGCCCGGCTCGATCACCGGGAACAGGGAGATCACCGGCACGCCGAGTTTGGCGATGGTTTCCGCTTCCTTGACCAGCAGATCGATCGTCATGCGCGATACGCCTGGCATCGAGGCCACTTCTTCCTGACGGTTGCTGCCTTCCATGACAAACACCGGATAAATCAGGTCGTTGACCGTCAGCTGGTTCTCGGCGACCAAGCGGCGGCTGAAGTCATGACGGCGCACGCGGCGCATACGGCGACCAGGGAAGGTACCCGGAAATGCATAGCTCATAGTTTTCTCCTAGCTCAAACCAGCCGGAATAGCCGGCGGGCGTTCTCATCGGTTTTTTGCCCCAGCCATTGCGGCTCTTCCTGTCGCCAGACGGCGACCTGATGCACGATATGGGGCAGGAAACAGGGTTCGTTGCGGCGAGATGCGGGTTTAGGTTGTAAATCCCGGGGCAACAGATAAGGGGCGTCCGTTTCCAGCAGCAGACGCTCGGCCGGGATCTGCGGCAACAGGGCGCGCAGTTCCAGGCCGCGCCGCTCGTCGCAGACCCAACCGGTAATCCCGATCGACAGGCCCAGCGACAGGCAGCTTGTTAATTCTTCGGCGGTGCCGGTGAAGCAGTGCACCACGGCCGCGGGCAGTTTATCCAACCACGGCGTCAGTAGCTCGGCAAAACGTGCGTGTGCGTCGCGGCAGTGGAGAAACACCGGCAGCGCCAACTCCGCCGCCAGCGCCAGCTGCGCGGTGAACGCCGCTTCCTGCTGCGCGGGCGTCGAGAAGTTGCGATTGAAATCCAGGCCGCATTCGCCGATCGCCGCCACTTCAGGGCGCGCGGCCAACGCATAAATCTGCTCGGCGGTGTGTTCATCCCAACCGCTGGCGTAGTGCGGATGCACGCCGGCGGTAGACCAACCGTAGCCCGCATGTTGCTGCGCCAGTTCGGCGGCCTCGCGGCTCTCCGCCAGATCGGTGCCGGTAATCAACATCCCCGTCACGCCCGCAACGCGGGCGCGTTCCACCACCGCCTGGCGGTCTTTGGCGAATTGGCTGCTGGTGAGATTAACGCCGATATCAAACATGGTTTTTTCCAAAGCAAAAGCCGCCCAATGGGCGGCTTCGCAATCAATGTGGATCAGGGTGCTGGGGGTTCGTCACCCTCGTCTTCTTCTTCCGCCTGCGGGCGACGTTTACCGGTATAGAAGCGAGCGAAGAACACCCCCACTTCAAACAGCAGATACATCGGTATTGCCAACAGGGTTTGCGAGAACACGTCCGGCGGCGTCAACAGCATGCCGACCACAAACGCGCCGACCAACACATACGGCCGTTTCTTCTTCAGATCTTCCGGCGAGGTGACGCCGCTCCAGCACAGCAGAATGATGGCGACCGGCACTTCGAAGGCGACGCCAAACGCCATAAACAGCGCCATGACGAAATCGAGGTAGTTTTTAATGTCGGTCGCAATGGTCACCCCCATCGGCGCGGTCTTGGCAAAGAAGCCGAAGGCCAGCGGGAACACGATGAAGTAGGCGAAAGCCATGCCGAGGTAGAACAGCAGGCTGCTGGACACCAGCAGCGGCATCATCAGGCGGCGTTCATGCTTGTACAGCGCCGGTGCGATGAATGCCCACACCTGATACAGAATCATCGGCGCTGAGACGAACACCGAGACGATCATGGTCAGCTTGATCGGCGTAAAGAACGGTGACGCCACGTCGGTAGCGATCATGCTCGCCCCGGCCGGCAGCTGCTTGAGCAGCGGCGCAGAGACCAGCTGGTAGATGTCGTTGGCGAAAAACACCAGCACCACGAACACCGCCAGCACGCAAATAATCGAGTTCAACAGCCGCTTGCGCAGCTCTATCAGATGACTGATAAGGGGTTGGGTATCTTCAACAGCCATGTATTAACGATCGCCACTAGGTTGGTGAGACGCTGGGGTTTTATCCGCAACAGGTTCGACAGGTGCCGGCGCGGTTTCCACCGGCGCTTTAGCCTGCTGCGCTGGCACTGGCGCGGCCGGTGACACAGGCGCGACGGCCTCAGGCTCCGCTGCCGGTTTTGGCACGGCGGCGGGCGCGCTGGCGCTGGTTGCCGCTTCCGCCGGCGTCACGCCGTCGTGCAAGGCTTCCGGATCGGTGACCTGCGGGTTATGAATGGTGTTCGCCAGCTCTTCTTTCTCGCCCCGGTAGGTGCGTTTCAATGATTCCGCCGCGTCTTTCAGCTCATCCATTGACGCCTTCAGCTCCGGCGTCAGGTTCTGCAAACCGGCCTGTTCCGCTTTTTTCAGGCTGTCCTGCAGCTCCTGCAGCTTCAGTTCCTGAGACAGTTCGTGCTGCACCGAGGCCGCCAGCGAGCGCAGCGCGCGGATCCAGCCCGACACCGTTCTGACCGCGACCGGCAACCGTTCCGGCCCCAGAACAACCAGGCCGATCACCAGCACCAGCAGCAGCTCACTAAACCCAATGTCAAACACGGTTTATACCTGCTCTTTGTTCTTCGACTCTTCCGGTTTCACTTCCGGCTGCTTATCGGTAATAGGCTTGGCCGAGAAGTCAGCGTCATCCAGGCTGCTTTTCTCAGCCGTGTTGGGGGTCGACGGCGTGTCGTCGCCGATCGCCTTCTTGAAGCCCTTGATCGAGGCGCCGAGATCGGAGCCCAGCGTGCGCAGTTTTTTGGTACCGAACAGCAGCACCACGATCACTGCGATGATCAACAATTGCGTAATACTAATACCGCCCATTTTAATTACCTCTAATTTTAAAGGGTCTTTCAAAGCCAGCCCGCATTATAGGGCCGACTTTACCAGAGTGACGAATTAAATCAGGTGGTTCGCTTCCAGCCAATCACCCAGCATACGATGCCGGCGGCCATCATCCAGGCAGGAAACACCTCGATTTGCCCCAGCAGCAACAGCGTGCCGCTTACCAAGAGTGTAGCGCCAACGCCGAACAAATAACGTGACTGCCCCTGACGAACCCGCTGAGCCTGCATTTGGTTGGTCAGCTTATCAACGCTTTGTTGCAACAGTTTATGCTGCTGCAGGCTGTCGTAAAACAGCTCGGGCAGTTCCGGCAGCTTCTCCGCCCAGAACGGCGCTTTTTCTTTGAGCGCGCGCACCACGGCAGGGATGCCGACCTGATCGCGCAGCCAGCTCTCGAGGAACGGCTTGGCCGTGGTCCACAGATCCAGCTGCGGGTAGAGCTGGCGCCCCAGTCCTTCAACATACAGCAAGGTCTTCTGCAATAACACCAGCTGCGGCTGCACTTCCATATTGAAGCGGCGTGCGGTGTTGAACAGGTTCAGCAGCACGTTGCCGAAGGAAATCTCCGCCAGCGGTTTCTCGAAAATCGGCTCGCACACGGTGCGGATGGCGAATTCAAAGTCTTCCACATTAGTGTCGCGCGGCACCCAACCGGAGTCGACGTGCAGTTCCGCCACCTTGCGGTAATCACGGTTGAAGAAGGCGATGAAATTTTCCGCCAGGTAGCGTTTATCATCCTTGTTCAGCGAGCCGACGATGCCGCAGTCGATGCCGATATAGCAAGGATCTTCCGGATGTTCGTAGCTGACGAAAATATTACCGGGATGCATGTCCGCATGGAAGAAGCTGTCGCGGAATACCTGGGTAAAGAACACCTGAACGCCGCGTTCCGCCAACAGCTTCATGTTGGTGCCCTGCTGCTCCAGCGTGGCGATATCCGAGACCGGAATGCCGTAGATGCGCTCCATCACCAATACGCTTTCACGGCAGTAGTCAGAATAAACTTCCGGTACGTACAGCATCGGGCTGCCGTCGAAATTGCGGCGCAGCTGAATGGCGTTGGCCGCTTCGCGCAGCAGGTTCAATTCGTCCAGCAAGGTTTTCTCGTACTCACGCACCACTTCGCGCGGGCGCAGACGGCGGCCGTCCGGCAACAGCTTCGGCACCCAGCCGGCCAAACGGTACATCAGGCGCACGTCGGCCTTGATGATCGGCCCGATATCCGGCCGGATCACCTTCAGCACCACTTCCTGGCCGGTGGTTTTCAACCGCGCGGTATGCACCTGCGCGATCGAAGCAGAGGCCAACGGCTGCTGATCGAAATCGTCGAACCAGGTTTCCAGCGGGCCGCCCATCGCCAGTTCAATATGTTTACGCGCCAGCGCGCCGTCGAAAGGCGCGACCCGGTCCTGCAACAAAGTCAGCTGATCGGCAATCTGCGGCGGAAACAGATCGCGGCGGGTCGACATCATCTGGCCGAACTTGATCCAGACCGGCCCCAGTTCCTGCAGCGCCAGCCGCAGGCGTTCACCCAGCGGCTTGTCCTTGTGCCGATTCGGCATCCAGAACAGCAGCCGGCGGCCGAAGCGCAGCGGCAGCGTCAAACGCATTTTAGGGATCAGTTCGTCCAGCCCATAGCTGAGAAAAACGCGGACGATAAAATACAAACGGCGCAGTTCGCCTGGGGTCATCGCTTGCCCTCCAACTTGTCCATGCGGGCAGACAGCGCTTCCGCGCTGCGGGCGAGTGCATCAACTTCCTCGTTGAACCACACCACTTCCAGCGGCCCCGGTGCCAGACGCCACTCTTCCGTCAATGCCTCCGCCATGTCCTGCTGCCGGCGCATAAAGCCGGTTTTCAGCAGCGAGGCGCCTTTTCCCAGCGCCTGCGTAATGCCCTGGGCGGCGATATCGCCGATATAGGGCGCCAGCCACTCCGCCGGATCCCACTCCGCCAGATCGAGCAGGCCAACCAGCTGTTGCACCACCTGAATATCGCCTTCCACCGTCAATTCGCCGCTGCGCATCAGCACCGGCAACTGCTGGCGATCGCGCAGCTTCAGTAAGGCGGGAATGCGGCTGCGCACGGTGCAATCGGCGCTGTCCTCAGACTGCCCCAGCACGTCCACGCGCAGTTCGCTGAACACCAGCACCAGCGGTGAAGCCAGCTCTTCCAGTTCGATACGCAGCACCTTGCCCGCCAGGCGTTGGCGAGCGGCTTTCATGCTGCGATCGCGAAACAGCAGATTATTCAGCGAGGTTTCCAGCGCACCGGTCAGCAGAGGGGTAAACAGCATCGGCATCTCCCTCTCAGAACTTGAAGCCGCGATGCAGGGCGACAATCCCACCGGTCAGGTTGAAATAGGTGACGTTTTCAAAACCGGCGTTGCCCATCATGCCCTTCAGAGTTTCCTGATCGGGGTGCATGCGGATCGATTCCGCCAGGTAGCGGTAGCTGTCCGGATCCTTCACCACCAGCTCGCCGATCTTCGGCAATACGTGGAACGAGTAGGCATCGTAAGCTTTGCTCAGCGGCGCCAGCAGCGGCTTGGAGAATTCCAGCACCAGCAGGCGGCCGCCCGGCTTCAGTACGCGGAACATCGAGCGCAGCGCTTTGTCTTTGTCGGTGACGTTGCGCAGGCCAAAGGAGATGGTGATGCAATCGAAGTAATTGTCCGGGAACGGCAGCGCTTCGGCGTTGGCCTGCACGTAATTGATGTTGCCGACGATGCCGCGATCGCGCAGCTTCTCGCGTCCCATCTTCAGCATCGAATCGTTGATGTCCGCCAGCACCACCTGCCCCTGCTCGCCGACCATGCGGGAGAACTTGGCCGCCAGATCGCCGGTACCGCCGGCCAGATCCAGCACGCGCTGCCCACGGCGCACGCCGCTGCAGTCAATGGTGAAACGCTTCCAGATACGGTGGATGCCGAACGACATCAGGTCGTTCATCACGTCATACTTTGCCGCTACCGAATGAAAAACGTCCGCCACCATGGCCTGTTTTTCGTCTCTAGCGACGGTGCGAAAACCGAAATCGGTGGTTTCCTGCGGTTGATCTGCCATTGTCCTGCCTGCTATTCAGTCAATTTTGTGTGGATGAGTGTACCAGAAGCCAGGGGAATACCCCACCTCGCCACGGCCTCAGCCGTGCGAAACGAAGCCCGGTTCCCCGGCGGTATCGTCATCGTCTTTCGTCTGCGGCAGCGCGGCGACATCATCGTCGTTCGCCTCTTCCGCTTCATCGTGTTGCGCGCCGGCTTGCTGCGCCAGCAGCGGGTTGATCGGCCGTTTGACCTCAACCCCCAACGCGCGGAAACCTTCAATTTGGCCGATAAGGTTACCACGGCCTTCGCTCAGTTTGTTCATCGCCTGACGATAACTGCCCTGCGCTTTGTCCAGGCTCTGCCCCAGCGCGGACATATCGTCCACGAACAGCCGCATCTTGTCATACAGTTTCGCCGCGCGATCGGCGATGCGCTGGGCGTTCTGGCTTTGATGCTCATAGCGCCACAGGTTGGTGATAGTGCGCAGCGCCACCAGCAACGTGGTCGGGCTGACCAGCATGATGTTGTGCTTGAGCGCTTCGCTGATCAGCTCCGGCTCGCGATCGATAGCCAGCAGGAAGGCAGGCTCGACCGGAATGAACATCAGCACATAATCCAGCGAGCGCAGCCCCGGCAGCTGCTGATAGTCCTTGCGGCCCAGCATGCGAATGTGGCCGCGCAGTGAGGCGATATGTTCGCTCAGCGCCGCTTCGCGCTCCACCTCGTCTTCACCGTTGAAATAGCGCTCGTAGGCGATCAGCGACATCTTGGCGTCGATCACCACGTCCTTGCCCTGCGGCAGGCGCACGATCACATCGGGCTGCATGCGGCTCTGGTGATCCACCCGCACGTTGACCTGCGTTTCATACTCGTGCCCTTCGCGCAGGCCGGAGGCCTCCAGCACCCGGCTCAGCACCACTTCGCCCCAGTTGCCCTGCGTTTTGTTGTCGCCTTTAAGCGCCTTGGTGAGGTTAATGGCCTCGCGCGCCATCTGTGCGTTCAACTGCTGCAGATTACGTATTTCGTGCGTCAGCGTGTGACGTTCCCGCGCCTCCTGACCAAAGCTGTCCTGCACCTGACGGCGGAAACCGTCCAGCTGTTCACGCAGCGGCAGCAGCAACCGATCCAAGCTTTGCTTATTTTGCTCGTCCACCTTGCGGCCGCTGTGTTCAAAAATGCGGTTGGCGAGGTTTTCAAACTGGGTGGTGAGGCGTTGTTCGCTGTTGATAAGCACGCGCTGCTTCTCCTCCGCCGCCATGCGCGTCTCTTCCAGACGGATGGTGACTTCGCGCAGCTCGGCCTCCTGCGCGCTGTTAACCTCGCGCTGGGCGCGCAGCTCCTGGTTGAGCAATTCGCATTCGTTGCGCCAATGGTTGAGCTGTTGAAGCTTTTCATGCCCGGCCGCCAGCTGGCTGTGCAGGTTACGCAGCTCCAGCTCGCTCTGCCTCAGCTGCTGCTCGTGGCGCTGCAGAGCCTCCTGCCGCGCCGCCGTTTCCTGCTGCGCCTGCTGCAACGCTTGCTCCAGCAACCGCAGCTCGGTTTCATGCTGCGCATTCGTCTGTTGCACCCGCAGACTGGCGATCAACCACCCCAACAGCATGCCGATCGTTACGCCGCCAATCCCATAAATCAGACTGGTATCCACCCTGCCTCCTGTTGCACCTTGCCGTTCCGGCGTTTCGCACGCCCATTGCCCGTCACGTTAAGGGGAGCCTGTATGGATGTCCAGCCTGATTTTGCCCGCCGCGCACAATATTGCGCGGCGCTGCGCAATTTAGCGAGAAATCAGCCCAGCCACTGGCTGAGCCACTTGATGCCGAATGCCCCCGGCGCCAGAATGCCGAACGCCCAGATCATCGCCGACGTGACGTTGGCTAACTGGAAATAACGCTGCGGCATGCCGCAAATGCCGCCCACCAGCGGCACCACGGCGCGCAGCGGGCCGAAAAAGCGGCCGATGAAGATGCCCAGCACGCCCCAGCGTTCAAAGAACGCGTGGCCGCGCGCCAGCAGCTGCGGATTGCGCGACAGCGGCCACATATGCGCCACCCGGTCCTGATAGTGATAGCCGATCCAGTAAGAGAGCCAGTCGCCGAAAAACGCCCCGACGGCGGCAGCGGCCCAAATCGGCCAAAAGGCGATGCCGCTTTCGCCGATCAGCGCGCCCAGCGCCAGCAGGATCACCGTGGCCGGCAGCAGCAGCGACAAAAACGCCAGCGACTCGCCGAACGCCAGGAAAAAGATGATGGGAATGGCCCAGCCTTCGTGCTGACGCACGACGTCGCTGACCCAGTTGATAACGTCATTGAGGCTCAATGCGGGGCTCCTGATACGCGATAATTCGCCGCCTAGGATAGGCCGGGGCGAGTTAAACCCCGGCTAAACGCGCAGCGATTTACTCGAGGTAGAACGCCTGCAGCGCTTCGCGCTGGGCGGCGCCCAGGCCGTATTCCGCTTCCAGCCAGCGGTCGGTGGAACCGTATTGCTGACGGATGCAGCCCAACGCCGTCATCAGGAACTCCTCGCGCGCGCTGAGCACGTAGGCGAATTGCTCCAGCGCCGCCGCATTCAGCTTGATAGACAGCTGATCCAGCATCTGCTCGCGGAAAGTGGCCAGCGTGGTTTCGGTCAGCAGATAGTCTTCCAGCACCGTCGCTTCGTCGGCCCCCAGCGCGAACAGCACCAGTGCCGAACCGACCCCGGTGCGATCCTTGCCGACCGCGCAGTGCTGTACGATGGCGCCGCCGCCAGGATTGCTCAACAGCTGCGCCAGCCGCTGATAGGCCGCATTGCCGAACGGCAGGCGGCGATACAGCTCCAGCATGAACGCGCGGGCGTCGAAGGCGGCCAACGTTTCGTTGGTGAGCTTCTCCAGGTTGGCGTTGACTTCGCTGCTCAGCGGGTTGGCCGGCACGTGGTGATAATCGGCGCCATTCCACAGAATATCCGGCTTGGCCTGCACCTCGTCGGCATCGCGGTAGTCCAGCACCGAGCGCACCGGCACGCCGGCGAGAAAGGTGCAGTCGTTTTCCGTCAGCCGCTCGAGGGAACCGGAGCGGAACAGCAGGCCGCGCTTGATGCGGCGCCCGTCGGCCACGCCGTTGCCGCCGAAGTCGCGGAAATTGATGCCGCCGTCGAGCGGCGCGAGCGAAGGATGAAGCAGGATCTGGGCGGTCATAAACGTCCTCGTTGTTTTTGTTATGACAACGCGCGGCAGCCATCGGTGCAGCGCTGAGGAGTATCACCGTAACAGATTCGCCGCGAATGGAAAAACGGGCCGCGTCGGCGGCCCGCTGGGGGAAAGGCGATTACAGCAGGCGGCGGGCGGCGTCCACCACGATCTGCACCGCTTTGCTTTCGGTGTTTTTCATGGTCTCGGCGTTCGGGATCTCTTGCTGGGTGCGGTTGACGATCACCCCGGCCACCATGCCGGCACGCAGGCCCTGGCTGGCGCACATGGTCAACAGCGTGGCGGATTCCATTTCATAGTTCATCACGCCCATCGCCTGCCACTCTTCCATCGAGCCTTTGAAGCGGCTGACCACGCGGCCGGAGTAAGTGTCGTAACGCTCCTGGCCCGGATAGAAGGTATCGGAGGAGGCGGTCACGCCAATGTGCGTGGTAGCGCCGCTGGCCTTGGCCGCTTCCACCAGCGCGGTGGTGCAGGCGAAGTCAGCGACTGCCGGGAACTCCATCGGCGCAAAGTGCAGGCTGGCGCCGTCGAGGCGTACCGCCGCCGTGGTGACCAGCACGTCACCGACGTTGATGTTCGCCTGAATGGCGCCGGTGGTGCCGATGCGCAGGAAAGTGCGAATGCCCAGCTGCGCCAGCTCTTCCACCGCGATAGAGGTAGACGGGCCACCGATACCGGTAGAGCAGACGATCACCGCCTTGCCGTCCAGCTCCGCGCGCCAGGTAGTGAATTCACGATGGGAGGCCAGATGCACCGGATTTTCCATCAGCTTGGCAATCTTCTCTACGCGCTGCGGATCGCCCGGCACGATGGCAAGCTGGGCCCCTTGTAAATCGTTCTTGGTGAGGCCGAGATGAAAAACGTCAGACTGAGACATACGAGACTCCTCATGGATCATGTTTATTGGGAGGAACAAAAAAGCACTCTACTGAAAATCGCCGCTTAATTTCGTGACGATAGTCACTATGAAAAGAGAAACAAATTACATGCTACATATTTTTTGTGATTTTTATCACAAAAAAGCACTATAACGCCCCCAGAGCGCACCGCTATACCTCAGTCTAGCCGACAAATCTTGCCGCCCTCTGCCCGTCGGTTGCCGGCTGAAACTATTTAGCTGATCAATCCCAAATAACCCCATCTTATCGGTTGCTTAGGGACAAAAAAGCCCTCTAACGCACCTTATGGCACTTACGCGAGGCAAAACGCGTAATAACATGATAAAAAGCGCTTAAAAATGCCGCAAAGCCAGATAATTAGCCGTTTTTTATCAACTTGTCCGAAAGTGCGCCACGCAGCGCCAATAATGGATAATCTTTCCTATAGTTAATCTCAGCGCTTTTTTCTATTGCACGGAGACCGCAATGAAAACCGAACATGTGATGACATTAGAACAGGCTCAGGGGGGATTCGCCCCGGCCGCCGCGCCGTTGGCCGCCTCCGCGATTATCACCGACGAACAGGGCATTCACGCCGGGCAAACGACCATTCCTTCTCAGGGCGACGCGCTGCCGGCCTACGTCGCCAAACCCGCCGACCAGAGCGGCCCTTTCCCCATCGTGCTGGTGGTGCAGGAAATCTTCGGCGTCCATGAACATATTCAGGATCTGTGCCGCCGCCTGGCCAAGCAGGGCTATCTGGCGATCGCGCCCGAGCTCTATTTCCGCCAGGGCGACGCCAACGACTACACCGATATCGGCGAGCTGTTCCAGCAGTTGGTCACCAAGGTGCCGGATCGTCAGGTGCTGTCGGATCTGGATCACGCCGCGCACTGGGCTATCCGCCACGGCGGCGACGCCGGCAAGCTGGCGATCACCGGTTTTTGCTGGGGTGGCCGCATCACCTGGCTGTACGCGGCGCATAACCCGCAGTTGAAGGCGGCGGTCGCCTGGTACGGCAAACTGGTCGGCGAGAAAACGCTGAATTCACCGAAGCAGCCGGTCGACGTCGCCACCCACCTGTCGGCGCCGGTGCTGGGGCTGTATGGCGGGCAGGACAGCGGCATCCCACTGGAGACGGTGGAAACCATGCGTCAGGCGATCCGCGCCGCCAACGCCGAGGCCGAAATCGTGGTGTATCCCGAAGTCGGGCATGCGTTCAACGCCGACTATCGCCCCAGCTACAACGCCGAAGCGGCGCAAGACGGCTGGCAGCGCATGCTGGCATGGTTCGCCCAGCACGGCGTCAAATAATTTCCCGCGCATAAAAAAGGGCGCCGAAGCGCCCAATCATCACACCAGTAAATCTATAAGCGGCGGTTTATCCGCCGCACGGCATCACGCGTGCTCGCGCAGGCGCTGTGCCGCCAATACCATGTTGGCCAGCGACTGCCGGGTTTCCGGCCAGCCGCGGGTTTTCAGGCCGCAATCCGGGTTAACCCACAGGCGTTCCGCCGGGATATTCTGCGCCGCTTTACGCAGCAGCGCTTCAATCCATTCCACGCTCGGCACGTTCGGCGAGTGGATATCGTAGACGCCCGGCCCGATTTCGTTCGGGTATTCGAACTCTTTGAAAGCTTCCAGCAGATCCATATCGGAACGCGAGGTCTCGATGGTGATCACGTCGGCGTCCAGCGCGGCGATGGAGTCCATGATGTCGTTGAACTCGCAGTAACACATGTGGGTGTGGATCTGGGTGTCGTCCCGCGCCACGGCGGCGTTCAATTTGAAGGCGTCCACCGCCCAGTTCAGGTACGCGGCCCAGTCGGATTGACGCAGCGGCAGCCCCTCACGCAGCGCAGGTTCGTCGATCTGGATGATGCCGATACCGGCTTTTTCCAGATCTTCCACCTCGTCGCGCAGCGCCAGCGCAATCTGCTTGGCAATCACTTCACGGGTCACGTCTTCACGCGGGAACGACCAGCACAGAATGGTCACCGGCCCGGTCAGCATGCCTTTCACCGGCTTGTCGGTCAGCGACTGGGCGAATTTGGCCCATTCGACGGTGATGGCTTCCGGGCGGCTGACGTCGCCGATGATGACCGGTGGCTTCACGCAGCGGGAGCCGTAGCTCTGCACCCAGCCGTTTTGGGTAAACACGAAGCCGTCCAGGTTCTCGCCGAAATACTCCACCATGTCGTTACGCTCGGCTTCACCGTGCACCAGCACGTCCAGCCCGAGGCGCTCCTGCTCGACGATCGCCTGTTTGATGTGCTCACCGATGCTGGTGCGGTAGTTGTTGCCGTCCAAACGGCCCTGTTTGAAGTCCAGACGCAGGCTGCGGATCTCGGTGGTCTGCGGGAACGAACCGATGGTGGTGGTCGGCCAGGCCGGCAGGTTGAAACGCTCGCGCTGCGCCCTGGCGCGTTCGGCGTAAGCGCTGTGGCGTTCGCTGTCCTGCGCGGTGATCGCGGCCAGGCGACGCTCAACCTGCGGGTTGTGCACGCGGCTCGACTGACGGCGGGCGCGGATCGGTGCGCTGTAGGCATCCAGTTCAGCCTGCTTGGCCGCGTCAGGCGCGTTCAGCGCCGAGCTCAACAGCGCCAGCTCGGCGCATTTTTGCAGCGCGAAGGCGAACCAGCTTTTCACTTCTTCGTCCAGACGGCTTTCCACGCTCAGGTCGATCGGGCTGTGCAGCAGTGAACAGGAGCTGCCGATCCACAGTGGGCGGGTGCCCACCAGCGGCTGAAGACGTTCGAACCAGCGGCTCAGATCGGCGCGCCAGACGTTGCGGCCGTTGATGACCCCCAGCGACAGCAGCCAGTCGTTCGGCAGTGCGGCGCTCAGCGCGGCAATATCGTCATGGCCGGCGACCAGATCGACGTGCAGCCCCTGCACCGACAGCGTGCGGACGGTATCGAGGTTGTGGCCGACGCTGTCGAAATACGTGGTCAGCAGCAGCTTCACCTGCCCCTGCAGCGCGTCGTAAGCCGGTTTGAACGCATCCAGCCAGGCTTGCGGCAGCTCCAGCACCAGCGCAGGTTCATCAATTTGCACCCACTCGACGCCGCGTTTCGCCAGCTCGGCCAGCACCTGTTGGTAAACCGGCAGGATGTCTTTCAGCAGCGACAGGCGGTCGAACGGCTCGCCCTTCACCTTACCCAGCCACAGATAGGTCACCGGGCCCAGCAGCACCGGCTTGATGCGATGGCCGAGCGCCAGCGCTTCGTCCACTTCGTCCAGCAGCTGAGTCCAGCCCAGCTTGAACTGCTGGCCTTGCTGAAATTCGGGCACCATGTAGTGATAGTTGGTGTTGAACCATTTGGTCATTTCCGCCGCGGCCGCCGGCTCGCCGGTCGGTGCGCGGCCACGGCCGATGCGAAACAGCGTGTCCAGATCGATCGAACCATCCGCATTCTGATGGCGCGCCGGCACGTTGCCCAGCAGCAGGCTGGTGGTCAACACATGATCGTACCAGGCGAAATCGCCGACCGGCACCAAATCCACCCCGGCCTGCTGCTGTTGCTGCCAATGACGAGCGCGCAGCTCGCGGCCAACCGCCAACAGCTCTTCCTGCGTTGAGTTGCCGGCCCAGTAGCTTTCCTGAGCTTTTTTCAGCTCACGTCGTAGCCCAACGCGAGGAAAACCCAGTGTGTGATTCAAAATTGCCATCGTCATATTCCCCATTTAGCCGTCCAGATGTTTACACATCCATAATCAGCAGGTACTGTATTAACCACAAGCGCAATTTATTCACTGTCAATGTGAAGGACTCTCATGATCGAACTGAAACATTTACGGACGCTGCAGGCCCTGCGCAACAGCGGTTCGCTGGCGGGGGCGGCGGCCCAACTTCATCAGACGCAGTCTGCCCTGTCGCACCAGTTCAGCGATCTTGAACAACGTCTGGGCTTCAAACTGTTCGTGCGCAAGAGCCAGCCCCTGCGCTTCACCGCCCAGGGCGAGATCCTGCTGCAGCTGGCGGAGCAGGTGCTGCCGCAGATCCAGCAGGCGCTGCAGGCCTGCCACGAGCCGCATCAGACCACGCTGCGCATCGCCATCGAATGCCACAGCTGCATTCAGTGGCTGACGCCGGCGCTGGACAACTTCCGCCGGCGTTTCCCGCAGGTGGTAATGGACTTCACTTCCGGCGTGACTTTCGATCCGCAACCGGCCTTGCAACAGGGCGAACTGGATCTGGTGATGACGTCGGATATTCTGCCGCGCAGCGGCCTGCACTATTCGCCGATGTTCGATTTCGAGGTGCGCCTGGTGCTGGCGCCGGATCATCCGCTGGCCGGCAGACCGCACATCGAACCGGAAGACTTGAGTGACGAAACGCTGTTGATTTACCCGGTGCAGCGCCAACGGCTGGATATCTGGCGGCATTTTCTGCAGCCGGCGGGCGTCAGCCCGGCGTTGAAGAACGTCGATAACACGCTGCTGCTGATCCAGATGGTATCGGCGCGAATGGGGATTGCGGCGCTGCCGCACTGGGTGGTGGAGAGTTTCGAACAGCAGGGTCTGGTGGTGACCAAAACCCTGGGTGACGGCCTGTGGAGCCGCCTGTATGCCGCCGTGCGCGACGGTGAACAGCGCCAGGCGGTGACCGAAGCCTTTATCCGCTCGGCCCGCCAGCACGCCTGCGATCATCTGCCGTTTGTGCGCGACGCCGCACGTCCCGGCGCGACCGGCGCCAAAGCGTTGGCGGCCGGCGTATAAACTTTCGGGCCCCCCGGGCCGGGGTGGCCCGCCCGCTTAGCCGAGCTGTTTCGGCGCCACCCAGCGGCGATGCACCCACAGCGAAGCGACGATCACCGCCCCGCCGATGATAAAGCTCGGCCAATGCGGCTGCTGTTGCCAGATGGCCAGGTTGACCAACAAACCGGCCGGCACATGCATATTGTTCATGATGCCGAGCGTGCCGGCATCCACCTGCGTCGCGCCGTAGTTCCACATGAAGTAGCCCAACCCCGACGCCACCACGCCCAGCCAGATCAGCACGCCCCACTGCAGATTGGTGGTCGGCAGCTGCTGCGGATTGCCCCACAGGAACCAGGCCACCACCGCCACCGCCGCCGCCCCCAGGTAGAACCAGGAAAATGCGGTGTGCTGCGGCAAGGGGTGCACTTCCATCAGGCGCTTATAGCCGACCATGCCGATGGCGAAGCTGATATTCGCCGCCTGCACCAACAGCAGCCCCCACCAGAAATGCTCACTCAGCTGGTGATAACGGATAATCGCCGCGCCCAGCACCGCCAGCAACGCGCTGAAGACATAGCCCCAACGCAGGCGTCGGCCGCTCAGCAAGTCGTAGATCAGCGTGATGTACAGCGGCGTCAGCACGGTGAACAGCAGGAATTCCGGCACCGTCAGGTACAGATAGGCGCGGAAGCTGAACAGGTACATGATGCCCAACTGGAAGGCGCCCACCAGCATATACAGCAGGATCACCTTGAGTTTGATGTTGCGCCAACGCAGAAACGGCAGAAACACCAGCGCCGCCAGCCCGATGCGCACCAGCGCCGAGAATCCGCTGTCGACGTGGCCCGCCAGGTACTCGCCAATCAGGCTGAAAGAAAATGCCCACAGAATGGTGGTTATAACCAAAAGCAGCACGATGGGTTCACCCTAAAAAGACCGAAAGGGCGATTGTAACGGAAGATGCGCACCGCGTTGGTGAAAAGGCGGTTTACATCCGAACAAAAGATAAACTACCGGCAAAATTTCACCGCTGGGTTAGGCTTAATAAAAAGGCGAGGTAACCATCATGAAAACTTCTCACATCCTGTTCGCCCTGCTGTGGCTGCCCGGCCTGGCTGCGGCGGCCAACGGCGTAACCGATCTGCGTTCACAGCAGCAGTTTCTCAACCAAAGCAGCCAGCAGGCCCAGCAACAGCGCCTGTTGAACAATCGGCAAATGGACCAACGCCGCCTGCAGCAACAGCGGCAGTTCGACAATCAGCGGCAACAGCTGATGCAAACCACGCCGAACGGCGGGCAACTGCTGCCTAATGGCAATCAGCCGCGCGATCCGTTCAATCGCACCGCGCCGGCGGTGCCGCAGGCACCGATGCCGGCTACGCCCGCACGCCCATAACGGTGAGGATCAGCGGCGTGGTGATCGCCGCCAGCACGGTGGACATCACCAGGCTGGTGGCGGCCGGGCCGGTGAGCGTATTGAACTGGCGCGACATCAGGTAGACGTTCACCCCCACCGCCATCGACCCCAGCAGCACCACAACGCGGGTTTCCATCGGCGGCAGATCCATCATCCAGGCCAGCAGCCAAATCACTAACGGTTGTACCAGCAACTTCAGCACGCAGATGGCGCTGCTCAGCTGCCAGCCTTCGCTGATGCGGTACTCGGCAAGCCCCATGCCCAGCACCACCAGCGACAGCGGCGCCGCCACCTGGCCGAGCATGCTGACCGGCCGATCGACGAAGGCCGGCAGCGGCAGGCCGGTCAGGCTGAACAGGGTGCCGGACAAGATGCCGACGATCAGCGGATTGGTCAGCACGCTACGCGCGGTTTTAACAAAACCGCTCA
Organism: Serratia sp. CY84636; assembly: GCF_052166245.1. Lineage (NCBI taxonomy): Bacteria > Pseudomonadati > Pseudomonadota > Gammaproteobacteria > Enterobacterales > Yersiniaceae > Serratia > Serratia sp. CY84636. Next base: position 30,266 of record NZ_JBJNOX010000007.1, read on the forward strand.
GCGTCGGCGAACCATTGCGCGCCCATTCGATCGACACCGTCACCAGCGTCCACAGGATCAGGCCGTTGAATACCAGCACCAGCGCCACCGACGGGATCGCCGCCTCCCCCAGCATCACGCCGGCGATCGGCAAGCCGAGCATCACGTTATTGGAGAAAATACCGCCCAGCGCAAACACCGATCCGGCGACGCCATCCAGCCGGAAGAGATGCCGGGCGACGAGGCGGCCAAGCACGAACACGATCAGGCAACTGCCGAAGAACGCGATCAGCAGCCGGGCGTCGACCGCCGGGCGCTGCGAGAAGTCGCACATCATGCGAAACAGCATGGCGGGCAAGGCGAGGGAAAACACGAAACGCGTCAGGCCATCGGTGATACTGGCAGGCCATTTCCCCCAGCGAATCAGCCCATAACCCAACGCGATCAGAACAAACAGCGGTAAAGACAGCACGATCTGGTGCCACAGTGACAGGATAAAGCCAGGCATCGCATTCCTTCCGGTGGTGCGGCGGCAAGGCTTGTCGTCGCGGGATTCATCGGTGCCGGATTAAAAATCCGGGCCGATCAAATCTATCCGGTCGGTGCAAATGCAGTCAACGCCCCAGTCGAGCAGCAGGCGCGCGCGATCCGGTTGGTTGACGGTGTACACCAGAATGCGCAGCCCGGCGTCTTTCAACGCTTTTACCCGCTCGGCGGTCAGCGCTTTGTGATCGATATGCAGCGAGACACAGTCCAGGCGTTCGGTCAGCTCGCGCCAGTTGTCGTCCCAGGCCTCGAGCAGCAGGCCGCGCGGCAAATCCGGCACGGTGCGCTGCGCCGCCGCCAGCGCTTCTACCGAGAAGGAGGAAAGCAGCGGATCGGTCTGCCCTTGCCACAGCAGCCGCGCCGCCAGCGCCACCACCCGGCCGGTTTCATCGTCGCTGCCGGTGGTCGGCTTGATCTCGATATTGGCCATCAGGCCGTGTTCCTGGCAGCGTTCCGCCACCTCCGACAACAGCGGCAACCGCTCGCCCTTGAAGGCCGAGCTGTACCAGTTGCCGGCGTCCAGCTGCACCAGTTTGTCCCACGGCAGCTCGCCCGCCACGCCCCAACCGTTGCTGGTGCGATCCAGCGTGTCGTCGTGCAGCAGGAAAATTTGCCCGTCCTGCGCCAGCTTGGCATCGAACTCGATCATCTTGTGGCCGTGGCGCGCGCCGACGTCGATCGCCGCCAGGGTGTTTTCCGGCGCCAGAGAACCGCCGCCGCGGTGGGCGACGATATGAGGGTAAGGCCAGGGTCTAGTCATCAATCCATCCGTAATCCGCTATGGGTGTCAAAGAAGTGCAGCGCCTGAGCAGGCAGCTGCAAATATAGCGTACAGCCCGCCGCCGGCAAGGTTTCGTGCGACAGCCGCGCGATCACCCCGTGGCCGCCCCACTGGCCGTGCGCCAGATTGTCGGCCCCCAGCAGTTCCAGCGTCTGCAGCTGCAGCGGCACGCCCTGGCCTTGCGCCACCAGTTGAATATGCTCCGGCCGAATGCCCAACGTCAACTGCCGCCCCGCCCACTGCGGTTTGGCCGCCGGCAACGGCAGCGCCATGCCGTCCGCCAGCAGCAGCTGGCCGCCGTCGGCGCTGAGGGTGCCGGGCAAGAGGTTCATCGCTGGCGATCCGATAAAGCCCGCGACAAACAGCGAAGCCGGCCGTTGGTACACTTCGCTCGGGGTGCCGATCTGTTCCGCCACGCCCTTGTTCATTACGATGACCCGCTGCGCCAGCGTCATCGCCTCCACCTGATCGTGCGTCACGTACAGGCTGGTGGTTTTCAGACGACGATGCAGCTGTTGCAGCTCCAGGCGCATCTGCACCCGCAGCTTGGCGTCCAGGTTGGACAGCGGCTCATCGAACAGGAATACCGCCGGTTCGCGCACGATGGCGCGCCCCATCGCCACGCGCTGGCGCTGGCCGCCGGAAAGCTCGCGCGGTTTGCGTTTGAGCAGCGGCTCCAGCTCCAGGATGCGCGCCGCCTCCTCCACCCGTTGGCGGATATGATCCTTGCCGAAACCGCGGATCTTGAGGCCGTAGGCCATGTTGTCGTACACGCTCATGTGCGGATAGAGCGCGTAGTTCTGGAACACCATCGCGATGCCGCGATCCTTGGGCTCCAGATCGGTCACGCGCCGGGTATCGATATAGATATCGCCGCTGGTGGTGCGTTCCAGCCCGGCCACCATACGCAGCAGCGTGGATTTGCCGCAGCCGGACGGGCCGACCATCACGATGAATTCGCCGTCCGCCACATCGAGGTCAATCTGTTTGATCACCGGCGTTTTACCGTCGTAAGACTTGGTGACCGCCTGTAGTTTTAATCCTGCCATCGTCGTTATTTCTCGCTATCAACCAGACCGCGCACAAACCAGCGCTGCATCAGAAGCACCACCGCCAGCGGTGGCAATAAAGTCAGAATCATCGCCGCCATCACCTGGTTCCACTGGGTCGGCGCGCCGGAAGTGGAGATCATGCTCTTGATGCCCGCCACCGCGGTGCCCATCGAGGCGTCGCTGGTGATCAGGATCGGCCACAGGTATTGGTTCCAGCCGTAGATAAAGGTGATGACGAACAGCGCCGCCAGATTGGTTTTCGACAGCGGCAGCACGATGTCCCAGAAGAAACGCATCGGCCCGGCGCCGTCGATCCGCGCCGCCTCCAGCAGCTCATCCGGCAGCGTCATGAAGAACTGACGCAGCAGGAAGGTCGCGGTGGCCGAGGCCATCAGCGGCAGCGTCAGGCCGGTGTAGCTGTCCAGCAGGTTGAGGTTGGAGATCACCTCCACCGTCGGGAAAATACGCACCTCCACCGGCAGCATCAGGGTGAGGAAAATCAGCCAGAAGAACAGGCTGCGCAGCGGAAAGCGGAAGTACACGATGGCGTAAGCCGACAGCACCGACACCGCAATTTTGCCGAAGGTGATCGCCAGCGCCATGATCACGCTGTTGAGCAGCAGCAGCGAGAACGGCACCTTGAGGTTGCCCACGCCGCCCTGCCAGATATTGCGGATGTTCTCCCACAGGTGGCCGCCGGGCACCAGCGTCATCGGCACCTGAAACACCTGCTTGTCGTCCAGCGTGGCGGCGACAAAGGCCACATACAGCGGGAACAACACCACCAGCACGCCGATAATCAGCATCACATGGCTGAAGATATCCAGCCCGCGTCGATTCTCAATCATTGATAGCGCACCTTACGTTCAACAAAGCGGAACTGGATCACCGTCAGGCCGATCACCAGCAGCATCAGGATCACCGACTGCGCGGCAGAGCTGGAGAGATCCAATCCGGCGAAGCCTTCGCGGTAGATCTTGTAGATCAACGTGGTGGTGGACTGCACCGGCCCGCCGCCGGTGGCGGCGTCGATCACCGGGAAGGTATCGAAGAAGGCGTACACCAGATTGACCACCAGCAGGAAGAAGCTCACCGGCGCGATCAGCGGCAGCACCAGATGGAAGAAACGCCGCACCGGGCCGGCGCCGTCGATGGCCGCCGCCTCCACCAGCGAGCGCGGGATCGACTGCAGCGCCGCGAGGAAAAACAGGAAGTTATAGCTTATCTGCTGCCATACCGAGGCCAGCACCACCAGGAACATCGCCTGGCCGCTGTTTTGCGCATGGTTCCAGTTATAACCCAGCCCGTTGAGGAAATGGGTGATCAACCCCAGGCCGGGGTTGAACAGAAAGATCCACAGCACCGCCGCCACCGCCGGTGCCACCGCATAGGGCAGGATCATCAGCGTGCGATAGAGGCGGCTGCCGCGCAGCACGTAGTCCACCAGCGCGGCGAAGAACAGCGACACCGCCAGCCCGATGCCCGCCACCAGGAAGCTGAAGATCAGCGTGGTGTAGAACGAGTCAAGATAGTAAGGATCCTGAAACAGCTGCTTAAAGTTATCCAGCCCGACAAACTGGCTGGACAGGCCGAACGGATCGAGGCTCTGCACCGAATACCACAGCGCCTCGCCGGCGGGCCATAAAAAGAACACGGCGGTAATCAGCAGCTGCGGCAGCACCAACGCATAGGGCAACCAGCTGCAGCCGAAACCGGGACGGGAAGATGACATAGCAGTTAAACCATTAATCGGGTACGGAAGGATCGGCGTGAAGACGCGAGCCCGATCGGACGGGCCCGCGACGCAGGGTTACTTGGTTGATGCTTCGAAACGGCGCAGCAGCACGTCACCGCGCTGCACGGCGGCGTCCAACGCCTGCTGAGGCGTTTTCTTGCCGGTCCACACGCCTTCCAGTTCCTCATCCACCACGCTGCGGATCTGCGGCATGTTGCCCAGGCGCAGGCCCTTGGTGAACGGCAACGGCGGCTTGTTCAGCATCTGGCGAGTGGCGACGTCAGCACCCGGGTTCTTGTCGTAGAAGCCCTGCTGCTTGGTCAGATCGTAAGCCGCGGTGGTGATCGGCAGATAGCCGGTCTTCTGGTGCCATTCGGCGGCGATTTCCGGCTGCGCCAGGTACTGCAGGAACTCGGCCACGCCCTTGTAGGTGGCGGCGTCTTTGCCGTTCATCACCCACAGGCTGGCCCCGCCGATGATGGCGTTCTGCGGCGCGTTTTTCGCGTCAGCGTCGTACGGCATCATGCCGACGCCGTAGTTGAATTTGGCGTAGTGCTTGATGTCCGCCAGCGAACCGGAAGAAGCGGTGGTGATGGCGCAGTCGCCGTTATAAAACTTCTCGGTGGATTCGTCTTTGCGGCCGAAGTAGGTGAAATCGCCCTTCTTGTTCATCGCCTCCAGCAGCTCGATGTGCTTGACCTGCAGCGGCTTGTTGAACTCCAGCTTGGCGTTGGTGCCGCCGAACCCGTTGTTTTCGCTGGCGAACGGCACGCCGTGCCAGGCGCTGAAGTTCTCCAGCTGGATCCAGCCCTGCCAGCCGCTGGCGTAGCCGCACTTCATGCCGGCCTCACGCAGCTTGGCGGTATCCGCCGCCAGCTCCTGCCAGGTTTTCGGCGGCTGGTCCGGGTTCAGGCCGGCCTTCTTGAAGGCGTCTTTGTTGTAGTACAGCACCGGCGTGGAGCTGTTGAACGGCTGAGACAGCAGATGGCCGCTCTTGTTGTCGGTGTAATAGCCGGCTACCGTCGGCACGAACACCGACTCGTCGAAGTTGATGCCGGCCTCTTTAAACACTTCGTAGACCGGTTTGATGGCCTTGCTGGCCATCATGGTGGCGGTGCCCACCTCGTAAACCTGCAGGATCGCCGGCGCCTTGCCGGAGCGGTAAGCGGCGATGCCCGCCGCCAGGCTCTGTTCGTAGTTGCCTTTATAAACCGGCACAATCTTGACGTCGCTGTGCGACTGGTTGAAGCGATCCGCCAGGGAATCCACTTCCTTACCCAGTTCGCCTTCCATCGAATGCCAGAACGGGATCTCGGTCGCCGCCAGCGCCTGAGTGCTGACCGCCAGGGTCAACGCGACGCACAGCGTGGTTTTGCGAATAGCGTAGGTGAGCATGCCTAACTCCTGAAAAAAGCTGGTGTAAAAGCGCGTGAGCGAAAAGAATCAATTCTTGATGAGGGAGTGCCCCCTATAGCTTTCGAGTTGCAGCTAGGCGGCAACCTGCTGGCACCCTGGAGCTTAGCTAACTAAGTGACAGGGGGGCAGTCGGGCAGCCAACAACGCTGCGGCTCGAAAGATGACGGGGGATAACATGCCATGCGCGGATGACAGAAAAATAACCGTTATATGACAGCCACATGACGGCAAGGTGAAGTGAAGATGGCGGTTTGATGTCGGCGGCGGGCATGGGCTCCGCCGCCGCGAGGATTACAGCGAACGGCGCAGACGCGCCACCGCTTCCTGCATCTGCTGTTCGGTGGCGGTGGCGAACGACAGGCGGAAGGTCGAACGATCCGGGTTGTCGGAGAAGAAGTATTCCCCCGGCACGAACACCACGCCCTGCTGCAGGGTAGCGTTCAGCCATTCGGTGGCGTTGAACGGCTGGCGGAAACGCGCCCACAGGAACATGCCGCCCTTCGGCTTATCGAAGGTGATGTAGTCGCCCAGCTCCTGCTCCACCAAACCGGCCAGGATCTCGCCCTTCTGTTTGTAGGCGGCGCGGATCTTGTCGATCTGCGCCGGCAGGCGGCCCAGGCCGAGGTAGCATTCGACGATGCTCTGCGACAGCGCGCTGGCGTGCAGATCCGCCGCCTGCTTGATGATCGCCACTTTATGCAGCAGGAACGGCGGCAGGATCGCCCAGCCCAACCGCAGGCCCGGCGCCAGGATCTTGGAGAAGGTCGAGGTATAGATGATGTGGTCGGTGTTGCCCAGCACCCGCTGCGACACCTGATGCAGCGTCGGGTGGCGCTCTTCGGTAAAACGCAGCTCGCCGTACGGATCGTCTTCGATGATCAGGAAGTTATGTTCGGCGGCCAGCTTCACCAGCAGTTCGCGGCGCGCGGCGCTCAGGGTGATGCCGCTGGGGTTGCCGAAGTTCGGCACCACGTACACGCCCTTGATGCGCTGGGTTTTCAGCAGCTCGGCCAGCTCTTCCACCACCATGCCGTCGCTGTCGGACGAGACCGACATGATGTTGGCTTCCGCCAGCTCCAGCGTTTGCAGCGCCGCCAGGTAGGTCGGGCGCTCCACCACGAACACGTCGCCGGGGTTGACGATGGCGCGCATCACCAAATCCAATGCCTGCTGCGAGCCGGCGGTGACCATCACCTCTTCCGCACCAGCGGTGACGCCGCGCTCGGCGCACAGCGCGCAAATGCGCTCACGCAGCAGCGGGCTGCCCTCGGTCAGGCCATACTGGAACGCGCTTTTCGGCTGTTCGGTGATCGCCTGCTGGGTGGCGATGCTCAATCCTTCGAAATCGAACAGCGCATCAGAGGGGATGCCGCCCGCCAGCGAAATGACGTGTTCCATCTTGCTGTGTTTAAGCAATTCACGGATGGCCGAACTTTTTACGTTAACGATGCGCTGCGCGAGTAACCCTTCTGTCTTCATTTCTTCTTCTCGTACCTGATTATTTTAATTCGTAGGGGGGCGGATTAACCGCCCAGATACGCCGACCTCACTGCTTCGTTGGCTAACAATGCAGCCCCCGTATCTTCCAACACCACGCGGCCGTTTTCCAGCACATAACCGCGGTCCGCCAATTTCAGCGCCTGATTGGCGTTTTGTTCCACCAGGAAGATGGTCATGCCCTCTTCCCGCAGCTGCTGAATGATGTCGAAAATCTGCTGGATGATGATCGGCGCCAGCCCGAGCGAGGGCTCGTCGAGCAGCAGCAGCTTCGGCTGGCTCATCAGCGCGCGGCCGATGGCCAACATCTGCTGCTCGCCGCCGGACATGGTGCCGGCACGCTGGCTTCGGCGTTCCAGCAGGCGCGGGAACAGAGTGAACACCCGTTCGATGCGCTGTTGATACTGCCGGCGATCGGCGAAGAAGCCGCCCATCGCCAGGTTTTCTTCCACCGTCATGCGCGAGAAGACGCGCCGCCCTTCCGGCACGATCGCCACCGCTTCGCGCATGATGCGCGAGGTTTGCCACTGGGTGATGTCCTGGTTCTGAAAGACGATGCTGCCTTCGCTGGCGCGCGGCTCGCCGCACAGGGTGCCGAGCAGCGTGGTTTTACCGGCGCCGTTGGCGCCGATTAACGTCACGATTTCCCCCTGGCTTATCGTGAGACTGACCTGATGCAGCGCCTGAATTTTGCCGTAATGGGCGGATACCTGATTGAATGACAACATATTATTCTTCGCCCAAATAAGCCCGGATCACGTCCGGGTTGTTGCGGATCTCCGCCGGTGTGCCCTGCGCCAGCGGCGTGCCCTGATTCACCACGTAAATGCGGTCGGAAATGCCCATCACCAGCTTCATGTCGTGCTCGATCAGCAGCACCGATACCTTATGCCGATCGCGCAGCTCGACGATCAGGTGATCCAGCTCGTCGGTCTCTTTCGGGTTGAGGCCGGCGGCCGGTTCATCCAGCATCAGCAGCTCCGGCCGGGTCACCATGCAGCGGGCGATCTCCAGCCGCCGCTGCTGCCCATAGGCCAGGTTGCCCGCCGAACGGTTAGCCATCTCCAGCAGGCCGACGCGCTCCAGCCACTCCGCCGCGCGCGCCAGCGCTTCGGCTTCGGCGCGGCGGAAGGCCGGGGTTTTCAGCAACCCGGCAAACACGCCGCTTTTCAGGTGCTGATGCTGCGCCACCAGCAGGTTTTCGATCACCGTCATTTCACGGAACAGCCGCACGTGCTGGAAGGTGCGCACCACGCCCATACGGGCGATGGCCTGTCCCGCCAACCCTTCCAGGTGGCGATCGCGCAATTTGATGGTGCCGCCGGTCGGGCGGTAAAAACCGGTCAGGCAGTTGAACACCGTGGTCTTACCGGCGCCGTTGGGGCCGATCAGCGACACGATTTCACCTTCGTTCAGCGTCAACGCCACGTTGTTGACCGCCAGCAGCCCGCCGAAACGCATCGACAGGCCCTCCACCTGCAGCAAAGGTTGAACGCTCATGCCTGCTCCCCCTTACCCGCGTGAATGTCCGCCGCCTGCAGCTTCAGCTGCGGCCGTTTCATCGGCAACAGCCCCTGCGGCCGCCAAATCATCATCAGCACCATCAGCGCACCCAGCAGCAACATGCTGTATTCATTCAGATCGCGCATCAGCTCGCGCGACACCACCAGCAGGATCGCCGCCAGAATGACCGCGAACTGCGAGCCCATGCCCCCCAGTACGACGATCGCCAGTACGAAGGCCGATTCGACGAAGGTGAAGGATTCCGGGCTGACGAACCCCTGGCGCGCGGCGAACAGCGTGCCGGCAAACCCGGCGAAAGCGGCGCTGATGGTAAAAGCGGTCAGCTTGATGCGCGTCGGGCTGAGGCCCAGCGAGCGGCAGGCGATCTCGTCTTCGCGCAGCGCTTCCCAGGCGCGCCCCAGCGGCATACGCAGCAGGCGGTTGATGACGAACAGCGTCAGCACCACCAGCAGCAGCGCCACCAGGTACAGGAACACGATGCGATCGCTCGGATCGTATTTCAGGCCGAAGAAGTTATGGAAGGTATCCCAGCCGCCGTCGCGCACGCTGCGGTTGAACTCCAGGCCGAAGAAGGTCGGTTTCGGGATCTGGCTGATGCCGTTCGGCCCGCCGGTGATCTCGGTATTGTTCAGCAGCAGGATGCGCACGATCTCACCGAAGCCGAGCGTCACGATTGCCAGATAGTCGCCGCGCAGCCGCAGCACCGGGAAACCGAGCAGGAAGCCGAAGGCGGCGGTGACGATGCCCGCCAGCGGCAGGCTCTCCCAGAAGCCGAGGCCGTAATAGTGATTCAGCAGCGCGTAGGTGTAAGCGCCGATGGCGTAGAAACCGCCGTAGCCGAGCACCAGCAGACCGGACAAGCCCACCACCACGTTGAGGCCGAGGCCCAGCATCACGTAGATCAGCGTCAGGGTGGCGATATCCACCGTGCCGCGCGAGACCAGGAACGGCCAGGCGACCGCCGCGACGATGAGCAGAGCCGCCAGCAGCTTTTGCCGCGGCGTGGTGCCGTCGAAGCTCGGCAGCACGAACGCCGGGCCGGAGACTTTTTTCAATCCCTGCTGCAGCAGCGGGCGCAACAGCTGGAAGAAAAAGACGATGACACAGCCGATGCCGATCCACATCCAGCGCACTTCCGCCGCGCCGTGCACCACCAGCTTGGTGCCGTCCAGGCTGAGCTGCATGCCCATCAGGAACGACGCCATCACGAACAGCACCGCCGTGGCGATCAGCGCATTGAGCAGATTGAGTTTCATACTTTCTCAACCTCCGGACGCCCGAGGATGCCGGTCGGCATGATCAGCAGCACCACGATCAGCAACGCGAACGACACCACGTCTTTATATTCAGTGCTGAGGTAGGCGGAGGTCAGCGCTTCCGCCACGCCCAGCACCAGGCCGCCGATCATCGCGCCGGGAATGCTGCCGATACCGCCCAGAACCGCGGCGGTGAAGGCTTTCATACCGGCCATAAAGCCGATGTAAGGGTTGATGACGCCGTAGAACTGGCCGAGCAATACCCCGGCCACCGCCGCCATCACCGCCCCGATGACGAAGGTCAGCGAGATCACCCGGTCGGTGTTGATGCCCAGCAGGCTGGCCATCTTCAGGTCTTCCGCACAGGCGCGACAGGCGCGGCCCATACGCGAATAACGGATAAACAGCGTCAGCGCCAGCATCGCCAGGAAGGTCACGAGCCAGATGATCAGCTGCATGGTGCTGATGGTGGCGGCGAAGCCGTTGCTTTCCCCCAGCATCCACTGGCCGGTCACCAGGCTGGGCAGCGCCAGATCGCGTGAGCCCTGCGTCAGGCTGACGTAGTTTTGCAGGAATATCGACATGCCGATGGCCGAGATCAGCGCAATCAGGCGCTTGGAGTTGCGCACCGGCTTGTAGGCCACCCGCTCGATGCTCCAGCCGTAGGCGCTGGCGATGACGATCGAGACCAGGAACGCGGCGCCGATCAGCAACCAGCCGACGTCGATACCGAGCATCATCAGGGCGGCGATGACGATAAAGGAGACATAGCTACCGATCATGTACACCTCGCCGTGGGCGAAGTTGATCATGCCGATGATGCCGTAAACCATGGTGTAACCGATGGCGATCAATGCATAGGTGCTGCCCAACGTTAAGCCGTTGAACATCTGCTGCAGAAAATAGAGGAGCTGCTCTGACATACTCTGAACCCTTGGCTGCGAAACCCGCCGGCGGAGAACCGGCGGGTAAAGGGAGACGGGGCCGGCAAGCCGACCCGCCGGGCGCAGCGGGCTGCGCCCCACCCTAATCATTATGGCTTATTTGATCGGTGTGGACGTGCCGTTGGCATGCCATTCGAACACGCCGAACTCGAAGCCTTTCAGATCGCCCTTGTCATCCCAGGTCAGCGGCCCCATCACGGTCTCCACCGGCTTGCCGGTTTTCAGATCCTTGACGATATCCGCCGGCTCCTGGCTGCCGCTGCGCTCCATGCCGGTGGTCAGCGACTGCAGCGCGGCATAGGTGGTCCAGACGAACGGGCCGGTCGGATCCAGCTTCTTGGCTTTCAATGCATCGACGATCGGCTGGTTGGCAGGCACCTGGTCGTAGCGTTTCGGCAGCGTCACCAGCATGCCTTCCGAAGCGGCTCCGGCGATGTTGGACAGCGAGGAGTTGCCCACGCCTTCCGGCCCCATGAAGCGGGTGGTCAACCCGGCCTGCTTGGCCTGACGCAGGATCTGGCCCATTTCCGGGTAGTAACCGCCGAAGTACACGAAGTCGATATTTTCTTTCTTCAGGCGCGCCACCAGGGTGGAGAAGTCTTTGTCGCCGGCGGTGATGCCTTCGAACATCGCCACTTCGGTGCCCTGTTTTTTCAGGCTGTCGCGCACCGAGCGCGCCAGGCCTTCACCGTATTGCTGCTTGTCGTGCACCACGGCGATGCGCTTCGGCTTGATGTCGCTGAGGATGTATTTGGCGGCGGTCGGGCCCTGATCCGAGTCCAGGCCGGTGGTGCGCAGGATCATCTTGTAGCCGCGGGTGGTCAGATCGGCGTTGGTGGCCGCCGGGGTAATCATGATCACGCCTTCGTCTTCATAGATATCGGACGCCGGCTGGGTAGACGAGGAGCACAGGTGGCCGATCACGTAGCGAATGCCGTCGTTGATCACCTTGTTGGCGACCGCAACCGCCTGTTTCGGGTCGCAGGCGTCGTCGTATTCCACGCCAACCAGCTTGTCGCCCTTGATACCGCCCTTGGCGTTGATATCGGCAATCGCCTGGCGCGCGCCGGTAAACTCCATGTCGCCATACTGCGCGACCGGGCCGGACATCGCCCCGACGATCGCCACCTTGATGTCTTTCGCCATGGCCGCCTGGCTCATGGCCATCGCAATACAACCCGCCAGCAGTGCCTTACCTGTTGTTAATTTCATCCGCAAATCCCCATCTGTCGTTGTGAACGTACCTGTTGTGTTTGCCTGCGCCCGATCGTTATTGACCGCTTTTGTTATAAGTAATAATGATTTAGGCGCTTTATCGGCATTATTTTCTAATAAGACTTTATTTTTCATACCATTAAACAGGAATTTTCTTCTGCAAATCAACTTCATCCGGCAGAAACAAGCGGTGTAAACAGGATAAAATTCGAATCAAATCTGCGCTCTTTACCTTGAGGCGTAGTGCGTTGTGCTGGTTAACAATCCGTTTACTAACTATTTACTCGGAAAATGCCCCGTGCAAAAAACATATTGCACAGTAATCGTACAGAAAAACTTACACAACGCTCTGCACAAGATCTATTACACTGTCGGCATCATTTAGCTGCGCGGAAATTCTGCATGAAACTGACCATCGAGCGCCTGACCGCGCTGTCCCCGCAAGACCTTATCGACCTCGGTAAAATTTGGCCTCACCAGCAGCCGGAACAGTGGCAGAGCTGGCTGAGCGACGGCAAGGCGCTGTTCGCCGCCCGCTTCAACGAGCGGCTGCTGGGGGCGGTGAAAATCGCGCTGCAGGACGACCGCGCCGAACTGCAGGACCTGCTGGTGCGCGAAGTGACGCGCCGCCGTGGCGTCGGTCTTTACCTGGTGCAGGATGCGCAGCGCCAGCTGCCGCAGGTCGCCCACTGGCAGCTGTCGACCGCCGGCCTGGCGCCGCGCGAACGCGGGGAAGTCGATAACTTCATGCGCGCCTGCGGCTTCGCACCGCAGGGCGATCTCTGGCAAAAATGAAACGCCGGCTGGCGGCGCTGGTCTTGATTGCGCTGGGGCTGGCGGCCGCGCTCCTCGGGCGCCAGCAGGCGCTGCGCCTGGCCTCAGGCTGGGATCAGCAGGTTTATGTCTGGCAGCGGGTCTGGACGCCGCAGCACGCCGATGCGCTGGCGCACAGCCGCGATCTGTTCGGTGGGCTGCGCGTGCTGGCGCTGCAGGTACATCCGCGCGAGGGCTGGCGGGAGATCCCAGCCGATCTCAGCCTGCTGAAGCAGGACGGCCGCCCGCTCTGGCTGGTAGCACGCCTCGACGGCCAGCTGCCGCAGCTGGACCAAGAAGCCATTATCCAGCGTCTGCTGGCGCTCACCCAACGCTGGCAGGCGGCCGGGCTGCCCGTCACCGGCGTCGAGATCGATCATGACGCCGCCACCGCCCGCCTGCCGGACTACCAACGCTTTCTACAGCGGCTGCACCAACGGCTGCCCACCGCTTTGCAACTCGGCATCACCGCCCTGCCGGCCTGGATCGGCTCACCCGCTCTGCCCAGCGTACTGCAGCAGGCCGACAGCTCCGTCCTGCAGGTGCACGCGGTGCTCTCGCCGCAGCAGGGGCTGTTTGACGGCCCCTTGGCGCTGCGCTGGGTGCGGCAGTACGCCGCCGTCACACCGAAGCCGTTTCGCGTCGCGCTGCCGGCCTACGGCATGGCGCTGCTGGGGTTTGATGCGCAGGGCGCGCAGGTGGAGAGCGAATCCTCGCTGCGCGTGGCGGGCAACGGCCGCGAGCTGACGGTCGCGCCGCAGCAGATCGCCGATTTTCTGCAAACGCTGACGCAGCAAACGCCGCTCCGGCTGCGCGGCATTATCTGGTTTCGCTTGCCGCTGGCGGACGATCGGCGCGCCTGGTCGCTCGCCACGCTGCGAGCGGTGATCGAACGGCGGCCGCTGAACGTCGACTGGCAGGTAAAATTTAGGCCTCAGCCACAGCAAAACGGGCTGTATGATCTGATAATTCATAACAACGGGCCGGTGGACGCCCCGCTGCCGCAAGAGGTGGTCATCCGCGCCGACGACTGCCTGGCAGCGGACGCGGTCGGCAACTACCGGCTGGAATCCGCACCGCAACGGCAACGCTTTATCCGCATCAGCGGCGACCAGCTGCGCGCCGGGCAATCCCGGCCGCTGGGCTGGCTGCGCTGCCAACAACTGACGCCAGGAGGCACCCTTGTCACACCTTGATTCGCGCGCGGCACGGAACACCCGCCGCCTTCTTCCGCTGGCCATGCTGATCGGCGCCGCGCTGGCGCTGCCGCTGAACGGCTATGCCTGCGGCCCGGATTTTCCTAACCGGCTGCTGATCGACCGCAACGGCACCCTGCTGTATATGCCGGAGGGCAATTTCGCCTTCGAAGCCGGCCGACTGGTGCCGGCGGATAAGCAGCTGCCGCACTGGCAAGCCCCCCCGCCGCCGATGCCGCCGAAACCGATGCCGCAGTCGCCGGAAACGGTGGCGATCGGCAAAATGCGCGCCGCCAAAACGGTGGAAGAGGCTGACGCCGTCAATACGCAGGGGTTGTCCAACGCCGCGCGCCTTTATCAACTGGGCGCCGTCGCTTTCGCCAGCCACGATCCGCGCGCCACAGACTATTTCCAGCAGGTGCTGAAGCTGCCGGCCGCCGAACAGGGCGACTGGGGACTGCGGACGCAGTATTCGCTTGGGCGGGTCTTGATGAATGACCACAGCACGCCGATGAATGAATCTGGTGAAGCGGCGCCCGCCGCCGAGCATCCGCCTAAAGCCGAACTTGAACAGGCGCTGGCGGCGTTCCAGCAGGTGATCGATCGGGTGAAAAGCGGCGCCGCCGACCCCGATCAGCTGGCGCTGAGCAGCCTCGGTCAGCAGGCGCGCATCCACCTGTGGCTGGGTGACGTCGCCCCCGCCGCCCACCTGTATGCACAGCAGGCGGCGCAGGGCGATCCGAGCGGCGGGCAGTCGCTGCAGTACGTCTCCAGTTTCCTGGTCAATCCCGACCATCTGGAAACGCTGAAACAGGTTATCGGCGATCCCTTAATCCAACAGCTGGTGACCATTGAACTGTTCGCCCGCAGCGGCAACCTGCAGATGGCGGATACCGACGGCAACGGCCGCTCCGCACAGATCATCAGCCAGATCCTGACGCTGCTGGACGGCACGGTGAAAAGCGGCTTCGCCGGCAGCGATCGGCTGGCGGCATTGGCCTACCGTTCCGGGCAGTACCCGATGGCGGCCAGCCTGCTGAAAAACGCCGGCGACAGCGGCCTGGCGTGGTGGCTGCGCGCCAAAATGGCGCTGCGTGACGGTGACGTGAAAGCTGCCACCGCCGCCTATGCCAAGGCGGCAAGCGCATTCCCCGCCGACGAAAGCTGGGGCGAACAGCGCAACGCCGACTTCGTCGCGGAAACCATCGTGCCCGAGTGCCGGGTGGCCGGCGAACAGGCTATCCTGGCGCTCAACCGCGGCGACTATCTGCAGGCGATGGACCTGCTGTATCGCGGCAAGGCGATCTACTGGGCCGACGTGGCCGACGTGGCGGAGCGGGTGTTGACCGTCGATGAGTTGAAAGGCTTTGTCGATAAGCACGCCCCGGCGCCGACGACGCCGCTCAAGCCGGTTAACCCGGACGACTACGGCGGCCAGCAGATCACGCCGGAAGTGCAGCTGCGCGAACTGTTGGCGCGGCGCTTGATGCGCGCCGGGCGGGCCGCAGAGGCGCAGGCCTACTTCGATATCCCCAACTACCGCCAGGCGGCGCAGCAGTATGCCGACGAGCTGAAGGCCGCCAAGGACAAGTCCGCCGCGCCGCTGACGCGCGCACAGGCTTACTATCGCGCCGCCAACCTGCTACGCGCCCAGGGGCTGGAGTTTACCGGCTATGAGATGACGCCGGACTACGCCATCTATGGCGCCGGCTATTCCTATCTGGGGGATGCGTTCGATACTCGCGAGCTGAAGCACAAAAGCTGGATAGACAACGCAGAAGCTGCGCGCGCCAAGGCGGCGCTGCCATTGGAAGACAACCGTTTCCTGCACTATCGCTGGCAGGCGGTGGGGTTGGCGCAACAGGCGGCCGATCTGCTGCCGCCGAAAAGCCAGGCCTACGCCGCCGTGCTGTGTAACGCCGCCAGCTGGGTTATCAAGCGCGACGCCAAGACCGGTCGGGCGCTTTATCAGCGCTACATCAACACCGGCACCCGCTACCCGTGGGCGGCAAAATTCGGCTACGACTGCCCGGCGCCGGACTTCGCCACTGTTGCGCCATAACGCCGAATTTCAGGCATGAAAAAGCCCGGCTTGCCGGGCTTTTTTTCGAATATCGCATCGACTCAGGCTTCGATCGCCATTTTCAATTTCTTCATGGCGTTCTTTTCCAGCTGGCGCACACGCTCGGCGGAAACGCCGTACTGATCGGCCAGCTCTTGCAGCGTCGACTTATTGTCGTCGTCCAGCCAACGGGCGCGGATGATATGCTGGCTGCGCTCGTCCAGACCTTCCAGCGCATAGGCCAGTTTGTCTGCGGCGTTGCTTTCCCAGTTATCTTCCTCGATGCCTTCGGCGAAGTCCGAGCTCTTGTCCTGCAGGTACAGCACCGGCGCCATCGCCTGGCCATCGCGGGCCTCGTCGTCCGGAGTCGGATCGAAAGTCATGTCCTGCGCCGCCATGCGAGATTCCATCTCGCGCACGTCTTTGCTGGTGACGCCCAGCTCGCGGGCCACCAGCTCCACTTCGTCCTGGTTGAACCAGCCCAAACGCTGTTTGGTTTTGCGCAGGTTAAAGAACAGCTTGCGCTGCGCTTTGGTGGTCGCCACTTTCACGATGCGCCAGTTGCGCAATACGTACTCGTGGATTTCCGCCTTAATCCAATGCACCGCAAAGGAAACCAGACGCACGCCGACTTCAGGGTTGAAGCGGCGAACGGCTTTCATCAGGCCGATATTACCTTCCTGAATCAGATCCGCCTGCGGCAGACCGTAGCCTGAATAGTTGCGGGCAATATGAGCGACAAAGCGCAGGTGAGACAGGATGAGCTGCTTAGCGGCATCCAGATCGCCCTGATAATGCAGCCGTTCAGCCAGCTCCCGCTCTTCCTCTGCCGTCAGCATCGGATAGGCGTTGGCTGCCCGGATATAGGCTTCCAAGCTACCTTGGGGTACTAAGGCTAAAGTTTGCATTTCTTTGGTCATTCAAACCCTCTCTATGAGAATACAAAATCATGCAGGTGATTATTACAGCGGGGAAATGATTGATTCTACGGCAGTTGCTGAAGCAAAAGCGGTTCCACACGCCGGGCACCTTAACATTTGCTGCAATTTTTGACCGTACTCCGCCCTATAAGTTCACCCTTTTTTGCAAGCATTGTTGCTGACAATACGTGACGAGGGTGCAGGCCGATAGGGAATTTGTGCGCTAAGAAGAGAGGTGTGGTGCTGACTTCGCTTGAGGTCACTCTTCTCCCGCAACGCGATCAAAAGCAGCAGGAGAAGAGTATACCAAAAAAATCTTACTGTGGTGTAAATCGGCGTAAATGTTGCACTGTCGCCAGCCAGGCGGCGATCCAGCCGATCATCGCGGAGATGATCAGCAGCAGCAGCGCCTCGTCCCAGCCCAGCCCGTGCAGGGTGAAGGTGGTGCCGAATACCTTAGCTACCCCGGCGACTACCGACTCCAGCTGCCACACCAGCGCGCCGGAGAGCACCAGCGACAGCAGCGCGCCGGCAAAGCCCAGCATCGCCCCGCCGTTGAGGAACGGCCGCAGGATAAAGCCGTCGGTGGCGCCGATCAGCTTCATCACATTGATGGTGTCGCGACGGCTGAAGATGCTCAGACGCACGCTGTTGCCGATCACCAGGAACACCGCCACGATCATCAGCACGCCGATGATCGCCGCGATCTGGCCCGCCAGCCCGGTGAGCGCCGCCAGGCGGGCAAACCAGCTGTCATCCATACGCACTTCTTCCACGCCCTGCACCGCCGCTACGCGATCGCGCAGGGTGTTGAGGGTGTCCGAACTCTGGAAGCTCATCTTCGGCGTGACGATCGCCACCGCCGGCAGCGGGTTCTCTTCCAGCATGTCCAGCGCGCCGCCAAAACCCGACCAGTTGCGGAACTCGCCGCGCGCTTCTTCACGCGACAGGTAGTTCACCTTCTCCACGCCGGCTTCCGCCTTGATGGCATCGAGCACTTTCAGCGCCGCGTCGTCATCGAGCGACTTATCCAGGTAGACCGTCAGCTGCGGCGTCGGGTACCACTGGCTGGCCGCGGTGCTGACGTTTTTCCACACGATGTAGCACACACTCGGCAGCGTCAGGGAGATGGCGATCACCATCACCGTCAGCAGCGTCGCCAACGGCTGACGCAGCATGTCTTTGATGGCGTTCATCCAGGCGTAACGCCACTGTTCGCGCCAGCCACCGCGCAGCGCCTTGCTCTTGGCGGTTTTTGCGTTATTGGCCATGGTGAGCGCCCCCTTGCATGCGGCCCTGGCTCAGCGTCAGGATGCGGTAATTACGGCGGGCGATAAGCCCGGTGTCGTGCGTCGCCATTAATACGGTGACGCCGACGCGGTTGAATTCTTCAAACAGGCGCAGAATGCCTTCCGACAGCGCGTCGTCCAGGTTGCCGGTCGGCTCATCCGCCAGCAGCACCGCCGGCTTGTTCACCACCGCACGGGCGATGCCCACGCGCTGCTGCTCACCGCCGGACAGCTGAATCGGGAAGTTTTTCGCTTTATCCAGCAAACCGACCTTGTCCAGCGCGGCGGAGACGCGGCGACGGATGTCTTCGGTACTGGCGCCGGCGATGATCAGCGGCATCGCCACGTTGTCATACACCGTGCGATCCAGCAGCAGATGGTGATCCTGGAAGATCATGCCGATCTGCCGACGCAGGAACGGCACCTCGCGGTTTTTCAAACGGCTGATGTCGTGGCCGCCAAACCAGATGTGGCCGGCGCTGGGCCGTTCGATACCGCAAATCAGTTTCAGCAGGGTACTTTTCCCCGCGCCGGAATGGCCGGTCAGAAACGCCATTTCCGCCGGGCGCAGATGGAAATCGACCCCCTGCAGCGCTTGCCGTCCGCCCAGATAAGCTTTACTGACCTGTTCAAAGCGAATCATCCGTATTAATCCTCTCGGGCAAAAAGTGCCTCAATAAAATCGTCAGCCTTAAACGGCCGCAAATCTTCGATGCCTTCCCCGACGCCGATATAGCGAATCGGGATACCGAACTGATCGGCGATGGCGAAGATCACCCCGCCCTTGGCGGTACCGTCCAGTTTAGTCAGCGTGATGCCGGTTAAGCCCACGGCCTCATTAAATAATTTCGCCTGACTGACCGCATTCTGGCCGGTGCTGGCATCGAGCGTCAGCATAACCTCATGGGGGGCCTGGTCGTCCAGTTTTTTCATGACGCGGACGATCTTCTTCAGCTCTTCCATCAGGTGCGATTTATTTTGCAGACGGCCGGCGGTATCGGCGATCAAGACATCGATGCCGCGCGCTTTGGCAGCCTGCACCGCATCGAAGATCACCGAAGCGGAATCCGCGCCGGTATGCTGCGCCACCACCGGGATGCGGTTACGTTCGCCCCACACCTGCAGCTGCTCTACCGCCGCGGCGCGGAAAGTATCCCCCGCCGCCAGCATCACCGACTTGCCTTCCGCCTGGAACTGACGCGCCAGCTTACCGATGGTGGTGGTTTTACCCACGCCGTTCACGCCGACCATCAGGATGACATACGGGGTTTTCCCGCTGACATCCAGCGGCTGATCGACCTTGGCCAGAATTTCGGACATTTCCTCCTTCAGCTTGCCGTACAGCGCTTCGGCGTCTTTCAGCTGCTTGCGGCTGGCGTGCTGGGTCAGGGAGGTAATGATCTTGCGCGTGGTATCCACGCCGACATCGGCGATCAGCAGTTGTTCTTCCAACTCGTCGAACAGGTCGTCGTCGATCTTTTTACCACGGAACAGCCCCATAAAGCCGGAACCGAGGTTTTGCTTGGTCTTCAGCAGGCTGCGCTTCAGGCGAGCGAAGAAGCCTTCTTTGGTCGGGCGCTCCTGCTCTTGCGCAGCGGCCGGCACCACAGGTTCAAGCGGCGCTTCTTCTTCCGGCTCGGGTTCTGGTTCGACGACAGGCTCAGGCTCGACGACCGGCTCAGGCTCAATGACCGGCTCAGGTTCAACAACTGGCTCTGGCTCAACGACCGGCTCAGGTTCGACGACAGGCTCTGGCTCAACAATCGGCTCAGGCTCAACAATCGGCTCAGGCTCGACGACCGGCTCTGGCTCAACGACCGGCTCGGGCTCAACAACTGGCTCTGGCTCGACGACCGGCTCAGGTTCGACGACCGGTTCGGGCTCAATGACTGGCTCTGGCTCAACGACCGGCTCAGGTTCGACAACCGGCTCTGGCTCGGCGATCGGCTGCTGCTGCGCCACTACCTGCTCGGTCACGCTGACAATCTCTTCGGCCAACGCTTGCGCCGTTGGGTGTTCGGCCGCCGCCGGCAGGTTCTCCGCGATTTGTTCGCCGGCCTGACCGTTATCCCACTCTCCCGGGGTGTCGACGGAGGCGGCAGGTTCAGATTCCTGGGCGGGGAGCTTGTCATCCAGCTTGGCGGCAGCCGGTTCAGCCGGCGTCTCCGTGGCCTGAGGCTCCGCCTGCTCTACCGGCTGCTCAGGTTGCTGTTGCTCTTCTTCCTTTTCCTTCTGGCCAAAGCCCAGCCAGGAGAAAAACCCACGTTTCTTATCTTTTGCCATGTTATGACTCTACTCCGTACCGAAGGCTCGCTTACCCTACATACCTGAAGGATATATGCTGACAATAATCCGCCGAGTCTATCACTTTCCCTCGCGCAGCAACACGCATCCGGCATGCTTTCCGGTGTGAAATCAGACAACAACGTTTTACCGTTCCCCCCGACGCCCGTCACCGGTAGAATAGGGGCAACTTTTCGTTAACCTCTGCGGCCCCGCGCCGCAAAAGAAATCAAACAACGCTTATGACAAGACTCTCGCCACGGGCGGCGGCCAAAAAACCGCCCCAGGCCGCAGCCGGACAAATCCGCATCATCGGCGGCCAATGGCGCGGTCGCAAGCTTCCGGTGCCGAACAGCCCGGGGCTGCGCCCCACCACCGATCGGGTGCGCGAAACCCTGTTCAACTGGCTGGCGCCGGTGATTCAGGGCGCGCGCTGTCTGGACTGCTTCGCCGGCAGTGGCGCATTAGGGCTGGAAGCGCTGTCGCGCTACGCCGGCAGCGCCACGCTGCTGGAATTCGAACGGCCGGTGGCGCAGCAACTGGAAAAAAATCTGGCGCTGCTGCAGGGCAAAGGGGTGGTTATCAACACCAACGCGCTGAGCTGGCTAGCTGGCGAGGGCAAACCGTTCGACGTGGTGTTCCTCGATCCGCCATTCCGCAAAGGCCTGCTGGCGGAGACCGCCCTGCTGCTGGAGCAGCGAGGTTGGCTGGCCGACGAGGCCTGGATCTATGTAGAAGCCGAGGCGGAAAGCGCCGCGGCAGACGTGCCTGCCAGCTGGCAACTGCACCGGGAGAAAGTCGCCGGCCAGGTGGCTTATCGCCTTTATATTCGTTCGCAAGAGAAAACCGACCATGCTGATTAATCTGGGCCGCCTGCTGATGCTGTGCGTGTGGGGCTTCCTGCTCTCTAACCTGTTCCATCCGTTTCCCAAGCCGCTGAAGTATTTCATCGACGTGGCGCTGTTCTTTATGGTGGTGATGCACGGCCTGCAGTTGGTGCTGTTGAAATCCACCCAGCCGAAGGATCAGCCGATCAGCTACTGGCAAGAGGCCAAGATCTTTATCTTTGGCGTGTTCGAGCTGCTGGCCTGGCAAAAGAAACAGCCGCCCATCAAGAAGAAGTGACCGCTACGGCTGAGCGGTGAACGAGACGAAGCGCGTGCCCTGCATGTTTAACGTGCCCTGCGCGCCTTTTTCTATCGGGTTGTACTGCCATTGCTTCAGCCGCAGCTGGATGTCTTCACCGCCCTGTATCGGGCTGAACACCACCTCGTAATTCATCGGTTCATTGACCAACGGCTCGCGCTGCGGCGCGCGGGTCTTGGTGACCGGCACCGCGCGTTTGTCGCTCACCGTCACCTGCAGACTGCGCATCGGCGCGCGGTCGTTTTCCGCCTCCTGCTGGCGCTGTTTGAAGTAGCGTTGCGTGGCCAGTACGGCGATCAGCGCAATCACGGCGACAAAAAATAACGGTGGTTTGCTCATCGGTTTCCCATTTCCTTCACGGCCAAATCGGCGTAAACATAGCATTCTCAAGAAAGCATTGTCGATCGTCGGCAGGCTACCTACACTGAAATAAGAAGTGACATGGGTGACAGTTTGGAGCCGGTGGTTGCGGCTCCCTCATACATAAGGAAGACATCAATGAGTTGGCCGTTCCTTGCCGTATTCTTTTCCGGTTGGCTGTTCGTCGACGCCTCATACCGTGGGCCGCGCTGGCAACGCTGGGTGTTCAAACCCGTCACGCTGCTGCTGCTGTTGCTGTTGGCCTGGCAGGCGCCGGTGCTCAGCGCGGCAGGTTATCTGATCGTACTCGGCCTGCTGGCGACGCTGATCGGCGACGCGCTGCTCCTGTTGCCGCGCGAGCGGGTGCTGTACGCCATCGGCGCCTTTTTCCTCTCGCACCTGCTGTATACCCTGAGCTTTGCCAGCCAGATGACGTTCAGTCTGTTCTGGCCGCTGCCGCTGGCGCTGCTGGCGATAGGCGCGTTGCTGCTGGCCACCCTTTGGACCCGGCTGGAAGAGATGCGCTGGCCAATCATCACCTATGTGGCGATGACGCTGCTGATGGTCTGGTTGGCGGGCGAACAATATTTCCTGCGCAGCACCGATTTCGGCTTCTCGCTGCTGACCGGCACCTCGCTATTGCTACTGGCCAACGTGGTTTGGCTGATCAACCGCTACCGTTTCACCTTCCGCGCAGCGGACGCCATCGTCGCTTTCTGTTACTTCTCCGGCCACTTCCTGATCGTGCGCTCACTCTACCTGTAACAACCTGCCGCGGGTTCGGCACGCCGAACCCGTTTCCACATCAAGCCAACGCTTTCAACGTTAAGGCATCATCGGCGCCCAGCTGATTGCGATACAGATCGCCGTCGCGCGAGAAGAACGCCAGCGTGCTGCCATCCGCCCGCAGCAGGGCGATGCCGTCCGGCGCCGGGCGCCAGCCCACCACCTCGGCCGCAAACACGCTTTGCAGACAACGTTGCCGATCCACCAGCTGATAGCCGTTGGTTTCACTTTGCTCATTCGCCAAAAACTCGATTTGGCATTGGCGTTCGCTGTCGGCAACCTGCCATTGCCCCGCCAGCGACTGCGCGGTCGGCAGCGCCAGGCTGCCGGCCATGACCGCACTCGTCACCATCATGCCGCCCGCCGCCAGGGCGGTGCGCGTTAAAGTACCTTTCATACCGGGCTCCCACATCACGCCCGGCCGAGACTGCGCCGGGCGTTTCGTTGCTGTGTTACACGATAAAGTCGGTGGCGACGTCTACCTGACCGACGATTTTCACCAGGAAGTCCGGCGCCTGATGGCCGCCGATGTTCACCGACAAATCGGTCACGTTGTTGGAAGCGTTGTAGCTGAGCAGCGCTTCACCGGCCGCGCCGCTGAAGTGATCGACGAAGTGGATGAAATCACTGCTCTGTGCCTCTTTGTTGAAGAACGACAGGTCAATTTTGTCGATCCCTTTCTGGAAGTCACGGATCCAGTCCGAAGCACCCGGTGCAGAGTCGCTGGCAGCGGTGAACACGAAGGTATCCTGGCCGGAACCGCCCCACAGTTCATCCGCCCCACCACCGCCGAACAACACGTCATTACCCGCACCGCCTTTCAGCACGTTGTTGGCCGCGTTGCCGACGATCACGTCATTGCCGGAACCGCCAATGGCGTTCTCGATGGTCACCCCGGCGGCAATCGAGACGTTGCCCTTCAGGCCGCCCACGTCGGAGAACGACTTCTCGTTCAGGTTGATGCGCTGGTTAGCGGTATAACCGGAGAAATCGAAGGTATCGTTGCCGCCCGCATCCCAGACCGCAAAGATCACTTTCTGCGAGTTGCTGGTGGTGCTGAGGAAGTCACGACCGGTGTTGGAGTTAAAGCCGTACACGGTGTCGCCAGTGCGGGTCGACAGGTTGGCGCCATACAGATGTTGAATGGCGGCAATGTCATCCAGCAGCGGAGCAGCGGCGTAATGACCGCCGTTATCCCCACCGGTGTTGGTTTCGCTCCAGTAGCTCATCAGGCTGAACTGACGGGTATCTTCCGCGTAAGTGACGTCGCGGTAGGTTGGGTTGCCTTCACCGGCGTTGTAATCGCCCGGGTGGCTCAGACCCAGCGCATGGCCAATCTCATGGGTGAACGTCTGGCGGCCGTAGTCTTCGGTCGCCGGATGCTTCACGTTGGACTGGTTGACGTTGTACCAGGTCTGGCCGCCCAGATCCTGGCCCTGCCAAATGGTGTTCGGCAGGAAGGCATAGGCTTGGGTGCCGTAATCATAATGACCAGGACGATCCTGGCTGTAGTTGCCGAAGGTGATATTGGCCTTTTGACCGGCCGCCACTTCGGTAAAGGTGATATTGGCGACGTCGGCCCAGGACTGCAGCGACAGCTTAGCCTGCTGCTGCTGTTCCGCGCTGAACTTGCTCAGCCCGGTGTCGCCGGCGACGTTGGTGGCAGAGAACTTATAGTCCGGGAAGGAGAAGGTTAATTTAACCGGCTGGCCAAATACCTTGTAACCGTTCCAGGTTTGGTTCTCACGGGTAATAAACAGCCCAGCTTGCTCGTTAGAAAATGAATCCTTGCCATTAATCTGAATCCCGTTGCCACGCTCATGATAATGCAGCAGGTCGGCTACAGCATCGTAGCCGGTTTTGGCGGCCGCGAAGTTGGATTCAGTAATTTCAATTGCCTTTTTAGTAGATTGCATTGGTTCGATTCCACTCATTATCTGATCGTTATCAATCAGACAGATAGACATAACCTCCCCGTAAGCCACGGTTAATGAACCTTAAGCTTGCTGGAAGGGGCTTATGCGCCGTTGCCGGCAGTGTGTTAGGTAGAATTAATGCATATATATCAGCAAATAAGATCACCATTAAAAATGGTAATCGATTCCAATTATAGGCAGGGTCACGAAACTGAACATAAAATAATCAACCTTTTATTGTCTCAACGAAAGTTTGTTATGCTGCTTTTTTGGCTTCTTTACAAAACAAATGAAACTTAACGAGGATAAGTTGGCACCAAACTTCAATAACAATGCGGCCTGCAGACACAAGCGAATCATGCTGGCTTGCGATGGGCAAAAAGGTAAATTTTGCTAAAGCGTTATAGGTTAATAACTCTTTATTATTAGGTCGGGCGACTTTTTAGTTTCTATAGGAATATTATTTTCTTATTTAAACTAACGGCAGTGAGCCTTTTCACCCAAATAGAGGATAAGAAAAGCCTATAGATTTAAATTCGCATTATTCATTATTGAATGAATACCCCTTTATAGGCTCGAACGCCGTTAGCAATAATTCTCATCCGTCGCTTGACTCTGGAGTTGACTCCAGGGTGTAGAGTCAGCTGAGCAAACCCGTTTAACAGCCCGAAGGGGGACGTTATGCACAATCAGCAAAATCATAATCATCAGGAACATCACCACGCCGAAGGCGGATGCGGCTGCAACCACAGCCACAGCAAAACTCAGCATGGCTGCAGCAGCGAGCCGAAAAACGCCGCCGCACAGGCCGAACACGCCCACCACCATCACGATCATGGCGATAGCAGCTGCTGCACCGCCGCACCCGACGATCCGGACGAGGAAAGCGACAGGCAGGCCGCCGCGCCCCCTTCCGGTAGCCAACGTTTCAGCTGGAAAGTCACCGGCATGGACTGCCCCAGCTGTGCCAAGAAAATCGAAAATGCCGTCACCGCACTTCCCGGCGTCGACAGCGCGCGCGTGCTGTTTGCGACCGAGAAACTGGTGGTCGACGCGCAGTCCGACATCAGCCTGCGGATCCAGGACGCGGTTGCCCAGGCCGGCTTTACCCTGCTCGGCACTCAGACCGCCAAAGCCGCCGCGCCAAAAACCTCACGCTTCGGCGAATTCGCACCGCTGCTGCTGTTGACCACCCTGATGGTCGTCAGCTGGGTGCTGGATCGGGTTAACCCGGAGCTGGGCCGCATCGCCTTTATCGCCACCACGCTGGTCGGATTGGCACCGGTCGCCGCCAAGGCGCTGCGTCTGATTCGTTCCGGCACGCCGTTCGCCATTGAAACGCTGATGAGCGTGGCGGCCATCGGCGCGCTGTTCATCGGCGCCACCGCCGAGGCGGCGATGGTGCTGCTGCTGTTTATGGTCGGTGAACTGCTGGAATCCTATGCCGCCAACCGCGCGCGGCGCGGCGTGACGGCGCTGATGGAGCTGGTGCCGGAAGATGCGCTGCTGCTGCAAGGCGCGGAGCGCAAACGCGTGCCGGTCGCCAGCCTGCGTCCGGGCGATGTGATTGAAATCGCACCCGGCGGGCGCCTGCCGGCCGACGCCGAGCTGCTCAATCCGTTCGCCAGCTTCGACGAAAGCGCCCTGACCGGCGAATCGGTGCCGGTCGAGCGCCAACAGGGTGAGAAAGTGGCCGCCGGCAGTCTGTCCGTCGATCAGGCGGCACAGATGAAGGTGATCTCCGAGCCCGGCAAAAACGCCATCGACCGCATTCTGCAACTGATTGAAGAGGCCGAAGAGCGCCGCGCGCCGATCGAACGCTTCCTCGATCGGTTCAGCCGTTATTACACCCCGGCCATTATGCTGCTGGCCGTCGCGGTGATCCTGGTGCCGCCGCTGCTGTTCTCACAGCCGTGGGATACCTGGATCTATCGCGGCCTGACGCTGCTGCTGATCGGCTGTCCATGCGCGCTGGTGATCTCGACCCCGGCGGCCATTACCTCCGGACTCGCGGCCGCCACGCGGCGCGGCGCGCTGATTAAAGGCGGTGCGGCGCTGGAGCAACTGGGCCAGATACAAACTATCGCCTTCGATAAAACCGGCACCTTGACCGAAGGCAAGCCGACGGTGACCGACGTGCTGCCCATCGGCGCGCTGACCGAACAACGGCTGCTGCAGCTTGCCGCAGCGGTAGAGGCCGGATCACATCACCCGCTGGCGCAAGCGATCATCAACCGCGCCGCCGAAAGCGGGGCTGAGCTGCCGCTGGCACAGGCGCGCCGCGCGCTGGCCGGCGTCGGCGTGGAAGGGATCGTAGATGGCAAGACCGTGCTGATCAGCGCGCCGGGCAAGTTGACACCGGGCCTGCTCGACGCCCAATGGCAGAGCCAGGTGGATAAGTTGGAAAACGCCGGTAAAACGGCAGTGGTGGTGCTGGAAGACGGCGTGCCCATCGGCTTGCTGGCGCTGCGCGATACGCTGCGCAGCGATGCCAAACAGGCGATAGCCGAACTGAACGCGCTGGGTATTCGCGGCGTGATGCTGACCGGGGACAACCCGCGCGCCGCCGCGGCGATTGCCGGCGAGCTGGGCCTCGACTATCGTGCCGGTCTGTTGCCGGAAGATAAGGTCAGCGCGGTCACCGAACTGAGCGAACTGCGCCCGACGGCGATGATCGGCGACGGCATCAACGACGCCCCGGCGATGAAAGCCTCCAGCATCGGCATCGCCATGGGCAGCGGCACCGACGTGGCATTGGAAACCGCCGACGCCGCCCTGACCCACAACCGGCTGGTGGGCGTCGCGGAGATGATCCGCATCTCGCGCGCCACCCACGCCAATATCCGGCAAAACATCACCATCGCGCTGGGGTTGAAAGGGGTCTTCCTGATCACCAGCCTGCTGGGGTTAACCGGGCTGTGGCTGGCGGTGCTGGCCGACTCCGGCGCCACCGCGCTGGTCACTGCCAACGCGCTGCGGCTGTTGAGAAAGCGCAGCTAAGTTCGGAAACAAACACGGGCGCGGCATACCGCGCCCGTTGTCATTTCGGGAAAGGGACTTTTCTTTCATCGACACGACCGTGCCGCCGTTATACGCCTTTACGCAACAAATAACGGTATGGCGCCTGCTCGGTCTCCTGCGCCACCAGCGTGTGTTCCATAAAGCGGCAGAACCCCGGGATATCGCGGGTGGTGGCCGGATCGTCGGCGATAATCAGCAGCGTTTCGCCGTTGTCCATATGGCGCACGGTTTTACGCACCATCATCACCGGTTCCGGGCAACGCAGGCCCAGCGCGTCGAGCGTCTGGTCTGCCTGGGCAAATAAGTCAGTCATGCAATTTTTCTCGTTCAAAAACGATCGGCGAACGCTCGCCGCATCTCATTAGCGCCTAGTTTACGCCGGTAGTTTTTCTGCGCAAGATGCGTTAACGTTTGCGTTAAATTTAACCATTGCATTGGTTGCGCAAACGCGTATCATGCCGCCGCGCAGCGTTTTTTGCTGTTTTAACAAGACACACTGGGTTCCCTCACCCCACTGCTAAAAAGGCTACAACATGTATTCGTTTACCGCACAGCAGCGCTTCACCGCGTTGGTCTGGCTTTCGCTGTTTCATATCGCCATCATTACCTCCAGCAACTACCTGGTGCAGCTGCCGATCACCGTTTTCGGCTTCCATACCACCTGGGGCGCCTTTACCTTCCCGTTTATCTTCCTGGCGACCGATCTGACCGTGCGCATCTTCGGCGCGCCGCTGGCGCGACGGATTATCCTGGCGGTGATGGTGCCGGCGCTGTTCATCTCTTATGTGATCTCCACCGTCACCTATCAGGGAGAATGGCAGGGCTTCGCGGCGCTGAGCAGTTTTAACCTGTTCGTGGCGCGCATCGCCGTGGCCAGCTTTATGGCCTATGTGCTCGGCCAGATCCTCGACGTATATGTGTTCAACCGCCTGCGCCAACGCAGCGCCTGGTGGGTGGCGCCCGCGGCGGCGATGTTCCTCGGCAACATCAGCGATACGCTGGCGTTCTTCTTCATCGCCTTCTATAAGAGCAGCGATCCCTTCATGGCCAACAACTGGGTGGAGATCGCGCTGGTGGATTACAGCTTCAAGGTGATGATCTGCCTGCTGTTCTTCTTGCCGATGTATGGCGTGTTGCTGAACATGCTGCTCAAACGCATCGCGGCGCGCAGCGGCAGCCTGCAGCTGAGCTGAGTCATGCTATTCTGGGCGGCCTTATCCTTGGAGGCCGCTCATGACCCCAATCGTCCGCACCGCCACGCTCGAAGAAATCCACCGCCTTTATCAACGCATCCCCGAATTCGGCGGCCTGCATAGCCTGGCCGATCTGCAGCAGCGTATCGGCACCGCCCCCGCCAGCCTGTTGATTGCCGAGATAGACGGGCAGCCGGCCGGTTTCAAACTCGGTTATCAACGGCAGGAAACGGTGTTTTACAGCTGGCTGGGTGGCGTGCTGCCGGCATTCCGTCGCCACGGCGTGGCGCAGGTCTTGTTGGCCGAACAGGAACGCTGGGCGCGGGCGC
Source organism: Serratia sp. CY84636 (assembly GCF_052166245.1). Lineage (NCBI taxonomy): Bacteria > Pseudomonadati > Pseudomonadota > Gammaproteobacteria > Enterobacterales > Yersiniaceae > Serratia > Serratia sp. CY84636. The sequence goes on from NZ_JBJNOX010000007.1 coordinate 59,525, forward strand.
AGGGCTATCTCCAACTGACGGTCAAAACCCGTAACCGGTTCCGCGCCATGCTGACGATGCTGCTCACCCACCACTATCAGATTGTTCAGCTGGAAAAGAAAGGCGAAGTGGCTGATTATCGGCTATTACTGGAAAAAAACTTGTGACAACATCTGCCTTGCATTTCAACCTGGAATAGGTTGCGATACGACAGTGAATCCCTACCGGAAAGGAAGAAGGAAGCCCGATGCGTAAAGTAGCGAAATTGATGGGTATCAGCCTGCTGGCGCTTGGCCTCGCGGCCTGCGACGGCAACACCAAAGACACCAAGGCAGCGCCAGACGGCGCGGCGGCCAGCGCGCCGGCCGGGCAGCAGGTGAGCCTGCTGGACGGTAAACTGGCGTTCACCCTGCCGGTCGGCATGGCGGATCAGAGCGGCAAGCTGGGCAACCAGGCTAACAACATGCATGTTTACGCAGACAGCACCGGCCAGCGCGCGGTGATCGTGATCCTGGGCGACAAGACCGCCGACAGCCTGGAGACCCTGGCCAAGCGCCTGGAGAATACCCAGCGCGCGCGTGACGCCAACCTGCAGGTGATCACCAACAAGGCGCTCGACGTCAACGGCGTGCCGCTGCGTCAGTTGGACAGTATCATCACCAGCGGCGGCGAAAAAGCCTATTCCTCCGTTCTGATCGGCTCGCTGAACAACAACATGCTGACCATTCAGGTGACGCTGCCGGCGGACAATCAGCAGCAGGCGCAGACCGAAGCCGAAGGCATCATCTCCACCCTGAAGCTGAAGCAGTAATCCCACAGAGGGCCGGTTTGCCGGCCCTTTCGTTTTTACGCCAGTGCCTGCGCCAGCAGGGTGATCGGATGTTCACAGCGCTTGCTGGTGGACATTTCTATCTGCCATTTGCAGGTCTCGCAGTCGGTCACCACCAGATCCACCCCGCTCTCTTCGATCTGCCGGAACAGCGGCGCGCCGATGCCTTGCGAAGTGGCGTAGTTCTCCGATTTGAACCCGTAGGTGCCGGCGATGCCGCAGCACTGCGAATCCAGCACCACCAGCTCCAGCCCCGGTATCTGCCGCAGCAGCTCCAGGGTGTAGGCGGTCCAGCCCATCTTTTCCATATGGCAAGGCGTGTGATAAGCCACCCGCAGCGGCGTGTGCTTCAACGGCAGGCTACGCCCCTGATTGATCAGGCGATAGAGATAGCGCGTCGCCAGCTCCACCCGATCGCGCACCGGGGTGGTGTCCACGTCCAGCAGATGAGGGTATTCGTCGCGCAGGGTGAAGGTGCAGCTCGATGAGGTTGCCACCACCGGGATGCCGCGCTCCAACACCGTTTCATGCAGCGATTCTGCGTTGACCCTGGCCTGCTTTTTGGCCTGCTCGATAAACCCGTTGGCGATCAGCGGCACGCCGCAGCATTTCTCGCGTTTCAGCAGCTGCACGCCGATATCCAGCGCGTTGAACACCCGGATCAAATCCTTGCCCAGCTGCGGATGGTTATAGTTGACGAAGCAGCCGTGGAAAAACGCCACCTGCTCGGCGTAACGCTGCTGAGCCTGCGCCTGTTGCCGGTACCAGCGGCGGAAGGTGCCGAACGAGTATTTCGGCAGTTCGCGGCGGTGATCGATCTTCAACGCCTTGTCCAGCAGCTTGCGCACCGGTTTCAGCCCGGTAGCGGCGTTGACGATCGGCGCAAACGGCGTCGACAGCGAGCCCATGATATCGGTGTGGCTGAGGATGGCATCGCGCAACGTCGGCTTGCTTTGGGCGAAGTCGGCGCGGGCGCGCTGAATGATGTCGCCGATTTTGACGTCGGACGGGCAGGCCACTTCACAACGCTTGCAGTTGGTGCAGTATTTCAGCGCTTCGTCGTACAGCGCCGGGTCTTTCAACCGCAGCCGCTCGCCGTCCGGCCCCGCCTGTTTCGGCCCCGGATAGAGCGGGTTCACTTTGGCGACCGGGCAGTAGGTGGTACAGACGGTACATTTGATGCAGCTTTCAAAGCTGTGATCCTGATGCAGGCTCATACGCACTCCTCCGCGGCGATCTGCTGCGCGACGTGCAGCGCACCGATCAATGACACGCCGGCGCCGCAGCCCTGCTGCAGCGGATCGTAGCCGCCGGCGACCGCGCCGATGGCATACAGATTGTCGAACGGCATTCCCTGTTTCATCGCCCGCAGCCTGCCGTCGGTGCGCACGCCAAACTGCAGATAAGGCTGCGGTGCAAACAGCTCGCGCTGGCTCCAGTCGGCGCGATCGGCGCGGCTGTGCACGTCCAGCCCGAAGATCGGCTCGCGTACCCCGTCGAAATCCGCCACCAGCCCATTGCTGAAGAAGCTGCCGCTGGCCAGCACCACCTGCTGCGCCCGCAGCGGAATATCGCCGTGGTTGCGGGTATACAGGCCGGTGACGCGGCCGGCTTCGCACTCGGCGCGCAGCACGCTGTCGCCAGGCATGAAAACGCCGCCCAGCTGTTGAAAACGCCGCCGCAGCGCCTGATGCAAACGCATGCCGGGCACCGAAGGCGGCAGCGTCGGCAGCAGCCGGATCGGTTTGCCGACCGCATCCTGCAGCACCGCCAGCGACGTATCGTCCTCCAGGCCCAGACAGGCCGGCAGGAAGAGCGCGTCGGCCTCGCCCGCCAGCCGCCGCAACTCCTCGGCCATCGGCGGCAGGCTTTCCATCAAATCCAGTACCCGGGCGATGTTCACCGCGCGGAACTCGCTGGGGTTATTGCGCAATCTGTCCAGCGCCGGCATGTGCAGATAGGCCACGTCCGTCTGCACACCGAGCTCCCGGCTCAGAGAGTCGGCGGCCATCTGCGGCTGGAAGTCGAGGAACCCCTCGATGCCGATCACCGCGATGCGCCGCCACGGCAGTTGGCCGGTCAGCGGCAGCGTCGGGATCGCCTGCGGGCTGAGCCAGGTGGCGCGGCGCGTGCCCAGCGGCGTGATGCGCAGATGGTTATTGGTGCCCTCGCCCTGCAGGTTCAACCCGCAGCGCGCCAGCAGCCGCTGGGCGGCGGCGGACAGCGCCGCCACCCGGCCGGGCCCGATCAGGGCATACGGATGCTGCGGCGCCTGCTGCGCCAGCTGCGGCAACGCCGCCAGCGGCATCTCGACCGGCGTGCCGTCCGGCAATCTCGCCAACAGGTCGAGCGAGCCGGAGGAGAAGTAGAGCGCGCTCTGGCCGGAACTGACCACCGCGCAGCGTTTGCCCTGTTCGGCCACGGCAATGGCGCAGCTCAGGCCCGCCAGGCCACCGCCAATCACCACTACGTCAAATCGCATCATCCGCCTCCTGCTCCTTGTCGGCCTGGGCCTCAAGCCCGCATAACCCCTGGTAAACCCAACTGGTAAATTCGCTCTCGCGCAGCGCATCGCCCCAGGCGATCGGCCGTACGCCTTTCCACCGTTCGTTGAGGAACTGCGACAGCTGCGCGATAGATTGCTGCGGCGTGCTGACGTTAAAGCGCGTCAGCAGCCCGGCGGCGCGGCAGGCGCAGAGTTCGCCTTGGCAGGTGCCCATGCCGACGCGGGTGCGGCGGCGCAGATCCACCAGGTTATTGACGGTCAGCGAATTGACCGCATAGCGCACTTCCCCGGCAGTCACCGCCTCGCATTCGCACACCAGGCTGGTGTCGAGCCGATCGGCCGCCGGCACCTGGCTGGCGCGATCGCCGTGGCGGTAAATTGCTGAGCCGCGAATACTGGCGGGCAGAGAAACCACGCTGCGCACCGTTTCCTCCGCCGACTGGCGAGATCCCGGCAACGCGTCCTGCGCGGTGGTGCACGGACGGTTTACGCCAAGCTTTTCGCACACCTTGTCGGTGGCCCACTCCGCCATCAGGCGGTAGGTCATCAGCTTGCCGCCGGTGATGGTGATAAACCCTTCCAGCCCGTCGCGGGCGGCGTGATCGAGCAGCACGATGCCGCGGCTGACGTTGCGCCCGCTGGGATCGTCATCGCTGGCTACCAGCGGCCGCACCCCGGCATAGGCACGCAAAATGCGGGTCTGCGCCAGGGTGGGCGCCAACAGCGCCCCCTCGCGGATCAGAATGTCCACCTCCTGCGGGGTCACCAGCATGTTGTCAATTTGGTCGTAGTCGATATGGGTCGAGGTGGTGCCGATCAGCGAGATGGTGTCGCCCGGCACCAGGATGTCGGCGTCCGCCGGTTTGCGGCAGCGGTTGATCACCATGTTGTTGATGCGATGGCCGAGGATCAGCAGCGCCCCCTTGGCCGGGAACATGCGGATGCGCAAATCGGCGTATTCGGCGATCTGCTGGCCCCAGATGCCGGCGGCGTTGACCACCACCGACGCGTGCAGCTCATAGCGCCGCTGATTCTGATGGTCGTAAACGCGCACGCCCGTTACCCGATCGCCGCTGCGCAACAATCCCACCACCTGGTGGTAGGTCAGGATCTGTGCGCCGTGTTCGCGCGCGTCCAACATGTTGGCGGCGGTCAGCCGGAAAGGATCGACGGTGCCGTCCGGTACGCGCACCGCGCCGATCAACGCCGGGTTAGCCGCCGGCTCCAGCCGCAGCGCCAGCTGCGGGTCGATCGCTTCGGCGTCGATGTCAGCCTGGCGACAGGCGGCGATAAACTGTTGCTGATAGTCCAGCGAGTCCTGCGGCAGGGTGATGAACAGCCCATCGGTGCGCTCGATACAGTGATGAGCGATACGTTTCAGGATGCGGTTCTCTTCGATGCACTCGCGCGCCGACTCGCCGTCGGTCACCGCATAGCGCGCGCCGCTGTGCAGTAAACCGTGGTTGCGGCCGGTGGCGCCGGTGGCGATGTCGTGGCGCTCCAGCAAGATGCAGCGCAGGCCGCGCCGCGCACAGTCGCGGGCAATGCCTGCGCCGGTGGCGCCGCCGCCGATGATGATCACATCCGTTTCGCCGCCGTCAAAATAGCTGCTCATGTCGCTCCCTCAGGATCGGTAGTTATGAGCCTATTGAGCCACGGTTATTGGGGTCTTTGTTTGATAAGGAACAATAACGAACATAAAACGAAATAAAAATGACCACAAAAAACCATCAATGTGATCATAATCACGATTTTTGGACGTTTTTCTATTTCATAACGTTAACGAATCGCTCAAAATCCGCCGTGGTTTCATGAAAGTGTAACAATTGCGCCATTCGTCACAGCGACACCAGGCGTATTTGATGACAATGGCGCTCGTTATGGAACACAAAAACACCACATTCGATATCCGCTCAATCATCAAATGAACGTAAAAGGTCATATTGATGTGATAACAGATAAAGCCATCGGAGGCGCTCATGTTGAGTATTTTTAAGCCAGCCGCACACATCGCCCGTGTGCCGAGCGATAAGGTAGATCCGCTCTACCGTAAGCTGCGCTGGCAAATTTTCCTGGGGATCTTCTTCGGTTACGCCGCCTACTATCTGGTGCGTAAGAACTTCACCCTGGCCATGCCTTACCTGATCGAACAAGGCTTCAGCCGCGGCGACCTCGGCTTCGCGCTGTCGGGCATCTCTATCGCCTACGGCTTCTCCAAATTCATCATGGGTTCGGTCTCTGACCGTTCCAACCCGCGGGTGTTCCTGCCTGCCGGCCTGATCCTGGCGGCGGCGGTGATGTTGTTCATGGGCTTCGTACCGTGGGCAACTTCCAGCATCGCGGTGATGTTCGTTCTGCTGTTCCTGTGCGGCTGGTTCCAGGGCATGGGTTGGCCGCCGTGCGGCCGCACCATGGTGCACTGGTGGTCGCAGAAAGAACGCGGCGGCATCGTCTCCATCTGGAACTGCGCCCACAACGTGGGTGGCGGCCTGCCGCCGCTGCTGTTCCTGCTGGGCATGGCCTGGTTCAACGACTGGCACGCGGCGCTGTACATGCCGGCCTTCGGCGCCATCCTGGTGGCCCTGATCGCCTTCGCCCTGATGCGCGATACCCCGCAATCCTGCGGCCTGCCGCCGATTGAAGAGTACAAAAACGACTACCCGGACGACTACAGCGAAAAAGACGAAGAAGAGCTGACCGCCAAGCAGATCTTCATGCAGTACATCCTGCCGAACAAGCTGTTGTGGTACATCGCTGTCGCCAACGTGTTCGTCTACCTGCTGCGTTACGGCATTCTGGACTGGTCACCGACCTACCTGAAAGAAGTGAAGCACTTCGCGCTGGACAAGTCTTCCTGGGCCTACTTCCTGTATGAATACGCCGGTATCCCGGGCACCCTGCTGTGCGGCTGGATGTCGGACAAAGTGTTCAAAGGCAACCGCGGCGCCACCGGCGTGTTCTTCATGACGCTGGTGACCATCGCCACCGTGGTGTTCTGGATGAACCCGGCCGGTAACCCGACCGTGGACATGATCTGTATGCTGGTCATCGGCTTCCTGATCTACGGCCCGGTGATGCTGATCGGCCTGCACGCGCTGGAGCTGGCGCCGAAGAAAGCCGCCGGCACCGCCGCGGGCTTCACCGGCCTGTTCGGCTACCTGGGCGGCTCGGTTGCGGCCAGCGCCATCGTCGGTTACACCGTAGACTTCTTCGGTTGGGACGGCGGCTTCATGGTGATGATCGGCGGCGGCGTGCTGGCGGTTATCCTGCTGCTGCTGACCATGCTGAACGAGAAGAAACACCACGCGGAAATCGCTGCCGGCAAGCGCGGCTAACCGTCACACGACTTTTGCATGATTTAAAGGCCGCCCTGCGGCCTTTTTACTACCCTGCCCCCAACAACACGGAGAAAACGGAATGCGGACTCAAGTCAAAGCCCTGCTGACAGGGATCATTCTCGCCACCTCAATGGTCAGCGCCGCCCAGGCGGCGGACAAAGTGGTGATCGCCCACCGCGGCGCCAGCGGCTACCTGCCGGAACACACTCTGCCGGCGAAGGCAATGGCCTACGCGCAGGGCGCCGATTACCTCGAACAAGATCTGGTGATGACCAAAGACAACGAGCTGGTGGTGCTGCACGACCATTACCTCGATCGCGTCACCGACGTCGCCGAACGCTTCCCGGACCGCGCGCGTAAAGACGGCCGTTATTACGCCATCGACTTTACGCTGGCGGAGATCAAATCGCTGAAGTTTACCGAAGGCTTTGACATCGAAAACGGCAAGAAGGTACAGGGCTACCCAGGCCGCTTCCCGATGGGCAAATCCGACTTCCGCGTACACACCTTCCAGGAAGAGATCGAGTTCGTGCAGGGTCTGAACCATTCGACCGGCAAAAACATCGGCATCTACCCTGAAATCAAGGCACCTTGGTTCCACAAGCAGGAAGGCAAAGACATCTCCAGCAAAGTGCTGGCGGTGCTCAAGCAGTACGGCTACACAGGCAAGAACGACAACGTCTACCTGCAGTGCTTCGACGCCAACGAGCTCAAGCGCATCAAGAACGAGCTGGAGCCGAAGCTGGGCATGGATCTGAAGCTGGTGCAGCTGATCGCCTATAACGACTGGCAGGAAACCTACGAGCAGAAAGCCGACGGCAAGTGGGTAGAATACGACTACGACTGGATGTTCAAACCGGGCGCGATGAAGAAAATCGCTCAGTATGCCGACGGTATCGGGCCGGACTACCACATGCTGGTGGTGGCGGATAAATCCAAGCCGGGCCACATCGTGCTGACCGACATGGTGAAAGAAGCGCACGCCAGCAAGCTGGCGGTGCATCCGTTCACCATCCGCGCCGATGCGCTGCCGAAGTACGTGACCGACGTAAACCAACTGTATGACGTGATTTACAACCAGGCCGGCGTCGACGGCGTGTTCACCGACTTCCCGGACAAGGGCGTGCAGTTCCTGCAGAAGCAGGGCCAGCACAAGTAATGCCAAGGGCGCCGCAAGGCGCCCTTGTTATTTCAGAGAAACGGCCTGGTTATTTCAGAGGAACATCTTGCGCAGGTAGTGCGGCACCGCGTTATCGACATTGGAGCCGATCACTTCCAGCTCCGGCAGCATATCCTTCAGGCGCTGATGCGCGTCGCGCATGATGCAGCCCTTGCCGGCCATCGACAACATCTCCAGATCGTTCATGCCGTCGCCGAAGGCGATGCACTCTTGCAGCGTATAGCCGATGATCTTGGCCACTTCTTCCAGCGCATGCCCTTTCGACACGCCGCCCGCCATCACTTCCAGGCAGGTAGGGAACGAGAAGCTGACGTTGACCCGATCGCCCCAGCGCGCGTTGATGGCGTCTTCCACCTGCAGCAGCCGCTCGTGATCTTCGCAGGTGAAGTAGACTTTGCAGACGCCGTCGGTTTCCAGTAGGCCCGGCTCGAACAGCTGATATTTGAACACCGACTCCTGGAAGAACTCTTCCTGCTCCGGGCTTTCGCGGTTGATGAACCAGTCATCGTTGCGGTAGACGTTAGTGGTGATCTCCGGATCGTCGTGCAGCATGCCGTACAGATCGCGGGCGATATCCCCGTCCAGGTTATGGCTGAAGATCAACTCGCCGGCGGTGTTATGCACCCGCGCGCCGTTAGAGGTGATCATAAAGGCGCTGATCTCCAGGCTGTCGCGGATCTGCGCCACGTCGATATGGTGGCGGCCGGTGGCGAACACGAAATGCACGCCGCGCTGGGTCAGCAACTTCAGCGTTTCTTTGGCGTACGGCGACAGGGTATGGTCGGGAGACAGCAGCGTGCCATCTAAATCGGAAGCGACGACGTGATACATAGCGTTATGTTCTAACCTCTGATGGAGTTGTCGGCGGCAGCGCGCCGCCTAAGTGTTGAGCAAAGAAGCGCAGGATTGCGTTCAGTGCTTCGGCGCGCATCGCGTCCCGCTCGAACAGGATCTCATGGCGTGCGCCGTTGATAACCCACGGGAGCCCCCCTTCGCAAGGGCGCCCCGCGTCTGACAGAGCCTGACAAAAAGCCTGATGCGAACGGTTGTCGACCACCCGTTCCTCACCGGCCTGCAAAAGCAACAGCGGCGTTGTTATCTCCCCGGCCTGAGCGATAATCTGCCGGCCGGCGCGGATGCTCTCCCGCACCCAATGGTAGGTCGGCCCGCCCACCTGCAGCTCGGGGTAATCGGCGTAATAGCGCAGGCTGCGCCGATAGCGCTCGCGGCTGTGGGTCAACACGTTGACCACATAGGGCAACGGACGCCACTGGCCGGTGCCCACCGCGTAGTAGTCGCGGATCGCCGGGCGCGTCTCCACCCAGTCGAGAATGCGATCGGCCAACCAGACCGGCATCGGCAACTGGATGCCGAACATCGGCGCGCAAAACGCCGCCGCGTCGAACGCCTGCGGCCGGCGCTGCAGAAACTGCGCCAGGATCGCGCCGCCCATCGAATGCGCCAGCGCGAAGCGCTGCCGATAACCGCGCGATTCGACCTCGCGCTGCCAAAGCTGCTCGAAATCGTCCACGTAGTCGGCGAAGTTTACCACATGACCGCGGTGCGTATCCGCCAGTAAACGGCCGGAGCGCCCCTGGCCGCGATGATCGACGATCACCACGTCGTAACCGCAGTGGAACAGATCGTAGGCCACCTCGGGGTATTTCACGTAGCTTTCGATGCGGCCGGGGCTGACCACCACCACCCGCTGATGTCGCGCGGAGCGAAAACGCACAAAGCGGATCGGCACGCCGTCCACGCCGCTGAACTCGCCCTCTTCCCGCAGCCGCCAGAAGTCCAGCAGCGGCCCGGTGGCGAAGGCAGCGAACTGCGTTTCACGCGTTAACCAGTCATCGGAGCTGAGAATGAACGAGGTCATCGAGAGCGTTTTCCTTGTGGGGCCGGCGGAAAATGTGACCGCTGGCACAAGAAATCATACTAGCGTATTGTGATTCAATTCTTACAAAAAACGGCGCCGCCTCGGCGCATTGTGGCACAAAACGACACTTTCAGGGAGCCGAGAACCATGACCTTGGACTGGTGGTTAACCTACCTGCTGACCACGCTTATCCTCAGCCTGTCCCCCGGCTCAGGCGCCATCAACACCATGAGCACCGGCATCAGCCACGGCTATCGCGGCGCCGCCGCGTCGATCGCCGGGCTGCAGGTCGGGCTAAGTGCGCACATCGTGCTGGTGGGCATCGGCCTCGGCGCGCTGATTTCTCAATCGCTGCTGGCGTTCGAGCTGCTGAAATGGCTGGGCGCCGCCTACCTGGTGTGGCTCGGCATCCAGCAATGGCGCGCCGCCGGGGCGCTGGATCTGCATGCGCTGGCGGGCAGCATGCCGCGCCGCCGTCTGTTCCGCCGCGCGGTGCTGGTCAACCTGACCAACCCGAAAAGCATCGTGTTCCTCGCTGCGCTGTTCCCGCAGTTCATCTTGCCTAATCAGCCGCAGGCCGAGCAGTATCTGGTGCTCGGCGTCACTACCGTGGTGGTGGATATTCTGGTGATGATCGGTTACGCCACCCTGGCGACGCGCATCGCCGGCTGGCTGAGAACGCCGCGCCAGATGCAGCTGCTCAACCGGGTGTTCGGTTCGCTGTTCATTTTGGTGGCGGGGCTGCTGGCGACCGCCCGCAAAGCCTGACAAAAAAGGCCGGGCATCGCTGCTCGGCCTTGGGCATGTCACTGCCGATCAGCGGGTAAAGATCAGGTGTAACCCGAAGCCGGTGAACAGCACGCCCGCCACCCCGTCGATCCACTTGGCCAACCGCTGGTAGCCGCGGCGCATCGCCGGCAGCGCGAACACCACTGCCACCAGGCTGAACCAGACGAAGGTCTCGGCGACGATCAGCAGGAACAGTCCCCAGCGCGCCCCGGCGCCGACGCTGTCGCCGACGAACAGCGAGAACACGCTGCCGAAATAGATCACCGCTTTCGGGTTGGACAGATTGGTCAGGAAGCCGCGAATAAAGCTGCGCCCGGCCTTCGGCAACGCCACCTGAGTCTCCGCCGCCGGCTGCGCTTGCTGCGCCCGCGCGGAGCGCAGCAGCTGCCACCCCATCCAGCACAGGTAAATGCCGCCGCCGACCATGATGATCTGATGCAGCCAGGCCATCTTCTGCAGGATCAGGTGCAGCCCCATCAACGCCACGCCGGCCCACACCACGATGCCGAGCGAAATGCCGACCACGCCCATCATCGCCTCGCGGCGCGAGCGGCTGGCGGCAGTTTGCGACACGAAAAAGAAGTCCGGCCCCGGGCTCATCAGCGCAATCAGATGTACCAGCGCCACGGTGAGAAACAACATCAGCATGATTTATCGCCCTCAGTCTTCGTCATTGTCGAGATGGTCGCGGATCATCGCCATAAAGGGCGCGCCGAAACGCTCCAGTTTGCGCTGGCCGACGCCGTTGACGCTCAGCAGATCGCCGGCCTTGATCGGCATCTGTTCGGCCATTTCCAGCAGCGTGGCGTCGTTGAACACCACGTAGGGTGGAATATTTTCTTCGTCGGCGATCGATTTGCGCAATTTGCGCAGCTTGGCGAACAGCTTGCGATCGTAATTGCCGCCGTAGGATTTCTGGTTGGCGCTGCCGCGCGACTTCAGGCTCTGGATACGCGGCACCGCCAGCTGCAGCGCCACTTCGCCGCGCAACACCGGACGCGCCGCCTCGGTCAATTGCAGCGCCGAGTGCATGGCAATGTTCTGGGTGATAAAGCCCAGGTGGATCAGCTGGCGCAGCACGCTGGTCCAGTGCTCGGTGGTTTGATCGCGGCCGATGCCGTATACCGGCAGCTTGTCGTGACCGTATTCGCGAATGCGCTGGTTGTTGGAGCCGCGCAGCACTTCCACGATGTACCCGAGGCCGAAGCGCTGGCCGACGCGGTACACGCAGGACAGCGCCTTGCGCGCGTCCTCCAGCCCGTCGTAGCGCTTGGGCGGATCGAGGCAGATGTCGCAGTTGCCGCAGTTCTCGTGCTTGCCTTCGCCGAAGTAGTTGAGCAGCACCAGACGGCGGCAGGTTTGCGCCTCGGCGAACGCGCCCATGGCGTTCAGCTTGTGGCGCTCGATGTCCAACTGCTGCCCGGCGGGTTTTTCCTCCAGGCAGCGGCGCAGCCAGGCCATGTCGGCCGGATCGTACAGCAGGATGGCTTCGGCCGGCAGGCCGTCGCGCCCGGCGCGGCCGGTCTCCTGATAATAGGATTCGATATTGCGCGGGATGTCGAAATGCACCACGAAGCGCACGTTGGGTTTATTGATGCCCATGCCGAAGGCGACGGTAGCCACCACCACCTGCAAATCGTCACGCTGGAACGCTTCCTGCACCTGCGCGCGGCGATCGTTGTCCAGCCCGGCGTGGTAGGCGCCGACGCTCAGCCCGCGGCTTTGCAGACGCGCGGCGGTGTCTTCCACCTTGGCGCGGCTGTTGCAATAGATAATGCCGCTCTTGCCGCGCTGATCCTGCACGAAGCGCCACAGCTGATCGAGCGGTTTGAATTTTTCCACCAGCGTGTAGCGGATGTTAGGCCGGTCGAAGCTGCTGACCTGCACCAGCGGGTCCTGCAGCGACAGCAGGCGCACGATATCGCCGCGGGTGGACTCGTCGGCGGTGGCGGTCAGCGCGATCACCGGCATCGACGGGAAGCGCTGTTTCAGCTGACCCAGCGCGCGATATTCCGGCCGGAAGTCATGGCCCCACTGCGAAATACAGTGCGCCTCATCCACCGCCAGCATCGCCGGCGGACAGTGATCGAGCAGGCTGAGGAAACTTTCCATCATCAGCCGTTCCGGCGCGATGTACAGCATCTTGATGGTGCCGTTGCGGCAGCCGGCCATAACGTCCAGCTGCTCCTCGCGGGTTTGCGTCGAGTTGTAGCAGGCGGCGGAAACGCCGTAGGCCAACAGTTGGTCGACCTGGTCCTTCATCAGCGAGATCAGCGGGGAAACCACCAGCGTCAGGCCGTCCATCACCAGCGCCGGGATTTGGTAACACAGCGACTTGCCGCCGCCGGTCGGCATCACCACCAGGCAATCCTGCCCGCCGATCGCGGCGTTGATAATCGTTTGTTGGCCCGGACGGAATTGCTGGTAGCCAAAGGTATCGCGCAATACCTGTTCGGCCAGCAACTCTCTGTTAATCACTGCTGCGGTTGACACACACTTCCCCATTTTTTAATCGGTACACACCCAGCGGGTATGATTACATAATATCGTTCAGCATGACACCAACGCCCACCCGTGTCTGCCGGAAGTTATAGTCGATCAGCGATTCGCCGTAGCCGCTGAACACCTGGGTATAGAAACGCACGTTGCGGGTGATCGGATAGCTCCAGCCCAGCTCCGCGCCGCCGTAGCCGCTGTTCCAGTTGTAGTGGCTGTCGACGCTGAACACGCTGTCGCCCCAGGCGTAACCGACCTTCAGCCGGTAGTATCCCATGTATTTGGTGATGTCCGGGTTGTCGTCGTTGCTCGAGCTCTCCGAGAAACGGAACCAGGGCTTGAGATCCACCTGCCAGTTGCCGTTTTGCGCCATCAGCCGCGCATAGCCGCGATTCCAGCTGCGCGACGTCGGATCCGAGCGGCCGTTAGACTGATGGTTAACGCCGATTTCAACATCGCGCAGCGTCCAACCGGCAAAGCGGTAATCGGTCGCCCACCCCACGAACAGCTGCGGCTCGTAGTTGGTTTCGCGGAACGGCGAAGACTCGCCGCGGTTGGACAATTGCCACCAGGAGCGCTGAGTATAAGACGCGCCGAGCACCGAGTTGTCGCCGGCAATGCCCCGCCACAGCGGAAACGCCAGGCTAAGCTGGTATTTCACCTCGTCCTTGCGCGCCTTGTCGGCCCAGTTGTACGTCTTGATGGCCTCTTTGTTGATATCGCTGGTGTCGGTGTACAGCAGATAATTGGGATCGTAAGGATACAGCGTGAACGGATTATCGTGCTCCTGCAGCAGGTTGGCGATAATGCTGCCGCGCACCGCCGGCTTATCGTGAATCTGCTGCTCTTTGGCTTCCTCAGCCAATGCCAGCGCTGGCATCAGCAGCGTGGCGGAAACGATCCCTGACAAAATGCGCATAACCTCTCCTCACTCCAACGAAAAAGGGCAAGCCCGGAAAAAATCAGGCCATTTTACACACAAAGGAGGCGTTACCGCAGCGCAGGTCGGTTTTATTGGAATAGTCTGGAAAGCAACAAAGGTTAAGCATAAAATCAACATTCCATTAACCTGGACTGACCAGTTAGCTCCCTTAAAACGCAAAAGAAAAACGGAAACCCGCTATGTCGACCACACCACTGACCCTGGAAGCCGCCCGCCGCAAGATCGGCGAAATCTTTGTCTACCACATGCCGTTCAACCGCGAGCTTGGCCTAGAGCTACGCCGCTTCGACGATGATTACGTCGAGCTGAGCTTCACCAACCAACGCAAGCTGGTGGGCAACGCGGCACAGGAAATTCTGCACGGTGGCGTGATCGCCGCGGTGCTTGACGTCGCCGCCGGATTGGCCTGCGCCGGCGGCGTGCTGACGCGCCTGGAGCCGCTGATCGAAGAGGAGATCGCCGCCAAGCTGTCGCGCATGGGCACCATCGATCTGCGCGTCGATTACCTGCGCCCTGGCCGCGGCGAGCACTTCGTCGCCTCCGCCAGCGTGCTGCGCAGCGGCAACAAGGTCGCCGTCGCGCGCGTAGAGCTGCATAACCACGACGGCCTGCATATCGCGAGCGCCACCGCCACCTATCTGGTCGGCTGATGATTGTGTGCGGTGAGCGTCTTCAGTACACTCACCGCATCTTACGTTCCCCACCCGAGTGACGTCATGGACGCAAAGCAAACGCGTCAGGGCATTTTCTTCGCCCTGGCCGCCTATTTTATGTGGGGCATCGCCCCGGCCTATTTCAAACTGATTCAGCAAGTGCCCGCCGATGAGATCCTCACCCACCGGATCATCTGGTCGTTTTTCTTCATGCTGGCGCTGATCTCGCTGGGCCGCAGCTGGCCGAAAGTGCGGGCCGCCTGTCAAAATCGCAAACGGCTGCTGCTGCTGGCGGTCACTGCGCTGTTGATCGGCGGCAACTGGCTGCTGTTCATCTGGGCGGTGAACAACCACCATATGCTCGAGGCCAGCCTGGGCTACTTCATCAACCCGCTGGTTAACGTGCTGTTGGGGATGCTGTTTCTCGGCGAACGCTTCCGCCGCATGCAGTGGGTGGCGGTGGCGCTGGCGTTCACCGGGGTGCTGGTACAGCTCTGGCAGTTCGGCTCGTTGCCGATCATCGGTCTGGGGCTGGCGTTCAGCTTCGCCTTCTACGGCCTGCTGCGCAAGAAAATCGCCATCGACGCCCAGACCGGCATGCTGATCGAAACGCTGTGGCTGCTGCCGGTGGCGGCGGCCTATCTGTTCCTGTTCGCCGACAGCCCCACCAGCCACCTGAGCGCCAACCCGTGGTCGCTGAACCTGCTGCTGGTCGCCGCCGGCATCGTCACCACCGTGCCGCTGCTGTGCTTCACCGCGGCGGCCACCCGGCTGCGCCTGTCGACGCTCGGTTTCTTCCAGTATCTCGGCCCGACGCTGATGTTCCTGCTGGCGGTCACCTTCTACGGCGAAACCGTCGGCCAGGACAAACTGGTGACCTTCGGCTTTATCTGGGCGGCGCTGATCCTGTTCACCCTCGACGCGCTCTATACCCAGCGCAAGCTGCGCTGAGCCCGGCGCCGCCGGGTTACAGCCAGTTCTTGCGCTTGAAGTACAGGTAAGGGGCCAGGCCGGCCAGGATCATCAAGGTGATGGCGCCCGGGTAGCCGAACGACCATTTCAGCTCCGGCATGAATTCGAAGTTCATGCCGTAGCTGGAGGCCACCAGCGTTGGCGGCAGGAACACCACCGACACCACCGAGAAGATCTTGATGATGCGGTTCTGCTCGATGTTGATGAAGCCCATCGCCGCCTGCATCAGGAAGTTCACCTTCTGGAACAGCGATTCGTTGTGCGGCAGCAGGGATTCGATGTCGCGCAGCACTTCACGCGCCTGCTCCAGTTGGCCGGTCGGCAGACGCGCCTTGCGCACCAGGAAGTTGAGCGCGCGCTGGGTATCCATCAGACACAAACGCACCTTCCAGCCGATATCTTCCAGCTCCGCCAGCGTCGACAGCGCGGCGTCGTATTCGTCGCCCTGATGCCCTTCCATGATCACCCGGCTGAGCTGTTCCAGATCGCTGTAGATGTTCTCTATCTCGTCCGCCAACTGCTCAATCTTGGTTTCGAACAGATCCAGCAGCAGTTCGTAGGCGTTGCCTTCGAGCATGGTCTGGTTGCGGGCGCGCATGCGGTACAGGCGAAACGCCGGCAGTTCACGCTCGCGCAGGGTATACAGGCGGCCGTCGCGGATGGTGAACGCCACCGTGGAGTTGCCGGCGTGATCTTCCGCATCTTCAAAGTAGAAGAAGGAGTGGATATGCAGACCGTCTTCGTCTTCGAAGAAACGGGCGGAGGCTTCGATGTCGTCCAGCTCGGGACGCGTCGCCAGGCTTTGTCCCAGCTCATTCTGCACGCGCTCACGCTCGCCCTCTTCCGGCTCGACCAGGTCAACCCACAGCGATGACGTGAGATCATCCGAGTCGTCCAGCTCCAGACGGGACAAGCGGCGGTTATCTAATTTAAAAGCGCTCAGCATGTGCCAAAACTCCGTGAAGGTAACGGGTGCGGACAACGCGTTGAAGCACAGAAACAGAGGGGATGCGTATCACCGATTTGTTTCAGACCATGAAGAGATCTGACTCATAGCGACGCTTTGCGGGGTCGCCGACAACCACGAAGGCTATCAGCAAAAACGGAGAGCCTTAGAAGTTATACCTGCGGCGCAGGTCAGTGAGCCAGTATCTACTGGGTGTGTCCAAGGCGTCTGTCCTCAATGATAATAGTGCGCGCATGTTACGCCGAGAGGAAAAAGCCTGTCAACACGTTAGGCGGGATAATTGCGCAACAAATCATCACGATGATCAATGGTAAAAATGGCGCTTAAACCGTGCTGAAAAAGTCGCGGCGATCGCTTACCGCCACCAAGAATGTTGTTAAGATGACATCACCCTAATGGTACGACAAGCATGCGGATTTAAATGATGAAACAGATTACCGCCCATGAACTGACCGCGATGAGCGAACAGGCCGCCAGCGTGGCCCGCCTGCGCGCGCACCGCACTTTACACGAAGAGTTGAGCGACCCGGTGCAACGCCTGGCGATCGCCATGGAACCCGGCACCTATATCCGCCCGCACCGTCATCCGCAAACCTGGGAATTGCTGACGCCGCTGCGCGGCCGTTTTGTCGTGTTGCAGTTCAACGATGACGGCGTCGTCACGCAGCGCACCCTGCTCGGCGAAGAAACCAAAGTGCTGGAGATGCCGGCATTTACCTGGCATGCGGTGCTGTCGGTCGATGCCGGCGGCGTGGTGTTCGAAGTGAAGCAGGGCCCGTATCAGGCACTGACCGAAGAGGACTGCATGCAATGGGCGCCGCAGGAAGGCGGCGAAGGCACCGAAGCGGTGATGCGCTGGTATGCCACCGCGCAGGTCGGCGATCGCTACCCTCACTGATAATGAACGATTGCAGGGGCGTGCCCCTGCAACTCTCCCCTCTCTTTATACCGTTTCCAGGCGAGCGTAGGCCGCCACCAGCCACTTGATGCCCTCGCCCGGGAAAGCGATCTGCAGCCGGCTGTGCTCGCCGCTGCCCTCCAGATTGACGATGGTGCCTTCGCCAAACTTGGGATGGCGCACGCGCTGGCCCAGCTTGTAGCCGGTATCGTTCTCGCTGATCGGCGTGCCCATGCGGCGGTGATTGACCGGGCGCGATACGCTGGCGCGCAGGCGCACTTCTTCCACACACTCTTCCGGCAGCTCGCCGATAAAGCGCGACGGCCGATGGTAAACCTCTTTGCCGTACAGACGGCGCGTTTCGGCATAGGTCAGCGTCAGCTTCTGCATGGCGCGCGTTACGCCCACATAGGCCAGGCGGCGCTCCTCTTCCAGACGGCCGCCTTCATCCAGCGACATCTGGCTCGGGAACATGCCTTCTTCCATGCCGACGATAAACACCAGCGGGAACTCCAGGCCCTTGGCGGAGTGCAGGGTCATCAGCTGCACCGCGTCCTGGTAGGCGTCGGCCTGGCCTTCGCCCGCCTCTAGGGCCGCATGCGACAGGAACGCCTGCAGCGGCATCAGATCCTGATCTTCTTCCTGATAGCTGAACTGGCGCGTCGCCGTCACCAGTTCCTCAAGGTTTTCGATGCGCGCCTGCCCCTTTTCGCCTTTCTCCTGCTCATACATGATGAACAGCCCGGAATCGCGGATCACCCGGTCGGTCTGCACGTGGAGCGGCATGTCGGCGGTTTCATGCGCCAGCGACTCCACCAGTTCGATAAAGCGCTGCAGCGCCGACGCGGCGCGGCCGGCCAACACTTTGTCCTGCATCAGCTCGCGCGTCGCCTGCCACAGCGTCAGCTGGCGATCGCGCGCCGCCTGGCGCACCACGTCGAGGGTACGATCGCCGATGCCGCGCGTCGGGGTGTTGACCACGCGCTCGAAGGCCGCATCGTCGTTGCGGTTGGAAATGAGGCGCAGGTAAGCCAGCGCATCCTTGATTTCCTGGCGTTCGAAGAAGCGCTGGCCGCCGTAGATGCGGTACGGCATCGCCGTCTGCAGCAGCGCCTCTTCCAGCACGCGCGACTGGGCGTTGCTGCGGTACAGGATGGCGCAGTCGTTCAGCGCCCCGCCGTTGTCCTGCCAGGTCTTGATGCGGTTGACCACGAAGCGCGCTTCGTCGAGTTCGTTAAAGGCGCAGTAGATGGAGATCGGTTCGCCTTCGCCGCCTTCGGTCCACAGGTTTTTGCCCATGCGCCCGTCGTTGTTGGCGATCAGGGTGTTGGCCGCTTTCAGGATGTTGCTGGTGGAACGGTAGTTCTGCTCCAGGCGGATGGTTTCCGCGCCGGGGAAATCTTTCAGGAAGCGCTGGATGTTTTCCACCTGCGCGCCGCGCCAGCCGTAGATCGACTGGTCATCGTCACCGACGATCATCACGTTGCTGTTGCCGCCCGCCAGCAGACGGATCCAGGCGTACTGGATGCTGTTGGTATCCTGGAATTCGTCCACCAGCACGTTGGTGAAACGTTCGCGGTAGTGGTTGAGGATATGCGGCTTGTTCAGCCACAGCTCGTGCGCGCGCAGCAGCAGCTCGGCGAAATCCACCAGCCCCGCGCGATCGCAGGCTTCCTGATAGGCCTGGTAGATGCGCAGCCAGGTGGCCTCTACCGGGTTGTTGTAGGTCTCGACGTGCTGTGGCCGCAGGCCCTCGTCTTTCTTGCCGTTGATGTACCACATCGCCTGACGCGGCGGCCACTGCTTCTCGTCGACGTTCAGCGCCTTGATGATGCGCTTGAGCAGCCGCAGCTGGTCGTCGCTGTCGAGGATCTGGAAATCCTGCGGCAGGTTGGCTTCCAGGTGGTGGGCGCGCAACAGACGATGCGCCAGGCCGTGGAAGGTGCCGATCCACATGCCACCCTGACTGGTGCCGATCAGATGTTCGATACGGTGGCGCATTTCCGCCGCCGCCTTGTTGGTGAAGGTCACCGCCATGATCGAATACGGCGAACAGTTCTCCACCGACAGCAGCCAGGCGATGCGATGCACCAGTACCCGGGTCTTGCCGCTGCCCGCCCCGGCCAGAACCAACAGGTTGCTGCGCGGCGCCGCCACGGCTTCACGTTGTTTTTCATTCAGGCTGTCGAGCAGATCGGAGACGTCCATAGGCACCACTAATGGTTAAGGGAAAACCCGCCGCTGACGGGTTTTTCACTGGAAATTTATACAGAGTTCTGGCAGGGATTATAACAATGCTGTCAGCGATGCCAACTGCGAAATCTCAATATGCGGCAGCAGGCGGCTGTCGGCGGCCCGCATCAGGCAGCGTTGCCGATCGTTGATCCAACAGGCCTGCAGCCCCGCGCGCAGCGCGCCGGCGACGTCGGTAGTCAGATCGTCGCCCACGTGCAGAATCTGCTCGGGCGCCACGCCCAGCCGCTCGACGGCCAGGTGGTACATGTCCTGGTACGGTTTGGCGCGGCCGTCCGGCCCGGAGCGCAACACGAACTGGAAGTAGCCGTCCAGGCCACACTGTGCCGGATCGGCGTTGCCGTTGGTGATCGCCACCAGCGGATAGCGCGCGGCCAGCGCCTTCAGCGTGGCGTGGGTCGCTTCCGGTACCTCGATGCGGCTGCGCCACAGCGCGAAGTTTTGCATCGCCGCATCGGCCCCGATCGCCGCGTCGGCATCGCGCAGCCCCTGCCGGCTCAGCGCCAGATGAATAGCGCGCCAGCGCCACTGGGTGACGTCGTGGTAGATCTCCGGATCCTGCTCGCGCAGCTCCTGACGCAGGCGGTGGAAATCCGCCGACTGGAAGCTGTTCAGACCGGGATGGTAGCTCTGCAGGAAGGCCACCGACTGTTGTTCGGTCTGTCTAATCACCGGGCGATTGTCATACAGCGTGTCGTCCAGATCGAAAGTCAGCGCCGCCAGCGGGCGCAGCGGGCGATAAAAATGCATCAGGATTTCCCCCGTTTGGCGCGCGGATGCGCGGCATCGTACACGTTCGCCAGATGTTGAAAGTCGAGGTGGGTATAAATTTGCGTGGTGGTCAGGTTGGCGTGGCCGAGCAGCTCCTGCACCGCGCGCAGATCGCCGCTGGACTCCAGCATGTGGGTAGCGAAGGAGTGGCGCAGCTTGTGCGGGTGGATATGGCTGTTGACGCCCTGTTTCACGCCCCATTCGGCGAAGCGCTTTTGCACGTTGCGCGTCGAGATGCGCCGCCCCTGATTGGACAGGAACATCGCGTCATCTTCCGGCCCGAACAGATCGCGCATCGCCAGCCAATGTTCCAGCCAGGTGACGGCGGTGCGCCCGATCGGCAATTTGCGCTCTTTGCTGCCTTTCCCCATCACCCACACCTCGCCGGCGGCCATGTCGACATGGCGGCAATCCAGCCCCACCAGCTCGGAGAGGCGCAGGCCGGCGCCGTACATCACCTCCAGCATGGCGCGATCGCGCACCGCCAGCGGATCGTTAAGATCGATCTCCAGCAGCTGGTTCATTTCATCGACGTCGATGTTTTTCGGCAGATGGCGGCCGCTGCGCGGCGTGCGGATGCCTTTGGCGGGGTTGGCGTGCAATACGCCCTGGCTGACCAGCCAGTCGAGGAAACTGCGCAACGAAGAGAGCCGCAGCGCCAGGCTGGCGGACTGCAGGCCGGCGCGTTTGCTGCGCGCCGCCAGCATGCGCACTCGGGCGGCGTCCAGCGCCGTCCAGTCGGTGACGCCGCTCTCCTGCGCCAGGCGCATCAGCGCCGCCAGCTGGCGCGAATAGCTGAGCTGCGTCAGCGGGCTGAGTTGCCGTTCTACCTTGAGATAACGCAGAAAAGCGTCCACCGGCTGCTGCAGGCTGGGCGCAATCGGCGTCATGCGCGTTCGACCCAGCGTTCCAGCAGTTCCGGCAGCATGCGCGCCAGTTGATTGAGCATCACCGTGCCCATGCCCTGCTGATAGTGTTGCGTATCGCGGCTGCTGAAGATCACCATGCCCAGTTCGCCGTCGTCGCCCAGCATCGACAGCGCCACCGAGCCAATCTGGCCAATCTGTTTGGCCTGCGGCAACAGCAGCAGCAGTTCGGGGCCGTTCAGGCCGCCGAGGTAGTGTTGTTCGCTGCCCAGCCGCTGAATGCGGAACGGCTCGAACGCCGAACGCGTCAGCGCCAGGTGGGTAAAGTCGGAAGGCGCGCCAATCTTCCAGCGTTCGGCGAACAGGCGCACCGTGGCACCGGCCAAACCGAAGCCGCGCGCCCAGCGCTGCAGCCGGTTGAGCATGTCCTGCAGGCTATCGGCGGTGGCCAAATCGGCCTGCAGGTGCAGCAACCGGGCGAACAGCGCTTCGTTGGCGCTGGCCTGTTCCATCAACAGCGTGATCTCTTCTTCCAGCCGTTCGATGTGATTGCGCTGGCGGGCCAGATGCCATTCCACCAGCGAAACGGTGCCGCGCACCGGGTGCGGCACGCGCATCTGCTCAACCTGGCGTGCGTTGCGAATAAAGAAATCCGGGTTCTGCAGCAGATACTGCATTACGGTGTCGTCATCCAGCGCCAGGCCGGCGACGCTCTGTTCTTCTACGCTCTTCATAGATGAATAAATCCGTCATAGACATGGGTTGCCGGGCCGGTCATAAACAGCGGGTTGCCCGGCCCTTTCCAGCGAATATGCAGGCTGCCGCCCGGCAGTTCTACATGCACCTCTTCTGACAGCAATTCCTGTTGGATCCCCACCGCCACCGCCGCACAGGCGCCGCTGCCGCAGGCCTGCGTTTCGCCGGCGCCGCGCTCGTAAACGCGCAGCTTGATGTGATCGCGGCTGACCACCTGCATAAAGCCGATGTTGGCCCGTTCCGGGAAGCGCTCATGCCCTTCCAGCACCGGCCCGAGCAGCTCCACCTTGGCGGTTTTTACATCATCCACCTGCAAAACACAATGCGGGTTGCCCATCGACACCACGCCGCACAGCACGGTCTGTTCCGCCGCGCGCATGATGTAGGTCTTTTCGGCCTTGGCGGCGCGGAACGGCACCGCCTGCGGATCGAAGTTCGGCTCACCCATGTTGACGCACACCAGATCGTCGTCGGTGACGCTGAGCACCATGCGCCCGGTTTGGGTGCTGACGCGGATATCGCGCTTGTTGGTCAGCCCTTTCAGCCGCACAAAGCGCGCGAAGCAGCGCGCGCCGTTGCCGCACTGCGCCACTTCGCTGCCGTCGGCGTTGAAAATTCGGTAGTGAAAATCCAGCTCGGGATCGTAAGGCGGTTCTACCACCAGCATCTGGTCAAAGCCGACGCCCAGGTGCCGATCGGCCAGCCGGCGGATCAGCTCAGGTGAAAAATAGACATTCTGTGTAACGGCATCGACCACCATAAAGTCGTTGCCCAGACCGTGCATTTTGGAGAACTGCATATCATACTCCGCTATCTGGACGCGCTATCCGTCTTGATTTTGCGGCGGCGCTCGCCACCGCAAACAGGGTGTTACTGGTCGACCATCGACGGTTTTTGCTGAGAGCCAGACTGCTCCTGCTGGTTCTTTTGCACCTGATCGCCCGTTTGCACCGGCGGCTTGGCCGGTTTTTGGCCGGCGGAATCGGCAGGTGGGAAGTAAAGCGGGCCCTTCAGACCACAGCCGGCGAGGCCGGTAAGCAGAACTGCCATCAGCGCATAGCGTAGTTGTTTTTTCATTTGCATTAATGCCTGTAATTCATGCGTCCAAGGTCTCTATAATCGCAGGTGGATCATGAAAAGCAATAGGAATTGAATATGAACGACAGCGAGTTTCATCAGTTGGCCGACCAGCTGATGCTGAATATTGAAGAGACACTGGACGATTTTGACGGCGATGCGGACATCGATTACGAAACCAATGGCGGCGTGATGACGCTGAGCTTCGAAAACGGCACCAAAATCGTCATCAACCGCCAAGAGCCGCTGCACCAGGTGTGGCTCGCCACCAAGGCCGGCGGTTACCACTTCAACTACCGCGACGGCGTCTGGCTATGCGATCGCAGCGGGCAGCCGTTTTATCAGCTACTCAGCGAAGCGGCCAGCGCACAGGCCGGTGAGGAACTGCAGTTTTCCTGAGGCGATGCAGGGCTCGGCAACCGAGCCCTTGCGGCGTCAATGCAGCTGGAACTGCTGTTTGAGCGGCTGTGCGGCGCCATCGGCCACCGTCACGCACAGGCTGGACAGCACGTTGCTGCGGAACGGGATCACCTGCGTGCGCCCGTCGAGCTGCACGATCTGATAGAACTGCGGCAGGTTGAAGTTGATGAAGCTGGAGCCGTAGGTAAAGCGATCGTGCGATGAAGAGTAGAAGCGGCTGACGTCGCGCACCAGCTCCTCTTTACTGCCCTCGCAGTGGTGATACACCTCCACCCGATTCGACTCGTCCAGAATATAGATGTTGAAGCCCTTGTCGTCCGAGGTGTCTTCGAAGAAGAACTGGATGATCCCCTCGCTGGCGAAGCCATCCACCACCGGCGGCAGATGCACCTGATCGGTTTCCACCTTGATAGACAGGCCGTGCAGCTTGTTGTTGGAGATGGCGCCGTAAAACTCCACCGCGTTCTCCAGCTTTTGCACCGACACGCTCAGGCGCTCGAAGAACAGCCCCCAGGTCTGCCCGGCGACGCGTACCGCCTTGAAGCGGCCAGGCTCCAGGCGGGTGCTGGACAGGCGCAGCTCAATGCACTCCGACACCAACTGCTGGATGCGGGTGCGGATCAGGCCACGCAGGTGCTGGCTGTAGCAGAACACTTCCACCGACTCCGGCGGCGCGGCGTCCTGGTGCATTTTGCCGAGAATGGTTTTCAGCGCTTCCAGCACCGACTGTTCACCGCTGAAATGCAGGGTGCGCACTTCGTTCCAGGAGTTGCGATACAGCAGATCGATGCTGCCCACCAGACACTGCTGCTGTTGGCCGAAGCTGAACACGTCCAGCTTGCGGAAATCGAAGTGCACCACCTGATTGCGGAAGGCGGCGGTCGGATCGTTTTCCAGATTGACGATGATCGCCAGATGGCGAATTTCGCACGGGCTGTACAGCGCTTTCGGCGTCGGCGCCGGCAGGCGCAGCGGGAAGTGATGAGAAACGTCGGCCACCAGTTCCTGCAGCTTGGCGGTGTCGCACAGGTTGCCGCTCTTGATGTGCAGGCGGGTCTGCGGAGTCAGCAGGCCGTTGAAATAGGCCCAGGCCACCAGCTTGTTCAGGTAGCGGTTATATTCCAGCGGCTGATGGCTGACGATCGAATCCATGGCCGGCGCCTGATTATACAGGTACCAGCCGGTGCGGTTGGCGCGGCCAACCGGCACGTGAATAAAGGTTAAATCGTTTTCCGACAGGTCCGGCGAAATCTGCGGGTTCACCAGCGTCACCTTGCCGGGCAGCGCCTCGAACGCCGCGTACAGTTTGCGGGTCAGCACGCCGATATCCTGCGGGCTGGCGCTGACGCTGAGGTTGTTGCGGCGGGCGAAACGGATCAGGTTGCGGTAGCTTTGCATCATCGCATCGAGCAACTCGTTATGCGCTTCACGCACCCGTTCGATTTTCCAGTTGGCGCGGTTGTCCAGCATCGCCAGACGCTCTTCGCTCCAGCCCCACTCGCTGACCAACTGGCTGAGGATCTCGCGCCGCCAGCCGACGCAGGCCTTGGCCAGCGACAGTTTTTCACACACTTTCAGGTAGAAACAGCGGCGGGCCAGATCGAGGCGGGTGGTGTCGTTGATGTCGGTCAGGTAGCGGGTCACGCGCTCGAGCATCATGCAATAGGCATCGAGCCCGAAGCTGACGATCTCCCCCTGATGCAGGCGGTGTTTGATGTCCGTCGCCAGCAGCTGGGTATTGGGGTATTCCCAGGAATAGGCTTCCAGCAGCAGGGTCTTCAGCACCGCCTTGTAAGGCGAATCGATGCTCTTGTACAGCTGCCACAGGCTGGCGCCGAAATACTCTTCCGCCGACAGCGAACTCAGGCCGCCGAGATCCAGCCACTCGTTCGGCGTCAGCGCGCCCTGCGCGTACAGCGACAGCACGTATTCATCGTAGTGCGCTTCTTCTTCGCCCGGCACCATGTTCCACAGGATGCGTTTGCCGGCCAGGCGCACCGCGGTGCGGTAGAATTCGTCGAGCAACAGGATATGCTGCGTCGAGCCGCAGTCTTCGCCGCCCAGGCTGCCGCTTTCATTATGGCGGAAGCGGTTTTCGTCGATCAGGAAGAAGCTGACTTCCACCCCCATCGAGGCGGCCCACTTCTCAAGCAGGCTGCATTTTTGCTGCAGGCGGGTGCGTTCTTCGTTGTCCAGCCAGGACTGGTGGCAGACCCAGATGTCGAGATCCGAGCTGCAGCTTTGGCCGATAGACGAGGTGCTGCCCATCGAGTAGACGCCGGTGATCGGCAGCTCACCGCTGGCCGGTTTGTCAAACGGGCTGCCCCATTTGTCTTCTAAATCGTTCAGGTAATCTTGTTGAGTTTCATCAGGCGTGTAGAGGCAAATGCCGTGGGGAACGTTACCGTTCAGGTAACCCGGCATCAGCGGGTGGTGGTGGTGCAGTAAGGTGGGCAGCAGACTGTATACCCGTTGAAACGCGGGCTTCATAGCCGCCAGGGCGCGATCGACGCGTAGCTGATTGATCGCATCCAGTCTCTGCTTCAATGTCTCGATGTAGAGGTACAAGACGTCTCGCCTGATTATCCCGGTGTTTAGAAAAAAACCCGTATTCCATAAGCGCCGTTAGTGTAAGAAGAATATTTGGCGACTTATTGCTGGAAACGTGATCAATTTAACACCTTGCTGATTGACCGTAAAGGAGGTAACGCTTCACAATTATTGTAGCGCTTCCCTAAACGATTTACCCGCAGTGTTAACTGCCCCAAAGCACATCACACGTCCCTTTGATTCCGTTGTCCTTTTTCCGCCTCCGGCTTCTTGCACTGACAGTATTGGCTCTCAGTGGTAGGATGGATGGCGAAATATAAAAACGGTAACAAGCATGTTAGACAAAATTATTCGAATTGCCACCCGACAAAGCCCGCTTGCACTTTGGCAAGCACATTATGTGCAGCAACGTCTGATGGCCTGCCATCCCGGCCTGCAGGTCGAGTTGGTGCCGATGGTCACGCGCGGCGACGTTATTCTGGATACGCCGCTGGCGAAAGTCGGCGGTAAAGGCCTGTTTGTTAAAGAACTCGAGCTGGCACTGCTGGAAGGCCGCGCCGACATCGCCGTGCACTCGATGAAAGACGTGCCGGTCGATTTCCCTGCCGGCCTGGGTTTGACCACCATTTGCGAACGCGAAGATCCGCGCGACGCTTTTGTTTCCAACCGTTTCGCCTCGCTCGATCAGCTGCCGCAGGGCAGCGTGGTCGGCACTTCCAGCCTGCGCCGCCAGTGCCAGCTGCGTGAACGCCGCCCGGATCTGATCGTGCGCGACCTGCGCGGCAACGTCGGCACTCGCCTGGCCAAGCTGGACAACGGCGACTACGACGCGATTATTCTGGCGGTGGCCGGCCTGAAACGCCTGGGGCTGGAGCAACGCATCCGCAGCCCGCTGAGCGCCGAAGAGTGCCTGCCGGCGGTCGGCCAGGGTGCGGTCGGCATTGAATGCCGCCTCGACGATAGCGTCACCCGCGCGCTGCTGGTGCCGCTAAACCATGCGGCCACCGAAACCCGCGTACGCGCCGAACGGGCGATGAACACTCGTCTGGAAGGCGGCTGCCAGGTGCCGATCGGCAGCTATGCCGAACTGGATGGCGACAGCCTGTGGCTGCGTGCCCTGGTCGGTGCGCCGGACGGCAGCCAGATGGTGCGCGGCGAACGCCGCGGCCCGGCCGCCGAGGCTGAACGGATGGGCGTTGAGCTGGCGGAAGAGCTGCTGGCGCGCGGCGCACGCGAGATCCTGCGCGAAGTTTACCAGGGAAATCCGCCGGCATGACGATCCTGGTAACCCGTCCATCGCCTTCGGGCGAGCAGTTAGTGAGCCGGCTGCGCGCACTCGGCCGGGTTGCCTATCATGCACCGCTGATCGACTTCGCCCCCGGCGGCGATCTGCCGCAGCTGCCGCAGGCGTTGCAGCAGCTTAGCGCCGGCGATCTGGTGTTCGTGCTGTCGCAGCATTCGGTGAACTATGCCGATTCGGTCATCGGCCGCGCCGGGCTGAGCTGGCCTGCGCACCTGACTTATTACGCCATCGGCCGCACCACCGGGCTGGCGCTGCACCGCATCAGCAGTTTGCCGGTGGAATACCCGCGTGAACGCGAGATCAGCGAAACGCTGCTGCTGCTGCCGGCGTTGCAAAAGCTGGCGGGCAAACGCGCGCTGATTTTGCGCGGCAACGGCGGCCGCGAGCTGCTGGGCACGACGCTGAGCGAGCGCGGCGCCGACGTCAGCTATTATGAATGCTATCAACGCAGCCCGGTGCACTACGACGGCAGCGAGCAAAGCGCCCACTGGCAGCGCGCCGGTGTGGATACGCTGGTAGTGACCAGCGGTGAAATGTTACAACAGCTCTATACTTTAGTTCCTGATTACTATCGTTCTTCATGGCTGCTGCGTTGCCGCCTGGTAGTAGTGAGCGAACGCCTGGCTACCCTCGCCCGGGACTTGGGCTGGCGTACGATTCGGGTAGCTGACAACGCCGATAATGACGCGCTGATCCGCGCGCTACAATAATCTGACTATGGGATGTGCCACTATGACGGAACAAAATACCCCATCCGCCCCGGTTGAAGAGCCAACCACCGCGGTTGAGAGCTCCCAGCAGCCAGCCGCTGCCAGCCGCAAAGGAAAGAACACCGGCCCGGTGCTCGGCGCGATCGCTATCGTGCTGGTCATCGCCCTCAGCGCGGGCGGCTATTACCACACGCACAAGCAGGCGCAACAGCTGATCGCCGCCAATCAGGCGCTGCAGCAGCAGCTTGAAGGCGTGAAGCAGAGCCAACAGCAGGAAAGAAATGCGCTGGAGGGCCTGTTGCAGCAGCAGGGTAAAACCCTGGACGCCGCCGATCGCGAGCAAGCGAATCTGGCGCGCCAATTGAGCGAACTGCAGGAAAAAGTGGCGACCATCTCCGGCAGCGACGCCAAAACCTGGCTGCTGGCGCAGGCCGATTTCCTGGTGAAAATGGCCGGCCGCAAGCTGTGGAGCGATCAGGACGTCACCAGCGCCGCCGCGCTGCTGAAAAGCGCCGACGCCAGCCTGGCGGACATGAACGATCCGAGCCTGCTCGACGTGCGCCGCGCCATTACCGAAGACATCAGCACGCTTTCTACGCTGACCCAGATCGATTACGACGGCATCATCCTCAAGGTCAATCAGCTGTCCAATCAGGTGGATAACCTGCGTCTGGCGGATAACGACACCGACGAAGCGCCGATGGATCAAAACAGCAGCGAACTCTCCAGCTCGATCGGCGAGTGGCGGCAGAACCTGGCCAAGAGCTGGCGCAATTTCATGGCCGACTTCATCACCATCCGTCGCCGCGACACCAGCGCCGAGCCGCTGCTGGCACCGAACCAGGACATCTACCTGCGCGAAAACATCCGTTCGCGCCTGCTGGTGGCCGCGCAGGCCATCCCGCGCCACCAGAACGAGACCTACAAGCAATCGCTGGAAACCGTCTCCACCTGGGTGCGCGCCTATTTCGACACCACCGATCCGGCGACCAAGGCCTTCCTGGAAGAGCTGGACAGCCTGAGCCAACAGTCGATCTCGATGGACGTGCCGGATCAGCTGAAAAGCCAGCCGCTGCTGGAAAAAGTGATGCAGACCCGGGTGCGCAACCTGATGACCCAGTCCCCTGCCGCTCACCAGGAGGGTTAAGCCATGTTACGCGTGCTATTTCTGTTCCTGGTGGTGATCGCCAGCGTGGTGCTCGGGCCGATGCTGGCCGGGCATCAGGGCTATGTGCTGATCCAGACCGATAATTACAATATTGAAACCAGCGTCACCGGCCTGGTGATTATGCTGGTGCTGCTGTTCGTGGTGCTGCTGGCGATCGAGTGGATCCTGCGCCGCATCTTCCGTACCGG
The DNA here is from genome assembly GCF_052166245.1 of Serratia sp. CY84636. Lineage (NCBI taxonomy): Bacteria > Pseudomonadati > Pseudomonadota > Gammaproteobacteria > Enterobacterales > Yersiniaceae > Serratia > Serratia sp. CY84636. The sequence goes on from NZ_JBJNOX010000007.1 coordinate 89,016, forward strand.
CGCCCGCACGCGCGGTTGGTTTATCGGCCGCAAGCGCACCCGCGCGCGCCAACAAACCAAAGCCGCGCTGATCAAGCTGGCGGAAGGCGACTACAAGCAGGTCGAGAAGCTGATGACGCGCAACGCCGACCACGCCGAACAGCCGGTCGTGAACTACCTGCTGGCCGCCGAGGCCGCACAGCAACGCGGCGACGACTTCCGTACCAATCAGTATCTGGAGCGCGCCGCCGAAGCGGCCGACACCGATCAGCTGCCGGTGGACATTACCCGGGTTCGCATCCAGCTGGCGCAGGGCGAGAACCACGCCGCGCGCCACGGCGTCGATCGCCTGCTGAACCAGGCGCCGCGTCATCCGGAAGTGCTGCGTCTGGCGGAACAAGCCTATCTGCGCACTGGCGCCTACGCGTCGCTGCTGGAAGTGCTGCCGTCGATGCGTAAAATCGAACTCCACAGCGAAGAACAGCTGCAGGCTCTGCAGCAACAGGCGTACATCGGGCTGATGAATCAGGCGATGGCGGACGAAGGCAGCGAAGGCCTGAAGCGCTGGTGGAAAGATCAGAGCCGCAAGACGCGTCACGAAGTGCCGCTGCAAATCGCGATGGTGGAACACCTGATCGAATGCAACGACCACGAACTGGCGCAGGAGATTGTGCTCGACAGCCTGAAGCGCCAATACGACGAGCGCCTGGTGCTGTTGCTGCCGCGGCTGAAATCCGGCAACCCCGAGCAGTTGGAAAGAGCGCTGCGTCAGCAGATGAAACAACACGGCGCGACGCCGCTGCTGAACAGCACGCTGGGGCAGCTGTTGATGAAGCACGGCGAGTGGCAGCAAGCGGCCGACGCCTTCCGTGAAGCGCTGAAACAGCGCCCGGATGCCTACGACTACGCCTGGTTGGCCGATACGCTGGAGAAACTGCAACGTTCGGATGAAGCGGCGCAGATGCGGCGTGAGGGGCTGATGTTGACACTGAAACAGAACGGCGGCGAATAACGCCCTGCCTGAGAGAGAAAAGCGCGGCCCCGATGCCGCGCTTTTTTTTTGCCCAATGGCTTTCTGAAGCGCAAAAAAAACACTTGCCGCAGGGCAAGTGTATAAAGAAGCAATCAGGTCTAGGACAACAGGGGCGGTGCCTCACTCAACGTTCTGCCCTGAGCGTGATGACGGGTTAGTCATCGTTCTCGTGGGCGATAGGCACCCTAAATCGGCTCTGCGTCATTCCCAGGGTTTATGAGGCCTAAGGCGAACATAAGAGGTGGAATGAGCATCTACGCAATAGATATTGCATTTGGCGTGCCAACTTTTAAATCCAGGCTCTAAAATAGAAAAATACATCTCAATACATTGAAATTATTGGCCTTTTATTTAACCCTTTCTTTCCCGTCACAAATCACTCTCTGGTGTTCCTTGCCGGCGGCCTTTATCAGGTTGTCGCCTCGAAACGACGACTTAAGTCAAAGCTATTTTTTATCTTTTAAAATCAATTAATTATTTGTCTCAACTTGACGACAGCGCAGGATGGTATTGTCGCTGAAAACCAACACGTTTGCAGGCCGACACCAGATACTCCCCCAGGAAGGCAAAAAGCCCGTGCGGTGCTGCACGGGCTTGTCGATGTTCCCTTCGTCATGCTGAGAAGAACTTGCTTTCATAAACGACAGACGAAAAAAAACCTGCTTTAAAAAGCAGGCTTTTCGAATGTGGTCGGCGAGAGAGGATTACGCGCATCTTTGATGCGCGCCCTGCGGGCCGTTGCTGAAGCAACGTTGTCTCGCTACGCGAGGCTCGAACCTCCTGCGGAGGTGCTCATCCTCATAAACTGCAGGCGTAAAAAAACCGACTTGCGTCGGTTTCTTTGAAAGTGGTCGGCGAGAGAGGATTCGAACCTCCGACCCACTGGTCCCAAACCAGTTGCGCTACCAAGCTGCGCTACTCGCCGATTTGTGTTGCTCATACTACCTGATTTATCAGACCGTTGTCCATATAAATCTTATATTTATCAGATATTTTGCGTGGTGCGAAGAGAGGGACTTGAACCCTCACGTCCGTAAGAACACTAACACCTGAAGCTAGCGCGTCTACCAATTCCGCCACCTTCGCACTGTCACAAAATACTGCTAAATCTTCACTTCGTTAGGAAGTGGGGTGGCTAATGGGACTCGAACCCACGACAACTGGAATCACAATCCAGGGCTCTACCAACTGAGCTATAGCCACCATTACTACTTCTTCTTACTCACGCGGTAATATTACCACCGCAGCTCCTGCGCACAAACTTAATGGCGCGCCCGACAGGATTCGAACCTGAGACCTCTGCCTCCGGAGGGCAGCGCTCTATCCAGCTGAGCTACGGGCGCGTAGCGCCGTTGCGGGAGGGGATACTACGGATTTACGCCAATTCTGTCTAGTGCTTTTTCGCAGAAATGTTGCGTTTGATTACGCTTTGCTCACTCCCGCGCACAAAAGCGCACTCCGTAGCCCCTTTTCACCGTTTATTGGCGCGTTTCTACCCGATTTTCAGCCGGATGATGTTTCTTGTGCATGCCGAAAGCGAAGTAGCACAGGCTGACGCCGGCTAAGAAAATCGCCCCGACCAGCAGGGAAATCCGCGTATCCGGGTTGATTCCCATGCCGACCAGCACGCAAATCAGAAAAGCGATGGTCAGATAGTTCACATACGGGAACATGATCGACTTAAAGCTGTGATTTTTGATCGCTTCCTTATGGGCGCGGCGGAAATAAAGCTGGCTTATCAGCACCACGAACCACGGCACCATGCCCGGCAGCACGCTCGCGCTGTAGACATAGACGAACACCTGCTCCGGATTCGGGATGATGTAGTTCAGCGCGGAACCCACCAACAGGCAGCCGATGGTGACGGCGATGCAGTTCACCGGCACGCCGCTGGCGGAAAGCTTGGTCAGCGCCGCCGGCAGCTGGCGGTTCTTGGCCAGGGCGTACAGCATGCGGCCGCCGCTGTACATACCGCTGTTGCAGCCGGAGAGCGCGGCGGTCAACACCACGAAGTTGATGATGCCGGCGGCGGCAACGATGCCGATCTTGGCGAAGGTCAGCACGAACGGGCTGCCGGTAGTGCCGATGCCGTTCCACGGGAAGATGGTCACGATGACGAAGATTGCGCCGACATAGAAGATCAGGATGCGCCACAGGATATTGTTGATCGCGCGTTTCAGCGTCACCTGCGGGTTCTTGGCTTCCCCGGCGGTGATGCCTACCAGCTCAACCCCCTGATAGGACGCCACCACGATGCACAGCGCAAACAGGAAGCCTTTCCAGCCGCCGGCAAAGAAACCGCCGTGCGCCGTCAGATTGGCGAAACCGATAGGCTCACCGCCGTTGCCGAAGCCGAAGAAGATCACCCCCAGCCCCACCAGAATCATCACGATGATGGTGGTGACCTTGATCATGGCGAACCAGAACTCCAGCTCACCGTACAGGCGCACCGCCGCCAGGTTGGCCAGCGCCACCATCGCCACGGCGATCAGCGCCGGCACCCACTGCGGTATTTCCGGGAACCAGAACTGCACATACACCCCGATGGCGGTGATCTCAGAAATGCCGACGGCAATCCACATAAACCAGTAGCCCCAGGCGGTCAGGTAACCGAAATAGGGATTCATGTATTTATGCGCGTAAACGGCAAACGACCCGGCGACCGGCTCGAGGAACAGCATCTCCCCCATCGAACGCATAATAAAGAACACGAACAGCCCGGCGATGATGTAGGCCAGCAGTACCGACGGCCCCGCCCATTTCAGCGTACTGGCCGAACCCATAAACAGGCCGACACCGATGGTGCCCCCCAGAGCGATAAGCTCGATGTGCCGGGCCTCAAGGCCCCGGTGTAGCCCTTGCGGTTTCTCTTTGTGTGCCATAAGTCCTCAATAATTTTTCTCGGGTTGTGTTTGCCTGCCGGCCGCTGCCGGTCGTTATTGTCATTATTAAAAGAATAAATCATCCCCTGCCGTTCGGGTTGGCATCAACGGGTAGTCGGAGCGAAGTTACCGTGAGAAGAACATCGTTCAGCGCTGTCGCATCAGGCTTCAGCGGCCGGGGATAATTTCCGGGCGGTATCGTTTCGCATTTCGCCGCTATAAGCAAACCGCAATTTAAAACTTTATGGAATAAATGCGGCTGCGTTTAGGGCTGAGGGTTATAGATATGCGGGAGAAACGTGCAAAAGCAGATTATTGGTACAGCAGACCGGAGCGGAACAGCACTTTCCGCCCCGGGTGTAGAGGTTACATCTTGCCGCTGTAGTAGTAGCCGACAAACTTCAACAGTTTCAACTGCCGGCCGATGCGGCTGGGCTGGCTGAGCAGGCGGTAGAGCCATTCCAGACCGAGGTTCTGCCACACCTTGGGCGCACGCTTCACATGGCCGGTAAAGACGTCGTAGGTACCGCCCACGCCCATGTACAGCGCCTGCGGATGCACCTTGCGGCAGTCGCGCATCAGAATCTCCTGCTTCGGCGATCCCATCGCCACCGTCACGATAGCGGCGCCACTGGCGCGAATACGCTCGAACAGCGCCTCTCGCTGATCCGGTTTAAAATAGCCGTCCTGGCTGCCCACCAGGTTGACATTCCACTGGCTGCGCAGCTTTTGCTCGGTTTCCGCCAAGACCTCGGGCTTGCCGCCGACCAGGAAGACTGGCGTGCCTTCACGGCCGGCGCGCTGCATCAAGGCTTCCCACAGATCGGCACCCGCCACGCGCGAAACGTCCGCCGCCGGGTATTTGCGGCGAATCGAACGCACCATGCTGATGCCGTCGGCGTACTTGTACTCCGCCTCATCCAGCAACGCATGCAGCGCCGGGTCCTCTTCCGCCTTCAGGATCTTTTCCGCGTTCATGGCTACCAGCGTGCCCTGTTTTACCCGGCCGCCGTCGAACAAAAAGTCCATGCAGTGCGCCATATCGCGAAAGCCCCACAGGCTGAAACCGCGCAGCTCATACTGCGGCACCGAAATCTTTGCTTCCATCGTTCTCATTACCCTTACAAAAGACCGTTCGCCCGAGGCACAGACGCCAGCGCGCGGGCGCGCGTCACTCTGGCCTTGATCAGCCCGGCGGTATCGAACAGCCAATACAGCAACTTCGCCAGCACCAGACAGGCGCCGAAAATAATGCAGAAAAACACCACGCGCGACACGAAAGAGTCCACCCCTTCGCGCGCCAGCACGATGATGTTGAACACCGCACCGAAGCAGAAGCCCTGCAGAATGGCCGCCTTATAGCGGTTCGGTTCGGTTTTGCCCAACTCATACAGCCAGTCGAACCACTTGATGATCATGCCCACCAGAATCGCGCCGAGCGGGATAAACAGCGCGCCGCCCATCACCACCAGTGAACCGATCAGCGTCGGGGAAATCGCCAGCCCGGAGTGATTGTTCAGCACTTCCCAGGTGAAATAGTTGGCCGAGTTCAGCACCACGTCCGGACGGCCCGGCCATAGCCAGGTTGGAATAAAGACGTAGAAATCACGCACGATCGGCGCCAGGCCCTGGAAATCGATCTTGTCGTAATTTTGCAGCAGCAGCGCCAGGTTTTCCCACGGCGAGAAGGTATCGCGGGTCAGGTAGAGGAAGGTATAGAACGCTTCCGCGCCGCTGACGTCCAGGCTGTAACGCTTCAACGCCAGCCAGAACATGCCGACTACGCCGAATATGCCCGCCGCCGCCAGCATCCACAGCGTGATCCAGCCGCGCACGATGCCGATAAACAGGAACAGCGCGAAGGCGATGATGATGTTGGCGCGGGTGCCGCCGACGATCACGTAGGTCAGAATACCGAACGCCACCGTCGCCACCAGGAACAAGAACCAGGCGCGCAGATCCTGCCGCAGGAAATAGACCACCAGCATCGCCGGAATGAAGAAGTAGAAGAACCGCTTGAGCGCCACGCCGGACACGTCGCTGGAGAAAATCTGGCTGTAAGAATTGAGCTTGAACAGCAGGAAGCCGTTCTGCATGAAGAAGATCCCAACGGTACCGATCGCCACCAATGCCAGCAGCACCCAGGTCATATGAGTCTCTACCCGGTTCATGGTAAACAGCGCCGCACGCGGCTCTGTGCGGCGCTTGCGCAGTCGGGTCTTGTAGGTGACGTAATAGATGGCGTAAAACGCCGTCGCCGACAGCAGGGCGTACAGCAGAAACTCCACCGGCACCACCTCGACGTCAAACTGGAACACCAGCAGGCAGGTCAAAGGAAAACCGAAATAGAACGTCAGTAAATACAGCAGCGAGAAGAAGACGTTGAAGTTAAAGCGCACGCGCCGAAACTCCTGGTAGGTCAGCGTCAGAATAAACGTCAGGCTGACCAGATAGACGACAAACAGGCCGCCGAATTGCGCCAACGTCATGAGTGTTCTCCCGCCGCCAACGCCAGGGCTTGCTGCCAGCCGTCGACATAGTTCGGATTGAAGAAGGCGATCGCCTGTTTATCCACCGCCGCCAGCTGACGCTGCGCTTCGCGCACCACCGCCTCGTCCAGCGAATCGCCGTAGAACAGCACCGGCAGGTGCTGTTCCGCCAAATCTTGCCAGAACGGGTTTTGCCGGCTGAGCACGAAAGGCACGCCGAACTGAATCAGCAGGCACAGGGTGCCAATCCCCTGCTGGCGATTGAAAATGAAATAGCCCAGATCGCAGGCGCGTAAAATATTGAGGTAGTCCTCAAACGCCACCTGCTGCGTGAGCAGCTGCAGGTTTTTCTCGCCGAAAAGCGGCAACCCGGCGGCGCGCACCTGCTCGATGTAGGCATCGTTGTTGGCCGGATAACCCATCGGCAGGATCACGCGCACGTCGGCGCCGAACTGCTGATGAATCGCCTGCAGCGCTTCGATATGCCGATTGCTGCGATCGCCGGAGTTGCCCACCAGAATCGTCATCGGCCCGGCCAGGTTTTTCTCGACGTGAACGTCGGTCAGCGCCGGATCCATGCGGGTCGGGAAGTACAGCAGCGAGGCCGGCACCCGCGCATGGCGCTGCTGGTAGTGAATCACGTCGCCGCGAGTAGCAAACACGTTCCCTACTCGCCCCTGCGCAATGCGGCGCAGCAGATAGAACAGCCGGAATTTCCAGCTGGTGGCGTCTTCATACAGATCGGCGCCCCAAATATGCCAACTGACCTGACGCGCCTTGATCTTGCCGCTCAGCAGCGCCAACCACAGCCCCGGATTGAACTGGCCGTGCAGGAAGAAGCGCGCATCGCGATCGGCCTGGGCACGGGCGATGACCGCCGCCGCCAGGCTTTTCTTGTCTGCGTAGGGCTCAATGTTCAGGGCGGGGAAATCACCCAGTGCCGCCACATCCTTGGCCGCCACCATAAAATGCCGCGTCTGCTCAGCCGGCAAACGCGGCGCCAGCACGTCGTTGAAGAAGCGCAGCACCGTCTGGTTATGATGCGGGATATCGGATCCCAGAACGTGAATCAGTATGGTCATACTCGTCTACGATAAATAAGGAACACGCAGCTACAGAGCGCGAAATACACGATGTAGGTTGCCATATAGGCCTGAGCCGCCCCCAACGCGCCGTGCAGCGGGATCAGCCAGTGCGAGAACAGCGTCAGCAGCAGAAACTGGCTGACTTCCGTCAGGATATAGAAGCGCAGCGACGCTTTGGCGATCACCAGATAGCCGAACACATAGGCCCCGACTTTCAGCACGTCGCCCACCAGCTGCCAGGCAAACAGATCGCGCATGGCGACAAACTTGTCCGAGAACAGCAGCCAAATAGCGAAATCGCGCAGCACCCAAACCGTAAAGCTCGCCGCCGCTACCGCCGGCAGCACGAATTTCAGCGAACGCACGATCTCCCGTGAGATGGCGCCCTTGTCCGTCAGCCGCGACAGCGTCGGCAGCAAATAGACGGTAAACGAAGCGGTGATAAACTGCAGATAGGCATCGGAAATGCTGCTGACGCCCTGCCAAATCCCCACCTCATCCCAGCCGTAATGGGCGGCCAACAGGTTACGCATCATCACGTAGGCCACCGGCAGCGTCACCGACGTGATCAACGCCATGAGGGTGAATTTGCCTAGGTTACCGGCCACGAGTTTGTCCCAACGCGGCGCCAGATAGCGCAGCGGCAGCGTTTTGCGCCGCCACAGCATCAGCCCGGCAGGCAACACCACCAACGCCGGCACCAGCGCCAGCCCCGCCAACGCGCCTTCATAGCCACCCAGCGTGAAGCACAGGTAATAAGCCACCACGCCAATCAGGCTGCCGCCGATCACCGCCAGCGCATTGCCCATCGCGTCGCGGTAGCCTTTCAGCACCGCCATGAACAGGTTGGCGTAGGCGATGCCCATCTGAATGAAGGCGACGGCGCGCACCACATCGACGTAATCGGCATGCCCGAACAGCCCGATGCTGATCGGTTCGGCGGCGAACAGAAACACCAGCGCCAGCAAGGTCGAAAAACCCAGCACGATACTCGACGCAGTGCCTACCGCCAGACGCAGACGCTGCGGATCCTGGTGGTACTCCGCCACGTATTTGGTGATGCCGTTAAAAATGCCCGCGCCGGACAGCACGCCCAGCACGGTAATCAACTGGCGGAAGTTACCCGCCTGCCCCACCCCGCTGGGGCCAAACGCCACCGCCAGCAGCTTCACCACCAACAACCCCACGCCGATTTTGATCAGCGTGGAGCCGGCAGTCCATATCGATGCTTTTGCCAGCGACATATCAGGCAAAGAAGCTCAGGATGGTATTGATTACCGTACGCTGATTGACATCGGACATATTGTAGAACAGCGGCAAGCGCACCAGGCGCGCGCTTTCCTGCGAGGTATAACGGTCTTCGCCGGCAAAGCGACCAAAACGTTCGCCGGCCGGGCAGTCATGCAGCGGGATATAGTGGAACACCGCCATGATCTCGGCTTCCTTCAGGTAGTCGATAAAGGCCGTGCGATCGTCGATATCCCGCAGCTTGATATAGAACATGTGCGCATTGTGCCTACAATCTGCCGGTATGCTCGGCAGCTCGATGCGGCCGGCCTTCGCCAACGGCAGGAAACTGTCGTAGTACTTCTGCCACAGCGTCAGGCGGCGCTGGTTGATGCGTTCCGCCACTTCCAGCTGGCCCCACAGGTAGGCGGCCTGCAGGTCAGACATCAGATAGCTGGAGCCGATGTCGCGCCAGGTATATTTGTCGACCTGACCACGGAAGAACTGGCTGCGGTTGGTGCCTTTCTCGCGGATGACTTCCGCCCGATCGACCAGAGCCGGATCGTTCACCAGCGTCGCACCACCTTCGCCGCCGGCGGTATAGTTTTTGGTTTCATGGAAGCTGAAACAGCCGATGTGGCCGATGGTGCCCAATGCCTTGCCTTTGTAGGTCGACATCACGCCCTGCGCGGCGTCTTCCACCACGAACAGGTTATATTTCTTCGCCAGCGCCATGATGGTATCCATCTCGCAGGCGACGCCGGCGTAGTGCACCGGCACGATCGCGCGGGTTTTATCGGTGATCGCCGCTTCGATTTTGGTTTCATCGATGTTCATGGTATCCGGACGCAGGTCGACGAACACCACTTTAGCCCCGCGCAACACAAAGGCATTGGCGGTAGAAACGAAGGTAAAACTCGGCATGATCACTTCGTCACCCGGCTGAATATCCAGCAGGATGGCGGCCATTTCCAACGACGCGGTGCAGGAAGGCGTCAGCAACACTTTCGCGCTGCCGAAACGCTGTTCCATCCACTGCTGGCAGCGGCGGGTAAAGCCGCCGTCGCCGCATAGCTTGCCGCTGCCCATAGCAGCCTGCATATATTCCAGTTCAGTGCCAACAACCGGTGGAGCGTTAAATGGAATCATGTCTACCTCTGTATAACCAGTACGCGGTGCTTTCAATCACGGCACCCTGTCGTTGATAGAGTCGTAATGCGGCGATATTGCTTATCTGGGTCGCGACCCGCAGGCGCTGCATACCTTGACGTCGACATTCGGCGATCGCCGCCGTCATCAGCCGAGTGCCAATGCCCCGGCCGGATACGCCGGGGAAAGCCGCCAGCAGGCCGATACGCATTTCCTGGCCGCCAATGTCACGCAGGCTGACAAAGCCTTCGGGTTGCCCCTGGTTGTCCAGAGCCAACAGGCACTGATGATCGAACGTGCCTAAAACGGCCTTTTCAATCCACAAAGCATAAAACCGGCCGCTGTCATCAGGTTGATACCAAGGTGCGCGAAAACGGCTGACGGTGAACGCCTGAGCCGCCGCGGCACGCAATGCCGGGATATCGGACTCGGTTGCCAGACGGGAAGTCTCGGCTCCATCGCCGGGTTCCGCCGCTCGTTCACGCTCAAGAGCCAGGACCAGATCGACCTCACCCTCAACCAGACGAAATCCCAAGCCGGCGAGGCCATCCGCCAATGCCAGTTGCTGCGCGGGAATTTTTGCCTGCACCAGGGCATAAGCCGCCAAGTCGGCTTCGGCAAGCGCCGGGGCCGAGGAGGAGAAGCCGAGTTTCGCGCTGTCTAGCGCGAAAAACTCGCTTTCCCACGCCAAAGGCTCAATAGTGGCGTGGACGCACATGCAGCAGGTCCAACAAATACTTGCCGTAGCCCGTTTTGGACAATGAGGTGGCGGCGCGTTTCAGCCCCTTGTCATCCAGCCAGCCGTTACGCCAGGCGATCTCTTCCAGACAGGCGATTTTAAAGCCCTGGCGCTTTTCTACCGTCTGCACGAAGCTGCTGGCTTCCAGCAGGCTGTCGTGAGTCCCGGTGTCCAGCCAGGCGAAACCACGCCCCAACAGCTCGACGGTCAGTTCACCGCGCTCCAGATACATCTGGTTGATGCTGGTGATTTCCAGCTCGCCGCGTTCGGAAGGCTTCACCTGCTTGGCAAACTCCACCACCTGGCTATCGTAGAAGTACAGGCCGGTCACCGCCCAATCGGATTTCGGTTTCCTCGGCTTTTCTTCGATCGACAGCGCGCGGAAATTTTCGTCAAACTCCACGACGCCAAAGCGTTCAGGATCCATCACCTGATAACCGAACACGGTGGCACCTTCGGTGCGAGCCGCGACGGTTTTTAATTTCGGGCTGAAAGATTGGCCGAAGAAGATGTTATCTCCCAACACCAGGCAGCAAGAATCGCCGTTGATAAACTCCTCGCCGATCAGAAACGCCTGCGCCAGACCTTCCGGCTTAGGCTGCGCAGCGTAGCTGAGATTGACGCCGAACTGTTCGCCGTTACCCAACAAACGCTCGAAGGACGGCAGATCTTCCGGGGTCGAGATGATCAAAATGTCACGGATCCCCGCCAACATCAGTACCGACATCGGGTAATAGATCATCGGCTTGTCATAAATCGGCAGCAGTTGCTTGGACACGCCACGAGTAATCGGATGCAGACGCGTACCGGAACCGCCAGCCAGAATAATACCTTTCATACTTACTCCAAAACCCACCGCGCCGGCGCAAAGCGGCGCGGCGTTAAATTAATCTGACAGCCCCAAACGCTCACCGGCATAAGAACCGTCTTGCACCCGGCGCCACCAGGTTTCGTTAGCCAGATACCAGGCCACCGTCTTGCGAATGCCGCTTTCGAAGGTTTCCTGCGGCCGCCAGCCCAACTCACGATCGATTTTGCCGGCGTCGATGGCATAACGCATATCGTGGCCCGGGCGATCCTTCACGTAAGTGATCAGATCGCGGTAGTTCGCCACGCCCTGCGGCTTGTTCGGTGCCAGTTCTTCCAGCAGATCGCAAATGGTCTGCACCACTTCGATATTCTTGCGCTCGTTATGGCCACCGATATTGTAAGTTTCGCCCACCACACCTTCGGTCACGACCTGATACAGCGCGCGCGCGTGATCTTCGACATACAGCCAGTCACGCACCTGCGCGCCGTTGCCGTAAACCGGCAGCGGTTTGCCGGCCACCGCATTCAGGATCACCAGCGGGATCAGCTTCTCCGGGAAGTGATAAGGGCCATAGTTATTCGAACAGTTGGTCACGAGAGTCGGCAAACCGTAGGTGCGCAACCAGGCACGCACCAGATGATCGCTCGACGCCTTGGAGGCGGAATACGGACTGCTCGGCGCATACGGCGTGGTTTCGGTAAACAGATCGTCGGTACCGTGCAAGTCACCGTACACTTCATCGGTGGAGATATGATGGAAACGGAAAGACTGCTTCTTCTCCGCCGCCAACGGCTGCCAGTAATGGCGCGCCGCTTCCAGCATAGTGTAAGTGCCAACCACGTTGGTCTCGATAAAGGCCGCCGGGCCGTCGATAGAGCGATCGACGTGGCTTTCCGCCGCCAGGTGCATCACCACGTCCGGCTGATACTGGGCAAATACCCGATCCAGCTCGGCGCGATCGCAGATGTCGACCTGCTCGAAAGCATAGCGCTCGCTATCAGCCACCACCGCCAAAGACTCGAGGTTACCGGCATAGGTCAGCTTATCCACCACCACCACGCTATCGCCGGTGGCCTCAATGATGTGCCGCACGACTGCGGAGCCAATGAAACCGGCACCACCGGTAACTAAAATACGTTTCAACGCCATACTCCTTTGGTATCAACAACCCATGTTTGTTTTACATCTTCCGGCCGGATGGCCTTGAACTGCTGGTGATCGACCAACATCACGATCACATCGGCCTGCTGCAACGCCTCAGCGATTGGCGTCAACGTCACATGGCCCGCCAGCGACTTCGGCAGCTGTTCGACGTTCGGTTCCACCGCCAGCGTTTCGCCGACGTGCCATTCGGCAATCAGATGTGCGACCTCTACCGCCGGGCTTTCACGCAGATCGTCGATATTCGGCTTGAAGGCCAGGCCGAAGCAGGCAATTTTGACCTCGGACGCGCGCTTGTCGGTGGCGGCCAGGCAATCGGCCACCGCCGCTTTCACCCGGTCGACCACCCACAGCGGTTTACCGTCGTTCACCAGGCGAGCGGTGTGGATCAGGCGCGCCTGCTGCGGGTTCTGCGCCACGATAAACCACGGATCGACGGCGATGCAGTGACCGCCGACGCCCGGCCCCGGCTGCAGAATATTCACCCGCGGATGGCGGTTCGCCAGGCGGATCAGTTCCCAGACGTTGATCCCCTGTTCGGCGCAGATCAACGACAATTCGTTGGCAAAGGCGATATTCACGTCGCGGAAGCTGTTTTCCGTCAGCTTGCACATCTCGGCAGTGCGCGAGTTGGTGATCACGCATTCGCCCTCGAGGAAAATCTTGTACAGCGCGCTGGCACGTTCCGAACACTTCGGCGTCATGCCACCGATCACGCGGTCGTTTTGAATCAGTTCCACCATGACCTGCCCCGGCAGCACGCGCTCCGGGCAGTAGGCAATATTCACGTCCGCCGCTTCGCCCGCTTGTTGCGGGAAGCTGAGATCGCTGCGCGCCTGCGCCAGCCATTCCGCCATCTGTTCGGTGGCACCCACCGGCGAGGTGGACTCAAGGATCACCAGATCGCCCTTTTTCAGCACCGGCGCCAGCGATTTCGCCGCCGCTTCGACATACGCCAGATCCGGCTCGTGATCGCCCTTGAACGGCGTAGGCACCGCGATCAGGAACGCATCGGCCGCCAGCGGTTTGGTCACCGCCTGCAGAAAACCACCGTCAACGGCGTCCTTGACCACTTTGTCCAGATCCGGCTCGACGATGTGGATCGCACCGCGGTTAATGGTATCTACTGCATGTTGGTTAACATCTACACCCACCACTTTTTTCTTGCGGGAAGCGAACGCCGCCGCCGTTGGCAAGCCGATATAACCCAGGCCGATAACCGAAATAGTGTCAAAACTCATAGTGTCACCTGATGATTCTTTAAAGCTTCGAGGATACGCTGGCAGGCATGCCCGTCACCGTATGGGTTGTGCGCCCGACTCATCGCGTGATATTCGCTTTCGTCCGTCAACAGCCGGGTCACCGCTTCAACAATTTTGGCTACATCGGTACCGACCAGGCGTACCGTGCCCGCATCTATCGCTTCCGGGCGTTCGGTGGTGTCGCGCATCACCAGCACCGGTTTGCCTAACGATGGCGCCTCTTCCTGAATACCGCCGGAATCGGTCAGGATCATATAGGCCTGAGTCATCAAATAGACAAACGGCAGATAATCCTGCGGCTCGATCAGCATGACGTTGTCGATGCCTTTCAAGATGCGATTCACCGGCTCACTGACGTTCGGATTGAGATGCACCGGATACACTACCTGCACTTCCGGGTGGTTGCGGGCAATCTCCGCCAGCGCGCTGCAAATTCGCTCAAAGCCGCCGCCAAAACTTTCGCGGCGATGGCCGGTGACCAGAATCAGTTTCTTGTCGGCGTCGAGGAACGGGTAACGCTGCGCCAGGCCAGCCTGCAGCGCGGCATCGCTCATCACGCGGTCGCGCACCCAGAACAACGCATCGATCACCGTATTGCCGGTCACGAAAATACGGTTGTCCGGCAGCAGTTCGCGCAGCAGATTCTGGCGCGAGTTTTCGGTTGGCGCAAAATGGTACATCGCCAGATGGCCGGTCAGTTTGCGGTTGGCCTCTTCCGGCCAGGGAGAATACAGATTGCCGGTGCGCAGCCCGGCTTCGACATGCCCGACGGGGATGCGTTGATAGAACGCCGCCAGGCTGGTCGCCAGCGTGGTGGTGGTATCGCCATGCACCAGCACCACGTCCGGTTTGAAGTCTTCCAGCACCCCTTTCAGCCCTTCCAGGATGCGGCAGGTGATTTCCGTCAGCCCCTGACCGGGTTTCATGATGTTCAGGTCGTAATCCGGCGTAATCTCAAACAACCGCAATACCTGATCCAACATCTCACGATGCTGTGCCGTTACGCAGACTCTTGCGTCAAAGGCCTCATCCTGGGCCAGTGCATGTACCAGCGGCGCCATTTTAATGGCTTCCGGCCTGGTGCCGAAAACAGTCAACACTTTCACAGCGAATCTCTTTTGGTCGGTTAATCGCAGGCCCCGCCTGCGAATGGGGCGCTCACGCGCCCTGCATCAGATTATTATATTATTTTTAACTACGCGGCCGACGCGCCAAGGCAACACCCGCGCCAACCAAAGCGCCCATCGCACCCCACAGAATCAGCCAGAAGACCCGGCGTGGGCTGTCGCGTTTTACCGGCTCTTCCGGCGTACGCAAATAGCGATAGGTCTGGAACTTCTCATCCAACGTTGGGCCAACGTTCAGCGTCGCCAGCATCGCGCGGTTCTGATCGTAATCCAGGTCATAGGTCGGGCCGGAAGCCTGTAGGCCTTCCAGGCGCGCCTGCAGCATTGGCCGGCCCAGCAGGAACAGATCCGAATCCGGCAGTTGCTCGGCCGGGGTGTCGGTTTGCGTGCGGCTTATCCCCTGGCTCTCGGCGATTTTCAGCGCCTGCTGCGTGGTGTTCAGCTCACGCTTGTAAACCGACTCCGCCACCGCTTCCTGACGTTTGACCTGCGCCTTCATCGAGGTGGTGCGGGCGGCCCACGCCCCCTGGATCTCTTCGTTCAGGTGCAGGGCTGCGCGGTGGCTGGCGAAGGCCACGTATTGACGCAGCAGGCGGTTGGCGTCGGCGGCGGTTTCCGCCGTCAGCTTCACGCCGTCGTTCGGCACTTTCTTGTCGTCGCGCGGCGTGAACAGGATGTTGTTGATCAGCTCGTCGAGCAACGCCGCATCGGCGCGGGCATCCCCTTCCTGACGCTGCTTGTAGTAATCGCTCTGCAGCCAGAAATCGCGACGCGTATCGTAAGCCGCCAGCTGCATGATGAACTCATTGTACGCTTCATCCGCGATGCTCGGCTGATCGCCGGCCGTCGCCGGCAGCGTGCGCACGTCCAGATTACGCAGGAACTGCTGCTGCGAGTAGTAACCGCCCAGCGCATTCACCGTCGGTCTGTCGGTGATGGCGGTCGCACTCCACTCTTGCTTAACCAGATAAGAGACGATCAGCGCGACCGCCGCGAACAGCACCGCAATGCCGATAATCCACGCTTTGCCGCGCCACAGGGTGCAGCACAGGCCGCGGATATCGAGTTCGTTATCCACCGCCGGGGTATGCTTGTCAGACGTTGTTTCTGGATTCATCACAGCCAAAAAGCCTCTGGTTAAGATACTTGCTTGTTATCGCTCGAACGCCGCAGGCGACGCTTGATACGCTTAATGTACCGCGCAACCCGCCAGGCGCGCTTGATGCAGTAACCGTACAGGAAGAAAGCAAGCAAGAATAATGCCAACATAACCCACTCTGGGATAAAAGTCAGGCGTTCGCCGATCACGCCAACCGCCGCCAGCAATGCGGCCGCCAGGGTGATCAACACGAAAGCCTGCCGCGGCGTAAAGCCGGCGCGCATGATCAGGTGGTGAATATGTTGACGATCGGGGGAGAAGGGGCTCATCCCCTTGCGTAAACGACGATACATGATTGCTATCATGTCCATCAGCGGAATAGCGATGATCCACAGCGCGGTCACCGGGTTAATCGAGTGTGCCTTTCCCTGCGAGCTTTGCAGCAGCAGCCAAATGGCGGTAAAGCCGATCAGGGTACTACCGGCGTCCCCCATGAACACCTTATAACGGCGGCCAAGGATGCCGAGGTTGAGCAAAATATAGGGAACGATGGTGGCAATCATCGCAAAGCACCAGAACGCCAGCTCATGATGGCCGCTCAGGTACAGCAACAGGCCCAGCGCGCCGAAGGAGACGCACGACAAGCCCCCCAGCAGGCCATCGATGCCGTCGACCATGTTGAAGGCGTTGATCGCCGCCCATACCGCGAACAGCGTCACCAGATAGCCGAACGGCCCCAGCAGCATCTCCCAGTCGCCCAGCACATGGCCGAAGCTGCGCAGATAGAGGCCCGCGAACACCATCATGGCGATGCCGACCAACGCCTGCACCAGGGCGCGGATTTTAACGCTGATGTCGAAACGATCGTCGAGCGCGCCCACAAACACCAGAATGCCGGCGCAGGTAAGATAAAGCTTGGCGTGCGCGATAGGTTGTTCAGAAATCCAAAACGCGAAGCACAGCCCGGCATAAACGGAAATACCGCCGACCAGCGGAATCAGCCCCTGATGGCGTTTGCGATAATTGGGTTTATCTACCAGACCAATACGTTTTGCCGCCTTGCGGGCAACAAAGAGAAAAGCCAAAGAAAACAGGAAAACAAATAGAATTTCAGTACTCATAGTGAGTAAGTTCACAGTTAACAGATCTCTGTAGAAGATAAGGCAGCTTACCACGGGCAATAGCTTGTGCCATCGGCCCCCGCCACCTTTCGGTCATTTCCTATGACAACGGTGATTCATGCCTATTTTCTTCGCTTCGGCTGACAAAACGACAGCAGCAAAGCCGACCGGCGAGAAACCGACCGACAAACAAGATGAATTCTCAATAAGTCGAGGAAACAACTTACTTTTCCATTACTGCTACTTATCGTATCCGCCAAAAGCGAAAAACGCCACGACTAGGCGTGGCGTTCAGCGAATTTTTTAACGAATTATGAGCGTTTCATCATATCGAAGAATTCATCGTTGGTTTTAGTCATCGCCAACTTATTAATGAGGAACTCCATCGCGTCAATCTCACCCATCGGATGGATGATTTTGCGCAGGATCCACATTTTTTGCAGCTCTTCGGAGGTGGTGAGCAGCTCTTCTTTACGGGTACCGGAGCGGTTGTAATCGATCGCAGGGAATACGCGTTTCTCGGCGATTTTACGCGCCAGATGCAATTCCATGTTGCCGGTACCTTTAAATTCTTCGTAGATCACTTCGTCCATCTTCGAACCGGTATCAACCAGCGCGGTCGCGATGATGGTCAGGCTGCCGCCCTCTTCCACGTTACGTGCCGCACCGAAGAAACGCTTCGGACGATGCAGGGCGTTGGCATCCACACCACCGGTCAGCACCTTGCCTGAGGCCGGTACCACGGTGTTGTAGGCACGCGCCAGACGAGTGATGGAGTCGAGCAGAATGATCACGTCTTTTTTGTGTTCAACCAGGCGCTTGGCCTTCTCGATCACCATTTCGGCCACTTGCACGTGACGCGAAGCCGGTTCGTCGAAGGTCGATGCGATCACTTCGCCTTTCACCAGACGCTGCATCTCGGTCACTTCTTCCGGACGTTCGTCGATCAGCAGCACCATCAGCACGCAGTCAGGGTGGTTGTAGGCGATGCTCTGCGCAATGTTCTGCAGCAGCATGGTTTTACCGGCTTTCGGCGGTGCCACGATCAGGCCACGCTGGCCGCGGCCAATCGGCGCCGCCAGATCCAGTACGCGCGCCGTCAGGTCTTCGGTCGAACCGTTGCCGCGCTCCATCCGCAGACGGGAATTGGCGTGCAGCGGGGTCAAGTTCTCGAACAGGATCTTGCTGCGGGCGTTTTCCGGCTTGTCGTAGTTGACCTCGTTGACTTTCAACAGGGCAAAATAGCGCTCGCCTTCTTTTGGCGGACGAATCTTACCGGAAATGGTGTCACCTGTGCGGAGGTTGAAGCGGCGGATTTGGCTAGGGGATACATAGATGTCGTCGGGACCGGCGAGGTAGGAACTGTCTCCAGAGCGGAGGAAACCGAATCCATCCTGCAATATCTCGAGCACGCCGTCGCCGAAGATATCTTCTCCGCTTTTCGCATGTTGCTTCAGAATGGAGAAGATAATGTCCTGCTTGCGCATGCGGGCAAGGTTTTCCAGCCCCATATTTTCGCCGAGAGTAATCAGCTCAGAAACCGGCGTATTCTTTAATTCGGTAAGATTCATAGTGGTGGGTTCTTAAACTCGGGGTATGTCTCGAACTTGTATCGTGAATGGTATGGCAGCGAGATGCGTGCCTGTTTACTGGACGTTCGATCACCGGGCGCAGAGCCGTCGCGGTAAGAAATGGCTTACATCGGGCGCACGCATTGACGGTTGAAGATCGAAGGTACCTTAAAAATGATTTTTGCAAAACCGTTTGATTGCCAAAACACGGGCTGAGTTCAGTTTACTTTCAACGCCAGTGGTTCGACACAGAGTATAGCTTTAGATTCAAACTCTTTAGATTTAAAACTTCGGGCAAGTTCTATATGCAGTGTGGTTAAACTTAACACGCTTCTTGGCAGGCGTCTAGCGGTGAATTGAACATCACCGCCAGGCGCCTGATACTGGGCTTCCCGCCCGATTACAGATTCGCGTTCAGGAAATCTTTGAGCTGACCTTTGGACAACGCGCCAACCTTGGTCGCGGCCACTTCACCGTTCTTGAACAGCAACAGCGTAGGGATACCACGGATACCGTACTTAGGCGCGGTAGCCGGGTTCTGATCGATATTCAGCTTGGTGATGGTCAGTTTGCCTTCGAACTCTTCGGCAATCTCATCCAGAATCGGAGCAATCATCTTGCACGGCCCACACCATTCAGCCCAGAAATCGACCAGGATCGGCCCTTCCGCTTTCAGCACATCGGCTTCGAAGCTGCTGTCAGTCAGGTGAATAATTTTATCGCTCATGTTCTACTCCACAGGATTATGTCTACCTTGTTGGTGTAGCATTAACCAACTCAAGGTGATTTTATTGCACCGCGTTTATTTCAACGGATGTGCTTTCGTAAAGCAATAGTTAGCTGATATTCTACCACACTATGAGCAAAACACACTTGACCGAACAGAAGTTTTCCGACTTCGCCCTGCACCCGTTAGTCCTTGAAGCCCTTGAGAAAAAAGGGTTTCACAATTGCACGCCCATCCAGGCGTTAGCATTGCCGCTCACGCTCTCCGGGCGTGACGTTGCAGGTCAGGCGCAAACCGGTACCGGAAAGACGCTGGCGTTTTTGGCGTCTACTTTTCACTATTTGCTGACTCACCCGGCGAAACAGGATCGCCAGACCAATCAGCCGCGCGCCTTGATCATGGCGCCTACGCGTGAACTGGCGGTGCAAATCCACTCCGATGCAGAAGCGCTCTCCCAGAGCACCGGCCTGAAACTGGGCCTGGCCTACGGCGGCGACGGCTACGACAAACAGCTGAAAGTGCTGGAAAGCGGCGTGGACATTCTGATTGGCACCACCGGCCGTTTAATCGATTACACCAAACAGAACTATGTCGATCTCGGCGCGATGCAGGTCGTCGTGCTGGATGAAGCCGATCGCATGTACGATCTCGGCTTTATCAAAGACATCCGTTGGCTGTTCCGCCGTATGCCTACGGCCGATCAACGCCTGAACATGCTGTTCTCCGCCACCCTGTCCTATCGCGTACGCGAACTGGCCTTCGAGCAGATGAACAACGCCGAATATGTTGAAGTGGAACCGGAACAGAAAACCGGCCACCGCATTAAAGAAGAGCTGTTCTACCCGTCCAACGAAGAAAAAATGCGCCTGCTGCAGACGCTGATTGAAGAAGAGTGGCCGGATCGCGCCATCATCTTCGCCAACACCAAGCACCGCTGCGAAGACATCTGGGGCCATCTGGCCGCCGACGGTCACCGCGTCGGCCTGCTGACCGGTGACGTGGCGCAGAAAAAACGCCTGCGTATCCTCGACGACTTCACCAAAGGCAACCTCGATATCCTGGTCGCCACCGACGTCGCCGCGCGCGGTCTGCACATCCCTTCCGTCACGCACGTTTTCAACTACGATCTGCCTGACGACTGCGAAGACTACGTGCACCGCATTGGCCGTACCGGCCGCGCAGGCGCCAGCGGCCACTCCATCAGCCTGGCGTGTGAAGAGTACGCGCTCAACCTGCCGGCGATCGAGACCTATATCGACCACAGCATTCCGGTGAGCAAGTACAACAGCGATGCGCTGCTGACCGATTTGCCGGCGCCGAAGCGCCTGTCGCGTCCGCGCGGCGGCAACGGCCCACGTCGCAACTCCGCGCCTCGTCGCGGCGGCGCGCCGCGCAGCAACCGTAAACGTTCGAGCTGATCGCCATGCTCAGTTCCAGCACGCTTTATGCTGCCATCGATCTCGGCTCCAACAGCTTCCACATGTTGGTGGTGCGCGAGGTGGCCGGCAGCATTCAGACTCTGGCGCGGATCAAGCGCAAGGTGCGCCTGGCGGCCGGGCTGGATCAGAACAATCACCTGTCGCATGAGGCCATGCAACGCGGCTGGCAGTGCCTGAGGCTGTTCTCCGAACGCCTGCAGGACATTCCGCGCGAGCAGATCCGCGTCGTCGCCACCGCCACGCTGCGCCTGGCGTCCAACGCCGATGAGTTTCTGCAGGTCGCCGAGCAAATCCTCGGCTGCCCGGTGCAGGTGATCAGCGGCGAAGAAGAAGCGCGGCTGATTTATCACGGCGTTGCGCACACCACCGGCGGGCCGGATCGGCGGCTGGTCGTCGACATCGGCGGCGGCAGCACCGAACTGGTCACCGGCACCGGCGCACAGGCATCGCAGCTGTATAGCCTGTCGATGGGCTGCGTCACCTGGCTGGAGCGCTACTTCAGCGATCGCAACCTTGGGCAAGAAAACTTCGAGCGCGCCGAACAGGCCGCACGCGAAATGGTGCGGCCGATCGCACCGCAGCTGCGCCAGCAAGGTTGGCAGATCTGCGTCGGCGCTTCCGGCACCGTGCAGGCGCTGCAGGAGATCATGGTGGCGCAAGGCATGGATGAACGCATCACCCTGCCCAAGCTGCGCCAGCTGAAACAGCGCGCCATTCAGTGCGGCAAGCTGGAAGAGCTGGAGATCGAAGGGTTGACGTTGGAGCGCGCGCTGGTGTTCCCGAGCGGCCTGTCCATTCTGTTGGCCATCTTCCAGGAGCTGGGCATCGAGAGCATGATGCTGGCCGGCGGGGCCCTGCGTGAAGGCCTGGTTTACGGCATGCTGCATCTGCCGGTGGAGCAGGATATTCGTATCCGCACCATCCGCAACCTGCAGCGTCGTTACCTGATCGACACCGAGCAGGCCGAACGCGTCAGCCAACTCGCCGCCAACTTCTCGCAGCAGGTCGCCAACGAGTTGCGGCTGGATGCGCGATGTCGCGAACTGTTGCACAGCGCCAGTCTGATCCACGAACTCGGCCTCAGCGTCGATTTCAAGCAGGCGCCGCAACACGCCGCCTACCTGATCCGCCACCTGGACTTACCCGGCTTTACCCCGGCGCAGAAAAAACTGCTGGCCACCCTGCTGCAAAACCAGAGCAACACCCTCGACCTGTCGCTGTTGAACCAGCAAAACGCCCTGCCGCCGCGCACTGCGCAGCGTCTGTGCCGCATTTTGCGCCTGGCGATCATCTTCGCCAGCCGCCGCCGCGATGACACGCTGCCGGCGGTGCGGTTACGCGCCAATCAGGACGACGAACTGACGGTGATCTTGCCGCCGGGTTGGCTGGAACAGCATCCGCTGCGCGCCGAGGCGCTGGAGCAGGAAAGCCACTGGCAGAGCTACGTCCATTGGACGCTGCGGTTGGAAGAACAGCGTTGAAATGACCAGGGCGCGATTCGCGCCTGAAGGTTAATGGCAAACCTGATGACATTGCCAGGTTTACAGAAGACAGCATATAAAAAATAAGGAAAATCAATTCATTGATTTTCGGCTGATAACCTCAAAGGAGGAAAAACCACGCTTTTTCCTCCTTTGTCAGTAATCTAGCCCTGTCTTTTTAATTCCCGCCTTTGGCCTTGGCCAGCTGGGCGCGGATATTGGCCAGATGGCTCTGCCCCTTCTGCATCCGCTCCTGCGGGCTCACCACTTTACGCTCGGTTTCCCACGCCAAATCGTCCTGCGGCAGTTCCAGCAGGAAGCGACTCGGCTCCGGCCGCACCAGTTCGCCGTACTGACGGCGCTCGCGGCACAGGGTGAAGATCAGCTCTTTTTGCGCGCGGGTGATCCCCACATAGGCCAGACGCCGCTCTTCATCGACATTGTCTTCATCGATGCTGCTCTGGTGCGGCAGCAGGCCCTCTTCCATGCCCACCAGGAATACGTAGGGGAACTCCAGCCCTTTGGAAGCGTGCAGCGTCATCAGCTGTACCTGATCCAGCTCTTCTTCGCTTTCACCGCGCTCCATCATGTCGCGCAGGGTGAAGCGCGTCACCACCTGGGTCAGCGTCATCGGCTCGTCCAGATCGTTGCCTTCCAGCATCTCGGTCATCCAGCCGAACAGCGTGTTGACGTTCTTCATCCGCATTTCGGCGGCCTTCGGGCTGGTCGAGGTTTCAAACAGCCAGCTCTCATAGTCCACGCCGCGGATCAGATCGCGCACCGCCGCCACCGGCTCACGTTCCGCCTGCTGGGCGATACCGCCGAGCCAGTGGGTAAAGCGCTGCAATGACTCCAGCCCGCGCCCGGTCAAGTGCTGGCTCAGCCCCAGATCGAAACTGGCGTGGAATAAACTCTTGTTGCGCTGGTTGGCCCATTCGCCGAGCTTCTGCAGCGTCGCCGGGCCGATCTCGCGCTTGGGGGTATTGACGATGCGCAGGAAGGCGCTGTCGTCCTCCGGGTTGGTCAGCACGCGCAGGTAGGCCAGCAGATCCTTGATCTCGGGGCGCGAGAAGAACGAGGTGCCGCCGGAAATCTTGTACGGGATGCGGTTCTGCATCAGCATCTTTTCAAACACCCGCGACTGGTGGTTGCCGCGGTACAGGATCGCATAGTCGCCGTAGTTGGTCTTTTTCACGAAGTGGTGGGCGATCAGTTCCCCCACCACCCGCTCGGCTTCGTGATCCTCGTTGTTGGCGGTCACCACTTTCAGCTCTTCGCCATATCCCAGCTCGGAAAACAGCCGTTTTTCAAACACGTGCGGGTTATTGGCGATCAGAATGTTGGCCGCCTTCAGGATACGCTCGCTGGAACGGTAGTTTTGCTCCAGCTTGATCACCTGCAGCGCCGGGAAATCTTCCTTCAGCAGCACCAGGTTCTGCGGCCGCGCGCCGCGCCAGGAGTAGATCGACTGGTCGTCGTCACCCACCACGGTAAAGCGCGCGCGGTTGCCCACCAGCAGCTTAACCAGCTCGTACTGGCTGGTGTTGGTATCCTGGTACTCATCCACCAGCAGATAGCGAATACGCTGCTGCCAGCGTTCGCGCACCTCTTCGTTGCGTTGCAGCAACAGCGTCGGCAACAGGATCAGGTCGTCGAAGTCCAGCACGTTGCACGCCCGCATATGGGCGTGGTACAGGCCGTAGCAGTGGGCGAACAGCTTGTCGCGCTCCGAGCGCGCCAGCTCCGCCGCCCGCTGGGGATCGATCAGGTCGTTTTTCCAGTTGGAGATGGTCGAGATCAGCTGCGCCACCAGCGTTTTGTCGCTTTCCAGCCACTTTTCGGTCAGCTCTTTCAACAGCGCCAGCTGATCCTGGTCATCGAACAGCGAGAAGTTGGACTTCATCCCCAACGCCACGTATTCCCGTTTGATGATCTCCAGCCCCAGGGTATGGAAGGTGGAAATCATCAGCCCGCGCGCCTCTTTACGCCCCAGGGTTTGCGACACGCGCTCTTTCATCTCGCGTGCGGCCTTGTTGGTAAAGGTCACGGCGGCGATGTGCCGCGCCTGATAGCCGCAGTGGTGGATCAGGTGGGCTATCTTGTTGGTGATAACGCGCGTCTTGCCGGAACCGGCACCGGCCAACACCAGGCAGGGCCCGGTAACGAATTCGACGGCTTGTTGTTGGCTGGGGTTTAATCGCATGGTGCTGGCTTGCTCGACTGTAAAACGTGGAAGGGAATTGTAGCAGAAAGCGCCGATGAGATTTAGCGGGTATAATCAGCGCAATTTTCGCATCGACAAAGGCATTACCATGGCAAAAACGGCGTGCGCCCTGCACATTCTGGTAGACAATGAAAAGCTGGCCAACGAGCTGCTGGCCAAGCTGAAGCGCGGCGTCAGCTTCGACACGCTGGCGCGCAAATACTCGAGCTGCCCGTCAAAACGCAACGGCGGCTCGCTGGGCGAATTCAACAAGGGCGCGATGGTGCCGGCGTTCGATAAAGCGGTGTTCAGCATCCCACTGCTCAAACCTTACGGCCCGGTCAAAACCCAGTTCGGTTACCACATCATCAAGGTGCTGTACCGCAGCTGAGGGGGCCTGAGCCCCCTGCTGTGCATTACTGCGCGCCGGCGTCCGTCGCCGGCGCAGCCACCGCGGTGTCGGCCGGTTTGGCTTCTTCCGTCACCACCGCCGGCGCCGGCATCATGATGCCGTCATAGGTTTCCTGCAGCTGCTTCATGCTCATTTCCGGCTCGCCCTTCGGCTGCATCAGCACCAGCGTCGCCTCCTGAGAAAGCTGCAGCTTCAGCGCCTGATTCAGCGTCTCCAGCGTCAGGCTGGACAGGAACTCCTGACGCAGCTTTTGATACAGCTCCGGCGCGATATCCACCACCCCGCTCTGCTGCGAACGCAGGCGCTGGCTCATCAGCACGTCGGTATCGGTACGGGCGTAGGTCGCGAACAGCTTGCTCAGCTGATCGTTTTTCTGCGCCAGCAACGCATCGAATTCCTCTTTGGACAGGCCGTTGTCACGCACGTTGGCCAGCTCGCGGGCGATAAAGCCCAGGCTGCCGTTCAGATTGTTGTTCGGCGTATCCAGATGGATGGCGCACTGCCCGCGCTGGTACTGCACGCGGCAGTCAAAGCCCAGATGCAGGTTCTTCTGGTCGCTTTTTTCCAGCGTCTGCTGGAGATGCCAGAACAGCGCCTCGCGAGCAAGATCGCCACGCCAGTAGCGGAGCAGGCTCTGCGAATCGCGAATCGGATGCCACGGCGAATCCCACATGATAGACAGCGTATCCTGCTTCACCTGCTCGCTGATCAGGCTTACCGGCTGCTGTGGCAGCGGCGTCAGCGTCGGCATCGGGGCCGGGGTTTCACGTTTGCCCTGCAGCGGCGAGAACGCCTTGTTGATCTGTTCGCCCAGGCTGCGGCTGTCCACCTTGCCGACCACGAACAGCGTCATGGCGTCCGGGGTATACCACTGTTGATAGAATTTCTTCAGCTGCTCGAGATTGACCGGCCGTTTCGCCGGCTGCGCCGGATCGTGCGCCAGCAGCGTCGAGCCTTTCAGGCGGTAACGCCACCAGGCGTCTTTGGTATTGGGCGGGAAAGTGCCGACCGGATTGATGCTGGAATTCATCACCGCGTGCACCGTATGCTCGTCGATCGCCAGTTTGCCGGTGGTGTCCGCCAGCCAGGCCAGCGCTTCTTTCAGCAGGTCGGGCCGGTTGTTCGGCAGGCTGAGGTTATACATGGTGAAATCATACGAGATGATCGCCGGCGGCAGCGGCCGCTCGTTATCCACGCTCTGTTGCCACAGGGCGCGCAGCTGCGGCGCGGTAAAGCTTTCGCTGCGCGCCAACGCCAGCCGCGGCAGCAGATGGGCGAAGCCGGTCTGCTGCGAAGACTCCACCAGGGAGCCGGTATTGACGATCAGCCGCAGTTCCACGCGGTCGCTTGGCCGCTGCGGCGTATCGAGAATCTGCCATGAAAACCCGTTGGCCAGCGACCCCTGCTGCCAGGCAGGATCGGGTTGTAGTGCTTCAGCCTGCACGCTGCTACTGGCGGCAGCCAATAGCAGCCCACCAACTATAAGATGAATTCTGGTGCCCTGCATGTGAACCCCTACTTAATGACTATCCAATTTCTTATGCAAATGCGTGTATTCCATTCAATGGAATCATAAAAATACGCCCTGAGTTTCACAGTGGGGCGGAAAGCAGAAAGTGTACCATCGTGTTAGACCGCGCGCCTTTGCGGATGTCACTCATTAGAGTGAAAAATAATAGATAGCGGGGTTTTTAATGCAAGAAATCGTTACGAGGCAGGGGGTTTCCCTCACCGGCCGCGGCTGCGGCCGGTGATTCGCCGCCAATATCAGGCGGAAGGCTGCGTTTTGTCCGCGCCGGCGTTTTTGTTGTTCAGCGTGTCTTTCAGCTGTTTCTCATCCAGTTGGTCGCACCACTTCGCCACCACCACGGTCGCCACCCCATTGCCCACCAGGTTGGTCAGCGCGCGGGCTTCCGACATAAAGCGATCGATGCCGAGGATCAGCGCCAGGCCGGCCAACGGCAGATGGCCGACGGCGGAGATGGTGGCGGCCAGCACGATAAAGCCGCTGCCGGTCACGCCCGCCGCCCCTTTGGAGGAAAGCAGCAGCACCACCAGCAGAGTAACCTGATGCATGATGTCCATGTGGGTATTGGTCGCCTGCGCGATAAACACCGCGGCCATGGTCAGGTAGATAGACGTGCCGTCCAGGTTAAAGGAGTACCCGGTCGGGATCACCAGGCCCACCACCGATTTCTTGCAGCCCAGCTTCTCCATTTTATCCAGCATGCGCGGCAACGCGGACTCGGACGACGAGGTCCCCAGCACGATCAACAGTTCTTCTTTGATGTAGTTGACGAATTTGAAGATGCTGAAGCCGTTGGCGCGGGCGATGCTGCCCAACACCACCACCACGAACAGGATACAGGTAATGTAGAAGCACACGATCAGCTGGCCGAGTTGCACCAGGGTGCCGACGCCGTATTTACCGATGGTAAACGCCATGGCGCCGAAGGCCCCCAGCGGCGCCAGGCGCATGATCATGTTGATGATGCCGAAAATCACCCGCGAGAAGCTGTCGATCACGTTGAAGATCAGCTGCCCTTTCTCACCCAGACGATGCAGGGCGAAGCCGAACAGCACCGCGAACAGCAGCACCTGCAGAATGTTGCCGCTGGCGAACGCGCCGATCACGCTGCCGGGAATGATATCCAGCAGGAACGGAATGATGCCCTGCTGCTGCGCCTGCTCGGCGTAGACCGCTACCGCTTTGGCGTCCAGCGTGCCGGGATCGACGTTCATGCCAGCGCCCGGTTGCACCAGGTTGACGATCACCAGGCCGATAATCAGCGCGATGGTGCTGACGATTTCAAAATACAGCAGCGCGATGGCGCCGGTGCGGCCCACCGCCTTCATGCTTTCCATGCCGGCGATGCCGGTCACCACGGTGCAGAAGATCACCGGGGCGATAATCATCTTGATCAGTTTGACGAAGCCATCGCCCAGAGGTTTCATCTCGGCGCCGAGGTCAGGGTAGAAATGGCCAAGCAGGATACCCAGCGTGATCGCCGTCAGCACCTGAAAATAGAGGCTCTTAAAGATTGTTGTTTTCATATGAACGTCCTATGGGGGGAAGACACGCACCAGGCAGCAGTCTAAACATCCAGCCTGTTCATCGCTTGCGCGGAAAATAACACCCACTTAACAACATGGAAATAATTTGTTGCACCCGCCCCACGGGGTTGATGTGAATTTAAGAGCTGAAACGCGTCAGTCTGGGTGCAAAGCTGAAAATTGCGTAAGCCTTTGTTTGCACTAACGCAAAAGAGGTAGGGAGAGAATGGCGATTTTCGGACGGGGAAAAGTACCGGAAAGGTAACGCGACGCTCACGGCGCCGCGCGGCAAAACTCGGCTTCGAACGCTTCGCGCGGCAGCGGCCGGGCAAACAGGAATCCTTGCCCGCTGCGAATGCCGTGCTTCAGCAGCCAGTCGCGCTGCTCGGCGTTTTCCACGCCTTCGGCCATCACCGGCAACGCCAGCACTTCAGAGATCGAGCTGACAATGCGCACCATCGCATCGTCGGCCGGCAGCCCCTGAATGAAACTGCGGTCGATTTTAATCAGGTCAATCGGCAGGGATTTCAAGCGGTTCAGGTACTCCAGGCTGGAGTAGCCCATGCCGAAGTCGTCCAGCGCGATCGACAATCCCAGATCGTGCAGCTCACGCAGCAGCGCCAACGCACGGTCGAGATCGTCGATGCGTACCGTCTCGGTGATCTCCAGCAGCAGCTTGCGCGGATCGATCCGATACTGCGCCAGCAGGTTTTTCAGATGCGGAACGAACGCCTCATCCTGCATCTGAATACCGGAAACGTTGACCGCCAGCGGCAGCTCAATGCCGCGTTGCTGCCAGTCCGCCAGGATACGGCAGGACTCTTCCAGCACCCAGTTGCCGAGGGGCACGATCACGCCCAGTTCTTCCGCGAGCGGGATAACGTCGGCCGGCAGGGTATAGCTGCCGTCATACTGCTGCCAACGCAGCAACGCTTCGGCGCCGATCACCTCGTTGGACTGCATGTCGATCTGCGGCTGCAGGAACAGCGTAAAATGCCGCTGTTCGATGCCGTGCAAGATCTCGCTCTCCTGCGTCAGCCGCTTCTGCGTGCGTTCCGTCAGGCTGGGTTCGAAGAACAGGATCTGATTTTTTCCTTCGCGGTGCGCGGACATCATCGCCGAGGTGGCGCTGCGCAGCAGCTGTTCCGCACTTTCCCCCTGATTGAGGTAGTGCGCGATGCCGATGCTGGCGTTGGGCCGCAGCGCCAGCCCCTCCAGCGTCAACGGCGCGTTGATCTCCGCCATGATGCGCCGCGCCAGCTGCATGGCGTGGAACGGCCGCTCGATGCCCTTGGCCAGGATGGCGAATTCGGTATTGCTCAGCTGCGCCAGCACGCCGTTTTCGTCGATGCAGCCGCGCAGCTTCTTCGCCAGCGCCAACAGCAACGCTTCACGCATCGCCGGGCTCATCACGCCCGAGGCCTCATGCAGCGTCTCGATGCCGATCACCAGCAGGTTAAAACGCTCGGGGCGCAGGCTGGAAGCGATATGCTGTTCCAGCAACGCGTTCAGCAACGCCGGATTCGGCAGTTCGGTCACCGGATGGCGGGTGCTGAGGCGGCTCATGTCGGCATGCGCCTTGGCCAGCGTCTGTTGATTGCGGTTGTAGTTGCGCACCAGCAGGCCGAGCTCGTCGTCCTGGTGCAGCGCCGGCAGCATCAGC
Organism: Serratia sp. CY84636; assembly: GCF_052166245.1. Lineage (NCBI taxonomy): Bacteria > Pseudomonadati > Pseudomonadota > Gammaproteobacteria > Enterobacterales > Yersiniaceae > Serratia > Serratia sp. CY84636. Next base: position 118,730 of record NZ_JBJNOX010000007.1, read on the forward strand.
TGGTGATAGGGCGCTTCGTCCTGCGAGATGTTTTCCAACTCTTTGGCCATCGCGCGCAGCGGATGCACCATCAGCCGGTTCATGCACCAGGTGATGGCCACCGACAGGATCAGCGCCAGCAGCAGGTAGGTCGACAACATGGTCGACAAAATACTGAGGATAAACTGGTACATGCGGAACGAGTCGGCCTGCAGCACCAGATAGGCCAGCGGCTGCTGGTTGGCCGGCACCCGCTCCAGCGAATAGAGCGGTACGGAAATTTGGATCGGCAGTTCAAACAGCCGGGCGATCAGCGTCGGCACCGGCCTCTCAGGCGGGAAATTGGCGTGCAGCGCCTGAAACTCGTTCGGCAAGACGATATCCGCCCGGCTCAAAATGCCGACCGGCAGCAGCGTATTCAGCACCTTTTTGGCTTCCGGCACGTCCATGCGCAGCACCGCTTCCGCCAACGGCTGGCGCACGGAATGAGCGATATTCTCCAGTTGCTGGGCGTAGTCATCCCTGCGCTGCTGCACAAAGTGGAATAACTGGATCACGATAAAGATACAGATCGTGACCAGCGCCACGCCGGACACCGTCGCCATCTGCTTAATCGTTAACGAACGCCTGACCCGCAAACCTGCTCTCCGTGAAATCGGGCTGAAACAAAAAGGGGGCTGACTCTCACCCGCCCCCTCGAACCGGGCTGAGTATACTCGATCATCGGCTGTTTTAATCTGGCTATGCCGCAGGCAAAGCCAAGAAAATCGCGGGTTTCAGTCTTTTCCTAAAGCGAACAAACGCGACCCGGACACAGGGTAACAAAACTCCCCGGTGTCCGACACTCCGAATCTTTCCCCTCCCGGTTACTTGAAGTCGGCGTAAGGCGTCAGCGGTTGCGGCGGCAAATCGAGATCTCCCTGCCAGCCGGCCAGGGAATAACGCAGATAAATCAACGCGTGGCTCGGCGTATAGTCCTTCGCCTGCTGAATGTCGATGCCGGCGCCGAGCGTCCAGTGCGAACTGAGGCGGCGTTCGACGATCGCCCGCAGCGTATAACCGACGCCGCTCGAAGCGCTGCCGTCCTCGACGGCGAACTTATCGGGCAGTGAATCCGGGATCAGCCCCTGCAGCGGATAGCGGCGCTGGCTGTCGGTTTTCGAATGGGACAGCGAAACCGAACCGCCCAGCTCCCACGACCAGTTCTCGGTGCGCTGGCGATAGTTGACCGGCAGCGACAGCGACAGGTATTGCTGCGGGCTGTAATAGCCGCCCTGCCCCAGCGAGTAGCCGCTCAGATCCTTCTGGTAGTGCCACAGCATGGTATTGAGCCCGACGCTCAGGCGGCGATTGTCTTCGTTGATCAGCTTGTAGTAGTAGCCGGCCATCAACCGCTGCCGCTGGTTGTCCGCCACGTTCTTGCCGGTAATCTGGTGCGCGCTGAGATCGGCCCACACGCCGTTCGCCTCGCCGCGATCGTAGCTCGCGCTCAGGCTGACGCCGGTGGCGCGCACGCCGCCCCAGGTGGTGCCGGTATTCGGGTCTTTGGCGCCGCCGAACGCCAGCAGCGAGCTGGAGATCGGCCGCCGCGAGGCCGCCAGCGTCCAACCGATGTGGTTCCAGTCGCCGCTGTAGGCCAGGCCGCCGGTCCAGTCGACCACCTCAAAGCCCATCGGCGTCGTGCCGATGTCGGCGGCCCAGCGGTCGTTTTTCCAGCCGGCCGCCACGCTGGTGCCGGTGGTTTTCTGGTGTTCATCGCCGCGGCACCCTTGCGTATTGCAGGTGCCGAAGGTCTCGTAGTATTTGCCGCTGCCGTCGGTCGAGAAGCGGCCGGCGTCCAGCTGCACGGTGTCGGTGCGCAAGAAGGCGCGCCCGTCATACAGCGGCATGTCCACCTGCAGCATGGTGTCGTGCGCGTTGAAGTCGGAAATGCCGCCGGTGCCGCTCGAGCGCCAGTAATCGTGATCGAGCGTGACGTTCACGTCTTGCTGCCGATACAGATCCGCGGCGTCGGAACGGATGCCGCGTTTCAGCCAGTCGTCGCTCGGGTTATTGCGCGTCAAATAGGTGTAGCTGTCATTGTCCTGCGGCAGCGTCGGCGTGATGCCGCCGGCCACCATCGCCTGGCGGTAGTCCTGCTGCGCCCGCTCCGGCTGCCGCTGCGCCCGTTCCAGACGGGCGGCGTCGCGGTAGATCAGCGCCTTGGTCTGCCCCACGGGCTCCGAGGCCGCCGCCGTTTTCAGCCGGTTGAAGAGCGCGTCGGCCTGCTGCGGATCGCCGACCGCACTCCAGGCGTTGGCCACCCGCCGTTGGCTATTGAGCGAAGCGTCTTGCGGCTGCGGTTCGGTTTTCAGCCGCTGGCGCGCCGCGTCCAAATCCCCTTGCGCGACATAGGCTTCGATCTCGCCCAGTTGCGCATCCGGGTTGTTCGGTTCGCGCCGTTTCACCCGCTGATAATCCTCCAGCGCCGCCGCATACTCCCCGCGCGCCAGCGCCCAGTCGGCCAGCAGTAAATCGATGCGGGTGTCCGCCGGCTGCCGGCGCAGATAGGCTTCCGCCGCCGGTTCGTCGCCGGCCGCCCGCAGCCGTTCGGCCTGTGCGATCACCGCCTGCATTTTCAGCCGCTGCGCCAGTTCGCGCATGTTATCGTTCCACTGCGCCACAGGCAGCGTATTGAGCTGCGCCAGCGCCTGGTCGTCGCGATCGCTGCCGGAAAGGTAGAGCGCATAGGCATAGGCCAACTGCGGATTGACGCGCTGACGCTGCGCCAGCTGCCGGAACAGAGCGTCCGCCGGCTGCGGCTGCCCGGCCTGACGCAGCGCCTGCGCGTAGCGATAGGTCAGCCAAACATCGTCGGGATCCATCGGCTGAGCGCGGCGATAGATTTCCGCCGCCTGCTGCCACTGCTGCTGCGCCGCCAGCGCCTCCGCCTGCTGTTTCAACATATCGAGCCGCAGCCCGTCGAGGGTGCTACGCAGCTTGGCCTGTTGGCTGCGCGGCAGGCCGTTGAGGTAGGCCAGCGCTTTTTCCGGCGACTGCCGTTGATAGAGATTCACCAGGCCGCGCAGCGCGCTGCCGTTGCCGGGGTCGCGCCGCAGCGCCTGCTGATAAAATCCTTCCGCCGCGGCGTCATCCTTGCTCGCCACCGCCACATCGCCCAGGCCGATAAACGCATCGCCGTCGCTGTCGTCGAGCTGGCGCGCCTGCTGGTATTTCTGCCTGGCCAGCGCGAGATTGCCGGCCTTCAGCGCCTTGTCGCCTTCGTCGATCGCCAGCCAGTAGCCGGTGCTCTTGATCAGGCTTTGCCACTTGCCGCTGTCGTAGCCGTTCTTGTCGGCGGCCAGCGCCTGGCGGAACAGTTTCAGCGCCTGCGGGCGGTTGCCGGCGCGCGAATAGGCCTGGCCGAGCGCGCCCAGCACCTCGGCGTCGTTCGGCGCCGCCGCCAACGCCTTTTGCAACTCCGGAATGGCCGCCCGGCTGCCGCCTTTATCCACCTGCGCCAGGCCGCGTACCCGTGCCTGATACGCCGGATCGGCCAACAGTTTCTGCTGTCTGGCCAGCTCTTCGCGGGCGCTGGTCGCCTGATCGCCGGTGTCGAACACGCCGAGGAAGCGGTTGAGCGCCGCCACGCTTTGCGCGCTGACCGGCATCGCTTTGACCTTGTCCAGCCACAGATCGGCGGCATCGCCGCGCCCGGCCGGATCGGCGGCGATCTTCTGCAGCAGCTCATAGGCCTGCGCGTCCTGGTTCTGACTGAACAGCATGCGCGCCAGCGACATACGCAGCGCCACGTTGCCGGAATATTGCTGATCCAGCGCCTGCAGCTGCTTCAACGCCTTCGCCTCCTGCCCCGGCAAACGCGCCACCAGCCGCCAATATTCCACCGCCAGATCGAGCGTCGGCGGCTCGCCGTGGAACAGCGCATCGTACTGCGCCTTGGCCTCCGGCAACCGGCCGGCGGTCGCCATCAGGCGCGCCTGCTGCAGCTTTTGCCGGGTTTCCGGCTGGGTCAGCAGCATGTTCATTTCCGCCTGGCGATAGGCGCTGGACTGCGGCGCGAGGGTTTTCAGCTTATCCAGCTGCTGCTGCGCCAGCGCCATGTTGCCCTGCCGCAGCGCCAAACGCATGCGCGCGGCGATCACGTCCGGGTTGTTCGGATCCATCAGCTCGAGCCGGTACAGCGACTGGCGCACCAGATCGTCCTTGTTGCCGGCCTCGCCGATGCGCACCTGCTCCAACAGCCACTGCTCCGGGGCCACGGCCTCCGCGGCGCGCGCCTGCGGCAGCATCGCCAGGCTCAGCGGAATCAAATTCAGCCAGTTTATTTTGAAGTTGTGCATTGGCCGTCCCACGAGGGTTGCAATTCACCCTGACGATTAAAGCGATAACGTTGTTGATCCCACCCCTGACCGAACAGCGTCAGCGAGGCGCTGAAATAGGCGTCGTCACCCGGCGGATGTTCGCTGATGCGTTGCCGCTGTGTCGTCAGCGCCTCGGCCTGCGTCGCCAACATCGGCAGCATCGAGGCAGAAAAGCCGACCGGGCCGGTGCCGGTGGTTTTGCCGCTGGCGGTATCGGTTTTTTCCGGCGGCACGCCCTGTTTGGCGGTGAGCTGCGCCATCGGCTGGAAGCGTTCGAGCAACGCCGCCTTGTGCTCATCGTCGTCCGCCAGCATGCCGGCCCACAGATAAACCCGAATGGCGTCGTAGCTGCCGACGTTCGGCTTGACGGTATCCGGCTGCCAGCCGGCACCGACCCGCCACACCACCCAGTCCGGTGAGAAGCCGTGCGGCGCGGTGTCCAGCCACAGCCGCTGATTGACCTGGCGCATCGCGCGCCACGGGCCGTTCAGCGCCGCAAAACGCGCCAGCAGCTGCGGCGGCAGGTAGCTGGGGTTCAGCCGCCAGCGATCTTCCGCCACGAACCCGACTTTGCCCGGCAACAGCATCAGGCCCAGGCCGGGAATGTCGGCCACTTCCTCACGGCCGATGCGTTGCAGCAGCAGCGTGCCCAGGGTTTGATAACGCCGGCTTTTCCACAGGCGGCCGGCTTCGAGCAGGTTGTAAGCTATCCACAGATCGGCATCCGACGCTGAGTTGGCGTCCAGCACCTTCCACTGCTTGTCGTCGCTCTCGCCCCACAGCCAGGCGGGCAAACGGGCGCTGAGATCGCCCGCCGCCAGGTTGTTCTCCGTCCAGGCCAGCAGCCGATCGAAAGTCGGCCGGTCGTTGGCCACCAGGGCGAAGAACAGGCCGTAACTCTGTCCCTCTGAGGTGGTGATTTTGTTCGGGCTGCTCGGATCGATCACCCGCCCCTGCGGGCTGATGTAGTACTGCTTGTACTGTTGCCAGCCCGGCCACTCGCAGGCCGCCGCCGCGCTGAACGCGCACAGCAGCAGCATGCCGAGCGACAGGCGTTGCAGCATCGCGCTCACCGCCGTCAATCCCGATCTTCAGGCGCCAGACGACGCCGGCTGAAGGCCTTCAGGCCGCGCCACAGCATCAGCCCCAGGATCACCACCAGCACTACCGCGATCACCGCCAGCAGCACCGGATGGGTGGACAGGGCATACCACAGCCGCTCCCACCACGGCAGGTGGCCGACATAGTAAATATCGCCGACGCGCAGGCTATTGACCCCCGATTCGCGGATCACCGCCACCGAGCCGAACACCGCGGCGCGCTTGCCGCTGTCCAGCAGGGCATCGTTCAGCAGCTCATAGCCGCGCGGGCTGTCCGCCAGCAGCGCCACGATGCTGCGCTGGTCGCTGAACGGCGACTGCACGCCGATGATCGCCGACATCGCCCCCTCGGAGCTGACGGTGGTCTTGCTATCCGGTTTGGTATCTTCCGCCAGCACTTCCGCGCTGGGCAGCGGCGGCTGCCGCGTCGGCTGTTTCACCCAGCTTTGGGTCGCGTCCACCAGCAGGCTGATTTTCTTGTCGTCGCGCAGCTCCGGCGGGATGGTGCCGACCATCAGGATATCGTCGTCGCGATCCTTGGCCTGCGACCAGTCGTCGCTGAGCGTGAAGGCCAGCGCCGGGTAGCCGGTTTGCGCGCCGATCACCCCCAGCGCGTTCAGCAGCGCGCTGACCTGCGCCGGCTGCGGTTTCTGGTTCACCAACACCAGCGTTTGCGACAGATCCGCCAAACGGCTGAACGGGAAGCCGGCGTTGGCGAAGGCGCGCAGGTCCGGCATAGCCATAAAGTGGCGGTAGCCGGAGAAATCGATGGTGGACGCACCGTCGATCACCGCGTGGTTTTGCGTGAAGGAGTAGGTTTCGCAGCGCCCTTCCGCGCCGCTGGCCAGCAGCGTGGTGTAATCGAAGTCAAAGCGCAGCTGGTTGGTGGCGCCCAGCCGCAGCGCCGGAATGCTGACGTTTTTGTCGGAATCGAGCAGCCCCTGCGTCAACGGCAGGCGCAGCAGCTGTGCGCCCTGTTCGTGTTCCGGCACCAGCGAGTAAGCCTGCACGAACTGGTTGTTCAGACTGACGCTCAGCCGCGAACCGTCCTGAATGCGCGGCGCCGTATAACGGTATTTCAGGTGCATGTCGATGCCGGTGCTGCGGATCAGGAACAGATCCGGCGGCAGGTTCATGGTCAGCGAGATCGGGCCGGGTTCGATGCCGCTGGTTTGCAGTTGCTCGGCGTATTGCTGCAGCTCGGCGAAGGTCATCGGCCGATCGGTGCGCACCCAGTTCGGCGCGTCGTAAGGCTGGCGCGGCGCGAGCTGTTCTACCTTGTCCACCGTCACGTTCTGGCCGCGGAACAGAATGTTGCCCTGCGCGATGCCTTTCACCGCGGTGATCAAATCGTTGTCGTCACGCCCCTGAATCAGCAGCAGTTTGACGTACGGATTGTCCGGGTGGCTGATCATCTCCACCGTCGGGCCGTTGACCGCCGGATAATCGCGCAGGAAATCCGGGCGCTGCTGGTTGGTGGCGAACACCACCGCGTGCTGCGTCGGCAGCGCGTTGTACAGCGCCGGGAAGGATTGCCCGCGCCACTGCGCCTTGCTGCCGAACCAGGACGCCAGAATGCCCGCCGCGCGCTGCTGGGCGAGATCAGGCTGGCCGGCGAACACCATCGGCAGCGTCAGCGGCCGATTATCGCGGCTGTCGAAGAACGGCTCAGGGAAGTGCGACAGCTCGTTTTTCACCGGCAGCGTCTGGAAACGCAGCTTCAGCGCGCTCGATTTGCTGACGTCGAGCCACAGCGAGGTGCTGGCCGGGTTTTCGCAGATGTTCTGATAATGGCCGACGAACACCAGCCGGACGCGGTTAAAATCGGTGATATAGCGCGGATCGATCGCCATCTGGATGCGATTGGGCTTACCCAACTGCTCCTTGGCGATCGTGGTCACCCCCATCAGCTCGTCGTTCAGGTAGACCTTGACGTGCGACTCCACCGGGATCAGCGCCGGCGACGGCGTAAACTCCATATCGAGCATCGCCTGCGAGACCACCTCATCGCTGCGCACGCCGAATTCGATCTGCCCGTCCGGCCGGGTGCCGCGCAAAACAAAGGTGCCCGGCGGCGGCGCTATCTGCGCAAACGGCAGCGACACGTCGCGCACCGGCGCATTCGGATCCTGCGGCGCGGCGGCCGGCGGTGGCGCGGTCGCCGTATCGGCCGCCGCGGCGATCGGCGGCTGGGCCGCCACGGTCGGCGCGGTGGCGGTTTCGGCCTGCGACAGGGTGCTGATGCCTAAGGCCAGAGCAGTTAACCAGGTTATTTTTCTCGTCATCGTATCATCATCAATGTTGGAGCCTGTTCACCGGGCGAGTGAGCGGGCGGTTGAACTCGCAGCTAACCCACTGTTTCTTGTTGACCCAAGGTCGGATCCCTGCCGACGCCGCGCGGAATAAACGACACTACCCAGGCGGTCAGCGAAGTGACCCCGACCAGCAGACCGCGCACCAGCGGCGGCGCGTAGTCCGCCATGCGCACATACCCCCGAAAGCCCAGCGCCAGCACGTCGCGCAGGCTTTCGATCGGCCGGTCTTCAGGGAACCCGTCCTGCCACAGCGCCCAGGTATCGGCGCGGGCGAAGGTGCACTGAATGAAATCGATGTGTTCACGGGTGGAGAGGTCGACCAGGCGCACCCCCACCTTGTTGCCGAAGGCGCGCGTCACCACGCAGGGGAAGCTGTACTCCTGCTGGCCGCGCTTGAGCAGCAGCGAGGCTTTGTCGCCGTCTTTCAACGCGTTTTCCACCCGCATCTCGATGCCCACGCCGCCGTCGGAGTAATCGCGCAGCGTGCAGGGATACAGATGGCCGTCGGCACGCGCGATCGCCGCCGGCATGGCGATTTCCACGCGGTGCGCCTGACGCACCTGCTTGGCCTCCACCGCCACCGCCACCGCGCCGCCGAGAATCGTCATGTTGTACAGCACCCACACCAGGCTGATGATCACCGTCATCACCTCGTCCGTCGGGCCATAGGCCAACCGCCAGACGCCGAACGCCAGCCCGGCCAGGTTCAGGATCACCAGGAACATGTAAGGCCGGGTGATCACCCAGTCGACGTGCTCCTCCTCCACCAGCCCGCCCTTGGCGGTGACGTTGAATTTGCCCTTGTGCGGATTGAACAGCGCCACCGTCGTCGGCCGCGCGATATACCAGGCCAGCACCGTTTCATAGATTTCGCTCCAGAACGAATGGCGGTATTTCCCCTGGATACGTGAGTTGGTCAGGCTGGCGTGGATCATGTGCGGCAGCACATAAAGCGCGATCGCCAGCGCCGGTGCGAAGATGATGTAGGCATGCAGCAGCAAAAACGCCAGCGGCGCGGTGAGGAAGATCAGCCGCGGAATGCCCGACAGGAAGTGCAGCATGGCGTTGGCGTAGCACAGGCGCTGCGCCAGTTTCAGCCCCTTGCCCAACAGCGGGTTGTCCAGCCGGAAGATCTGCACCATGCCGCGCGCCCAGCGAATGCGCTGGCCGATGTGCGCCGACAGGCTCTCGGTCGCCAGCCCGGCGGCCTGCGGAATGCGGATGTAGGCCGAGGTGTGCCCGCGCCGGTGCAAGCGCAGCGAGGTGTGGGCGTCTTCGGTGACGGTTTCCACCGCAATGCCGCCGATCTCGTCCAGCGCGCTGCGGCGCAGGATGGCGCAAGAGCCGCAGAAGAAGGTGGCGTCCCACATGTCGTTGCCGTCCTGCACCAGCCCGTAGAACAAGGTGCCCTCGTTGGGCGTCTGGCGGAAGCGGCCGAGGTTGCGCTCGAACGGATCCGGCGAGAAGAAGTGGTGCGGGGTTTGCAGCATCGCCAGCTTTTTGTCTTTGAAGAACCAGCCCATGGTCAGCTGCAGGAAGGAGCGCGTCGGCACGTGGTCGCAGTCGAAAATCGCCACGAACTCGCCGGTGGCCTGCTTCAGCGCATTGTTGATGTTGCCGGCCTTGGCGTGTTCGTGGGTCGGCCTGGCGATGTATTTCACCCCCACTTCGTCAGCGAACGCCCGGAATTCGGGACGGTTGCCGTCATCGAGGATATAGATGTTCACCTTCTCTTTCGGCCAGTCGATGCCCAGCGCCGCGTAGATGGTGGGCTTCACCACCCCGAGATCTTCGTTGTAAGTCGGCACCATCAGATCGATAGTCGGCCAGGTGGCGCTATCGGCGGGCAACGGCACCGGCTGCCGGTTAAGCGGCCAGACGGTCTGGAAATAGCCCAGCACCAGCACCACCCAGGCGTAGGTTTCCGCCACCAGCAGCAACAGGCCGCACACCAGGCTGAGCGGATCGTCCCAGTTCAGCGTGGCGGTATAGCGCCACCACAGGTAACGACAGGATACGGTCAGCGACAGCACGATCAGCATCAACCCCGGCAGGCGCCCCGGCACCCGGCGCACCACCATCGCGATCCCCCACAGCAGCAGGACGAACACGAACTGCGCCGGCAGATCGAACGGTTGCGAGATGCACAGCATGGCGAGGATCGCCGCCAGCACGCTGACCAGAATAAACAGCGCGCGCCGCATGCCGCGGCTCATGCGGCCGAGGCGCTCCACCGAACGCTGCTCCACGCCGGCGTTCTTCAGCCGCTGCGGCAGGCCCTGCAGCCAGTCGGCATAGCGCTGCTGCAGGCGGCGCCAACCGGCGAAATAGTCGCGCTGCACCGGCGCGCGGCCGCTGCGAAACAGCAGCAGCCACAGCCCCTGCAGCAGATAACGCAGCGCATCCGCCGGGCGCGGGCGGTCGGCGGAGAGATGCGGGAACCAATAAGCGCGGCCGGCGCGCACGCGCTGCCAGGCCGGCGATTCGAAGCGCAGCAGCAGCCAGCCCAACGCCACCAGCAGCGTGGCGAAAAAGGCGGTTAGCGCCGACGCGCCGTTGCGCCGATAGCCGCGGTAGCGCGTCTGCACCGCCTGACGCACCGGCGGCACCAGCAGCAGGCTCAGCACCCGGCTCATGGCGCAACGCCCCGCTTGAGGTTGATCAGGCACCAGTTGGCCAGCGTCAGCACTTCATCCGCCGCCAGACTCTCGGGGCGGTACTCGCCCAACGGCTGCTTGACCGCCAACGCTTCCGCCAACGCTTCGTCGCGATGGATCACCACCGGCAACAGGCCGCTCAGCGTTTGCAGCCACAGCTGATGCAGATCCTGCTGCAGCTGGCTGGCGGAGGAGTAGTGATTGACCAAGAAACGGCAGTCGTTCGGCAGCGTCTGCTGATGGAGCCGTACCTGGCAGTTGGCGTCGGGGTTCAACAGCACGAACACGCTGTCGGCAAGCTGCAGCGCCTGCTGCGCCAGCACGCCGTCCCCGACCGGAACATCCAGCAGGATCCAGCGCAGCGGATCGCCGGCGATCAGCTGGCGCACATTGTCGCGCCAGCGTTCCGGCTGTTGCTGACACTGGCGCTGCACTTCCAGCCGTTCCGCTGCATTCAGGCGGCCAAAGGGCAGAAAGTTGAGGTTTTCACAGTAACGCAGCGCCCCTTCCTGCCAGCGCCCGCCGTCCCGCTCCGCGCGGGCCCAGCCACGCGCCAGCTCGAACGGCGTGTTGAAATGCAGGCGCAGCAGATTGTCCGGCGTGAAATCGATCGCCAACACCGACTCACCCAGCTGCTGCAACGCCCAGGCGAGCGCCGCCGTGACCGACGTCGTCCCCATTCCACCCCGCAACCCTTGCAGCGCGATCACCGGCATAGATCAGTGGCTCCCCGTGGTCTGCGCCAATTCGGCCAACAACGGCCAGCGCGTCATCATTTGCGTTAACCGCTCCTGCCGCGAAATATCGACATAGCTTAATTTCGGCAATGAAAAAGCCTGGCTGAGCGCCTGCAGGTCATCCTGGCTCTCCCCAGGTGCCGCTGCACGAAAATGGGTGGGTGCGTTATTCATTCTTCCGCCTTGGCGAAAATAGGCTATGTTAATTAACTATAGCAACGATACAAAAAGAGATAGGCAATAAGATGATTCTCAACAAATATTGTTGCAGAGCGTCGGAGATTTGTTATTGCCAGAGTAAAAATGGCTATCTTTAAATATAAACGCCTTTAGTCGGCTTTCAACGAAAGTAGAACACATCCTATGGCGCACTCTTTTTCTCTAGGCATTCGGCAGATTTGGGAAGAGCTGTCGGTGATGCAGGCCCCCGGGCTTTATTGGATCAATATCGACAGGCAAAGCGACGCCGCGCTGCTGTGTCGCCAGGTCATCGCCGCCCAGCCGGCCACCCATAAAGTCGCCCTGATCTGCAGCGGCGATAAACCCGATCGCCTGCTGGCCGAGCTGGCTTCGCCTGCTTTGCAGAAGCTGCCGCTGTATCAATTACCGGAGAAAAAAGCCGCGCTGACGCAGCTGAGCGACGATCTGATGCGCGCCCTGCGGCCGCAAAATCGCTTACTTATCCTGCTGGCCCACGCCAGCCTGTGGCAAACCTTCACCACCGAAGAGCTGCGCGAGTGGACCCGTACCCTCGCCGCCTGGCTGCGGCGGCAGGGGTGTACGCTGTTGATCCTCAGCCACGGCGGCGGCATCAATAAGCTCAAGGGGCAGCTCAGCGCGCAGCATCGCATCCTGAACGGCCTGTCCAGCCTGCAATGGCAGCAGGACAGCGCGCAGTATCTGGTTAACTGGTGGAGCACCGAAAACGGCATCAATGCCAATCAGCTGCTGACGCTGTACGCCGCGGAAGGCGGCTGGCAGGGTGAGGATGAAAATAGCCAACCCTCCCCCACCGCCTTGCGCAGCGACGAAGGCCTGTATCTGGCCGAGCGCAGCATCCTGGAAGGCGCGCCGCCGCTGTCCGCCAACTGGCAGCTGCTGGAGAGCAACGACGAACTGGCGCAGCACGGCATGCTGAGACTCTCGGCGACGTTGATTTTCGCGCTGTACCAAAGCGACCAAATCGATCACCTGGCGCACCAAATCCACACCCTGCGCCGCAGCCGCGGCAACGGCTTGAAAATCGCGGTGCGCGAGATGAGCGCCAGCCTGCGCTACAGCGACGAGCGGCTGCTGCTGGCCTGCGGCGCCAACCTGATCGTACCGCACGTCGCGCCGCTGTCGCGTTTTCTGACCATGCTCGAAGGCATTCAGGGGCAGCGCTTCTCGCGCCATGTCCCCGCCGACATCGATGCGCTGCTGGCCGGCTTGCGCCCGCTGCAGCTCAAAGGCTATATGCGGCCGGAACCGTTCAGCCAGGCGGTGCTGTCGCTGATGGGCAACACGCTGCTGCCCGAGGACGGCAAAGGGGTGATGGTGGCATTGCGACCGGCCACCGGCCTGCGCGCCGAACAAGCGATGACCCTGTGCCACCTGCGGCGCTTCGGCGACGTGATGACCGTCGTGCAGGGGCGGCTGGTGCTGTTCCTCTCCACCTGCCGCATCAACGATTTGGATACCGCGCTGAAGTTCATCTTCCGCCTGCCGGTGGATGAAGCCTTCAGTAACCGGGTGGTGTGGCACCAGGACGTCGATATCATTTCGGAAATCAAACGCATGGCCCAGGGGCGCTGGCAGATTTCGGCCACCGGCACCGCCGGCACCGCGCCGCGCCCCAGCGTGAAAGCGGCCGAAGTGCCCGCAGAACGGCGCCAGCCGGTCGCCTTCACGCTGCCGCTCGGCCCGCAGGAGGAACCGCATGCTGAACCTTAACGACATCGTGCAACTGATCCTGCTGTGTGCGCTGATCTTCATTCCGCTGGGCTACGCCTTTCACCGGCGTTTTCCGCATTTGCGTCAATACTGGCAAAACCTGTTGTTATCGCCGCGCTATTTGAAATCCGCCGGTTTGTGGGTGCGCACAGGCTCCTCATCTCAGATTAAACGTAAGAAGCAGCCATGAATCCAAACTCGAAGACGCAATCCGATAACGCTCTGTGGCGCTACTGGCGCGGGCTGGGCGGCTGGAACCTCTACTTTCTGGCCAAATTCGCCCTGCTGTGGTTCGGCTACCTGAATTTCCACGCGCTGCCGAACCTGGTGTTCATGGCATTTCTGCTGATGCCGATCCCATCGCCGCGCCTGCACCGCTGGCGCCATTACCTCGCTATCCCGATTGGCATCGCGCTGTTCTACCACGACACCTGGCTGCCGGGCATCAACAGCATTCTCAGCCAGGGCTCGCAGCTGGCCGGCTTCAGCGCCCAGTATCTGCTGGAGCTGATCAACCGCTTTATCAACTGGCAGATGGTCGGCGCGGCCTTCGTGCTGCTTATCGCCTACCTGTTCGTCGCGCAGTGGGTGCGCGTCACGGTGTTCACCGTGGCGGCGCTGGTGTGGCTCAATATCGTCAACATCGCCGGGCCGGCGGTCTCACTGCTGCCCGCCACCTCCACGGCCTCGGCCGGCGGCGCCAATACGCCGGCCACGTCGGCGCCGGCGGCGGGGGACGCTGCGCCAGCAGACAGCCTGCCGCCGACCAGCGCCAACCTGACGGCCTACCTGAATCAGTTCTACGAGCGGGAAAAAGGCCGCGCCACCGCGTTCCCGGCCACCTTGCCCGCCGACGCCCAGCCGTTCGATCTGCTGGTGATCAACATCTGTTCGCTGGCCTGGGCCGATATGGAGGCGGTCAACCTGCAGAATCACCCGCTGTGGTCGAAGATGGACATCATGTTCGACAGCTTCAACTCGGCCACCGCCTACAGCGGCCCGGCGGCCATACGCCTGCTGCGCGCCAGCTGCGGCCAGCTTTCGCATCACGACCTGTATCAACCGGTGAACCAGCAGTGTTACCTGTTCGACAACCTGGCGAAGCTCGGCTTCAAGGAACAGCTGATGCTCGATCACTCCGGGGTATTCGGCAACTTCCTGAAAGAACTGCGTGAACAGGGCGACATGCAGGCACCGCTGATGTCGCAGGCCGGCATCGGCAACGAGCTGACCTCGTTCGACGGCGAGCCGATTTATAACGATCTTGAATTGCTGACCCGCTGGCTGGATCAGCAGCAAAAAGGCGGTGACGGCCGCACCGCCACCTTCTTCAACATCATTCCGCTGCACGACGGCAACCGCTTCGTCGGCTCCAGCAAGAGCGCCGACTATCAACCGCGCGCGCAGAAGCTGTTCGATCAGCTGAACACCTTCCTCGACCAGCTGGAGAAATCCGGCCGCAAAGTGGTGGTGGTGATTGTGCCGGAGCACGGCGCGGCGTTGGTGGGCGACAAAATGCAGATGTCCGGCCTGCGCGATATTCCCAGCCCGAACATCACCCATACGCCGGTCGGCATCAAACTGATTGGGATGAAGGCGCCACATCAGGGCAGCCCGCTGCAGATCAAAACGCCGAGCAGCTATCTGGCGCTGTCTGAACTGGTGTCGCGCCTGGTGGACGGCAAGGTCTTCAGCGAATCCAGCGTCGACTGGCAGGCGCTGACCCAGGGGCTGCCGCAGACCCCGGTCATCTCCGAAAACGACAACGCCATTGTGATGCAGTATCAGGGCAAGCCCTACATTCGCCTGAACGGCGGTGACTGGGTGCCTTACCCGCAATAAGCGCGGCCTCATCCCCCCAAAGCACGCCGCCGGCGTGCTTTTTTATTGGGTTTTTATAATAAAAACAGTGAAACCGCTCGACCGAAAGAATGTTATTAACAACAAACCGTTGAATTATATTATTCGATTATTATTTCCATACGAAGATTCTTAAAAAATAACGATTTATCAGAATAGGGTTAAGGGCAGAATTTAAAAAACGGGTTGTCGCGATCGTTTACTGACTAACACATTGATTGAATAATAAAAAACGCCGGCGCAGTGCCGGCGTTTGGTTTAAGCAGGAAAATCCGACGCTTTACGTCCCCGGATGCTCGTCCTGATCGACCGCAAAGCAGGCCACCATCTGCTCACCGTACTGTTTCAGCTGCGGCTGCAGCTGCACGCAGGTGCCGAAGGCGCGGCGGCAGCGGGCGTTGAACGCGCAGCCCGGCGGCGGGTTCATCGGGCTGGGCAGTTCGCCGGTCAGCTTGATGCGCTCGCGGCGCATATCCGGGTTCAACCGCGGCGTCGCCGACAGCAGCGCCTGGGTATAAGGATGGCGCGGGTTGTTGAAGATCGCCTCTTTGCTGCCCTTTTCCACGCAGCGGCCGAGGTACATCACCATCACCTCGTCGGCGATGTGTTCCACCACCGACAGATCGTGCGAGATGAACACATAGGACAGCCCCAGCTCCTGCTGCAGATCCATCATCAGGTTCAGCACCTGAGCGCGCACCGACACGTCCAGCGCCGACACCGGTTCATCGGCGATCACCACGTCCGGGTTCAGCATCAGCCCGCGGGCGATGGCGATACGCTGGCGCTGACCGCCGGAAAACATGTGCGGGTAGCGGTCGTAATGCTCGGTCTTCAGGCCGACCTTCGCCATCATCTCCAGCGCTTTTTCCCGCCGTTCGGCGGCGCTGAGCGGGGTATTGATCAACAGCGGCTCCTCGAGGATCTGCCCGACCTTCTTGCGCGGGTTGAGCGATCCGTAAGGATTCTGGAACACGATTTGGATCTTCTGGCGGCGCAGTTTCTCGGCCGAGACGTCCGGCTTCAGCAAATCCTGCCCCTGATAGTACAGCTCGCCGCCGGTCGGCACTTCGATCATCGTCAGCAGGCGGCCGAGCGTCGATTTGCCGCAGCCCGACTCGCCGACCACCGCCAGCGTTTTGCCGCGCTCCAGGGTGAAGGAGACGCCGTCCAGCGCCTTGACCAGCCGCTCCGGCGCGAACAGGCCCTTTTTCACCGGGTAATGCTTCTTCAGGTCGATCGCCTGCAGTAAAGGTTGATTCTGGCTCATACGGTCGGCCTCCCCGCATCATCCAGCGGTGTGTGACATTTAACCTGACGGCCGGGAATGCTGCGCAGTTCCGGCTCCTCGTTACGGCAGCGCTCGTTGGCGTAGGGACAACGCGGGTTGAGCAGGCAACCGGTCGGGCGATCGTATTTGCCCGGCACCACGCCCGGCAGCGAAGCCAGGCGCGCCTTGTCGGCGGCGAACTCCGGCAGCGCGCGCAGCAGCGCCTGGGTATAAGGATGGCGCGGCGCGCGGAAAATCTCCGCCGCCTTGCCGGATTCCACCACCTGGCCGGCATACATCACGATGATGTGGTGCGCGGCTTCGGCCACCAGCGCCAGATCGTGGGTGATCAGCACCAGCGCCATGTTTTCGCGCTGCTGCAGGTCCAGCAGCAGTTCGATGATCTGCGCCTGGATGGTCACGTCGAGCGCGGTCGTCGGCTCATCGGCGATCAGCAGCTTCGGCCGACAGGCGATGGCCATGGCGATCATCACGCGCTGGCTCATGCCGCCGGAAAGCTGGTGCGGGTACACGTCCAGCCGCGAGGCCGGATCGGGAATGCCCACCTGGGTCAGCAGGTCGATAGCGCGCTGGCGGCGAGTGCGGCGGTTGCCGCCCTGATGCACCTTCAGCGCCTCCATGATCTGGTAACCGACGGTATAGCACGGGTTCAGGCTGGTCATCGGATCCTGGAAGATCATCGCCACTTCAGAACCCACCAGCTGGCGGCGCTCTTTTTCGGAGATCTTGCGCAGATCCTGGCCGTTGAACTCCAGCTTGTCGGCCATTACCTTGCCGGGGAAATCGATCAGGCCCATGATCGCCAGCGAGCTGACGGATTTGCCGGAGCCGGATTCACCGACGATGCCGACCACCTGGCCTTGCTCCACGCTGTAACTGATGCGGTCTACCGCGCGGAACGGGGTGCCTTCGTCACCGAAGTGCACCGAAAGCTTGTCTACATTCAATAACGCCATCTCTCTCGTCCTCTGTTACTGCTTGAGTTTGGGGTCGAGAGCGTCACGCAAACCGTCCCCCATCAGGTTAAATGCCAGCACCGTCAGCAGGATCGCCACGCCGGGGAAGGTCACTACCCACCAGGCGCTTTGCGCGAACTGCAGCACGTCGGAGAGCATGGTGCCCCACTCCGGCGTCGGCGGTTGCGCGCCCATGCCCAGGAAGCCGAGAGCGGCCATGTCCAGAATGGCGTTCGAGAAACCGAGAGAAGCCTGAACGATCAAGGGCGCCAGGCAGTTAGGCAGAATGTTGACGAACATCTGACGCAGCGCACCGGCGCCCGCCACCCGCGAAGCGGTGACGTAATCGCGGTTCACTTCCGCCAGCACCGCCGCGCGCGTCAGACGCACATAGTGCGGCAAGGCGACGAAGGTCAGCGCCAGCGAGGCGTTGACGATCGACGGCCCGAATACCGCCACCAGCACCAACGCCAGCAGCAGGCTCGGCAGGGCCAGCATGATGTCGACGACGCGCATGATCACCGCGTCCACCGCGCCGCCGAAGTAGCCGGCCAGCAGGCCGAGCACCACGCCCATGATCAGCGACAGCACCACCACCAGGCAGCCGACCAGCAGCGACAGGCGCGCACCGTACATCAGGCGCGACAGCACGTCGCGGCCCACGTCGTCGGTGCCGAGGAGATATTGCCAGCTGCCGCCCTCTTGCCACACCGG
This sequence comes from Serratia sp. CY84636, assembly GCF_052166245.1. Taxonomy (NCBI): domain Bacteria; kingdom Pseudomonadati; phylum Pseudomonadota; class Gammaproteobacteria; order Enterobacterales; family Yersiniaceae; genus Serratia; species Serratia sp. CY84636. The sequence continues at coordinate 136,632 of NZ_JBJNOX010000007.1, forward strand.
CGGCTTGAGCAGCGCGTCGCGGAACTGGTCCGCCGGCGCATGCGGCGCCAGCACCCCGGCGCCGAGCGCGATCACCAGCATCAGAACGATATACACCAGGCCGACCACGGCCCCTTTATTGCGCTTGAAATAGTGCCAGAACTCCTGAAACGGGGTCATTGGCTTCGGCGCACCTTTAACTGCAGACTCAGTGATTTGAGACATGAGAGCGCCCCTTATTTCTTGTGGCGAATACGCGGGTTGACCACGCCGTAGAGCACGTCTACCAGCAGGTTAACCAGAATGATCATACAGGCGACCAGCAACACCCCGCCCTGCACCACCGGGTAATCGCGGCGCTGCAGCGCGTCGATCAGCCAGCGGCCCAGTCCCGGCCAGGAGAAGATGGTTTCGGTCAGAATGGCGCCGGCCAGCATGGTGCCGACCTGCAGCCCGATCACCGTCACCACCGGCAGCAGCGCGTTGCGCAGCGCATGAACGACGATCACCCGCATGCGGCTCACGCCCTTGGCGCGCGCGGTGCGGATATAGTCTTCGCCCAACACTTCCAACATCGAGGAGCGGGTCATGCGCACGATCACCGCCAGCGGGATGGTGCCCAGCACGATGGCCGGCAGGATCATGTGCATCACCGCGTCGATAAAGTCGCCCGGCTCGCCCCAGATCAGGGTGTCTATCAGCATGAAGCCGGTCAGCGGATGGCTGTCGTCGAGGAATACCGTGTCGCTGATGCGCCCCGACACCGGCGTCAGGTTAAGCTGCACCGACACCAGCATGATCAGCATCATGCCCCACCAGAAAATCGGCATCGAATAGCCGGTCAGCGAGATGCCCACCGCCGTGTGATCGAACACCGAGCCGCGTTTGACCGCCGCCAGCACCCCGACCGGGATGCCTACCAGCACCGCGAAAAGCATCGCGCAGAAGCCCAGCTCCAGCGTGGCCTGAAAGCGCGGAACGAACTCGCTCCAGACGGAGATGCGACTTTTGAGTGAGGTGCCCAGATCGCCGTGCAGCACGTTGGACACGTAGGAGAAATATTGTTGATAGAGCGGCTTGTCCAGCCCCATTTCCGCCATCAGCTGCGCGTGGCGCTCGGCGGAGATACCGCGTTCCCCGGCCATGATGGTCACCGGGTCGCCGGGGATCATATGGACGAATGCAAAAGTCAGCAAGGTAATGCCGATAAACGTTGGGATAACTAACCCCAAACGTCGGAGTATGAACTGCAACATATCCCGAACTCTCTGTATCAATGCCCGGCAGCTCATCGTCCGCCAGGCTTATTAACGCTCACATGCCTTTGAACGATTCGACGGCCATACGCCGGAGACTGGTCAGCAGGGGCGCAAACCTGTTGCGCCCCTGCAAGTCCATTCGTGCGTCTCCGGTAAAGCGGTCGAAATCAGTCTACAGAGACATTCTCGAAGTGATGCTTACCGAGCGGATCCACGACGTAGCCTTTCACTTCCTTACGCACAGGCTCGTACACGGTGGAGTGTGCGACAATCAGCGCCGGAGCCTGATCGTGCATCACCACCTGCGCCTGTTTGTACAGTTCGATGCGCTTGTCGTGGTTGGATTCGGCGCGCGCCGGTTGAATCAGATCTTCAAACGGCTTGTAGCACCAGCGGGAGTAGTTGGAGCCGTCTTTCGCCGCTGCACAGCTGAACAGCGTGGCGAAGAAGTTATCCGGATCCCCGTTGTCGCCGGTCCAGCCCATCATCACCGTCTGGTGCTCGCCCGCTTTGGCGCGCTTGAGGTATTCACCCCACTCATAGGTCACGATTTTGGCTTTCACGCCGATCTTGGCCCAGTCGGCCTGGATCATTTCCGCCATGCGGCGCGCGTTCGGGTTGTAAGGACGCTGTACCGGCATCGCCCACAGGTCGATGCTGAAACCGTCGGCCATGCCCGCTTCTTTCAACAGTGCTTTCGCCTTGGCCGGATCGTAAGCGTAATCCTGCACCGCGTCGTTATAGCCCCACATGGTCGGCGGGATCAGGTTCTTGGCCGCCTGGCCCGCGCCCTGATAAACCGCATCGATGATCGCCTGCTTGTTGACCGCCATGGTCAACGCCTGGCGCACTTTCAGGTTATCCAGCGGCTTTTTCTCGACGTTGAACGACAGGTAACCCACGTTCAGGCCCGGCTGTTCCATCAGGTTGATGGACTTGTCTTGTTTCATGCGGGCGATATCGGCCGGGTTCGGGTACGGCATCACCTGGCACTCGTTTTTCTGCAGTTTGGCGTAACGCACGGAGGCGTCAGGCGTGATGGAGAACACCAGGCGATCGATCTTCGGCTTGGTGCCCCAGAAACCGTCGAACGCCTTGTACAGGATCTTGGAGTCTTTCTGGTATTGCAGCAGCTGGAACGGCCCGGTGCCGATCGGGTTCAGGTCGACTTTTTCCGGCGTGCCGGCTTTCATCATCACGTCAGCGTATTCTGCGGACAGGATGGACGCGAAGTCCATGCCCAGGTCAGCCAGGAACGGCGCTTCCGGCCGGTTCAGCACGAAGCGCACGGTGTTGTCGTCCACTTTTTCGATCTTGGCGATCAGCTTAGGCATGTCCATGCCTTCAAAGTATTCGTAACTGCCACCGGACACTTTGTGATAGGCGTTGTTCGCATCCAACTGGCGTTCAAAGGAGAACACCACGTCGTCGGCGTTGAAATCACGCGTCGGTTTGAAGTCTTTATTGCTCTGCCACTTCACGCCTTTGCGCAGGTGGAAGGTGTAGGTTTTGCCGTCTTCGCTGACGTCCCACTTCTCAGCCAGGCCCGGCTGCAGTTCGGTGGTGCCGATTTTGAATTCGACCAGGCGGTTGTAGATCGGTACCGAGCTGGCGTCGTAGGTGGTGCCGGAGGTGAACAGCTGCGGGTTGAACCCTTCCGGGGAACCTTCAGAACAGTAAACCAACGTCTTGGCCTGTACGCTGGCCGCCACGGTCAGCGCGATCAGCCCAATACCGAATTTCAGAATCCCCGATTTACCCAAGGAACGTGTCATCGTTAGTGCTCCATTGTGTGATGTGATGTGTGTAATTGCCGCCAGACCTGTATTTTTTATTGCGTGGCCTGTGCGATCGGCGCCCGAAGGCAGAAGGCGTACGAGGAGAGAATGCCGGATGGAACGCATCGCGGCGGGGACGTCTGAGCGCGTGGAATTCACTCAAACAACTCTCGCTCTTACCCCTGAGGCTATCAAGTTGCCAACTGTTTGGGGTGTCGTCAATATAACCAGTGGGGATTTACGCAGACTGTGAGAAACAGCAAACAAACATAAAAAAAACCTTTTGTTAACAGTTCCAGCATGAAAATTTATGCTAAGCGGTCATTTTTAGCGCATTGGTCTGACCCTCACAAACTTACTGGTTTTTAACTCCGTTAAAAAACCCCAAAACTTTGTTGCTGAATGATGAATATCTGAACGGTTATTTTTGTGATCGCCGTTAAAGACAGGAGGAAATGCTGAGGAATTACCCAAAAGGGTGAGTCCGATGAGCGCGTTTTGCACCGGGCAGGCCCACAATCTGTGCGGCGTAAAAAAACTTTCGGCGGTGAAAAAGCCGGGGGCGAAAGGATATCCCCCGGCAACGCACTGCAACCGATTATTGAACGCCGGCGCTGTTGCCCAGGCTGGCGTTCATGCTGTTGAGAATATCGCCGTTGTCCGCGTCGATCTCCCAGGAGAACAGGCCACCCAACTGCTTATCCAACACGTACTGGCCTTTGGCCTGCACCGAGCGGGCATCGTCGAAGGTGATCAGATCGCCGGTGGAAGGCTTGAACACGTAAGGCGCTTCCGCCGTGGCGTCGTAGGTATACTGCCACTCGCCGCTCATGAACTGGCTGGCGATTTGGCGGTAGTCCACGATGCCGTTCTCCCAGGTGCCTTTTACCGGCCCGGTGGCGGTACCGGTGAACGGAATATTGTTCTGGTAGCCGTTCACCCCGGTCCAGCCGCGGCCATACATGGCGGTGCCGACCACGATCTTGCCCGGCTTGACGCCCTGCGCCAGCAGCGCATTGACGCCGTTCACCGTCGTATAGGCAGTGTCCGGTTTCCAGGCAGGCGCATTCAGCGCGCTCTGATGCCCCAGGTTCTTCAGATCGAAGGCGCCGTAGAAGTCGTAGCTCATCAGGAAGATGTGATCCATCGAGTTCTGTGCGACGTTGTAAGCCACCTTGTCGATCTTGTCCTTGCCGGCGCTGATGGCGGAGGTTAGCTCATACTTGCGGCCGGTTTCCGCCGACAGCTGATCCAGCATCGCCCGCAGCTCTTTCATCAGCAGCACATAGGTTTCCCCGTCTTGCGAGCTGCCCAGGTTAGGGTTAGCGCCTTTGCCGCCCGGGAACTCCCAGTCGATATCCACACCGTCGAAGAACTTCCAGGTCTGCAGGAACTCTTTCACCGAGCCGACGAAGCGATCGCGCTTCACCTTGTCACCCATGAAGAAGAACGGGTCGGACAACGTCCAGCCGCCGATCGACGGCAGAATTTTCAGGTCAGGACGCGCCTGCTTCAGCGCCATCAGCTGGCCGAAGTTGCCCTTGTAGGGGTCATCCCAGGCGGTGACGCCCTTCTGCGCTTTTTGCAGCGCGGCGAACGGATCGTGGATCGAGACTTTGAAGTCCTCCCGGCCCTGACAGGAGCGCTGCAACGCCTGGAAACTGCCTTCGATCTCTTTCAGGCTGTCGTTGATGCCGTTGCCGCCGCAGATCGGGATAAAGCCGTACAGCAGGTGGGTCAGGTTTTGCGCCGGGATCTTGTCGACGGTGAAATTGCGCCCGTAAACGCCCCACTCGACGAAATAAGAACCGACGACTTTGCCGGAGTTTTGTTTATAAGGTTTGTTCTTTTCCAGCAGCGGCTCTTTCAACGGCGCCAAATGGCTACCGTCGGTATCGGCCACCACAATTTCGGTGGCGTCGCTGGCGGTGCAGCCGTCGGCATTACACAGTGCCACCTGCATTTGATAACGGCCGCCTTTATTCACTTTAAAATTCGCCGTACCGGAAGAACCGGTTGAAGGGCCGCTCCACGCCTCTTTGCCATTTAATAAAATTTTTGCCGTCGTGCCGGTGTCGCCATTCCATAAATTCCAGGAGACAGAAACGTCGGCGGCATTTTTTACCTTCACCAGATTATTATAAGCGGTGGCCGCCTGATCGACTTCGACAATGGCGAACTTGGTGTTGCCCCAGGCTATGGTCGGCTTGCCCGGCGCGGCGGCCTGCGCCGCGGAACACAGCGTACTGCCGATCAACAGCGCCAACAGCGGTTTATTAAATTTGCGCATAACTGATTCCTTTATTCCGAGAGGATAAACATAAAAGAGTTAATCGTCGCTACGCATTGCCGAAGCGAAAAAATTCCGCAATAATCCACGAAGATTAACGTTAATAAATAATCACGGTATTTCCCACGCGACGGGAATAAGAGTTCCCGCGTTGTCCATTTAGACTATAGGTAAAAAAAACGTGAAAACAAGAGCGCTATCAATCGGGTTTTATTTGGCAAGCATGAATTTATTTAAACATGAAAATAAGAACCTAATGGGAATAAGGAATGTGAATTAATTAAGCGTAAAGGATAAATATATTTCACGAGGACGGCAGATTGAGGCACGCCATAAAGCGAAGCCGGTCGTAGCGAGGAGGTACTCATCCTCATAAACTGCAGGCGAAAAAAAACCTGCTTTAAAAAGCAGGTTTTTCGAATGGTGGTCGGCGAGAGAGGATTACACGCATCTTTGATGCGCGCCCTGCGGGCCGTTGCTAAAGCAACGTTGTCTCGCTTCGCGAGGCTCGAACCTCCTGCGGAGGTGCTCATCCTCATAAACTGCAGGCGAAAAAAAACCTGCTTTAAAAAGCAGGTTTTTCGAATGGTGGTCGGCGAGAGAGGATTACGCGCATCTTTGATGCGCGCCCTGCGGGCCGTTGCTAAAGCAACGTTGTCTCGCTTCGCGAGGCTCGAACCTCCTGCGGAGGTGCTCATCCTCATAAACTGCAGGCGAAAAAAAAACCTGCTTTAAAAAGCAGGTTTTTCGAATGGTGGTCGGCGAGAGAGGATTCGAACCTCCGACCCACTGGTCCCAAACCAGTTGCGCTACCAAGCTGCGCTACTCGCCGATGCGGGGCGCATCTTACTGCTGGCGGTTATAGGCGTCAATCACTTTTTTGCCCCTGCATTTCAAGTGATGATAAAAGCGCCATAATGCGCTGCGCCGGGGCTGCGCAGCGCATTTTACTCAGGCGTTGGCCGGTTTCAGCGCCGGCGTCTGCGCACGCAGGAACGGCAGCAGGAACAGCGCTGACAGGCAAGCGGCGATGGAAATCACCACGAAGAAGCCGTTCCAATGCCAAATCTCCATCACCCGTGCAATCGGGTAGCCGGACAGCGCCGCGCCCAGGTAGGCGAACAGGCCGACGAAACCGGTCGCCGCGCCCGCCGCATCCTTGTGCGAGCACTCCGCCGCCGCCATGCCGATCAGCATCTGCGGGCCAAAGATGAAGAAGCCGATGGCGAAGAAGCAGCAGGCCTGCAGCAGGTAGGTCACGCCCGGCATCAGCCACAGCGCCGCCACCGACAGGAAGATACCGATGGCGAAGATCAGGTTCATCGGGCCGCGGTTGCCGCGGAACAGCTTATCGGAACCCCAACCGGCTACCAGTGAACCGATAAAACCGCCCACTTCAAACAGCGAGATGGCTGAGTTGGCGGTCATCAGCGAATAGCCCTTTTCCTGCGTCAGATAGAGGTTGCCCCAGTCGTTGATCGCGGTGCGCACGATATACACCAGCACGTAAGAAACCGCCAGCAGCCAGATGTACTTGTTGGTCAGCACGTAGCGTTTGATGATCTCGCGGTTGCTCAGCCCCTGGCCTTCCGATTCCTGCACCAGCTCCATGGCGTCGTTACGCCATTTGCCGACGCTCGGCAGCCCCAGGGTGGATGGCTTGTCGCGCAGGCGCCAGCACATCAGCAGGCCAAGCACCACGCCGATGATACCGGGAATGATCATGCCGTAACGCCAGCTGAAGTGCAGCGAGATAAAGCCCACCAGCAGCGGGATCAGCGCCCCACCAACGTTGTGCGAGGTGTTCCAGATCGCCCACCAGCTGCCGCGCTCGGAGCGCGAATACCAGCTGGTGAGGATTTTCGAGCACGGCGGCCAGCCCCAGCCCTGGAAGAAGGCGTTGAGGATCCACAGCGTGCCCAGCATCAGCAGCGACGAGCTGAGGCCGAAGAAGATATTCAGCACCCCGGTCATGATCAGACCCAGCCCCATAAAGTAACGCGGGTTGGAGCGATCGCTGATCATGCCGGAAATGAATTTCGAGCAGCCGTAGGTGATGTAGAACAGCGTGCCGAGGATGCCGACGTCGGACATCGTCAGGCCCAGATCGCTCAGCATCGCCGGCATGATGAAGTTGAAGCTTTTGCGCGTGAAGTAAAACGCGGCGTAGCCGATGTACATGGTGCACATCAGCTGGATGCGCCAGTATTTGTAGCTGGCGTCGATCTGCCGTTGATCGGTGACCTGCGGCGCGTCCGAGCGGCTTTTAAGGAAAGACCACATGTGGAACCTCAGAGGATTGAATAAAGTGCCGCTATGATGCTCCCCGCGCGCGCGGGAGGCTTACGCCAGATTCCCGACGCGGTTAGGAGTTTTTCCTAGTTTTGCGCTTGCGCCGGTGAAACTGTGGGCAAGATCACACTCAAACAGGCGCCCCGTTCAGCGGTGAACCGCAGGCTGCCGCCGAGGGCGCTGATGCGCTCCTGCATGCCCCGCAGGCCGTACCCCGGCTGATGGTTGTCCGCATCGAAGCCCACGCCGTTGTCGCGGATGGTCAGGGCGATCAGCGGCGCGGCGCCTTTGCGCGGCTGCAGGCGCGCGTCCAGCTCCAGGCGGCTGGCGCCGGCGTGCCGGCACACATTGGTCACCCCTTCCTGACACACCCGGTACAGCGTGATCTTCAGCGTTTCATCCAGCAGCTCGTCCGGCACCTGCCATTGCAGGCTGCTCACCAGCGACGCGTCCTGCGGCAGCGACTCCCGCAGCATCGCCGCCACCGCCGCCGACAGCGGCAGGTTGTTCAGCGCCGCCGGCCACAGTTGGGTCAGCACGTCGTGCACCCCGTCGTAGACCCGCAGCGCCAACGCATCGATGGTGTCGGCGCAGCCGATCACCGCCGGCTCCGGCGCCAGGCGTTTGACGATGCTGGCCTGGGTACGAATCACGGTGATGGTCTGCCCCACCTCATCGTGCAGCTCGCGCGCCACCTCGCGCCGGGTTTGCTCCTCCGCCGTCACCAGCGCCCGCGCCAGCTGCCGGTTCTCCGCCAGCCGCAGCCGCAGCTGCTGATTCAGCTCGCGCTGGCGCTGAATGCCGGCGCCCAGCAGCAGCCCGGTCAGGCTTTGGGCCAGCAGCGACAGCAGCAGATCGCGGTGCGACTCCGGCTGCGGCGGCTCGTTGACCATCAGCGCCACGCCGTTGAGCAGCGTCGCCAACAGCGCGCCCTGCCAGCCGTAGCGATAAGACATGAACACGATAGGAATGGCCAGGCAGAAAGGCGCGAAACGCCGCAGCTCGGCGGCGTTCACCTGCTGCTGCAGCCAGATGCTGAATGCAAACAGCAGCAGATAGCTGGCCAGGTGGCCGAGGCGCAGCTCCACCGGCTTGTGGATTAGCCCCGGCTCCAGCGGCACCCAGATTTGGCGCGCCAGATAGTGCCACAACAGCAGGCAGGTCGGCGCGATGGTGAAACCGCCGGTCAGGCCGAGCAGCAGCGCACGGGCGCCTTCGCCGCTCACCAGCTGCCACACCAACGCCTGCAGCAAGGCGGCGGCCACCACCACCGCGCCCTGCAACAGCGGCCAACGCCATTCGCTGTCGCTCTGTTGATGGCGCAACAGCCACGGCGAGGCCAGCAGGCTGAGCAACACCGTCAACACCAGCACCGCCACCGACGCCCACAGCGCCGGGCCGTAACCGAACTGGTCCGCCAGCAGCGCCATCAGCAACAGATCGGCCAGCAGGATCCCCGGCCAGAAACGGTACGGGCTCTGCAGCAAAATGCCCATGCGCAGGCCGAACGGGAACAGCAGCAGCGCCTGCCAGGGCGGGTCGATCAGCGCGGTGCCGATGCCCCACAGGCAAAACGCGCTGGCGGCGTAGATGAAAAACAGCGCCAGCTGGGTGATCAGGCGCTGCGTCACAGGTTCAGCATCCGTCTGGCCAGTTCGACGTTGTTGGTGATGCCCAGCTTGGCGAACAGGTTGGCGCGATGCACATGCACCGTCTTCGGCGACAGCCCCAGTGCGGCGGCGATCTCGCGCACTTCCTGGCCCTGCGCCAGCAGCAGCGCGATCTCACGCTCGCGGCGGGTCAGCGGATCGACCCTCACCCGCGCCAGCTGCTGGGCGATTTCCGGCATCAAATAGACACCGCCGCCGGCGACGGTGCGCACCGCGGTGATCAGATCTTCCGGCTTGCAGCGCTTGGAGAGGAAGCCGCTGGCGCCGCGATCCAGCGCCATTTCCACCAGCGCCGGGTTATCGTGCATCGACAGCATCACCACGCGAATGCCGGAAGGAATGTCTGCCAGCAGATCCAGCCCGCTGCCGTCCGGCATCGAAATGTCGCAAATGCAGATTTCCGCCTCCAGCCCCGGTAGGCCGGCGCGCGCCTGCGCCGCGCTGCTGAACTCGCCCACCACCTGAATATCGGCCTCCAGCGACAGCAGCTGCACAAAGCCCGAACGCACAATGTCATGATCGTCGATAAACGCCACGCGCAGGGTCATGGAAATCTCCGGTTAGAAGGGGAAGTGCGCAAGTATACCGTATGCACACACCGGAATAATTGATGAAGAGAATGTATTGGCGGAAATTACCGGGTGCGCAAGGCACCCGGCGGGCGGGATTACAGGCGGGCAGGCGCCGTTTTATTCTGCGGGAGATGGCACCAGTTGTTTTTATCCACGATGCCGCCGTTCGGCGAGGTGTAGCCGAGGCAGCCGAGGATGGTGTCGAACAGCTCGACGTGGCGATGCGTTTTGCCGATGCGCTGCTGCGCCTGCAGTTGCTCAAAGGCGCTGAGGTGCTGCGGGTTCTCGAGGAACTTGTCCGACGCCCATACGATCATCGGCACGCGGAACTGCTCCGGCGGCGCCATTTCGCGCGGCGTGCCGTGCAGGTGCGTATTCTCGCCGATCGATTCGCCGTGATCGGCGGCATAGAACACGATGGCCTTCTTGTCGCGCACCTGGTCGATCACATTACTGATAAAGCTGTCGGTGTACAGCACCGTATTGTCGAACGCGTTGATCAGCTGCGCCTTGGTGCAAGAGTCGTCCACCCCCATGCACTCCGGCTGATAGCGCGCATAGCTGCGCGGATAACGCTGCGAGTACAGGTAGTGCGAGCCTTTGGTATGCAGGATCACCAGGTGTTTGCCCTTCGGATAACGCGCCAGCGACTCCTTCATCTCGTTCACCAGCAGCATATCGTCGACCGCCTTGCCGTCGTTGCGCTTCTCGGACGCGATCATCTCGCGGAACGAATAGTTGTTCACCTCGGTGTTGTTGTAGAACCACACCTCGCTCTGCATGGCGAACAGCTCGGAAGAGAAGCCCAGATCCTTCAGCACCGCGAACACGTTCTGCTCTTTCAGCGTGCGCTGCGGATTATCCTCGGTGCCGCCTTCGCGCACAAACATGCAGCGCAGCGACAGCTTGGTGGCGGTGTCGCACGACTCACCGCGAAACGCCACCAGGTTCTTCTCTTTCGACAGCCGCGGCGTGGTATCGCGCTCATAGCCCAGCATGCCCATGTGATCCCAGCGCGTGGTCTCGCCGATGATGAACACCACGTAGGTATCGTCGATATCCGCCGGCGGTACATAGGTGAAGTGTTTGCCCGGATCGAACATCGTGCTCTGGTCCTGGCTTTCGTCATAGCGGGTATAGGCAAACAGCCCCAGCGCCGACAGCCAGTTGGACGGCAGATACGAGTGCGCTACCACGCCGCCGTAGCTCGGCAGATCGACGTTGGCGAGCTTCTCCTGCACGCTCTGCTCGTCGTCCAACATGCGCAGCGGCAGCCAGACCAGCGCCACCACCGCCAGCAACACCAGCAGCGGCTTGATGCGATGACCGGGGGTTTTCAGCTGTTCAATCAGGGTGTAGCGCAGGCTGTTTTTCCAGATCAGCAGCAGCGGCAAGGCGCTGAGCGCCACCATCCACAGCACGAAGTGCAGGCCGACCACCTCTTTCGACAGATCGATATCGGTAGTCATCACCGACACCACGATGCCGTAGCCGATCACCACGTTAAAAAACGTCATGTAGTAGCTGGCAGCCACCGAAATCAACACCAGCAGCGAGGCGACGATGCGATAAAACAGCCGGCCGCCGAGCGATACCAGCCGCATGATGAAGAATGTGAACAGGACGATAGCGATGACTTCCGTCACCGCCGAAATCAGCTTAATTCCCTGAATGCCATGCGCCAACGAATCAAAACGGCGATAGAAAACGGACAGGTTTAGAAAGATGCCGATATAGATCGCTAACAATAACGATAAATTCTGCTGTGATAGCGATTTAACTTTGTTCATGTAACGCGGTGGCTCCGGGGACGGTGTAGCGGTTCTGACTCAGTCAGACACTGATTGCGGCTTCTGGTTCAGCCAACCGGCAATAAGCGTTATTTTGCGGGTAATAATCAAGAGAATTCTCACAAAAAGGACAAAATTTACCGTTTTTTTGAGCGATTTTCAGGCAGGGCACACAAGAAAATGGAGGGACAAACCCTCCATTTTTTCCAGATATCGGCAAAAATCTTACTTAACGTTCAGAGTCACATCGATATTTCCACGGGTGGCGTTGGAGTATGGGCACACCACGTGCGCCTTTTTCACCAGATCTTCCGCCACGCTGCGCTCGATGCCCGGCAGCGAGATATCCAGCTGCACTTCGATGCCGAAGCCGTTGGGGATCTCACCGATGCCGACGGTGCCGTCGATCTTGGCTTCGGCCGGGATTTTGACCTTTTCCTTCGCCGCGACAAACTTCAACGCGCCGAGGAAACAGGCGGAGTAACCGGCGGCGAACAGCTGCTCGGGGTTGGTGACTTCGCCGCCGGCGCCGCCCATCTCTTTCGGCACGCCCAGTTTCACGTCCAACACGCCGTCGGAGGAGGTCGCACGGCCGTCGCGGCCGCCGGTTGCGGTGGCGTGAGCGCGGTAAACCACTTTCTCAATAGACATCGTTCATTCCTTCTTGCTGGTTGGCGAGATGACTACGGCTTCCACGAGGTAAAGCCGGTCACATATTTATCTTTTGCGATTAAATCGCGCACTACTTATATTTAACACTTATTAACCAGTGTAGACCACCCGCGCCGTTCTTGCGTCCGGCGGCGGCGGGTCAAATCTGATCGATCAGGCTGCCGCGCAGCTTTTCCAGCTGCTGTTTGAGCGAGACGATCTCGTCCAGGCTGCAGTCGGTGGCGCACATCACCGCCTCGGGCACCGATTGAGCCCGCTCGCGCAGCGCGCGGCCGGCTTCGGTCAGGGCGATGATCACCTGCCGCTCGTCGGTGGTGGCGCGATAGCGCACCAGCAAACCGGCGGTTTCCAGCCGCTTCAGCAGCGGCGTCAACGTGGCGGAATCGAGGAACAGCCGCTCGCCGATATCCGATACCGTCACCCGATCGCGCTCCCACAGCACCATCATCACCAGGTATTGCGGGTAGGTGAGTTCGAGCTGACTCAACAGTTTGCGGTAGACTTTGTGCAACGCCAGATTGGCGGAGTACAGCGCGAAACAGAGCTGCTGATCGAGCTGCAGCAGGTTCTTCGCCTTGGGTTGTTCGGTCTCGGTGCTTTTCATGTGTATGAATATAGATAGTGCACGATGTAATCGCAAGCTATTTCTTGTGAGGTATGCTACCTTTTTTATGCAGAGGATGCTCGGAGGGAAAGGAAATGACGAATACGCTTGTAGAACGCGCGCGCCGCTACGCCACCAAGGCGCATGCGGCCATCGATCAGCGCCGCAAATACACCGACGATCCGTACATCGTCCACCCGCAGGCGGTGATGGAGCTGGTGCGCAGCGTGCCGCACACCGAAGAGATGCTGGCGGCCGCCTGGCTGCATGATACGGTGGAAGACACGCCCACCACCCTCGGCGATATCGACAGCCATTTCGGGCCGAAGGTGGCGGAGCTGGTGCGGATGTTGACCAACGTCAGCCACGCCGAGGACGGCAACCGCTTCGAACGTAAAAACCGCGATCGGCGCCACAGCGCCGGCGCGTCGCCGCAGGCCAAAACCATCAAGCTGGCGGATCTGATCGACAACACCCGCTCGCTGCTGGACTACGACAGCCACTTCGCCCAGACCTACCTGATCGAGAAACAGCGCCTGTTGGAGGTACTGACCGAAGGCGACCCGACGCTGTGGCGCCAGGCCAGCCATATCGTTGAACAGGGGCTGCTCAGGTTGCAGCAGCCACCGCACAACGTTCCGGCCAGCTGGTTCGAACACGCCCGCCGGCGCTACCGCGAGAGCGACGCGGCCTGATCAGAAGGTCACCACCGTTTTCAACGCCGTCACCCAGGCGTCCTGCGTCTCACTGACGCCCGCCGGGTGATGCCAATACTGCAGGCCCGGCTGCAGCTGTAGCCACGGCGTGACGTTAACGCGGTAATACAGCTCCGCCGTCACCGAGTGGCCCGGTACCGGCCGGTAGTTCGGATCGTGATAATCGCTGATGCCGCTCATCTGGTTGAGATACCGCTGATTGTCTTTGTAGCGGTCGCTCAGTTTCACCACCGAGACACCGAGCCCCAGCCAGTCGTCCGGCCGCGCATCGAACAGCCCGCGATAGCGAATGCCGGTCGAGGTAGACCAGTGCAGGTAGTTGCTGCGCTGATCCCCCAGGCCCAGGCTGTAGAACACGCTCAGGCCGCGGTTGACGTCATCCGCATGGCGCGTCACCTGCTGGTTAAAACCGGTATACAGGAACCAGGTGCGATCGTGGTTGCGATAACCCTGCGGATCGCTGGCGCCCGGCCCGCCGGACACCCCTTCATAAAGATCGCGCTGGCGCGCGTTGGTGAACAGCACACCCAGGTTATACACCCCCGGCAGCTGGTTGACGGCGTGGGTTTTCAGCTCCAGCTCCATCGGCAACAGGAAGCCTTTGCTGCCCTTGGTGGACCAACTCCAGGCGTGGCTGCGGCTGGGGGCGCTCGGGTTCTGCTCCATCACCCCGCCCTTGAGCGTCAGGCCATCGGTCAGCTTGTATTGCAGCGTGGTGCCCCAGTAATGCACGTTCCAGTTGTACCAGGTCAACGAGTTGGCAGACTTGCCGCCGCACAGCGTCAGCGTCTGAAAATCGCAGGGGATGATCTGATCGAAATCCTGCACCTTGTTCATCATGCCGATGCGCCACTGCAGCCGCTGCTCGAGGAAGGAACGGCTGAAGGTCAGCCAGCCCAGGCGGGTAATCGACTGCCCGCCAAAGCTCTCCTGCGACAGATCGGTCAGGCCGACGCGCGAGTCCTGCAAGCGATCGCGGGTCAGGTTATTGTCATGGTTGCGGTTGACGATATTGCCTTCGATCGCCGCGTCCGGAATGCCGGTCAGCGCCTGCAGATCCTGACTGAAGGTCAGCGAGAATTGGTCGATGTACGACGCCTGTTTATCGTGGTTGTAACCGCCGCCGGCGTTATACGACAGCTGGCTGAGGTAGCCGAGATTATAGTGGAAACCGTGATCCTCCAGGATCGGCCTGATCCCCAGCATATCCCCCAACAGCCCGGGCTGCGGCGGCTCAAAGCCGAGCGCCACCCCTTCCCATTTGACGGTAGGGGCTTCGACGTCCTTGCCGGTTTGCAGCATTTCCGCCTGCGCCTGGCTGCACCACAGCGCCAGCGCCGCCAGAGTCATGGAACGAGGTAATAAGCTTTTCATCATTATTATATTTCTCCGCATAACGGCTGACTGCGGGCAACAGCATTCCCTGGGAGAGAATTTCCCATCATGAACAGCAGCGAATAACGTTAGGTTAACGCCCGGCGCTTGCCGCCGGGCTTAGAGATTAGCGCCGGTCTTTCAGGCTGGCGCCGTTGCTGTGGATCACATCGCGATACCAGTAGAAACTTTTCTTGCGGCGGCGCTCGAGGCTACCGTTGCCAGCATCGTCTCTGTCGACGTGAATGAAGCCGTAGCGCTTCGACATTTCGGCCTTCGAGGCGCTGACCAAATCGATCGGCCCCCAGCTGGTGTAGCCCATCACCTCGACGCCGTCGTCGATGGCTTCCGCCACCTGCACCAGATGGTCATTGAGGTAGTTGATGCGGTAGTCGTCGTTGATACTGCCGTCCGCCTCGACGCGGTCTTTGGCGCCCAGCCCGTTCTCAACGATGAACAGCGGCTTCTGATAGCGGTCATACAGCACGTTGAGCAGGTAGCGCAGCCCGATCGGATCGATTTGCCACCCCCACTCCGAGCTGGCCAGGTGCGGGTTCGGCACCATATCGAGAATGTTGCCGCGCGCCGTCTCGAACTGCTCCGGGTCGGCGGTGACGCAGCCGCTCATGTAGTAGCTGAACGAGATGAAATCGATGGTTTCGCGCAGCGTTTGCCGATCTTCCTCGGTGATCGCCACCTGGATGCCGTTTTCACGGAAAAAGCGCTGCATATAGGCCGGATAATAGCCGCGCGCCTGCACATCGCCGAAGAACAGCCAGTCGCGGTTTTGCCGCTGGGTTTCCAGCAGATCTTCCGGCTTGCAGCTCAGCGGATACAGAATGCCGCCCAGCAACATGTTGCCGATTTTGCCCTCCGGCACGATCTCGTGGCAGGCCTTCACCGCTCTGGCGCTGGCCACCAGCTGATGGTGGATCGCCTGATAGACGGCGCTCTTGTCGCTTTCCTGCGGCAGGCCGACGCCGGTGAAGGGCGCATGCAGCGACATGTTGATCTCATTGAAGGTCAGCCAATGTTTGACCTTGTGCTTATAGCGTTCGAACACGGTGCGCGCATAGCGCTCGAAGAAATCGATGGTGCGCCGATCGCCCCAGCCGCCGTAGTGCTTCACCAGGCCGTAAGGCATCTCATAGTGCGACAGCGTGATCAGCGGCTGAATGCCGTACTTCGCCATCTCGTCGAATAACCGATCGTAAAACGCCAGCCCGGCTTCGTTCGGCGTCTCTTCGTCGCCCTGTGGAAAAATGCGCGTCCAGGCGATCGAGGTGCGCAGGCACTTGAAGCCCATTTCGGCGAACAGCGCGATGTCCTCCGGATAACGATGATAGAAATCGATCGCCACGTCCTTGATGCCGCTGTCGCCCGCCATGCGCGGCGTAATGGCGCCGAAGATGCCCTGCGGCTGCAGATCGGAGGTCGACAGCCCCTTGCCGTCGGCCTGATACGCGCCTTCTACCTGGTTCGCCGCTACCGCGCCGCCCCACAGAAAATGTTGCGGAAACTTGCCGTTCATCGCTTGCTCCTCAATTAACGTAATAAAGTCAGCAGCGGCGCCTGTTCCTGCACCGGAGACAGGCCGCTGGTCAACACGTCCACGTAGTCATCGCTGTTGCTGATGATGATCGGCGTGGTGGTGTCATAGCCGGCGGCATGGATCGCCGCCTGGTCGAACTCGATCAGCAGATCGCCCGGGGCGACCCGCTCGCCTTCCCGCACGTGGGCGGTGAAATGCGCCCCGTCCAGCTTCACGGTATCGATGCCGACGTGGATGAGAATCTCCGCACCGTCGTCCGATTCAATACCGATGGCGTGTTTGGTCTTGAACAGCGACGCCACGCTGCCGCTGACCGGCGCCACCACGCGCCCCTGCTGCGGCGCAATCGCCACCCCTTTCCCCAGCAGGCCGCTGGCGAAGGTCGCGTCGTTCACCTGATCCAGCGGCACGATGTCGCCGGCGATCGGGCTGAGGATGGCCTGTTTGCGGTTTAGCGGCGCGGCGGCTTCAGGCTGCACCGTCTCTTCCGCCGGTGCGACGCCGAACAGATAGCTGGCCAGCGCGGCGAACACGAACGACAGCAGGGTGCCGCCGATCGCGCCCCATACCGTGGCGTCGATGCCGCCGCCGGGGATGATCTGCGCGAAGGTGAATACGCTCACCAGGCCGAACGAGTAGACCGAGGTATGGAAGTAGCCGATCACCGCACCGCCCAGCGCGCCGCCGATGCAGCCGAAAATGAACGGGCGCTTGTTCGGCAGGGTGACGCCGTACACCGCCGGTTCGGTGATGCCGAAAATCCCGGCGCCGATGGCCGAAGCGGACAGCGCCCGCAGCTTGGCGTCGCGGGTGCGCAGCATCACGCCCAGCGTGGCGCCGACCTGCCCCATTACCGCCGGCAGCAGCAGCGGCACCATGGTGTCGCGCCCCAGCACGCTCAGGTTATTGATCATCAACGGCACCAATCCCCAATGCAGGCCGAAGATCACGCACACCTGCCACATCGCCCCCATAAAGGCGCCGGCGATGATCGGGTTAAAGGCGTAAATGCTCTGATAGCCGTTGGCCAGCAGGTGGCTGAGCCAGGTCGCCGCCGGGCCGATCAGCAGGAAGGTCAACGGCACGGTGATCGCCAGGCACAGCAGCGGCGTGATGAAATTGCGCAGCGCGCTGTGGATCACCCGATTAAACAACGGCTCCAGGCGGCAGGATACCCAGGCCGCGAAGATGATCGGGATCACCGACGAACTGTAGTTGATGAAGGTCAGCGGAATGCCGAAGAAATATTCGCGCACCGCCCCCGGCTGCTGCGCCGCTTCGAACGCCGCCATCATCAGCGGATGCGTCAACGCGCCGCCGATCGCCATGGTGACAAACGGGTTACCGCCGAATTTTTTCCCGGCGGTGTAGCCGAGCATGATCGGGAAGAAGTAGAACAGCGAGTCGCTGGCGGCGAACAGCATTTTGAAGGTGCCGCCGCTCTCCAGCAGCCAGCCGCAGGCCAGGCTCAGCGCCAGGAAGCCTTTCAGGATCCCCGAAGCGGCCATCACCCCGAGCAGCGGGGTAAAAATGCCGGACACCAGATCGATAAAGCGGCTGAGCAAGCTGTCTTTTTTACCGCCCGCGTCGTCGCTCGGCGCGCCCTCGGCCAATCCGCCGACCCGGTTGACCGCGTCGAACACCTCCGCCACGTGGTTGCCCACCACCACCTGGAACTGGCCGCCGCTCTCCACCACCATGATGACGCCGGGGTTTTTCTTCAGCGCTGCCGCGTTGGCGCGAGTGTCGTCACGCAGCTTGAAACGCAGGCGGGTGGCGCAGTGCACCAGGCTTTTCACATTGTCGCGGCCACCGACGCCGGCCAAAATCTCACTGGCTAATGTGTCATATTTCATACGGTTATCCTTAGACTTCGCGTTCTGCCGCTCCCCCCCCCCCCGCACTGGCCTGGCGCTGAGGCGGAATTCGGCGCAAAAAAAAACCTAAACCTCGCGGCCTCTGCCCTATCGGGGAACAGAAACGCGAGGTTTAGGTTTTGCCTGCCGCAGCAGTAACAACCCTAAATCGGTTGAGCTATGACGTTAACACCGCGGATTTTACCGGGGCAAGCCTTTGCATCGGCAAATTGCCGAACTGTGATCGCGGGGGCAAAACGGCCTCAATGCGCGAAATAATGCATGCCACCATCTACCGGGATCACCGCGCCGGTGATATATCGCGCGAGCGGGGAACAAAGAAACGCCGCCAGATAGGCCATATCTTCCGGTTCGCCGAAGTAGCCAATCGGGATATGTTGCGCAATGAACGCCTGGCGTGCTTCATCGCAAGCGTATAAGCGCTCGCGGATCTGTTCACTGTTGATGCGCCCCGGCTGTAGCGTATTGACGGTAATCCCCTGCGCAGCCACGTCGCCGGCCAATCCTTTGGCCCACAGATGCAGCGCGCCCTTGGCGGCGCTGGCGGCGCTCAGGCTGCGCGGCTCCATCGAGCCGCTGATGTTGATCACCCGGCCCCAGCCTTGCGCCTGCATGGCCGGCAACAGCGCCTGGGTCAACCGCCGGGCCGGTGTGAAATTCAAAGCAAAGGCGTCATCCCAGCTGCGATCGCTGTCGTTCAGCGTTGTGGGGTGAAACGCGCCGACCGCGTTGATCAGGATATCGATTGTCCCCACCTGACGCAGCGCCTGCACCGCCAACTGGGCTATCGCCTCAGGGTCGGTCACGTCTGCAACGGCTACCCACGGGCGCACCGCCCCTTGCCGTTCTACCTCATCCGCCAGCGCCTGCAGCCGCTCACCGCGTCGTGCGGTAGCCACCACCGTGACCCCTTGAGCGGCCAATACTCTGACCATGCCGGCACCGATCCCTTCACTGGCGCCCGTGACCAATGCCGTGCGTTGCTGCAGTTGCAAATTCATAAGAAACCCTAATTGAATAATTCAATTTAAAAGGAAACGTTCACACATTGAATCACACCGTTATTCGTGTGAATATTCCCTAAAATCTCATCATCAATGTGCAGGAATTCACCGATGTTTGACTGGCAGGATTTAAAACACTTCATGGCGCTGGCGCGTACCGGTTCGTTGTCGGCGGCAGCGCGGGAGCTGGGTTGCGATCACGCCACCGTCGGGCGACGCGTAGCGGCGCTGGAACAGGCGCTCGGCCTGCGTTTGATCGTGCGTCTGCCGCGCAGCACGCCCTTGACCCAGGACGGGCAGGCGATTGCCGGGCTGGCGGCGGAGATCGAGGAGCAAAGTCAGGCTATCGCCCGCCATGCGCGCAGCGCCGGCGCAACGCCACAGGCCGGCGTGCGCATCAGTGCGCCGCCGTCGATCGCCGCGCATATTCTCGCGCCGCGCATCGCCGCATTTAACCAGGCTTTCCCGCAAATCGTCGTCACGCTGGCGGGTGAATCGGCGCTCGCCGAGCTGGATCGCGGTGAAGCCGACATCGCCGTGCGCATGGTGCGCCCACAGCAACCGGAGCTGTTGACGCAGCGCATCGGCATGATGCGCTACGCGCTGTATGCCGCACCGGAGCACGCCGCACTGCCCGACGCGGCGCGCCGCTTTCTCGCCTATGACCATCACTATCGGCAGCAGCCGCATCAGCAATGGCTGCAACAGCTGTTGCAGGGCCGTCCGGTGGTCTTTCAGGCCAGCGATCTGTTTTCACTGCAGCAAGCGGCGCGTTCGGGGCTAGGTGCTGCCGTTTTGCCGACGTTCGTCGCCGATGGCGATCCGGATCTGGTCGCGTTGCCCACGGCCAACGCCGCGCCAACGCGCGAGCTTTGGCTGGTGACGTATCCCGATTTAGCGCGCACCGCTGCCGTGCGCGCGGTGATGAATTTCCTGGTCGAAACGCTCGGCAAAACATGCCCATTGCCGGCATAAAGCATCAGAATGACTAATATAAACACTGGACAAAAGTCACGCGGGGGATTATTACTGGTCAACGCTTAATCGAGAGTAGGGATGGCAGTCACCATGGTGTTGCGTACTGATGTAGGACGGATTTTGATCACCGGCGCCGGCGGCCGGGTAGCCACGGCGTTTCGTCAGGCGATGGGCGACCGCTACGCGCTGCGCCTGGCGGAACGCGACATCAGCCTGCTGCGCGATCTGCAGCCCGGCGACGAAGTCATCAGCTTCAACATCGCCGATCTCGACGCCTGCCGCGCGGCTTGCGCCAATATCGACACCGTGCTGCACCTGGCGGCCGACCCCTCCCCCGACGCCGACTTCTGCAGCTCGTTGATGGACAACAACATTCTCGGCACCTTCAATATCTTCCGCGCGGCGAAAGACGCCGGCTGCCGCCGGGTGGTGTTCGCCAGCAGCGCGCAGGCGGTGGAAGGCTATCCGCTCGATTACCAAATCCGCCCGGACGACGCGCCGAAACCGAAAAACCTGTACGGCGCCAGCAAAGCCTTCGGCGAAGGCATCGCCGCCTATTTCGCCCATCAGGAAGGGCTTTCCGCCCTGTCGGTGCGCATCGCCAACTTCACCACCCTGAGCCGGGGCGAACAGCTTAGCGCCCGCGACATGAGCGCTTTTCTCAGCCATCGCGACGCCGCCGATCTGTTGGAGCGTTGCATTCGTGTCGAAGGGGTGCAATATGCGGTGGTGCACGGGGTTTCCAACAACCGCTACAAACGTTTATCGCTGGAAGAGACCCGTCGCCTGCTGGGTTACACCCCGCAGGACGATGCGTTCAGCCTGCTCGGCTTTGAATAGCCTGGGCGGAAAGAGAAACAACGCCGGGAGGAACCCGGCGTTGGGGCAGCATTACGGTTTTTCGGCGATCTTGCGCAGGTATTCGTTATTTTTAAACGCGATGATGATCATCTCGAACGCCACACGCACGAACACGCCGCCGACGATGATGCCGAACAGGCCGCGGAAGAACTCGCCGTAGAACATCATGCCGATGCCGCTGATCAACACACCCAACAGCGCCAGCCAGTAAACGGCGGTGATGATTTTTGGCGTGAGCATCGCGTCGAAGAAGAAGATATTTCTCATGTGGATCTTTCCTTAGGCAGGTCTTTCATTATCCCAGAGGGGCCGTGCAAGCGGCCACCATGCATATACATGGGTAATGATAGCGGCTAAGCCCCTATTACAGTACATAAATAGAGACGATCCTTCGCCCGAATACTTACGCTAAAAATCTGCACGGCGGAGAGTTCCGCCGTGCAGGTACAACTTAGTTGCTGGCGTAGGCCACTTTTTCGGCCTGACGGTGGGTGAACAGCACCAGCAGCAACGCCAATCCGGCAATAATTGCGCCCATCACCGGCACGAAGCTGTATCCCAGCCCGGCGGAGACCACCGCACCACCGGCGGCGGCGCCCAGCGCATTGCCCAGGTTAAAGGCACCGATGTTGACCGAGGACGACAGGCCCGGTGCTTCGCTGGCGACGCGCATCACGCGCATCTGCAGTGGCGGCACCACGGCAAAGGTCGCCGCCCCCCAAATCACCATGCTGACTGCCGCGCCGATTTCACTGCGCGCCAGGAACGGGATCACCAGCATAATAACCACCAACAGCAGCAAGAAGCCCTTCAGCGTCGCGCTCTCGGAACGGTCGGCGAATTTGCCGCCCAGGTAGTTGCCGATGGAGAAACCGACGCCGATCAACACCAGCATGGACGTCACGAACAGCGGCGTCGCATCGGTGATTTGCTGCAATACCGGCGAGATATAGGTATAGAGCGTGAACATCGCGCCCGCGCCCAGCACGGTCGTCAGCAAGGCGGACAGCACCTGCGGGCGTACCAATACCGACAGTTCGCGTTTCACATCCGGGCGCGCGCCGGCGCTGCCTTTCGGCAACGAGAACCACAGCCCCAACATGGCGATCACCCCCAACCCTGCGGTGGCCAGGAACGACATGCGCCAGCCGATGGTTTCACCCAGCCAGGTCGCAGCAGGCACCCCGCCGATATTGGCGATGGTCAACCCCATAAACATGGTCGCCACGGCGCTGGCCTGTTTCTCCTTCGGCACCACGCTGGCGGCCACCACGGAACCGAGACCAAAGAAAGCGCCGTGGTTCAGGCTGGTGATGATGCGCGACAGCATCAGGGTGGTGTAGTCAGGCGCAATGGCCGACAGCACGTTACCCAGGGTAAAGATCGCCATCAGGAAGATCAGCGCGCTTCTGCGCGCCCGGTGCGAGAGCAGCAGCGTCATCAGCGGTGCGCCGACCATCACGCCAACGGCGTAGGCGCTGATCAACATGCCGGCCATCGGAATGGAGACGTCCACCCCTTTGGCGATGGTCGGCAGCAAGCCCATGGGAGAGAATTCGGTGGTGCCGATGCCGAACGCCCCCACCGCCAGCGCTAACAAGGGATAATTCACTTTCATGCAACAACTCCGGTTTACCGCTGCCGAAGCGCGGGAACAGTTAAGATGCCGAAAGTATGACATTGATCACAACAAAGATAAGCAGGCGGGAGGCTAAAAGACTTTTGCAAATTTGTTAAAAGTGCGGCGGGAGGGGGCATCCGTCATCCGGTGTGATCACGCATGGCAGCCGCCCTACCGCTGCCCTTCCATCCACGCAAGAAAATCCATCATCCGGTCGGCAAAGGCAGCGTCGTTCGCCTCGCCAACCGCATGAGCCAGCAAGTACGTCATGTCAGCCTGCTGTGCCGGATAGCGCGCCAGCAGCTGTTCGGCATAGTCGGTTAACGTTGTCGGCCAGAATGCGCTGCCCTCGGCGCGCAGCATGTTGGTGGCGCGGATCAGCTTTCTGGCCGCTTCGCGCTTTAAGCGCTTCTCATCCGGCACCGGGCTTGCCTGCAGCAGTAGCTGCTCCCGATAACGCACCAACACGGGCCGTAAATCGGCATTGACCGCCAGCGCGATGCGCCGATCGGGCCGAAACAGCGGAAAAGCGGCGGACACGTCTTCGCCCCACAGGCAGCGGCAGTGATGCTTCAGCCAAAATCCCCAGGAATGGCAATGCTCGGGGTTCAACGCCTCCTCGACGCTGCCGATGTCAAAGTCGACCTTGCTCACGATCCGCTGCTCCAGCTGAAAAGCCTGCCGCCACGCCTCAAGGCGCTGCAACGCCTCGCTATCGGCCGGCTTGATGAGCAACAGCGTGATGTCCAGATCGGACACGCCGGGAATGGCTTCGCCGCGCGCGACGCTGCCGTAGAGGTAAATGCTGTGGATGAGCGTCGGGAATTGGCGCGGTAGCCCTGTCGTCAGCGCCTCCAGCAGCGGGATAAAAGCCTGCTGCAGCGGAAAGGCCGTCACCGTAGGAATCAAGCCCACCTCATGCCCTCCCGCTACGCACTTTGCCCGAGCGCATTTCGATGTTCCGCTGCAGTTCACGCAGCCCGCCGGCCAGGAAGCAGGCTTCCGCCAGCACGAACAGCGGGCCGATGATAAGGCCCGTCACATCGTCCATAAACGCCGGTTTTCTCCCCTCCCAGAAATGCCCGACAAACTGAAACAGCCAGCCGATAACGAAGCCGCCGATGCCGACGCTCAGCCACGCCGCCGTCGACAGCGACGCCACCCAGGCGCCGAACCCGAGGCACAGCAGCAGCAACGCCAGCATCATGGCGCCAAGGCGCAGGCTCAGCCGCAGGTAATAGAGGGCCGCGACAATAACCACCGCGCAGGCCGGCGAAAACGGCAGCCCTCCCGTGCCCCAAGCCGGCCGGGAAAGCAGCGCCAGCAGGCTGACGACGATCAGCGGGATGCCGATAAAATGCGTGGCAATATTGCGCGCATCGCGGTGATAGGCGGCATAAGCGGCAAGTTGATCTTCCAGACTTCGCATGTTGACCTCCGGTATGTACGGCCTTCGTCGCCGAACGCGCGCCGCCGCATGCGGCTGCCCTTACCCATAGCTTAGCGCGGGATCACCAAGACCGGTTGGCCAATCTCATCCAGCAGGCCGCGCGTGACGGAGGCGTTCAGCCAGCGCCCCAACGAAGACAGGTGGCGGTGCGAGATGATCAGCAAATCGCAGTTGAACAAAGCCATCTGGTCCGGGATCACCTCGATGGGCGCCCCCGCAGCCACCAGGCCCTGGGCGTTGAAGCCCATCTGTTTCAACGCCCGCGTCACCTGCCCGACCTGCTTTTCCGCCAGCGCCTCTTCGCGCTGGGCGGCGGGATATTCTTCGCGCTCGTCGCTGTCGAAGCGCAGGCCGCTGCGGCTGAGCGTGAAGGCATTGTCGACCACCGTCAGTACGATCACGCCGCCGATGCTGCCTTGCAGACGCGCCATAAAATCCAGCGCGTTGCCGCTGTGTTCAAAGCAGTCCACCGCCAATAACACTCTCTCAATCATAACCATCCTCATTCTCCCGAGTTACATCGCGCCCTTGAAATTAGCTTCGCCCTTTTTCCAATAACCTTTGGCAAACAAGGCGGCGCGGGAGATGCCCATTTCGTTGATAAAACGCGCCTTCAGATACGCGGCGACCTGGTGTTCGCAGGCCAGCCACACCTGCCCTTCCCCGGCCGGCAGTTCGCAGTGGCTGACGGCCTGCACCAGCGGGCTGTTCATCACGCTGTCGAAATGCCGGGTGCGTATTTGCCAGCTGTTCATCTGCAAAAAGGAGCAATCGACATCCTGAATCTCCTGCGCATCGCCCACTTCGGCGAACCACAGCACCGGCAGCGGGGTAGACAGCGAGGCGAGGATAGTGCGCATGGCGGGCAGCGCGGTCTCATCGCCCAGCAACAGTAGCCAGCGAGTTTGCGGCAACAGCCGGAAGCCGCCGGAGCAAGGGCCGGCGAACCCCAGCTTGTCGCCCGGCATCGCGTCGCGCGCCCAGTTCGACGCTGGGCCTTCGCCGTGCAGCACCATATCGATATCGAAGGTGCGGGCGAGTTTGTCGATGCCGCTCAGGGTATAGGCCCGCCCGGCCAGCGTGTCGCGCCACGGGAAGAACACCTTGATCCAACTGGCCGGCTCCTGCGCGCGCGGGTCGGCGATAAACTTATCCACATCGTCGCCGCTCAACGTGATGCGGCGGATCCGGGCGGTGACTTGCCGCACGGCGCTCACCCTGGCCTCGCGTTTACGGCGGGTATCCCTTTCCAGCATCTCGTCGACAATCTTATTCAGCGTGTTGTGCATCAGCCTTCTCCTGTGGCGCCGCAGACGGGTAGGTGTGTTCCCAGCCGCCGCCCAGCGCTCGATAGATATTCACCACGGCGATCGCCGTCTCCTCCTGTGAAACAATTTGCGCGGACTGCAGATCCAGCAGCGCGCGCTGCGTGCTCAGAACGTGGATAAAATCGCTGGCGCCGTTCAGATAGCTGTCGCGCGCCAGCGCAAACGCGTGTCGGTTGGCGGCCAGCGCCTCGGCCAGATGCGTCTGGCGGCGCTGCTGGGCGCGGTAACCGGAAAGCGCGTCGTCGATCTCATGCCAAGCGCGCAGCACCGTTTGCTGATAGGCGATGGCCATTTCCTGCTGCCGGTATTCGCTCAGGCGCACCCGCTGGGTGATTTTTCCCCTGTCGAACAGCGGCAGATACAGGGCGGGGCCGATGGCGAAGGTATGCGTGGACCAGTTGCCCATATCCGCCAGCGCCAATGCCTGGTAGCCCGCGTTGCCGGTCAGCGTGATGCGCGGATAGTAGTCGGCGGTGGCGACGCCAATCTCGGCGGTCGCCTGATGCAAACGCTCCGCTGCTTCGCGAATATCCGGCCTGCGCAGCGCCAGATCCGACGGCACGCCCATCGGCACCGCGCGCGCCAGCACCGGCAGCGGCCCCGTCGGCGACAACCTAGCTTTCAGCGCGCCCGGCCGCTCGCCCAACAGCAGGCTGATGGCGTTGATCAAGCGTTCCTGTCGATCGAACAGCGTCGGCAGCAGGGCATCTACCTGCGCCAACTGCACCTGCGCCTGATCGATATCCAGTTCGTTGCCTGCGCCGCTTTGATAACGGCTTTGCGTCAGCTGCAGCGTGCGCAGCGCCGTGGCGCGGTTTTCCTGCGCCACCGCCAGCTGCTGCTGCGTGGCACGCAGACGCAGATAGTCGCTCGCCACCTCCGCCGTCACCGACGTCAGCAGCGCGCGCCGATTCTCCTGCGAAGCGGCGAAGCCGGCGCGCGCGCTTTCCGATGCGCGACGCAGCTTGCCCCACATGTCCAGCTCCCAGGTGGCGCTGAATCCGCCGCGCCAGAAGTTGTAATCCGCCTCTCCGCCGTTGCCGGACGGATCCATGCTGCCCACCGAGGTGGCACGCTGGCGGTGATAGGCGCCGTCCAGGCTCAGATCCGGCATCAGCGCCGCCTCGGTCACGCCCAGCAGTGCGCGGCTTTGCTGCATGCGCGCCGTGGCGAGCTGCAGATCCAGGTTGCCGGCCGCCGCGCGCTGCACCAGCTGCGTCAGCGACGCATCGTTGAATATCGACCACCAGGCCACCGGCAGCGCCCCGCCGCCGGCCTGCTCACCCCAGCTCTCGGGCAGCGCGTTCTGCGGCCGAGCGTAGTCCGGCCCTACCGCCCGGCAGCCGCTCAGCGCCATCAACAGCAGCGGGATCACGGCCCTGTTCATTGCACGCCTCCGTCCAGCGTATTGATGCTGACGTCCGCGGACATGCCGACGCGCAGGGCGCTCAGCAAGGCGGCATGCTCTTTATTGATATCAAAAACAATCTTCACCGGGATGCGCTGAACGATCTTGGTGAAGTTGCCGGTGGCGTTCTCCGGCGCCACGGCCGCGAAGCTGACGCCGGAAGCCGGCGCAATGCTGTCCACCTGCCCTTTCAGCGTTTGGCCGGGAAAGGTATCGATATGGATGTCTACCGACTGCCCGTGCGCAATTTTTTCCAGCTGGGTTTCCTGGTAGTTGGCGATGATATACAGCTTGTCCTGCGGCACGATGGCCAGCAGCGCATCGCCCGGTTTGACGAACTCCCCGACCCGCAGGCTTTTCTTGCCGACCACGCCGCCGATCGGCGCGGTGATGCGGGTATAAGACAGGTTCAGTTCAGCCATCGCTTTCTTCGCCTGCGCCAACATCAGCTCGGCATCGCTGTCCGCCAGCTTGGCTTGTAGCACCTGCTCCATGTTTCGCGCCGCTTTGAGCGTCGCCTCCGCCTGCGCCACATTGGCGGAAAGCGTGTGCACCCGCGTTGTCGCCTGCTGCGCCGCCTGCTGCGAACCCGCGCCGCTGCTGGCCATTCTCTGGTAGCGGTTCTGCTCCTGGCGTGCAAACGCCAGCTCCGCCTGCGCCGCCTGCCGCTCCGCCAGCGCGGCGGCGATCAGCGCGCTCTGGCGGGTGAGGTTAGCCCTGGCGTCGTCCTGCCGGGCGCGGGCCGATTGCTCCTGCGCCGTCGCCTGCGCTAGGGCAACGTTGAATTCACGCGGGTCGATCACCGCCAGCAACTCCCCCTGTTTGACCCACTGATTGTCCCTGACCAACACCTGCGCAATTTCACCGGCAATCTGCGGAGAAATACGCGAGATATCGGCGCGAATATAGGCGTCGTTGGTATTCTGCTGTGTCTCTTTAATAAGGAATTTATTGATTAATAATCCCAGCGTAATGACGGTAACCGCCAATACGGCGACGGCGACTTTCTTGTTAGCCATAAAAGTGACTCCACTTAATATTTATTTCTGATGATAAAATGTCAGGCGGCGACCGAACGCGGCGGATAAATACGGGTCGGCATAAATAAAATCAGCACGGTCAGTAATAACGCCAGGCCGGCAACCAACAGATAAAGATCGGCGCTGGCCAGCACGTGGCCCTGCCGAGCGGCAAGCTGCGCCAACTGCTCCGCCGACCCCGATGCGCGGCTGTAGGCCGAGCCAAAACCGTCGGCGATCGTGCCGGCGTGATAGTCCCCACGCTGTCGGCTGAGCAGCGCGATGGCGCCGCCGGCTGCGGTGGCAGCGAAACCCTTCACCGCGTTGAACCAGGCCGCCGCAAACGGCCCGTCGGTCGGCAACAGCCCACCGGTCGCCTGCATGAGCAACGGGATGATCGCCATCGGTTGAGCGACCGCCTGCAACAGCGCGATAACGCGAAACGTGTCGCCGTTCCATTCCGGCGTCAGCTGGGCAGCCAGCACGCAGGCGGTGGCCATCAACAGCAGGCTGATCGCCAGCACCCAGCGGCAATCCACCCGCGGCGTATTGCATATCATGGCGACAATCGGCAGCGTAATTAATTGCGGCAACGCCACCCACAGCATTAAGTCGGAAGTTTGTTCCTGACGATAGCCCTGAATCGCGGATAAATATCCCGACGTGATATTGACCAGCGACACCATAATTAACAGCACGCCACCCAGCGTAATTAAGGAGAAGGACAAATTCCTTTTGCTTAATAGCTGCAAATTGAAAAAAGGCAGCGGGTGATACCATTCGTTAATCAGAAATAACGCCAATAATCCGCCGCCACCCAATAATAAAACGTAGATCAGCGGCGAGTTCAGCCAGTCGAGGCGCTCCCCCTGTGAAATGCCCACCGTCAGCATGCCGAGCGCCACGCCGCCGAGCAGCAGGCCGCGCCAGTTGAACTGCCGCAGGCGCTCCAGCCGCAGCGGATCCTGCGGCAGACCGTAGCCGATACACACCGCAGCGATCGCCATCAGCGGCAGGTTCCAGTAGAAGTACCCGCTCCAACCCCAGTGAAAGGCGAAGGCGGCGGCGGTGGCGCCCAGCGTGGCGCTCCAGGCGGAGACCCAGCCGTAGGCACCCAGCCCCAGCACCTTGATCAGCGGCGGCATAAAACGCAGCACCACCGTCATCAGCATCGGCGGCAACGCGCCGCCGGCGAAGCCCTGCAGGCTGCGCACCGCCAGCAGCACGCCATACTGTTCTCCCAGCCAGGGCGTCAGCAGCCCACCGGCCAGGTAAATGCCGCACATCGTCAACGCCACCCGGCGCAGCGAAAAGGTCGGCCAAAAACAGGGCGTGAACCCGGAACCGATCACAAAGCCGGTGACGTAACAGGTGGTCAGCCAACTGCCGGCATCGAAGCTCAGCAGCATGCCGCCCTGTATATCCGCCAGCGCGAACTTGCTGGCGTTTTCCCCCACGCCGCTGGCCATCACCGCCAAAAACACGCCGAACAGCCCCAGCCAGGTGCGGCCGTTGATTTCGCCGGCGCTGGCGAGCCATCGATTTTTGTGGTGCGGCGTAACAGACACCTCAACCATTCCCCACTCCTGCTGTTTCAGCCTCAATCTTTGTTGTCGTGGGCAGTATCCGGGCTTATTTCGATTGTTTAAAATGAAATGATGTAATTAACTAGTTGCACAAAACGCAATCCATTGAGCGCACCACCACCGGAGAGGCCATGCCGCAAAAAATTGATTTCAACCTGATCTATGCGCTGAATCTGCTGCTGGAAGAAGGCAGCGTGAGCGGCGCCGCCGAGAAGATGAATCTGAGCGCCCCGGCGATGAGCCGCATTCTGGGGCGCATCCGCCGGCAGTTCGACGATCCGATCATGGTCAGGGCCGGCAAGCATCTGGTGCCGACGCCGCGCGCGCTGGAGTTGAAACGCCAGCTCAGCGATATCATCGAACAGGCCGCCGCGCTGATCGCGCCGAGTGAATCCTTCGAGCCCGGCAAGCTGACCCGAACCTTCACCATTCGCGCCAACGACATTTTTATCGGCGCGCTGGCGGGCGGCTTGCTGGAGACGCTGCGGGACATGGCGCCGTTAAGCGGCCTGAAGTTTATCGCCGAAAGCGACGGCGAAGATGACGCGCTGCGCAGCGGCAAGGTGGATCTGGTGATCGGTTCCTCACGCGACTGGCACCCGGAAATTAAGACGCAGAGCCTGTTCACCAGCACCTTTCAGGCGCTGGTGCGCCCTGGTCACCCGATCATCGGCCAGGTAACGCCCGAAACCCTGACCCATTACCCGCATATCAGCGTCTCTCGCCGCGGACGTACGCAGGGGCCGATCGACGACGCGCTGCGCGATCTTGGCCTGCAGCGCAACGTCGCCCTGACCCTACCGGGCTTCCATTCGGCGATGATGCTGACCATGAAATCAGACTTTATCCTGCCGCTGCCGCGCCACGTGCTGCAGGGAGTAAGCAACATCCACCTGCCGTTGGCGGAGATCGAGCTGCCGCTCGAGCTGGAATCGGTGTTTATCGTGCAGGCCTGGCATCCGCGCCTCGATCGCGACCCGGCACACCGCTGGCTGCGGCAGACCATCAAGCAGTTCTTTTTGCAAAGGGAGTGAGGGGTTAGGTGTTGGGGACTTATAGCAAATCGCATTTCAGATATATTATGCTGTTACTAAAATAGCCGCTTAGCTAAATTAGGAAGACATTTCGTATAGTAACCACTAATCATTTACCAACTCAATGAATTTCATATCAATAACACCATGTACTTATCATAGACTAAATAGCTGTTAACAACTTGAAAAAATCATAAGAATAATAAAAAATCAACAAAACGTAACAGTCACAATGAGGAAAAAATATGAGTAACGCACTATCTATCACTGAATTATTTACTGACGAAAGCTTCAAGTCAACTATTGAAATATTTGCAAGCATCCTTGGAATATTAGGGAGTATATTCGCGGCAGGAATGATAATACTTAAATATTTAAACAAACCATTAAACGGCGAATCTGAATACTTGAGTAAAGCAGGCATCCCCAATTGGACAATTAGATTATTCTCCATATCTATTCCTCTAAAAAAAACACCCCAGAACACGTTCATTGATAAAATACTGTCTGGCTTTATTATTTTTTCAGTGACCATTGGGCTTTTATTTGTTTTTCACATGCACATACAAACATTGCGCATTCAAAATGGGTGGACTCTTTTGACGTTAAAAACAACAAATGAAAGCTTCTTTATCACCAACCATTCCGCCAAGGAATCATCTTTGTTTTCCCGTCACCCTTGGTCTATTGACAAAAAACAATGCATTGGAAATAGCAATCAACTAAAAAGAATAAAAAATATCTCTCCAGAGTTGTCATCATTGATTTGCGAAATATTTAATGATGAAAAAAACCAGGTTGAACTAAATAAATACATAGATGAAGTAAAAAAAGACAAGATAATTATATACCCAATACTGACCATCATAGAAATCATTCTTTTCTGGTTAATAATCAGTATTTCTCTTACTCTTTCCCTTAAGAGAAAAGTAAGGAACTACATCATCAAACAACAAGAAAGAGCGTATTACTATATCACATAATCGCTTAGATTAAATATTGCGACTTTTCTGGCGCCCCCCTCCTCTTGAACCTGTAAGTAAGACTTACAGGTTGCGTTTTGTTCAAGTTCCGCTTCTTCGTAGATCGCTTTGATGTGTTGCGTAATCGCCTGGGGTCACCTGATAAAGATTCGCGATGGTCGCCTGGGGCAACCACAGCGTTTCTTGCTCAAGACGACATTCAACGCGCACTTCGCCATCATCGCTGGCAAACATAACAAACTCACCTGCCGGTGATTGGGTTAAGTGTTTGTCTGCCATGTCGCCTCCGCTTTAATCTGACTTACAACGCTGTAATTCGCTTAGTATGCCAGAGAAGCTCATCGAAGCTCATTACTCGAACAACGGTTATTTTCTCAAAAAATGTCTGCGAGGTGATTCGCTTGGATAGGATTTTTTTGAATTCAAGAAAGTGTGGGAAACAATAATTTGGCGGAAGATCACAGGAGTCGAACCTGCCCAGGACCGCTGGCGGCCCCAACCGGATTTGAAGTCCGGCCGCCCCACCGGGGACGAGGATCTTCCTTGGAGAAGAGAAGAAGCAAGGCGCTGATTATAGCGCAGTTTGTTCGCTGCGCTAAGCGGGAAATGGCGGCCGCCGGCGATTCGGCGGCCGGGGAGCGCTACTTCAGGAAATCCTTCACGTCCAGCAGGATGAACTCGTTGTCATCCGCCATATTGGGCTGGCGGCTGGAAGAGAACGGGAAGTTGTTGTCGTTACCGACGATGATGTGGTTGGCGTCCACCACGTCCACGTTCTCGATGGTGAAGAACGGGAAGGTCAGCACGCCGTCGTTCAGCGGCTTGCGCGCCAGCTTGTTCGGATCCTGAATGTTCATCAGGTCGATATAGGCCAGTTTCTCGACCGGTTTGCCGACGTTGGCGTCCGAGAAGGCGATTTTATATACCCGCTTAAACTTGGCCACCTGGCTGAAGCAGTTGTCGGTCGGCGCGCCGGCGGCGCAGGCTTTATCCGGCGTGCCTTCGCCGTTGTCGCGCTCGATCACCAGCCCGTGGGTGGCGTCGATCATGTTGAAGTCGCCGATGGCGTTCTGGTTGTCTTCCAGCACGTACTGCCAGCTGCGGCCGGTCCAGGCCTGCTGTTTCACGTCGAACTCCAGCACCCGCAGGTAGCGTTTGCCGCCGACGTTCTCGAACTGCTCGCCGTCCCACAGCGCCCCTTCCAGCAGCGGGTACAGCTTGCTGCCGTCCGGCGAGGCGGCCATACCTTCAAAGCCTTTGGAGCGCGCCACCTGGAAGTTCTGCTTGCCATCCGGCGCGCCCGGCAGGGTCAGCGTCGGGTTGTCCGGCGATTTCACGACTTTGCCGTCCACCAGGGTGTCGAACACCGCCAGCACTTTGCCGTTCAGGTCGGCCTTGATCAGGTAAGGCCCAAACTCTTCGCCGATCCATAAGGCATCGTCGGCAAACTGGAAGCTTTCCGGATCGAAATCGCTGCCGGTCAGATAACGCTTCTCGGTGCTCTCGTTGATGATATGGAACGGCACCTTTTTATCCGGATCGTGCAGGAACACCGTCTTCAGCGGCGCGACCGTGCCGTCTTTAAAATCGATCTTGTAGTGATTGAGGTACAGCATGGCGTCCGGCGAATTGGCCTTACTGCCGAAGCCGTTGTCGGTCAGCACCCAGTAGGTGCCGTCGGGCATGTGTTTGATGCCGGAGTGGCCCTGCAGCGGCTGACCGTCGATCGGCAGGCCGAGGCCGGTCAGGCGATCGGCGGATTTGCCCGCCACGCTGCCCAGCTCGGTGACGCGTTTGCCGCTGGTGTACTTGCCGCTCTGCTGCAGATCGCTCGGCGCGTCCTTCGGTGTGGAAACGGCGGATTTCACCGGCAGCAGCGCATGCCCAGCCAACGTCGCTTGCACCGGCTGCGCGTCGGCCCACAGGTTGGCGCTCAGCGCCATGCAGCCGACCAGCAGCGCCAGCCGGGTTTTGGTGTTGTGCATGTCATTGTCCCTTTTCGTTGTTATCGCCCAGAAGTAAAAGCAACGTCACTATAGGGAGCGGCAATGACAGAAATATTATTCGGCGAACGCCCGCCGGTAGCTGTGCGGATGGAAGCGCCAGGTGATGACGATCAGCACCACCACCAGCAGCGCATGGATCTGCCAGTCCAGCACGAAGCCGCCGCTGTAGTCGCGCAGCAGGCCGGAAAGGTAGGGCGTCACGCCCGCCAGCAGGAAGCCGACGCCCTGCATAAAGGCCACCAGTCGCCCGGCCGCCGCCGGCTGATGCAGGTGATCGAGCGCCAGCACCAGGCACAGCGGGAACGCGCCGCCCAGCCCCAGCCCGGAGAGCAGCACCCACAGCCACGGCAGCGTCTGCGGCAGGTAAATCAAGCCGATAAAGCCGATCAGTTGCATCATCAACGCCAGCAGCAGCAGCGGCCGCCGGTCATGATTGCGCGCCAGCGCCGGCAGCAGCAGCGCGCCCACGACCTGGCCGAAGGTCATCAACGCCAGCAGCGAACCGCTGGCCTGCGGCTGCCAACCGAGCTGCATGTA
The DNA here is from genome assembly GCF_052166245.1 of Serratia sp. CY84636. Classification (NCBI taxonomy): domain Bacteria; kingdom Pseudomonadati; phylum Pseudomonadota; class Gammaproteobacteria; order Enterobacterales; family Yersiniaceae; genus Serratia; species Serratia sp. CY84636. The sequence continues at coordinate 170,872 of NZ_JBJNOX010000007.1, forward strand.
ATACGGCGGCAGCCAGGCGATCAGGCTGGTATAGCCGCCGTTGATCAGGCCGAAATAGGCGCCGAGCAGCCAGGCGCGCCGGTTGCGCAGCAGGCTTGGCCCGCGGTTTTCACCCGCCGCGCTCAGGCGAGACAACCCGCGGCTGACCGGCCACCAGGCCAGCAGCGCCACCAGGGCCGGCAACGCCCACCAGGCCAGCGCGCTGTGCCAGTCGTGCCCCGCACTCATCAGCCACGGGGTGATCGCCGCACCCAGCCCGCCGCCGCCCATCAGCGCCGCCGACCACAGCCCGGCCACCAGCGCCATACTTTTGAGGAAATGATGCTTGATGATGCCGGGCATCACCGCCTGGATCACCCCGATGCCGAGCCCGCCCAGCACCGCACTCATCAGCAGCTGCACGCTGCCGGGGGCCAGTTCGCGCCAGAGCGCGCCCAGCCCGATCGCCAACAAACTTAACGCCACGGCGCTGCGTTCGCTGAATAGCCGGTTGATGGCGCCACCCGCCAACGCCATCAGGCCCATCATCAGCACCGGCAGCGTGGTCAGCAGCGCCGCGCCGCCAAAGCTCAGCCCGGTAGCCTGGCGCAGCGTCGGCAGCAACGGGCCGATCGAGGTCAACAACGGCCGCATGTTCAGGCCGATCAACACCAGCGCCAGCAGCAGAGGGTTGAACCAGCGGCGCGAAGAGGATGAATTAACAGAATGATTTAACACGGTATATTCCTGGTACTGCAAAATGAAGAGTGCGGCGTCACAGCGCGATCGCCACAGCGTTGCGTTACTGTAGGCAACGCCGCTAGTATTGGGAAATTAAATAATAAAATAGCCGACAGTGGGAAAATGAATCGCTACCCGATGTTCAATCCGCAGCTGCTGCTCAGCTTCGTCGCCGTGTGCGACAGCAACAGCTTCACCCGCGCCGCAGAGCGGGTGTTTTTGTCGCAGTCCACCGTCAGCCAGCAGGTGCGCCGGCTGGAAGAGATGCTGGGCAAGCCGCTGTTTGAGCGCTCCTCGCATCAGGTGCTGCTGACCGAAGAAGGCGTGAAGCTGTTGAGCTACGCGCGCCGCATCATCGCGCTGAATGAAGAAGCCCACGACGCGCTGACCGGCATCTGGCGCGACGGCGTGCTGCGGATCGGCATGCCGGAGGATTTCGCCGTACCCACCACCGAGCTGCTGGCCGACTTCAGCCGTGAGCACCCGCACCTGCGGCTGGACGTCGCCAGCGGCCTGAGCGCCGATCTGCACAGCGCCTACGCGCGTGAAGAGCTGGATCTGATCCTGGTGAAGCAGCGCCGCCGGCAACCGCCGCGCGCCGCGCGGCCGGAACCGCTGCTGTGGCTGGACAGCCTGGCCTTCCCGGCCATTGAGCAATCGCCGGTGCCGCTGGCGGTATTTCCGCTCAGCGGCCTGTACCGCGACGAGCTGTGCCAGGCGCTGGACACCCTCGGCAAACGCTGGCGCATCGGTTACAGCAGCGCCAGCCTGGCGGCGCTGACCGCCGCTTCCGCCGCCGGGCTGGGCGTCACCCTGCTGCCGGCCGGCTGCCGCCTGCCCACGCATCGGGTGCTGGGCGAAGCCGAAGGATTACCGCCGATAGACAGCTTCGAACTGGCGCTCTATTACCGCGATGGCGCCCCCGCCGCCACGCTGGCGCTGGCCCAGCGGCTGGCGGTGTTTTGCGGGTTGAAGTGAGGCCACTTATGCCACTATCTGCGGATATTCGCGCTGCAGCCAGTCGATAAGCCGCCCCCACAGCGCCTCTGTCTGCTCAAGGCAAGCCTGTACCGCCGCGTCCGTCACCAAATCGCCGGAGTAATCCGCCACGTTGCGCTGCTTTCGCAATGCGTCCAGGCAGATCATTGCCTCGCGCGGCAGCCCTACGGTGAGCGGCAACGATTGGATCATGATCTGGTGATGGCCGGGTTTGCTGGTCAGCGTGCGGTATCCCTTGGCTTGTAAAGCGGCATTAGCCATTTGCATGACCGCCTTATATGCCGTGTCGAAACGGCTCTCATTGCTGAGCTGAGTGATACCCGCATCGCGTCGGTTGCGAGCGGCGGCGGCCAGCAATTTTTTAATCGCCCCCGCGTCAGGCGTTATCACCTCCAGTCCCAGCCCAACCAGATTGTCCAGCGTCATCCTTGTCTCCCACAATCCAGAGTTGGGGTTTATCCATAATGTCCTGAATAAACGCGGAGTTCTCGGCCAAAGCCGCTCGCCACTCTTCCGGCGAGTACAGTTTGGGGTTAATTTCCCGACCCAGCGTTGCCTGCAGCGGATAAACCGCCTGAATCACATCCGCAAAAGACAGTTTACCGACGATCAGAACATCGATATCACTGGCCGCCGTCGCTTTGCCACTGGCGACGGAACCAAAGATGAAAGCCCGTTCGATGTCTTCCCCAAATCCTGTCAAGACCTGCCGTAAGCGTGCAGCCGGCCCGCAGGCCTTGCGGAAAATCGCCGCCAGCTCGGGAAAAATCAGGCAATCGGCGTTGGCCTGATAGCAAATTTGGTTGCCCTGCCGCTGCCTGAGCAAAATGCCGGCTTCAGCCAGCCTGCTCAACTCTTTGTGTAAAGTCCCGGCCTGAGTTGCGGTGCGCCGCGCAATTTCTCGCACATGAAACGCCTGCCCGGCCTCAATAAACAGCAGGCTTAGCACTTTTCTACGGTATTCGCTGAACAGCAATTCGAGCATCGGATCGTGCATCACGCTGACCTCAATGTAGCTTTAATGACTACAAATGTAGCCATTAAAGCTGCGAAAGAGCAAGCCAAGAGCCCCCTTCCGCCAGCAGACGCCGATCATTACCAAATCGAATAGTCACCAGTGGCAAATGTCGCTGCCAACCGGCCGGTTCCTCTCCTAAATTGGGGGATGTTTCACCCCTCACCTCTGGATTAAGGAACCGAACGTGGAAAACCCTCAACAACCGGGCCGCAGAGCCTTCCTCAGCCAAACCGGCAAACTCACCACCGCCTGCGCGGTGATCGGCCTGACGGGCGGCATGGCGCAGGCCGCGTCACCGGGCGGCGGGCAGTGCGCACCGGCACCGATGACCCTGACCGATCGCCACTACTACCTAAGTGAGGTGCGGCTGGAAGACGGCTTTGAATACGACGGCGAAACGGTGATCGGCACCCGCACCGCGCTGTACACACTGGAGATCAAAGACGGCAAGATCGCCGCCATTCACGCCGCCAACGCCTCCCTGCCCGCCGGCGTGCCCCGCTATCAGGCGCAGGGCCAGCTGCTGCTGCCAGCGTTCCGCGACATGCACATCCACCTGGACAAAACCTTCTACAGCGGCCCGTGGCAGGCGCCGCGCCCGCGCCAGGGCAAGACCATCATGGACATGATCGCGCTGGAGCAGACGCTGATACCGAAACTGCTGCCCACCTCGCAGCAGCGGGCGGAAAACCTGATCGCCCTGCTGCAGTCCAAAGGCAGCACCGTGGCGCGCAGCCACTGCAATATCGATCCGGTCAGCGGCCTGAAAAGCCTGGAGCACCTGCAGCGCGCGCTGGAAAACCACCGGGCGGATTTCAGCTGTGAAATCGTCGCCTTCCCGCAGCACGGCCTGCTGCACTCCAGGGTCGATGCGCTGATGCGCGAAGCGATGCAGATGGGCGTGCAGTACGTCGGCGGGCTCGATCCGACCAACGTCGACGGCGCGATGGAGAAATCGCTGGACGCCATGTTCCAGATCGCCCTCGATACCGGCAAAGGCGTGGATATCCACCTGCATGAGACCAGCCCGGCCGGGGTCGCCGCCATTAACTACATGATCGCCACCGTGGAGAAAAACCCGGCGCTGCGCGGCAAGGTCACCATCAGCCACGCGTTCGCCCTGACTACGCTGACGCCGGGCGAACTGGCGGAAACCGCCACCCGGCTGGCGGCGCAGCAGATCACCATCGCCTCCACGGTGCCGATCGGCGGCCTGATGATGCCGTTGCCGCAGCTCAGCGAGAAAGGGGTGTTCGTGATGACCGGCACCGACAGCGTGATCGACCACTGGTCGCCGTTCGGCACCGGCGACATTCTGGAGAAGGCTAACCTGTATGCCCAGCTGTACCGCGGCTCCGACGAGTATCACCTGTCGCGCGCCATGGCCATCTCCACCGGCGGCGTGCTGCCGCTGGACGATAAGGGCCAGCGCGCCTGGCCGAAAGCCGGCGACGCCGCCGAGTTCGTGCTGGTCAACGCCAGCTGTTCCGCCGAGGCGGTCGCCCGCCTGCCGGCGCGCAGCGCCACCTTCCATCAGGGGCGTCTGGTGGCCGGCCAGGTGAGCAAAACCTAAGGTCGGTCCGCTGTTGTCATCATGATGGCCGTTTTTGGCCTTCTGCCAGAGTAAGGTGCAGCGCAAGATGGTCGCTACACACACTGGCGGAGGGCCGAAAATGTCACAGAGCGCGTTATTGATCATCGATGTCCAACAATCATTCCAGCACCGTCCATTCTGGCAGGAGGACGATCTGCCGGCATTTCAGCAGGCGCTGACCCGCCTGATCGCGGGCTGCCAACAACGCGGCGCGGCGCTGGTCGACGTGCTGCACGTTTCGCCACAGGGGCCGTTCTCGCTGGCATCAGGCCACGTGCAGCGCCTGCCGTTCCTCACCCACCAGGCGGATATCACCGTGCATAAGCATGTGCACAATGCGCTGACCGAATCCGGCCTCGACGCCTGGCTGCGCGAGCGGGATATCAACCACCTGATCGTCTCCGGCATCCGTACCGAGCAGTGCTGCGAAACCACCACCCGGGTGGCGTCCGATCTCGGTTATCGGGTGACCTTCGTCACCGAGGCGACGCTGACCTTCCCGATGCGCCATCCCGACGGTGAAGTCTTTACCCCCGCGCAGCTGAAGCGGCATACTGAAACCGTACTAGTCGATCGTTTCGCCCGCATCGCCAGCGTGGATGAGGCGCTGGCGCAACTCGCACAGGAGTAACCATGTCGCAGGCCGTCTATTTTCTGCTGTTGCCCAATGTGCTGTCGCTGGACGTCAGCGGCCCGGCGGAAACCCTGCGCCTCGCGGGGCAGTTCAGCCTGCGTTATCTCAGCCCGGCGCCACAGATCGTCTGCTCCATCGGCATGACGCTGAGCGGCCTGCGGCCGTTGCCCGAACGCCTGGAAGACGGCGCCATCCTGGTGCTGCCGGGAGTCGGCGATTCGCAGCGCTATTTCGCCGGGGAAGAGGCCGAGCAGGCGCGTCGCTGGCTGGCGACGCTGCGGCCCGATCTGCAGCGGCAGCGCATCACCCTGGTGTGCATCTGCTCCGGCGCGCTGCTGGCGGCGCAGGCCGGGCTGCTCGACGGCTATCAGTGCACCACCCACCACGACGTTATCGAGCGTATCCGCCGGCAGGCGCCGGCGGCGCAGGTGAAAGAGAACCGTATCTTCGTCGAAGATCGCGGCGTCTACACCAGCGCGGGCATCACCACCGGCATCGATTTGGCGCTGCACCTGGTGCACCGCCACTGCGGCTCCGGCCGGGCGCGCGACGTCGCCCGCGATATGGTGGTCTATTTCCGCCGCGCGGGGGACGATCCGCAGCTGTCGCCCTGGCTGCGCTACCGCAACCACCTGCACCCGGCGGTGCACCGCGCGCAGGACGTGATGGCCGCCGAGCCGGAGGCCGACTGGTCGGTACCGCAGGTAGCGGAAAAAGCGCACGTCAGCAGCCGCCACCTGGCGCGGCTGTTTCGCAGCCACGTCGGCATCAGCGTGCGGGAATATCATGAGCAGCTGCGGCTGGCGGTGGCGCAACAGCGCCTGCAGCAAGGATATGGGTTGGAGAAGGCCGCGCTGGCGGCCGGCTTTTCTTCCGGGCGGCAGCTGCGCCGCGCCCAGCAGCGCCAGCGTTCGCCGCTATGACACCAGCCGGCGGGTATCCAGCCGCTGCAGGCCGACAGACAGCAGCAGGCTGAGCCCCAGCGCCACGCCGAACACCCAGAAGATATCCAGCAGCGGGTGGCCGGTGAAGTCCAGGTGCCGGCTGCGCATCACGTTGACGATAAGGGCGTGAAAACCGTAGATCGCCAGCGAATGGCGGGAGAACGCGCTCAGCCAGCCGATCGGCTGCGGCAGACAGTGTTTCACCCACACCAGCAGCGCCACCGCCGCCATAAACACCAGCGGGCCGCTGTAGATGTAGTAGGTATCGGCGAAGTTGCCGTTGATGAACAGCTGGTGCTTGGTGCCGCGCGCGATCAGCGCCACGCACAGCGCAAATCCCAGCGCCGCCAGCCAGCCCACGGCGCGCCCGCGCGCCTCCATCATGCCAATCGCCCGCCCGGCCAGCGCATACAGCAGGTAGTAGAAAGTATCGCCGTAGATATACAGGTTAACCGGCAGCAGGTGCACGTTGCCGAAGGTCAGCTTGTCGGTATTCGGGTTGGCGATCGCCGCCAACACCACCAGCGCGGCGGCCAGGTAACGGCGCGACACCGGCTTGACGCTGATCAGCGGCGACAGCAGGTAAATCACCGCAATGGCATAGAAAAACCACAGATGATAGAACACCGGCTTTTGCAGGATGGCGCGCAGCGACGGCCAGAAGCCGATCTTGGTAAAGGCCGCGATATAGATCAGCGCGATGGCACTGTAGAACAGAATGCAGCAGGCGATACGGGTGAAATGCCGCCGGCCGGCGCTCTTGTCGCCGAAAAACAGGTAGCCGGAAATCATGAAAAACAGCGGCACCGACACGCGCGACAGCGAGTTCAGCACGTTGGCGATATCCCAGTTGTGCAGCCCTATCGCCGCGCCGTTGGTGACGTAATAGGTGGTGGCGTGGATCATCACCACCATCATGCACGCCATCGCCCGCAGGTTGTCTATCCAGCCGATTTTCTCGCTCAAACGCTCGCCCGATCTTGTGTCATATTGATATGTTAAGAAGAGGTTATCGGGCACGGCGTTCGGCGACAACCCAAAAGCGAAATATCAGAATGCACTTAAACAACACCTTATTATTGCGAAGGTGAACAATTGGCGGCAAAATAGCCGCCACAACTCGCTCAGTTTGCGCTTCCCGCCCTGGCAGTTCCTTTTTCTCTTTTACTATCAGTACAATAATATGAAAACGACATTACCACCTGCGGCACGTTTGGGCCGACAGGCGCTTTTATTCCCTCTTTGTCTGGTGCTGTTCGAGTTCGCCACCTATATCGGCAACGATATGATTCAGCCGGGCATGCTGGCCGTCGTGGCGGATTTCAACGCCGGCGAAGAGTGGGTACCCACCTCGATGACCGCCTATCTGGCCGGCGGCATCTTCCTGCAGTGGCTGCTCGGGCCGCTGTCGGATCGCCGCGGCCGTCGCCCGGTGATGCTGGCCGGGGTGGCGTTCTTTATCGTCGCCTGCCTGGCGATCCTGCTGGTCACCACCATCGAACAGTTCATCGCCATGCGTTTCCTGCAAGGCATCGGCCTGTGCTTTATCGGTGCCGTCGGCTACGCCACCATTCAGGAGTCGTTTGAAGAATCGGTGTGCATCAAAATCACCGCGCTGATGGCCAACGTGGCGCTGATCGCCCCGCTGCTCGGGCCGCTGGCCGGCGCGGCGCTGATCCACGTCGCGCCGTGGCAGAGCATGTTCGTGCTGTTCGCCGCGCTGGCGGCCATCGCCTTCTACGGCCTGTGGAAAGCGATGCCGGAAACCGCCACGCTGCAGGGCGAGGCGTTTTCCGCCGCCAACCTGTGGCGCGACTACCGCCAGGTGTTAGGCAACCGCCGCTTCCTGTGCGGCGCGCTGGCGATCGGTTTCGCCAGCCTGCCGCTGCTGGCCTGGATCGCCCAGTCGCCGGTGATCCTGATCAGCGGTGAGTCGCTGTCGACGCTGGACTACGGCCTGCTGCAAATCCCGGTGTTCGGCGCGCTGATCCTCGGCAACCTGACGCTGGCGCGCCTGACCGGCAAAAACAGCGTAGAGCGTTTGATTAAGCTGGGCGCAGGCCCAATGCTGTTGGGGCTGCTGATCGCCGCGCTGGCGACCCAGTTCTCCAGCCACGCCTACCTGTGGATGACCGCCGGCCTGAGCCTGTACGCCTTCGGCATTGGCCTCGCCAACGCCGGGCTGTACCGCCTGACGCTGTTCTCCAGCAACGTCAGCAAGGGCACGGTGTCAGCCACCATGGGCATGCTGAGCATGATGGTGTTCACCGTCGGCATCGAGCTGGCCAAGGTCGCCTACGTCTGGGGCGGCAGCGGGCTGTTCAACCTGTTCAACCTCATCAGCGGCCTGTGCTGGCTGACGCTGGTGGCGCTGTTCCTCGGCAAACGCCGCAACGGCGACCCCACGCCGCAGCCGACCGGCGCGGCTTAAATGCCACGATAAAACGCCGGTCCGGTTTCCCGACCGGCGTTTTTTATGCGGCTTCAGCCGAGCAGCCCCCACAACGCATACCCCGCTCCCACTACCGCCACCCCCAACAGCAGCGACGCCGACAGGACAGAGATCGCCCGCCGCGCGTGCTGCAGCGCCATTCCCGACAGCAGGGTGATATAGGTCAGCAAGATGGCGAAGTCCGCCAGCACCCACAGCGCGGTCAGCAGCGTCAGGCTGGTGCCGATCGAGGGGGTGACGGCGATGAACTGCGGGAAAAAGGCGACGAAGAAGACAATGTCTTTGGGGTTGGCGATGCCCACCAGAAAACCGTTCAGGATCGCCGAGCGTTTTTGCGGCGGCGCAACGGGCTGCGCATCGGGGGGGCGCGCGGATAAATCCTCATACAGCGAGACGATCGCCATGCGGCCGATAAACAGGCAACCCAGCAGGCCTACCCACTGCAGCATGCGCATATCCACGACGAACAGCCCGGTGATAATCAGCGCGGCGATGCCGATCAGCAACAAGGAGGCCCCGTTGCTGCCCAGCGCGGTCAACAGCGCACGCCGGGCGCCAAAGCGCGCGGCGGTGTTGGCCACCATCGCCACCACCGGCCCCGGCGTGGCGATCAGCAACAAAATGGCGGCGAAATACGCCGCCAGTAACGACAGGTTCATCTTTATTTCACTCACATTCAGTCAGTTGGCATCGCGCCATTATCATGCCGCCGCCACCGCCTTGAAAAAGGAGTAATCCTGTCGTTTACTGTGAATCAGACTCATTATTAGAGACGCCGCGATGGCCAGTTCCCTTCCGCCGCTTTACGCCCTGCGCGCCTTCGAAAGCGCCGCCCGCACCGGCTCGTTCACGCTGGCCGCCGAGGAGCTGCATCTCACCCCGAGCGCGGTCAGCAAGCACATCAAAACGCTGGAGCAGCACTTCGGCTGCCGGCTGTTCCAGCGCAACGGCCCGCGTATCGAGGTCACGCCGCAGGGGAAAATCTTCGCCGCCGAGTTGCAGCAAGGGTTTGGCCGCATCGAGCAAGCCTGCGAGCTGTTCAGAAGCCACCGCGATCTACTGCGGCTGAAGGCACCCTCCACCCTGACCATGCGCTGGCTGCTGGACTGCCTGAGCCGGTTCCGGCAAACGGCGCAGGCGTTCGACGTGCAGGCAGCCAGCGTCTGGATGGACATCGACAGCGTGGATTTTTTCAGCGAACCCTACGACTGCGCCATCCTGCTCGGCAACGGCCATTTCGGCGCCAACACCGCCGCCGCCAAGCTGTTCGACGAATGGCTGATCCCGATTTGCGCCCCCGCGCTGCTCGCCGACGGGCAGCGCGATCTCGCCGCCTGCCCGCTGATCCACCCTTCACCCGATCGGCGCGACTGGCGGCGCTGGCTGCAAAAAAGCGGCATAGCGGCCCCGTTCGATCTTGCACGCGGCCAGGTATTTGATTCGCTGGAACAGGGCAACGCTGCAGCCATCGCCGGGCACGGCATCTCGATCGGGGATCTGGCGCTGAGCCTGCGAACCATTGAGGAGGGGTTATTGGCGCTGCCTTGTGACGCCGCCGTGCGCACCGGCGACTGTTACTATCTGGTTTGGCCGGCGGAGTCGGCGAAACGGCCGCTGATCGAACGCTTACAGGCGTTTCTCACCGCCCAAACGCCCGACGTCAGCCAGGCCGCCGTCAGGTTTATCGGCTAGGGGACTCGCTGCCGAACAACCCGCCGTCGCGCAGCAAATGCTCGTTACCCTTGCGGCGGGTAAAACCGCTGCGATCGAAGAACTCCAGCACCTGGATCGCCAGCTTGCGCCCGACGCCGAGCCGATCGCGGAAGTCGGCGGCGTTGGCGCCGCTCCGCTCCGCATCCAGCTCGCGGATCAGCGCCGCGAACTGATCGATGCGTCGGCTGAGGTAGTAGCGATCCACCACCACCGCCGTCACATGGCCCAGCTGAGCTGCCTTACGCAGCAGCGCCCGTACCCGGCTCTCTTCCTCGCCCAACTCGCTCGCCAGATCGCGCACCCACCACGGCTCGTCGCCGAACAGCGGTTCGATGCGTGCCCACAGCGGCGCCTCTTCGGCGCTGAATGCCAGACCGTGTTCCGGCAGATGCAGCCAGCCGCGCGTGTTGCGCAGCGCACCGGCTTTCAGCAGCCGATCGATCATCATAAACACCAACGCTTCCGGCTGCTGAGGCAGCGCCATACGCCGCAGGCGGGCGCGCCCTAACCCCAGCTGGTCGGCGTGCTTTTGGTGGTACTCCGCCAGCACCTGCAGCAGCCGGCTCTCCGCCTGTTGCACCTGATCCTGCGCGAGCGCCCGGTCACCGACGATCAGCAGATCGCGGTCCGCCAGCAGTGCCGCCAGGCCGTCGTCGGTCAACTGACGCGCCCAGGCAAACGCCGCCAGCGACAGCGCGCCCTGCGGCAGCTCAAGCGCCAGCACCTGCGCATCGTCTTGCGCCTGCGCCAGAGCCTGCAGCCATGCCAGGTAGTCCGGCTGGCGCTTGCCGCGCTTGGGCGCGCTCAGCCTGAGCACCCGGGCCGCGCCCAGCGTTTGCCGTGCGCCGATGTCGCGCAGCACCAGACGATCGTTTTCCGCCAGCCACAGCGGGCGATCGAGGATCAGTTCCGCCAACCCGTCGTTCAGCAGCGAAATGCGCCCGGTGATGTGGCTGGCGGCATGGTGCAGATGCAGCGGCTGCCAATGGCGGATCGGCCGATCCGCTTCCAGCGCCACCAGAATGCGTTCCGCCGCCTCCGGCGGACGCTGCGCCAGCAGCCAGTCGCCGCGCGCGATCCGGTCTTTATCGACATCGCCGCTGATGTTCAACGCAATGCGTTGCCCGGCCTGCGCCTGCTCCACGGTCTGATTTTGGGCGTGCAGGCCACGCACCCGCACCGGCGCGTCGGCGCCGGTCAGCCACAGCGAATCCCCCACCTGCACCCGGCCACCGAGCGCGGTGCCGGTCACCACCAGCCCCGCCCCTTTGACGCTGAACGCACGGTCTACCGCCAGGCGAAAACGGCGCGTCAGCGCGTGCTCGCCGGAGGGCAGCGCCAGCAAATGCGCGCGCAGCGCCTCGATGCCTTCCCCCGCCGCCGCCGCGGTAACAAACAGCGGCGCATCGGGCCAGCCCTGGCGCACCAGTTCGTCGCGCACCTGACGGCGTACCTCGTCGACACGCGCCGCGTCCACCCGGTCGGCCTTGGTCAACGCCACCGTCAGCGCCGGGCGCCCGCTCAGGCGCAGGATCGCCAAATGCTCGCGGGTTTGCGCCATCACGCCGTCGTCGCAGGCCACCACCAGCAATGCATGGTCGATACCGCCGACGCCCGCCAGCATATTGGCGAGGAATTTCTCGTGGCCGGGCACGTCGATAAAGCCCAGCACCCGGCCGTCCGGCTGCGGCCAGTAGGCGTAACCCAGATCGATGGTCATGCCGCGGCGCTTTTCTTCCGGCAGGCGATCCGCGTTGATCCCCGAGATCGCCTGCAGCAGGGTGGTTTTGCCATGATCGACATGGCCGGCGGTGGCGATGATCATGAGGCGCTCAGCGCTTCGATCAGCGCCCCTTCCTGTTCCAGACAGCGCAGATCCAGCCACAGCCGGCCGTCGCCGAGGCGGCCGATCACCGGCTGCGGCAGGCGGCGCCAGCGTTCAGCCAGCGCCTCCAGCGTGGCGCCGCGGCCGTCGCGCGGCGTGAAGGTCAGCGCATAGCTGGGCAGGCGATCCACCGGCAGTGAACCGCTGCCAATCTGCGACCAGCACGGTTCGGCGCGCAGCTCGAAATCGGCGGTGAACCGTGGCGTCAGCGCCACCAGCAGCCGCTCGGCCGCCTGTTGCATCTCCAGCTGCGGGCGGGTCAGCAGCCGCAGCGTCGGCAGCTGCTCAGCCAGTTTTTCCGGCTGCAGATAGAGCCGCAGCGTGGCCTCCAGGGCCGCCAGCGTCAGCTTGCCGACGCGCAGCGCGCGTTTGAGCGGATGCTGCTGCAGGCGAGCGATCAGCGCCTTTTTGCCGACGATGATGCCGGCCTGCGGGCCGCCCAGCAGCTTATCGCCGGAGAACGTCACCAGATCGACGCCGGCGGCCAGCAGCCGCTGCGGCATCGGTTCGGCGGGCAGGCCGTACTGCGCCATGTCGATCAGCGAGCCGCTGCCCAGATCGGTGGCGGTCGGCACGCCCTGTTCGGCCCCGAGCTGCGCCAGTTCGGCCTCGTCGACCGCCGCAGTAAAGCCCTGAATGCTGTAGTTGCTGGTGTGCACCTTCATCAACAGGCCGGTCTGCTCGTTGATGGCCTGGCGGTAATCTTTCAGATGGGTACGGTTGGTGGTGCCGACCTCCACCAGTTGGCAGCCCGCCTGGCGCATCACGTCGGGTATGCGGAACGCGCCGCCGATCTCCACCAGCTCGCCGCGCGACACCACCACCTCTTTGCCGGGAGCGATCGCCGCCAGCATCAGCAGCACCGCCGCCGCGTTGTTATTGACGATGCAGGCGTCCTCCGCGCCGGTCAGCCGGCACAGCAGATCCGCCACCGCCCGATCGCGATGGCCGCGCCCGGCACCATCCAGATCGTACTCCAGCGTCACCGCCTCCCCCATCACCGCGCTTACCGCGTCCTTCACCGGCTGCGCCAGCAGGGCGCGCCCGAGGTTAGTGTGCAGCACGGTGCCGCTGAGGTTGAACACCGGCAGCAAAGCCGGGCGTTGCTGCCGGGCCAGCTCCGCCCGCAGCGCCTGCGGCCAGTCGTCGCACCAGGCGGGTAAACGTTGCTGTTGCCTGATCGCGGCGCGCGCCTCGGCCTGCAGCCGGCGCAGCAGTTCGCCGATCAGCGTCTGGCCATGCTGCGCCACCAGCGGTTCAATCGCGGGTTCTCGCAGCAGGCGGTCAATGGCGGGCAGTTGGCTGTAAAGAAGGTGGGATTCAGTGCTCATGGTCGCTCGGTTTTCAGTTTAGACGTATCGGCATAGCAAAACCCCGCCGCGGCGGGGGAGAAAAAAGCTCAGGGAGGCGAAGTGCGGGCGAAGCTTTCGCGGGCGAACAGGCGTTCGGCCAGCTTGACCAGCGCCGGGCGCTCGACGCACCAGTTGGGCAGGATGCGGCGGAAATTGAGGTAGCCCAGCGCGCAGCCGGTGGCGATATCCGCCAGCGTCAGCCGCTCGGCATTGAGCCACGTTTTTTCCCGCGCCAGCGCCTCCAGCGCATCCAACCCCTGCGTCAGTTTGTCACGCTGGCGCAGCATCCAGTTTTCGTCCTGTTTTTCCGGCGCGCGCCGGCTTTCGCGAAACAGGGTCGCTGCCGCTTCGGTCACGCCGTCCGCCAGCGCCGCCACCTGGCGGACGCGCAACGCGGCGGCGCGATCGGCCGGCAAGAACGCCGGTTCCACCGCCAGCAGCTCAAGGTATTCGGCCACCACCGGCGAGTCGTAAAATACCTCGCCGTCATCGGCGATCAGCACCGGCACCTTGGCGAGCGGGTTCAGCTCCTTCACCCGGCTGCCGGGCTCATACGGCGGATCGTTGACGAATTCGAACGCGATCCCCTTCTCCAGCAGCATCACGGAAATCTTGCGCACAAAGGGACTGGTGTAACTGCCGATAAGCTTCATCCGTTCTCCTCCGCTTCGTCCTGGCCGCGGCGCGGCGCCCTTACTTCACCGCCAGGGTATCGATAATCCGCTGCACCAGCGCCTGGTGCACTTCCGGCGTTTTGGCCGGCGACAGCATTTGCAGCGTCACCACCCGCTTGTTGAACACCGTCAGCACCAGCGTGGACACCACCTTCTGCCCGTTGACGGTCTGCTCGGTATCCACCCGGCGAAACTTCTGTTTGCCGACGGTGAAGTTCTCTTCTTTGGTGGTCTGGATATTCTGATAGCGCTCGGCCAGCACCGTGATGGCGCTCTGCGCCAGCTCTTTCAGCATTTTGTCGCTGGCGTTGAGCTTCATGTCGTCCGGCGGGATCACCTCGGACGAAACCGCGCTCTGGCGCGACTTGCCGTCGAGGAAGCGCTGAATGGTGGAGGTGCTGTCGTTGATGATGCCGCTGTTCAGCGTCTGATCGCTAAAGCCAGGCGGCAGCTCGAAGGTGATTTTGCCCTTCTGCAGCGACACGTTCAGCCCCGGTGGCGCGGACGGGGTTTCTGCCGGCGCAGGCGGCGGCGGTGGCGCGGGCTGCGCCACGGTCGGCTTGGTGTCCGGTGGCGGCACCGCCGGTTTGGTGTCGTCTTTGTTGTCGCAGGCCGCCAGTCCCATCGCCAGCACGGCGACCGCGGTCAGTTTTGCCAGGGTGTTTAACATCGTGGTTCCTTTCGCTTGGCGCGTTATGGCCTAAACGTAGCAACTCGCCCGGGCGAATGCCAGAAGCCCGTTCTGAAATTGCTGGTCCGGCCCCGCGCGAACGGGGCCGGGCGGTTACTCCGCCGGGAACAGGAACGGATTGATGCTGCTGCGGCCGAAGCCTTCTTCTTCCATGCGGGCGTCCAGCACCAACGAAGCCAGATCGTCGGCCACCGCTTCGACCTGCGGGTCTTTTTCCTGATAGAGGATCTTCAGGTAAGTGCCGCAGTCGCCGCAGCTCTCCGCCTTCACCGCCGCCTGCTCGCTGTCCAGCGACCAGTAGTTGAGATCGCGGGTCTGCTCGCAGTTGCTGCACTTCACCCGCACCACGTGCCATTCGCTTTCGCACAGGTTGCAGTGCAGGTAGCGCAGGCCGTTGACGGTGCCAATGTGCACCATGCTGGAGACCGGGATGCTGCCGCACACCGGGCAGAACTGGCGCTGCTCGCCGTATTCGGCGCGCGCCTTGCCGGGGATCAGGCTGGCCATCTGCGCCCAATAGAGCGACAGCGCGGCCCAGAGGAACGGCGCCTTCTCGCTGCCCACCTTGCCGAACTCGCGGTTGAGCAAGGCGTCGGCCATCAGCTCCAACTCGTGCGCCGAGGCTTTCTCCAGGTTGTCCAGCACCGCCAGGATATGCTCCGGCGCCTGCGGGCGCAGCTCGGCGATCAGCGACGTCAGCAGCTTGCGCCAGTGCTCGCTACGCGGGAACACGCTCAGATCGAGCGGCGGTTTGCCGCTGGCGGCGCCCTGCGCCAGCGCTTCGCTCAGATCGAGCGCCAGCGGGTTATCGTGCAGCGCATGCTGCTGCGCCTGCGCCAGCTCGGCGGCGAAGTTCAGGTAGTCGCCCAGCGGATTGTCGACCGCCAGCTGACGCAGACGATCGGCGCGACGGCTGTACAGGCTTTTCAGGTTGGCGAAAAGTAACGGCGGGATGTTCTCCGCCGTTGTGGACTTCTCACGCTGTGCCCCTAACTGCTCTTTAGGAACGATGCGGATACTCATCAGGGTTTATCTTCCTGTCGTTTCTCGCGGACCTCACGGTACCAGCGCGGATGATGTTTCTTGGCCCAGGCCGCCGGCACCCAGCCTTCCACCATCGCGGTAATGGTGCCTTTTACCCACAATGCGGCGTAAATGTGCACCATAATCACGATAATCAGGCCGACCGCGGCCAGCGAATGCACCAGCAGCGCGATGCGGATCAGCGGGATGGAGAACGACGGCGCAAAATACGGCCGCCAGATCACCACGCCGCTGGCCAGCAACAGCACCAGGCTGATAATCGCCGCCCAGAACACGCACTTCTGGCCGAAATTATAGCGCCCGGTGTCACCCACTTCCTCGTTCATGGCGATTTTGTGGATGTTCTTGGCCCAGACGATATCTTCCCGGTTGATCAGGTTATGCTTCCAGTAGCGCAGGAACATCAGCAGGAACGCGGCAAACATGATCACCCCGACAAACGGGTGCAGAATGCGCGCCAGCTGCGGCGTCCCGAAGATGTTCATCAGCCAGTTGAAGGAGGGGAAGAAGAACCCCAGCCCGCTGATGGCGGCGAACACGAAGCAGAACGCCACGATCCAGTGGTTGATGCGCTCCGGTGCGCTGTAACGCTGAATGGGCTTTTCCTTTCTCATTTGCGCGTCTCCTCGTCGTGCGACTCGTCGTGCTCGTCCTCATCGTCGACGCGGTTAGGCCCGACGCCGACATAGTGGAACACGCTGGCCGCGAAGGTGGCGGCAAAGCCGATGGCCGCCAGGGGTTTCCACACGCCCTTCCAGAAGGTCACCGCCGGGCTGATGCTCGGGTTGTCCGGCAAACCGTGGTACAGCTGCGGTTTGTCGGCGTGGTGCAGCACGTACATCACGTGCGTGCCGCCCACCCCCGCCGGATCGTACAGACCGGCGTTCTGGTAACCGCGGGTGTTCAGCTCGCTGACGCGATCTGCCGCCACCTGCTTCATCGCTTCCTTGGTGCCGAAGTGAATGGCGCCGGTCGGGCAGGTTTTCACGCAGGCCGGTTCCTGGCCCACGTCCACGCGGTCGACGCACAGGGTGCACTTGTACACCCGGTTGTCGTCCTTGTTCATGCGCGGTACGTCGAACGGGCAGCCGGCGATGCAGTAGCCGCAGCCGATGCAGTGCTCGGACTGGAAGTCGACGATGCCGTTGGCGTACTGAATGATCGCGCCTTCCGACGGGCAGGCCTTCAGGCAGCCCGGATCGGCGCAGTGCATGCAGCCATCCTTGCGGATCAGCCATTCCAGCTTGCCGTTTTCCTCCACCTCGGAGAAGCGCATCACCGTCCACGACTTGGCGGTCAGATCGGCGGGGTTATCGTACACCCCGACGTTGTGCCCCACCTCGTCGCGGATGTCGTTCCATTCGGAACAGGCCACCTGACAGGCCTTGCAGCCGATACAGGTGGTGACATCGATCAGTTTGGCCACTTCTTCCTGGTGGTCACGGGCGCGCGGCGCCGGCGTGAAACCATTGGTGGCGGATTTACGAATGATGTCTTGAGATTGCATGGCCATAATTCGTCTCCGTTACACCTTTTCCACGTTGACCAGGAACGCCTTGAACTCCGGCGTTTGCGTATTGGCGTCGCCGACGAACGGCGTCAGCGTGTTGGCGATAAAGCCTTTCTTCGCCACCCCTTCGTAACCCCAGTGGATCGGGATGCCGATGGTGTCGACTTCCTGGCCGTGCACCTGCAGCGTGCGAATACGCTTGGTCACCACCGCCTTGGCCTTGATGTAGCCGCGGTTGGAGCTGACCTTCACGGTGTCGCCCTGCTTGATGCCTTTCTTCTCTGCCAGCTTCTCACCGATCTCCACGAACTGCTCCGGCTGCGCGATGGCGTTCAGCCGCGCGTGCTTGGTCCAGTAGTGGAAGTGCTCGGTCAGACGATAGGTGGTACCGACGTAAGGGAACTTGTCGGATTTGCCCATCGCCGCCAGATCGTCCTTGAACACGCGCGCCGCCGGGTTGGACACCACGTTCGGGTGCAGCGGGTTGGTGCCGAGCGGCGTTTCGAACGGCTCGTAGTGTTCAGGGAACGGCCCTTCCGCCATCTTGTCGGTGGCGAACAGGCGGCCCATGCCCTCCGGCTGCATGATGAACGGCCCGACGTCGCTGCCCGGCGCGGCGGTGCTGTAGTCCGGGATATCGGCCCCGACCCACTTGGCGCCGTCCCACTCCAGCAGCTGGCGTTTCGGATCCCACGGTTTACCCTGCGGGTCCGCCGAGGCGCGGTTGTACAGGATGCGGCGGTTGAGCGGCCATGCCCAGGCCCAGCCCAGCGTATTGCCGAGGCCGGACGGATCGGCGTTGTCGCGCCGCGCCATCTGGTTGCCGGCCGGCGTCCAGCTGCCGGCGAAGATCCAGCAACCGCTGGCGGTGGTGCCGTCGTCGCGCAGCTGCGCGAACGAGCTGAGCAGCTCGCCTTTTTTCACCAGCACTTTGCCGTCGGCATCCAGCAGATCCGCCAGCGCCTTGCCGTTGTTTTCCTGCGCCACCTCTTCCGGCGACGGGTTATCCGGCGTCAGGTAGTCCCAGCGCATGTTCAGCACCTGTTCCGGCACCGCACCGCCGTCGCGCGCATACATCTCGCGCAGGCGGCTGAAGATGCCCGCCAGGATCTCGCCGTCGTTCAGCGCTTCGCCCGGGGCGTCTGCGCCTTTCCAGTGCCACTGCAGCCAGCGGCCGGAGTTGACGATCGAACCGTTTTCTTCGGCGAAGCAGGTAGACGGCAGGCGGAACACTTCGGTCTGGATCTGCGAAGGATCCACCTCGTTGAACTCGCCGTGGTTCTGCCAGAAGTTGGAGGTCTCGGTGTTCAACGGATCGATGGTCACCAGGAACTTCAGCTTGGACAGCGAAGCCACTACCTTGTTTTTATTCGGGAACGACGCCACCGGGTTAAAGCCCTGGCAGAAGTAGCCGTTGACCTTGCCCTGCGCCATCATTTCGAAGTACTGCAGCACGTCGTAGCCTTTGTCCCACTTCGGCAACCAGTCAAAGCCCCAGCTGTTGTCCTTCTGCGCCTTGTCGCCGTAGAAGGTCTTCATCATGCTGACGAAGAATTTCGGGTAGTTGCCCCAGTAGTTCACCTGGCCCGGCAGCAGCGCCTTCGGCGTGTTGGCCTTCAGGTAGGTCTCGAGATCGGTCTGTTTCTCCGACGGCAGCGTCATGTAACCCGGCAGGCTCTGCGACAGCAGGCCGAGATCGGTCAGCCCCTGGATGTTGGAGTGGCCGCGCAGCGCGTTGACGCCGCCGCCCGCCATGCCCATGTTGCCGAGCAGCAGCTGGATCATCGCCATGGTACGGATGTTCTGCGCGCCGACCGAGTGCTGAGTCCAGCCCAGGGCATACAGGAACGAAGCGGTTTTATCCGCGACGCAGGTTTCGGCGATGTATTCGCACACCTTGAGGAAATCGTCCTTCGGCGTGCCGCAGATGTTGGTCACCACGTCAGGCGTGTAGCGGCTCACGTGCTGTTTCAGCATGTTCCACACGCAGCGCGGATCCTGCAGCGTGACGTCGCGCTTGGCGAAGCCGTTCTCGTCGAACTGGTAGTTCCAGGTGGTTTTGTCGTACTTGCGGTTTTCCGCGTCGTAGCCGCTGAACAAGCCGTCTTCGAAGGCAAAGTCTTCCCGCACCAGCAGGCTGGCGTTGGTGTAGGCCTCGACGTATTCGCGGTTGAACTTGTTGTTGGTCATCAGATACAGCAACACGCCCGACAGGAAAGCGATGTCGGTCCCGGAGCGGATCGGCGTGTAAAAGTCCGCCACCGATGCGGTTCGGGTAAAGCGCGGATCGATCACGATCAGCTTGGCATTGTTGTGTATTTTGGCTTCCATCGCCCAGCGGAACCCCACCGGATGCGCTTCCGCCGCATTACCGCCCATGACGATAATCAAATTCGCGTTCTTGATATCAACCCAGTGGTTGGTCATCGCACCGCGACCAAATGTTGGAGCAAGACTTGCTACCGTTGGTCCGTGTCAGACACGCGCCTGGTTGTCTACGGCAAGCATGCCGAGAGCGCGACTAAATTTTTGCGACAGAAAACCGGTTTCGTTGCTGGCGGCCGAGGCGCACAGCATGCCGGTGGTCAGCCAACGGTTGACGGTAACGCCCTGGTCGTTGGTTTTGATGAAGTTGGCGTCACGGTCTTCTTTCACCAGCTTGGCGATGCGGGTAAAGGCGTCGTCCCAGCTGATGCGTTGCCATTTGTCCGACCCTGGCGCCCGGTATTCCGGGTACTTGAGGCGGCTTTCGCTGTGGATGAAGTCAACCAGGCCGGCGCCTTTCGGGCAAAGCGCGCCGCGGTTTACCGGATGATCCGGATCCCCTTCGATATGGAAAATGCTTTCTTTGGCGTTCTTGGCGCCATCACCAAGGCTGTACATCAACAGCCCACAGCCGACGGAACAATACGTACAGGTATTACGGGTCTCGCGGGCGCGCAGCAGTTTGTACTGCCGGGTTTCCGCCAACGCCACTTCGGGGGCAAAGCCCAGCGCGGCCACCGTCGTTCCTGCCATACCGCCAGCGCAGATCTTAAAGAACTGCCTTCTGCTGACCTGCATGGGGGTCTCCTTTCACTCTCGATTGTCACATTGTTCAAATGCGCCTGCCCCGCTAGCGCGGCAAACGCGAATGTCACTGTTGTTATGCTTGCTACGAACGCCGGCCATATTACCACAGCGTGCTTGTGGTTGTTACACACTCGTGCTCATTCAGTGAACGCATTGGCACATTTCGATACATTTCGGCGTGGGTGCTCCCTACAGTATAGAGAGTAACCCACGCGCCGGATCGACGGCTTGAGGCGGCCATCCGCCGCCCTCTTTTATCAGTATGTTAGCGCAGCGATTTGTTCATTAACCACACAATTCACAGGGCATTGATAATCATTTTCAATATCATTTAATTAACTATAATGATCCGACTGCTTACGCGGTGCTCGCCCTTTGCGCCGCCCATACACCACTGGAGATGATGATTATGAGTTATTCACTGCCATCCCTGCCGTACGCTTACGACGCACTGGAACCGCATTTCGACAAGCAGACGATGGAAATCCATCACACCAAACACCACCAGACCTACGTCAACAACGCCAACACCGTGCTGGAAGCCTACCCAGAGCTGGCCAAATACAGCGTTGAAGAGCTGATCCAGGATCTGGATAAGGTGCCTGCCGACAAACGCACCTTCATGCGCAACAACGCCGGCGGCCACGCCAACCACAGCTTCTTCTGGAAAAACCTGAAAACCGGCACCACGCTGGGCGGCGATCTGAAAGCGGCCATCGAGCGCGATTTCGGCAGCGTTGAGAAATTCCAGGAAGAGTTCGAGAAAGCCGCAGCCACCCGCTTCGGTTCCGGTTGGGCCTGGCTGGTGCTGAAAGACGGCAAACTGGCCGTGGTGTCTACCGCTAACCAGGACAGCCCACTGATGGGCGAAGCCGTCGCCGGCGCTTCCGGTTTCCCAATCATCGGTCTGGACGTGTGGGAACACGCTTACTACCTGAAATATCAGAACAAACGCCCTGACTACATCAAGGCGTTCTGGAACGTGGTCAACTGGGATGAAGCCGCCGCACGCTTCGCCGCGAAGAAGTAATTCGCCCCCGTTGATGAAGATGCCCGCCACCGGCGGGTATTTTTTTGCCTGAAATCCGCTAAAGTTTGACCACTTCTTGCCGATGGTTTGTTCAATTGACGTTCGCCCGGAGAAGGAAAAACGCTATGGCGGCATTGCAAGCATTGGCAGGAAAGTTCACTCATCTCACCGTAGGTAAAAAGCTCGGTCTCGGCTTCGCGCTGTTGCTGCTGTTGGCGGTCGTCATCGCCGGCACCGGGGCGCAATATCTGCACATCATCGAATCCCGCGCCGATCGCATCGACTTCAGCAACCGGCTGAACGAGGAGATCAACCAGGCCAAATACAACCGCGCCATGTACGGCCAGACCTACCGGCCGGAGTACATTCAGAACAACCGCGCCAATATTGAGAACGCCGTCAAACTGATAGACCAGGGGCAGGCACTGGACTGGGACGCCCAAAGCCGCAAGGATCTGCAGCGTCTGGTGACGCTGATCGGGGAATATCAACAGCAGCAAAAAGTCTTTGAGCAGGCGGTCACGGCGAAAGACGCGGTGCGCCAGAGCTGGAACATGTCGGAAGTGCAGGCCAGCCTGAGCCAGGTGGAACGCCAGCTGACCAACGGCGATCTGCAGCTGGCCTTCATCCAGCTGAACCAGAAGCTGACCCAGGTGCGCTACGGCGCGCGCGGCCTGCTGCTGAGCCTGAACAAGGAAACCGAAGCCCCGCTGATGGCGGCCATCGACGACGCGCGCGACGCGGCCAACGCCCTGAGCCGCAGGGTGAGCGACGCGCAGCGCCCGCAGCTGCAGCCGCTGCTGGCCGCCCTGGACGATTACAAAAACCGCATCGCGGCTTACCTGCCGGCCTATGAGCACGAGCAGCAGATCAGCCGGCAGCTCGGCGAACGCGCGCAAGCGATCGGCATGCTGGTGAACGCCTTTATGCAGGACGAGCTGGTGCAGACGCGCAACAACATCAATCTGGCGCAGCTGCAAATGGGCATCACCACCCTGATCGCCATCATCGCCGGGGTGCTTATCGCCTGGCGCATCACGCTGCAGATCACCCGTCCGCTGCACAGTACGCTGGCGATGGCGGAACGCATCGCCGGCGGTGACCTGCGCCAGGCGCAGACCAGCACCCGCCGCGACGAGCTGGGGCAGTTGCTGAACGCGGTGGCGGCCATGAGCCAAAACCTGCGCACCATGATTGAGAAGATCCAGATGGGGGTCAGCCAGGTTTCTACCGCCTCTGCGGAAATCGCCGCCGGCAACACCGATCTCTCTTCCCGCACCGAGCAGCAGGCGGCGGCGGTCGAGGAAACCGCCGCCAGCATGGAACAGCTGACCGCCACGGTGAAACAGAACGCCGACAACGCCCATCACGCCAATCAGCTGGCCACCGATGCCTCGCAGACCGCGCAGCAGGGCGGCAAGCTGGTGGAAAACGTGGTCAGCACCATGCGTGATATCTCCAGCAGTTCGCAGCGTATCGCCGAAATTACCACCCTGATCAACGGCATTGCCTTCCAGACCAACATCCTGGCGCTCAACGCCGCGGTCGAAGCGGCGCGCGCCGGCGAACAGGGCCGGGGCTTCTCGGTGGTTGCCAGCGAAGTGCGCAGCCTGGCGAGCCGCAGCGCCCAGGCGGCCAAGGAGATCGAAGGGCTGATCGCCGAATCGGTCAGCCGGGTGAAAACCGGCACCGAACTGGTGGAAAGCACCGGCAACACCATGGAACAGATCGTCCGCTCGGTCACCCACGTGCGCGACATCATGGCTGAAATCGCCGCCGCCTCCGATGAGCAGACGCGCGGCATCGCCCAGATTGGCCAGGCGATCGTCGAGATGGACCACACCACCCAGCAGAACGCCGCGCTGGTGGAAGAGTCCGCCGCCGCCGCCGATTCGCTGGAAGAACAGGCCGACATGCTGCTGCAAAGCGTCTCGGTGTTCCGTTTGGCGGAGCAGACCGAACCCGCCGCCGTGAAAGCCGCCGCGCCGAAAACGCCGGCCGTCAAACCCGCGGCCAGCAACGCCGCAGCGGAAGAGAACTGGACCACCTTCTGACGCCCTCAGGCGAGGAATATCCGTTCCTCGCCCTATCTTTGTGGCAACAGGTGGGTCGCGACTCCCCAATTCAACAAATTAAAACCAGAGGCGGTCACATCAAGCATTGCGTAGCCGCAATTGCGATGACCGTATCTGCGAAGGTCCTCCTGCGGGTCAGCCCCTTTAAGCCACCAAATCAGTGCCTGCAGGGCATGGCCGTGCGTAACAACACCGAGCGTTTGATTTTGTCCATCGACAGCCAGATCGGACAGACAAGCCATCAGGCGCCAGGCAACCTCATAAGCATTCTCCCCTCCCGGCGCCGACGCCTCTGCCTTACCGGCAAAGAGGCACTGCGTCGCTTCAGGATAATCGCGCATGGCCTGCGCATAAGATAACCCTTCCAGTCGGCCAAAATCTTGCTCCTGCAAACGCTCATCCATTTGCACAGTGCAGCCATATCTCTCAGCCAACGTCTCCGCCGTCGTAAAAGCCCGACCAGCCGGTGAACTGATCAACGAAGTGACCGATAACATTTGCAAGCGAGCACCAAGCCCAGCAATTTGACGTCGCCCCTCTTCTGTCAACGGACTGTCACTTCGCCCCTGAATAATCCCCGAGCGGTTCCATTCTGACTCCGCATGCCTCAATACAATGAAACGCATGGTTTTTTCTCGACGATAAAAGCCTAAATATAGACAGGAAAAACACATCCTTCCGTACAGGTAAACGCCGGGTAGTGTACGGGAACAACTCAGGCTATGCTGAGCCCTCGACGCGAGACACGGAGGCGCACATGCATCACCCAGACGTTTACATCGGCAGCATCCAACCCTATGAAGGCGGGCGCCCCAGCGCCATCGCCAAACGCCAGGTGGATGGCGCCATCCGGCTCACGCCGCTCGGGCTGGAAGGCGACGAACAGGCCGAAAAAAGCTACCACGGCGGGCCGGACCGCGCGCTGTGCCACTACCCGCGCGAGCATTACGTCCACTGGCGCGAGCAGTTTCCGGCGCAGGCAGAGCAGTTTTGCGCCCCGGCCTTCGGCGAGAATATCTCCACCGAAGGGCTGACCGAACACAATGTGTTTATGGGCGACATCTTCCGCTGGGGCGAAGCGCTGATCCAGGTCACCCAGCCGCGCTCACCGTGCTTCAAGCTCAATTATCACTTCGCCATCGAGGACATTTCGGTGCTGATGCAGCAAAGCGGCCGCTGCGGCTGGCTGTATCGGGTGGTGTCGCCCGGCGCGGTCAGCGGCGATCGTCCGCTGGAGCTGGCGGCGCGCAACAGCGACGTGTCGGTCGCCGAAGCCATCGCCATCGCCTGGCATATGCCATTCGACGCGGAACAGTATCGTCGCCTGTTGGCGGTGGCCGGCCTCTCCGCCAGCTGGAGCAAGACCATGCTCACGCGGCTTGCCGAAGGGCGCCTCGAGGACTTCAACCGCCGCCTGCTCGGCCGTTGAAATCGCGGGCGGAAAAGATGAAAAACGTGCGCCGAATGCCGCGTTAACCCTATTCTTCCGCCTATACTGTAGCCGCACGTTTTTTCAGCCAGGAGCCAGGTAATGACCACCCCGATCCATTCGATTCATCACGCCGCCGCCGAAGGCTATCAGGCCAACGCCGATCGCTATGTGAAAGGCCGGCCGGATTACCCGCCGGAAATCGCCGTCTGGCTGCGTGAAACTATCGGCCTGCACGCCGGCATGACGGTCATCGATCTCGGCGCCGGTACCGGCAAGTTTACCCCGCGCCTGCTGGAAACCGGCGCGCAGGTGATCGCCGTCGAACCGGTGCCGCAAATGCTGGAAAAACTGTCGGCGGCGCTGCCGCAGGTGAAAACGCTGGCGGGCACCGCCGAGGCGATCCCGTTGCCGGACGAGTCGGTCGATGCGGTGGTGTGCGCCCAGTCCTTCCATTGGTTCGCCACGCCGCAGGCGCTGGCGGAAATCCAGCGCATCCTCAAGCCCGGCGGCAAACTCGGTCTGGTGTGGAACATGCGCGATGCGCGCGTCGGTTGGGTGCGTAAATTGAATCAGATCGTCGATAGCCACGAAGGCGATGCGCCGCGTTTCTATACCGGCGAATGGCGCAAGTTCTTCCCGTTCAAAGGCTTTGAACCGCTGCAGGAGCAGGTGTTTATGCTGGGCCACCGGGGCGCAGTGGAGGACGTGATCTACAACCGCGTGCGTTCAACCAGCTTTATCGCCGCGCTGCCGCAGCCGCAACAGGAGCAGGTTATCGATCAATTGCGCCAACTGGTGGCGGAAGAAGAGGAGCTGCAGGGCCAGGACACGGTCACCGTGCCCTATCAGACCAAGGCGTATTTCACCACCAAGGTCTGACGCCCGGGGTTCAGAACGCTTTCTTGGCGTAGCCGGTGACCGCTTTCAGGCCCATCTCGCGGCCCAGCGCGGTCATCGGGTGCACCACGATCAGCCCGCGCGCGCTTTTCTTCAGCGCGCCCATATCGGCCTGCTCTTTCTTGGTGATCTCGCGGCTGAACGGCAGCTTGCTCAGCTTCTGCGCTTCGGCGCTCAGCTTCTCGCCGCGCACGTTTTTCAGGCGCTCGATCTCCGTCGCCAGCTTCTCTTTCTCTTTGGTGTGCTGCGCGATCAACTCAGGATTGCCCTGTTGGATCACGGTGGCGTCTTTGTGGTTCAAGGCGTCCAGCAGGTCGCTCAGGCGCTTGATCTCTGCCTTTTCTTTCTCTTTCATGGTCTCTGGCCCGTTGTGCCCAAAATGGCACGCTAATCAATGATACCGGCATTGTAGCAAAAGGCGCGCGCCGTTACCCGTCTTGCGCAATGCCGGGCGGCAGGCCGCTCATCTCGCAGGCTTTGGCGCCCAGCCGGGCCAGCGCCTGGGTGTAGCGCGCGTTGAACGGGTAGCAGCAGGAGAGCCGCAGCGCGTTGCGGTAACGCCCGCTGGGCGAATACAGGGTGCCCGGCGTCAAACAAATCTGCTCCTCCAGCAGCTGATGGAACAGCGCCACGCTGTCCACGCCGGGAGGGAATTCGACCCAGAACACGAAGCCGCCCGCCGGCTGCGTGGCCAGCGTGCCGCGCGGGAAATGCCGGGCGATCAGCGCCCGTGCCTCGTCCACCTGCGCCGCATAACGCTTGCGCAGGTTGCGCAAATGGTGATCGTAGCCGCCGCTCTCCAGGAAGGTCGCCAGCGTTTCCGACAGCAGCTGCGACTCGGACATCGATGACACCGCCTTCAGCTTGCGCAACGCCTCGTGGAAACGGCCGCCGCAGATCCAGCCGACGCGAAAGTCCGGCGCCAGCGTTTTGGTAAAGCTGGAGCAAAACAGCACCCAGCCGTCGCGATCGAACGCCTTCACCGCCGGCGACAACGCGCCGCCGAACTGGATCTCGGCATACAGCCCGTCTTCAATCAACGGCACCTGATGATCGTTCATCAGCCGCGCCAGCCGCTTTTTCGCCGCCAGCGGCATAGTGCAGCCCAGCGGGTTTTGCACCGTCGGCATGGCGATCACCGCGTTCAGCCGTTTCTCGTTCAATAGCAGTTCCAGCGCGTCCAGCGACAGCCCCAGCTGCGGATCGGTGGGGATTTCCAGCGCTTTCAGCCCCAGGCTGGCCAGCAGCGGCAGCAGATAGAAATAGGTTGGCGACTCCAGCCCGACGCAGTCACCCGGTTTGGTGGTGACGCGCAGCGCCAGCTGCAGCGCTTCCATGCAGCCGTGGGTCAGCACCACGTCGCCCGGCTCCAGCAGCATGCCCAGCGTCATCGAGCGGCGGGCGATCTGCTGACGCAGCCGCAGGCTGCCGGGCGGCAACGGGTACTGCCCGATCAGATCCGGCTGACGGCGCAGCTGTGAGGACAGCATGCGCCCCAGCTTGCCGCCGGGATAAAAATCGCTGGTCTGCGGGCAGGCCAGCGCAATGTTGGTGAAAGCCGGGTTTTGCTGGGCGGCAAACACGGTGTCGATCAGCGCCAGCACGTCGTCCGCCGGCGGTTCGATGCGCCCGCTGGGCGCCGAGGCCATCTTCAGCGCCGGCAGCGTGCTGCGAACATAAAACCCCGACTGCGGCCGCGCTTCGATCAGCCCGCGATCCTCCAGCGTGCGGTAAGCCGATACTACCGTATTGATGCTGACGCGATGAGTTTGCGCACAGCGCCGTACCGACGGCAGGCGGTCGCCGGGCCGTAGCGTGCCGCGGCGAATGGCCTCGGCCAGCGTATCCGCCAGCTGCAGGTAACGGGTATCCGGGGTTTCATCGAGCAGGGTCACAGTTTCTCTCCAGGCAATGGGTACAGTTTACATTTTGCACAACTGTAACCATGACAATATCCGATTTGTGGTTCTGTCACCATCCCATCGCAGCGATTATGCTGATCCTCTCGTGATTACCGCCATTTTCAAGGAACCTGTCATGCTGGACTCCGCCTTTGTCAGCTACGTCACCGTCATGTCGATTACCCCCGGCCCCAACAACCTGCTGCTGGCCTCGTCGGGCGTCAACTTCGGCCTGCGCCGCACCCTGCCGATGCTGTTCGGCATCTGCGTCGGCTGTGCGGTGCAGCTGGCGATCATTATTCCACTGCTGGCGCTGGCGCTGAGCTGGGCCGGCGTCATCCGCCTCCCGCTGGCGGTGATCGGCTGCGCCTACCTGCTGTGGCTGTCATGGAAACTGTTCCAGGCGGCCTCGCCGGACGCCAAAGAGCAGGCGCAGCCGATGAGCCTGCTCAATGGCGCGCTGTTTCAGGCGGTCAACCCCAAGGCCTGGCTGATGGTGATCAACGTGGCGATCCTGTTCACCCCGCGCGAAGGCGCCACCTTTGTCCATACGCTGTCGGTCATCGCCGGCTTCGCGCTGCTGAACCTGCCGTGCGTGCTGCTGTGGGCGGTGCTGGGCGACCGGTTGCGCAACGCGCTGCGGGTCACCTGGAAACTGCGCGCCTTCAACGGCGTGATGTCCGGCCTGATGGCCGCCACCGCGCTGTGGTTGTTGTTCGACGAGTGGCGCGCGGCCTTTGCTTAGCCGCGGCCGAGAGGAGAGAGTCGGGAAGGTTGTTTGGCGCCGATACCGGCGATCAGATCGGTAATGGACAGCACCATGGTGGAGCGCACCATCTGCTGATAGCGCTGGCGCTGCATGGCGATCAGCGCTTCATCCGCTTCGCCCGGCTGCAGGAAGGTCGGCACCGGCGGCAGCGCGGCCACGCAGTGCAGCTCGCCGAAGGGCCCGAGGATTTCGTCGTCGACGAAGCGGTATTCCGAGCCGTCGTGGTTCAGCTCTTCGCGCATCGCCATCAGCAGCTCGGCGTCTTCATATTCGTGGCGGGAGATCACCCCCAGCCCGTACATCAGCTTCAGGCGCACCGACAGCTCCCCGAGCGGGCCGCTGCCGGACAATAGCGGTTCGACGGCATATTTCACCGCGTAGTCATCCTTGCGGAATACCTGCACCACCAGCACGTTGAGCGCTTCCGCCAGCAGCTCTACCGCCGCGATCAGGAAGCTGCGCACCGTTTTGCCCGCGTTCAGCTTTTCCAGAACCTGGTTTTCAAATGCCTGTGCTTCTTCCATCGTCGCTTTTCGAAAGGCGTGGGGAGGGCCGTCGATGCCGAACTCGGGTTGCAGGAGCGCAGCAAGCTGCGCTCGGGTGTTCATCATCACGATTCTACTTGTGCATGGCGTTATACACAGCAACGGCCTCTTCTACAACCTCGCTTTCCGCCGGCAGGCCGGAAATTTGCGCCAGCGCGGCTTTCGGCCCGAGCGTGTTCAGCAATTCCGCCAATTCCAGCGCCTGCGGATCCTGTTCGCTGCGGTAGCTCATGGCGGCGGCGATGCCCTGGATCAGGTTGGCGTGCGGCAGGCCGTATTCCAGCGTGCCCAGCAGCGGTTTGATCAGGCGATCGCCGGCGCTCAGTTTGCGCAGCGGCTGGCGGCCCACGCGCTCGACGTCGTCGTGCAGATAAGGGTTTTCGAAGCGGCCGAGGATTTTGTTGATGTAGGCGGAGTGCTTGTCGGCGTCGAAGCCGTAGCGCTTGATCAGCACCGCGCCGCTCTCTTCCATCGCCCCTTTCACCACGCGGCGGATCGCCGGGTCGAGAATGGCGTCACGAATGGTTTGCAGCCCGGCCTGTTGGCCGAGGTAGGCGGTGATGGCGTGACCGGTATTGAGGGTGAACAGCTTGCGCTCGACGAACGCCATCAGGTTGTCGGTCAGCTCCATGCCGGCGATCGCCGGAGGCTGGCCTTTGAACTGGGTCTGATCGACGATCCATTCGCTGAAGGTTTCCACCGTCACTTCCAGCGGATCGCTGCTGTCCGCCGGCGGCACGATGCGGTCGACCGCCGAATCGACGAAGCCGACGTGCTGCTCAACCCATGCCTGCTCGTCCTGCGGCAGCGCGGCGAACACATGCTGTTTCAGCTGGCTGGTGCCGCGCACCATGTTCTCGCAGGCGATGATGTTCAGCGGCTGCACATTGCCCTGCTGATGACGCAGCACCAGCCCTTTGGCGATCGTGCCGGCGATTTTGCCGAGAATTTGCGGGCCAACGGCGGTGGTCACCAGATCCGCCTCAGCGATCAGCGCCACCGCCGCCTCGCTGCCGCTGTTGACGGCGCTGACGTTGTTGACGTTCTCCACGCGTTCTTGCTCGCCCACCACGTGCACCGCGTAGCTTTTACGGCTGTTCAGCAAATCCAGCACCGTTTGATTGACGTCGGCGAAGGTCAGCTCAACCCCTGCGTCCGCCAGCAGCTTGCCGATAAAACCGCGGCCGATGTTCCCTGCGCCAAAATGTAATGCTTTCATAACTCTACCTTCTTAATGTCGAAGGGTGCAGCAAGCTGCACCCTTTAAAATGATTCTGTTATCCGGCTTTTTTGCCGCCGAGCAGGTCCAGCACTTCCTGCACGCTGGTGGTATTCGCCAACCGCTCGATCACGCTCTCGTCATCCAGCGCGTTGGTCAGGCTGGTGATCACCTGAATATGCTCGTTGTTGCGCGCGGCGATGCCGATCACCAGGCGGGCCACTTCATCCTCTTCCTCACCGAAGCGCACGCCCTGCGGGTACTGGCAGAACACCACGCCGGTGCGCAGCACCCGGTCTTTGGCCTCGATGGTGCCGTGCGGCACGGCGATCGACTCGCCCAGGTAGGTGGAGGTGAGTTTCTCGCGCTCCAGCATCGCCGGCACGTACTCTGCCTCGACGTAGCCGCCTTTCACCAGCTGCTCGCCGGCGAAGCGGATCGCCTGCTCTTTGTCGCTGGCCTGCAGGTTGAGGAACACGTTGCTCTCGCTCAGCTTGAACAGGTTCGGCTCACCGGCTTCGAAGCTGTCGTCCAGCGCGCCCAGCACCTTCTGCTGGTTGTCGCTGGTTTTGTTGACCGCCACCAAGCGATCGACCAGATCGCTGTACAGCTTGCTGTCGAGGAAGTTGGTCAGCGAGATGTGCTGGGCCTGCGGCGCGTGGCGCATCGCGCGCTCGGTCAGATCGCGGTGGGTGATCACCAGATCCACGTCGTCCGGCAGGCTGTTGATGGCGCTGTTGGTCACCGAGATGTTCTTCAGCCCGGCGTCGGCCACTTTCTTGCGCAGCACCCCGGCGCCCATGGCGCTGGAGCCCATGCCCGCATCGCAGGCAACGATGATTTTGCGCACGGTGCTCAGATCGCCGTCGACCGATGCCGACGCCGCTGCGCCGCCTTTGGACTGCGATTTCATCTCTTGCATGCGACGGGTTGCGGCTTCCAGATCGTCATCCTCTTTCACCTTGGAGGTTTTCAGCAGGAAAGCGGACACCACGAAGGAGACGGCAAAGGCTGCGCACACCGCCGCAATGTTGGCGAAGTAGGCGCCTTTCGGCGTCATCGCCAGCACCGCCAGGATCGAACCCGGAGAAGCCGGAGAAACCAGGCCGCCGTTCAGCATCGTCAGGGTGAAGACGCCGGTCATGCCGCCCAGGATCACCGCCAGCAGCAGGCGTGGGTTCATCAGCACGTAAGGGAAGTAGATTTCGTGGATGCCGCCCAGGAAGTGAATGATTGCCGCACCGCCGGCGGATTGCTTGGCGCTGCCGCGGCCGAAGAACATGTAGGCCATCAGTACGCCCATGCCCGGGCCTGGGTTGGCTTCAATCAGGAAGAACACCGACTTACCGGCTTCCGTAGCCTGCTGGATACCCAGCGGCGAGAAGATGCCGTGGTTGATGGCGTTATTCAGGAACAGGATTTTCGCCGGTTCAACGAAGATGGACGCCAATGGCAGCAGGTTGTTCGTCACCATGACGTGTACGCCCGCCGCCAGCAGCTTGGAGAGCACCTCCACCAGCGGCCCGATGCCGAGGAAGGCCAGGATCGCCAGCAGCATGCCGATGATGCCGGCGGAGAAGTTATTCACCAGCATTTCAAAGCCGCTTTTGATCTTGCCGTCCACCCAGCGGTCAAAGTGCTTGATAGCCCAGCCGCCCAGCGGGCCGGCGATCATCGCGCCGAGGAACATCGGCATGTCGGCGCCAACGATGACGCCCATGGTGGTGATGGCGCCGACGACGCCGCCGCGATCGCCGCCCACCAGCCGCCCGCCGGTATAACCGATCAGCAGCGGCAGCAGGTAGGTGATCATCGGGCCGACCAGCTTGGCTAAGGTTTCATTCGGCAGCCAGCCGGTTGGAATGAATAGCGCGGTGATAATCCCCCAGGCGATAAAGGCGCCGATGTTGGGCATCACCATGTTGCTCAGGAAGCGGCCAAAGTTTTGTACTTTGACCTTGATGTCTGGTGAAAACATAAAACACACCCCTATTGTTACGCGCTGACAATAGAGCGCGTGATTATTGTTGTGACGATCCAGCCGTGTTGCCGCTGTATGCGAAACGGACTCTATCACGCTGTTTTTGTCACGCGAACTTCACGGATTTTTTGTGATACAAATCACATACAACACCCCAACAAACCACCCTTTATAGTGACAAAGATCACATTTATGGCGTGTAAAAAAAGCACAGTGAGAAAAAAACCGCCTTGAAACCCATAATAATGTGATATTTGTCACATTTTTAAATTGGTGGTTTGTTTTTAAATTGTGACAAACATCACAATTTATTTTTGGCTGCAGCGCCCGATCGCGACGCTCTGTTTGATCTTCCCTGTGAGCACTCATCCCGCCGGGAACTAGCGAAGTGATGAATGAAAGAAAACTACATTGCCGAATGAATGGATTAATTGAAGTGTAGTACAGAAGCCTGCGCAATAAACCAGCAAGCTATTGGAAACGCTGAGGGGAAATAAAACAGGCCGGCAATGCCGGCCTGCTGCGTGCGTGGAGGCGTTATTGCGTCACGCTTTGAATGGCTTTCTGCGCGTTTACCAGGTTCTGCTGTTTGGCCACCAGATTCGACATCATGGTGTTGTACTGCGCCACCTGCTGCGCGGTACGGAACTGCACGCCGTTGTTGTTGAAGCTGACCTGATTGCCCTGGCTCTGCAGGAAATCGCCAACCTGCACCAGATCCTGCACGAAGCTGGCGGTGGTCGGGATCGCCGGCATCAGGGCGTTGGCCGGTGCGGTGACAATCTTGTCATAGGCCTGGTTGTACACTGCCTTCAGATCGTCGGGCTGCTTCAGCGCCGCGCGGGCGGTATCCGCCTGTGATTTGGCGGACTGGATCTGCTGGCCCAGCAGGTTCAACGCCCCGACCGATTGCTGCAGCGCATCGCGTTTGTTCAGATAGTCCTGCGCGGTGCGGATCTGGTTAATCTGATCCAGCGCCGGGGTCAGGCTGGCGCCGACCGACTTGGACAACTGCTGCGAGAAGCCGACCAAAATCGCGTAATCGCCGGCATAGTTGCCGAACTTCTGCTTCTGATCTTCGCTCAGCGTGGGGATGTTCGCCCCGCTGCGCATCACGGTATTCTGTAAGTAATCGATAAATGCTTTGCGCTGTTCCGGCTCTTTATCGCCGCAGGCGGTCAATTGCATGACCACCAACAATGCCAATACCGGTGCCAACCAACGCGCGAAACCTCTGCTCTGGATCCCTACCGCCATGTGACATAACTCCTGTTATAAACCTGCTTTTTCATTGGACTCCGCCCCTTTTTCCGCACTCCGTGCGCCTATAAGAATAGATCAACTGGCGGCGTTCCGATACGCGATTCCGCTTGCGATGAGCATTGCCCCGGCCGGATGCGGTTGAAAATTGTGCGCAAAACGCACTGAGGTTCATTGCCGTCGGCGACCGGACGCTTCAATTTCCCCAAGTCGCCCCCCAAGTCGCCCCCCAAGTCGCCCCCCAAGTCGCCCCCCAAGTCGCCCCCCAAGTCGCCAGGCGACCTTGCCTTCGCGCCCAGGAAACTGAAATAAAAAAAGGCGCCCGCAGGCGCCTTTTCACGGCAGAGAATCGCTTACTGCAGCACGGAGATGTCCGCCACCTGCAGGAACAGTTCACGCAGCTTGCTCAGCAGCGTCAGGCGGTTCACGCGCACTTCCGCATCGTCCGCCATCACCATCACGTTATCGAAGAACGCATCCACCGGCTCGCGCAGCGCAGCCAGCTCCACCAGCGCTTCCTGGTAGTTGCCCGCCGCGAAGTACGGCTGCAGCTTGTCGCGCAGCACCACCAGGTGAGTCGCCAGCTGGATCTCCGCCGCGTCCTTCAGCACCGAGGCACGCACGCTGTCGTTCAGCGTTTCGGTGGACTTGGCCAGAATGTTGGAGACGCGTTTGTTGGCCGCTGCCAGCGCCGCCGCCGCTTCCAGCGTGCGGAAGTGAGACACCGCCTTGACGCGTGCGTCGAAGTCGGCCGGCTTGGTCGGACGGCGCGCCAGCACCGCCTGAATGGTATCGACCGCGTGGCCTTCTTCCTGATACCAGGCGCGGAAGCGGCCCAGCATGAATTCCACCACCTCGTCGACCACCTTGGCGTTGGTCAGCTTGCTGCCGTACAGGCGCACGGCCTCTTCGGTCAGGGTCTGCAGATCCAGCGGCAGGTTTTTCTCGACGATGATGCGCAACACGCCCAGTGCGGCGCGGCGCAGCGCGAACGGGTCTTTATCGCCTTTCGGATGCTGCCCGATGCCGAAGATGCCGGCCAGGGTGTCCATCTTGTCGGCGATCGCCAGGGAACAGGCCACCAGCGACTGCGGCAGCGCATCGCCGGCGTAGCGCGGCTGATACTGCTCGTTCAGCGCAACGGCGACGTCTTCCGCCTCACCGTCGTGGCGCGCGTAGTGCATGCCCATCACGCCCTGGGTATCGGTGAATTCGAACACCATGTTGGTCATCAGGTCGCACTTCGACAGCAGGCCCGCGCGGGTGGCGTGGTTGACGTCGGCGCCAATCTGGCCGGCAACCCAGCCCGCCAGCGCCTGAATGCGGTCGGTTTTGTCGCGCAGGGTGCCCAGCTGCTGTTGGAACAGCACGGTTTCCAGGCGCGGCAGGTTATCTTCCAGGCGTTTCTTGCGGTCGGTGTTGAAGAAGAACTCGGCGTCGGCCAGGCGCGGACGCACCACCTTCTCGTTACCGGAGATGATCTGTTGCGGGTCTTTCGACTCGATGTTGGCCACGAAGATAAAGTTCGGCAGCAGTTTGCCCGCGGCGTCATACACCGGGAAATACTTCTGGTCGCCCTTCATGGTGTACACCAGCGCTTCCGCCGGCACCGCCAGGAATTTCTCTTCGAATTTAGCGGTCAGCACCACCGGCCATTCCACCAGCGAGGCCACTTCTTCCAGCAGGCTGTCGCTCAGATCGGCCTTGCCGCCAATCTTCTGCGCCGCCAGCTCGGCATCGCGCTTGATGAGGGCTTTACGCGCTTCATAGTCGGCGACCACTTTGCCGCGCTCCAGCAGGATCTGCGGGTATTGGTCGGCGTTGTCGAGGGTGAACTCGGCTTCGCCCATGAAGCGGTGGCCGCGCACGGTGCGCGCAGAGTCGATGCCCAGCACGGTGCCTGGGATCAGATCGGCGCCCAGCAGCATCGTGACGGTATGTACCGGACGCACGAACTGCACGTCGGAGTCGCCCCAACGCATCAGTTTCGGGATCGGCAGTTTAGCCAGCGCGGTGCTGACCATGCCGGCCAGCAGTTGCTGCGCCGACTGGCCTTTGACGTGGGCGCGGTACATCAACCACTCGCCCTTGTCGGTCACCAGGCGTTCAGCCTGATCGACGGTGATGCCGCAGCCGCGCGCCCAACCTTCGGCCGCTTTGCTCGGTTTGCCTTCGGCATCGAACGCCTGGGCGATCGCCGGGCCGCGTTTTTCAATTTCGCGATCGGCCTGCGCCGCGCTCAGGTTGGCCACTTTCAGCGCCAGGCGGCGCGGTGCGGCGAACCAGCTCACGTCACCGTGTTCCAGGCCGGCGTTGTCCAGCTCGGCGGTGAAGTTGGCGGCGAAAGATTCCGCCAGGGAACGAAGCGCCTTCGGCGGCAGCTCTTCCGTGCCGATTTCCACCAGGAAAGTCTGTTGAGTCATGGCTGCCTCTTAGTTCTCGTTCTTCTTGTTGCACATCGGGAAGCCCAGCGCTTCGCGGGAAGCATAGTAGGCTTCGGCAACGGCTTTGGTCAGCGTGCGGATGCGCAGAATGTAGCGTTGACGCTCGGTCACCGAAATCGCCTTGCGCGCGTCCAGCAGGTTGAAGGTATGGCCCGCCTTCAGGATGCGTTCGTAGGCCGGCAGCGGCAGCGGTTTTTCCAGCGCCAGCAGCGATTGGGCTTCTTTCTCGTACTGCTCGAAGCAGGAGAACAGGAAGTCGACGTCGGCATATTCGAAGTTGTAGGTGGACTGCTCCACTTCGTTCTGGTGGAACACGTCGCCGTAGGTGGTAACACCCAGCGGGCCGTTGCTCCACACCAGATCGTACACGCTGTCCACGCCCTGGATGTACATCGCCAGGCGCTCCAGGCCGTAGGTGATCTCGCCGGTCACCGGCTTGCACTCCAGGCCGCCGACCTGCTGGAAGTAGGTGAACTGCGTCACTTCCATGCCGTTCAGCCACACTTCCCAACCCAGGCCCCAGGCGCCGAGCGTCGGGTTTTCCCAGTTGTCTTCCACGAAGCGAATGTCGTGGATGGTCGGATCCAGACCCAGCTCTTTCAGCGAGCCCAGGTAGAGTTCCTGAATGTTGTCCGGCGACGGCTTAATCACCACCTGGAACTGGTAGTAGTGCTGGAGACGGTTCGGGTTTTCGCCGTAGCGGCCGTCGGTCGGGCGGCGGGATGGCTGCACATAGGCGGCGGCCATCGGCTCCGGCCCCAGTGCGCGCAGGCACGTCATCGGGTGTGAGGTTCCCGCGCCGACTTCCATGTCCAATGGTTGAACGATGGTGCAGCCCTGGCGCGCCCAATAATCCTGCAGTGTCAGGATCAGGCCCTGGAAGGTCTTGGTATCAAACTTTTGCATGTTGAATTCGCACGCGATACAAGTGGATTTAGATGGAATGCGCCAGTATACCCTTTGACCGTAAGATATACAGCCAGAATCCGGCAACAAGTGCGAATCGGGGCGAGAGGCGCTGGATTTTCACACGTCGGCCACAGCGTGAAGACACGGCGATCCGGCCGGCCCCTCGCCATCCACGAGCCTGGCTAA
This sequence comes from Serratia sp. CY84636, assembly GCF_052166245.1. NCBI lineage: Bacteria > Pseudomonadati > Pseudomonadota > Gammaproteobacteria > Enterobacterales > Yersiniaceae > Serratia > Serratia sp. CY84636. The sequence continues at coordinate 207,822 of NZ_JBJNOX010000007.1, forward strand.
ACAGCGTGACGCCGCCACACCCATTAGACTTACTTAACAAAAAAATCACTCACCGCCGTTTAAATAAGCAATTAACTGACCGCTATTTCTCCCCTCGCCGATCAAATTCAGGCTGATTTCCGTGCGTGTATCTTTATATTTGCCACGAGATAAAGTTGCGGTAATGTTATTTTTGTTAATTTTATCAACTAAAAAACTCCCCTTACCGAGAGATAATGTGATCAAGTGCCAGATTATTTCTTATGAACGTCAAAAAATAAGGCGATAACGTGCGGCGGACCGGGGCGCCGGGCATGGAGGGAAGGTCAGGGATGAAATACGGCGCAAACGGGCTACAGAAACAAATTGACAGTTAATCTTTGGTTATACAATAATAAATAAAATTTTCCCTGGTGTTGGCCAAGTGGCTACCTGATCCTTTCATAGGATCAGTTTTTTTTTGTATTTCCGCCAACGTCATTGCGGCCCGTATAATTCACCCCCAGGCCGCCCTCCGCTTAAATCCCTTATCAGACCTTATGGCTTATCCTGCGCCGTTGAGTGCGCCGATGGCCAATTCAAAAACGCGCACTGACGCCGACGTTATACATAAACTGCTCGCCGCTGCTCAGCCCGCCGGTTTGCGAAACGGTGGCGAAGGCCGATACCCTGTCCGTCAACGGCATGTTGGCCCCCAGCGTGACATCCACCCAGTTTTTGTCCTGGCCCGCACTGTCGCGGGTGAACGAGGTTTGCGTCGATTTCAGGCCACCGCCGGCGCGGTAGACGTCGTCGCCGAACTGATGCTGATAACTCACTTCCGCATAAGGGTTAAACACGCCGAATTGCGTATCCAGCCGCCAACCCAGCGCGCCGATCTGCGAGTGATAGGTTTGATCGTTGAAGCGCATGGCGGTGCTGTCATCGCCGTCTTCACCGTAGCCGGAAACGCGGCTGTAATCCCAGGCGAACTGCGCGACCGGCCCGGTGGTCAGGTAAGAGGCGATCGGGAAGTCATAGCCGGCGGTCACGCGCGCGCCCCACTGCTTGCCGGTGGTCGAACCGGTTTCGGTACGCGTCAGCGGCCCCAGCCGCATGCTGCGGCGGATGTCGTCATAATCCATCGTCGCATAGTGCAGATCGGCGTTGACCCAACCGTGCTCGAACAGCGCCAGCGAACTGAAGGCCGACAGCAGCAGCCCGCGCGCCTTGTAATCAAAGCGGCTGGAAGGATGCTGATCGTCGTTGGAACCGGCGATCAACGCACCGATCAACCAGCTGTCGGTCAGCTGATAGTCCACCCCGACGGTCAGGTTGTGGGTGGTGGCGTTGCCGTCCCCCGCCGCCCGATTATCAGCATAGTCGTAGTGCTGGCCGGCGTAACCGCCGAACACGCCCAGCGATCCCTGCGGGTTGTCGCCGTTGCGCAGCTGCTGGAAGCGGCTGTCGAGCGTAGCGCGGCTGTCGCGCGCCATCGCCGCCGTCGCCTGATTCAGCGCCACCACCTGCGCAGGGCCATCCAACACCGCCTGGATATAATCCGCAATCAGCAGGTGCGCCTGCGGGCTGGGGTGGAAGTGATCGGAGAACAGATAGGATTGGCTGGCATCGAAGCCGGGCATATCGGAACGGCAAACCGCCGAGGAAACGCCCGGCGGGCAGGCCATCCCGGCGGTGTTGGCGAAGCCGAACTGTGCCGGATTGGCGATCGCTTCGGCGAACAGCTTGTTGACGTCCACCCGCACGATATTGCCGCTGCCCTGCGCCAGCAGACGGTCTTCACTTTGATTATAGAAATCGGTCAGCTGGGCGGCCTGCGCGCTCAGGCTGTCATACGCCGCGATAAGCTGCGCGGCGATCGCCTGCTGTACCTGAGGAATGGCGCTGCCCTGCTTCGCCGCGGCGGCCAACGCCGCGTGGATCGCCTGCGTGCGTAACGCGTTGTCCGGCGTCGCCACCGAATTGAGCGTGGCATAGGCCGCCTGGATCGCCGCCCCCTGCACCGGCGACAGCGCCTGTTGAATGATCAATTCCATCAGCTGCGGCGTGGAGCCGATGTTCGGCACCGTTGGCACGATCACCGTGCCGGCGCCGGCGTTCAGCAGCGAATGCACCTGCGCAGCGGCGGCCGCGGCGCTGTTATAGGCCACGCCGGGCGCGGTAGCGGCATTCAGCGCCGCCGCCGCCAGATCGTTGCCGCCGATCCAATGAATATACAGCCCGTCGCCGTCGGCCTGGCCGTTGACCCGGTTCAGGTAGCGCTGCACCTGATCCTGGGTGTTGTCGACCGGGTTCAAGCCCGGCACCGCCACGGCACCGCCGGCGGCGTAGTTTTCACCGCCGTTGTCCGAAGCCACCAGCGCCGCCCCGATGCGTTGCGCCAACGCTTCGTCGTACAGCAAGTGCTGGTTGCCATCATAGGTGAACCGGCCGTTGTTGCCGGTATCGCTCAGGCTGTCGCCAAAGACGTACAGTTGATCGTACGCCTGAGCCGGTAGGGTCACACTGCAAAGTAGCGCCACTGCAAGCGCCGCCGGGCGGGGCATGCACGTTATTTTTAGAGGCATGAATCGACTCCTGAGAGCCTGCAAATGAAGGCAATGTCGTTTTTATCGTTGACCGGTTTTCCACCGGCCATGTAGTAACTATTGTCGGCTTTTTCGTCACGTCAAGCGGGCTGATGACAAAACAATCAGAGGCTTGCCAAGTTCGGCGCTACGAGCGATGATTACTGTTCATAAACACAGCATAAGGACAGTCAGGATGGCAGACGAACGTTGCGGTTGGGTGACGGCCGATCCGTTGTATCTCGAGTATCACGACAAGGAATGGGGCGCGCCCACCACCGACGCGCGCGAGCTGTTTGAAATGCTGTGCCTGGAGGGGCAGCAGGCCGGCCTTTCCTGGATCACCGTCCTGAAAAAGCGCGAGAACTACCGTCGCGCTTTCCATGGTTTCGATCCGCAGCGGGTCGCCGCCATGACCGAGCAGGACGTGGAAACCCTGCTGCAGGACAGCGGCATCATCCGCCACCGCGGCAAAATAGAAGCCATCATCACCAACGCCAAAGCCTACCTGGCGATGGAGGCGGCCGGCGAGAATTTCGTTACCTTCATTTGGGACTTCGTCGGCGGCCGGCCACAGCTCAACCGCTGGCAGGCGCTGAGCCAGGTGCCAGCCAAAACCGAGCAGTCCGACGCCATGTCCAAAGCGTTGAAAAAGCGCGGCTTCAAGTTTATCGGCTCCACTATCTGTTACGCCTTCATGCAGGCCAGCGGGCTGGTGAACGATCATCTGACGGGGTGCATGTGCTACCCAAAGCCACGGTGATCCGCCCCTGTGGACCGGAGGATATCGAACGGCTGATGGCGCTGTGGCTGCCCAGCACCATCGCCGCCCATCCGTTCGTGGCGGAAAAATACTGGCGTGAGAGCGCCGCGCTGGTGCGGGAGAACTACCTGCCGCGCGCGCAAAGCTGGGCCTGCTGGCATAACGACGAGATCGTCGGCTTTATCAGCGTGCTGGACGAGCAGTTCATCGGCGCGCTGTTTGTCGATCGGGCGTTTCACGGCCGCGGCGTCGCCCAGGCGCTGATGACGCACGTGCAGCAGCGCTACCGCCGGCTCAGCCTGGAGGTGTACCAGCAGAACCTGCGTGCCTGCGCGTTCTACCACAAGCACGGCTTTCAGGTGACGCAGCGCCTGTTCAATGAAGAAACCCAGGCCTATACGCTGATCATGAACTGGTCGGCAGTCGAAAATTCAACCCATTAGGCTTAAAAAAGGCGCATCCGCACCCCGGATGCGCGCAATTAGGAATCCGCTGCATGGCGCCGCCCGGCGTTTTGTCGCATAACTCCCCCCAGCACTTCCCCGCGCTCATCATTTGTCACGTTTTTCTCCGGAACTGCCGGCGAGTCAACGCGTCATAGTAGCGCGGTGACGCGGGCCCCACCTGCGTCGCCTATTTTTTGCGCCCCCGTTTTGGGCAGGCGCGTACAGATTTTGATGCCATTAAGGACAAGAACATGAAAAAACGCATTGCAATTATTGCCGGCGCAGTGAGCGTAGCGCTCACGCTGTCGGCCTGTACCACTAACCCATACACCGGCGAATCCGAAGTCGGCAAATCCGGCATCGGCGCAGGCCTCGGGGCCGCACTGGGCGCCGGTGTCGGCGTGCTGTCCTCATCCAAGAAAGATCGCGGCAAGGGCGCGCTGATCGGCGCGGCGGCCGGTGCGGCACTGGGCGGCGGCGCAGGTTATTACATGGACGTGCAGGAAGCCAAACTGCGCGACAAGATGAAAGGCACCGGCGTCAGCGTCACCCGCCAGGGCGACAACATCGTGCTGAACATGCCGAACAACGTGACCTTCGACAGCAGCAGCGCCACGCTGAAACCGGCGGGCGCCAACACCCTGACCGGCGTCGCCATGGTGCTGAAAGAGTACCCGAAAACCGCGGTCAACGTTGTCGGCTACACCGACAGCACCGGCTCCCGCTCGCTCAACATGAACCTGTCGCAGCAGCGCGCCGACGGCGTAGCCAGCGCGCTGATCACCCAGGGCGTGGCGGCAAACCGTATCCGCACCACCGGTGCCGGCCCGGACAACCCGATCGCCTCCAACAGCACCGCGGAAGGCAAGGCGCAAAACCGCCGCGTCGAGATCACCCTCAGCCCGCTGCAGTAATCCCGTGCGGGGCGCGCAACCGGCGCCCCGCCGCCTCCCTGCGATTTTCTCCTTACCCTTCAATACTCCCGCCCGCACATCGGGTATGGTAGTCTCCTTGGCAATTAACCGCAGGAGGGATCGGCTGTGAGCACTGTCAAGGCAACGCGCGCCTCAGGGCGCGCCACCATCAGCGATGTGGCCAACATCGCCAAAACCGGCAAGACCAGCGTGTCGCGCTATCTGAATGGTGAACAACACCTGCTTTCCGACGATCTCAAACAGCGCATCGAACAGGCGATCCGGCAGCTCGACTACCGGCCAAGCCAGATGGCGCGCAGCCTGAAAGGCGGCCAGACCCGCCTGATCGGCCTGATCCTCGCCGATATCACCAACCCCTATTCGGTGGACGTGATGCGCGGCATCGAGGCCGCCTGCCGCCAGCACGGCTTTACCCTGCTGGTGTGTAACACCAACAACGAAGTCAATCAGGAACAGCACTACCTGCAGCTGCTCAGCAGTTACCGGGTGGAAGGCATCGTGGTCAACGCGGTCGGCATGCGCGAGGAAGCGTTATCCACGCTGCAACAGTCGATGCTGCCGATGGTACTGATCGACCGCAAAATCCCCGACTTCGCCTGCGACGTGGTGGGCCTGAACAACCGCGAAGCCGCCACCGTCGCCACCGAACATCTGCTGCAACAAGGTTTCGAAGCGATCCTGTTCCTCAGCGAGCCGCTCGGTACGGTCAATACCCGTCTCGAACGCCTGCACGCTTTCAGACACACCATGGCGCAGCACCCCACGCTGTTGGCGGAGCAGGCCGAAACGCCGCTCAACGATCGGCAGAAGCTGGAGCAGGTGCTGAGCGATTTCAGCGGCCGCCATCGCGGCATGCGCAAGGCGGTGATCTCCGCTAACGGCGCCCTGACGCTGCAGGTGGCGCGCGCCATGCGCCGGCTCGGCATTCAGTGGGGCAACGACATCGGCCTGCTGGGCTTCGACGAGCTGGAGTGGGCGGAGCTGGCGGGCGTCGGCATCACCACGCTGAAACAGCCCACCTACCAAATGGGGCACGCGGCGCTGGAGCGGCTGGTGCAGCGCATTCAGGGCCTGGCCGCCCCCAGCGGCGAGCAGATGTTCTCCGGCGAGCTGATCGTCCGCGGCTCCACCACCCGCTAACCCGCCTTCTCCGGGGCCGTTGCCCGCCCCGCCCTCATCGGCTGTTTTTTGCTCAGCTTCGTGATTGCGATCATATTTTTACACTCTGTCGCTTTCCGCTGGAACCGGTTCCATTTAACGTACCGGTAACAGCAGCGGCGGCGACAATGCCGCCTCAGGAGTCAAAATGAAAACAGAAATCATCGTGGTCACCGGCGCCTACGGCACCGATACCGTCAAACAACACGGCGGCCAGCGCGCGCTGTTGCCCATCATCGCCGGCGCAGGCGCCGACGGGGTCGAGATCCGCCGCGAACTGTTCGCCGCCGGCGAACTGGACAGCCTGCCGGCCCTGGCGCAAGAGATCGATCGCCAGCAGCTGTTCGCCGTCTACTCCGCCCCTGAGGCGCTGTTCACCCCGCAACATACGCTGAACCCTAACCTGCCGGCACTGCTGGCGGAAGCGCAGGCGCTGAACGCGCGCCGGCTGAAGCTTTCCCTCGGCCATTTCCGCCCCGGCTTCGATTTTACCGAGCTGAAAGTGGCGCTGGAGCAGCACCCGGTCAAACTGGTGGTCGAAAACGATCAGACGCCGGACTGCGGCATTTTGTCGATGCTGAACGCCTTTTTCCACGCCGCGGAAGATAGCCACCTGCCGGTCAGCATGACCTTCGATATGGCCAACTGGCTGTGGGTGGGGCAAGACGCCTTTGCCGCCGCCGAACGCCTGGCCCGCCACGTCGGTTACGTGCACGTCAAAGCCGCCACCCAAGGCCCGCGCGGCTGGCGCGCCGTCGCGCTGGACGATACCGACGGCAGCTGGCGCGATCTGCTGGCCCGCCTGCCGCACGATGCGCCGCGCGGCATCGAATTCCCGTTGCAGGGCGATGATCTGGAAGCCGTCACCCGCCATTACGTCAATATCTTGCGTGCGGAGTAACCCCATGATGACAACGTTAACGGCAACGACGGCGCAGCAGGCGCCCCTGGATGTGGTCACGCTGGGCGAAGCCATGGCGATGTTCGTGGCGGCGCAAACCGGCGATTTGGCGGAGGTGGAAACCTTCACCAAACGCATCGCCGGCGCCGAATTGAACGTGGCGATCGGCCTGGCGCGTCTGGGCATGAACGTCGGCTGGGTCAGCCGCGTCGGCAACGATTCGTTCGGCCGCTTCACCCTGCAGCAGCTGAAAAAAGAAGGCATCAACTACCGGCAGGTGACGGTCGACGGCCACTATCCCACCGGTTTTCAGGTAAAATCCAAAACCACCGATGGTACCGATCCCAGCGTGGAATACTTTCGCAAAGGCTCGGCGGCCAGCCACCTGTCGGTCGCCGATTTCAACCCTGAGTATTTCGGTTCCGCACGCCACCTGCACCTGAGCGGCGTAGCAGCGGCGCTGTCCAGCGAGTCGCTGGCCCTGTGCCACCATGCGGCGCGCAAAATGCGCGCCCTGGGCAAAACCATTTCGTTCGACCCCAACCTGCGTCCGGTGCTGTGGCCCAGCCGCGAGGTGATGATCGAGCAGCTGAACCAGCTGGCATTCGCCGCCGACTGGGTGCTGCCGGGGCTGAAAGAGGGGCAGATCCTCACCGGCCAATCGACGCCGGAAGGCATCGCCGATTTCTATCTGGAACGCGGCGTGCAGGCGGTGATCATCAAAACCGGCCCGGACGGCGCCTGGTTTAAAACCGCCGCCGGTGACAAGGCGGCAGTGGCCGCAGTGAAGGTCGACAACGTGGTGGATACCGTCGGTGCCGGTGATGGCTTTGCCGTCGGCACCCTCAGCGCCCTGCTGGAAGGAAAAACGCTGATACAGGCGGTGCAGCGCGGCAACAAAATCGGTTCGCTGGCGATCCAGGCCATCGGCGACAGCGAAGGCCTGCCAACCCGCGCGGCGCTGGCCGAATAACAATAAAAAAAAACGACTTCTCCGCATGACGTCAGCCTCTGGCCCTACAACCGGGACGCGTCGGGAGAGCATCTGCCCCTTTGTCTTGCATGCCCAGCGTGCCGGGCGAAGGGGATGCAACACCACTGAAGGATACTGAACATGAACAAAGCGACTGTCGCGGCCAAACGCTGGTGGTACATCATGCCCATCGTGTTTATCACCTACAGCCTGGCCTATCTCGATCGCGCCAACTTCAGCTTCGCCTCTGCCGCCGGCATCAATGAAGATCTCGGCATCACCAAAGGCATGGCCTCGCTGCTGGGCGCGCTGTTTTTCCTCGGTTATTTCTTCTTCCAAATTCCCGGCGCCATCTACGCCGAACGCCGCAGCGTCAAAAAATTGATCTTCTGGTGCCTGATCCTGTGGGGCGGCTGCGCCTCGCTGACCGGCGTGGTCAGCAATATCCCGATGTTGGCCGCCATCCGCTTTATCCTCGGCGTGGTGGAAGCGGCAGTGATGCCGGCGATGCTGATCTACATCAGCAACTGGTTCACTAAATCGGAACGGTCACGCGCCAATACTTTCCTGATCCTCGGCAATCCGGTGACGGTGCTGTGGATGTCGGTGGTGTCCGGTTATCTCATTCACGCTTTCGGCTGGCGCGAAATGTTCATCATCGAGGGCATTCCGGCGGTTATCTGGGCGTTCTGCTGGTGGGTGCTGGCGAAAGACAAACCGGCGCAGGCCGGCTGGCTGACCGCCGAGGAGAAACTGGCGCTGCAACAGCAGCTGGACGAAGAGCAGAAAGGCATCAAGGCCGTGCGCAACTACGGCGAAGCCTTCCGTTCGCGCAACGTGATCCTGCTGTGCGTGCAGTACTTCGCCTGGAGCATCGGCGTGTACGGCTTCGTGCTGTGGCTGCCTTCCATCCTGCGCAGCGGCATGCAGATGGGCATGGTGGAAGCCGGCTGGCTGTCGGCGGTGCCTTACCTGGCGGCGACCATCGCCATGATCGTGGTCTCCTGGGCGTCGGACAAAATGCAAAACCGCAAGCTGTTCGTCTGGCCGCTGCTACTGATCGGCGCGCTGGCGTTCTTCGGCTCTTACGCCGTGGGCACCAACCACTTCTGGATCTCCTACGGCCTGCTGGTGGTCGCCGGCGCCGCGATGTACGCCCCCTACGGGCCATTCTTCGCCATCATTCCGGAAATGCTGCCGAAAAACGTCGCCGGGGGCGCCATGGCGCTGATCAACAGCATGGGCGCGCTGGGGTCGTTCTTCGGTTCGTGGTTCGTCGGCTATCTGAATGGCGCCACCGGCAGCCCGGCGGCCTCTTACATGTTTATGGCCATCGCACTGGTGGTGGCGGTGGTGCTGACGCTGATCGTCAAACCCGCCCGCAACGAGATCCAGCCGCAATTGGCTTGATCCGGTTATACTTTTTATCTGTTAACCCAACCGGGGGGGCGCCATGCCCCCTTTGGCCCAGCTGGAGTTCGTGATGAAGCCTTCTATCGTATTGTACAAAAGCCTGCCTGCCGATCTGCGTGAACGTCTGGAACAGCACTTCACCGTGCACGCCTTCAACGGCCTGCAGCCGGAGAACCGCGACGAACTGCGCCAGGCGCTGCAGCAGGCCGAAGGGATCATCGGTTCCGGCGGTAAAATTGACGAAGCCTTCCTGCAGCAGGCACCCAAACTGCGCGCGGCCTCGACCGTTTCCGTCGGCTACGACAACTTCGACGTCGAGGCGCTCAACGCCCATAACGTGCTGCTGATGCACACCCCGACGGTGCTGACCGAAACCGTCGCCGACACCATCATGAGCCTGGTGCTGGCGACCGCGCGCCGGGTGGTGGAAGTGGCCGAGCGGGTGAAGGCCGGCGAATGGCGCGGCAGCATCGGGCCGGACTGGTTCGGCGTCGACGTGCACCATAAAACCATCGGCATCCTCGGCATGGGGCGTATCGGCCTGGCGCTGGCGCAGCGCGCGCATTTCGGCTTCGGCATGCCGGTGCTGTACAACGCCCGCCGCACACACGAAGAAGCGGAACAGCGCTTTAACGCACGCCGCTGCGATCTGGATACCCTGCTGGCCGAGTCGGATTTCGTTTGCATCACGCTGCCGCTGACCGAACAAACCTTCCACATGATCGGCCGCGATCAGCTGGCGAAAATGAAGAAAAGCGGCATTCTGATCAACGCCGGCCGCGGGCCGGTGGTGGATGAGCAGGCGCTGATCGAAGCGCTGCAAAACGGCGTGATCCACGCCGCCGGGTTGGACGTGTTCGAGAAAGAGCCGCTGCCGGCCAACTCGCCGCTGCTCAGCATGCCGAACGTGGTGGCGTTGCCGCACATCGGCTCCGCCACCCATGAAACGCGCTACGGCATGGCCGCCTGCGCGGTGGATAATTTGATCGCCGCGTTGACCGGCACGGTGAAAGAAAACTGCGTCAACCCGCAGCTGTTGCGGAAATAACTCAGCGCGGCCGGTGCTCTGCAGATAACCGGCCGTGTTGATCTTCCTGCTGCGGTGCGAACAGCGCCTGCAGCTGATGTTCTTCGGCGAAGTGCTGCAATTCGGCATCCTGAATTGCCTGAACGATCTCTTCTCGCCAGTTTTTGTCCGTCATCGCTAACCTCCTTTGATGTTCATCGTTTAATCTGCCGCAGCGCGCGCGCAAAGCCAAGCCGAATCAATCCGAAAACGCTCCGCCCTTCCTCTCCTCCCCGAAAAACCCCCGCAGGGAGGAGGCCATTTTTCCACCGTTTGCCACACTGGGCGCTACCCTGCGAAAAAACGCTTCCTGCCGCGCGTAAGGAGAGCCATGAAACTGTTACCCCTGCCCTTGTTGATGCTGCTGTCGCCTTCGGCGCTGGCCGGCTGGACGCTGCCGGGCTTCCCGGCCTTCGACGAAACGGCCGCCGGGCTGTTCGCCAGCCAGGCCGCGCTGCCCAAAGGCCAGCTACCGCTGCGGCTGTATCAGGATAACCACTGCTGGCAGCCGGCCGAGGCGGTGAAGCTTAACCAGACGCTGTCGCTGCAGCCCTGCGGCACTCATCCGCCGGTCAGCTGGCGGCAGTTCCGCGCCGGCGACTATCAGGTGCGCATCGACACCCGCAGCGGCACGCCGACGCTGCAGCTCAGCCTGAGCAGCGCGCCGGAAAGCACCGCCGTTGCCGTCCGCAGCTGCCCGCGCTGGGACGGCAAGCCGGTCACGGTCGAGGTCGCCTCCACCTTCGCCGAAGGCGAAACGCTGCGCGATTTCTATTCCGGTCAAACGGCGCAGGTGAGCCAGGGGAAAATCACGCTGCAGCCCGCCGCCGCCAGCGGCGGCCTGTTGCTGCTGGAATCCGCCGCCACGGCGAAACCGGCGGCGTTCAGCTGGCATAACGCCACGGTTTACTTCGTGCTGACCGATCGCTTTGAGAACGGCAACCCGGCCAATGACCACAGCTACGGGCGCCGCAGCGACGGCCTGCAGGAAATAGGCACCTTTCACGGCGGCGATCTGGCCGGCCTGACGCAGAAGCTGGATTATCTGCAGCAGCTGGGCGTCAACGCCTTGTGGATCAGCTCGCCGCTGGAGCAGATCCACGGCTGGGTTGGCGGCGGCACCAAAGGCGATTTCCCGCATTACGCCTATCACGGCTATTACGCGCTGGACTGGACTCGCCTCGACGCCAACATGGGCACCGAACAGGAGCTGCGCACGCTGGTCGAGCAGGCGCATCGGCGCGGCATTCGCATTCTGTTCGACGTGGTGGTGAACCATGTCGGTTACGCCACGCTGGCGGATATGCAGACGTTCCACTTCGGCTCGCTGTATCTGCAAGGTACAGAGGTGGAGAAAACCCTGGGGAAAAACTGGAGCGACTGGCGCCCCGGACCGGGGCAAAACTGGCACAGCTTCAACGACTACATCAACTTCAGCGACAAAGCGGGCTGGCGCCAATGGTGGGGAAAAAACTGGATCCGCACCGACATCGGCGACTATGACTCACCGGGCTATGACGACCTGACGATGTCGCTGGCCTTCCTGCCGGACATCAAAACCGAAGCGCCCGGCGCCAGCGGCCTGCCGCTGTTCTATCGCCACAAACCCGACACCGCCGCGCGCGACATGCCCGGCGCCACCACCCGCGATTACCTGACCGTCTGGCTCAGCCAGTGGGTGCGCGATTACGGCATCGACGGTTTTCGCGTCGATACTGCCAAGCACGTGGAAAAACCGACGCTGGCGCTGTTGAAGCAGCGCGCCACGGCGGCATTGGCGGCGTGGAAAGCGGAGCATCCGCAGCAGGCGCTGGATGACGCGCCGTTTTGGATGACCGGCGAGGCCTGGGGCCACGGGGTGATGAAAAGCGACTATTACCAAAACGGCTTCGACGCGATGATCAACTTCGACTTCCAGGACCAGGCGGCGCAGGCATTGGGCTGCTTTGCCGACATCGATGCCACCTACCGGCAGATGGCCGAGCGGCTGCAGGATTTCAACGTGCTGAGCTACCTCTCTTCACACGACACCCGGCTGTTCTTCGCCAGCGACGCCAAAGGCTCGCTGCCGCTGCAACAGCGGGCGGCGAACCTGCTGTTGCTGGCGCCGGGCGCGGTGCAGATTTACTACGGCGATGAAAGCGGCCGCCCGCTCGGCCCAACCGGTTCCGATCCGCTGCAGGGCACCCGCTCCGACATGAACTGGCGTGAGCTGCTGGGGGAAAAAGCCCCGCTGCTGGCCCACTGGCAACGGTTGGGGCAGTTCCGCGCTCGCCATCCGGCGATCGGCGGCGGCGTGCAAACCCCGCAGCCGCACGCCGCCTACTACGCCTTCAGCCGCCGGCTCGGCGACGATAAGGTGATGGTGGTGTGGGCCGGCGAACGGTCACAATAATCCAGCGTAATATGCTGCTAATCGGCCAATGGGCGAAGTTTGTGCCCATTGGTCGATTTGTCGGCCGCGTTGCAGCGGGATTTGTCTGGCGGTATGGTGGGGGATTACCTGCTAAGAAACAGTACTGCTGCACCTATGACTTTCTCACTTTTCGGCGAAAAATTTACCCGTTATGCGGGCATTACCCGTTTGATGGACGACCTGAACGAAGGCCTGCGCACCCCCGGTGCCATCATGCTCGGCGGCGGCAACCCGGCGCAGATCCCAGAGATGGAAGCCTACTTCAAACAGCTGTGCCAGGAGATGCTCGATCAGGGCAAACTGACCGAAGCGCTGTGCAACTACGACGGCCCGCAAGGCAAGGACGCGCTGCTGAAAGCGCTGGCCAATCTGCTGCGCGACGAGCTCGGCTGGGAGATTTCGCCACAGAATATTGCACTGACGAACGGCAGCCAAAGCGCGTTTTTCTACTTATTCAACCTGTTCGCCGGCCGCTATGCCGACGGTTCGCGCCGCCGCGTGCTGTTCCCATTGGCGCCGGAATATATCGGCTATGCCGACGCCGGGCTGGACGAAGGGCTGTTCGTCTCCGCCAAGCCGAACATCGAGCTGCTGCCGGACGGCCAGTTCAAGTATCACGTTGATTTCGAACACCTCACCATCGGCGACGACATCGGCATGATCTGCGTTTCACGGCCGACCAACCCAACCGGCAACGTGATCACCGACGAAGAGCTGATGAAGCTCGACCTGCTGGCGCAGCAGCGCGATATTCCGCTGGTGATCGACAACGCCTACGGCGTGCCGTTCCCCGGCATCATCTTCAGCGACGCCACGCCGCTGTGGAACCCGAACACCATCCTGTGCATGAGCCTGTCCAAGCTCGGCCTGCCGGGCTCGCGCTGCGGCATCGTGATCGCCGACGAGAAGGTGATCACCGCGCTGACCAACATGAACGGCATCATCAGCCTGTCGCCGGGCAGCATGGGGCCGGCGATGGCGACAGAAATGATCGCACGCGGCGATCTGCTGCGCCTGTCGAACGAGGTGATTCGCCCGTTCTACAAACAGCGCGTCGAGCACACCATCGAGATTATCCGCCGCTACCTGTCGCCGGAGCGCTGCCTGATCCACAAACCGGAAGGGGCTATCTTCCTCTGGCTGTGGTTCAAAGATCTGCCGATCACCACCGAAGTGCTGTATCAGCGCCTGAAAAAACGCGGCGTGCTGATGGTGCCAGGCCACTACTTCTTCCCGGGGCTGGAGCACGACTGGCCGCACACCCACCAGTGCATGCGCATGAACTACGTGCCCGACCCGGAGAAAATCGAGCGAGGCGTGGCGATCCTGGCGGAAGAGATCGAACGCGCGCATCAGGAAGGCTAACGCCAGCTGATTGAAAATCGACCGATAAAGATATACGATGCATATATCGTATATCTTTTTTTTGGAGGGCTAGCGATGACCCGCATCGTGATCGATTTACCTGAAGAAGACCTGCGGCAGCTCGACAATCTGAAAAATATCCGCCACGTTCCCCGGGCCGAAATCATCCGTCAGGCCGTCTCCCGTTATCTGACGGAGAACCACGTTGAAGATCCCAGCAATGCTTTCGGGCTCTGGTCCGAGGCGATGGGCGATGGCGTAGACTACGAAAATCGTCAGCGCGAGGAGTGGGAATAATGGTGGTTCAACGGGCGCTATTCGACACCAATATCCTGATCGATTATCTCAACGGCATTCCTCAAGCCAAAGACGTTCTGACCGAATACCACATCAACCCGGCTATTAGCGCCATCACCTGGATGGAAGTGATGGTGGGTGCCAAAAAACAGGGGCCGGCGCTGGAGCTGAAAACGCGCCAGTTTTTAGGGCAATTCCTGCTGTTGCCTATTACCGATGAAGTTGCCGAACGCGCCGTAGAATTGCGCCACTCACAGCATGTGAAGCTGCCGGACGCCATTATCTGGGCCACCGCGCAGGTGGGGTTCCGGACGCTCATCTCCCGCAACCCCAAAGATTTCGGCACTGACAACGGCGTGTTAATGCCTTACCGGCTGTAGTCGGGCAGCGTTACAGCGTCCAGAACAGCACCGCCAGCAGCTGCGGCGACATGATGCGCAGGAACATCGCCAGCGGATACACGGTGGCGTAAGACAGCGCGGCGGCGCCGCTGGTGGGATGCAGACCGTTGGCGAAGGCCAGCGCCGGCGGATCGGTCATCGATCCCGCCAGCATGCCGGACAGCGTCAGGTAGTTCATCTTGCCCACCGTGCGCGCCAGAATACCGACGCTCAGCAGCGGAATGGCGGTGATCAGCGCGCCGTACCCGACCCACGTCAGCCCCTCGCCGTGCAACAACGTATCGATGAAGTTGCCGCCCGACTTCAATCCAACCACCGCCAGAAACAGCACGATGCCCAGTTCGCGCAGCGCCAGGTTGGCGCTCGGCGGCATAAACCAATACAGCTTGCCGATGCTGCCGATGCGCCCCAGGATCAGCGCCGCCACCAGCGGCCCGCCGGCCAACCCCAGCCGCAATGCCGCCGGGAAGCCGGGCACGAACAGTGGAATGGAGCCGAGCAGCACCCCGAGCCCGATGCCGATAAAGACCGGCAGCATCTGCACCTGCTGCAGTTTTTGTTGGGCGTTGCCGACGATTGCCGTCACCACGTCGATGGCCTCCGGTCGACCGACCAGGTTGAGAATGTCACCGAACTGCAGCGTCACGTTGCTGCCGGCCACCAGCTCCACGCCGGCGCGGTTGAGGCGTGAAATCACCACGTCATACTTCTGCTTCAGGTTCAGATCGCGGATTTTCTTGCCCAGCACCTGCTCGTTGGTCACCACCGCCCTCACCACCTGCAGCGCGGTGCCGCGCGTCGACAGCGAGGCATCCACCTCTTCGCCGATCACCAGCCGGGCATTTTCCAGATCTTCGCGTTTGCCCACCAGATGCAGGTAGTCGCCAAGCTCCAGCCGCTCGTGCGGCGCCGGCACCATCAGCAGCTCCCCGCGTTTGAGGCGCGAACAGACGATCGCTTCACCGTTGAGCAGCGGCACCTGCTTGATCGCCATGCCCTGTAGATTGGGATTGCGCACCGCCACGTTCATGGCGTGCAGCAGCTCACGCTGATTGCCCAGGCGGCTTTCAAACGCCTGCGCCTCGCGCTCGATGTTGATGCGGAAAAACAGCCGGATCAGCCACATCACCAGCAGAATGCCGCATATGCCGAACGGATAGGCCATGGCGTAACCCATGCCCATCCCGTCCACCAACGCCGGATCGGAACCGAGATCGGTCAGGATTTGTTGACCGGCACCCAGCGCCGGAGTGTTGGTGACCGCGCCGGAGAACACGCCGAGGATGATCGGCAGCGGCACGTCGAACAGCTTGTGCACCGCCGCCGCCACGACGCCGCCGGTCAGCACCAGCAGCACCGCGAAGGCGTTGAGGCGCAGACCAGAGACGCGCAGCGAAGAGAAGAAACCGGGGCCGACCTGAATACCGATGGTGTAGACGAACAGGATCAGGCCGAACTCCTGGATAAAGTGCAGCATGTCCCCGTTCAGGCTGATTTGTCCGCTCTGGGCGAAGTGACCGACCAGGATGCCGCCGAACAGCACGCCGCCGATGCCCAGCCCGACGCCGTACAGCTTCCAGTTCCCCATCCACAGCCCAATGACGGCCGCCAGCGCCAACATGCTGACGGTCAGGGCGATATCGCTCATAGGTCACATCCTTGCCAAAGTTGAATCGGGAATTCACGGTTAAAAGCACACAATTAACAAGGATTATGACATCGGACAGACGGGGGGACTGTGGCGTGCGCCACATAACGCAGCGGGGGAGATCCGTCTGGATCTCCCCCGCATGATGATGACCGTTTTTCAGTCGGTTATTTGGCTTCCAGCTCCGGCGTCGCACCGATGGCGATGCGCTGCGGCTGCAAGGCTTCCGGCACCTGACGCACCAGATCGATGTGCAGCAGGCCATTTTCAAATTTGGCCTCGGACACCTGCAGATGCTCCGCCAGGGTGAAGGTCAGCTGGAACTCTTTGCACACCAACCCCTGATGCAAGTATTCGACCTGTTTTTCCGGCGGCGTAGGTTTACCGCTGACGGTCAACCGCGGCCCTTCCACTTCGATATTCAGTTCGCTCTGCCGGAAACCGGCCAGCGCCAGAGAAATGCGGTAGTGATTGTCATCGCTTTTCTCGATGTTGTACGGTGGGAACCCTTGGGGTTCCTGGCCACCCATTGAACTGGCCAATTTATCAAAACCAATCCACTGACGCAGAAGCGGGGATAAATCGTAATTACGCATAGGAACAACTCCTTTCATTAAGCGAGATGTGTTTATTCAGCCCCCTGACGGCAGGCTAGGTATTATTTGCCGGCAGCGTACCTGCCGGCGAAACGGAAATTTATTTAATTTCGATGCGGCGCGGTTTTAATGTTTCCGGCACGATGCGTTGCATGTCGATATACAACAGGCCATTCTCCAGTTTGGCGCCTTTAATTTGAATATGTTCGGCCAGCTGGAATTTACGCTCGAAATTACGCTCGGCGATGCCCTGGTATAAATAGGTTTTTTCTGCCGGTTCGTTATTGTGCGCCCCGCGCACGATCAGCAGATTATCTTGCGTGGTGATCTCCAGCTCCTGCTCGGCAAACCCGGCTACCGCGATGGCGATGCGATAATGATTTTCGTCCACCAGCTCGACATTATAAGGCGGATAACCGCCGTTGCCCTGACTCTGACCGGCTTCCAGCGCGTTGAACAGGCGATCGAAACCAATGGCGGAACGGTATAGCGGGGAAAGATCAAAATTACGCATAAAACAGCCTCCTAAGGCACTTCAGCGAGGTTGAAATAAATACGCCTTCCACTCTGGACAGGCTAATTAAGCCAGAATTCCCTTACGGCGAATTCTCAATTCGGCTCTGATGATAAAATGGGGGTTGATTTCATGAATTCAACAGGCGAGGATCAAAAAAACTTCGCACCGATTAGGCGAAAGTTTTTTTACCACTTACACTAAAGTGAGAGAGCCGCCACAGAGCGGGATTTTGCTTCTTTAAAAGCAGCAACAGGATGTTATAAATCAGCTTAATTTAGGGGAACAGCAACCCTGCAGGATGGATTAATGACGACGATGAAAGCGATAGCGACGGGCTGCATGTTGTTGGCGACCAGCGGTTGCTCCAGCGTGATGAGCCATACTGGCCCGAATCAGGGTTACTACCCCGGCACCCGCGCCAGCGTGGACATGCTGAAGGACGACAACACCAGCTGGGCGATGATGCCGCTGGTGGCGCTGGATCTGCCGTTTTCCGCAGTGATGGACACCGTACTGCTGCCTTACGACTATCTGCGTTCCGGCAACGACGCCACCGCAGACTCGCCAAAAGCGCGCATCCTGCGCAGCGAGCAGCAGAATCTGGCGGCAACCGGCAATCCCGGCGAAGGCAACGACAGCACCGCCACCCACTAATCGCGCACGCAGCGGGCCGCCAGGCCCGCCTTACACCTCAACCACAAAGATCTGGTTGAACCCCGCTATCTCGCGCATAAACGCCACTTTCTTGCCATCCGGTGAAAACACCACGGCATCCGCCGACGGCGGCTGCGCGCTGCGCTGCGTTAAACGCTGCAGGCGGCCGCCGGCGACCTCGCACAGCATCACGCTGTTGTCGCACACCAAGGCAATCGCCCCGCCCTGCGGGTGCCAGCTGAACGCTGACTGGATGTCATGCTCGCTGCGGCTCACCTGCCGCGGCTCCCCGCCGTTCGGCGACACCGTCCACAGCTGCACCACGCCGCCGTCGTCCTTCATCAAAAATGCGATTTGGCTGCCGTCCGGCGAGCTGCGCAGCCAATGGCGCGGCGCACCGGCAACGCCCGGATAACGACGATCGCCGGTAAAGGTTACCCGCCGCTGCCTGACGCCCTGCGGCGGCGCCGGCAACTCGCTTTCCGTCCCCTGCAACGGCAAAGCGCCCGCCCTGGCGTAATCGGCATCGTTCTCCGGCAGATCGACAATAAACACCTCCGGCAGCTTCTCGCCGGCGGCGGACAGCGTATCGCCGATGAACGCCAACGCCCAGCGCTGCCGGCTGCCGTCGGCCTTACGGTAACCCTCGCGGCCGATCCAGCCTTCTTCGTAAGCACGATTGATCTGATCGCTGCCCGACTGCGGCTGCGGCACCGTCTCGCTGACCAGCACGCAATAGTGGCTACCGTCATACTCGCGCGGGTGCTGTTTCGGCGGATTGACCCCGTGCAGCGGCACGGCCACCCCGACGTTGCGCAGGTCGCGCGCCGGATCGCGTTCGTGCATGACGTGGTCGTTGTAGGTAAAGCTGAGGCGGCTGCCGTCCGGACTGAAAACGTGCACATGGCTGCCGCCGCGCAGCGCGCCGGGCGTGTAGGGGGCGGTGATATCCAGCGCGTCGAGGGTGATGGCCAACTCGCGATCCGGTTCGCTGACGATCACCCCGCGGCGGTGGTGAAAATCATACTGCCAGGCGCTGTCGGGGTGCTCCGGACCGTGGATAAAGGCATAGCGCGCCGGCGCATCGGGGCTGACCGTGACCACGCCGACGTGGGCACCGTGCTGGGCGCGATAAACCACCTCCACCGCGCCGCTGGCGACGTTGACCCGCTCGATGCTCAGACCGGTGAAAGAGGCGCCGCGCGGGCGCACGTCATAAGCCAGCCATTGGCTGTCCGGCGTCCAGACGTTGATATTGGTTAACTGATGCCCGCGAGGGTCGAAAGTCAGTTGTTTTTCCCGATGGCTCATGGCGGTTCTCCTGCGCATGCCGGCACTGAGTCGCCATCTTACCGGATCGGCGACAGCGTTTCACATGGCCTGCGCGGGTAAGGCGGGAGGATTTTTCGGTTCGAAATGACGCAATTATTTTTCAGCGTCTTATCATTTAAGCCAAACGACGGCGTCGGCAGGAAATAAGCGGCCGATTAGGCGTTCGCATTCCTGGCGGCGAAACTCAACGGCGCCCATGCCGTATAGGCGGATGCCGCGAGCGCTATTTTTTTCATTCTCATTTCCTTCATCAAAATAAGTCAGCGGCAGCACCTTCCTTAACGCAAATAAATAAAAAATCGTGTCGCTAAACGACAGGTTAATGATTATTTTCAACGCCAACGCGATGCTCTTCCCCGGCCGTTGCCGCTGGCGGGCCGGGTTGCCCGGCGGTCGGGCGACGGGGTTTACAATCAATACAAAAAGTACAAACTGGATTTTTAAGTCCAAAACATTACGGAGCCGGTATGAATCCCCTCTTCGATGCCATTGTTTCTGCCCATCAGCAACTGCGCCCTCAGGTACGGGTCACGCCCCTGGAGCGCAGCGTGCTGCTTTCGCAGCAGTTCGGCTGCGAGCTGTATCTGAAATGCGACCATCTGCAGCACACCGGCTCCTTTAAATTTCGCGGCGCCAGCAACAAGCTGCGGTTGCTGGATAGCGAGCAACGCCGGCGCGGCGTGATTGCCGCCTCAACCGGCAACCACGGCCAGGCGGTCGCCCTGGCGGGGCAGCTGATGGGCGTTGGCGTCACGGTTTATGCGCCAGAGACGGCCGCGAGCATCAAGCTAGACACCATCCGCGCGCTGGGCGGCACCGTGGAATTGGTGCCGGGCGATGCGCTGAACGCCGAACTGGCCGGGGAACAGGCCGCCCGCGAACAGGGAAAAACCTATATTTCGCCGTATAACGACGAGCAGGTGATCGCCGGCCAGGGCACCTGCGGCATGGAGCTGGTTGAACAGCTCACCGGTCTGGACGCCGTGTTCGTGGCGGTGGGCGGTGGTGGCTATATCGCCGGTATCGGCACCGTTTTGCGGCAATTGTCGCCGAACACGCAGCTTATCGCCTGCTGGCCGGAAAACGCCACCAGCCTGTACAGCGCGCTGGAAGCGGGCCATATCTTCCCGGTGGAAGAGCAAGAAACGCTGTCCGACGGCACCGCCGGCGGCGTCGAGCCGGGCGCCGTGACCTTTCCCCTGTGCCAACAGCTGATCGACCGTAAAGTGCTGGTCAGCGAAGCGGAGATCAAACACGCGATGCGCCGGATCGCCGCCAGCGATCGGTGGATTATCGAAGGCGCGGCCGGCGTGGCGCTGGCGGCGGCGATCAAACTGGCGCCGGAATATCAGGGGAAAAAAGTGGCGGTGGTGCTGTGCGGCAAAAATATCGTGCTGGAGAAATACCTTAAGGCCATCGCCGATGCGCATCCTTAATCGGCAGCAAATCCTCGCCGCGTTCGACGCCAAGAGCATCACGCCGCTCCTGAAGCAGGGTTTTATCGCCTATTCGCAGCGGCGGGTGCAACAGCCGCCGGTGCAGCATTTCCTGTTCGAACAGGCCGCCGGCGATTGCTGCATCAAATCCGCCTGGCTGGAAGGCGACGAGCTGTTCGTGGTCAAGGTCTCCGCCGGTTTCTATCGCAACGCCGAACGCGGCCTGGCCAGCAATCAGGGATTGGTGATGGCGTTCTCCGCCCAGACCGGCGAACCCCGGGCGCTGCTGCAGGATGAGGGCTGGCTGACCGCGCTGCGCACCGCACTGGCCGGCCGCATCGCCGCCGAGCTGTGCGCGCCGCCGCATATTCAGGCGATCGGCATGGTCGGCACCGGCCTGCAGGCGCGGCTACAGCTGCAATGCCTGAAACCGGTGACCGATTGCCGCGAGGTGTGGGTGTGGGGCCGCAACGAACAGGCGCTGGCGGCGTATCGGCGCGATGCCGAGGCAGAAGGTTTTCGGGTGCTGACCACGCAGGACGCGGCGGAGCTGGCGGCGCACTGTCAGCTGATCGTGACCACCACGCCCAGCCGCGAACCGATCTTGCAAGCGGCGGATATCCGGCCCGGCACGCACATCACCGCCGTGGGCGCCGACGCGCCAGGCAAGCAGGAGCTGGCGACCGATCTGGTGGCCAATGCGGACGCGCTGCTGGTCGATGCGCTGGGGCAATGTGCTGACTACGGCGAGATCGCGACGGCTTATCGGCAAACTAGGCTCACTTCAACGCCAATCGTCGAAATGGGCGCCCTCTTGGCGCAGGGCGGGCGGTTGCGAAGCGAGCCGCAGCACATCACCATCGCCGATCTTACCGGGCTGGCGATTCAGGATCTGCAGATCGCTATAGGGGTGTTGGCGAAGGTGTAAAAAGGGCGCCGCAGCGCCCCGTGTTCTCAGCCGTTGAGCACGAACTTCTCGATGGCGCGCGCCACGCCGTCTTCGGTATTGGCGCTGGTGACAAACTGCGCCACCGCTTTCAGCTCGGGAATGGCGTTGCCCATCGCCACGCCGACGCCGGCATACTCAATCATCGCCGTATCGTTGGCCTGATCCCCCAGCGTCATGATGTTTTCCCGCGCCACGCCGAGATGCTCGGCCAGCATTCTCACCCCGGCGCCCTTATCGACGTTCTTATGCAGGATTTCGAGGAAGTAAGGCGCGCTTTTCAAAATGGTGTAACGCTCGCGCGTTTCCGCCGGGATGCGCGCGATAGCGCGGTCCAACAGCTCCGGCTCGTCGATCATCATCACTTTAGGGAAACGCATCTGGCGATCCATCTCTTCCACGCTGCGGTATTTCAGCGGAATACCGGTCATTGCCGCCTCGTGTATGGTGTATTTGCCAATGTCCTTGTTCGGGGTATACAGGGTGTCGAAATCAAACGCCTGGTAGTGAACGCCGAACTCGCGCGCCATCTGCTCGAAGTGCAGATAGTCCTCGAAGCCCAGCGTTTCCTGCAGGATGCAGGCGCCGTCGACCGCACGCAGCACCAGTGCGCCGTTATAGGTTATACAGAAATCGCCGGGGCCCTGAATGTCCAACTGGCGCAGATAGTCCTGCACGCCAACATAAGGCCGCCCGGTGGCCAGCACCACGTGCACCCCTTTGCGCCGCGCTGCCGCGATAGCCTGCTTTACCGCCGGCGTGATTTGGTGCTGCGGATCCAGCAACGTGCCGTCCATGTCGATCGCAATCAGTTCAATAGCCATTCAACGCTTCTCCCAGTGGTTTTTTCTCATGCTAACGCGTTTCAGCCTCGGCTGTCAGCGCCAAAAAAGGCGTAAAAAAATCCGCGCGGGTCGCCCGGCGCGGATTTTCACAGCCATTAATGCATCAGATATCGATGTTCGCCGCTTTCAGGGCGTTTTCTTCGATAAAGGCACGGCGCGGTTCAACCGCATCGCCCATCAGCGTGGTGAACAGCTGATCGGCAGCGATGGCGTCCTTGACGGTCACGCGCAGCATGCGGCGGCTTTCCGGATCCATGGTGGTTTCCCACAGCTGCTCCGGGTTCATCTCGCCCAGACCTTTATAACGCTGCACCGACAGGCCGCGGCGCGACTCTTTCACCAGCCACTCCAGCGCCTGCTCGAAGCTGTCTACCGGCTGACGACGTTCGCCACGCTCGATGAACGCACCGTCTTCGATCAGCCCGCGCAGCTTCTCGCCCAGCTGGCAGATCTTGCGGTATTCGCCGCCGTGGATGAAGTCGAAGTCCAGCTTATAGTCGGTATCCACGCCGTGGGTGCGGATGCGCAGCGCCGGCTCGAACATCTGGCGCTCACGGTTCTCGAAGATCACGAAGTCATAGCTGCTGCCGTGCTGCTCTTTGTCGTTCAGCGCCTGCACCAGCGAAGCGATCCAGGTTTTCACCTTGGCTTCATCGCTGAGATCGCCTTCGTTCAGCGTCGGCTGATAGATAAGGCTGTTCAGCAGCGCGCGCGGGTAGCGGCGCTCCATGCGGCCAATCAGTTTCTGCACGCCGTAGTGTTCGGCCACCAGTTTTTCCAGCTGCTCGCCGCCGAGCGCCGGTGCGCTGGCATTGGTGTGCAGCGTAGCGCCGTCCATCGCGATGGCGATCTGGTACTGATCCATCGCCTCGTCATCTTTGATGTACTGCTCTTGCTTGCCTTTCTTCACCTTGTACAGCGGCGGCTGCGCGATGAACACGTGGCCACGCTCGATGATTTCCGGCATCTGGCGGTAGAAGAAGGTCAACAGCAGCGTACGGATGTGCGAACCGTCGACGTCGGCATCGGTCATGATGATGATGCTGTGGTAACGCAGCTTGTCTGGGCTGTACTCGTCGCGGCCAATGCCGCAACCCAGCGCGGTGATCAGCGTCGCCACTTCCTGCGAGGAGAGCATTTTGTCGAAACGCGCTTTCTCGACGTTGAGGATTTTCCCCTTCAGCGGCAAGATAGCCTGGTTCTTGCGGTTACGCCCCTGCTTGGCAGAGCCGCCCGCGGAGTCCCCTTCCACCAGGTACAGTTCGGACAGCGCCGGATCGCGTTCCTGGCAGTCCGCCAGTTTGCCCGGCAGGCCGGCCAGATCCAGCGCGCCTTTGCGGCGGGTCATCTCACGCGCTTTACGTGCCGCCTCGCGCGCGCGCGCCGCGTCGATGATTTTGCCGACCACGATTTTCGCGTCGCCTGGATTTTCCATCAGGTAATCCACCAGCTTCTCGTTCATCAGCGTTTCAACCGCGGTTTTCACCTCGGAGGAGACCAGCTTGTCCTTGGTCTGAGAAGAGAACTTCGGATCCGGCACCTTCACCGACACCACGGCAATCAGGCCTTCACGCGCGTCATCGCCGGTGGCGCTGACCTTGGCCTTCTTGCTGTAGCCTTCCTTTTCCATGTAGCTGTTCAGCGTACGGGTCATCGCGGTACGGAAACCGACCAGGTGCGTGCCGCCGTCGCGCTGCGGAATGTTGTTGGTGAAGCAGTAGATGTTTTCCTGGAAACCGTCGTTCCACTGCAGCGCCACCTCCACGCCGATATCGTCTTTCACGGTCGAGAAGTAGAACACGTTCGGGTGGATCGGGGTTTTGTTCTTGTTCAGATACTCGACAAACGCCTTGATGCCGCCTTCGTAATGGAAGTGGTCTTCACGGTCGGTGCGCTTGTCCTTCAGGCGGATAGACACGCCGGAGTTGAGGAAGGACAGCTCGCGCAGACGCTTGGCCAGAATGTCGTACTCAAAATCGGTCACATTGGTGAAGGTCTGATGGCTCGGCCAGAAGCGCACCATGGTGCCGGTCTGTTCGGTTTCGCCCACCACGGTCAGCGGCGCCTGCGGCTCGCCGTGGCTGTAAGTCTGTTCGTGTACTTTGCCTTCGCGGCGGATCACCAGCTCCAGTTTCTCCGACAGGGCGTTAACCACCGAGACGCCCACGCCATGCAGGCCGCCGGAAACTTTATAGGAGTTGTCGTCGAATTTACCGCCGGCGTGCAGCACGGTCATGATGACCTCTGCGGCTGAAACCCCTTCTTCAGGGTGAATGCCGGTCGGAATGCCGCGGCCGTCATCCTGTACCGATACCGAGTTGTCGGCATGGATGGTGACCTGAATGTCACTACAGTGGCCCGCGAGCGCTTCGTCGATAGCGTTGTCCACAACCTCGAATACCATGTGGTGCAGACCGGTGCCGTCATCGGTATCGCCGATATACATGCCCGGGCGCTTGCGCACCGCATCCAGCCCTTTTAATACCTTGATACTTGAGGAGTCATAAGAATTCGACATCAACGTTTCTCGCTCATTTTAGTCCTGTGGTTGAACCTCTATTTTACCCTGTTCCACGCGGAACATCTTGCCCTTTTCACCGGCCATGTCGGTCACTTGTTCAGCGCTGACCGCGCTGACAAAAACCTGGGCCTGGGTGGCTTTCAGGCGATCGGCCAGCAACCGGCGACGGCCGGTGTCCAGCTCGGAGGCAAAATCATCAATCAGATACAGGCAACGCCGCCCGCTCTGCCGGGTGAGAAACTCACCCTGCGCCAAGCGCAACGCGCACATCAGCAGCTTAAGCTGACCGCGCGATAACAAATCCTCTACCGGCGTGCCGTCGGCACGAATGCGGAAGTCCGCTTTATGCGGCCCCACCGCGGTATAGGTCAACGCCCTGTCGCGCTCGAACTGGCGCTCCAGCAGCTCGCCGTAGTCGCTCTCTTTGTCCCAGCCGCGCTGGAAGGAGAAGCTCAGGGCGAATTCAGGCAGAAACTGCGCGCAGGTCGCGGTGATATCCGCGGCGATCGCGTCGCTGTATTCCGCCCGCCATTCGCTGATGCGCTCCGCGAGCGGGATCAGTTCCTGATCCCAGGCGCGGATCTGCGCATAGCGACTCACCTGGCGCAGCGCGGCATTGCGCTGCTTCAGTAACCGTTTCAGGTTGCTCCAGGCGGTGAAAAAACCGGGTTCGTTATGAAAACAGCCCCAGTCAAGGAAGGCGCGCCGGAATTTCGGCCCGCCGTTCAGCAGGGTAAAACCTTCGGGGGTGATCAGCTGCATGGGCAGCAGCTGCGCCAGCTCGGCCACCTTGTGGCCGTCGCTGCCATCGATGCGTACTTTGCTGTCACCCTGACGGCTCTTGCTCAATCCTACCGACAGCTCGCGCTCCGTACCTTCTATGCGGCCGTGCAGCACGAACTCCGGCTGGTCGTGACGGATCACCCGACCGGCCTGCAGGCTGCGAAAGGCGCGGCCGTGCCCGAGCGTATATACCGCTTCCAGCACGCTGGTCTTGCCGCTGCCGTTGGCGCCGACCAGGAAGTTGAATCCCGGCGCCAGCGCCAAATCCGCCGCCTCGATATTGCGGAAATCTTTAATCAATAAACGCGTCAGAGCCATGCAATCTCTTTACCGATGACGGTGCTGTAATTCAAGGTAACGAGACTACAACCGCATTGGCATGACAACGTAGGCCGCCGCCTGGCTGGCGCCGTCTTCGATCTGCACGCTGGAGACCGAGTCGGTCAACAGCAGGCGCACGTCTTCACACTTGAGCGCGTTCAACACGTCCAGCACGTAGCTGACGTTGAAGCCGATCTCCATCTCCGCGCCGTCGTAGCTGACGTCGAGGATCTCTTCCGCCTCTTCCTGCTCCGGGTTGTTGGCGGTGATCTTCAGCTGGTTCTGGCTGACGTACAGCCGCACGCCGCGGAATTTCTCGTTCGAGAGAATGGCCGCGCGCGCAAACGCCTGCTTGAGCAGATCGCAGCCGGCTTCCAGCGTTTTATCCGGGTTCTTCGGCAAGACGCGGCGATAGTCCGGGAAACGGCCGTCAACCAGCTTGGAGGTGAAGATGAAATCGCCGACGTGGGCGCGAATGTTGTTGCTGCCGATCTGCAGCTGCAGCAGCGAATCGCCGCCGTCCAGCAGACGCACCAGCTCCATCACCCCTTTACGCGGCACGATCACCGAATGCGACGGCAGCTGTTGGCCGATCGGCATCGAACACACCGCCAGGCGGTGGCCGTCGGTCGCGACGGTGCGCAGCTCTTCGCCTTCGGTTTCAAACAGCATGCCGTTCAGGTAGTAACGCACGTCCTGATGGGCCATCGAGAACTGGGTGGCTTCGATCAGGCGCTTCAGCGTCGCCTGCGGCAAGGTGAACTCCACCTCGCTCTGCCAGTCGTCCAGGTTCGGGAAGTCCGCCGCCGGCAGCGTGGACAGCGAGAAGCGGCTGCGGCCGGACCGCACCAGCATGCGTTCGCTCTCCAGCGTGACGGCGATCTCCGCCCCTTCCGGCAGGCCACGGCAGATATCAAAGAATTTACGCGCGGGCACGGTGGTCGCGCCCGGCTCGTGCGGTTGGGACAGGGCGACGCGCGCCACCATCTCCATCTCCAGATCGGTGCCGGTCAGCAGCAGGGAGCCTTCCGTCACCTGCAGCAGCAGGTTGCCCAGGATCGGCAAGGTCGGGCGGCCGCCCAGCGGGCTGCTCACCTGTTGCAGCGGTTTTAGCAGATGCTCACGTTCAACGATAAATTTCATAGCGCTATGAAGATAATGTTCTGATTAAATTGGAGAAATCTTCTTTGATGTCGTGACTTTCCTCACGCAGCTGCTCGATCTTCCGGCAGGCGTGCAACACCGTGGTATGGTCGCGGCCACCAAACGCATCGCCGATTTCCGGCAGGCTGTGGTTGGTGAGTTCCTTCGCCAGCGCCATCGCCATCTGGCGCGGGCGGGCAACGGATCGCGAACGCCGCTTGGACAGCAAATCCGCGACTTTAATCTTGTAATACTCCGCCACCGTCTTTTGAATATTGTCGATGGTGACCAGCTTTTCCTGCAGCGCCAGCAGATCGCGCAGCGCTTCGCGCACGAAATCGATGGTGATGGCCCGGCCGGTAAAGTTGGCGTTGGCGATCACGCGGTTCAGCGCCCCTTCGAGCTCACGCACGTTGGAACGCAGGCGCTTGGCGATGAAGAACGCCACTTCGCCCGGCAGGCGAATGTCGTTCTCGTCGGCCTTTTTCATCAGGATCGCCACACGGGTTTCCAGCTCCGGCGGCTCGATCGCCACCGTCAGCCCCCAGCCGAAGCGGGACTTCAAACGATCTTCCACCCCGTTGATCTCTTTAGGGTAGCGATCCGAGGTCAGGATGATCTGCTGATTGCCTTCCAACAGGGCGTTAAAGGTATGGAAGAACTCTTCCTGCGAACGCTCCTTGTTGGCGAAGAATTGGATGTCATCGATCAGCAAGGCGTCGACCGAACGGTAGTAGCGCTTAAACTCTTCGATGGCATTGTTCTGCAACGCTTTGACCATGTCCTGCACGAAGCGTTCCGAGTGCATGTAGACCACTTTGGCGTTGGCTTTGCGCGCCATGATGCCGTTGCCGACCGCGTGCAGCAGGTGAGTTTTACCCAGGCCGGTGCCGCCATACAGGAACAGCGGGTTGTAGGCGCCGCCCGGGTTGTCCGCCACCTGGCGAGCCGCCGCGCGCGCCAGCTGGTTGGACTTACCCTCGACGAAGTTGTCGAAGGTGTGCTTGGGGTTGACGTTGGAGCGGTAAGAGAGCTCGGGTTGCGCCGCCGCGTTGTCCCAGCTCGGGCGCGAAGGCGCGGCCGTGCGTGCCGCCGGGGCTGCGGGGGCGCTGCTGACGCTGGCGGTCACGGTCTGGCTGATCACCTGCGTGATCGGCTTGCTGCCGACTTCAAAACGCAGCAAAGGCGCATCCGTGCCGCAGAAATCATTCAGCAGACCATTGATGTTGTTTAAGTACTTATCGCGAACCCAATCCAGCACAAAACGGTTAGGCGCGTACAGCGCCAGGGTGTTGTCACTCAGTTCCGCCTGCAATGGGCGAATCCACATACTAAATTCTGTGGCAGGTAACTCATCCTGCAATCGGGCAAGACACTGCTGCCAAAGCGAAAGTGACACGGCGGACTCCACTCGAACAAGATCAATAAAGAAAAGAAACGGGCAACTTTTTTATAACTCATGATTTTTGACACATACCCGGCATCGGCTGTTTGCCTGTGGGGGATGCGAACCGCCTTTCACGGTTTGTGTCCCTCACGATCCCGGTATGAGGGATCGCGATCGGAATGACGGATCATAGCGCAATCCGCGCAAGAGATCCTCCCCTTCCTCACAGATTAGATCCATTTTATCCACAGGCCGCGGCCGGCGGCGATCTTTTCGCCGCTGGCGCCGAATGGCCGCGCAGATCCCGGCCGCTGCGCCGCGTTTTTTACATTGTCAACCGGTTATACCCTGTTATCCACGCCGGATCCTGCGATCGCGCGCAAAGGATCTCACGGGGATCCTTGCGATTTCACCCCGAGTCCGTATAATCTTCGCCCTACGTGTGATACCTGGTTCCTTATGGTGCGTCATTAGCCAGACAGGATTCTGCGGTGACCACGGGCCAAGACCGGATTTTGTTCCGTTATTGGCAGACAACCAGGTAGGCTGGCGCGATGCGAATTGACTCAGGACTGTACAATTATTACAATCCCGCTTCTTTATGTATTGCGATTGAGGCGTCGGTCATCTTCACGCCGAGTAGCCAAACGCGTTTACTGATCAGTAATTATTTTAAGTTTAGGTAGAAATCGCTATGAAACGCACTTTCCAACCGTCCGTATTGAAGCGCAACCGTAGCCACGGTTTCCGTGCTCGTATGGCCACCAAAAATGGTCGTCAAGTTCTGGCCCGCCGTCGTGCGAAAGGCCGTGCTCGTCTGACTGTTTCTAAGTAATAAAGCTAACCCGCTGAGTGGTTAAGCTCGCTTTTCCCAGGGAGTTACGTTTGTTAACTCCCACTCATTTCACTTTCGTCTTCCAGCAGCCACAACGGGCTGGCACGCCGCAAATCACCATCCTCGGCCGCCTGAACCAGCTGGGGCATCCCCGCATCGGTCTTACCGTCGCCAAAAAACACGTCAAACGCGCGCACGAGCGTAATCGGATCAAACGCCTAACCCGCGAAAGCTTCCGCCTGCGTCAGCACGAATTACCGGCGATGGATTTTGTCGTGGTGGCCAAAAAGGGGATAGCGGATTTGGATAACCGCGCGCTGACGGAAGCTTTGGATAAATTATGGCGTCGCCACTGTCGCCAGGCTCCCGCATCCTGATCGGGCTGGTGCGGGCCTATCAGCTCGTCATCAGTCCGCTGCTAGGGCCTCGTTGTCGCTTCCAGCCGACATGCTCTCATTACGCAATTGAGGCATTAAGCAGGTTTGGCATGATAAAAGGCAGTTGGTTAGCATTGAAACGCGTATTAAAATGCCACCCTTTGAACCCAGGTGGCGATGATCCGGTGCCGCCAAAAACCGACGATAACAGAGAACACTAACGATGGATTCGCAACGCAATCTTCTCCTCATCGCTCTGCTGTTCGTGTCTTTCATGATCTGGCAGGCATGGCAAACGGACAACGCTCCGCAGCCGGCCGCACAGACCACGCAACAGACTTCGAACGCAGTAGCCGGTGATGCCGCCAGCCAGGCCGTGCCAGCCAGTGGTCAGGGTAAGCTGATTACCGTGAACACCGACGTGCTGTCACTGACCATCAACACCCGTGGTGGCGATATCGAGCAGGCTAAACTGTTGGCCTACCCGGATACTCTGGGTTCATCGACTCCGTTCCAACTGCTGGAAACCACTCCGTCATTCGTCTATCAGGCGCAAAGCGGCCTGACCGGTAAAAACGGCCCGGACAACCCGGCCAACGGCGAACGCCCGCTGTATCAGGCGGCGCAGGACAGCTACACCCTGCCGGAAGGCCAGGACGAGCTGCGCATCCCGCTGACCTACACCGATAAAGACGGCGCGGTCTACACCAAGACCTTCGTGCTCAAACGCGATCACTATGCGGTCGGCGTGGATTACAGCATCGACAACAAAGGCGCGACGCCGCTGGAGCTGACCCTGTTCGGCCAGCTGAAGCAGACCACCGAATTGCCTAAGCACCGCGATACCGGCAGCAGCAACTTCGCGCTGCACACCTTCCGCGGCGCGGCGTACTCGTCCAGCGATGACAAGTACCAGAAATACGCATTCGACAAAGACGAAAACCTGAGCGTCACCACCAAAGACGGTTGGGTCGCCATGCTGCAACAGTACTTCGCCACCGCGTGGGTACCGGCGACCAAGGGTGACAACACCTTCTACACCGCCAAACCAGGCGACAACCTGTCCACCATCGGCTTCAAATCTACGCCGGTCGTGGTGCAGCCGGGCGCTCAGCAGCAGCTGAACGCGACCCTGTGGGTCGGCCCGGAGCTGCAGGACCAGATGGCCCAGCTGGCGCCGCACCTGGACCTGACCGTGGATTACGGTTGGCTGTGGTTCATCTCCCAGCCGCTGTTCAAACTGCTGAAGTTCATCCACGGCTTTATCGGTAACTGGGGCTTCTCCATCATCATCATCACCTTCATCGTGCGCGGCATCATGTACCCGCTGACCAAGGCGCAGTACACCTCGATGGCGAAAATGCGCATGCTGCAGCCGAAGCTGCAGGCGATGCGCGAGCGCATCGGCGATGACAAACAGCGCATGAGCCAAGAGATGATGGCGCTGTACAAGGCGGAGAAAGTGAACCCGCTCGGCGGCTGCCTGCCGCTGATCATTCAGATGCCGATCTTCCTGGCGCTGTACTACATGCTGATGGGTTCGGTCGAGCTGCGCCACGCGCCGTTCGCCCTGTGGATCCATGACCTGTCGGCGCAAGACCCGTACTACATCCTGCCAATCCTGATGGGCGTGACGATGTTCTTCATTCAGAAGATGTCGCCGACCACCGTGACTGACCCGATGCAGCAGAAAATCATGACCTTCATGCCGGTGATCTTCACAGTGTTCTTCCTGTGGTTCCCGTCCGGTCTGGTGCTGTACTACATCGTCAGTAACCTGGTGACCATCCTGCAGCAGCAGCTGATTTACCGTGGTCTGGAAAAACGCGGTCTGCACAGCCGCGACAAGAAAAAAAGCTAAGCGTATTGTAGGGGTTCGGCGCGCCGACCCTTGCAGTCACCCCAAAGGCGGTCATTAGACCGCCTTTTTGCATCTTAATCGTCAGAGAGAACCGTTATGAGCACCACCGATACCATCGTAGCCCAAGCCACCCCGCCGGGACGCGGCGGCGTCGGCATTCTGCGCATTTCCGGAAGCCAGGCCAAAGACGTCGCCCAGGCGTTGCTCGGCAAGCTGCCGAAGCCGCGCTACGCTGACTATCTGCCGTTCCGCGACGCCACGGGCGCCACCCTCGATCAGGGCATCGCGCTGTGGTTCCCGGGGCCGAACTCCTTTACCGGCGAAGACGTGCTGGAACTGCAGGGCCACGGCGGGCCGGTGATCCTCGATCTGTTGCTCAAGCGCGTGCTGGCGCTGCCCGATGTGCGCATCGCACGGCCCGGCGAGTTCTCCGAACGCGCGTTCCTCAATGACAAACTCGATTTGGCGCAGGCCGAAGCGATTGCCGATCTGATCGACGCCAGCTCCGAGCAGGCGGCACGTTCGGCGATGAACTCGCTGCAGGGCGCCTTCTCCACCCGCATCCACCAGCTCGTGGAAGCGCTCACTCACCTGCGAATCTACGTGGAAGCGGCGATCGACTTCCCCGACGAGGAAATCGACTTCCTGTCCGACGGTAAAATCGAGGCTCAGCTCAACGACGTGATGGCGGATCTGGACAGCGTGCGCGGCGAAGCGCGCCAGGGCAGCCTGCTGCGCGAAGGGATGAAGGTGGTGATCGCCGGGCGCCCCAACGCCGGTAAATCCAGCCTGCTCAATGCGTTAGCCGGGCGTGAGGCGGCGATCGTCACCGATATCGCCGGCACCACCCGCGACGTCCTGCGCGAACATATCCATATCGACGGCATGCCGCTGCACATCATCGACACCGCCGGCCTGCGCGACGCCAGCGACGAGGTTGAGCGTATCGGCATCGAACGTGCGTGGAACGAGATCGAACAGGCCGACAGAGTGCTGTTTATGGTTGACGGCACCACCACCGCCGCCACCGAGCCGGCGGAGATCTGGCCGGAGTTTATGGCGCGCCTGCCGGGCACGCTGCCGATCACCGTGGTGCGCAACAAGGCCGACATCACCGGTGAAACGCTGGGTCTGACGGAAGTGAACAACCACTCACTTATTCGCCTGTCGGCCCGCACCGGCGAAGGCGTCGATGTGCTGCGCGATCATCTGAAACAGAGCATGGGCTTCACCAGCAACATGGAAGGCGGTTTCCTGGCGCGCCGTCGCCACCTGCAGGCGCTGGAGCTGGCGGCACAGCACCTGGTGCAAGGCAAAGAACAGTTAGTGAGCGCTTACGCGGGCGAGCTGTTGGCCGAGGAGCTACGCCAGGCGCAGCTGGCCTTGAGTGAAATCACCGGCGAATTCACCTCCGACGACCTGCTGGGCCGCATCTTCTCCAGCTTCTGTATCGGTAAATAACGCCGCCAGACGCCTTCACGGCCGGGACAAACCCTTGTTCCGGCCGTTTTTCTTTCCCGCGCTCGCTCTGCGCGCCGGCTCACAGAGCCGCTACCGCCCTCCACGCTATACTGAAAAGTCAGGAATCTCTCTCAGGAACAAGTCAACATGGCATTGACCCTCAAGGTACTGCTGGAAAACCGCCGCGCCGCCGGCGCCGACCCATTATTGCAGGCCAAGGCCGGGCTAAGCCTGCTGATTGAAGATGAGACGACGTCCATACTGTTCGATACCGGCCCCGACGACAGCTTTCTGCGCAATGCGGCGCTGATGGGCGTCGATCTCTCCCGTATTACCGCAACAGTGCTCTCCCACGGCCACTATGACCACTGCGGCGGCGTCGCCTGGCTGCCGGACAACAGCCGCATCATCTGCCACCCGCAGGTCGGGGATGAACGCTATGCGGCGCTGAAGGTGCTGGGCCACACCCGCAAAATCAAAAAGCTCTCCTTGGATATCGACTACTCGCGCCACCGCATGCACTACAGCCGCGAACCGCTGGCGATCGGCGATCGCTTTATGTGGTCAGGCGAAATCGCGGTACCCGCCCCGCGCGCCTACGGGGTGATCGCCGGGGACAACGCGGCGGTGGATTACGTGATCGACGAAGGGGTGCTGATTTACAAATCGGATCGCGGTCTGGTGATCGTGACCGGCTGCGGGCACCGCGGGATCGTCAATATCGTGCGCCATTGCCAGAAAATCACCGGGATCGATCGGATCCACGCCCTGATCGGCGGTTTTCATCTGCGCTGCACTTCCCCGCGCACGCTCTGGCGCGTCCGCCGTTTTTTGCGGCAGCATCAGCCGGAAAAGATCATGGGCTGCCACTGTACCGGCGCCTGGGGCCGGCTCTGGCTGCCGGCAGGGATCTCACCGGCCACCGGCGATACGCTGATCCTGGATTAGACGTACCGCCTTACACAAATAGCGTCGCTATCACCGCGATGCCGCAGCACAGCACCGCTATTCCCACCATCTTTTGCCGGCCGTCGCCCCGCTGTAAAAAATACAGTGATGGGATGAAAAAGACGGTCATCACGATAACGGGTATCGACCAGCTCGAGATGATCTTGATAATACTCGGATTAATCGTGCCGATAAGCGTACAGACAATAATGTTCCCCGCGATAATTCCCTTTTTTCCCGCCATACCGAAGGACGTAATACCGTCGATTACACCAGTCAACGTGCCCATATAAGCACCACCGGTGAGCAAACACAGCAATAGGGCTGCGCCTAACCATGCCATCGAGTTGCCGGTCAAGCCGGCGGTATAAAACAGCGCATCCACATTACGGCCGTTAATGATCGAGATATCATCCAACGTCAGCAAGCGGCTGATAGCGATAACGATCATGGCGATAAACGCCAAGATCAGTATCTTGCCGAACAGAATACTGCGCGCCTGCGGCCGCACGGCGCTTTTCGCAAACCGCTGGATGCACGGGGTAAAGTTAAACGTAAAAAGAAAAATCGGCAGCAGCATCAACGTCTGCAATGAAATGCTCGGCGGCGCAGGCGCCAGCTGAGCCCCAGCAGGTTGTAACAGGAAAAACACCGTCAGGATCGCCACCATCACGATAGAAACCAGTGCCATTCTGGAGATCAGGTGCTCAATTCGCTGGCTAAACGCCAACCATGCAGCCGACAGCATCGCACTCAACAACAGCGAAATACCGCCCCGAATCCAGAATCCATCGTGGAGAAAAGACACGACAACGTTAACCAGAGTAATGAAATTTATCAGCACGATAATGATCATCGACAGAATAAACAGCACACAGACAATTGACGCCGCCCGCTCGCCGATAAACGTCGATGATGCCGCCAGGAAATCTTTCTCCGGGTGCGAAGTGATGAATTTGAAAAAAAGATAGTGCGCCATCATCGATACCGACATGGCGATAACGATAAACAGCGCGAACGCTTTCATCCCCAACACGCCCGGCCCCACAGCCTGGGGCAAAAAGAAAATCCCGGCGCCGAATGCCGTGGAGAAAAAGGTAACTGGCCAATACAGGTGTGAAATTTTCATGATGATGCTCGACCATCATGGCTATGCGGCAACGCATAGCCAACTGGCAAAAAAAATGTCATTCGAAACAGGATCTGCCGAAGAAGACCAGTAAGGAAGGCAAGGAGAAGTTATCGTAAAAAGTCGCGGCTGCACGATAGCCGTTAAGCACGTTAACGCGCGAACACAGCGGAAAAACGCCAATATGCGACGTGTAATTATCGAAGACTTTATTGGAGGAAATACGATACCGAATGGCCCTGAACGTCGCGGCATTTCCCGCCGCGCAGGTCGGTTTATTTTCCTTGATGATATCGAACCTATGCTCTCCCACCGTCATCTTCACATTGCCGTCTTGGCGCTGAAAATACGCCTCTTTATCCATACGGTTCTTAATATGGCGTTTAAAGCGATCCGCCATGTTTTTTTCACTGACATAAAATGTATTTATATCAATACCATGTCTTTGATTCGACGCCAGAATGTAGTCATTTATTTTTTCCGGAATAATATACGGCGATGTCGCTATCTTCCTGAATTCGTTAGCGCCGTCTATCTCGCTGCCATCGCTTTTTTCCATATAGAAATCATTTATTTCCATCAAGAAGTCAGGCTGAACATTGAGTTGTCGAATGGATTCGGCTATGTAGTCAATGCAGAATTGCGCTGATTTTTCCACTTCACTGCTGACAGAAAAACGATCGTCCAAATTAACCACGGTATGCCCACCGGAAATCAGCACCTTATCCGTCAAAAAAGACGATGCCAGCGCGATGAGCTCTTCGACGTTGTTATTTGAAACCTCATTATTGACCACCTCAATGATTCCATTCTGATCGGCTTTGTAGACGATAAAACGATCTTCGCCCTTCCAACCTTTTTTGCAGTTGCATTTATATTCTTTAAAAACAACACGTTCAGCTGTCTTATAAAATTCGGCGCTTTGCAGCGGCATTAACTCGAGATCTGGCATGCCCTTCTTCCCTATTCGTAGCCAATGACGCCAATTTTGTATAACAATAGCTAATGTAAATTTAGTGATCTGACTCTGATAATTAACAATCACCCACATAAATCATGGTTTTTTTGGCCTTGATCACATTTCCAAGTTCAGGTTATTTTAACCATTTTTATTTTGTGGTTTTATGTATCCAACAAAAGAATGCGGAGAGGTGGGCGAGTGGTTTAAGCCAGATTTAAGAAACTAACCGTTTCTTAAATCCACACGAGTCATCGTGTCGTAGGTTCGAATCCTGCTCTCTCCGCCAACTTTTTCTTATCTGATAGTTATTTTTATAGATTCATTAGACGCCGTCGATTCGAACGTGGTTGGTTTCGGTACTGATTAATTTTATGCGCTTATTCAGATCCGCACGCTCTTCTCCCTCCCCCGCCTATATAGCGCAAAAGCCAACAAATCGGATAAAACGCATAGTGTTTTTTGATGATAAATCCTCAACTTAGTCTTAATCTAACACCCCTGCGTTCTTAGCGACCCTCTGTCATGGAGTGAACAATGGCGTGTCATTTTGCCCGCTGGACCCCGGCCTCCGCTGTCCTGGATACCCAAAGACTCTCCGACGAAGTGATAGCCGCCACCCGCACCTTTTCCGTTAAACGCCGCACGCGCTACCTGCAAGGGCGCATTCTGCTCGCCGAAATGATGTTCTATCTGTACGGCCTGCCGACGCTGCCCCCCATCGCCACCACGCCGACCGGCCGCCCCTGTTTCGCCGATCATCAGTTGCCCGATTTCAGCCTCGCTTACGCCAGCAACACCGTGGGCGTGCTGCTCAGCGACGAGGGCAAAGTCGGACTGGATATCGAAGTGATGCGCGCGCGCGGCACCCGGCAAAGCGCGCTGCAACACGCGCATCAGACGCCGGCAGAAAGTGCCTGGATCGGCGCGCAGGACGATCGGCTGGAGGCAGAGACTCAGCTGTGGAGCATTCGGCAAAGCGTGCTGAAAATTTCCGGCCTCGGCAACAGCGGCCAGGCTACGCTGCGTCTGCATCCCTTCTCCGGCCACCTGCGCTCCAGCGCCACGCCGGACGTTCAGGTGATGAGCGACGCCGACGAATACCTGAGCTGGGCCTGCGCCGGCAGCCCCGGCCTGGACCGCCTGCTGTGCTGGCGCTACGAAGAGCGCCGCGGCCTGCACAAAGACGGGGAAATCTCGCCGCGCAGCCCGGCGGCATCCTCGCGCTTCGTTAAACTGACGGGCCTGAAGACGCCCGGTTAACGCAGCGCAAAGCGGATAACGCTGTCTTTACCGCACAAGTTGCTGGATTAAATTGTAAAGACAGCTAAATGTTGAGCAATCGCCTATTCTCGACCCGCGCTTTAGCCTACTATTCGCCCATGTTGTACGCTGAATCTGCTCATTCGAAAGGGAGAATCACCATGTCAGACCAAGCCTTGAAAATCGTCACTCTGCTCGGCAGCCTGCGCAAAGGCTCCTACAACGCCATGGTGGCCCGCGCCCTGCCTGGGCTGGCCCCACAGGGCGTCACCATTGAAGCGCTGCCTTCCATCCGCGATATCCCGCTGTACGACGCCGACATGCAACAGGGTGAAGGCTTCCCTGCCGCTGTCGAGGCGATCGCCGAACAGATCCGCCAGGCCGACGGCGTGATCATCGTCACCCCTGAATATAACTATTCCGTGCCCGGTGGGTTGAAGAACGCCATCGACTGGCTGTCTCGCTTGCCGAATCAGCCGCTGGCCGGCAAGCCGGTCGCCATTCAAACCAGCTCGATGGGGCCGATCGGCGGCGCGCGCTGCCAATACCATCTGCGCCAGATCCTGGTGTTCCTCGATGCGATGGTAATGAACAAGCCTGAGTTTATGGGCGGCGTGATCCAGAGCAAGGTCGATGAACAGGCCGGTGAACTGAGCGATCAGGGAACGCTGGATTTCCTGACCGGCCAGCTGTCCGCGTTCAGCGATTTTATTCGCCGCGTGGAGTGACCGTCTCGGGGGGCCCGCGGGGCACCGCAACAGGACATGAAGTCCGTCAATTCATTGAAAATTAAAGCCATAGCATCATGTATTTTTTCATTTTAGCGTTATTTTTTGTTTCCATCACCAGTCCCGCTTTCGCCGCAGACATGCGTTATCCCGCCGGTGAAGAGCCGCTGGAGCTGCCGGCACACAGCGCGCTCAACGCCCAGCTGTCGCGATCCGCGCAAAACCAGGAAGACAAAAAGCTGGGCGCCATGTCGCTGTACCTGACGCTGATGCGCGAAGACGGCCGCAACGTCTGGGCGCCCTACCAGTTGGCGGTATCGTCGGCGGAGAAAGGCCAAACCGAGCTGGCGGAGCGCTACCTACAGCTGAGCGCCGACCGCGGCCTGTGGTACTACTACAACCTGCTGGAGGACGACGCCTTCAACAGCATCCAGCACTCCGCCACCTACCAATCGATCCTGGCCGCCACCAAAGCGCGCTATCTGCAGCACGCCCGTCACTATGAAGGCAAGGCCAGCTACGCGATGCCGGACGGCGAAGCGCCGCCTGAAGGCTGGCCAACGGTGATCTTCCTGCATACCTACGGCAAAGCCGCCGCCATCAGCCCCGAAGAACGGCTGCTGTTCGGCGAAATGGGCGTGGCGTACATCGAGATCAACGGCACGCAGATGCTGTCGGAAAACAGCTTCCGCTGGTCGAATTACAGCGACGAGAGCACCCACACCGCCATTCAGCGTACGCTGCAACAGCTGGCTCCGCAGCTAAAGCTGAATACCCAACGGATTTACCTCAGCGCCCGCGGCCAGGGCGCACTGCACGCCGCCAACCTGATCGCGAAGTACCCGCAGTTTTACGCCGGCGCGCTCCTGATCGCCCCCAACGGGGAGATCAAGCCGGCCCAGCAGTCGCTGGCGGCGCAAAAGAAAATCGTGATGGCGTATTACGATCGGCAGAACTTCAGCGAGCAGGCGCTGGCATTGCACTTCGCCAATCTGTTCGGGGAGGATAATCAGGTGCAGACGCTGCACTTCGCCCAGGGAGAGGATGCCGCCGGCAGTTGGCAGGCGCGCTTCAGGCGGCCGTTGCAGTGGGTGTTGGATCGGGCGCCGGATGCGACGCCGGGCGTCTAGGGGTTCAGGGCCGGCAGGCGCCGGCCCTTTAGCGATCAATGGCCGTCGACGAAGACGATCTTCAGCACGAACAGCAGCGCCACCACCACCACACACGGGCTGATTTCACGCCAGCGGCCGGTGCCGAGCTTCATCACGCAGTAGGAGATAAAGCCGAGCGCGATACCTTCGGTGATCGAGAAGCTGAACGGCATCATCACCGCGGTAACAAACGCCGGTACCGCTTCGGTCAGATCGTCCCACTTCACCCGCGCCAGGCTGGAGGTCATCAGTACGCCGACGTAGATCAGCGCGCCGGCGGCGGCGTAAGCCGGCACCATGCCCGCCAGCGGCGACAGGAAGATCACCAGCAGGAACAGCAGGCCGGTGACCACCGCCGTCAAACCGGTGCGGCCGCCGACGGCGACGCCGGAAGAGCTTTCGATGTAAGCGGTCACGGAAGAGGTGCCCGCCAGCGAACCGGCCACCGAGCTGATGCTGTCGACGTACAGCGCCTGCTTCATGCGCGGGAACTTGCCCTGGCTATCGGTCAGGCCGGCTTTATCGGTAACGCCGATCAGGGTGCCCGAAGAGTCGAACAGGTTCACCAGCATAAACGAGAAAATAACCCCGGCCAGCCCGATGTTCAGCGCACCGGCCACGTCGACCTGGCCCACCACTGAGGTGATGCTCGGCGGCAGGGAGAACAGGCCGCCGTATTTCACGTCGCCCAGCATCCAGCCGATAAGGGTGGTGACCACGATCGACACCAGCACCGCCGCGTGGAAGTTACGCGAAGAGAGCACGGCGATGATGAAGAAGCCGAGCGCGCCCAGCAGCACGTTGTGCGAGGTCAGGCTGCCGATGGTCACCAGCGTGTCCGGGTTGGCCACCACGATGCCGGCGTTTTTCAGCCCCATCATGCCGATGAACAGACCGATGCCACTGGTGATGCCGACCCGCAGGCTGACCGGAATGTTGGCGATCATCCAGTAGCGGATGCGGAAAATGGTCAGCAGCAGCAGGCCGACCGCTCCCCAGAAGATGGCGCCCATGCCCACCTGCCAGGAGATGCCCATCGCCCCGACCACCACGAAGGCGAAGAAGGCGTTCAGGCCCATCGCCGGCGCCAGCGCCACCGGCAGGTTCGCCAGCAGGCCCATAAAGATGCTGCCGAAGGCGGCGATCAAACAGGTAGTGACAAATACCGCCTGGGTATCCATGCCCGCCGCGCCCAAAATTTGAGGGTTAACGAACACGATATACACCATGGTGAGGAAGGTGGTGATACCGGCAATCGTTTCCGTACGCGCCGTCGTGCCATGTTGCTTGAGTTTAAACACGCGCCCAAGCAAGCCTTGCTCAGCGTCAAGGCCAGATACTGGTTTGGTCATTATCAGAATTCCGAAAATGGGAATGGACAGTCGCCGGCTATCCTATAACAAAAAGTGGGGCTTTTGACGCCGGTCACAGGTTTTTTTCGCCGTCTTTACGGCTAAACGCGTCAACGGCTTGTATTTACAGGCTTTCATCCCCCGTTCCCGCCCGCTGCGTTGCCGTTTGCCGGCACGGCCGATAAAATGGCCTATCGCATCTCTTACCCTACCCGCTAAAAAAACAGGAATCCGCATGTCTTCGACCTTTATCGATAAGCTCGCGTTAATTACGCTGAAAGATGACAAAGTGGCGCTGGTGCGTTCACACAATAAGACGCTGTTTTATGTCCCAGGCGGAAAACGCGAAGCGGGTGAAACCGACGAACAGGCGCTGTGCCGCGAAATCGACGAAGAGCTGACCGTTGCGCTGCTGCCGAGCTCCATCGCGTTTTACGGCGATTTCACCGGCCCGGCGGACGGCAAGCAGGACGGCACCCAGGTGCGCATTCGCTGCTATCAGGCCGACTTTACCGGGCAGCTGCAGCCGGCCGCCGAAATCGCCGAACTCAGGTGGTGCGACAGCCGCGATTTACCGCACTGCTCACACGTCGCCGCGCTGATTTTGCACGATCTTAAGGCGCGTAACCTGATCAAGTGATCGCTGAGCGGCCTCAGCGGCGTTAACCCGAAGGAACCTGTCCCGCATGAATCAGATTGACTGCATTTTGTTCGACTGCGACGGCACGCTGGTGGACAGCGAAGTGCTGTGCAGCAAAGCCTATGTGCACATGTTCGCCCGCTACGGCATTCACCTGTCGCTGGAAGAGGTGTTCAAGAAATACAAAGGGGTGAAGCTGTACGAGATCATCGATCGGGTCAACGCCGAGCAGGGCACTAACCTGGCAAAAGAGGCGCTGGAACCGCTGTATCGGCAGGAGGTGGCGCGGCTGTTCGACAGCGAATTACAGCAGATTGCCGGCGCCCGCGAGCTGCTGGCGCAGGTGACGGTGCCTGTCTGCACCGTCTCCAACGGGCCGGTCAGCAAGATGCAGCACTCGCTCGGCCTGACCGGCATGCTGCCTTATTTTGATGACCGGTTGTTCAGCGGCTATGACATTCAGCGCTGGAAGCCGGATCCGGCGATCGTGTTTCACGCCGCCGAACGGATGCAGGTGCCGGTGGCGCGCTGCATCCTGGTGGACGACTCGCCCGCCGGCGCCCAGGCCGGCATCAACGCCGGCATCCCGGTCTTTTACTTCTGCGCCGATCCGCATAACCCGCCGATCGACCACCCGCTGGTGACGACGTTCGACGACCTGGCCCAGCTGCCCGCGCTGTGGCGCGAACGCGGCTGGCGGCTCACGGCCGATTAACTGGCCGGCAACGGCGGCTTGTTGCGCCACCAGCGCCAGGACCGTTTCAGCGCGCGGGTTTGCGCGCCGAAGCGGCGGTTAACCGCGTTGGCCAGCAGATCGAGCGCCAGGCAGAACACGAAATAGACCAGCGCCACGAACAGGAACACTTCCATCGGGTAGACCATGCTGCGGTTGTTGACCTGGGTCGCCAGGAAGGTCAGTTCACCAACGCCGACGATATAAGCCAGCGAGGTGTCTTTGATCAGGGAGATCCACTGGTTAATGAACGACGGCACCATCATGCGCAGCGCCTGCGGCAGCACGATCATGCGCAGCGTCTGCCAACGGGTCAGCCCCAGAGAAAGCCCGGCCTGCCACTGGCCGGGGCCGATCGCGGCGATGCCGGCCTTCACCGCATGGGCCAAATAGGCCGAAGCGATCAGCGCCAGCGCGCACACCACGGTAGTGATTTCCGGGATCTCGACGCCAAACACCATCGGCAGCAGGAAATAGGTCCAGAAGATCAGCATGATGACCGGAATGGCGCGGAAAAAGCCCAGCACCGCCGCCAGCAATCCGGCAGCGACGCCGCGTGACATCGCCAGCGCCACGCCGAATAACGTGCCGAGCACCGCCGAAGCCACGCCGGCCATCAGGCTGATCGCCAACGTCAGCGCCGCGCCGCCCAGCGGCCCGTCCGGCCAGGTGCCCCACAGCAGGTAGCCCAGGTTATCGTGAATTACGCTGAAATCCATCTCAATGCCCTCCCAGCGGTTTACGCTGTTGGCGCCACATGCCCCAGCCTTCCAGCAGCGCGATGATGGCGATATACAGCACCGTCGCCACGCCGAACGCCTGGAAGGTGCGCAACGTTTCGGTTTCGACCTGACGCGAGGCGTAAGAGAGTTCGGCAACGCCGATCGCCATGGTCAACGACGAGTTCTTGATCACGTTCATGTATTGCCCGAGCAGCGGCGGCAGCGCGATTTTCAGCGCCTGCGGCAGCACCACGTAGCGCATCGCCTGCCAGCCGGTCAGCCCCAGCGCCTGGGCGGCATATTTCTGCCCGCCGGCGACGCCGCGAATACCGGAACGGATCTCTTCGGCGATAAAGGCGGTGGAGTAGAGCGTCAGGCCGAAGAAACCGGCGAGAAACTCGAACGACGGCCACTCCAGCGGGCCGACCTGATGCGAGCTGTTCAGCCACTGCATGGCGGCGGACGGCAGGATCTGCCCGGCGGCGAAGTACCAGAAGAACAGCTGCACCAGCAGCGGCGTATTGCGAAACAGCGAGCTGTACCCCATTGCCAGCCAGCGCAACGGCCGCAGGCTGCTGTCGCGCATCGCAGCCAGCACAAAGCCCAGCAGCGTGGCCGCCAGGCCCGCGCAGGCGGAAAGCCACAGCGTCAGCAAAAAGCCGTGCCACAGCCAACTCAGGTATTGCGGCGCCAGCAGCCAGTCCAGGTTCATGTTCAATCCTTGTCTTGCAGAATGCATCAGGGGCGCAGCAAGCTGCGCCCCTCCGTGCCGATCTCACCGCGAGCGATTAAATCAGGCTTTCGGTTGCTGATCCAAAGGCGCGATTTTGAAATCACCGCGCGGTTGGGCGGATTGGGTTTCCGGCCCGAACCAGCGATCGTAAATCTTAACCGCTTCGCCGTCTTTTTCCAGTTTGATCAACGTCTCGTTCACCGCGGCGGTCAGGCGATCTTCGCCCTTGGGAATGCCGACGCCCTGGTACTCTTTGGTCAGGCTGAACGGTGAAATTTCAAACTCCGCCTTCTGCGCCGCCGGCAGGTTGCCGAGCAGGCCGACCAGCTTGGCGTCGTCCTGAGTGATCGCCTGCACGTTGCCGTTGCGCAGCGCCACAAACGCCAGCGGGGTGTCATCGTAAGAGATCACTTTCGCCGTCGGGAAACGTTCGCGCAGGGTGATTTCCTGCACCGTGCCCTTGTCCGCTCCAATGCGCAGCTTCTTGATGTCTTCCGGGGTTTTCAGCACGCCTTTGCGGGCGATGAATTTCTGGCCGGTAGCGAAATATGGCACGCTGAAGTTCACTTCCTTGGCGCGCTCGTCGGTAATGGTGAAGTTGGCGGCGATCAGGTCAACCTTCTTCGACACCAGCAACGGAATGCGGTTGGCCGGGTTGGTGGCGCGCAGCTCCACTTTCACGCCCAGCGCTTTACCGATCGCATCGGCGACGTCCACATCGTAGCCCACCAGCTTCTTGCTCTGCGGGTCGATGTAGCCGAACGGCGGGTTGCTATCGAACACCGCGATACGCACCACGCCGGCTTGCTTGATATCGTCAAGTTTGTCCGCGTGCGCGGCGCCGGCGGCGAGGCCGGTCAGACTGGCTAACAACGTTAAGGCCAAAGCGCGATGTTTCATAGAAAGCTCCTAAGTGGTTGATGTCCTGCTGGCGGATAAGCTAGCAAGCGCCACATAGGTCAGGAAATAATATAAAAAGCTATATTTATAACCTTTTTATCTTTACGCGCTTAAGATGGAATAAAGGCGCGGGAAACCGCGCCTTTGAAGGATATTACCCGGAAAGGGTTAGTCGGCCTTTTCGTCTTTACCGCCCGGAGAGAGTAGCTTTTCCAGGGCATCACCACCCAAATGACGGAAGTCCTGCCCTTTGACGAAATAGAAGATAAATTCGCAGATGTTCTGGCAGCGGTCGCCGATGCGCTCGATAGAACGGGCGCA
The DNA here is from genome assembly GCF_052166245.1 of Serratia sp. CY84636. Classification (NCBI taxonomy): domain Bacteria; kingdom Pseudomonadati; phylum Pseudomonadota; class Gammaproteobacteria; order Enterobacterales; family Yersiniaceae; genus Serratia; species Serratia sp. CY84636. The sequence goes on from NZ_JBJNOX010000007.1 coordinate 252,743, forward strand.
GAACAGCGCGGTCAGCACGCTCGGGATGGTGCGTGAGTCTTCCATCATGTAGGTCATCAGCTGACGCACGATGCCTTCATACTCCTGGTCGACCTTTTTATCTTCACGGTAGATACGGATCGCCTCGTCCAGATCCATGCGCGCAAACGCGTCCAGCACGTCGTGCAGCATCTGCACGGTGTGGCGCCCCAGCGATTCCAGACTGACCAGCAGCGGCTGGTGCTGGTGCGAGAACTTTTCCAGCGCGGTGCGGCAGATTTTGTCCGCCACGTCGCCAATGCGTTCCAGCTCGGAAATGGTTTTGATGATCGCCATCACCAGGCGCAGATCGCTGGCGGTCGGCTGACGCTTGGCGATGATGCGCACGCAGGCTTCGTCGATCGCCACTTCCATCATGTTGACCTTGGCGTCGCCTTCGATCACGCGCTTGGCCAGCTCGCCATCCTGATTGTGCATCGCGGTGATGGCGTCGGTCAGCTGCTGCTCCACCAGCCCGCCCATGGTCAGCACCTGGGTGCGGATATGCTCAAGCTCTGCGTTGAACTGGCCGGAAATGTGTTTATTTAAATTCAGGTTATCCATGATGCTTCCTATCAACCATAACGGCCAGTGATGTAGTCTTCAGTCTGCTTTTTCTGCGGCGCAGTGAACAGGTTATCAGTATCACTGAACTCGATCAGCTCGCCCAGATACATAAATGCGGTAGAGTCGGAGCAACGCGCCGCCTGCTGCATGTTGTGCGTCACGATCACCACGGTGTAGTCGGCCTTCAGCTCGCTGATCAGCTCTTCAATCTTGCCGGTGGAGATCGGATCCAGCGCCGAGCAAGGCTCATCCAGCAACAGCACTTCCGGACGAATGGCGATGCCGCGGGCGATGCACAGACGCTGCTGCTGGCCACCGGAGAGGCTGTAGCCGCTCTGGTGCAGCTTGTCCTTGGTTTCGTTCCACAGCGCCGCCTTGGTCAGCGCCCACTGCACGCGCTCGTCCATATCGGCGCGCGACAGCTTTTCAAACAGGCGAACGCCGAAGGCGATGTTGTCGTAAATCGACATCGGGAACGGCGTCGGCTTCTGGAACACCATGCCGACCTTGGCGCGCAGCAGCGCGATATCCGAGTTGTCGGTGAGGATGTTCTGGCCGTCCAGCAGGATGCCGCCTTCCGCACGCTGTTCCGGGTACAGCTGATACATCTTGTTGAAGGTGCGCAGCAGGGTGGATTTGCCGCAGCCGGACGGGCCGATAAACGCGGTGACCTTGTTCTTGGCGATATCCAGCGTGATGTTCTTCAGCGCATGGAATTTGCCGTAGTAGAAGTTCAGATCGCGTACCTGAATTTTGCTGCTGGAAGCGTCAGTAACCATACTCATCAAGACTTCTCTCTTTTCATCAGCGCCGCCAAAGCGGCGCTCAAAATTTTATGAATGCTTTTTCTTGGCGAAAATCACGCGCGCCAGGATATTCAGTAACAGTACGCACAGGGTGATCAACAGCACCCCGGCCCAGGCCAGCTGTTGCCATTCGGCGAACGGGCTCATGGCGAATTTGAAGATGGTCACCGGCAGGTTGGCGATCGGCTGCATCAGGTCGGTGCTCCAGAACTGGTTCGACAGCGAGGTGAACAGCAGCGGTGCGGTTTCCCCCGCGATGCGCGCAATCGCCAGCAGCACGCCGGTGATGATGCCGGACACCGACGCCTTCAGCGTGATGGCAGAAATCATGCGCCATTTCGGTGTACCCAGGGCATACGCGGCCTCGCGCAGCGTATCCGGTACCAGCTTCAGCATGTTTTCGGTGGTGCGAATGACGATCGGCACCTGCAGCAGCGCCAGCGCCACGATGCCGGCCCAGCCGGAGAAGTGTTCCATCTTCGCCACCACGATGGTGTAAACGAACAGGCCCACCACGATCGACGGTGCGGACAGCAGGATATCGTTGATAAAGCGGATCACTTCCGCCAGCCAGGATTTACGGCCGTATTCCGCCAGGTAGATGCCGGCCATGATGCCCAGCGGCGTACCGAAGAGGGTCGCCCACAGGATCAACAGGCCGCTGCCGGCGATGGCGTTGGCCAAGCCGCCGCCCGCGGTATTCGGCGGCGGGGTCATTTCGGTGAACAGCGCCAGCGACATACCGTCGAAGCCTTTGGTGACGGTGGCGATCAGGATCCAGATCAACCAGAACAGCCCGAACGCCATGGTCGCCATCGACAGGAACAGCGCGAGGCGGTTTTTCTGCCGGCGCCAGGCCTGCATTTTGCGGCGGCTTTCCGCCAGAACGACTGCGTTTTGCATATCCATCGTCGCCATGTTAACGCCCCTCATTCTTGGCCAGACGCATGATCATCAGTTTCGACAGCGCCAGCACGATAAAGGTGATAACAAACAGAATCAGACCCAGCTCCATCAACGCGGCGGTGTGCACGCCGGACTCGGCTTCGGCGAATTCGTTGGCCAGCGCCGAGGTGATACTGTTGCCCGGCATGTACAGCGAAGCGCTGTCGAGCTGGTAGGTGTTACCGATGATAAAGGTCACCGCCATGGTTTCCCCCAGCGCGCGGCCCAGGCCCAACATCACGCCGCCGATGACGCCGTTTTTGGTGAACGGCAGCACGATGCGCCAGATGACTTCCCAGGTGGTGCAACCGATGCCGTAGGCCGACTCTTTCATCATCACCGGCGTCTGTTCGAACACGTCGCGCATGACCGCGGCGATGTAAGGAATGATCATGATCGCCAGGATCACCCCGGCGGCCAGAATGCCGATGCCGAAGGCCGGGCCGGAGAACAGCTCGCCGACGATCGGAATGCCCGACAGCACTTCGCCCACCGGCGTCTGGAAGTATTCGGCGAACAGCGGGGCGAACACGAACAGGCCCCACATGCCGTAGACGATGCTCGGGATGGCCGCCAGCAGCTCAATGGCGATGCCCAGCGGCCGCTTCAACCAGTTCGGCGCCAGTTCGGTCAGGAACAACGCGATGCCGAAGCTCACCGGCACGGCTATGATCAGCGCGATAAGCGAGGTGACCACGGTACCGTAGATCGGCACCAGCGCGCCGAACTGCTCCGCCGGCGCGTCCCACTCTTTGGTCCACAGGAAAGCGAAGCCGAATTTCTGCATGCTTGGCCAGGAGGCGAAGATCAGCGAAACGATAATGCCGCCCAGCAACAATAGGGTAATCAGCGCAGCCAGTCTCACCAGCGCGCTGAAAATGATGTCACCGTTTTTGCCCGGTGCTTTGATGGTCGGCTTGTACTCAGCCATAGATTACTCTCTGTTTGAACCCTGGCAGCCCCAACCGGGATCGGAGCCTGAAGAACTGTGTGGGGCGCGGCGAGCCCGCGCCCCTGCGTTGTTAGTACAGCGCTTTACCTGAACTGTCTTTTACGTTGGTTTTCCAGGCCGCGCGCACCTGCTCAACCACTTCTTTCGGCAGGGTGGCGTAATCCAGCTCGTTAGCCTGTTTGCCGCCGGTTTTGTAAGCCCAGTCGAAGAACTTCAACACTTCGGCGCCCTGAGCAGGGTTTTTCTGCTCTTTGTGCACCAGGATGAAGGTGGTGGAGGTGATTGGCCACACGTTGTCGCCTTTCTGGTCTGTCAGATCCTGAGCGAAGGTCTTGCTCCAATCCACGCCTTTGGCCGCGTTGCTGAAGCTCTCTTCAGTCGGGCTGACCGGTTTGCCGTCGGCGGAAACCAGCTTGGTGTAAGCCAGGTTGTTCTGCTTGGCGTAAGCGTATTCTACGTAGCCGATAGAGCCTGGCAGACGCTGAACGAAGGCGGCGATGCCGTCGTTGCCTTTGCCGCCCAGACCGGTCGGCCAGTTAACGGTAGAACCGGCGCCAATCTTTTCTTTCCACTGCGCGTTGGCCTTGGACAGGTAGCTGGTGAACACGAACGAGGTGCCGGAACCATCGGCGCGGCGCACCACGGCGATGTTCTGGTCAGGCAGTTTCACGCCTGGGTTCAGCTTGGTGATAGCCGGGTCGTTCCATTTTTTGACGTTGCCCAGGTAGATATCGCCCAGGGTTTTACCGTCCAGAGTCAGTTCGCCGGATTTAATGCCCGGGATATTCACGGCCAGCACCACGCCGCCAATCACGGTCGGGAACTGGAACAGGCCGTCGACCGCCAGCTTGTCGTCAGACAGCGGGGCGTCGGAGGCGCCAAAGTCAACGGTGTTGGCCACGATTTGCTTCACGCCGCCAGAGGAGCCGATGCCCTGATAGTTAACTTTGTTGCCGGTTTCTTTCTGATAAGAATCTGCCCACTTGGCGTAAACCGGAGCGGGGAATGTCGCACCTGCACCGGTCAGGCTGGCAGCAGCGAACGCGGACACGGCGGTCAGGGAGAAGGTCGCTGCCACAATACTGGCGACGGTGGTACGCATCAGTTTCATAATCCCTCCTAATGGGATATTTAAAATCGACTTCGAGTCGTTTTAATCAGAGTAAGTATTGCTGCAGGAGGGAAAATAGGACAGTTTGGTGACAGAAAAATGTACGCAATATGACAGTTATATTACAGTGCATTTGAGGGGTGGTGATTTATATAAAAATCAACTTGTTAAATCAAAAACAGCGCAATAGCCAAGCAATAAAAAAACCGTTTGGCCACGCCCTATCCGCTTGAATATGACAACGTTTATCCCTGAATCGGCGCCGCTGTCATCTTTCGCGTTACTCATGAAAAAAGCCGGCACTAAGGCCGGCTTTTGCAGTTTACCTGCGGCAGATTACTCTACGGTGACAGACTTCGCCAGGTTGCGCGGCTGGTCAACGTCGGTGCCTTTGATCAGCGCCACGTGGTAAGACAGCAGCTGCAACGGCACGGTGTAGAAGATCGGCGCCACGATTTCCTCGACGTGCGGCAGAGGAATGATGGTCATGCCTTCGCTGCTGACGAAGCCGGCGTCCTGATCGGCGAACACGTACAGCTGGCCGCCGCGCGCGCGCACTTCTTCAATGTTGGACTTCAGCTTTTCCAGCAGTTCGTTGTTCGGTGCCACCACAATCACCGGCATATCGGCGTCGATCAGCGCCAGCGGGCCGTGTTTCAGCTCGCCTGCCGCATAAGCTTCGGCATGAATATAGGAGATCTCTTTCAGCTTCAGCGCCCCTTCCATGGCGATCGGATACTGATCGCCGCGGCCGAGGAACAACGCATGGTGCTTGTCGGAGAAGCCTTCCGCCAGCGCTTCGATCTCTTTATCCATCGACAGCATCTGCTCGATGCGCGCCGGCAGCGCCTGCAGGCCGTGCACGATCTCCTGCTCCACGCTTTCCGCCATGCCTTTCAAGCGGCCCAGGCGCGCCACCAGCATCAACAGCACGGTGAGCTGCGTGGTGAAGGCTTTGGTCGAGGCTACGCCGATTTCCGTGCCGGCCTTGGTCATCAATGCCAGATCGGATTCGCGCACCAGCGAAGAGCCTGCAACGTTACAAACGGCCAGCGAACCGAGATAACCCAGCTCTTTGGACAGGCGCAGCGCCGCCAGGGTGTCGGCGGTTTCGCCGGACTGCGACAGGGTGATGATCAGGCTGCCCGGGCGCACCGCCGATTTGCGGTAACGGAACTCGGAGGCGATCTCGACGTCGCACGGCACGCCGGCCAGCGCTTCGAACCAGTAACGCGCCACCATCCCGGAGTGGTAAGAAGTGCCACAGGCGATGATCTGCACGTGCTGCACCTTGGCCAACAGCTCATCGGCGCGCGGGCCCAGCTCGCTCAGGTTGATTTGGCCATGGCTGAAACGCCCTTCCAGGGTGTTTTTCAGCGCCAGCGGCTGTTCGTAGATCTCTTTTTGCATGTAGTGACGGTAAGCGCCCTTGTCGCCGGCGTCATACTGCACCTGGGATTCGATCTCAGGGCGCTCGATGGCGTTGCCCTGCTTGTCGAAGATGTTGACGGTGCGGCGCGTCACTTCCACCACGTCGCCTTCTTCCAGGAAGATGAAGCGGCGGGTGACCGGCAGCAGCGCCAGCTGGTCGGAAGCGATGAAGTTTTCCCCGACGCCGCGGCCGATAACCAGCGGGCTGCCGGAGCGCGCCGCGACCAATACGCTCGGATCGCGGCTGTCCATCACCACGGTGCCGTAGGCGCCGCGCAGCTGTGGGATCACGCGCTGAACCACTTCCAGCAGCGTACCGCCCTGCAGTTGTTCCCAGTGCACCAGGTGCGCAATCACTTCGGTGTCGGTTTCGGAGCTGAAGCGATAACCGCGTTCGATCAGCAGTTCGCGCAGCGGTTCGTGGTTTTCGATGATGCCGTTATGCACCACGGTAATGTAGTCGGAAACATGCGGGTGCGCGTTCGCCTCGGTCGGTTCACCGTGCGTTGCCCAACGGGTGTGAGCGATGCCGGTACCGCCGTGCAGATCGGTCTGCTCCGCCGCTTCGGCCAGTTTTTGCACCTTGCCTACGCGGCGCAGGCGGCTGACGTTGCCTTTTTCGTCGACCACTGCCAGACCGGCGGAGTCATAACCGCGGTACTCGAGACGGCGTAAACCTTCCAACAGGATTTCTGCGATATCACGTTGCGCTACTGCGCCTACAATTCCACACATCAGTTATATTCCTAATGAACGCCCTTCATGGGCGCTTTCGATGCCTTGACCTGATTTTTGCCGGTTTTTACCGTGCGTCCCCCGAGCCTGTAGATGGTGGGGGTTATTATGTTTTGTATTGGGCTCGTGAACGGAGCCCAACGCAAAACACACTATGACTTCTTCTTCACCGGACGTTGCCAGCCCTGAATGTGCACCTGCTTGACGCGGCTCAGCACCAGTTCGTTCTCGGCGATATCGCGCGTCACCGTGGTGCCGGCGGCGATGGTGGAGCCTTTGCCGACCGACACCGGCGCCACCAGCTGAGTATCGGAACCGACGAACACGCCGTCGCCGATCACCGTCTTGTGCTTGTTGGCACCATCGTAGTTGCAGGTGATGGTGCCGGCGCCGATATTCACGTCATCGCCGATTTCGGCATCGCCCAGGTAGCTGAGGTGGCCGGCCTTGGAGCCTTTACCCAGACGCGCCTTTTTCATTTCCACAAAGTTGCCGACGTGAGCCCCTGCCGCCAGCTCCGCGCCTGGGCGCAGGCGGGCGAACGGCCCCACGGTGCAGTCGGCTTCCAGCACGCTGTCCTCCAGCACGCTGTAAGGGCTGATCTCGCAGTCATCGCCAATCACGCAGTTTTTCAGCACGCAGCCGGCGCCGATTTTCACCCGGTCGCCCAGCTTGACGTGACCTTCGATAATCACATTCGCATCAATAGTGATGTCGCGGCCGTGAACAAGTTCCCCGCGCAGATCGAAACGCGCCGGATCCAGCAACATCACGCCGGCTAACAGCAGCTTTTCAGACTGTTCCGACTGGAAGACGCGCTCCAGGGTCGCCAGCTGCAGGCGGTTGTTCACGCCTTCCACTTCACTCAGGCGCAACGGGTGCACGGTTTCGATTTTCTTGCCGTCGGCATGGGCCAACGCAATGATATCGGTGATGTAGAACTCACCCTGTGCGTTGTCGTTATTCAACATCCCCAGCCAGCGCTTCAGATCGCGCCCGTTCGCCACCAGGATGCCGGTATTGATCTCGTTAATCTGGCGCTGCGCCTCGCTGGCATCCTTGTGTTCGACGATGCCCACCACGTTGCCCTGCTCGCGCACGATGCGGCCGTAACCGCTCGGATCGTCCAGCTTGACCGTCAGCAGCCCGATACCGCCCTGCGGCTTGGCCGCCAGCAGGCGTTGCAGCGTATCTACGGAGATCAACGGCACGTCACCGTACAGCATCAGCACGTCTTCATCGTCGGCAAAGTGCGGCGCGGCCTGCTGCATCGCATGGCCGGTACCCAGTTGCTCGGCCTGCAGCACCCAGTTCAGCGCGCCGTCAGTCAACGTACTCTTCAACAGATCGCCGCCGTGGCCGTATACCAGGTGGACATGTTGCGCGCCCAGTTTCATCGCGGCATCAATGACGTGTTGCACCATCGGCTTGCCGGCCAACGGATGTAAGACCTTGGGAAGATCGGAATACATGCGTGTTCCCTTGCCCGCGGCGAGGATAACCACGCTCATTGCGCTGTTCGACATAAGCAACCTGATAACTCCATTTTGATAGACGAAAGTAAAACCGTTTAGCGACGATATTACTACATATTTCTCTGCACGAACCCGGTGCAGACCGCGTGGGCCTTGGCGTGCCGCTATCGCGGCCAATTCGGCGTCGGGACGAAAAAACTGTCGGCGATCGGCGACGTTTATTTCCCGATATCAGGGGTTATACACCACACTGTCCGCCGGGCTGCAATGCTTATTTTAAAGTAAAAAAAAAGCGACCCTATAGGCCGCTTTCTTAAAGTTGGGTGCCAGGCACCCAAACATTACATCGCTTTTCTGGTGAGCTCGATAACGCG
>NZ_JBJNOX010000008.1:0-26322 GCF_052166245.1 Serratia sp. CY84636
CCCTATAGGCCGCTTTCTTAAAGTTGGGTGCCAGGCACCCAAACATTACATCGCTTTTCTGGTGAGCTCGATAACGCGCAGTTTTGCGATCGCTTTCGCCAGTTCAGCGGATGCCTGAGCATAGTCGACATCGCCATGAGAGCTGCGAATGTGTTCTTCAGCTTTACGCTTAGCTTCCAACGCTCTCGCTTCGTCGAGGTCAGTACCACGGATAGCAGTGTCCGCCAGCACGGTAACCACGCTCGGCTGCACCTCGAGGATGCCGCCGGACAGGTAGATGAACTCTTCTTCACCGTGCTGCTTAACAATACGCACCATGCCAGGCTTGATGGCAGTCAGCAGCGGCGCATGGCCAGGGAAGATCCCCAGTTCACCTTCGCTGCCTGTCACCTGGATCTTCTGCACCAGGCCGGAAAACATCTGTTTTTCCGCGCTGACTACATCCAGATGGTAAGTCATAGCCATATCACCCTCCTCTCAAGGCGTTACAGTTTCTTGGCTTTTTCCACTGCTTCTTCAATGGTGCCAACCATGTAGAACGCCTGCTCCGGCAGGTGGTCATAGTCGCCGTCCATAATGCCTTTGAAACCACGGATGGTGTCTTTCAGCGATACGAACTTGCCCGGAGAACCGGTGAAGACTTCTGCCACGAAGAACGGCTGAGACAGGAAGCGTTGGATCTTACGCGCACGGGATACGACCAGTTTGTCTTCTTCAGACAGCTCGTCCATACCCAGGATCGCGATGATATCTTTCAGTTCCTGGTAGCGTTGCAGAATGGACTGCACGCCACGCGCTACGTCGTAGTGCTCCTGGCCAACAACCAGCGGATCCAGCTGACGGCTGGTGGAATCCAGCGGGTCAACGGCCGGGTAGATACCCAGAGAAGCGATGTTACGGCTCAGTACCACGGTTGCGTCCAAGTGCGCAAAGGTGGTGGCTGGTGACGGGTCAGTCAAGTCATCCGCAGGAACGTAAACGGCCTGTACGGAAGTGATGGAACCGGTCTTGGTCGAGGTGATACGTTCTTGCAGAACGCCCATCTCTTCCGCCAGCGTTGGCTGATAACCTACCGCGGATGGCATACGGCCCAGAAGTGCGGACACTTCGGTACCGGCCAGGGTGTAACGGTAGATGTTGTCAACGAACAGCAGAACGTCACGGCCTTCGTCACGGAATTTCTCCGCCATGGTCAGACCGGTCAGCGCAACGCGCAGACGGTTACCTGGTGGCTCGTTCATCTGGCCGTAAACCAGGGATACTTTGTCCAGAACGTTGGAGTCGGTCATTTCGTGGTAGAAGTCGTTACCCTCACGAGTACGCTCGCCCACGCCCGCAAACACGGAATAACCGGAGTGCTCGATCGCGATGTTACGGATCAGCTCCATCATGTTTACGGTTTTACCCACGCCCGCACCGCCGAACAGACCGACTTTACCGCCCTTGGCGAATGGACAAATCAGGTCCATTACCTTGATACCGGTTTCCAGCAGTTCCTGGGAGCTGGACAGCTCTTCGTAGCTTGGCGCCGCGCGGTGAATCGCCCAACGCTCTTCTTCGCCGATGTCGCCTTTCATGTCGATCGGTTGACCCAATACGTTCATGATACGGCCCAGGGTAGCTTTACCCACCGGCACTTCAATCGGGTGGTCCAGGTTGTTCACTTTCAGACCGCGACGCAGACCGTCGGAGGTCCCCATTGCGATACAGCGAACCACGCCACCGCCCAGCTGTTGCTGAACTTCCAACACCAGTTTTTCGGTGCCGTTTTCTACCTCAAGGGCATCGTACACTTTTGGTACGGCATCCTGAGGGAACTCGACGTCCACCACGGCGCCGATTACCTGGATAATCTTTCCAGTAGCCATCTTGAATCCTCTACGTAATTCGTAAACCTAGCTTAAACCGCGGAGGCTCCCGAAACGATCTCGGTGAGTTCCTGAGTGATGCTGGCCTGACGCGCCTTGTTGTATACCAACTGCAGCTCTTTGATCAGGCTACCGCCGTTATCGGTTGCGGCTTTCATCGCGACCATTCGTGCGGCCTGCTCGCTGGCCAGGTTTTCCACGACGCCCTGATAAACCTGCGACTCCACATAGCGGCGCAGCAAGGTATCAAGCAGCACTTTTGGATCGGGTTCATACAGGTAATCCCAAGGCGTTTTCTTCAGCTCTTCGTCATCGGCTGGCGGTAACGGCAGCAGCTGAAGCACCTGTGGCTCTTGGGACATCGTATTAACAAATTTGTTGCTGACAATGTACAGCTTGTCCAAACGACCTTCGTCGTAGGCCTGCAGCATCACTTTCACCGGCCCGATCAGATCCGACAGGGAAGGTTTGTCCCCCATGCCGGTCACCTGGGCAACCACGTTGCCGCCCACGGAACCAAAGAAAGAGGCCGCTTTAGAGCCAATCAGCGCCAAATCGGTTTCGACGCCTTTTTCGGACCAGGCTTTCATCTCCGCCAGCAGCTTTTTGAACAGGTTGATGTTCAAGCCGCCGCAGAGACCACGGTCAGTAGACACCACCAGATACCCGACGCGCTTAACGTCACGCTCATCCAGGTACGGGTGCTTGTACTCCAGATTCCCTAACGCAAGGTGACCAATCACTTTGCGCATGGTCTCTGCATAAGGACGGCTGGCCGCCATGCGATCCTGCGATTTACGCATTTTGGAGGCGGCGACCATTTCCATCGCTTTAGTGATCTTTTGCGTGTTTTGCACGCTAGCGATCTTACTACGTATCTCTTTTGCGCCGGCCATCTCTGCTTCTCCTCAGTGCCAGACGGCCTGCTGTCTTTCAACAGCAGGACCGTTCGGCGTTACCAGGACTGGGTTTTCTTGAAGGTCTCGAGGATGTCTTTCAACTTGCCCTCGATCTCATCATTGAAGTTGCCAGTTTGGTTGATGTGGTTCAGCAGCTCGGCGTGCTCGCGGTCCGCATAGGCGACCAGCGCGGCTTCGAAGCTCACCACTTTGGCGACTTCGACGTCGTTCAGGTAACCGCGTTCTGCGGCAAACAGCACCAGAGACTGTTGTGCAACCGACATCGGCGCATACTGTTTCTGTTTCAGCAGCTCGGTCACTTTTTGACCGTGGCTCAGCTGTTTGCGGGTCGCGTCGTCCAGATCGGAGGCGAACTGGGAGAAAGCAGCCAATTCACGATACTGCGCCAGCGCGGTACGGATACCACCGGACAGTTTTTTCATGATCTTGGTCTGCGCGGCGCCACCAACACGGGATACGGAGATACCCGGGTTAACTGCCGGACGAATACCGGAGTTGAACAGGTTGGATTCCAGGAAGATCTGACCATCGGTAATCGAGATTACGTTGGTCGGAACGAACGCGGAAACGTCACCCGCCTGGGTTTCAATGATCGGCAGAGCGGTCAGTGAACCGGTTTGGCCTTTAACTTCACCTTTGGTGAAGGCTTCAACGTATTCGGCGTTAACGCGCGCTGCACGCTCCAGCAAGCGGGAGTGCAGGTAGAATACGTCGCCTGGGTAAGCTTCACGACCTGGCGGACGACGAAGCAGCAGGGAAATCTGGCGGTAAGCAACGGCCTGTTTGGACAGGTCATCGTACACGATCAGCGCATCTTCACCGCGGTCACGGAAGTATTCGCCCATTGCGCAACCGGCGTATGGCGCCAGGTATTGCAGTGCAGCAGATTCGGAAGCGGTCGCCACCACCACGATGGTGTTGGCCAGTGCGCCGTGCTCTTCCAGTTTGCGCACCACGTTAGCGATGGTGGACGCTTTCTGACCGATAGCCACGTAAACGCATTTGATGCCGGAGTCGCGTTGGTTGATGATCGCATCGATCGCCAGCGCGGTTTTACCGGTCTGACGGTCACCGATCACCAGCTCACGCTGGCCACGGCCGATTGGAATCATGGCGTCAACGGATTTGTAGCCAGTCTGAACCGGCTGATCAACGGACTGACGCTCGATAACGCCTGGCGCGATAGCTTCTACCGGAGAGAAGCCGTCGTTCTCAATCGGGCCTTTGCCGTCGATTGGTGCGCCCAGGGTGTTAACTACGCGGCCCAGCAGACCACGACCGACTGGAACTTCCAGGATACGGCCGGTGCATTTAACCTTCATGCCTTCGGCCAGATCCGCGTACGGACCCATAACCACGGCACCTACGGAGTCGCGCTCCAGGTTCAATGCGATTGCGTAACGGTTGCCAGGCAGCGCGATCATTTCGCCCTGCATAACTTCGGCCAGGCCGTGTACGCGGATGATCCCGTCGCTGACGGAAACGATAGTACCTTCATTGTGAGCTTCGCTCACTACATTGAACTGAGCAATGCGCTGCTTGATCAGTTCGCTGATTTCGGTGGAATTCAGTTGCATGCTCCAGTCCCCTTAAGACTGCAAGACGTCTGTCAGGCGTTCAAGACGACCGCGAACGCTGCCATCAATCACCATATCGCCGGCGCGAACAACGATGCCGGCCAGTACAGACTTGTCAATTTTGCAATTCAGCTTAACTTTGCGTGACAGACGTTTTTCCATCGCAGCGGCGATTTTCGCCTGCTGTTCGTCGCTCAGCGCGCTCGCAGAGAGCACTTCGACTTCGACGGTGGATTCCAGCGAGGCGCGCAGTTCGATGAACTGCTGCAGCACGGCAGGAAGAACCAGTAAACGTCCATTTTCGGCCATTACACGGATAAAGTTCTGGCCATGTTCGTCGAGCCGATCGCCACAAACCGCGATGAACGTCTTGGACAGCGTTTCTGGCGCGACCGCGCCAGACAGCAGTTCAGAAATCTGTTCATTGCGAGTGACTTCAGCCGCAAACGCCAGCATGTCCTGCCAGCGCTCTACGCTTTGGTGCTCAACGGCAAAGTCAAAAGCTGCTTTGGCGTAGGGGCGAGCTACAGTTACAAATTCAGACATCAGCCCCTCCCTCCTTACAGTTCAGCGACCAGTTTATCAACGATGTCGCTGTTAGCAGCTTCATCCACGGAACGTTCGATGATCTTCTCGGCGCCGGCAATTGCCAGCATCGCGACTTGCTTACGCAACTCTTCACGAGCGCGCTTACGTTCGGCTTCGATCTCAGCCTGAGCCTGCGCCACGATTTTGTTACGTTCCTGCTCGGCTTCGGCTTTCGCTTCATCCATGATCTGAGCTTTGCGTTTGTTCGCTTGCTCGATGATCACCTGAGCTTCTGCTTTAGCAGTTTTCAGCTGGTCGGTCGCATTGGCTTGCGCTAAGTCCAGATCTTTTTTGGCACGCTCTGCAGAAGCGAGGCCGTCAGCGATTTCTTTCTGACGTTTCTCGATGGCAGCCATGATCGGCGGCCATACGTACTTCATGCAGAACCAGACAAACAGAACGAACGCGATGGCCTGGCCGAGGATTGTTGCGTTAAGATTCACAGCACAATGCCTCTTTAAAAGTTAATAGTTTGGTTACGTCGTAGAGGGTTACTCTACTTACGCGACGGCGAACATCACGTACAGACCCAGACCTACAGCGATCATCGGGATGGCGTCGACCAGACCCATAACGATAAAGAACTGTGTACGCAGCAGAGGAATCAGGTCAGGCTGACGAGCAGCGCCTTCCAAGAATTTACCACCCAGGATGCCGATACCGATCGCAGCACCGATTGCCGCTAAACCCATCATCACAGCGGCAGCCATGTACAGCAGATCCATACTCAGGTTTTCCATGACAGTCTCCAGTTTGTTTCAGTTTAAAAGTGCAAGTGTTTTAAGAAAATCAGTGCTCTTCAGACGCCATCGACAGATAGACGATCGTCAGAACCATGAAAATAAAGGCTTGAAGCGTAATGATCAGGATGTGGAAGATAGCCCAAGGCAAGCTCAGGACCCACTGTGACCACCACGGCAACAGGCCGGCAATCAGGATGAAGATCAACTCACCCGCATACATGTTGCCGAACAGTCGCAGACCCAGTGAAACAGGTTTGGACAGCAGGCTGACACCTTCAAGAATCAGGTTGATAGGAATGAATACAGGGTGGTTGAACGGCTGCATGGTCAACTCTTTAACGAACCCGCCAACGCCTTTCATTTTGATGCTATAGAACAGAATCAGGATAAACACGCCCAGCGCCATCGACAGCGTGACGTTCACGTCGGCGGTAGGCACGACGCGCAGCGCAGGCAGACCGAGAACGTGGGTGCCGAGATAAGGCAGGAAGTCAACCGGGATGAGGTCCATCAGGTTCATCAGGAACACCCAGACGAACACGGTCAGTGCCAACGGCGCTATGACCTTGCTCTTGCCGTGGTACATATCGCGCACGCTGCTGTCGACGAAACCGACCACCAGCTCCACGGCGGTTTGCAGTTTACCCGGCACGCCGCTGGTGGCGTTTTTGGCCACTTTGCGGAAGATCACCAGGAAGAGCGCCCCGAGGACGACGGAGAAAAACATCGAGTCGAGGTTAATCGACCAAAACCCAGTCCCGACCTGAAGCTGCGTCAGGTGGTGACCGATATACTCCTGTGGAGTCAAGACTTCTCCTGCAGACATGATGCCTCTTACCCTTATTTAGTTAAGTTCGGTAACTGTTAATCACGGCCGGTGCCACTATCTGCACCACTAACACCGCTAAATAGGTCAGGCCAAGCGGTATAAACTCCGCCTTGAACACCCCCAGCGCCACGATCAGCAAAACGATGGTGATCACGACCTTTAGCCCCTCGCCGATGGCGAACGACCAGGCAACCCTACCGGGCGCCGGCGTTTGCGCCTGATGGCGCAAGGCAAACAGCATAAACATTGCACTCGGCAACCAGGCGGCGAGACCGCCTGCCAGCGCCGAAGCGCTCCATTCCGGGCTTTTCAGCCAGAAAGCAACGCTGATCAGAACAAAAGTCATTAACTGCAAAAACAGCAGTTTGCGTGCGACTTTCCCGCTGTAAAGGGACACAGACATGACGTTTGTTCTCTCCGTACCCCAGAGGGGGTATGCTGAGTGACGTATACAACTGTTTTTGCTGTCCTGAGTCAAGCAGCAAAAAACGAGCAAATTATACGGGGCATACCAACGAATTCAATCGATAAGTAGCGAAAAGGTGAACAATTATTTAAATTTCCCTATTCCAGCCTATTTTCACAAGAAAACGGTCGGAATAATAGGGCGCATTTAATTGTCTGATTATTCCAGCGTTGCGTTTAGAAACGCGAAGCCGATCACAGTAATGTCCCTTCCTGATTTATAGCCGATGGTCAACCAAACCGTCTTTAGCAATTTGAGCGATCAAAAGATTATATAAATCAAAACATTATCAGTTAACTGTTCAAAAACAATCCGTATACCCGATGAAAACCTTTTATTGACAAGCAGCGGGGCAATATTCCAACAGCCAATTAACATTAGCAGCAAACGCCAATCTTTCGCACATGATTGCTAACGTGACTATTTCCAAATGCAATTACTCTATTGTCGCTAATTAGCCGCGTTTTTTGTGTTAATAGGAAGTAAATTAACTAAAAAAAGCGGCCAACTAATTAGCCTGCTTATCTTTCTGCCTGGTACTGCCTTTAATTCACGCTTGTTTGATCAAAAGCAAACTCAGTTTGCCTTAAGAATCACCAGATGGCGTTCGCCTTCCAGTTCAGGCACCTGCAGCCGCACGATAGACTCCAGGCTAACGCCTGCAGGCAGCTGCGTCAGCTCTTCATCCGGGCGCACGCCTTTCAACGCGTAAAAACGCCCCTGCCCTTTCGCCGGCAGATGATGGCACCAGGACAGCATATCCTGCAGCGAAGCGAACGCGCGGCTGATCACGCCATCGAACGGTGGCTCGGCCGGAAACGCCTCAACGCGGCTCTGCACCGGCTCGATATTGTTCAGGCCCAGCTCATGCTGCACCTGACGCAGGAAACGCACACGCTTACCCAGGCTGTCGAGCAGCGTGAAATGCGCGTCCGGGCGCACGATCGCCAGCGGAATGCCCGGCAAGCCAGGGCCGGTGCCGACATCGATAAAACGCGAGCCCTGCAGATGCGGGTTGACCACGATGCTGTCGAGGATGTGGCGCACCAGCATTTGCTGCGGATCGCGCACCGACGTGAGGTTATAAGCCTTGTTCCATTTATCCAGCATGCCGACATAGCCCAGCAGCTGCTGTTTCTGCTGATCGGGCAGCTCAATGCCTGCTGCCGCAAGCAGCGAGTCTAATTTTTTTTGCACAACGGATCCTCTGGCAGGCGCTGAACGACCAGCGGATGGTTAGCTGGCGCAATGAGGCGACTATGATAATTCAGGGCGCAAGTGATGTCAGCGGCCGTTTGGCTACGGGATGAACAAACGGCCGCCTGGATGCGAGATTTATGCGCTGCGGCGCAGCAGTCCCTGCTTTTTCAGCCAGATCAGCAAAATCGAGATCGCCGCCGGCGTAATGCCGGAGATACGCGAAGCCTGGCCGATGGAGTTCGGTTTGTGATCGTTCAGCTTGGCGATCACCTCGTTCGACAGCCCCGAAACCTGACGGTAATCGAGATCCAACGGCAGCACGGTATTCTCGTTGCGCTGCTGTTTTTCGATCTCTTCCTGCTGGCGAGCGATGTAGCCTTCGTATTTGACCTGGATCTCGACCTGTTCGGCGGCTTGTACGTCGTCCAGCGGCGGCGCGAAGACGTCGGTGCCGGTCAACTGCGCGTAATCCATCTCAGGGCGGCGCAGCAGCTCTTCGCCGTTCGCTTCACGCGACAACGGCGCTTTCAGCAGCGCATTGACCTGTTCGACGTTCTCGGCGTGCGGGTGCATCCAGATGTCGCGCAGGCGCTGACGTTCGCGTTCGATTCGCTCCAGCTTCTCGCTGTAACGCGCCCAACGCACATCGTCCACCAGGCCCAGTTCACGGCCTTTTTCCGTCAGGCG
Source organism: Serratia sp. CY84636 (assembly GCF_052166245.1). Classification (NCBI taxonomy): domain Bacteria; kingdom Pseudomonadati; phylum Pseudomonadota; class Gammaproteobacteria; order Enterobacterales; family Yersiniaceae; genus Serratia; species Serratia sp. CY84636. The sequence continues at coordinate 8,879 of NZ_JBJNOX010000008.1, forward strand.
GAGATCGGCGTTGTCTTCGCGCAGCATCAGACGATACTCGGCGCGTGAGGTAAACATCCGGTACGGTTCTTTGGTGCCGAGGGTGCTGAGATCGTCCACCAGCACGCCCAGATAAGCCTGATCGCGACGTGGCGCCCAGCCTTCCTGTTCGTCGGCGAAGCGCCCGGCGTTCAAACCGGCCAGCAGGCCCTGCGCAGCGGCTTCTTCATACCCGGTAGTGCCGTTGATCTGGCCGGCGAAGAACAGCCCCTGAATGAATTTGCTTTCCAGCGTCGGCTTCAAATCGCGCGGATCGAAGAAATCGTACTCGATGGCGTAACCAGGGCGAATAATACGCGCGTTCTGCATGCCTTCCATCGAACGGACGATCTGCATCTGCACGTCGAACGGCAGGCTGGTGGAGATCCCGTTAGGGTAAATCTCGTTGCTGGTCAGGCCTTCCGGTTCGAGGAAGATCTGGTGCGCGTTGCGATCGGCAAAGCGCATGACCTTGTCTTCGATCGACGGGCAGTAACGTGGGCCGATCCCTTCGATGATCCCGGCATACATCGGGCTGCGATCGAGGTTATTGCGGATCACGTCATGGGTTTTTTCATTGGTATGGGTGATGTAGCACGCCATTTGTTCTGGGTGCTGGCTAGCATCGCCCAAGAACGAGAATACCGGCACCGGCGTATCGCCGTGTTGTGGCGCCAGTACGCTGAAATCGATAGTGCGAGCGTCGATGCGCGGCGGCGTACCGGTTTTCAAGCGGTTAACGCGCAGCGGCAGTTCTCGCAGGCGCTGCGACAGCGAGATTGAAGGAGGATCCCCGGCGCGGCCGCCGCTGTAATTCTCCAGGCCAATATGGATCTTACCGTCCAGGAAAGTGCCGACGGTCAATACCACCGCCTTGGCGCGGAATTTCAGGCCCATTTGGGTGACGGCGCCCACGACGCGATCGTTTTCGACGATCAGATCCTCAACGGGTTGTTGGAAGATCATCAGGTTGGGTTGGTTCTCCAACGCGGTACGGATCGCCTGGCGATACAGTACGCGATCCGCCTGAGCGCGCGTGGCGCGAACGGCTGGGCCTTTGCTGGCGTTTAGTATCCTAAACTGGATGCCGGCATGGTCGATCGCCGTGGCCATCAGGCCGCCGAGTGCATCAATTTCCTTAACCAGATGCCCTTTACCAATACCGCCAATCGCCGGGTTGCAGGACATCTGTCCCAGCGTATCGATATTGTGTGTCAATAATAAAGTCTGACGTCCCATGCGTGCCGCGGCCATGGCGGCCTCGGTCCCTGCATGGCCACCACCGATGATGATGACGTCAAATTGATCTGGATAAAACATGGAACTGCACCTCGCCGTATTGCGAACGATCGTTATTTGCCCTGGGGTGGGGGATTCTACTCAAGTTTAGACGATCGACCAAGTGGTCAGGATCGTCGGTAATTAAAAGAAGATCTTTTTTATTTAAAGATCTCTTTATTAGATCTCTTATTAGGATCGCGATCCTCTGTGGATAAGTGACTATTCACGATGAAGATCAGCAGATTAAGGAGGATCGTTTGCTGTGAATGATCGGTGATCCCGACGCAGATAAGCTGGGATCTAAAAGGCTTGTTATGCACAGGACAAAAAGCGCACTACGGTTGTTATTGGGATAACTACGGCTTTTACCCTGCTTTTAAGTATAGTTATCCACAATCGTCCGCACGATCTTTAGGCGAATTAGAGTAAATTAATCCAGTTTTTTACCCATTCCTCGGCCGGATCCTCGGGAATTTCATGTTCGGTCACGTCGATCTCGAGACGATCGCCGATCCTTTTCGCGCCTCTGGCGATCAACAGATCGTCGATCTGTTTGATCGCACCGCAGAAGGTGTCGTATTCCGAACTGCCCAAACCGACGGCGCCGAACTGCACCTCGGAAAGATCCGGCTGTTGTTCGGCGATCTGCTCCAGCAACGGCTGAAGGTTATCCGGCAGTTCGCCGGCGCCGTGCGTGGAAGAGACCACCAGCCAGCGACCGGTCAACGGCAGCTCATCCAGTTCAGGGCCGTGCAGCATCTCGGTAGAGAAACCCGCGTCTTCCAGCTTTTCAGCCAAATGTTCAGCCACGTATTCGGCGCTGCCAAGCGTACTGCCACTGATCAGAGTAATGTCTGCCATGAACCAACGATCCCAACCTTCTCACTCAAAGTGGCTGCATTGTACGCTGTGAATCGGCTGGGATCTACCTGTGGATAATGTGGGTATGCAATTTGGCGGGTTACGGCACAATGGTGCGCATAATGGGGTTCTGCAGCGAGATCAGCGTTTCGGTAGACTGGATCTCGTCGATGGTCTGGATCTTGTTGATAAGTACCTGTTGCAGCGCGTCGATCGATCGGCACATCACCTTGATAAAGACGCTGTAGTGGCCGGTGGTGTAATAGGCTTCCACCACTTCTTCCAGGCTTTCCAGCTTCTTCAGCGCCGAAGGATAGTCTTTGGCGCTCTTTAATATGATGCCGATAAAGCAGCACACGTCATAGCCCAGCTGTTTGGGGCTGACGTCGATGCGCGCGCCGGTGATGATCCCGGCCTGTTTCATCTTCTCTACCCGCACATGAATGGTGCCGGGGCTGACGGCGAAGTTTTTCGCCAGTTCGGCGTACGGTGTGCGCGCGTTGTCCATCAGTGCGTTGAGGATGCCGCGATCGAGATTATCGATCTGATAAATTTCCGCCATTTAATCTCCCATTAATTAACGATTGTTGAATTCTGTCCGGGTAAAAATGAACGATTAAAAGTGAAAAGGCAATATTGATTAGTGGATATTGAATTGGCGTATCATTTTGTTGCTTAATCGATGGCAACAGAGACAGGTTTACAAGAGATACGGCAATGAAAAAACAGTTTATCCAAAAACAACAACAAATCAGCCAGGTCAAATCCTTCTTCTCCCGCCAGCTGGAGCAACAGCTCGGTCTGATCGAAGTGCAGGCCCCGATCCTCAGCCGTTTGGGCGATGGCACGCAGGATAACCTCTCCGGCAGCGAGAAAGCGGTGCAGGTTAAGGTCAAAACCCTGCCGGACGCCACCTTCGAAGTGGTGCATTCACTGGCGAAATGGAAACGCAAAACCCTGGGTAGTTACGATTTCGGCGCTGGCGAAGGCCTGTACACCCATATGAAGGCGCTGCGCCCGGATGAAGATCGCCTGACGCCTATCCACTCGGTGTACGTCGATCAGTGGGATTGGGAGCGGGTAATGGGCGATGGTGAGCGCAGCCTGGACTACCTGAAAAGCACCGTGCGCAGCATTTACGCCGCCATCAAGGCGACGGAGGCGGAAGTCAGCCGCGAGCATGGTCTGACTCCGTTCCTGCCGGAACAGATCCACTTTGTGCACAGCGAAACCCTGCTGCAGCGCTACCCGGATCTGGACGCCAAAGGGCGCGAGCGGGCGATCGCCAAAGAGCTGGGCGCGGTATTCCTGATCGGCATCGGCGGCAAGCTGTCGCACGGCAAATCGCACGATGTGCGGGCGCCGGATTATGATGACTGGACCACGCCGGCGGCGGATGGCCTGGCGGGCCTGAACGGCGACATCGTGGTGTGGAACCCGGTGCTGCAGGACGCTTTCGAGCTGTCCTCTATGGGCATCCGCGTCGACGCCGCCGCGCTGAAACATCAGCTGGCGCTGACCGGTGACGAAGAGCGCATGAAGCTGGAGTGGCACCAGTCGTTGTTGCGCGGCGATATGCCACAGACCATCGGCGGCGGTATCGGCCAGTCGCGTTTGGTGATGCTGCTGTTGCAACTGTCGCATATCGGCCAGGTGCAGTGCGGCGTGTGGTCGCCGGAAGTGCGCGGGGCGGTCGAAGGCCTGCTCTGATCCTGCCTAGCGCCGCCAGCGGCGCATCAAACGGCTTTTCAGCCCGGTATCAAAGCGCCAGATATGATCGAAGATGCGCATGATGCCGGGTTTGCCGTAGGCGGACATCGCCACCGCATGGAAACGCTGCTGGTGGCTTTGCTGCTGCTGTTTTACCTTCTTTATTACCTCCTCCGGCAATCGCTGGGCGATAAAATCGGAAATGATCACCGCATCGGCGTCGAACCAGCCGCTTTCCGCCATTTTGGTGACGGTGGCGTTCAGGCAGGCCGCCAGATCGGTGCCGCCGCGAAACTGCTGACCGAGAAAGCGCACCGCCTGTTCGATGCCGCTGGCGGCGGTGAGTTCGTAATGCACGATCTGGTTGGCGAACAGCATGATGTAGCAGCGGCGGTTGTCCGCCAGCGCAATGCGCAGCAGCGCCAGGCAGAACGCCTTGGCGCACTGTTCGTTGAAGCCGCCCATCGATCCTGAGGTGTCCACGCAGACGATAAACGGCCCGCGCGGCTGTTGATCCTGCTGCTGGTGGGTGACCTGGCGGATCAGGATCTGTTCCTGCCAAACGTCGCCCTGCAGGCGGTAGCTCAGCAGCCGCTTTTCCAACAGGCGGCGATAAAACTCGAACTCCAGCTCTTCAATCCCCAGCGTCGCCAGCTCCGGCGGCAGCAGGCGCAGGATGTCATCGCTTTGATGAATGCCGCTCACTTCTTCCGGCAGCGTGGCCGGCACCTGTACCATGACCCTGAACGGTTCGGGCTGCGCGTCCTGTTGCTGCACTGCCTTGGCCTGATAGCTGCGGCCCAGCTGCTGCGCCAACTTTTTCAGCTCTGGCTGCTGCTGCAAAAAGTTGCCGTACTCCACCAGCCGTTGGTAATCACCGCGCTGCAGCTGGCCTTTGCTCATGTCCCACAGCCTGCCGGCGGCGGTGTCGTTCTCCGACAGCAGCGGCTCCAGCGCGCCGCTCAGCGCCAGGCGCTCCTGCAGTTCCGCCATCAGCTGCTCGCGCTCTTGTTCCAGCAGCTGGTGGTGCAGCATGGTGGCCTGCAGCGTCAGGCTGATGCGCCAGCGCTGCAGGAACAGGGTTTGGAAGCTGTCGTCCAGCGGATGATTGGGCAGATCGGCGGCGTCCACCAGCGCGCGCGCCTGTTCATAAAACGGCGAGACCAGCTGGCGCAGCAGCTCCATGGTGTCGTTGAGGTTGTGATAGAACTGGGTGTTATTCTCCAGTTGGCACTGTTGGTAGCGGTAAAATTCCTGCGCCAGCGCCGGCGGCACCATGGCCTCCTGCAGACGCTCCTTGAGCTGCAGTTTCCAGCGTGGCAGATCGCGATCCAGCGCCCGGCGAATGGCCGGAAACTTTTTAAAGAACACCGACAGCTGCGGCGCCGCCAGCATGCCGACGATCATCTCCTCGATCATCTCGCCTTCGGTGATCGCCAGCAGCAGATCGAGCGTCTCCAGACTGAGCATGGTTACTGGCCGCGCATTTGCTGCAGTTGCTGTTTAACCTGCTCTGCCACCTGCAGCAGACTGGCTTCGATCTTGGCCAGGCCGGCGGCGGGGGTGAACAGACAGGGCTGATGCTGGCTGAAGGCGCGGCGCTGCTCCGCCAGGCGCTGGGCCAACGCGTCCATTTCATCCAGCAGCGCCTGCGGCGTGGCGGTGGCCTGTTTGCCCGGCAGCGCCAGCAGCGAAGGCTGGCGGCTGACGTCCAGCACCGTCAGGTGCAGTTGGTCGTCGACCTCCAAATCGATCGGCTGCGCGAAGCCGATGCCGTTGAGCTTGGCGCGCACGTCGCCGCCTTTTTGCAGCCAGTTATCCAGCACGCTGCTCTCGATGCTCAGATGGTTGACCTGAATGTCATGCAGCTGCAGCGGTTTTTGCAGCAGCAGAGTGAGAGTGCCGCCGGCGAACGGCGTGGCCGGCGCGTATTGCGGTTTGCGGCTGAACATGCCGCCCTTTTTCACCAGGCTGATGGCCTGCCGGTCGCTTTGTTGTTGCTGATCCTGCAGCCAGCGGGTGTGGATTTGTTGCAGCTGGATCAGCATCGACTGCTGATGATAGGCCGATTCGGTCAGCAGCTGATCGATCTGCTGTTGCAGCAGTTTCAGCGAGGTGAGATCGTGCCACAGGCAGTCTTTCAGCAGCATCAGGTCGAGCGGGGCGATGGCGTCGCGCCCGCTGAAGAAGGCGCAGGCCTGCAGCAGGCGCAGGGCCTTTTTCCAGCGTCGGTCGGAGACGTACGGCGCCTGTTCCAGCGCGTCCAGCCGCTGGCGCAGCTGGAAAATCAGCTCAAAGCAGGCTTCCGGCAGCGCCACCTTGTCGATCTGCGGTTGCCACTGCAGAAACTCTTCGTCGCTGACGCTCAGCGCCGCCGGCACCGGGTTTTGGCTCTCGTTCTGGCGGTTGACCAGCAGCGAGCGGAAATTCTGTTTATCCTGCACCTTGTCCAGCCACAGGCGGATCAGCATGCGGTCATACAGGGCTTCGAGGCTGTTGTCTGCTTCGGGCAGTTCGTTGGAGGCGGTGACCAGCAGGCGCAGCGGGATCGGTTCTTCGCTGTTGCCGTTGCGAAAGCGCCGTTCGTTGATCGCCGTCAGCAGGGTGTTGAGGATCGCCGGGCCGGCCTTCCAGATTTCGTCCAGAAACACGATCTCCGCTTCCGGCAGATAGCCGGCGGTCAGGCGCTGGTAGCGCCCTTCGTCTTTCAGCGCCTGAATAGAGAGCGGGCCGAAGACCTCTTCCGGCGTGGAAAAGCGCGTCATCAGGTATTCAAAGGAGCGGGCGTTGCGGAAGGCAAACTTCAGCCGGCGCGCGATCAGGCTTTTGGCGATGCCGGGCGGGCCGAGCAGGAATACGCTTTCGCCGCTCAGCGCCGCGAGCAGGCACAGGCGGATCGCTTCTTGCCGCTCATAGAGACCGCTCTCCAGCGCGCTGCTGAGGCGGGAAATTCGTTCTGCCAGAAGGGATGATGGCGTCATATAATTGTCGCATTGTCCGAGAGTTAGCCAATCTTGGTCGATAATCCGATGATAAACCACCATTATTTTTAGTGGTATAGCTTATTGATTAGTAATATTTTTCTAAGCTGTGCCGGATATCCGATTCACATTTTGTTTATTTTTCGGCTCTGATATAAGGGTAGGCAAGGCGTATAAATGGTGCATACTGTGCGGCTTTCTGGTGGGCGTGACGGATCTTTGAGCCCGTATTTTGCCTGATGCGGATGCATCGCTAACGGATGTTCTGATAAAGAAACGAATTATGAGCGCAGAGCATAAGCAGTCCTTATCGGCGGTAACCCTGGCGGCCATCGGCGTGGTCTACGGTGATATCGGCACCAGCCCTCTCTATACGCTGAGAGAGTGTTTCTCCGGCCATTACGGCTTCGATGTTCGTCCAGACGTGGTTTTCGGCTTCCTGTCGCTGATTTTCTGGATGCTGATCGTGATCGTTTCCCTCAAATATCTCACCTACGTGATGCGCGCGGACAACGCCGGCGAGGGCGGTATCCTGACGCTGATGTCGCTGGCCGGGCGCAACACCTCGGCGCGCACTACCGCCGTGCTGGTGATACTGGGCCTGATCGGCGGCAGCTTCTTCTATGGCGAGGTGGTGATCACCCCGGCTATCTCGGTGATGTCGGCGATCGAGGGGCTGGAAATCGCCGCGCCTGCGCTTGACGCCTATATCGTGCCGCTCTCCATTCTGGTACTGACGCTGCTGTTCGCCATTCAAAAGCACGGCACCGGCAGCGTTGGCAAGCTGTTCGCTCCGGTGATGCTGCTGTGGTTCATCGTGTTGGCGGTGCTGGGCGCGCGCAGCATCATTTCGAACCCGGAAGTGCTGCAGGCGCTGAACCCCAAATGGGCGCTCAACTTCTTCATGGAATATAAGAAGGTATCGTTCTTCGCGCTGGGGGCGGTGGTGCTGTCGATCACCGGCGTCGAGGCGCTGTATGCCGATATGGGGCACTTCGGCAAGTTCCCGATTCGCCTGGCCTGGTTCACCGTGGTGTTGCCATCGCTGGTGCTCAACTACTTCGGCCAGGGCGCGCTGCTGCTGAAAAACCCGGAGGCGATCAAAAACCCGTTCTTCCTGCTGGCACCCGACTGGGCGCTGATCCCGCTGCTGATTCTGGCGACCCTGGCAACGGTTATCGCCTCGCAGGCGGTGATTTCCGGCGTCTTCTCGCTGACTCGCCAGGCGGTGCGTCTGGGCTATCTGTCGCCGATGCGTATCATTCACACCTCGGAAATGGAATCCGGCCAGATCTATATTCCGGTGATCAACTGGACGCTGTACATCTCGGTGGTGCTGGTGATCATCGGCTTCGAACACTCCAGCAATCTGGCGGCGGCGTACGGCATCGCCGTCACCGGCACCATGGTGCTGACCAGCATTCTGGTCACCTCGGTGGCGATCAACAACTGGCACTGGAATCGCTTCCTGGCGATCGGCATCGTGACCATCTTGCTGATCATCGACGTGCCGATGTTCTCCGCCAACGCCCTGAAGCTGTTCTCCGGCGGCTGGTTGCCGCTGACCTTGGCGCTGGTGATGTTCCTCATTATGACCACCTGGAAGAGCGAGCGTTTCCGCCTGCTGCGCCGCCTGCATGAACACGGCAACTCGCTGGAGGCGATGATTGCCTCGCTGGAGAAATCGCCGCCGGTGCGGGTGCCGGGTACCGCGGTGTTCATGTCGCGCGCCACCAACGTCATTCCTTTTGCGCTGCTGCACAACCTGAAGCACAACAAGGTGCTGCATGAGCGCGTGGTGCTGCTGACGCTGCGCACCGAGGATGCGCCTTACGTGCACAACGTGCGCCGGGTGACCATTGAACAGCTGTCGCCGACCTTCTGGCGGGTGGTGGCCAGCTACGGCTGGCGTGAAACGCCGAACGTCGAGGAAGTGTTCCACCGCTGCGGGCTGGAAGGGTTGCCGTGCCGCATGTCGGAGACCTCGTTCTTCATGTCCCATGAATCGCTGATCCTCACCAAGCGGCCGTGGTACCTCTATTTGCGCGGTAAACTGTTCGTCGCCCTGAGCCGCAACGCGCTGCGCGCGCCGGATCAGTTTGAGATCCCGCCGAACCGGGTCATCGAGCTCGGCACGCAGGTCGAGATTTAACCCGCCTGATAAGGGGCTCAGCATGGCTGAGCCCCTTTTGTTTGTGCATTGTCCGGGCGTGAACGAAACGTTTCGATAGCGATCACACTTCTGCATTGTCCCGGTTGCCTTCCCCTGCCGTTTTTTTAAACTCCCGCAGAGAGCGAAACGTTTCGCTAGCGGAGTGAGAAGATGAAAAAAGGCGTATTACTGAATTCCGACGTGTCTGCCGTGATTGCCCGGCTGGGGCATACCGACCAGCTCACCCTGTGCGACGCGGGCCTGCCGATACCGGCGGAAACGCAGCGCATCGATCTGGCGCTGACGCAGGGCGTGCCGACCTTCCTGCAGGTGTTCGCGGCGGTCACGCAAGAGATGCAGGTAGAAAGCGCCATCCTGGCGGAAGAGATCGTGAAACAGAATCCGTCGCTCCACGAGGCACTGTTGGCTGAACTGACCGCATTGGGTCAACGCCAGGGCAATACCATCAGCGTGCGCTATATCAGCCATCAGGCGTTTAAAGCGCAAACCGGGCACAGCCGGGCGGTGATCCGCAGCGGGGAGTGTTCGCCTTATGCGAACGTGATCCTGTGCGCCGGCGTAACTTTCTGAGGCGCGTATGCAACCTTTACTGCAACTGAAAGGGATTGATAAAGCCTTTCCCGGCGTGAAGGCGCTTTCCGGCGCTGCCCTCAGCGTCTATCCCGGCAAGGTGATGGCGCTGGTGGGAGAAAACGGCGCCGGGAAGTCCACCATGATGAAAGTGCTGACCGGCATCTACCAGAAAGACGCCGGCAGCCAGTATTTTCTCGGTAAAGAGGTGGCGTTCAACGGGCCTAAGGATTCGCAGGAAGCGGGCATCGGCATTATCCATCAGGAGCTGAACCTGATCCCGCAGCTGACGATTGCGGAAAACATCTTCCTCGGCCGCGAGTTCGTCAACCGTTTCGGCCGCATTGACTGGAAGCGCATGTACGCCGAGGCCGATCGCTTGTTGGCGCGTCTCAATCTGCGCTACAGCAGCCACCGACTGGTGGGCGAGCTGTCGATCGGCGATCAGCAGATGGTGGAGATCGCCAAGGTGCTGAGCTTCGAATCGAAAGTGATCATCATGGACGAACCGACCGATGCGCTGACCGACACCGAAACTGCCTCGCTGTTCAAGGTGATCAACGAGCTGAAGGCCGAAGGGCGCGGCATCGTGTATATCTCGCACCGCCTGAAAGAGATTTTTGAAATCTGCGACGACGTGACCGTATTCCGCGACGGGCAGTTTATCGCCGAGCGGCCGGTGAGCGAGCTGCAGGAAGATTCGCTGATTGAGATGATGGTCGGCCGCAAGCTGGAAGAGCAGTACCCGCGCCTTGATTTGCCGCGCGGGGAAAAACGGCTGGACGTCAGCCACCTTTCCGGCCCCGGCGTTGAAGACGTTAGCTTTACGCTGTATCGCGGCGAGATCCTCGGCGTGGCCGGGCTGATGGGCGCCGGGCGCACCGAATTGATGAAAATCTTGTATGGCGCCGCCCCGCGCAAGGCCGGCACCGTCAGCCTGGACGGTCGCGACGTGGTCACCCATTCGCCGCAGGACGGGTTGGCGAACGGCATCGTCTATATCTCGGAAGACCGCAAGCGCGACGGCCTGGTGCTGGGCATGTCGGTGAAGGAAAACATGTCGCTGACCGCGCTGCGCTATTTCAGCCGCGCCGACGGCAGCCTGAAACAGGCCGACGAGCGGCAGGCGGTGGGGGATTTCATCCGGCTGTTCAATATCAAAACGCCGTCGATGGAGCAGCCGATCGGTCTGCTTTCCGGCGGCAATCAGCAAAAAGTAGCGATCGCCCGCGGCCTGATGACCCGGCCGAAGGTACTGATCCTCGATGAGCCGACGCGCGGCGTCGACGTCGGCGCCAAAAAAGAGATCTATCAGTTAATCAACCAGTTCAAGCAGGAAGGGCTGAGCATCATTCTGGTGTCTTCGGAAATGCCGGAGGTGATGGGCATGAGCGATCGCATTCTGGTGATGCACGAAGGGCATCTCAGCGGCGAGTTCCCGATTGAACGGGCCACCCAGGAAGCGTTGATGGCGGCAGCCGTCGGCAAGCAATACGGCGTAAAGCAGGAGTAATCAGATATGAGTTCCCAGACTATCGCAGCTAAGCGCTGGTTCAGTAAAGAGTGGCTGTTAGAGCAGAAGTCGTTGATTGCGCTGCTGGTGCTGATCGCCGTGGTCTCTTCCATGAGCCCGAACTTCTTCACCCTGAACAACCTGTTCAATATTCTGCAGCAGACCTCGGTGAATGCCATCATGGCGGTGGGGATGACGCTGGTGATCCTCACCTCCGGCATCGATCTGTCGGTGGGATCGCTGCTGGCGCTGACCGGCGCGGTGGCGGCGTCGATCGTCGGCTTTGAGGTCAACGCGCTGGTGGCGGTGGCGGCGGCACTGGCGCTGGGCGCCGCGGTTGGCGCCTGCACCGGGGTGATCGTTGCCAAAGGCAAAGTGCAGGCCTTTATCGCCACGCTGGTGATGATGCTGCTGTTGCGCGGCGTCACCATGGTGTACACCAACGGCAGCCCGGTCAACACCGGTTTCACCGACGTGGCCGACACCTTCGGCTGGTTCGGCATCGGCCGCCCGCTGGGCGTGCCTACGCCGATCTGGATCATGGCGATCGTGTTCATCGCCGCCTGGTATATGCTGCACCATACGCGCCTGGGCCGCTATATTTATGCCCTGGGCGGCAACGAAGCGGCGACCCGCCTGTCCGGCATCAGCGTCGATAAAGTGAAGATTATCGTCTACTCGCTGTGCGGCCTGCTGGCGGCGCTGGCCGGGGTGATCGAAGTGGCGCGCCTGTCGTCGGCGCAGCCGACCGCCGGCACCGGCTATGAGCTGGACGCCATCGCCGCCGTGGTGCTGGGCGGCACCAGCCTGGCCGGCGGCAAGGGCCGCATCGTCGGCACGCTGATCGGGGCGCTGATCCTCGGCTTCCTGAACAACGGCCTGAATTTACTGGGTGTTTCTTCCTACTACCAAATGATCGTGAAGGCAGTGGTGATACTGCTGGCGGTTCTGGTAGATAACAAAAGCAACAAGTAACCTCCCCCTACAGGAATCACGATGATGAAAATGAAAAAACTGGCAACCTTAGCTTCCGCCATCGCGCTGAGCGCCACCCTGAGCGCCAATGCCATGGCCAAAGACACCATCGCGCTGGTGGTGTCCACCCTCAACAACCCGTTCTTCGTCTCGATGAAGGACGGTGCGCAGCAAGAGACCAACAAGCTGGGCTACAACCTGGTGGTGCTGGATTCCCAGAACAACCCGGCGAAAGAGCTGGCCAACGTGCAGGATTTGATGGTGCGCGCGCCCAAGCTGCTGCTGATCAACCCGACCGACTCCGACGCGGTAGGCAACGCCATCAAGATGGCCAACCAGGCTAAGATCCCGGTCATTACGCTGGACCGCGTGGCGAGCAAGGGTGACGTGGTGAGCCACATCGCTTCGGACAACCGCGTGGGCGGCAAAATGGCCGGCGACTTCATCGCCAAGAAAGTGGGCGCCGATGCCAAGGTGATTCAGCTGGAAGGCATCGCCGGCACCTCCGCCGCGCGTGAACGCGGTGAAGGCTTCAAACAGTCGCTGGATCAGAATAAATTCAAACTGTTGGCCAGCCAGCCGGCCGATTTCGATCGCACCAAGGGCCTGAACGTGATGCAGAACCTGCTGACTGCGCACCCGGATGTGCAGGCGGTGTTCGCTCAGAACGATGAAATGGCGCTGGGTGCGCTGCGCGCGCTGCAAACCGCCGGTAAAACCGACGTGATCGTGGTAGGCTTCGACGGCACCGCTGACGGCGTGAAAGCGGTCGAAGGCGGTAAGCTGGCGGCGACCGTGGCGCAGCGTCCCGATCAGATCGGCGTGATCGGTGTGGAAACCGCCGATAAAGTGCTGAAAGGCGAAAAAGTGCCGGCGACCATCCCGGTCGATTTGAAACTGGTCACTCAGTAAGTCATACCAGCGCCATCGGAACGGGGCGTTTACGATGGCGCGCAATTCAGGAATCAATGCGATGGAAACAGGTAAGCTGGTGGTTCTTGGCAGCATCAATGCCGACCATATCCTCAATATTGAACAGTTCCCCCACCCGGGCGAAACGGTGATCGGGAAACAGTATAAGGTGGCGTTTGGCGGCAAGGGCGCGAATCAGGCGGTGGCGGCCGGGCGCAGCGGGGCGGAGATCGCCTTTATCGCCTGCGTGGGCGCTGACGACATCGGCGAACGTGTCCGCCGGCAGCTGGCGAGCGATCGCATTGATACCCAACCGATTGAAGCCATCGCCGACAGCACCACCGGCGTGGCGCTGATCTTCGTCAACGCCGAAGGCGAGAACGTGATCGGCATCGATGCCGGCGCCAACGCCGCGGTGACGCCGGATTACCTGGCGCGCTACCAACAAAAAGTGATCGATGCCGACGCTTTGCTGATGCAGTTGGAGTCGCCGCTGGATACGGTGATCGCCGCCGCCCGCCTGGCGAAGCAGCATCACACGCAAGTGATCCTCAACCCGGCCCCGGCGCGTGAGCTGCCGGACGAGCTGCTGGGCATGATCGATATGATCACTCCGAATGAAACCGAAGCCCAGCGCCTGACCGGCATCGCCGTGGACAACGACGCCGATGCGGCGCGCGCGGCGCAGGCACTGCACGACAAGGGCATCGCGACGGTGATCATCACCCTTGGCAGCCGCGGCGTGTGGCTGAGCGAAAACGGCAACGGCAAACTGGTGCCCGGCTTCAAGGTGCAAGCGGTGGATACCATCGCCGCCGGCGATACCTTTAACGGTGCGCTAGTCACTGCCCTGTTGGAAGGCAAGGTCATGGCCGATGCGGTGCGTTTCGCCCATGCGGCGGCGGCGATCGCCGTGACCCGCCCTGGCGCGCAGCCTTCGGTGCCGTGGCGTGAAGAGATCGACGCCTTCTTGCAGCAGCAGGGGTGATCCTTTGGCCACCATGAAAGATGTCGCCCGCCTGGCGGGCGTTTCAACCTCTACCGTTTCGCATGTGGTCAACAACAATCGCTTTGTCAGCGACAGCGTGCGCGACAAGGTCATGGCGGCCGTGGAACAGCTGAACTATGCGCCTTCCGCGCTGGCGCGCAGCCTGAAGCTCAATCAGACGCGCACCATCGGCATGCTGGTGACCGCCAGTAACAACCCGTTTTATGCCGAAGTGGTGCGTGGCGTGGAGCGCAGCTGCTATGAACGCGGCTACAGCCTGATCCTGTGCAACACCGAAGAAGACGCCGCGCGCATGAACCGCAGTATGGAGACGCTGCTGCAAAAGCGCGTCGACGGTTTGCTGCTGATGTGCACCGAAAACCACCGGCCATCGCAAGATGCCCTGAGCCGCTACCCGTCACTGCCGATCGTCATGATGGACTGGGCGCCGTTCGAGGGCGCCAACGACATTATTCAGGATAACTCGCTGCTGGGCGGCGAGATGGCGACCGATCATCTGATCGCCTGCGGTTACCGCAAGATCGCCTGCATCGCCGGCCCGCAGGATAAAACCACCGCCCGTCACCGACTGGAAGGCTATCGCAACGCGATGCGGCGCGCCGGATTGCCGGTTCCGCCAGGGTATGAAGTGCATTGCGACTTTGAGTTTGAGGGCGGCGTGAACGCCATGCGCCAACTGCTGGCGCTGGACGAGCCGCCGCATGCGGTGTTCGCCGGTAACGACGCGGTGGCGGTGGGCGTTTATCAGGCGCTATATCAGGCCGGGCTTTCCGTGCCGCAGGATATGGCGGTGATGGGCTACGATGACATTGAGTTGGCGCGTTATCTGGCGCCGCCGCTGAGCACCATTCATCAGCCGAAGGATTCGCTGGGCGAACTGGCGATCGATGCGCTGATCAATCGCCTGCAAAACCCGGAGCGCGCGCCCCAGGTGCTGGTGCTGACGCCCGAGCTGGTGGAACGCGCCTCGGTGGGCCGCCGTTAACTGGCCGCCTTCGCTTCTTTCTTGCTTTCCTGGCCGCTGATCAAATTGCGGCCATCCTTCCTTCTCAGCAACATAAACACCAGCGCCGACGCCACGGTGACGATCCCCATGGTGATAAAGGTGTAATGGAAGTGGTCGATCATGGTGCCTAACGACAGGGATTCGTAAAAACGCAGCACCGCCGCGCTGATTGCCACGCCGAAGCTGATGGACAGCTGCTGGGTGACCGCCAGGACGCTGTTGCCGGCGCTGGCGTTGGCGTCGTTCAAATCCGCCAGGCTGATGGTGTTCATGGCGGTGAACTGGGTGGACATCGCCATGCCCAGCACGAACAGCGGCAGGATCATCAGCCACAGCGGCATGCCCGGGCTTTGCAGGGCGAACTGGGCGATCAGCACCCCGATGATAACGGTGATGCCGACCAGCGTTTTACGGTAGCCGAACCAGCGCAGCACCTGAGTGACGGTGGATTTCGCCATCAGCGAACCGATGGCGGTCGGCGCCATCATGCAGCCGGCGACGATCGCCGTATAACCGAATCCCACCTGCAGCATGAGCGGCATTAAAAACGGCACGCAGCCGGTTCCCAGCCTGGAGGCGACGTTGCCGGCGATACCGACCGAGAAGGTGCGGGTTTTGAACAGGTCGAGACCGATCAGCGGCTGAGGATGGCGGCGTGCGTGCGCGATATAGCCGAACAGCATCACGAAGCCGCTGAGCAGAATGCCCAGCGAAATGTAGCTCGCCAGCACCCGCTCGCCAAACAGCTCCAGCCCGGTAGAGATCAGCACCAGGCTCAGGCCGAACAGCATGAAGCCAAGGAAATCGAAGCGGCGCTTGGGCGTGGTGAAGTCCGGCATGTACTTGCGCGCATAGAAGATGCCGAGTAGGCCGATAGGGATATTGATCAGGAAAATCCAGTGCCAGGTGGCGTAGGTGACCAGCCAGCCGCCCAGCAGCGGCCCGAGAATCGGCCCGACCAGGCCGGGCATGGTGACGAAGTTCAGCACCGGCAGCAGTTCGCTGCGCGGGTAGGCGCGCAGCAGCGCCAACCGTGCAACCGGCATCATCATCGCGCCGCCGATGCCTTGCAGCACGCGAGAGGCGACCAGCACGCTTAACGTAGGGGACAGGGCGCACAGCAGCGAGCCAAGGGTGAATAACGTCACGGCGAAGATGAACACGCGGCGGGTGCCGAAGCGGTCCGCCAGCCAGCCGCTGACCGGGATCAGCATCGCCACCGTCAGCGTGTAGCTGATGACGGCCGATTGCATCGCCAGCGGTGAACGCCCCAGGCTTTGGGCGATCGCCGGCAGCGCGGTGTTAAGGATGGTGGCGTCCAGCGCCTGCATAAAGAACGCCATTGCGGCGATCCACGGTAGTCCTGCCATACTGCGCGCGGATTGGGTCATGGTCGGTCCTGGTTAAATGGTCGTCTGTCCCTCGTCTCTTTCTTCTATATAAGCGGGGAGCGTGTCTAGTCTTTCTCTTTCAGCAGCACCTGGCAGGCGACGAGCGCGCCGGCGCTGTCTCCGGCGAGTATCGCATCGACGATAGCCTGATGATGGCGCAGCTTGATCACTTCATTGCCGGTGATGGCACGGAAGTAGCTTTGGTACACCGAACTGAACAGGTTGGCGAACGAGGTCAGGAACGGGTTGCCGCTGGCCTCGTAGATGAGCTGGTGGAATTGGGTATCGACCTGGATCCAACGCTCGCGATCAAACTGGGTATGCAGCGCGCGCATTTCCGCCATCAGCTCCGCCAGCAGCTTGGTTTGCTGCGGGCTGGCGTGGTTTGCCGCCAACGCGCAGGCCTGCGGCTCCAGCGAAGTGCGCAGGATAAGGAAGTGTTGCATCACCTGATCGAAGTTTTCCCGCGTCATCCACCAGGTCAGTAAATCCTGATCGAGAAAATTCCATTGGCTTTGCGGCATCACGCGGGTGCCGATACGTGGGCGCGGCAACAACATGCCTTTGGCGGCTAACATCTTTACTGCTTCGCGTACTGCGGTGCGGCTGACGCCGAATTGCTCGCCCAGTTCCATTTCACCGGGCAGGATGCTGCCGGCCTGATAATCGCCCGCCAGAATTTGTTGGCCGAGTTTCTCTGCAAGCAGATAAGAAAGATTGCGTTGGGCGGCCTGTTGTTGTGCATTTAGCGGCATGGCTGCGGGTCCTTACTGACATCGTTATTTCTATTTTACTCCAGTGATCGCCAGCTTTTATGGCTGTTTGCCGGAAAAAGTGACATAAATTCGTCGCTTTTTCGCCCTTTTGTTGAAAAAAAGCGCGCTTGAAAAGTTTTTTGCAATTAGGGGTTGCGGCCCGCCAAGAACTCCCTATAATGCGCCTCCACTGACCGGGAACAACGACTGACAAGCCGCCGGGTCAGCGAGAGAAAAGCGAAATAAACGCTTGACTCTCCGGGTGAAAAGCGTAATATACGCCACCTCG
>NZ_JBJNOX010000009.1:0-240551 GCF_052166245.1 Serratia sp. CY84636
AGCTGTTCGCCGAGTTCGGCTTCACCGTGGACAACGTGGTGGCCAAGGCGCAGGCGCTGCTGAAGTAAGCGGCCTGGCGCAAGCCGATAAAAAAGCCGGTCATCGTGACCGGCTTTTTTTATGGGCGTGACCCGCGCTTACGACGCGACGTTGGCGCTTTCGACGCTGCGCAACCGGTCATAAGCCGCCGCCAGCAACAGCACCAGCAGCGTAGGCTGTAGCCAGACCAGCCCCTGTTCGGCCAGCGGCAGCTTATCGAACCAGGCGGGCAGCAGGCCGCTGAAGCTGGAGGCTTTCAGGCCGTCGGCGAGGCCAAACACCAGGCTGGTGGCGATCACCGGCGCGAAGACGCGCTTGGCGCTGCGCCAGCGGTTCTGGCTGAAGCTGAGCAACACCAGCGCGATGCAGGGCGGATAGATCGCCGTCAGCACCGGTAGCGAGACGCGGATCAGGTTGGCCAGCCCCATGTTGGAGACCAGCATGGCGAAGAGGGCGAGGATAACCACCAGCGTGCGGTAAGAGAGCGGCAGGTAGCGAGAGAAGAAGTCCGCGCAGGCGCAGGTCATGCCGACCGCCGTCACCAGGCAGGCGATGAACATCAGCACTGCCATAAAGACGCTGCCCAGATCGCCGAAGGTGTGTTGCACATAAGCGTGCAGGATTGCCGCGCCATCCTGAGCGCCACTCTCGACCAGGCTGCCGCTGCCGGCGCCGAGTTTGAACATGCAGATATAGACCAGCGTCAGGCCGACGCCGGCGATCAGGCTGGCCCACAGGGTGTAGCGCAGCAGCAGGCCGCTGTCGCTGACGCCACGCGAGCGGGCAGCGGTGACGATAATCGAGCCGAACATCAGCGCCGACAGCGTGTCCATGGTTTGATAACCCTGCACGAAGCCGGTGGAAAACGCCGATGCCTGATAGCTGCCGACGGCGGAGACCGGTTCACCGGCGGGCCAAACCAGGGCGGCGATGCCGAGCGCGGCCAGCGCCAGGATTTTCAGCGGCGCCAGAATATGGCCGACGTTATCGAGCAACCGGCCGGGATACAGCGAGACGATCATCGCCAGGGTAAAGAACAGCAGGCTGTAGATGAACTGCGGCAGGGCGCCGTCGCCGGTGAAGGGCGCGATGCCGAGGGCGAAAGAGACATTGGCGGTTCGCGGCGTGGCGAACAGCGGGCCGAGCGCCAGATAGCAGACGGTCGCCAACAGCAGGCCGGCGGTGCGGCCGATGGGGCCGGTCAGCAGGCTGATGCTGCCGCCGACGCGCGCCAGCGCGATCACGGCGATCACCGGCAAGGCGACGGCGGTCACCATAAACCCGAGGGCGGCCGGCCACAGATGTTCGCCGGACTGCAGCCCCACCAGCGGGGGGAAAATGATGTTGCCGGCGCCGACAAACAGGGCGAAGGTCATAAAGCCCAGGGCGATAATGTCTTTCGGGGATAAATTCTTGGTCATAACGGTATGGCACTGCCTGTATTCATGAAATAAACGGCCTGCTGCGGAATGGATAACTGCAGAGGGCAGGCGCAGAGGGCAGCGAGCGCCCGCAAAATTTTCGTCTGGCAGGATATAATAATTCGGCGACAAAAACCTGATTAATCCAGCGCTGTTTATCCTGGCGTGAACCGGCCGCACAGAGGGATCATGGCGGCCGGCCCGGCTGCGCGTTAGCTCGCGCGCGCCACCATGTCTATCGACAGCGGGATTTCGATATGCGGTTTGAAAGAGTCATACGCGAAAGAGACGTGGCCGTCTTCGACCGGTTTGCGGGTGAAAAAGATCAGCATATCGCGGGTCGAATGCCGGCGTTTGTCCTGCGCTTCCACCGGTGAGAGGCTGTGTTTGCGTTCATGATCGACAATCAGCAGGGTATCGAGGAAATGCCGATGCTGTATTTCGCCCAAAATCCATTCCGGCCGGGCCCGATCGAATTTGATCCCGCTGGTTTCGCGCATATCGTGAATAAAGGTCTTGGCGCTGTCGTCGGTCATGTTGTCGCAGCCGAGGAAGGTCGTCATGGTGTGGTCGACGCCGTCGCTGTGCACGCCTTCCAGCGCCGGTTCGCCCAGCATCTGCGGCGTGGTGACGGTGCGCAGGTTGAACACCGTGCAGACGAATTTGTTGATCTCCTGATTAAGCCGGGCGCGCGGCGTCACGCTCACGCCATCGATCACGTAGGCTTTGAATTTCATCAGCGCCTGGAATGCCGTATTCAACTGCAGATCGTCGTTGATGCCGCGGAAGTGGCGCACCTTGCCCGAATCGTAACGGATGAAGTCTTCCTCGACCGAGAGCACGAAAGGCTGGAATTCCAGCCGCTCAATCTGGGCGCGATCGAAGTCGAAACAGAAGCGGCCGTTTCTGGACTTGCGGAAAGGCAGCGTGGGATCGTCCGCCAGATTGCCGCTGACCTGCTGCAGCTTGGCGAAATCTTCCGGCCGCGCGCCCAGCGCCAGCAGGATCGCTTGCATGGTGGCGCCGGGGATAAAGGCTGAACGGTGTTCCTGATACGCCTTCTTAACTTCATCAAGCAGGGATAACTGTCGCATTTCTCGGGGGCCTCACGAATGATGTGGCGATTATAAAATCTTGCTGCCGATCTCCACGTCGAAGTCGGTTTTCAGCAAGACGGTGCCTTGATCCCGGGTGACCGCGGCAAGTACCAGCACTTCGGATTTAAATCCAGCAACCCGCCTGGCGGGGAAATTAACGACGGAGATGACTTTTTTGCCGAGCAGATCATCTTCCTGATAGTTTTCGCATAATTGCGCCGAGCTGTTTTTAATGCCAATTTCTTCGCCGAAATCAATGCGCAGCTTATAGGCGGGCTTTAACGCCTTGTCGTTATATTCCACGGAAATAATTTCGCCAATACGCATATCCAGTTTCATAAAATCAGTGATTTCGGCCATAAGTCAGTCCAGTTAATTAAGTGGCTTCAGGAAGGCTAGCAAAGGGGAATTATTCCGACAACGCCGCCAGGAGGGGAATAGTTATACCGGATGTAGCAATTAATTTACATTGTCGTAACGGGGTGGGATTAATTATAAGCTTGGTGAATTATATAAAATTGAAACGTCATTATTTCCCGCAAGTGTGTTCATTATGCAGGCTTGGGGGGCCGGTGTCGGTGCTGTTAAGCCGGTGTTAAATTGGTTAGTATGTTCCGCATTAACTCATCAGCCGCATTTTTCAGGTAGTGATATGGAAATAACCCAGCGCGAAAAACGCGATCGGCGAAAGGCATTTATCGCGCCGCTTTTCCTGATATTAATTTGGTCGACCGGCTTTATTGCCGCGCGGGCGGTGGCGGATCATGCCGATCCCAATCTTTTCCTGACCTTTCGCTTTTTGATCGCCGCTGCGGTATTCGCCCTGCTGGCGCTGCATTGCGCCTGGCCCAAGGGGCGACAGTTCGTGATGCACTTGCTGACCGGCATGCTGATGAACGGCGTTTATCTCGCCGCAAGCTGGTGGGCGGTGGCGAACGGCCTGGCGGCCGGGGTGATGTCGCTCATTGGCGGATTGCAGCCGCTGTTCACCGCGCTGATTTTCGCGCTGGTGCTGCGCAAATCGATAGGATTGCGTTCCTGGGCTGGGCTGGCGGTCGGTTTTATCGGCGTTGCGCTGGTGCTCTCCCCTCGGCTGACCGGTATCGACGTCGGCAATATGGCGCTGTTGCCGATCCTGATGGGCTTTGGCAGCATCGTCGCGCTGACGATCGGCATCATGGTGCAGAAGTCTTCGCTGGCGGCGGCCGATCTGCGGGCGGCAGGCGCCATTCAGCACCTCGGTGCCGCGATCGTAACCGGCGTGCTGGCGGCCGTGATGGGCTCCGGCGCCTGGGATAATTCGCCGACGCTGTGGTTCTCGCTGCTGTGGTCGGCCGGCGTGTTGTCGCTGGGCGGCACCGCGCTGTTTATCTGGATGGTGCGCCACGGCGACTTGACTCGGATTACCGCGCTGATGCTGCTGGTGCCGCCGGCGGCGGCACTGCAGGCGTACGTGCTGTTTGGCGAGGCGCTGTCGCTGCTGCAGCTGGCAGGATTTGTGCTGACGCTGCTGGGGGTCGCCATCGTACAGCGAATTCGCCTGCTGCGGCGCTCTCGTCTGGCCGAATAGTCTGCAACAGGAAGTGCCGTAAAGCCCGCGCTGCCGGGCTTTTTTATTGGCTGAAAAATGGCCAGCATCACAAAACCGAAAGATAACAAAGCAACGCCGTTGCCTCGTCATACTTATTAACTATATGTTAATTTTTGGTTTATTAAATGTGATCAGGGGATGGATGATGATGAAAAAAATCAGCGCTACCGTAGCTGCAATCACCTTACTGGGCTCCGTTTCCGCCTATGCGGCCTTCCCGGCGGGCTACCCCGCCGACTATCAGAAACGGGTCGACGGCGCGAAGAAAGAAGGCAAGGTGGTGATTTACTCGACCACCGACACCAAGGCGGCGGCGCCGCTGATCCAGGGGTTCGAGGCGTTGTATCCGGGCATTAAGGTGGAATACAACGACATGAACAGTACCGAACTGTATAACCGCTTCATCAGCGAGCAGGCGGCCGGTGGCACCAGCGGCGACGTGGTGTGGAGCTCGTCGATGGACACCATTTTGAAACTGGCGGGCGATTACGCACAGGAATACGCCTCCCCCGAGCAGGCTCAGTTGCCGAAATGGGCGGTATGGCAAGATAAGGTGTATGGCACCACCTATGAGCCGGTGGTGTTTATCTATAACAAACGCCTGATCCCGCAAGGCGATGTGCCGGATTCGCACGCGGCGCTGGCTAAACTGATCGCCGGCCAGACGGACAAATTCAAGAAAAAAGTCACCACGTACGACATCGAAAAATCCGGCGTCGGCTTCATGCTGTCGGTGCAGGACTTCAAGGCCGATCCTAACTACTTCAAAACGCTGGCCGACGTGGCCAAGGGCGGGCTGGCGGTGCAATCCTCCACCGGCACCATGATGGAGCGCGTCTCCTCCGGTGAAAACCTGATCGGCTTCAATATCCTCGGTTCGTACGCCGAGGCCCGCGCCAAGAGCGATCCGTCGCTCGGCATCGTCTATCCGAAAGACTATACCCTGGTGCTGTCGCGCGTGAGCTTCATCAGCAAAGAGGCCGGCAACCCTAACGCCGCCAAGCTGTGGTTCGACTACGTGCTGTCGGAAAAAGGCCAAAATATTCTCGCCAATCAGGCGGATATCCCCTCGATCCGCAACGACATCGAAGGCAAGAACGACATTGACGGCATGACCAAGCTGCTGGGCAACGCGCTCAAGCCGATCCCGGTCGACGATAGCCTGCTGGAATACCTGCAGCCGGCCAAACGCCTCGACTACATCAAACAATGGCGCGCCGCTGCGGCGAAATAACAGGGACTGCATTCGGACGCGCGCCTGCCTTAGAGGCGCGCGCCCTTTGGTCGGCGTTTACAACCATAGGGAGCATTTATGCAAGCATGGCGCAGAAAGTGGCAGAGCCTGCCGCGCGGCCTGGTGGTGTTGATAACCGCACTGGTTATCTATGTCCCCCTGTCGTTTATCATCATTCAAAGCTTCCTCTCGGCTCCGTTTTTCTCTCCTTCCAAGGTCTTCAGCCTGGAGGCCTTCGAGTTCATCTTTACCGATCCGGATTTCTACAAAGCGCTGAAGAGCGGCTTTATTCTGGCATTTGGGCTGGTGATCATCGCCATCCCGCTCGGCGGCATTTTGGCCTTCCTGATGGTGCGCACCGATCTGCCGGGGCGGCGGATCATCGAGCCGCTGATTCTGGTGCCAATCTTCGTGTCGCCGATGGTGCTGGGCTTCGGCTACGTGGTGGCGGCGGGGCCGGTGGGCTTCTTCTCGCTGTGGGCGGAGGCGCTGCTGGGCTTCGTGCCGTGGAATATCTATTCGATGGCCAGCATCGTGGTGATTGCCGGATTGACGCACGTGCCCCACGCGTATCTGTATATCTCCTCGGCGCTGCGCAGCGTGGGCTCCGACGTTGAAGAAGCGGCGCGCACCGCCGGCGCCACGCCGCTGCAGGTCATGACCGCCGTCAGTCTGCCGATGGTGCGGCCGTCTATCCTGTATGCCGGAGTGCTGCTGTTCTTCCTCGGGCTGGAAGTGTTCGGCCTGATGCTGGTGTTGGGGGACCCAGAGGGCAACCTGGTGCTGGCGACCTACCTGTACCAGTTGACCAACAAGCTGGGCACGCCGTCTTACCACCTGATGGCGGCGGTGGCGGTGGTGCTGATCTGCATCACCATTCCGCTGGTGATGCTGCAGCGCCGGCTGATGCGCACCGCCAACCGTTTCGTCACCGTCAAGGGCAAAGCCTCGCAGGCCCGTGCGCTGCCGCTGGGCAAATGGCGCTGGGTGGCCGGCGCGGTGGTGGTGTTTTGGCTGACCGTCACCATCGGCGTGCCGCTGATCGGCGTGGTGCTGCGCGCCTTTATCTCCAACTGGGGCGTGGGCGTGTCTGTTTGGGACGAGCTGTCGATCAACACCTTCCGCACCATCTGGGCGCAGCCCAACCTGCTGCGCGCCATCGTCAACTCAATGGCGATTGGGGTGATCGGCGGGGCGTTGGCGGTGGCGTGCTACCTGTTTATCGGCATCGCCATGCACCGCAAGCCGGATGGCGCCACGCGCTTCCTCGACTACAGCGTGCTGGTGCCGCGTGCGGTGCCGGGGCTGCTGGCCGGCCTGGCATTCCTGTGGGTGTTTCTGTTCCTGCCGATGTGGCTGGACAAATCGCTCAAGGAGGGCTGGCTGTCGGCGCTGCCGATGGCCGAGTGGCTGCGTGCTAACTGGATTGTCTGGCTGCGTTCGCTGCGCAGCACCATCTTCAGCGTCTGGCTGGCGTACACCGTGGTGTGGATGGCTTACGGCCTGCGGCTGATCTCTTCCACGCTGCTGCAGGTGGGGCCGGAGCTGGAGGAGGCGGCGCGCAGCGCCGGCGCCAGCCGCGGCCAGGTCACCCGTCACGTCACCATTCCGCTGTCGCGCTACGGCCTGATCGGCTCTTGGCTGCTGATGTTCCTGATCTTTGAGCGCGAATATTCTACCGGGGTGTATCTGCTGTCTCCGGGCACGGAAACCATCGGCTCGATGCTGGTTTCCCTGTGGGCCGCGGGCGCTATCGATATCGTCGCCGCGCTGTCGTTCATCAATATCCTGCTGGTGGTGCTGGGGTTGGGGATCGCCTTGCGCTTTGGAGTGAAACTACATGATTGAACTTTCGGTAGAGAATCTGCATTTGACCTATGGCGACAACCCGGTGCTGAAAGGGGTGTCGATGGAGCTGAAACGGGGCGAAGTGGTCTCGCTGCTGGGCCCGTCGGGCAGCGGCAAAACCACGCTGCTGCGGGCGGTGGCCGGGCTGGAGAAACCGAGCCAGGGGCGGATCGTTATCGGCAACAGCGCGGTGTACAACGGCAGCGCGCGCAGCGAAATTCCCGCCGAAGAGCGCAATCTGGGGCTGGTGTTTCAGTCCTACGCGCTGTGGCCGCATAAAACGGTGTTTGAGAACGTCGCTTACCCGCTGAAGCTGCGTAAGATCGCCTCGGCGGAAATCACCCAGCGGGTGCAGGCGGTACTGGATCAGCTCGGGTTGGGGCATCTGGCCAAGCGCCATCCGCACCAGCTTTCCGGCGGCCAGCAGCAGCGCGTGGCGATTGGGCGTGCGCTGGTCTACAACCCGCCGGTGATCCTGCTGGACGAGCCGCTATCCAACCTTGACGCCAAGCTGCGCGAAGAGGCGCGGGTATTCCTGCGCGAGTTGATCATCAAGCTCGGCCTGTCGGCGCTGATGGTGACCCACGATCAGAACGAGGCGATGGCCATCTCCGATCGCATCCTGCTGCTCAATAACGGCAAAATCGAACAGCAGGGTACGCCGCAGGAGATGTACGGTTCACCCACTACGCTGTTCACCGCTGAGTTCATGGGCAGTAACAACCGCTTGCCGGGCAAGATCGTGGCGCTGGAAGGCGACCGGGCGCGCATCGAAGGCAAGGACTGGGCGCTGTGGGGCAAAGCGGGCGAAGGCGTGCAGGTTGGCCAGGAGGGCTCGGCGGTGATCCGCGTGGAGCGCGTGCGGTTGGGCGAAGATCCGCAGGGTAACCAGCTTGAGCTCCCGCTGTTGACCAGCATGTACCTCGGCGATCGCTGGGAGTACCTGTTCCGCACCGTGGCCGAGGATTTCGTGGTGCGCGCCTATGGCCACGAAGCGCGCAGTCAGGCGCTTTGCCGGCTCTCCCTGCCGGCCGAGCATCTGTGGATATTCCCGAAAGCCTAGTCAGGACGCCCGCAGACGCGGGCGCTCCGTTTACAGATCCAGCACCAGCCGGTTGCCTTTGGCGCGCGAGCAGCAGATCAACAGGGTTTGCTGCGCCGCGCGCTCTTCGTCACTGAGATACTGATCGCGGTGATCGGCTTCCCCTTCGACGATGCGGGTTTCGCAGGTGCCGCAAATGCCTTCGCGGCACAGGCATTCGACCTTGGCGGCCTTGCTGTTTTCCAGCGCCTGCAGGATGGTCATGTCTTCCGCCACTTCAAGCTCAATACCTGAGCGGGCCAGCACCAGCGTAAAGGCGCCGCCCGCCGTGTCTTCGGCGGCGAAGGCTTCGCTGTGCAAGCGACCGGAGGCGATGCCCAGTTCGGCGGCGGTCCGGTAAACCGCTTCGTTCAGCGCCGCCGGGCCGCAGACGTAGATATGGGCACCGGGCTCCACGTCGGCCAGCGTGCGCGCCAGATCCAACCGGCCGTTAAGGCTGGAGACATGGCAACTGACGTTGTCGGTGAACGGCGCTTGCGTCAGCTGCTGCTGGAAGGCGTTGTGTTCCTCGCTGTGGAAGCAGTAGTGCAGATGATAGCGTTGCCCGCTGCGCTGCAGCTCGTGCAGATGGGCCATAAACGGCGTGATGCCGATGCCGCCGGCGATCAGCACGTGATGCTGCGCCTCCGGCGCCAGCGCGAACAGGTTATTGGGGGTGCTGATGGTCAGCGTATCGCCGATCGCCAGCCGATCGTGCATGAAGTCGGAACCGCCTTTGGAAGGGGACTCACGGCGCACGGCGATCTGGTAACGGTCGAGCTCGAACGGTGAGCTCAGCAGCGAATAGGCATTGCTGTAACGCTGCTCGCCGTCCTGCATTTGCACGATGATGTGGCTGCCGCCGCTGAAGGCGGGCAGCGGCCGGCCTTGCGGATCCGCCAGGGTAAAGCGCTTGACCTGTGCGGTGACGGGTTCGATGTCGACGACGCGAACATCAAGCATCTGATAGCTGGTCATTCATTGGCTCCAAAGCGCGGGCGTCCCCGCGCATGAAAAAGTTATACCGCCTGGCACAGGTATTTGAGCTCCAGATAGTCTTCGATGCCGTATTCGGAACCTTCACGCCCCAGACCCGACTGCTTCACCCCGCCGAACGGGGCTACCTCGTTGGAGATAAGGCCGGTATTGATGCCGACCATGCCGTACTCCAGCCGCTCCGAAACGCGCCAGATGCGCGCCGCATCGCGGGTATAGAAGTAGGCGGCCAAGCCGTAGATGGTGTCGTTGGCCTGGCGGATCGCCTCGGCTTCGTCATCGAACACCACCAGCGGCGCGACCGGGCCAAAGATCTCTTCTTCCAGCAGCAGCGAGCCAGGCTGCACGTCGCCAAGCACCGTCGGCGTAAAGAAATTGCCGCCCAGCGCGTGCGGCGTGGCGCCGGTCAGCACCTGAGCGCCTTTGCTCAGCGCGTCATCGAGCAGCTCCAGCACCTTGTCGCGCGCCTTGCGGTTGATCAGCGGGCCGATCTGTACGCCGGGTTCGAAGCCGTTGCCGACCTGTAGCGCCGCCACGCGGGCGACAAACTTCTCGGCGAACTGTGGGTAAACGCCGCGCTGCACGTAGAACCGATTGACGCAAACGCAGGTCTGCCCGGCGTTGCGGTATTTGGCGATCAGCGCGCCTTCCACTGCGGCATCGATGTCCGCATCGTCAAACACGATGAACGGCGCGTTGCCGCCCAGCTCCAGCGACACTTTCTTGATGGTGTCCGAGCTCTGGCGCATCAGCAGCCTGCCCACCGGCGTGGAGCCGGTAAAGCTTAGCTTGCGCACCTGCGGGTGGCCGGTCAGCTCGGCGCCGATCGCCTGCGAGTTGCCGGTCACCACGTTGAACACCCCGGCGGGAATGCCGGCGCGCTCGGCCAGCTCGGCCATCGCCAGCGCCGAGTAAGGGGTTTCGTTGGCGGGCTTGACCACCAGCGTGCAGCCGGCCGCCAGCGCCGGCGCGGCCTTGCGGGTGATCATCGCCGCCGGGAAGTTCCAGGGCGTGATCGCCGCGCACACGCCGATGCCCTGCTTCAGCACCATCAGGCGTTTATCGCCGCTCGGCGAGGGAATGATGTCGCCATTGGTGCGCTTGGCCTGTTCGGCGAACCATTCGATAAAGGAGGCTGCGTAGCGGATCTCGCCCAGCGACTCCGCCAGCGGCTTGCCTTGCTCCAGCGTCATCAGGCTGGCCAGATCCTGCTGGTGTTCCAGCATCAGTTCGAACCAGCGGCGCAGCAGCTGCGCGCGTTGCTGTGCCGGCAGCGCGCGCCAGCCTTCCAGCGCCTGCTGGGCGGCGTCGATCGCCCGCTGGGTTTCGGCCGTCGCCATGTTGGGCACGCTGCCGATGAGTTGGCCGGTGGCGGGATCGCTCACCGGCAGGGTTTCCTGGTTGTCGGCATCGCGCCATTGCCCGTTGATGTAGGCCTGTTGGCGGAATAGCGCCCGATCGGAAATATTCACAAAGAACCTCACAAGTCAGGGGGAGGGGGCCCGTGGGCCCCGTCGCATCAGGGTTGATAAACCTGCGCCAGCAGGTTGTGGAAGTGGGCGATGCCGTGTTCGCTGACGCCGCTGCCGGCGCCGTCGGCCATGATGCGCCCCTGGCCGCGATAGCCGCGCGATTTGAGGCCTTTTTGCACGCTCTCCACCAGCCGCAAATCTTCCGGGCGGAACACGTCGCGGTACCAGTCGATCAGTTTGAGCTGCTCGTCGCTCAAATCGGCGTTGGTGAAGTAGATGTCGTAGTGCTGCAGGGTGGTTTCTGCATCGACCGGGAATTCATAGATCACCGTCATCATGCCTTCCAGCGGCGGCATGTTGAACATGGTGCACGGCCACAGCCAGATGCCGTGGAAGCTGGCTTCTTTACCCTCTTCAAACTTGAATGACTGCTCGGAAGGGCGGGCGTAGCCGAACTGCAGCGTCCAGTTGCCGTGCAGGGTGTGCCAGTAGCGGTCGACCTGCACCGAGTCGGCGAAGCCGGGGTGTGCCGGGCCGCAGTGGTAGCACTCGAGGTAGTTGTCTACGATGTTCTTCCAGTTGGCCGGGGTACGGGTGACGAAGCGCGCCGCCAGCTTGAGATCGTCGACCTGCGGGCAGGCTTCGCGCACTTTGGCGCCGAGGCCCGGCAGCTGGTCTTCCACCGTGCCGGCCTGCGAGTCCAGATTGACGTAAATAAACCCGGCGTACTCTTCGACCCGCACCGGCATCAGGTGCGAGTTTTCCTTATCGAAGTTCTGCACGTTTTCGCAGTTGCGCGCGTGCGCCAGTTCGCCGTCCAGCTTGAACGCCCAGGCGTGATAAGGGCAGGTGATGACGTTTTTCGCCCGGCCGTCGCCCGCCAGCAGCTGATGGCCGCGGTGCGGGCAGACGTTGTAAAAGGCGCGCAGCACGTTGTCGCGGCCACGCACCACCAGAATGTTTTCACCGATGATCTCGCGGGTGATGTAGTCGTTCGGTTCGGCGAGCTCGCTGCGGTGCGCCACGCAAATCCAGCTGGTGGCGAACACCTGCTCTTTTTCGTGCTCGAACGCCGCCTGGTGGGTATAGAACCGGGCCGGAATGGTGTAAGCCTCGCGGGCGTCGGCGCAGAAATCTTTCGGTAAGGTAAATTCAGGGACCAGAGTGCTCATAAGTTAACCTTCCTCTTTTCTTATTGTCATTTCGCCATAGGGCGCGGTTGATACGACGATGGAGCGGAGAGTTCGGCGGCCGGCGGCGCCTCGGGCAGCGCCGGCGCGCTGCTTTCGATCAGGTGAGCCGGAATGGCCGCGTAGTCCTGCTTCAGCCAGCGGGCGAAGCCGTAGGTTTTCACCAGCAGTACCAGCAGGAACGGCAGCGCGGTCAGGATCACCGTGGTTTTCATGGTGTCCAGCGAGGCGCCGGTGAACAGGATCGACAGCGGGATCAGGGTGATCACCACGCACCAGAACAGGCGCAGCATCGGGCTGGGATCTTGCCCCTCCTGCAGGTTGCGGGTGCTGGTGGCGGCCATGGTGTAGGCCACCGCGTCCATGTGCGAGGCCAGGAAAATGATCATGATGAACAGATAGGCAGCCAGGAACAGCTTGCCGAGCGGCAGCGCCGTCAGCAGCATCTGCACGGCGGTTTCGCCGCCCTGGGTGCTGAGGATCTCCGGCACGTTGAGCTGCCCGCTGATGAACTGGTGCATGGCGTAGCTTTCCAGCGAGCCGAAGAAGAACCAGCAGCCGAGGGTGCTGCCGAGCAACAGCGCCCAGATCACCTCTTTAATCTTGCGGCCGCGCGAGACGCGGGTGACGAACATCGCCACGCCCGGGGTGTAAGAGATCCACCACAGCCAGTAGAACACCGTCCAGCTGCGGCTGAAGCTGCCGTCGCCCATCGGATCGGTGAACAGACTCATCTGCAGGAAGTTTTGCGCCGTCAGGCCGATGGCGTTGATGGTGTTGTTGATGGTGAACTCGGTGGGGCCGACCAGCAGCACCAACCCGGCGAAGACGAAAGCGCCCCAGCCGACCATTTTGCTCAGGCGCTGCATGCCACCGTCGATGCCGATGTAGGAGCTGAGGCAGAAAATCACCGCCGCCAGCAGGATCACCGTCGCCTGCACCACGAAATTGTCGGGGATGCCGGTCAGCGCCGTCAGCCCGCGAGTAAAGGTGGAGGCGGTCAGCACCAGCGAAATGGTGAGGGCGCCGACGGTGGCGACCAGGAAAATCAGATCCACCATCCGCCCGATCGGGCCGTTGGCGCGCACGCCGGTGATGGCGGAAATGATCCCCGACAGGCTGAGCCCTTTGTTCTTACGCACGTGGAAGTGGTAGGCCATGATCAGCGAGGCGAGGGCATAGGTTGCCCAGGCGCTCAGGCCCCAGTGGAAGAAGGAGTAGCTGATGCTGTATTCCAGCGCCTTCGGGGTGCGCGGCGCGATGTTCAGCCCCGGCGTCTGGTAGTAATACGCCCACTCCATTACCCCCCAATACAGGGTGGACGAGCCGAGGCCGGCGCAGATGAACATGAACAGCCAGGCCAGCGTGGAGTATTGCGGTTTGCCTTCGCCGAGGCGGATGTTGCCGTATTTGCTCAACGCCAGATACAGCACCACCAGCAGGGCGATCAGCACCAGGATTTGAATGGTTGAACCGAACAGCCGGGTGACGCCGTTGAAAATGGTGTTGGCGATAAGCGCGGATTGAGCCGGAAAGAGCATCAGGCAAATGGCGATCAGCGCAATACTGCACAGGCTGATGGCGATGAGCGTGACATCCTTTTTAGGGGTGCTCTGCATGGGAGTGAACTCCTGTTATCGGTGGTGGGCCGGTGCGCGAAGCGTAGGGTGCGCCCGGGCCTTATTGGTTTGAACCCTTTGTTTTGTTACACCGCGAGGAGCAAACGCCCCGGCAAAACGCCGCCGAGAATATTTACTCTTCATTAACATTTTCGAGTGTGCACAAATTACAGGAGGGCCACAATTGGGGCATCTGTAAAAGGATAAAACACAGTATGTAAACAATTTGTTGTGATCTTGGCCGGGGTATTGGCGTGCTTTCTGCGGTGGTTTTCAGCGGATTTGCGGCGGCGATCGAAGCGGAAAAACGGACGTGGCAAAGCAGGGCGCGAAAGGGCGCCCTGCGCAGGAAAACCGGTGATGCTTAGCGTTGCAGCAGGGCGGCGATCGCCTGGCCAACTTGCTGGGTGGAGGCATCGCCGCGCATGTCCGGCGTGCGCGGCCCGTCGGCGATGATGCGCTCGATCGCCTGCAGGATGCCGTCGTGCGCCTGGCGGTAACGGGCATCGCCGTCGCCGAGGAAATCCAGCATCATCGCGCCGCTCCAGATCATGGCGATCGGGTTGGCGATGTTCTTGCCGAAAATGTCCGGCGCCGAGCCGTGTACCGGTTCGAACAGCGACGGGAAGTTGCGCTCCGGGTTCAGGTTGGCCGACGGCGCAATGCCGATGGTGCCGGTGCAGGCCGGGCCGAGATCCGACAAAATATCGCCGAACAGGTTGGAGGCCACCACCACGTCGAAGCGTTCGGGGTTCAGCACGAAGCGCGCGCACAGAATATCGATGTGCTGTTTGTCCCAGGCGATATCGGGGTACTGGCGCGCCATCTCCGCCACGCGCTCATCCCAGTACGGCATGCTGATGGCCATGCCGTTGGACTTGGTGGCGGCGGTCAGGCGTTTGCGTGGGCGCTGCTGCGCCAGATCGAAGGCGTATTTCAGAATGCGGTCCACGCCCTGACGGGTGAAGACCGATTCCTGGATCACCATCTCGCGTTCGGTGCCTTCGAACATCCGCCCGCCGAGCGAGGAGTATTCCCCTTCGGTATTTTCGCGCACCACGTAGAAATCGATGTCGCCCGGCTGTTTGTTCGCCAGCGGGCAGGGCACGCCGGGAAACAGCCGCACCGGGCGCAGGTTGACGTACTGCTCGAAGTCGCGGCGGAATTTCAGCAGCGAACCCCACAGCGAAATGTGATCGGGCACCGTATCCGGCCAGCCGACGGCGCCGAAATAGATGGCGTCGAAGCCTTTGAGCTGCTCAAACCAATCGTCAGGCATCATCTGGCCGTGGTGCTGGTAGTAGTCGCAGCTGGCCCACTCGAAGGTGTTGAATTCCAGCGACAGATCCCAGCGCGCCGCCGCCGCCTGCAATACCCGTATGCCTTCTGGCAACACTTCCCGCCCGATACCGTCCCCGGGGATAGCGGCAATCTTGTAAGTTTTGCTCATACAGAGGTCTCATTTGTAGGTAGGGGAGATTGACAACACTGTTATCCTATAATTGACTAACTGTTAATCAATCTCGAAAACGGTGAAACATAAAACACGAATCATGAACAATATGCCGATCCTGAGTGACCTGCGGGTGTTCGTGCTGGTGGCGCGTCGCGCCGGGTTTGCCGCCGCCGCCGAAGAGCTGGGCGTGTCGCCGGCCTTTATCAGCAAACGCATCGCGTTGCTGGAAAAGGCGCTGGACGTGTCGCTGCTGCACCGCACCACGCGGCGGGTGGCGATCACCGAGGACGGCGAGCGCATCTACGAATGGGCGCAGCGCATTCTCAACGATGTCGATCAGATGATGGACGAGCTGTCCGAGGTGCGTCAGGCGCCGCAGGGCATGCTGCGCGTGGTCAGCAGCTTCGGCTTCGGCCGGCGCTTCGTGGCCCCGGCGCTGTCGGCGCTGGCGCGGGAGTATCCGCAGCTGGAGCTGCGGCTTGACGTGTCCGATCGGTTGGTGGATCTGGTCAGCGAAGGGTT
Source organism: Serratia sp. CY84636 (assembly GCF_052166245.1). Classification (NCBI taxonomy): domain Bacteria; kingdom Pseudomonadati; phylum Pseudomonadota; class Gammaproteobacteria; order Enterobacterales; family Yersiniaceae; genus Serratia; species Serratia sp. CY84636. The sequence goes on from NZ_JBJNOX010000009.1 coordinate 15,567, forward strand.
CGATCTGGATATCCGCATCGGCGACGATATCGCCCCTAATCTGATCGCGCGCAAGCTGGCGGACAACCAGCGCATCCTGTGCGCTTCGCCGGCGTATCTGCAGCGCCACGGCGTGCCGAAAAGCGTGGCGGAGCTGGCGGGCCGCGCTTGCCTGGTGATCAAGGAGCGCGATCACCCGTTCGGGCTGTGGCGGCTGCAGGGGCCAGGCGGCGAAGAGACGGTGAAGGTGACGGGGGCGCTGGCGTCGAACCACGGTGAAATCGTGCACCAGTGGTGCCTGGACGGGCAGGGCGTTGCGCTGCGTTCCGCCTGGGACGTGAAAGAGAACATCGACAGCGGCAGGTTGGTGCACATTCTGCCGGAGTATTTTCAGCCGGCCAACATCTGGGCGGTGTACGTTTCCCGGCTGGCAACGTCGGCGAAAGTGCGGGTGACGGTCGAATTTTTGCGCGACTATTTCCGTGAGCACTACGGCGAAACGGGGGCGGCGAGTGAAAATTCGCCGCGGCCTTGAGGCCAAAAATGTGCGCCAGATCATCTTATGCTCGTAAAACTCCCCTCCGTTACTTGTGGAACTGTTGCACCTGTTCCTTTTGCCAAAACTTTGGTTTATGCTCAGCTGAAGCGTTTCAGTTGAAGCACTCTTCGACAGAAATGCCGATGTGACGGCGGCGAAAAGCCGCTGAAGCGCGGGAATAATGCAAACGCGGCGATTCACAGCGGGCGGTGCGATCCACTACTCTATGCGGGTGAGTGAGACAACCAGTCAGCGCCGGCTCGGCGCCGGTGAGTCAGCCCGGCGGGGACGGCCCTTTTTCAGGAGCAGCATGACCATCCGCATAGCGATAAACGGCTTTGGCCGCATCGGCCGCAGCGTATTGCGCGCACTGTACGAATCGGGACGACGGGCGGAAATCTCCGTGGTGGCGATCAACGAGCTGGCGAATGCCGAGGGCATGGCCCATCTGCTGAAGTACGATTCCAGCCACGGTCGCTTCGCCTGGGATGTGCGGCAAGAGTGCGACACGCTGAGCGTCGGGGACGACGCGATTCGCCTGTTGCATCAGCCGGCGGTGGAGCAGTTGCCCTGGGGCGGGCTGGGCGTCGACGTGGTGCTGGATTGCAGCGGCGTGTACGGCAGCCGGGCGGATGGCGAAGCCCATCTGGCGGCGGGGGCGAAGAAAGTGCTGTTCGCCCATCCGGGCGGCAACGATCTGGACGCTACCATCGTGTTCGGCGTCAACCATCAGACGCTGTTGGCGGAACATCGCATCGTGTCCAACGCCTCGTGCACCACCAACTGCATTATTCCGGTGATCAAGCTGCTGGACGACGCCTACAGCATCGAATCCGGCACCGTGACCACCATTCACTCGGCGATGAACGATCAGCCGGTGATCGACGCGTATCACGCGGATTTGCGGCGCACCCGCGCGGCGAGCCAGTCGATCATTCCGGTCGACACCAAGCTGGCCGCGGGCATCACCCGTATCTTCCCGCAGTTTTGCGATCGCTTCGAGGCTATCTCGGTGCGCGTGCCGACCATCAACGTGACGGCTATCGATCTTAGCGTCAGCGTGAGCGCCGCGGTGAAGGTGGCGGAGGTCAACCAGCTGTTGCAAAAGGCCGCACGGGAGTCATTTCGTGGTATAGTTGACTACACGGAATTACCATTGGTCTCGATCGATTTTAACCATGACCCGCACAGCGCTATCGTCGACGGTACGCAGACCCGGGTCAGCGGGCAGCACCTGATAAAGACCTTGGTCTGGTGCGACAATGAATGGGGCTTTGCCAATCGGATGTTGGATACCACACGGGCAATGGCCGCCAGCGGTTTCTAGTACGGCGGCGCCGGCGTGACAGGCGCGCTGCTCAGGCAATTTTATAGAGATTCAATAAAGAGGGTTCACCATGTCTGTAATTAAGATGACCGATCTGGATCTGGCGGGTAAACGCGTACTGATCCGCTCCGATCTGAACGTGCCGGTAAAAGACGGTAAAGTGACTTCCGACGCGCGTATCCGCGCTTCCCTGCCGACTATCGAAGCTGCGCTGAAGCAAGGCGCCCGCGTGATGGTGACCTCCCACCTGGGTCGTCCTACCGAAGGCGAGTACAACGAAGAATTCTCCCTGCTGCCTGTGGTCAACTACCTGAAAGATCACCTGAAATCCCCAGTGCGTCTGGCGAAGGATTATCTGGATGGCGTCGACGTCGCCGAAGGCGAACTGGTGGTGCTGGAAAACGTCCGTTTCAATAAGGGCGAGAAGAAAGACGACGAAACCCTGTCCAAGAAATACGCGGCGCTGTGCGACGTGTACGTGATGGACGCGTTCGGCACCGCGCACCGCGCGCAGGCTTCCACCCACGGCGTGGGCAAGTTTGCGCCTGTCGCCTGTGCCGGCCCGCTGCTGTCCGCCGAGCTGGAAGCGCTGGGCAAGGCCCTGGGCAACCCGGCCCGTCCGATGGTCGCCATCGTGGGCGGTTCTAAAGTGTCCACCAAACTGACCGTGCTGGATTCCCTGTCCAAAATCGCCGATCAGCTGATCGTCGGCGGCGGCATCGCCAACACCTTCGTGGCGGCGCAGGGCAACAACGTGGGCCAGTCCCTGTACGAACCTGACCTGATCCCGAACGCGCAGAAACTGCTGGAAACCTGCGACATCCCGGTTCCGACCGACGTGCGCGTCGCGACCGAGTTCTCCGAAACCGCGACCGCAACCGTGAAGCAGGCCAACGAGATCCAGGACAACGAGCAAATTCTGGATATGGGCGACGTCTCTGCCGAGCGTCTGGCCGTTATCCTGAAGAACGCCAAGACCATTCTGTGGAATGGCCCGGTTGGCGTATTCGAGTTCCCTAACTTCCGTAAGGGCACCGAAATTGTCGCCCGCGCGATCGCCGATAGCGACGCTTTCTCTATCGCTGGCGGCGGCGACACTCTGGCAGCCATCGATCTGTTCGGTATCGCTGACAAAATTTCCTACATCTCCACCGGCGGTGGCGCATTCCTGGAATTCGTTGAAGGGAAACCGCTGCCTGCAGTCGTGATGCTGGAAGAGCGCGCTAAGCAGTAATTCAGACAACGGGAGGCGAAAGCCGCCCGTTTGTTTTATACCGCGCGGCTAATGCTGCGCGGCGTGAAAACATCGATTTACATCCATCTACGGCCGACGAAACAGGACAAAGTAACATGTCTAAAATTTTTGATTTCGTAAAACCGGGTGTCATCACGGGTGATGACGTTCAGAAAGTCTTCGCAGTTGCTAAAGAGAACAACTTTGCGCTGCCAGCGGTAAACTGCGTGGGTACCGACTCCATCAACGCAGTGCTGGAAGCCGCGGCTAAAGTGCGCGCGCCGGTCATCGTTCAGTTCTCCAACGGCGGCGCCGCGTTCATCGCCGGCAAAGGCGTGAAGACCGATGTGCCTCAGGGCGCAGCGATTCTGGGCGCCATCTCTGGCGCACACCACGTTCACCAGATGGCTGAACATTACGGCGTGCCGGTGATCCTGCACACCGACCACTGCGCGAAGAAACTGCTGCCATGGCTGGACGGCCTGCTGGACGCCGGCGAGAAGCACTTCGCCGCTACCGGCAAACCGCTGTTCTCTTCCCACATGATCGATCTGTCTGAAGAATCTCTGGAAGAAAACATCGAGATCTGCAGTGCCTACCTGAAGCGCATGGCCAAAATCGGCATGACGCTGGAAATCGAACTGGGCTGCACCGGCGGTGAAGAAGATGGCGTGGACAACAGCCATATGGACGCATCCGCTCTGTACACCCAGCCGGAAGACGTGGCTTACGCGTACGAAAAATTGAACGCCATCAGCCCGCGCTTCACCATCGCTGCCTCCTTCGGTAACGTGCACGGCGTGTACAAGCCAGGCAACGTCAAGCTGACCCCGACCATCCTGCGTGATTCTCAGGACTACGTGTCCAAGAAATTCAACCTGCCGCACAACAGCCTGAACTTCGTGTTCCACGGCGGTTCCGGTTCTACCGACGCAGAGATCAAAGAGTCTGTGGGTTACGGCGTGATCAAGATGAACATCGACACCGACACCCAATGGGCGACCTGGGACGGCATCCTGCAGTACTACAAAGCGAACGAAGCTTACCTGCAGGGCCAGCTGGGCAACCCGAAAGGCGCCGATCAGCCGAACAAGAAATACTACGATCCACGCGTATGGCTGCGCGCAGCGCAGACCAGCATGGTGACGCGTCTGGAGAAGGCCTTCAAAGATCTGAACGCGGTAGACGTTCTGTAATCTTCGGCACCTGTTGCACGATGCAAAAGGCTCCCTGCGGGGAGCCTTTTTGTTTATGACAAGCCTGATGGCGTTGCCTGGCTTGCCGTTGGCAAAATATAAAAAATAAGGAAAATCAATTTATTGATTTTCGGCTGATGACAACCAAGGAGGAAAAACCACGTTTTTTCCTCCTTGGTTTGTGAGTCAAAGGCTCCCTGCGGGGAGCCTTTTTCGTTTTCAGCCCAGCAGGCCGGCGCCGACGTTGATAGACAGGCCCAGGATCAGCATGTTGAACGCGAAGGAGATCACCGACTGCAGCAGGGTGACCTTACGCACCTCCGCTGCTCCGACCGCCACATCGGCGGTTTGCGACGCCACCGCAATGGTGAAGGAGAAGTAGGCGAAATCCAGATAGGTCGGCTCGGTGAGGTTACCGGGGAACAGCAGCGGCAAAGGATCCTGCTGTGCACCCTGGCGATAAAACTGGTGGGCATAGTGCATGGTGAAGGCGGTCGGCAGCAGCAGCCAGGAGACCACCAGCGTGGCACCGGTCAGCAGCAAATGCAGCGTCTTCAGAGAGCCGGCCACCTGTTTGGCGCTGCTCAGTTCAAACAGGATCGCGAGTAAACTGACCAGGCAACCGAGGCTGACCAGCGTCAGCACCATACTGGCGCTTTCATCCTGCCGCCGGGCGATCTGGCGAATGTGCTGCGGCGTGCTGATCAGCATCAGCCGCCAGAGAAACAGCAGGTAGAGCCAGGCCAGCGTATTCCAGCCGATCATCAGGCGCTGCAGCAGCGAGAGTTGGGCGGGCAGCAGCAGAAAGCACAGCAGCCCTGCGCCGACGGAAAACAGCAGCCTGGGCCGCACTTGCCAATAGTGTTTGAGCGAAGAGCGAATGTGCATGATTAACGGATCCCTTGTCGTGAAATGGCCAACGCGCTGTTCTCAGCATAGAAGAAGCGGCGGGCGGTTTCGGCTATTTTTAACGCTGACGGTTGGCATGAGCCTTTAATGTTGGTTACCCTTAGGCGGTGGTTTCCTACTGGCCGCCGAGGCCAGTGTATTTTTGCGAGTTTCTCCCGTTAGGGACTGAGTTAGGACGACACGAATGAAAGATTTGAATGTAGTAGACGGCATCAACGGTGCCGGCGACTGGTTGGTGAAGAACCAGGATCTGTTGATCCAGTACGCGGTGAATATCGTCGCCGCCATCGTTATCCTGATCATCGGTTCGATCGTGGCCCGCGTGGTCGGCAATGCGCTGAACCGCGTGATGAAGCTGCGCGGCATCGACGCCACGGTGGCAGACTTCCTGTCGGCGATCGTGCGCTACGGCGTGCTGGCGTTCACCTTCATCGCGGTGCTGGGGCGCGTTGGCGTGCAGACCACCTCGGTGATCGCCGTGCTGGGTGCTGCCGGTTTGGCCGTCGGCCTGGCGCTGCAAGGGTCGCTGTCCAACTTCGCTGCCGGCGTGCTGCTGGTGATCTTCCGCCCGCTGCGCGTGGGTGAATATGTCGATCTGGGTGGCGTGGCCGGTACCGTCGATCAGGTGCAGATTTTCTCCACCACCCTGCGCACTTCCGACAACAAAACCATCGTGGTGCCGAACGGTAAAATCATCGCCGGCAACATCATTAACTACTCCCGTGAACCGAACCGCCGCGTGGATATCGTGGTAGGCGTGGCCTACAACGCCGATATCGACGTGGTGAAGAAGGTGTTGGGCGATGTGATCGCCGCCGACAAGCGCATCATGCACGCCAAAGGCGTGACCGTGCGCCTGAACGAGATGGCGCCGTCCTCCCTGAACTTCGTCACCCGTTCCTGGACCACCAACGCGGAATACTGGAACGTGTACTTCGATCTGATGGAAAACTTCAAGCGCGCGCTGGATGCCCATAACATCGGCATTCCGTTCCCGCAGATGGACGTGCACCTGTATCGCACCGAAGACGCTTCCGCCAAGGCGGAATAACAGAGAAGGGGGCCTTGGCCCCTTTTTTTATTGCCATTTTCCCCGTATTAGCCAGGCAGCCATTCACTCTGTCTCCGCTGTATCGATATTAGCGCCAAGCCGATATGCGCTTTCGGAAATTGCAGCCCGTGACAAACAGATGCGGGCGTAATAGCGAGAAGCTCAATAAGTCGCGGTAAAAACGACTTTTCGTTGTTACTGTTTCCTCCTCTGATACCATAGCTTCCTTGTGGATTGTCGATAGGAAAAGGATGAAATGAAAAGGGCTGTTATTGCCGCATTATTGAGCGTCTTGATCTCTGGATGCGGGCCAAAAGCATTGTCGCCTGAACAAATACAGCAGGTAGCCGATTTAAAGTCAGAGCTGGTGAGTACGGATGCCGAGATTGAAAACGCAGCTAAACAGCAGGACATGTTAAGCGGCGGCTTGATTAAATCTCTGGTGATGGCGCGACTGGAAATTCTGAAAACGAACAAGGCGCTTATTCAGCAACGAATCAATGCGATCGAGTCTGGAGCAAAGGTTGAGGTTGTCACGAACCAGACGTCGCCAGATCTGAAGCTGGCGGAAAAACTCACCGCTGAATTGGCAACGCTGACTCGGGAAATATCGACCGCTAAACAAGAGGCCGCACAATACGATGGTGGTCTGGTGGGGTCGATAAAAAAGGCAACGATAGCCACTCAAGAGCAAAGTCTGGCGATGTTGCAGCAAAAATTGCTGTCGGCGAAATATGGCCTGGCCGTCCCGACGATAGCCCACCATGCAACATCAACCGCTTCAAAATCCAATCAGCAGGAAGATCCGGTGGCGAAAGACGCGTTGCTTCCGCCTGGCATTGGGCCGTTTGGCCTGCAAATGGGGTTAACGAAACAGAACGTCGAGGACATGACAGGCGTTACCTTAACGGCAATACCGAATAGTCTTAATATTTATACTACGGAGGTCGTCCCCAAAACGTATAACGCCTTTGAAACCTACATTTTGCTCATCTCTCCCAAGGTTGGTTTATGCCGAATTCGCGCGCTTAGCGGTGATATCAATACGGACAGTTATGGGTTGGCGTTAAAGTCCAAGGTGAAGGACATTGCTGAATCATTGACCGCTAATTATGGCAAAGGAAAAGCCACTGATGTGCTGCTGCCGGGGTCGTTATGGAAAGAGCCTGGTGATTGGATGATAGGGCTGCTTAAAAAAGAACGCTATTTCGGTTTTGACTGGGAAGAGAAAAAAGATAAACCGTTCAAGAACGATTTGCAGGGGATTATGCTTGAAGCGACCGCCGTCAATAGTGGGATTGGGAGCGTTTATCTGCAATATGATTTTAAAAATGTCGATGAGTGCATAAAGGAAGCCAATGACAAGGAAAACAGTGCACTATAGCGGCACGCGCTTTTGAAAAATAACCGATAGGTTAAGGGTTTCTCATGAGAGGCCGAGACGCCATCGATGGCGTCTCGGCCTTTTCTTTTCCGCGAGGTCAGGCGCCAGCGGCCGGCTTGGCGAGCGGTGCGCGACGATGCAGGCTGAGGCGATAGAGCAGGAAGATAGCGACCGCGCCCAGCAGCGCCGGCAGCGCTAGCCAGAGGAAGAACACTTCCGCCGATCCGGCGGCGGTCATCATCCAGGCGCCGAGCATCGAGCCGACGATCGAACCGAAGCGGCCATTGGCCATGGCCCAGCTGACGCCGGTCACGCGGGCAGCGGTCGGGTAAAGGGTGGCGGAGACCAGGTTCAGGCCGTTTTGCGCACCGGCCACGCCGAAGCCAATCAGGAACACGACGGCGGCCAGCGTATAGACGTCGCCCATCAGATACCCGGTCGCGCCGATCACCAGCGCAGCGCCCAGGTAGGAGACGGCCAGCACGCGGTAGGGCCCGATCCGATCCATCAGCAGCGCCATCAGGATGGCGCCCAGGGTGCCGCCGAGCGGCACCATCGCCCCGATGCGCGAGGCGTGGGCGATATCGTAACCGGCGTCTTTGAGGATCGTCGGCAGCCAGCTGGTGAGCAGGTAGAACACGAACAGCGAGCAGAAGAACGCCGCCCACAGCAACAGGGTGCGCAGGGCGCGCCCTTCGATAAACAGGTGCGAGATCGGCGACTTGGCCTGTGCCGGGCGTTCGTCATCGACGATGGTGACCCCCGTCCAACGCCGGCCGGTGATACGCTCGACCACCCGGCGCAGCCGATCGGCATGTTTGGCGTTGGCAGCCATAAAGCGTACCGACTCGGGCATCTGCCAGGCCAGCAGCGGCAGCAGCGCCAATGGCGCAATGCCGCCGACCAGCAGCACGCCGCGCCAGCCGAACGCCGGGATGATCTGCCCGGCCAGCAGGCCGCCCAGGGCTAGCCCGGCGGTAAAGCCGCTCCAGCTCAGGGTGACCATCAGCATGCGGCGGCGCGCCGGTGAGTACTCCGAGCTGAGGGTAATGCAGGTCGGTATCGCGCCCCCGAGGCCAATGCCGGTGATGAAGCGCAGCAAGGTCAGGGATTCTATCGATTGCGCATAGGCCGAAGCCAGGGTGCAGCCGCCAAACACCAGCACCGCGACGAGCAGCACGCGTTTGCGGCCGATGGCGTCGGCGATCGGCCCGAACAGCAGGCTGCCGATCAGCAGGCCGAACAGCCCCGCGCCGAAGGCGGGAGAAAGCTGCGAGGGGTGCAGGCCCCACTCTTCACGCAGCGCCGGGGCGATATAGCCGATGATGGCGGTATCGAAGCCGTCCAGCAGGGCGATCAGGAAACACAGGGTGAGGATGAGGATTTGATAGGGCGAGATCCTGGCGCGATCGATAATTTCGCTGATGCGAGCGGTATCTGGGCTCATGAGGGTTCCACTGTTATTAAGCTGTTGTGGGCTGGCTGAGGGGCCGTTCAGGCCGCTGTGGCTGGCATCGCGTAGAAACCCGAGTATACACCAGAGGGGGGACGTTGCGGGGAGAGGGAGTCGATGATCATCGCCCACCGCAGGAGGTACCTGCGGCAGGCGCTGGCGAGGTTATTTGGCCAGCAGTTCCCGGCGCACGATCTCAGCGCCCGCACTCAAGGCATTCAGCTTGCCGCTGGCGACCTGGCGAGGCAGGGGAGCCATGCCGCAGTTGGTCGACGGGTAGAGTTTGTCGGCATCGACAAACTGCAGCGCTTTGCGCAGCGTAGCGGCCACTTCTTCCGGCGTCTCAATGGTATGATTCGCCACATCAATGGCGCCAACCATCACTTTCTTACCGCGAATCAGTTCAAGCAGATCCATCGGGACGTGCGAGTTATGGCACTCGAGCGAGATGATATCGATAGTAGACGTTTGCAGCTTGGGGAACGCCTCTTCGTATTGCCGCCACTCTGAGCCCAGCGTCTTTTTCCAGTCGGTATTGGCCTTAATGCCGTATCCATAGCAGATATGTACGGCCGTTTCACACTTAAGCCCCTCAACGGCCCTTTCCAGGGCGGCGATGCCCCAGTCATTCACCTCGTCAAAGAACACGTTAAATGCGGGCTCATCAAACTGAATAATGTCGACGCCGGCGGCCTCGAGCTCTTTGGCTTCCTGATTGAGGATCTTGGCGAATTCCCAGGCCAATTTTTCGCGGCTTTTATAGTGGTTGTCATAGAGCGTGTCGATCATGGTCATCGGCCCCGGCAGGGCCCATTTAATCGGCTGCTTGGTCAGCTGGCGTAAAAATTTGGCGTCTTCAACGAAAACGGGCTTTTGGCGCGCGACCGCACCCACGACGGTTGGCACGCTCGCCTCATAGCGATTGCGGATTTTAACCACTTCGCGTTTCTCGAAGTCGACGCCGCTGAGGTGCTCGATAAACGTCGTGACGAAGTGCTGGCGCGTTTGCTCGCCATCGCTGACGATATCGATGCCGGCCTGTTGTTGTTCAGCCAGCGACAAACGCAAGGCGTCCTGTTTCCCTTCGATTAATTCTTCATTCTGCAATTTCCAGGGCGACCACAGGGTTTCCGGTTGGGCCAGCCAGGAAGGTTTAGGCAAGCTGCCGGCGGTCGAGGTAGGGAGCAATATTTTCATAATAGATGACCTGTATTTGAGTGAATCAAAGCGCGTAGTGAGCAGACCATTGCTCAAGAATGGGCTTGTAGGGCTTGATAAATTGCTCTTCCGTAAATTTCCCCTGCTCAATCGCTAACCGGCTACGCTCTTCGCGATCGTAAACAATCTTGGTTAATGAATGATCCTGGTTATTCAGGCTTGGCTGATAGCATTGCCCCGCCGCCGAGTTGGCATTGTAAATTTCAGGCCGATAGATTTTCTGGAAGGTCTCCATCGTGCTGATGGTGCCGATCAGTTCCAGATCGGTGTAATCGCTCAGCAAATCCCCGGGGAAATAAAACGCCAGGGGTGCAACGCTATTTTTCGGCATGAAGTAGCGCACCTGCAGGCCCATTTTTTTAAAATACCGGTCGGTCAGCGAAGCGCCGTCTTGCCGATACTCGTCGCCCAACACCGGATGTTGATTGCCCGTCCGATGATAGGTGTCTTTGCTGGACACGCTGAGGCAGATCACCGGCGGTTTGCTGAAATTCTCATGGTATGCGTTTGAATTGACGAAGTGCTTAAAGATATTGCCGTGCAAATCGCCGAAATCATCCGGAATGTTGAATTCCGCCGTGTTTTTATTGTGCGCCGGCAGCAAGACGCTAAAGTCGTAATCGCGCACGTAAGACGAGAAGTTATTCCCGACGATGCCCTCAAGACGCTTTTGCGTTTTTTTATCAATAATGTTGGTTTTCAGGATTTCAATCACCGGGAAGCTGGCACCCTTAACTTCAACGCGCATCTCAACCGAAATGATTTCAAGCTCAACCGAGTAGCGGTCGGCCTTGGGGTTATCCCAATGCGCCAACGAATTGAAGCGATTGTTAATCATCACCAGCGTGTTGCGCAGGTTCTCCCGGCGGTTTTCCCCTCTGGCCAAATTGGCGAAGTTGGTGGTGATACGCGTACTTTCAGAAGGGTTATAATCTTCATCGAAAGAACTGCTCTTAATCGTAAAGGCAAAGTCTCTATTCATCGTCTTATAGCATCCTGTTATATGATATGAAGGCTGGATTTATCCATTTCTTTCAATGGGTTGTTTTTCTCTTTTTTTTATTCAGCCGATTTCATATTGTCTGTCGTTAATGAGGTCTATTTTTGCCAGAGTCCCGAAGGGAGTGAAAGAGACTTAATTTCATTACTACATGAGCAGTATTCATGATCTGGCGTTCGGGCCGGTTTGCCGCCGTTGCCCTGCGGCGCAAACCGCCAACGTACCGGGTTGGCAACCTGGTGCAGCCTGAAAAATTACGGGTATAATCCCCCCATGACCCCACGGCTTCAGACACGAACATGACAAAACTCACCTTACAAGAGCAGATGCTCAAAGCGGGCTTGGTTACCAGCAAGAAAATGGCCAAAGTCCAAAGAACGGCTAAAAAATCACGCGTTCAGGCCCGTGAGGCCAGAGAGGCGGTGGAAGAGAACAAAAAGGCACAGCTTGAGCGCGATAAGCAGCTGAGTGAGCAGCAAAAGCAGGCCGCGCTGTCCAAAGAATACAAGGCGCAGGTGAAGCAGCTGATCGAGATGAACCGCATCGTCCTGGCGAAAGGCGATATCGGTTTCAACTTCACCGACGGTAACCTGATCAAGAAAATCCTGGTGGATAAGGCGACGCAGACCCAGCTGATCAATGGCCGTCTCGCCATTGCCCGTTTGGTGGTCGAGAACCGCGAAGAGTGTGAATACGCGATTATCCCTGCGAGCGTCGCCGATAAAATCGCGCAGCGCGATGCGGCCAGCATTGTGCTGCACAGCGCGCTGAGTCAGGAAGAGCAGGATGAAGACGATCCGTACGCCGACTTCAAAGTGCCTGACGATTTGATGTGGTAAGCCGCGTTCAGAACGGCGCGGCGTGACGAGCGGCGATCCGCACTCCACTGACGGGGTGCACAAAGTCCAGCTCGCTGGCGTGCAGCATCAGCCGCGGCGTCTGTTCGGTACCCGGCAGCAGACGCCCGCCATACAGATCGCAGCCTAAAATAGGGTGGCCCAACTGCCGGCTGTGAATACGCAGCTGGTGGGTGCGCCCAGTCTCTGGGGTGAGCTGCACCCGCGTCAGCGGCAGCGAGATCCCGCCCTCCGCTTCACGATAAAAACGCTCGACGACCCGATAGCGGGAGCGGGCGGGCTTGCCGTGAAGGGCGCAAATCGACATCAGCGGGAACAGCGCCGGATCTTTGGCGATCGCCGCGTCGATGACCCCTTCGTTATCCGCCAGATGGCCGCAGAGCAGCGCGCTGTACACTTTGCTGACGGTGCGCTCGCTGAACTGCCGGCAGAGCGCGGCGTTGGCGGCCTTGTTGCGGGCCACCACCATCAACCCGGACGTGCCGAAATCCAGGCGGTGCACCAGGGCGCAGCCGGGGAAGATCTGTACCAGCCGATGGTGTACCGAATCGAGATTCTGCGGATTCTTGCCCGACAGGCTGAGCAGCCCGGCCGGCTTATTGATCAGCGCCAGATGATCGTCCTGATAGAGGATCTCTATTTGGTCATGGCATGGCGGGGCGATAAAGGTATCGGTGATCGTAGACATCGGGCGGCCGGCTGGAGGGTGGGTGCGGATGATAGCGAATTTTTCGCCGGTGGGCGAATGCGGTTTTCGCTACACTGCGCCTCATGCCCGTTGCACCCGATACGGCAAAGCATCGGGTGCAACTGTTGGGGCCCCGGCGGCCCTACTGCCCGTAGTAGGCGTTTTGGCCGTGTTTGCGCAGGTAGTGTTTGTCCAACAGCTCGCGCTGCATGCTGTGAATGCCCGGCGTCAGCTGGCGAGAGAAGATGCCCATGTAGGCAATTTCTTCCAGCACCACCGCATTATGCACCGCGTTGTGGGCATCTTTGCCCCAGGCGAAGGGGCCGTGGGCATTGACCAGTACCGCTGGGATCGCGTTGGGATTGATATCGCGCTGGCGGAAGGTTTCGATAATCACGTTGCCGGTTTCCAGTTCGTAATCGTGTTCAATTTCATCCTGGGTCATCAGGCGAGTGCAGGGGATAGCGCCATAAAAATAGTCGGCGTGGGTGGTTCCCCAGGCGGGGATGTCCAGCCCGGCCTGCGCCCAGATGGTGGCGTGGCGCGAATGGGTGTGGACGATGCCGCCGATATCGGCAAATTCGCGGTACAGCGCCAGATGGGTGGCGGTATCCGACGACGGTTTTTTTGCCCCCTCGACGGTGCGGCCGCTGGCCAGATCGACCACCACCATATCCTCCGCCGTCATATGCTCGTATTCAACGCCGGAAGGCTTGATCACCACCAGACCGCGTTCGCGATCCACCGCGCTGACGTTGCCCCAGGTAAAGGTCACCAGATTATGGCGCGGCAGATCGAGATTGGCCTCCAGCACCTGTTGTTTTAACTGAGTCAGCATGTCATGCCCCCTTGTTGCATTTTCTGTTCGATCCAGCGGCGGGCCTGAACGATCTCGGCCACCGGCTCCTCGGCTTTTTCTGTCCACATCTCAATCAGGAATGCGCCGCGGTAATTGAGGCGCTGCAGCGTGCGAAACACCTCGACGAAGTCGACGCAGCCTTCGCCAAACGGCACGTCACGGAATTGCCCCGGCGAAGTGGCGGTGACCGGGTAGGTGTCTTTCAGGTGAATGGCGGCGATGCGATCGATGCCCAACTCCAATTCACGCGGCACGTCGTTGCCCCAGGCGCTGAGGTTGCCGACGTCCGGATACACCGTGAACCACGGCGAGGCCAACAGGGTGTCCCAGGCTTTCCATTTCCCGATCGAGTTCATAAAGGCGGTATCCATAATTTCCACCGCCAGCATCACCTGGGCGGCGGCGGCACGGTCTACCGCCCACTGCATGCCTTCGCTAAAGCGCGCCAGCGTCCCCTCGTCCTGCTCTTCGTAATACACGTCGTAGCCGGCCAGTTGGATGGTGCGGATACCGACTTCTTGGGCCAGCTGAATGGCCTGTTCCATCACGTCGAAGGCGCGCTGTCGCAGCGCCGGATCGTGGCTGCCAAACGGAAAGCGCCGGTGGCCGGAGAGGCACATCGACGGAATGCGGATGCCGGTTTCCAGCATGGCGTCCACCAGCGCCAGGCGTTGCGCCTTGCTCCAGCTCAGGCGCGCCAGACGTTCATCGCTTTCGTCCACCGACATTTCGACGAAGTCGAAGCCGCAAGCCTTGGCCAGCGCCAGGCGTTCGGGCCAGCTCAGGTGTTTCGGCAGCGCTTTCTCGTAAATTCCCAACGGGTGCTGACGCATATCATGATCTCCAGATGTCATCGATGGCGGTGCGGAACTGCCTGGCGGCCGCCGGCGGATCGCCGGCCTCGGCCAGCGCGCGGCCGGCGATAAAGGCGGTGACGGCGATCTCTTTAAACAGCGGCAGGTCGGCGGGCGTGATGCCGCCGGTCACCGACAGCTCGATGCCCAGATCGGACAGCGCCTTCATCCGATCCAAATCCTGCCGGCCCCAGGTTTGCCCGCTGGCCTGCGCGTCACGGCCGCGGTGATAGATCGCCTGGCGAATGCCGAGTCCGCGCCATTGCCGCGCATCCTCCAATGTCCAGCGACCGAACAGTTCGATCTGGATTTCACCGCCGTGACGCTCGGCGACCTCCCGCGCGCTGGCCATGGTGGCCAACGGCGCGGCGCAGATCACGGTCATCCAGTTCGCGCCCTGGCCGAAGGCCTGCTCGGCCAGCGTCGCACCGGCGTCGGCCACCTTGAGGTCGGCCACCAGCGTGTGCTGCGGGCAGCGCTCGCGCAGCGCGCTAACCGCCTGAATGCCGGCGCTGATGCACAAAATGGTACCGGCCTCGATGATGTCCACATGGGGGCTGAGGGTCTCGGCGGTGCGCAGCGCCGTATCCAAACGGGTTTGATCGAGCGCCAGCTGCAGGCGCGGTTTCGTGCTCATGGGGCCTCCTTGTTGGCGGGCTGCAGATGTTGCAATGCAGCAATCAGCGCCTGATAACGTTGGTGTTTGTTGTCGTAAGCTTCGGCAGCGGCCGCGTCTGGCAGCAGCCGCTCGATACGCGGCGCCAGCCGTTGCTGGGCGGCGGTGAAATCGTTGAAGACGCCGCTGCCGACCATGGCCGCCATCGCCGCGCCCAGACAGCCGGTTTCTTCCACCTGCGGCAGCTCAACCGGCAGGCCGCTGACGTCGGCGAACATTTGCATCCAGGGGAGGGATTTGGCGGGGCCGCCGGTCACGCGCAGCGCCTGCGCCTCAGGGAAACGCCGGCGCATGCGGTTAAGGTGCGTCATGTGGCAGAACACCACGCCTTCGTAGATCGCCTGCACCAGGTGCTCGCGCTGGTGGAAGGCCTGCAGACCGTAGAAGCTGGCGCTCAGCCCCAGGCCGGCGTTGGAGCCATACAGGAAAGGGGCGAACAGCAGATCGCCGGCGGCTTTCGGCAGGGCGGCGACCCAGCGGTTAAGCTGGTCGTAGTCCTGTAGCCCCCATTGGTGACAGAACCATTCCAGGTTGGCGGCGGAAGTGGGGCTGGCTTCGTGCACGATGTATTGGCCGTTTTCGGCGTGGCGGCCATAGACAAAGGGATGATCGAAACCCTCGACGATGGCGTCGGTGATGCCGCTGGTGACCGACCAGGTCCCCATCACCGCATTGAGTCGGGTTTCGTCCTGCAGGCCGGCGCACAGCGCGGTGGACACCACGTCGAACACCCCGCCGACCACCGGGGTGCCGGTTTGCAGGCCGGTGATGGCCGCGGCGTTTGCCGTGACGCGCCCGGCGATCTCGGCCGAACCGACAATCGTCGGCAGGGCGGGCATGATGTCGCCGATACCCAGCAGCTGCGCCAGCGCCGGGTCATAGCGTCCGCTGCGCATCTGATACAGGTTGGATTCGGAGATATTGGTTTCTTCGCAGGCCAGCTCGCCGGTCAGGCAATAGCGCAGGTAGTCGTGCGCCATCAGCACGCTGCCGATGCGGGCGTAACGTTCCGGCTGATGCCGCTTCAGCCAGCGCAGCAGCGAGACCGGGTGCCCGGTCCAC
This sequence comes from Serratia sp. CY84636, assembly GCF_052166245.1. Lineage (NCBI taxonomy): Bacteria > Pseudomonadati > Pseudomonadota > Gammaproteobacteria > Enterobacterales > Yersiniaceae > Serratia > Serratia sp. CY84636. The sequence continues at coordinate 31,852 of NZ_JBJNOX010000009.1, forward strand.
AGCGTTTGGCGCGTTTGCGGATACAGCGCCTGCGGCACGCCCTGCCGTTGCCATTCCTGCACCAGCGCCAGCGCGCGCTGATCGGAAGAGAGCATGGCGTTGCCCAGCGGCTGCCCCTGCTTATCCAGCAGAAACGCCCCCTTACCCTGCGCCGAGATGCCGATGGCCTGGATGGCGCCGGCGGCGACGCCGCTGGCGGACAGCACTTCACGGATCACGTCGGCGGCGGTGCGCCACAGCGACGCCATATCGCGCTCGGCCCAGCCGGGCTGCGGCGCGACGATCGCCAGATTGCGCCGCGCAACGCCGTGTTCATGGCCCCTGCGGTCGTATAAACCCGCCTTGATGAAGGTGCCGCCGCAGTCGAGCCCCAGCCAATATTCCATCATTCGCTCCTCGCGCTGTGGTCGCATTTATTGGGCAACATCAACGCCAGCACGGAGGCGATCGCCAACGAGGCTGCCAGGCTGTAGACGCCGACATCCTTGCTGAACAGGCTGATCAGGACGCCGACCATATACGGGCCGCAAAAGCCGCCGAGGTTGCCCAGCGCATTGATCACGCCGCGCGCGCCGCCGGCCACTTCAGCGTTGAACAATTTGGGCGGGATGGTCCAGAACACCCCGGCCGCCGCCTGAATAAACACGCCGCAGCCGACCAGCGCAGCGTAAGACCACCAGACGTGATCCTTCAGCAGCACCGACAGCGCCATGCAGGTGGCAAAGCAGGCCAACGGCAGGGCGACGAAGACTTTGCGCTTGCCGGTGCGATCGGAGAGGGTGGAGATGATCAGCATGCCGAAGATGGCGCCGATATAGGGCAAGATAGCCAGCAGGCCCACTTGCTCCATATCGCCGTGGGTCAGCCCTTTCAAAATGGTCGGCAGCCACAGGGTGTAGCCGTAGATACCGGTCTGGTAGAAGAAATTCACCAGGATCAGCTGCCACATGATCCGGTCGCCCAGTACCCGGCGCAGCGAGGCGTTGCGCACCGTTTTTCCTTTGATCAGCAGCTGTTCGTCGTGCAGGGTCTTCACCAGATACTCTTTTTCCGCCTGCGAGATCCATTTGGCCTCTTGGGGCCGGTTGCTGATGGTGAAATACCACAGCGCCATGACTACCAGCGACAGAGCGCCCTCCACCAGGAACAGCATGCGCCAGTCCCAGGCGGTGATGATCCAACCCGACAGCGGGGCGGTGAGAATGCCGGCGATCGGTACGAACATGATGACGATGGCGTTGGCGCGGCCGCGCTCCTTATCCGGGAACCAGTTGCTGATCATGGTCAGCACCACCGGCAGCATGCCGCCTTCGGAAACGCCGAGGGCGAAGCGCAGGAACAGCAGCTGGTACTGGTTGGTGACCAGGCCGGTCAGTACCGAGATCACCGCCCAGGCCAACAGTGACCAGCCGATGAATTTCTTGCCGTTGCCGTATACCGCCAGCTTGCCGCCGGGCACCTGCAGAAACAGGTAACCGATGAAGAAGATGCCGCCGGCCAGCCCGGCCATCGAGGCGGTGATGCCGAGTTCGTCATCCATGCCACCGGGCATGGCGAAGGCGATGTTGACCCGGTCCATGTAAGAAATGATGCAGGTAATGAGGATCGGCGGCACGATCCTCAGCCAGCGGAGCTTGGGTATCGCCTGGCTTTGGCTGACGGAAACGGAGGCTGTATTCATAAGGACCTCTTTCGATGTTCGCTTTTTGTAGGGTCGGGCGTTATTGTTTTGCTTGATTTGGGCGCAAGGGCGCCCGCACAGGCCTCATGGACCGGTGTTGTTATCGTTACGGGTGTTGCGTCTATCAGGCGCTAAACGACGCCAGCGGTATCTTCACCACCACCTTGCGTATCGCGCAGGGGCGTTGGTTAATGCAGGCCGGGCGATGCACGTCCTGCGGAAAAAATACCGCGAAGTTGCCGGGCCGCATCGTGAGCCAGGATTCGTCGGTCACGTTCTGATAAAACAGGATGTCGCGCTGTGCCAGCAGCTCCTGATGAATGACGTTGTCGCCGTTGTCCGCCGCTACGCCGATAAGCTCGGTACCGCTGACCAGAAACTGCACGTCGACGTTTTGCCGGTGTACTTCCGGGCGCAGCGCATCCGGCGGTTGGGTATGCAGATCCAGCACTTGCACCACGTAGCCGGTGGCGGGATCTTCATAGCGCCCTGCGGGCAAGACGCTGAAATCGGTGCGCTGCAGATAGGCGACGGCGTTGGCGACCGGCGCCGGGTACTGCTCGGGCGCGGTGTTGGCGATGTGGCCGAATATCATGATGATCCTCCCGTTACAGCGCCTGAATGCGCGCCCAAACCCGCTCGTCGACCGGAATGCCGTCGCGCAGGTTTTCTTCCAGAATGCGCGGGAACTTGTGGCCCGGCAGGCGAATGGCGACGTCGGGGTTGTCCCGCTCGGCGCTGGTGACGTAATCCATGATGCGCTGCAGTTTTTGATCGCGGCTGTCGCCGTCGATCAACCGGTCTATCTCAATCGCGATGAACACCTGCGAGACGCCGTATTCGTCGCGGTGATCTTCCGTCACTTCCGCCACCGAGGCGCCGCCGGATAGCAGGGTGGCGATCATGTCCAGCACGATCGACAGCGCCGATCCTTTCCAATACCCCATCGGCAAAATGCGCCGATTCTCCTCGATGGTGGCCGGATCGCGGGTCAGGTGGCCGTCGTTGTCGAAGCCGCCGTCCACCGGCAGGGTTTTGCCCGCCAGCCGGTTCAGCTCCAGCGCGCCGTAGGAAAACATCGACATCGACATGTCCACCATGGTGATCGGGTTGCCGGGCACGGCGACGATCAGCGGGTTGGTGCCGATACGGCACGTTTTGGCGCCCCACGGCGGCATCACGGCGATCGAGTTGGTCCAGCAAATGCCGATATAGCCTTTCTCCGCCGCCTGCCAGCCGTAGCCGCCGCCGCGCATCCAGTGGTTGGCGTTGCGCAGCGCCACCAGGCCGATGCCATGATCGTCGGCCAACTGCATGGCGCGATCCATCATGCGGCGGGCGGTAAGGTTGCCGATGCCCTGGTGCGCATCCCATTGCTCGATCGCCCCCAGAGACAACAGTTTGCTGGGTTCGGCGTCCGGCACGATATCACCGGCGTCCAGCTGCTGAATAAAGCGCGGAAAGCGGTTAACGCCGTGGGAATAAACGCCGCTGGCGGTGGTGTCGGCGAACATGCCGGCGCAGTCATCGGCGGTGTGCTCCGCCACGCCGCGCGCCAGCAGCACGCGTTTGAATTGGTGTTTTAACTCGCTGTAACTCACTCTCATGCCGGATCTCCACCTGTGCGAATCGCCTGTTTTTGGTTCGCTAAATTTCAATATACGAAATTGCATTTCAAATAAATGCTATCCCGGCGATTCAGGGAAGTCAAAGCAAGGGGGAGTAAAATTATTCATGAAAAACATGACGTTAAAATTGAGTGGTGATTTTGTGATCGTCGCCACATTTTGGTGGAGATGGCGTGCTTCAGACGTGACAAAGCAGGGCGGATCGAAACCCACCCTGCGTCTTGCGAGATCCCGGCTAACCGCGGGTGTTCAGCACCATGCGGTAGAGCGAGGTGGTGGCGGTGATATAGAGTTCATCGCCGTTCGGGCCGCCGAAGGTACAATTGGAGACGCGTTCCGGCACGCTGATTTTGTCGATCTGTCGCCCCTGTGGATCAAAGACCAGCACGCCGTCGGCACAGCTGCAAAACAGATTGCCGGCTCGATCGACGCAGAAGCCGTCCGGGAAACCGGGCCCCACCGTTGCAAAACGGCGGCCGGCTTCCAGCTCGCGGCCGTTGACCGCATAGACGCGCAGCTCGCGGCGGCCCAGCGTCGGAAAATCCACGATCGACATGTCCGCGACGTACAGCCATTTTTCATCCGGTGAAAACGCCAGGCCGTTTGGGCGCTGCAGGTCGCAGGCGGCGATAGTCAGCGAACCGTCGCGCGGATCGAAGCTGTAGAGATAGCAGCCGATTACCTGGCTTTCTGATTTGTAGCCCTCTTCGTCGCCGATGATGCCGTAGGGCGGATCGGTGAACCACAGGGTGCCGTCGGAACGCACCGCCACGTCGTTCGGCGAGTTAAAGCGCTTGCCGTCGACGCGATCGATCAACAGGCGCACCTCGCCATTGCTTTCGGTGCGGCTGATGCCGCGCCGCCCGTGTTCACAGCTGACCACGCGCCCTTCGCCGTCGCACGCATTGCCGTTGGCGTAGTGCGACGGCGAGCGGTATAGGGTCAGCTCACCCCGGCGCGACCAGCGGAACATGCGATTGCCTTTCACGTCGCTGAACACCACCGCATCCTCCTGCGGCAGCCAGACCGGCCCCTCGGCCCAGATCGCCGGCGAACACAGGCGCTCGAGCCGGGCGTGTGCGTGCAATGAATCGCCGTTCACTTCACGCCCCAGATCGCTTTGTAGTGGCCCTGGTAATCGTTTTGCGGGTCATACAGGTTATTGGCGCCGCCGTCGGCGGCGATATTGTCGCGGGTCACCAGATGCGCTGGGGTGACGTAGCCGGAAGGCGGCTGCTTGGCGAAGGCGCGGTTGAATTCGTCCAGCAGTTGCCAACCGTGCAGCTTCAAGGGCTCCGGCACCGTCGCCGACTGGCTGTCGCCCGAGCGGATACGCTGGTAAGCGGAGATTGAGCCGTCGCCGGCCGACACGTTGTAAGGCGCGTTCTTGCCGCCTTTGCCGGCGGTTTTCAGCGCCGGCGCCATAAAGTCGAAGTACAGATCGTTGATCGCCAGCGCATATTGGAATTTGTCGCCGTACTTCTGCAGCAGGCTGAAGGTCATCGCCGGCATGCGGTTGGCGGTATCGGCCAGCGGCGTGTCGATGAATTCCAGCAGCGTACAGCCGCTGCATTTGGCGATCTCTTCTTTCATGACGTTGGCCTTGTCCAAGGCGATTTGGTACAGCGAGTCGGTGAAGATCAACACGCTCGCCTTGCCGCCGGACTGTACCACCGCGTATTGCGCGGCGATGCGCGCCACTTCGTTGGAATCCGACGTGACGTTATAGAACACGTTGTATTTGGCGATGGGGCCCGGTTCCGGCACCGCATGCCAGGCGGTCAGCACGATGCCCTGCTGTACGGCTTTTTTCAGCGGGATTTTGGCGACGTTAGGGTTCCAGCCGCCGATCACGATGCCGTCCGGTTTCTGGGCAATGGCCTGATTGAGCGATGCCAGCTGATCTTTCACCGAGCCGCCGCCGTCGAGCGTTTCCAGCTTCCAGCCGGCGGCTTTCGCCGCTTCGCTCAACCCCTGTTGCACCCCTTGTACGCCGCCGTTCTTCATGTCGGAGGCGATAAAAATGATCTTCTTGTTGGCCTGCAACTGCGGGCCGCTGGTGGGGCCGTCCCACTGGGTGGCGCTGGCGGTGGCCTTCGCGACGGCGGCGGTGGCCTGATCGAGATAGGCGTCGGCCCAGGCCGGCGATGCGGCGAGCCAGAATGTGGTGAACCCCGGTAACAGCCAAATGCGTTTCATGGTGTGCTCCTGGTTTAAGGGTGGGTCGCTGTCTGATTGTTGTTGTCAGCCGGCGTCGCCTGGCTGCGTTGTACCGCTTTCTGATTGAGCAGCCGACGGCGTTGGGCATAGCCGGCCAGGGTGATCGACAGCAGCAGCGTCGCGCCGTTGAACAGCGGTTCAACCCAGAATTCGCCGCCGAACTGCTGAATGCCGGCGATGCCGATAGCCAGAATGGCGATGCCGACCACGGTGCCCCAGACGTTGACGCGCCCTGGGCGAATGGTGGTGCTGCCGAGGAAGGCGCCGACCAGCGCCGGCAGCAGATAGTCCATGCCGACGCTGGCCTGGCCGACGCCCTGTTCGGCGGCGATCAACACGCCGCTGAAACCGGTGAGCACGCTGGAGGCGATGAAGGCGCCGATGGTAAAGCGGTTGACCGAGATGCCGTTCAGGCGCGCCGCCGCCGGGTTGCCGCCCACCGCATACATGCAGCGGCCGAGCGGGGTGTGTTCAGTGATGAGCCACAGCACCACCGCGACGATCAGCACGTAAAACGCCACGATCGGAATGCCGGCGATTTCGGTGTGGTGCAGTGCGATGAAGGCATCCGGCAAGTCGCCGACGATCTGCCGCCCGCCGGAGTGCCACAGGGCAATGGCGTACAGTACGGTGCCGGAGCCGAGGGTGGCGACGAAGCTGTCGATATCGGCCAGCGCCACCAGAATGCCGTTCAGCAACCCGTACAGCGCCGAGATCGCCAGCACCGTCAGCACCGCCATCTGCCAGGAGAAGCCGTATTCCACCTGCAGCGTGATCGCCAGAATGTGCCACAGCACAATGCCGAAACCGACGTTAAGATCGATCTTGCCTACGATCATCGGGATGGTCGCCGCCAGCGCCAACAGGGCGATTTTGGCCTTGCTCGACAAGATAGCCTGCAGCGTCAGCATCGATGCGAAGGAGGGGGTGAGCAGTGAGAAGAGCACGACCAGCGCGATGCACAGCAGCAGCAGGCCATAGCGGGTGAGGACCTGCATCAGCCACGGACCGGCGCCGTCCTGCGCCAGACTGACGCGCTGCTCCAACGCGGTTGATTTAACGGATGTTTTAGACATGGCCTACCTCGGATTCTGACGTGATTGCGACGCTTTCCCCGGTGCTGGCAGAGGCCAGCTCCAATAAATTGGCGAATGACACCTGCTGATTTTTCAGCTCGCCGACCACTTTCCCGCGGTTGAATACCAGTGCGCGGTTGCAAATATGGGCGATCTCCTCGAAATCGTTGGAGATCACCAGCACCGCCACGCCTTCCGCCAGGGATTTATTCAGCAGGTGGTAGATTTCCGCTCGCGCGCCGACGTCCACGCCGGCGGTGGGATCTTCGAGGATCAGCAGCGGCGCCCCCAGATGCATCCAGCGCGCCATCACCACCTTTTGCTGGTTGCCGCCGGACAGCGCGCTGATATCGATATTGACGTCCTTGGGGCGCACGTCGAACAGCTGCACTTTCCACCAACTGGCGCCGATCTCCGCTCGCCGCCCATAGCGGGAGAGCAGCCGGTGGCCGCTGGCGCAGGGGTTGATAAACAGGTTTTCACGCACGCTCATCGACATCACCAGGCTTTCGCCGGTGCGATCGCCCGCGACCAGCGAAACGCCGCAGGCCATCGCCTGCCGTGGGGAGCTCGCCTGATAGGGCCGATCGCGAAACCGAATCGCGCCGCCGTCGGCCTGGCGCAACCCGAACAGCAGCCGGCCAATCTCTTCTTGCCCGGCACCGCGCAGGCCGGCCAGCGCCAGCATCTCGCCCGGCTGCAAATCGAAGCTCACCGGGCCGATGTCACCCACCGTGACGCTATCGAGCTGCAGCACCGGCGGACGATGTTCCGGCAGCGGTTCGCGCTGATCGTCCGCCATCGCTTCGCCGACGATGGTTTGCACCAGATCGCGCAGCGAGTAGTCGGCGGTACGGCCGCCGGCGACATAGCGCCCGTCGCGCATTACGCAGACCCGATCGGCGATTTCGATCACTTCGTCCAGGCGGTGGGTGACGTAAATCATGCCGACCTTTTTGGCGCGCAGCCGGTTGATCACGGCGAACAGATGACGCACGTCGTTGGCGGGCAGGGAGGCGGTCGGTTCATCCAGCACCAGCAGCTCGGCATTGACCGCCACCGCGCGGGCGATCGCCAGCAGCGATTTTTCGGTGCGCGAGAGTTCGAAGACGCGCGCATCGGGATCGAGCGCGATGCCGACGTCTTGCAGCGCCTGCGCCGCCCGGCGGCGAATGGCGCGCCAGTCGATCAACCCAAAGCGGCGGGGAAACCCCATCACCAGCGCCATGTTCTCCGCCACCGTCATCCATTCAATCAGGCCGAGATCCTGATGAATAAAGGCGATCGGCTGGCGGCTGGCGCTTTTTATCGCGGCGGCGGAGGTGATGCTTGCGCCCTGAAAACGAATATCGCCGCCGTCGCGCGGGTAGACGCCCGCCAGCACTTTGATCAGCGTCGATTTGCCGGCGCCGTTTTCGCCCAGCAGCGCCAGAACCTCGCCCGGCATCACCTGCAGGCTGACGTCGTTGACCGCCACGTTGCCGCCAAATCGTTTGACGATGTGGCTGAGGGTAAGGATGGGTTGTGCCGCATTATCGATAGTCATGTGATGCGCCCCTGGTGTTGCGCCCGTGCGAAGATGCCGGGCAAATCAGCTAAACCGCTGGTGAGTATCTGGTCTTTAAATTTCAACATGCGAAATTCAATTTCAAAAATAATATGACGTTCGTTGCGCTAAATCAAAGGCGATGAGGTTTTAATTGTTTATATTAAACAATGAGTTATTTTTTACTTTGCGGAAGTGTGACCGATGGCTCACTTCAATGAGGGGGAAATATTGCGGATTTTTGGCCCGCTGCGGACAATGAAACGGCGTTCCGTCTTCACCTGATGCAGGCCTTGGGGTAACATGCCCGGCAAAGAGCCTGCTGACTTCGCCGCAGCGCCGGTTGGCGGTTCGACACTGGAGAGATTTTCGCTATGAGCCTGAAAGCCGTCGACGAGAAAGATGACAAGAAAGACAAACCGCTGGGCAGCCAAAGCCTGTTCCGCGGTTTGCAGTTGATTGAGATCCTGAGCAATTTCCCCAACGGATGTCCGCTGGCGCATCTGTCCGAGCTGGCCGGTATGAACAAGAGCACGGTGCACCGCTTGCTTCAGGGGTTACACACCAGCGGCTATGTGACCCAGGCGCCGTCGCCAGGCAGCTACCGCCTGACCACCAAGTTCATTTCCATCGGCCAGAAGGCGCTGTCGTCACTCAATATCATTCACGTGGCCGCGCCGCATTTGGAACAGCTGAACCTGGAAGTGGGGGAGACGGTCAACTTCTCCAGCCGCGAAGACGACCACGTCATCCTGATCTACAAGCTGGAGCCGACCACCGGCATGATGCGCACCCGCGCCTATATCGGCCAGCATATGCCGCTGTACTGTTCGGCGATGGGGAAAATCTTCATGGCCTACGGCAACGACGATTACCCGGCCCACTACTGGCAGACTCACCAGCAGGAGATTCAGACGCTGACGCGCAATACCATCACCGAGCTGCCGAAGATGCATGAGGAGTTGGCCGATATTCGCCAGCGCGGCATGGCGATGGATCGCGAAGAAAACGAGCTGGGGGTCTCCTGCGTGGCGGCGCCGGTGTTCGATATTCAACAGCGTGTGCCTTATGCGGTGTCGGTTTCTCTGCCGACCGCCAAACTGCAGCAGATCGGCGTCAAAAGCCTGATTAAACCGGTGCTGGCCACCGCGCAACGCATCTCGCAGGAGCTGGGTTTCGTCACGCCGATTTGAGTATTAGCGTCTCTGATACTGGATTAGAAACATCAATTTCACCTAATGATCGCTTCCTCGTATGATGCGCGTGTTGACCGACACGCGCCCTCGTCCGGCGCCTTTTATCATTCGAGGAATCCCCATGTTAGCCGTCTTCCTGCAGGGCTTTGCCCTGAGCGCCGCCATGATCCTGCCGCTGGGCCCGCAGAACGTATTCGTGATGAATCAGGGCATTCGCCGCCAGTATCATTTGATGATTGCTTCGCTGTGCGCATTGAGCGATATCGTACTGATCTGCGCCGGTATTTTCGGCGGCAGTGCCTTGCTGACCCGTTCGCCGCTGCTGCTGGCGCTGGTCACCTGGGGCGGGGTGGCGTTTCTGCTGTGGTACGGGTGGGGCGCGTTCCGTTCCGCCTTCAGCCCGCAACCGGCGCAGGCCGCGGCGCAGGAGCTGGCGCAGAGTCGCTGGCGCATCGTGGTCACCATGCTGGCGGTCACCTGGCTGAACCCGCACGTTTATCTGGATACCTTTGTGGTGCTCGGCAGTTTGGGCGGGCAGCTGACGGCGGACGTGCGCTCCTGGTTCGCGCTCGGGGCGGTCAGCGCGTCGGCGGTGTGGTTCTTCGGGCTGGCGCTGCTGGCCTCCTGGTTGGCGCCGTGGCTGAACACGCAGCGGGCGCAGCGCATCATCAACGCGCTGGTCGGGCTGGTGATGTGGGGCATCGCGCTGCAGCTGGCCTGGCAGGGGGCAAATTTATAAGAATTTGTCACTAATCCGAATTCAAAACGCCGCGCGATATGCTACGTTTGGTGCCAGGAATCCGGCGGTTCTCACAGGGAAAAGCCGGCGATCAGAGACAGCCTGTCATTAAGGAGACACTGTGAAGCTAAAAGCATTGGCTATGGCCGCAATGGTCGGATTAGGGACGTTACCGATGGCGCTGCAGGCGGCTGAAGTGCCTGAAGGGCCGCATGTCGTCACCTCCGGCACCGCCAGCGTGGACGCCACGCCGGATATCGCCACCCTGGCGATCGAAGTGAGCGTTTCCTCCAAAGACGCCGCCCAGGCGAAGAAGCAGGTGGATGAGCGCGTGGCGCAGTACTTTGATTTCCTGCAGAAAAATAACATCGAGAAGAAAGACATCAGCGCCGCCAATCTGCGCACCCAGCCGGAATATGACTACCTGAAAACCGGCGAGTCGGTGCTGAAGGGCTACCGGGCGGTGCGCCAGGTGCAGGTGACCCTGCGTCAGTTGGACAAGCTGAACGAGCTGCTGGACGGCGCGCTGAAATCCGGCCTGAACGAGATCCGCGCAGTGGAGCTGGGCGTCGCCAAGCCGGACGTGTACCGCGAGCAGGCGCGGCAAAAAGCGATCGAGAACGCAACTCAGCAGGCCGAATCCCTGGCCAAAGGCTTCCACGCCAAGCTGGGGCCGGTGTACAGCATTCGCTACCGGGTTGCCAACTACCAGCCGATGCCGGTGGCGCGGATGTATAAGGCGGCCGGTGCGGCGGCGGAAAGCGACGCGGCGCAAACCTATGAGCAGCAAAGCATTCACTTCGACGATCAGGTGGATGTGGTGTTCGAGCTGCAGCGCAACGCCGCGCAGTAAGGTGTTCGTATTGAAGAAAAGGTTCGCTGCGGCGAACCTTTTTTCGTTTTAATCCTGGCGCAGCACCTGGTGGCCGTGTTCCAGCAGCGCGTCGGTCACTTTGCGCATCATGCGGCTTTCCGGCGCGAAGCGGTGCCAGTACAGCATGCGGCGCTGGTACAGCCCCGGCGTCAGATCGATCAGTTCACCGGATGCTAGCTCCTTTTCGATCTGCAGGTGAGGGATCATACAGCAGGTTGTGCCCTGGCGTGCCAGCTGCACGAAGGCTTCCGACGAGTTCACGATGTGGCAGGGCACGCTGCCCGGCGACAGATCGAAGTTCTGCTGCAGGAACGCCTGGTGCATGTCGTCGAGATGATCGAAGGCCACCGCCGGCGCTTTCAGCAGCGCGGAGCGGGTGACGCCGTTCGGGAAGTAGCGCTCGGCGAAGCCGCTGGAGGCCACGAACAGGTAGTCCAGCGCCCCCAGCCGATCCACCAGGCAGCTCGGCAGCGGCTGCGGCTGAATACTCACTGCGCCCACCACCTCACCGCGGCGCAGCCGCTCCTGGGTGCGGGTTTCATCTTCCACCTGCAGATTCAGGCGAATGGGGGAGTCCGCCAGCACCGGCTTCAGCGCCGGCAGCAGCCAGGTTGCCAGACTGTCGGCGTTGACCGCCAGCGACAGCAGCAGCGGCGTATCGACGCCGGTGTCGTTGCCCAGCCACTCTTCTTCCAGCAACTCCACCTGATGCAGCAGCGCGAGCAGCTTTTGCCCTTGTTCGGTCGGGCGCGGCGGCACGGTGCGGACCAGCAGCGGTTGGCCGAACAGGTTTTCCAGCTGTTTGATGCGTTGGGATACTGCCGATTGCGTGATACAGAGTTTTTGAGCGGCGCGCTCGAAGCCGCGCTCACGGATCACCGCGTCCAGCGCTTGCAGCGTACGATAGTCTGGGCGTTTCATCGGAAAGATATCCCTTAAATTAGAATGATACCGGCACTATGCCACATTTTGCGCACGGCGCAGGTGGAAAATCACGCCCCCACCTCGCCGCCAAGCGGGTAAAAATGCGGGCTGCGGTAAATAAGTGTGATCCTGCCGGCGTGAAAAACAGCGTTTTACCCTATAATACGCACACGTTTTCGTACAGAGGCAAGGGACATATTATGACGCAGGACGAACTGAAAAAAGCGGTAGGCTGGGCGGCGCTGGAATACGTAACGCCGGGCACCATTGTCGGGGTTGGCACCGGCTCGACCGCTTCCCACTTTATTGACGCGCTGGGCTCCATCAAGCACCAGATTGAAGGCGCGGTGTCCAGCTCCGACGCCTCCACCGCCAAGCTGAAAAGCCTCGGCATCCACGTATTCGACAGCAATGAAGTGGACTCGCTCGATATCTACGTGGACGGCGCGGACGAAATCAATGGTCATATGCAGATGATCAAGGGCGGCGGCGCTGCGCTGACGCGCGAGAAGATCATCGCCGCCATCGCCAAGAAATTCATCTGCATCGTCGACGCCAGCAAGCAGGTGGACGTGCTGGGCAAGTTCCCGCTGCCGGTGGAAGTGATCCCGATGGCCCGCTCTTACGTGGCGCGTGAGCTGGTGAAACTCGGTGGCCTGCCGGAGTATCGTCAGAACGTGGTGACCGACAACGGCAACGTGATCCTCGATGTGCATAACCTGAGCATCACCGACGCCATCGCGCTGGAGAACAAGATCAACGGCATCGCCGGCGTGGTGACCGTGGGGCTGTTCGCCAACCGCGGCGCGGACGTGGCGCTGGTCGGCACCCCGGAAGGCGTGAAAGTGGTCAAATAAGCCTCCGCCGTCTGTGGCCCGGTAGCGCCGGGCCGCATAATTCTTCGGTTAAAATATCTTTTCTGAAAAACGGCAAATTTGGTGACTTATGTCACATTGTGAAACCTGACTCCCCAAAGCTTCTGCCGAAAACTTTCCCTATGGCATTTTCTGCCGTAAACCGCCATCAACGCTGCGCCTTGTCCTGCCGGGCAGGCAATCGTTTGTATTGCCGCCCGCGTTATTTTTGTTATGTTGGATGGGAGCTGTGTCGTCACAGCCGCTTCTGAAGTCTGAACATAGGGTCGGGTAAATGGCAAAAGTATCATTGGAGAAAGACAGGATTAAATTCCTGTTGGTGGAAGGGGTTCATCAGAGCACGGTCGATAATTTACGTGCCGCCGGTTATACCAACATCGAATACCACAAGGGTGCGTTAGACACCGAATCGCTGAAGGCATCCATCCGCGATGCACACTTCGTCGGCATCCGATCGCGTACGCATCTGACCGAAGAGGTGTTCGCCGCCGCAGAAAAACTGGTGGCGGTGGGCTGCTTCTGCATCGGCACCAACCAGGTTGATCTGAAAGCGGCGACCAAACGCGGTATTCCGGTCTTCAACGCCCCCTTCTCCAATACCCGATCCGTGGCCGAAATGGTGCTGGGCGAGCTGCTGTTGATGCTGCGCGGCATTCCGGCCGCCAACGCCAAGGCGCACCGCGGCGTGTGGCACAAACTGGCCGTGGGCTCCTATGAGGCGCGCGGTAAAAAGCTGGGTATCATCGGCTACGGCCATATCGGCACCCAGCTTGGCATTCTGGCCGAAGGGCTGGGCATGAAGGTGTTCTTCTACGATATCGAGAACAAGCTGCCGTTAGGTAATGCGCAGCAGGTGCGCCATCTGTCCGACCTGCTCAATATGAGCGACGTGGTGACGCTGCACGTGCCGGAAACGCTGGCCACCAAGAACATGATGGGAGCGGAAGAGCTGGCGCTGATGAAACCAGGCGCCATTCTGATCAACGCCTCGCGCGGCACCGTGGTGGATATTCCCGCGCTGTGCGATGCGCTGGCCAGCAATCACCTGGCGGGCGCGGCGATCGACGTCTTCCCGGAAGAGCCGGCAACCAACAGCGATCCGTTCAACTCGCCGCTGTGTGAGTTCGACAACGTGTTGTTGACGCCGCACATCGGCGGCTCCACTCAGGAAGCGCAGGAGAACATCGGCGACGAAGTGGCCGGCAAGCTGGCGAAATACTCCGACAACGGATCGACCCTGTCCGCCGTCAACTTCCCGGAAGTGTCGCTCCCGGCGCATGGCCCGAACGCCAGCCGCCTGCTGCACATCCACGAAAACCGTCCGGGCGTGCTGACGCAGATTAACCAGATCTTCGCCGAAGAGGGGGTTAACATCGCCGCGCAGTATCTGCAAACCGGCCCGGAAATCGGCTACGTGGTGATCGACATCGAAGCGGAAACCGCGCGCGCCGACGCCGCGCTGCAGCGCATGAAGGCCATCGACGGCACTATTCGCGCCCGTCTGCTGTTCTGATTAGGCGGCATGCCGCAACGAAAAAGGCCGGAGCGATCCGGCCTTTTGCTATTTAGGTTCGTGCCACGCCCAGCTGCAGAGCGGGGTGAGGATTTCCGGCAGCGGGATATCCCAGTGCTCGGTCGGCAGGTGCTCCACCTGCTGGCAATCATGGGCCAGCCCGATGGGATAGGGGCCGTCGCTCTGCCAGTTTTGCAGGGTGCGATCGTAAAAGCCGCCCCCCATACCCAGACGCTGCCCGGTATGATCGAATGCCACCAGCGGCGTCAGCACGACGTCCAGCTCGCCCAGCGGCAACACCTGGCGCACATCGAGGCGCGGTTCGAGAATATTGAAGCGATTGCTCACCAGCGGCGTTTCCGGCGCATAGCGCAGGAACAGCAGGTGACCCGGGCTGAACGGGTGCAGCACCGGCAGGTAAACCCGTTTGCCGAGCGTCCACAGCTGCTCGATCAGCGGCCCGGTATCGAGTTCACCGTCAAATGACAGGAAGACCGCGATGCTGTGCGCCGCCTGAATGCGTGCATGTGCGGCAAGGCGCTCGGTTATCTTGTCTGCGGCAAAGCGTTGCTGATCCGGCGTAAGTTCGCGTCGGCGTTGGCGAATGAGTTGGCGAATGGCCTGGCGCTGCTGCGCGAATTGGGGTTGAAAAGGCATCGTATCAGGCTTGCTCAGTGTGGCGTTCGGCACACATAAACCGCTGAGAAGGGGAATCTCCGAGATGCCGTCGCAGGCTGTAACCCTTGAACCCATGGTTCAAGGTGAACGTGCCGTCGCAATCTTAAGGCTTCTCGGCGCACCGAGCGTGCTCACCGATCGCGGAGCAACACATTCTGTTTGTACTAAATATCGGCTCAGGGGACTGGCCCGCTGGCGAACATCTCAGAGAAATTTTGTACTCGTTGCCGAAACTGTGATTTCAACAACTTAAGTTATTCGAATTGTGCATCCTGACGTTCAGAGATGCGACCTTGTTCAAGCAGCGCTTGTTCAATGGTCTGCTGCAGCATCCGTATGCGTTGTTCCATATTGGACGCATAGTCACGGGTTTTCAACCGTTCTTGAGCAAGTTCGTGACAGACGTTCAATGCCGCGATGAAAACCAGTTGCTCAGTATTGGAGACTCTAGTGCGAACTTTAAGATCTTGCAACCGTTGGTTAAGATCGTCCGCCGCCATATTCAACGCATCTTGTTGTTCTGGCGGGCAATTGACTCTTAACGAGCGGCCAAAAATTTGAATATCTACCGGTTGTGCAGACATGCCACCTTCCTGCCTAAATTTCGCGCCAGCCTTGTCCGCCCTGGCCGGGCCGTCAAAGCGGGCGCCACTATATATACCTCGGTACCAAGATACAACCCCTTTTTCAGTACCTGGTTGTAATCTACTGTGGCGCACATTGCCAGTCAAAAAAGGGTTTCAAAATGCGTATTTACCGCACTTTCGCCACCCGACGGCGCAGTGTGAAACCTGCCACATCGCGATTATAACTAGCCACTGAGGTGTCGCGCTTATCTGGTATAGCGACGGACCTTGGTGGTAGCATAACACGAACTTATCCTGCCAACGATGACGAATGCGCATGTCTATACAGAATACATTTCCAAGTTACCAATCTTTGACCGTGGCCCTCAACCAGCAGTCGGTGGCGCTGACCGCGGCAGAAATGCATGGCCTGATCAGCGGCCTGTTGTGCGGCGGCAGCCGTGATGCCGGCTGGCAGGCGCTGGTGCACGATCTGACCAACGAAGGCGTCGCCTTCCCGCAGGCGCTCAGCCAACCGCTGCAACAGCTGTATGAAGTGACGCGCGAAACGCTGGAAGACGACGAATTCCTGTTCCAACTGATGCTGCCGGAAGGGGGGATCGTCAGCGTGTTCGATCGCGCCGACGCGCTGGCCGGTTGGGTCAACCACTTCCTGCTCGGCCTGGGGATGATGCAGCCGAAGCTGGCTCAGGTGAAAGACGAAGTCGGGGAAGCGATCGACGATCTGCGCAACATCGCGCAGCTGGGCTACGACGAAGACGAAGATCAGGAAGAATTGGAACAGTCGCTGGAAGAAGTGGCGGAGTATGTGCGGGTTGCCGCCATCATGTGCCACGGCGAATTCACCCGTCACAAGCCAACGGCGCCGGAAAACATCAAACCGACGTTGCACTAAGCGTCTTATCGCCCCTCCGCCGGCGGTGCGGATGGCATGATTTCAGGAGAAGGTAATGACTCAGCAGGAATTCAACAACCGCCGTCAGGCGCTGTTGGCGAAAATGGCGCCGGCCAGCGCGGCGGTTATTTTCTCTGCGCCGGAAACGACGCGCAGTGCAGATTCAGACTATCCCTATCGGCAGAACAGCGACTTTTGGTACCTGACCGGCTTCAATGAGCCGGAAGCGGTGCTGGTGCTGATCAAAAGCGACGAAACGCACAACCACAGCGTGCTGTTCAATCGGGTGCGCGATCTGACGGCGGAAATCTGGTTTGGCCGCCGCCTGGGGCAAGACGCTGCGCCGGCGAAGCTGGGCGTGGATCGCGCGCTGCCGTTCGATGAAATCAATGATCAGCTGCACCTGCTGCTCAACGGCCTGGACGTGGTCTACCACGCGCAGGGCGAATACGCCTACGCCGATCAGATCCTGTTCGATGCGCTGGACAAGCTGCGCAAGGGGTTCCGCCAGAATCTGCAGGCGCCGGCCACCGTGACCGACTGGCGGCCGTGGCTGCACGACATGCGCCTGTTCAAATCGCCGGAAGAGCTGGCGGTGATGCGCCGCGCCGGTGAGATCAGCGCGCTGGCGCATACCCGCGCGATGGAAAAATGCCGTCCTGGCATGTTCGAATACCAGCTGGAAGCGGAGATTCATCATGAATTCACCCGCCTCGGCGCCCGCTACCCGTCTTACAACACCATCGTCGGCAGCGGCGAAAACGGCTGCATCTTGCACTACACCGAGAACGAGAGCCAGATGCGCGACGGCGATTTGGTGCTGATCGACGCCGGCTGCGAGTATCAGGGGTATGCCGGCGACATTACCCGCACCTTCCCGGTCAACGGCAAGTTCAGCAAGCCGCAGCGCGCGGTGTACGACATTGTGCTGACGTCGCTGCTGCGCGCTTTGGCATTGTTCAAACCCGGCACCAGCATCCGCGAAGTCAACGACGAAGTGGTGCGCATCATGGTGGTCGGGCTGGTGGAACTGGGCGTCTTGAAAGGTGAAGTCGACCAACTGATTGCCGAGCAGGCGCACCGGCAGTTCTTTATGCACGGGCTGAGCCACTGGCTGGGCCTCGACGTGCACGACGTCGGCCACTACGGCACGCCGAGCCGCGATCGGCTGCTGGAGCCGGGCATGGTGCTGACCGTGGAACCGGGGCTGTACATTGCGCCGGATGCGGACGTGCCGGCGGAATACCGCGGCATCGGCATCCGCATCGAGGACGACATCGTGATCACCGCCGACGGCAACGAAAATCTGACCGCCACCGTGGTGAAAGACGCCGATGCCATCGAGGCTTTGATGGCGGCGGCAAGGTAACGGAATGAGCGTAATTATCGTTGGTGGCGGTATGGCGGGCGCGACGCTGGCGCTGGCTATCTCGTCGCTTACTCAGGGAAGAATGGCCGTGGATCTGGTCGAGGCGACTCGGCCGGATGACCGCAGCCATCCGGGCTTTGACGCCCGCGCCATCGCATTGGCGCAGGGCACCTGCCAACAGCTGGCGCGCATCGGTGTTTGGCCGGCGCTGCGCGACTGCGCCACGCCGATCACTCAGGTGCACGTCAGCGATCGCGGCCATGCCGGTTTCGTGAATCTGCGGGCGCAGGATTATCAGGTCGATGCGCTTGGCCAGGTGATCGAACTGCACGACGCCGGGCAGCGGCTGTTCGCGCTGCTGGCGAAGGCGCCGGGCGTTACGCTGCATTGCCCCGCGCGGGTGGTGGACGTGATTCGCACCGCAGAGCGGGCGGAAGTGCAACTGGATACCGGTCTGCGGCTGTGCGGGCAGCTGCTGGTGGCGGCCGACGGTTCGCGTTCGGCGCTGGCGCAGGCCTGCAACGTGCAGTGGCGGCAGGAGGAGTATCCGCAGTTCGCCACCATCGCCAACGTCACCACGGCGGAAGATCCGCAGGGGCGCGCCTTCGAGCGTTTTACCCGCTACGGGCCGCTGGCGCTGCTGCCGATGTCGCAGGGGCGCAGTTCGCTGGTGTGGTGCCACGCGCGCGAAGATCGCGCCCGGGTGGATGCCTGGGACGACGAGCGTTTTATCGCCGAGCTGCAACAGGCCTTCGGCTGGCGGCTGGGGCGTATCCTCAAGGCCGGTAAACGGCACAGTTATCCGCTCAGCCTGCTGACCGCCGATCGTCATGTCAGCCATCGTCTGGCGCTGGTGGGCAACGCGGCGCAGACGCTGCACCCGATCGCCGGGCAGGGGTTCAACCTCGGCCTGCGCGACGTGATGTCGCTGGCGGAAACGCTGGCGGAAGCGGTAGACAGCGGCGAAGACGCCGGCGGTTATGCGCTGCTGAGCCGCTATCAGCAGCGGCGGCAAAACGATCAGCAGGCGACGATCGGCGTGACCGACGGATTGATCCGCCTGTTCGCCAACCGTTATGTCCCGCTGGTGGTCGGCCGTAATCTGGGGCTGATGGCGATGGAGCGTTTGCCGGCGGTGCGCGACGCCTTCGCCAAGCGCACGCTGGGCTGGGTGGAACGTTAGACACAGAATCGGGCGCCCTGTGGCGCGCCCAAAACGCGGCGCGGCAAGGCGTCGCGCGTTATTTAAGGAAATCGAGCAGCATGCAATCATTTGACGTGATTATCGCCGGTGGCGGTATGGTGGGGTTGGCGTTGGCCTGCGGCCTGCAGGGCAGCGGGCTGCGCGTGGCGGTGCTGGAACAGCGCCAGCCGGACATGGCGCCGCCGTCGGAGCAGCCTGCGCTGCGCGTCTCCGCCATCAATGCCGCCAGCGAGCGTTTGCTGCAGCACATCGGCGTGTGGGACGACATTCTCCAGCAGCGCGCCAGCGCTTACAACGCGATGGAAGTGTGGGAGCGCGACAGCTTCGGCAAAATCGCCTTCCGCGGCGACGAGTGCGGCTTCAGCCATCTCGGCCACATTATCGAAAACTCGGTGATCCAGCAGGCGCTGTGGAAACGCGCCGAAAGCCTGTCGGACATCACGCTGATTACCCCGGCCGCGCTCAAGCAGGTGGCGTGGGGCGAGAACGATGCCTTCGTTACGCTGGAGGACGGGCGCATGCTGACCGCCCGTCTGGTGATCGGCGCCGACGGCGCCCAGTCGTGGCTGCGCCAGCACGCCGACATCCCGCTCACCTTCTGGGATTACCGCCACCATGCGCTGGTTGCCACCATTCGCACCGAAGAGCCGCATCAGGCGACGGCGCGGCAAATTTTCCACGGCGACGGCATTCTGGCGTTCCTGCCGTTCAGCGATCCGCATTTGAGTTCCATCGTCTGGTCGGTGACGCCGGAAGACGCCGAGCGGCTCAAACAGCTTGAGCCGGAGCAGTTCAACCGCGAACTGGCGATGGCCTTCGATATGCGTCTGGGCGCCTGCAGCCTGGAAAGCGAGCGGTTGGCGTTCCCGCTGACCGGCCGCTATGCGCGCAGCTTCGCCGCGCACCGCCTGGCGCTGGTGGGCGATGCGGCGCATACCGTGCATCCGCTGGCCGGACAGGGCGTGAACCTGGGCTTTATGGACGCCGCCGAGCTGATTGCCGAACTGCGCCGCCTGCAGCGGCAGGGCAAGGATATCGGCCAGCACCTCTATCTGCGCCGCTATGAGCGCCGCCGCAAACATGGCGCGGCGGTGATGCTGGCCAGCATGCAGGGTTTCCGCGAACTGTTCGACGGCAACCACCCGGCCAAAAAGCTGCTGCGCGACGTGGGACTGCGGCTGGCGGACAGCCTGCCGGGCGTCAAGCCAAAGCTGGTGCGTCAGGCAATGGGCCTGAACGATCTGCCCGAGTGGCTTGCCTGATACCTGCCTTCTGCGAGCCCCCAGCGGGCTCGCGCTTCTCGCCTTATGCCATCGTCTTTCCTTATATAACCCTTCATTTGAAATAATCTAATTTCAGCCGCTTTTTATCATTACTTTTTCTAATTCCATGTTCGGTTATCAAAAGTCGGAATCTCATGCGCGGCCGTCGGTTTGTTATATAACTTCGGAGTTTTGCCGCTTTAATTGTTAATTTTGTGCCTTAAAGCGCATTTTTCCAGTGAAAAACTCTGCACACTAGCCCGGCATTTTACCGCCCTGGAACGGCGATGAGCCTATTTTAACTTATGGTTAATGTGGTCGTTCGGTGATAAGTTCGAGGGAAAGGTATCGTTTGCGTCACGGCGGTTGCACGCAGTTTCCGCCCGTCCCGGCGCAGCATTTGTGTTGAGCAGTCAGTGCGCCATGGCGATCGGGCCGCGAGCCAGGCTCCGCCGCATTGCGTGGCAGCACCCTAACTTCTAGCGACGAGTGGAAAGAGGGAAAAGATGGCAAAGCAAACCCCACTGTACGACCAGCACGTGGCGTGCGGTGCGCGCATGGTAGACTTTCACGGCTGGATGATGCCGCTGCACTACGGCTCGCAGCTCGATGAGCACCACGCGGTGCGTCAGGATGCCGGCATGTTCGACGTGTCTCACATGACCATCGTGGATCTGCATGGCGCCCGCACCCGCGAGTTCCTGCGCTACCTGCTGGCGAACGACGTCGCCAAACTGACCCAACCCGGCAAGGCGCTGTACACCGGCATGCTGAATGCCTCCGGCGGCGTGATCGACGACCTGATCGTTTATTTCCTCACTGAAGACTATTTCCGCCTGGTGGTGAACTCCGCCACGCGCGACAAAGACCTGGCCTGGATTGAAGAGCACGCCGCGCCGTATGGCGTTGCGCTGACGGTGCGCGACGATCTGGCGCTGATCGCGGTACAGGGCCCGCAGGCCAAAGAGCGTGCCGGCACGCTGTTCACCCCGGAACAAAAAAGTGCGGTCGAAGGCATGAAGCCGTTCTTCGGCGTGCAGGCCGGCGAGCTGTTCATCGCCACCACCGGTTACACCGGCGAGGCCGGCTATGAGATCGCGCTGCCGAAAGAGCAGGCGGCGGATTTCTGGCAAAAATTGCTGGCCGCGGGCGTCAAGCCGGCCGGTCTGGGCGCGCGCGACACGCTGCGTCTGGAAGCGGGCATGAACCTCTACGGGCAAGAGATGGACGAAGGCGTTTCACCGCTGGCCGCCAACATGGGCTGGACCATCGCCTGGCAGCCGGACGATCGCCGTTTCATCGGCCGCGAAGCGCTGGAACAACAGCGCGAGCAGGGCACCGAGCAACTGGTCGGCTTGATCATGACGGAAAAAGGCGTATTACGTAATGAGCTGCCGGTGCGTTTCACCGACGCGGCGGGGCAAACTCACGAAGGCGTGATCACCAGCGGTTCGTTCTCTCCGACGCTGGGCTTCAGCATCGCGCTGGCGCGCGTGCCGGCAGGTATCGGCGAGCAGGCCATCGTGCAGATCCGCAACCGTGAAATGCCGGTCAAAGTGACCAAGCCCGGTTTCGTTCGCGCCGGCAAGCCGCTGACAAATTGATTTTTTATTGATTGATTCTTTTATTTCTTCGAAGGAGTAATCGGCGATGAGCAATGTGCCAACAGAATTGAAATACGCATCCTCCCACGAGTGGGTTCGTTCAGAAGGTAACGGCGTTTACACCGTAGGCATCACCGAACACGCGCAGGAACTGCTGGGCGATATGGTGTTTGTCGATCTGCCGGAAGTGGGCCGCAAAGTCGCCGCCGGTGAAGATTGCGCCGTGGCGGAGTCCGTCAAGGCGGCGTCGGACATTTACGCGCCGATCAGCGGCGAAATCGTGGCGGTGAACGGCGAGCTGGAAAGCTCCCCGGAGCTGGTGAACAGCGAGCCTTACGGTGACGGCTTCCTGTTCCAGATTAAAGCCGCCGACGAAGGCGAGCTGGCGAACCTGCTGGACGCCGCGGCTTATCAGGCCTCGATCGACGAGTAATCGTGACCACGCCCCAGGCCTTTTGGCCGGGGCGTTTTAGTTACCGCTCAAGCTATATCCCGTATCACGCAAGCATTCAGGAATTTGTAGCAATGACTCAGACACTCAGCCAACTCGAACACAGCGAAGCGTTCATTGAACGCCACATCGGCTCTTCTGCGGAACAACGCCAGGAGTTGCTGGCAGCGGTGGGCGCTCGCTCGCTCAGCGCGCTGATCCAACAGATCGTGCCGGCGGACATTCAGCTGCCGGGGCCGCCGCCGGTCGGCGACGCGGCGACCGAACACCAGGCGCTGGCTGAGCTGAAGGCGATCGCCTCGCAAAATCAGCGCTACAAATCCTATATCGGCATGGGCTACAGCGCCGTGCTGACGCCGCCGGTGATCCTGCGCAACATGCTGGAAAATCCGGGTTGGTACACCGCTTATACCCCTTATCAGCCGGAAGTGTCGCAGGGCCGCCTGGAAGCGCTACTGAACTTCCAGACCGTGACCCTCGATCTGACCGGCCTGGATCTGGCTTCCGCTTCGCTGCTGGATGAAGCCACCGCCGCCGCCGAAGCGATGGCCTTGGCCAAACGCGCCAGCAAGCTGAAAGACGCCAACCGCTTCTTCGTGGCTGACGACGTGCATCCACAGACGCTGGACGTGGTGCGCACCCGCGCCGAAACCTTCGGCTTCGACGTCATCGTCGATAAAGCGGAAAAAGTGCTGGAGCTGGACGGCGTGTTCGGCGTGCTGCTGCAACAGGTGGGCACCACCGGCGAGCTGCACGACTACAGCGCGCTGCTGGCTGAATTGAAATCGCGCAAAATCATCACCAGCGTGGCCGCCGACATCATGGCCCTGGTGCTGCTGACCGCGCCGGGCAAGCAGGGCGCCGACGTGGTGTTCGGCTCCGCGCAGCGCTTCGGCGTGCCGATGGGCTACGGCGGCCCGCACGCCGCCTTCTTCGCCTGCCGCGACGAGTTCAAGCGCTCGATGCCGGGCCGCATCATCGGCGTTTCCCGTGATGCCGCCGGCAACACCGCGCTGCGCATGGCGATGCAGACCCGCGAGCAGCATATCCGCCGCGAGAAGGCCAACTCGAATATCTGTACCTCGCAGGTGCTGCTGGCCAATATCGCCAGCCTGTACGCGGTGTACCACGGCCCACAGGGGCTGCAGCGCATCGCCGGGCGTATCCATCGCCTGACCGACATTCTGGCCGCCGGGCTGCAGAAGGCCGGCCTGACGCTGCGTCACAACACCTGGTTCGACACCCTGACCGTTGAAGTGAAAGACAAAGCGGCGGTGCTGGAACGCGCGCTGAGCTTCGGCATCAACCTGCGTACCGATATCCACGGCGCCGTGGGCATCACGCTGGACGAAGCCACCTCGCGGGAAGACGTGCAGACGCTGTTCACACTGCTGGTCGGCGACAACCACGGCCTGGACATCGACGCGCTGGACGCGGCGGTGAGCAAGAGCAGCCAATCGATCCCGGCCGCCATGCTGCGTCAGGATCCGATCCTGACCCATCCGGTATTCAATCGCTATCACAGCGAAACCGAGATGATGCGTTACATGCACCGTCTGGAACGTAAGGATCTGGCGCTGAACCAGGCGATGATCCCGCTGGGTTCTTGCACCATGAAATTGAACGCTGCGGCGGAGATGATCCCGATCACCTGGCCTGAATTCTCCGAGCTGCATCCGTTCTGCCCGCCGGAGCAGGCTGCCGGCTACCAGCAGATGATCGGCCAACTGTCTCAGTGGCTGGTACAGCTGACCGGCTATGACGCGGTGTGCATGCAGCCGAACTCCGGCGCGCAGGGCGAATACGCCGGCCTGCTGGCGATCCGTCGCTACCACGAAAGCCGTAACGAAGCGGGCCGCCACGTCTGCCTGATCCCGAGCTCGGCACACGGCACCAACCCGGCCTCTGCCCAAATGGCGGGCATGAGCGTGGTGGTGGTCGCCTGCGACAAGAACGGCAACATCGATCTGCACGATCTGCGCGTCAAGGCAGAGCAGGCGGGCGAAGAACTCTCTTGCATCATGGTGACCTACCCGTCGACCCACGGCGTGTATGAAGAAACCATCCGCGAAGTGTGCCAGATCGTGCATCAGTTCGGCGGTCAGGTGTATCTGGACGGCGCCAACATGAACGCCCAGGTGGGTATCACCACGCCAGGCTACATCGGCGCGGACGTTTCGCACCTCAACCTGCATAAAACCTTCTGCATCCCACACGGCGGCGGCGGTCCGGGCATGGGCCCGATCGGCGTGAAAGCGCACCTGGCGCCGTTCGTGCCGGGCCACAGCGTTGTGCAGATCGACGGCGTAACCACCCAGCAGGGTGCGGTTTCCGCAGCGCCGTTCGGCAGCGCCTCCATCCTGCCTATCAGCTGGATGTACATCCGCATGATGGGCGCGGAAGGCCTGAAGCAGGCCAGCCAGATGGCGATCCTGAACGCCAACTACATCGCTACCCGCCTGAAAGGCGCATACCCGATTCTGTATACCGGCCGCGATCACCGCGTGGCGCACGAATGTATCCTCGATATTCGCCCGCTGAAGGAAGAGACCGGCATCAGCGAAATGGACATCGCCAAGCGCCTGATCGACTTCGGCTTCCACGCGCCGACCATGTCGTTCCCGGTGGCGGGCACGCTGATGGTCGAGCCGACCGAGTCGGAAAGCAAGGTGGAACTGGATCGCTTTATCGATGCGATGCTGGCGATCCGCAGCGAGATCGATCGCGTCGCCAAAGGCGAATGGCCGCTGGAAGATAACCCGCTGGTGAATGCGCCGCACGTGCAGGCGGAGCTGGTCAGCGACTGGCAGCACCCGTACAGCCGCGAGCTGGCGGTGTTCCCGGTGGCCGGCGTGCGCGAGAACAAGTACTGGCCGAGCGTTAAGCGCCTGGACGACGTGTACGGCGACCGTAACCTGTTCTGTTCTTGCGTGCCGATGAGCGATTACGAATAACACGTTCGGCAAAGTTTGTGT
This sequence comes from Serratia sp. CY84636, assembly GCF_052166245.1. Lineage (NCBI taxonomy): Bacteria > Pseudomonadati > Pseudomonadota > Gammaproteobacteria > Enterobacterales > Yersiniaceae > Serratia > Serratia sp. CY84636. Next base: position 57,149 of record NZ_JBJNOX010000009.1, read on the forward strand.
TCGGGGGACACCGCATCATGCGGTGTCCCTTTTTATTTTATTGCGGCCTATTCTTTTCTGTACGTTCCCACGATTTGAGGAGTCACCATGCAAGCGGCAATCGTAACAGCGCTGGGGCAAGCCCCGGTTTTCGGCACCTTTGAGGAGCCCCAGGCGCAGGCGAATGAAGTGCCGATCGAGGTTCTGGCGGCCGGCATCAAACAGCTGGATCGCGCTACCGTCGCCGGCACCCATTACTCCAGCCCCAAGCAGCTGCCGATCGTGCCCGGCACCGACGGCGTGGGCCGGACGGCCGACGGGCAACGGGTCTATTTCGCCTCCTTCCGCCGTCCTTACGGCGCGATGGCTGAGCGCAGCGTCGCGTCATGGACGGTGCCGGTGCCGGAGGCGGTAGACGACGCCACGGCGGCGGCGCTGATCAATCCGGCCTTCGCCGCCTGGCTGCCGCTGCGCTGGCGAGCGGATCTGCAGCCCGGTGAAACGGTGCTGATCATCGGCGCTACCGGCACCTCGGGCAAACTGGCGGTTGCGGCGGCGCGTCAGGCGGGAGCCGGGCGCATCGTTGCCGCCGGCCGTCGGCTGAGCGTGTTGGAGGCGTTGGGCGTGGATGCCACGGTGGATCTGAGCCTGCAGGGCGAGGCGCTGACGCAGGCCTTCGCGGCGGCGGCGGGGCCGGGCGGTTATCAGGTGATCGTCGATTATATCTGGGGCCCGGCGACCGAAGCGCTGCTCGCGACGCTCAATAATCACGATCTCTCGTCTTACGCCGGCGGGCGCGGCATTCGCCTGGTCAACGTTGGCTCGATGGCCGCGCCGGACATCCGGCTGCCGGCGGCGGTATTGCGCAGCAATCAGCTGCAGATCCTCGGCAGCGGCACCGGCAACTTCCCGCCGATCCCGGAGATGCAGCGCTACGCGACCGAAATTCTGGCGCTGGCGGCGACGGGCGCGCTCACTATCGAGACGCAGGAGCACGCGTTGGCGGAGATCGCCGAGGTGTGGGATCTGAACAAGAAAAGCGACGTGCGTTCGGTGATACGCATCGCCCGTTAGGCCCTTGCCGTTAACGGCAAGGGCAGACCAGGTGAATATCCTCCGGCTCGCGGGCGAACAGCTCGGCATCCGGGCGCTCGATGAGCCGGCAGCCCTGCGCCAGATAGAAGTCTACGGTGCTTTTGTTAGGGATGGAGGAGACGTATAGCCCGGCGGCGCCTTCCTGCGCCGCCTGACGCAGGCAGAGTTGAAACAGCTGCTTGCCCAGCCCCAGGCCGCGTTGGTGCGCGCTGACGTAAAAGAACAGCAGCTGGCGCAGATCCCGCTGCGGGCCGCGCGGCTCGGTGTCCAGCGCCGCCGCCGCGACGATCTCCTCGCCTTCGAACCGCGCGAAGAACGCGCCGCCGCGATCGAAGCAGGCTTCGTGGATTGGCGTATAGGTTTCCTGGTCGTGCGGATCCCAACCGCGCACGTCGTAGTAGTCCGGGTAGGCTTGCAGCTTGCCGTCCTGCAGGCGATACAGGGTGTCGATGACTTCACTGCGGTCGATATCCCATAGGCGGTCGAGTTGCTGCCGTTGCAGCAGAACAGGGGCGCTCATGATCGTTATTCACTCTCAGTCTGTGGCCGGTAACTTTCCGGCAAATCGATAATAAAACCGATGCCGCGATCGTCGAGGCCTTCAGTGACGCGCAGCTGCGCGCCGATTTTGTCGGCCAGGTTCCGGGCGATGGCCAATCCCAGCCCGCTGCCGGTTTGCTGCGTGCCGGGCACGCGGTAAAAGCGTTCAAACAGGCGCGGAAGGTGCTCTTCGCTCACTCCGGGGCCGTTGTCGCGCAACGTAATATAGCAGCCGAGCGGTGCCAGCGAACGGATATTGGCTTCGATGCGGCTACCGGGCGGCGCGTACTTGAGCGCGTTGTCCAGCAGATTGGTGAAGATGGCAATCAGCGCATGGCGATCGGTGTTTATCACCACGTCCTCGCTGCCGTCGAGCGAGAGTTCCACATCCTTTTCCAGCGCATAGGGGACGTGCTGCGCGATGCATTTGCCAATGTCGGCGTAAATGTCCACCGCCTCGATTTTCAGCGGAAAATCCTCCGCCTCCAGCTTGGCCAGGTTGATCAGCTGGCGCGACAGCGACGCCGCGCGATCCAGCCCCTGCTGCATGTCGCCGATGATCTCCCGGCGCTCCTGTTGCTCCGAGACCTGGGTCAGCAGATGCAGCTGCGCCAGCACGGCGGCGATCGGCGTGCGCAGTTCGTGCGCCGCATCGGCCATAAAGCGTTTTTCGCGCTGGTTGGCGGCGTCGATGCGCGCCATCAGCTTGTTGACCTCCACCACCACCGGCCGGATTTCCTGATACTGCTCGCTGACGTTGATCGGCGACAGGTTACCCGGCTGGCGATCGGAGATGGTGCGGGCGATCTGGCGCAGCGGCCGCAGGCTGAAGTAGGCGGTAAACAGCAGGGTGATGATGATCGCCGCCAGAATGCCCAGCAGCGGCATGGCGGTGCTTTCCGCCGGGTTACCGAACAGCGTGGTGCGATCGTTGAACGACTCGCCGACGATCACCCGGTATTGACGCTTTTCGCTCCAGCTGCCGGCAAGATGCCAGTTGGCGCCGGCGTACTTAACGGAGCCGGACAGCACCGAAGGCGGCAGGCGCAGCGGCTCTCCCTGCGTCTGCGAACTGTAAAGCACCCGGTTGTCCCGATCGTAAACCACGAACAGCGGGTGGTAATCGATTTGATCCTGCATGCCGTTATTGATGGAATCAATGTACATGCCTTCAATGGTCTTGATGATGCCGCGGTAATCGATATTGTCGGTGCCGGTTTCATCGAGAATATTGGCGATACCCACGGCGACGATGCGTTGCTGGTTATCGAAATATTTTTCCATGTCGGGGTAATACCAATATTTCACCCAGGCGACGAGGATCCCCCACAATAATAAAATGGCCAGGACCTGGAAAATAATGGTGCGCATAAAGAAGGATTTGAAACCGATCATCCTGCTACTCTTTCTTCAGCAAATAACCAATGCCGCGTACGGTAATAATTCTTTCTTTACCGATCTTGCGCCGTAAATTATGCATGTGCACTTCCAGCGAGTTGCTTTCCACGCTGTCGCCGTGGCCGAACAGCCGCTGTTCCAACACCGCTTTGCGCACCACGGTGCCGGCACAGCGCATCAGCTCGTGCAGCAGGTGATACTCTTTTTTCGACAGCATCAGCAGTGCGTTATCCAGCGTCACCTGATGGTTTACCGGGTCGAGATACAGCGTGCCGAGGCTCCAGGTTTGCGAAGCGAAGCCCGCCATGCGTCGGTTGACCGCCTTGACGCGTGAGATGAGCTCGGGCAGCGCAAAGGGTTTGGCCAGAAAGTCGTCCGCGCCGGAATCCAGGCTGTTCACCAGGCTTTCGATGCGGTCGCGGGCGGTCAGGATGATGATGGGGATATTTTGCCCGGCTGCGCGCCAGGCGATTAGCTTTTGCAAACCGTCGCCGTCCGGCAGCGTAAGATCCAACAGCATCAGGTCGAACCCGCCGGGTGAAAGTTTATTTTCCGCGTCCGCGAGCAGGCGCACCCAGCACAAATTAAAGCCGGTGAGCTCCAATGCGCGGCACAGCGCCTTGCCTAATTGCAGGTCGTCTTCCACCAACAGTATGTTCACGTTTGTTCCGCTGAGATCTTCAAGTCGCGATTATCTAACTATAACCCTGCCGGGAAGACAACGGGGAAACTCGCTTTGCCTGCGCGTTCTTAAGCAAACCTTAATCTGGCTTTAATCTCGCGTTAAGGGAACGCGGTGGAATTTCAGTTATTTTGCTGCCATTCGATACCACAACAGAAGGAGCGAAACATGCAGACTGACGGTTCCCCGCCTGCGGGCACCTCGCGGCGGCTGATATATGCAGGCGTGGCGGCCGTGCTCGTTCTGTTGATGCTGTCTTTTCGCGGCGACGCCCAGAGCCATGGCCATAGCGGCCTGCATGCTGCCGGCTTACAACGGGGGCATCAGGTGACGACGCCGGACGCCTACGGCTGCGTCAAAGCGCGCATTAAAAAGCAGCTGCGCCGCCTGGCTCAGCTTTAAAGCGTTTTTTAGCGCGCGGCTCTATACTCTGACGGGCAAACGGGGCGCCTGTGCACAGGCCGCTGTGTTGATATCGCCAACCAGAGAAAAACAATATGACGAAAGTGGCATTGGTCACAGGCGCGAGCCGGGGAATTGGTCGTGCGACCGCTTTGCGGCTGGCCCGGCAGGGCTATGCGGTGGGGGTGAATTACCTGCGCGACGAAAGCGCGGCGCGGCAGGTGGTGGCGCAGATTGAGGCGCAGGGCGGCAAGGCGCTGGCGCTGCAGGCCGACGTGGCCGATGAAGCACAGGTGATGGCGATGTTCGCTGCGCTGGACGCCGGGCTGGGCACGCTCAGCGCGCTGGTCAACAATGCCGGGGTTCTGTTCCAGCAGGCGAACATTGAACAATTGACCGCCGAGCGCATCAATCAGGTGCTCGGCACCAACGTGACCGGTTACTTCCTGTGTTGCCGCGAGGCGGTGAAGCGCATGGCGCTGCGCCATGGCGGGCAGGGCGGCGCTATCGTCAACGTTTCCTCCGCGGCGTCCCGGTTGGGGGCGGCCGGGGAATACGTCGATTACGCCGCCTCGAAAGGCGCCGTCGATACCCTGACCATCGGGTTATCGCGCGAGGTGGCGGCGCAGGGCATCCGCGTCAACGGCGTGCGGCCCGGATTCATCTATACCGAGATGCACGCCAGCGGCGGCGAGCCCGGCCGGGTGGATCGCGTGAAGGACAGTTTACCGATGCAGCGCGGCGGGCAGCCGCAGGAAGTGGCGGAGGCGATCGCCTGGCTGCTGTCTGACGCCGCGTCTTACGTGACCGGCACTTTTATCGAGGCCGCAGGCGGGCGTTGAATGCATGAGGGGGTTTTGACATCCCGCCGTGCGGAGTGTATTTTGATTAAATAACAATCAAAATGTAGTTACAAAAATGTATGTTTATTTTGAATGGAATCAGGATAAAAATCACAGCAACCAGCGTAAACACCGCGTCAGTTTTGAGATTGCGCAACGGGTTTTTCTGGATCCCAACCATTTGGCCGTGCTGGAGAGGATCGAGGGCGGAGAAGAACGCTGGCAAACGCTCGGTATGGTCGGCTCCTGTTTGCTGCTGCTGGTGGCGCATACGACGATCGAAACGGATGTCGAAGGCGATACAGTAGAGATCGTGCGTATCATTTCAGCACGCAAGGCCGATGCCAAAGAGAGGGGAAGATATGAAGCGCAAAAATTCAGCCAAAAATCTGGCGCATAGCGTACTCCCTCCGTTGACGGAGGAGCAGAAAGCGCAAATTGCTTCGTTGAGTGCGCTGCCGGATGAGGAGATCGATTATGCCGATGCCCCGGCCTTGGGTGAGGAAAAGTGGCAGACTGCGGTGCAGGGGCGTTTTTATAAACCGATGAAAGTATCGAAAACCATCCGAATTGATGCGGATGTGTTGGCCTGGCTTCAGCGGCCAGGCAAAGGCTATCAGAAACGCCTGAACGCTGTGTTGCGTGAGGCAATGTTGAAAGAGCATGAGCGCGAGGAATAAGTCGTGTCAGACGGGTAACGGTCCGGTGAGGTTCTCACCGGATTTTTTTGCAGTTTTTCAGGTAAAGCCTACCAGCATTAGCTGCCGCTCGGCGGCGTTCGGTCAAAACCACAAAAACGGTCATTAACGGTCATGTTGCGGAACGTGGAATTGTGACCGTTTACCGTTTCTCTCCTGTCTGTCGCAGACGCGAACACATCATAACTGACTGTTACTCCACACTTTCGTAATTATTCATTTCATTTCCTTCCCGATTTTTTTGACAACTATCACACCGCCATCGTTGACCGATCGCGGGGCGATGCGCTTTGCGTCTGCGCGCAAAACACGGCGCGGCAAATCGATATCGTAATCATCGTCCTGGAGGAGAAAAGAAACATGCTGCCTGTAGAACGTCATCGCTTTATCACCGAAGTCTTGAGCCAGCGCGGCCGCGTGATGGTGCAGGAGGTGGCGCAGCTGTGCCATATCTCTATCGAGACGGCGCGGCGTGATTTGGCCTTGCTGGAACGGCGCGGCCTGCTGCTGCGCAGCCACGGCGGCGCGGTGTTCGTCGAGCCGCCGGCGGTGGAGAAAACCTATGTGCCCGCTGAGATAGACCAGGGGGAATCTTTCCGCCAGCGCAGCAACGAGGCGCCGGAGCAGAAAACGCGCATCGCCAAACGCGCGCTGGAATTTATCGCGCCGGGGGATTGTCTGCTGCTGGACAGCAGCTCCACCAGCTGGTTTTTGGCGCGCCAACTGCCGGATATCTCGCTGGTGGTATTGACCAACTCGCTGCACATCATCCAGACGCTGGCCTGCAAGGCCAACGTGCGCACCATCGGACTGGGGGGCGAGTATTCCGCCAAGTACGAGGATTTTATCGGCGTGCTGGCGGAACAGATGTTGAAGGAGTTTGTGATCAACAAGCTGTTCTTCTCCTGCCACGGCATCTGTCAGGACGGCGGCATCCGCGAGAGCAATGAGCACCATGCGCGGTTGAAGCAGCAGATGCTGCTGGCGTCGGAGCGCAAGTTCCTGCTGGTGGACAGCAACAAGTTCGGCCGCCGCTCGTTCGCGCGCATCTGCCACTACCGGGAGATAGATACCTTAATCACCGATCGGCTCAGCGACGACGAATTTCGTCAGGAACTGGCCTGGAACAACGTAGACGTGATTGAAGTTTCACCCGCCGCGAAAAGGGCGGCGCGATAACAACAACGAAAACCCTTATTACAGCCAACACTTGTGGAGAGAGAACAATGAAAAAATCCGTACTGGTCGGTCTGTTTGCCTCGCTGCTGCTTTCGGTCTCCGCGCAGGCGGCGGACAAGCTGAAAATGGGCGTGGTGGTGAAGATCGGCGGCATTCCCTGGTTCAACGCCATGGAGGCCGGCATCAAAAGCGAGGGCGCCAAACGCGGCATCGACGCCTGGATGGTCGGGCCGACGGCGGCGGACCCGGCGCTGCAGGTGCGCGCCATCGAAGATCTGATCGCGCAGAAGGTGGACATCATCGGCGTGGTGCCGAACGACGCCCGGGTGCTGGAGCCGGTGCTCAAGCGCGCGCAGGAAGCGGGCATCAAGGTGATCGTGCACGAATCCCCCGGCCAAAAGTACGCCGACTGGGACTTTGAGCTGGTGGACGCCTCGCAGCACGGCGTCAACCACATGAAAGCGCTGGCCGCCTGCATGAAAGAGCAGGGCAAGTACGCGGTGTATGTCGGCAGCCTGACGGTGCCGCTGCACATCACCTGGTCAGACTCGGCGATCAACTACCAGAAGCAGCACTACCCGAACATGCAGCTGGTGGGCGACAAGTTCGGCGTGGGCGAATCGCTGGATGACAGCGTGCGCACCACCAACGATCTGATGGCCAAATATCCCGATCTGAAAGGCGTGCTGGCCTTTGGTTCACAGGGGCCGATCGGCGCCGGGCGCGCGGTGCTCAACCGCGGCAAAAGCAACGATATCTGCGTCATCGGGCCGTTCAGCCCGGGCCAGGGCGCTTCGCTGGTCAACCGTGGCGCCATCAAGGGTGGCTATATCTGGAATCCGCTGGTGGCGGGCGAAGTGTTCGTGCGCATCGCCGACATGATGCATAAGGGAGAAAAAATCACCGACGGCATGACCATCGAAGGCATGGGCAAGGTGCAGGTGGATGCGCAGCAGCACACCATTCTCGGCAACGCCACCGAAAGCCTGGATAAGCAAAACCTGCCGAAGCTGGTGAAGATGGGGCTGTAATCATGGCGATTTCCGGTAATACGGCAACGCAGGGCGCGCCGCTGATCGCGCTGCAGCAGCTGTCGATGACCTTTGGCGGCCAGCGTGCGCTGAACGCTATCTCGCTGGCGCTGATGCCGGGGGAAGTGCACTGCCTGGCGGGTACCAACGGCTGCGGCAAGAGTACGTTGATCAAGGCGATCGCCGGCGTGTATCAACCGGACGACGGCAGCCGCATCACCATCGACGGGCAAACCTTCGGTCGGCTGTCGCCGGATCAGGCGCGCGCCTTCGGCATTCAGGTGATCTACCAGGATCTGTCGCTGTTTCCCAACCTGACGGTGGCGGAAAACATCGCCTTCGAGCACAACCTGCATGGGCTGCTGGGATGGTACCGCCCGGAACGGCTGCGGCGCACCGCCGAGCGGCTGCTGCAGGAGCTGGGTTTCCATCTGGATCTCGACAAACGGGTGGCGGAGCTGCCGATCGCCCAGCGCCAGCAGGTGGCGATCTGCCGCGCGCTGGTGGCGGAGGCGCGGCTGGTGATCATGGATGAACCGACCGCCTCGCTGACCCGCACCGAGGTCAATCAGCTGCTGCGCACGGTGGATTACCTGAAAGCGAAAGGCATCTGCGTGGTGTTCGTCAGCCACCGGCTGGACGAGGTGCTGGAAATTTCGGATCGCGTCACGGTGATCCGCGACGGCAACAAGATCGGCACCTGGCCGGCGGCGGAGATCACCGGCGATCGTCTGACCGAGTTGATGACCGGTCTGAAGCTGGACTATCGCCTGAAGTCACCGAGCATGAATAAGGATCGGGTGATGTTGGAGGCGGATCGCCTCAGCCGCACCGGGCAGTATCAGGACGTGAGCTTCCGGCTGCATCAGGGGGAGGTGCTCGGTCTATGCGGCCTGCTCGGCTCCGGGCGCACCGAGCTGGCGCTGAGCCTGTTCGGCATGACCCGGCCGGACAGCGGCAAGCTCTACCTCGACAGCAAACCGGTGCGCTTTCGCGGCCATGAGGACGCGATCAAAGCCGGCATCGGCTACGTCTCGGAGGATCGCCTGACGCTCGGCCTGGTGCAGCAACAGTCGGTGGCGGACAACGCGGTGCTGACCATTCTCGATAAGCTGCGCGGGCGTTTTCGCCTGATTGACGACTACCGCAAGAATCGCATCGTCGCGGAGTGGATCGCCAAACTTGGCGTGCGGGTGGCGGATCCGGAGCAGGCGGTTTCGACGCTGTCCGGCGGCAATCAGCAAAAGATCGTGTTGGCCAAGTGGGTGCTGACCCAGCCGCGGATCCTGATCCTCGACTCGCCGACCGTCGGCGTCGACGTTGGCGCCAAGGCCAGCATCTATCAACTGATCCATCTGCTGGCGCAGGAGGGGATCGCCATTTTACTGATCTCCGACGAGGTGCCGGAGGTGTATTACAACTGCGATCGGGTGCTGCACTTCAGCGGCGGCAGCGTGATCGGCGAATACCTGCCGGGGCAGGTGAGCCAGCACCAGCTGGCGGAGGCGGTCAATGCGTAGATTCAGCCTGAAACCGCGCGGCAACGAAGGCTACCTGGCCTGGGTACTGCTGCTGACGGTCATCGTTTTTTCGCTGCTCAGCGATCGGTTTTTGACGGTGCAAAACCTGCTCGATCTCAGCGAAAGCTATGCGGTGAGCGGCATTTTCGCCCTTGGCCTGTTCGTGGTGCTGGTGACCGGCGGTATCGATATCTCCTTCGCGGCGGTGGCCTCGGTGGTGCAGTACCTGATCGCCACGCTGGCGACCCACTACGGGCTGGCCAGCCCGGCGGGCAGCATTCTGCTGGCGTTGGCGATCGGCGCCGCGCTGGGCATGGTCAACGCGCTGTTGATCTACTGCCTGCGCATCGTCTCGATCATCGTCACCATCAGTATGCAGGCGTTGTTGTTCGGCATGCTGATGTGGCTGACCAACGGCCGCAGCCTGTACGCGCTGCCGGACTGGTGGACGCTGCCGCGCAGCGTGCTGCCGTTTCAGCTGGGTGAACAGAGCTATCAGCTCGGTTTGCCGACGCTGGTGATGCTGGCGGTGGCCCTGCTGACCTGGCTGCTGCTGAACAAGACGCACCTCGGGCGCCAGCTGTTTGCCGTCGGCGGCGATGCGGAGTCGGCGCGGCGCATCGGCATCCGCGTCGGCCTGCTGCACCTGTTCGCCTATGGCTATCTGGGCGTGATGGCGGCGATCGGCGGCCTGGTGCAGGTGTACCGCATGGGGGAGGTGGTGCCCAATGCGCTGGTGGGCGGTGAGCTCGATGTACTGGCGGCGGCGGTGCTGGGCGGCGCCAGCCTGAACGGCGGCAAGGGCAGCGTGATCGGCACGCTGATGGGCGTATTCCTGATCGGCGTGCTGAAAAACGGTCTCAACCTGATCGGCGTGTCCAGCTACTTCATGAACGTGGTGATCGGCCTGGTGATCGTCGCGGCGATTACCGTCACCCACTACAAGAAACGCAAAGAAACCGACGTCGGTTTCGCCTGAGGAGCGCCTGATGGGCAACTACCTGAAATTTCGTCCGGACGGCACTGCTGTCGGCCTGTTGGCGCTGCTGGTGGCGGTGGTGCTGGCCTTCAGCCTGCTGATGCCGGGGCGCTTCTTCAGCGGCGCCACCTTCACCAGCGTGGCGTTCCAGCTGCCGGAGCTGGGCCTGCTGACCCTGGCGATGTTCATCCCGATCCTCAGCGGCGGCCTGAACCTGTGCATTATCGCCAGCGCCAACCTGACCAGCCTGCTGATGGCCTGGCTGTTCATCAGCTATCTGCCGCCGGACGCCGGGCTGGGGCTACAGGCGCTGTGGCTGGTGTTGGCGCTGGCGGCGGCGATGCTGCTGGCCGTGATGATCGGCGCGGCGACCGGCGCGTTGGTGGCCTACGTCGGCGCGCATCCGATTCTGGTGACGCTGGCCACCATGACCACGGTCAACGGCATCGGTATCTATCTGACGCGCGGTGCGGCCCTGAGCGGCATGCCGGAGATCGTGCGGTTTATCGGCGCCGAGCGCGTGCTGGGCGTGCCGGTACCGCTGTGGATCTTCCTGGCGGTTGCCGTGCTGCTGGCGCTGTTCTTGCAGAAAACCCGGCTCGGCAAATGCATCTACATGAGTGGCAGCAACATCAACGCCACCCACTTCAGCGGCGTGAATACCCATCGGGTGCTGATCGCCATTTACACCCTCTCCAGCCTGCTGTGCGTGATCGCCGGGCTGGTGATGATGGCGCGCTTCAACTCGGCGCGCATGGGCTACGGCGATTCTTATCTGCTGCTGACGGTGCTGGCGATCATTTTGGGCGGCACCGATCCATTCGGCGGTTTTGGCCGGGTCAGCGGCGTGGTCCTGGCGCTGGTGGTGCTGCAGGTGATCGCCACCGGTTTGAACCTGATGAACGTCAGCCCGCATTTCAGCCTGGCGATGTGGGGCGCGGTGCTGATCGCAGTGCTGGCGCTGAAGTTTTTCCGCCATCGCTATCGGCAGCGGCGGGCGATGCGCCGCAGCGCGGCCCAGGCCAGAGCCGCAGCGGGCCACTGATCCTTTTCCCTTTTGCGCAGGATAACGCTAATGAAATACCAGATTTCACCTTCACTGATGTGCATGAACCTGATGGATATCCGCCAGCAATTGGCGGTGCTGAACCGCCGCGCCGATATGCTGCATATCGACATCATGGACGGGCACTACGTTAAAAACATCACGCTGTCGCCGTTCTTTATCGAACAGATCCGCCCGCACACCTCGTTGCTGCTGGACGTGCATCTGATGGTGGAGAACCCGACCGATTTTATCGACCCGATCGCCCGTGCCGGCGCGGACTTTATCTGCCCGCACGCCGAAACCATCAACCGCGATGCGTTCCGGGTGATCAACCAGATCCGCGCGCTGGGTAAAAAAGTGGGGGTAGTGCTGAACCCGGCTACGCCGGTGGAGTTTATCCGCCACTACCTTCATCTGCTGGACAAGATCACCGTGATGACCGTCGATCCGGGCTATGCCGGGCAGCCGTTCATTCCCGAAATGCTGGAAAAGATCCGCCAGTTGCGCGATCTGAAACGCCAACAAAACCTGAGCTATCTGATCGAGATCGACGGATCCTGCAATCAGCGCACCTACCGCGATCTGATGGGCGCCGGCGCGGAAGTCTTGATCGTCGGCAGCTCCGGGCTGTTCAACCTCGATCCGGATCTGGAGACGGCATGGGAAAAAATGCTGGATCAGATGCGGCAGGCGGCCTGAGGCGGGGGACATGATGCGGCATTTTCTTGGCGTAGACGTCGGCGGCACCAATACCCGCCTGCTGTTGATGGATGATGACGGCGAGTTCAGCGGGTACCTCAAGATAGCGACCGCCGATTGGGCACGGCAGGCCGATCCGCTGGTGGCGTTGGGCCGCCTGATCGCCGGGCATTGCAAAGATCGTCAGGTGGCGCAGGTGATGCTCGGGCTGCCGGGGATCCTCAGCCGGGATCGCTCGCGGGTGCTGTCGCTGCCGTTTATCCCAGCGCTGGACGCCCAGCCGGTGGCGGCGCTGTTGGCCGATGCGCTGGCGCTGCCGGTGCGGATGGATAAAGACGTCAATCATCTGCTGTGGTGGGACTTGCAGCAGCTGCCGGCGCTGCCGCAGGTGGCGGTGGGGCTGTATCTGGGCACCGGCATGGGCAACAGCCTGTGGCTGAACGGCGACTTTTATCACGGGGCGCACGGCGCCGCCGGTGAGCTGGGGCACATTCCCTGGCCGGGCCATCAGGGTGAGTGCCCGTGCGGTAAACGGGGCTGCGTCGAGAGCCTGACCTCTGGCCACTGGCTGACCGGCTGGGCGCGCGCCAACGCGGCGCAAACGCCGTTCGAACGGCTGTTCGAACGCCACGGCGAACATCCGGATCTGCGGCGCTTCGTCGAACGATTGGCGCAGACCATCGCCATCGAAATGAACGTGCTCGATCCCCAGCAGCTGATCCTGGGCGGCGGCGTGATCGCCATGAGCGGTTTCCCGTTGGCACTTCTGGAACAAGAGATCCGCCGCCATTTGCGCGGGCCGCAGCCGGCGCAGGGGCTGGCGATCTCCATCAGCCGCCTGACCGATGAAACCGGCAGCAAAGGCGCCTGCCTGGCCGCCCGGCGCCACCTCCAATTGAGCAGGGAGTACCCGCAATGAAAGGCAAAGTCTGCGTGTTCGGTTCGTTCAACCTGGATATCGTCGCCGGCATGGCGCGCTTTCCGCAGCCCGGCGAATCGCTGATCGCCCGCAACAGCATGATGGGCGCGGGCGGTAAGGGGGCCAACCAGGCCACCGCCGCGCTGCGCGCCGGGGCGCGGGTGCATTATATCGGCAAGGTGGGGCGCGACGACTTCGGCACCTTCGCCCGGCGCCACCTCGCCGCCGCCGGTTTCGATGCGGTGACGCTGTTCTCGACCGGCGATTGCCCGACCGGCAATGCGCTTATCTACGTTGCCGGTGAGGAGGCGGAGAACATGATCGCCGTCGATCCCGGCGCCAACCTGACGGTCAGCGAAGACGAGGTGCGCCAGTGTCGGCCGGCGATCGCCGCGGCGGACATTCTGTTGACCCAGTTGGAGAACAATCTGCCGGCGATTGAGCAGGTGATCGCCATCGCCCGTGAGGCGCAGACGTTCATCATTCTCAACCCGGCGCCGTTTCAGCCGGTGCCGGACAGCCTGCTGGCACAGGTCGATATGCTGACGCCCAACGCCACCGAGTGTACGTTGCTGACCGGCGTGCCGGTGCGGGATGTGGCTTCGGCGCGCCAGGCGGCGCAGTTGCTGCATGCCAAAGGCATTCGCTTACTGATCGTGACCTTGGGCACGCAAGGGGCGTTGTTCTCGGACGGGGAAAACAGCGAGCTGATCCCGGCGTTTCCAGCGCAGCCGAAAGACACCACCGGCGCGGGCGATGCGTTTAACGGCGCCCTGGCGGCGCAGCTGGCGAATCAGGTGCCGTTAGCCGATGCGGTGCGCTTTGCCGCCGCCTACGCGGCGGTCTGCGTGGAGCGCGCCGGGGCGGCGGGGTCGATGCCGAGCTATGAGGAGGCGTTGGAACGCCAGCGGGCGTTCGCTTGACGTTGAAGGGCTGCCGCGGCAGCCCGGTTCACTTACTTCAACCAGCCTTTGCGCTGCGCATCGCGCAGGTGCTGTTCCATGTGGTGCCACAGCTCGGGGTGCACGTCGGCGATCGATGCATTGCGCGCCAGCACCTGCTCCAGGCTGATGCCGTTCTCTACCCAGCTCTGGCCTTCATTGTGCAGGTTCATCAGCATCGGCATGGTGCGATCCAGCAGCAAAGCGAAGCGTGCATCGGCGCTTTCGCCATCTTCATATTCCTGCCATAAAGCGGTGAAATACTCGCGCTGAGCCTCCGGCAACATGCCGAACAGACGGCGCGCCGCCGCCACTTCCTGATCGTGGATCGCCGCGCGGGCCGCCAGATCGTAGACCAGCACGTCGCCGGCGTCGATTTCCACGATGTCATGCAGCAGCGCCATCTGGATCACGCGCTGAATGTCTACGTCATCACCGGCGTAGGGCGCCAGGCTCATGGCGGCGATGGCGAAGTGCCAACTGTGTTCGGCGGAGTTTTCCTGGCGCTGGGTGCCCAGCACTTTGGTGCGGCGTTGCACGCCTTTCAACTTATCGATTTCCATCAGGAACTGGATGACCTGGGTCATTGAGCCGAAATCTAACGCGGGTACAGCGGATGACATGGTGTAAACCTCAAGGTGGGTGGGTTGAAGCCTGACGATTGTAGACCACCGGGCGAGCGATTTCGATGGTTACACGCGTTCACATTTTTATTTTAGCGTACACGTGTACACTGGAATTATTCTCAGTTAAGCTGCTTTGCGTTAATTTCGCACAAAGCAGGGCATTTTGAGGGGTTGCGCGTTATGGGGAAAACGGACGTAGTGAAAGCCGGGAACAATAAGATTGTCGCCGCGGCTTATCCGTGGGCGGAAGAGATCGCCAACAGCATCAGCCACGGCATCGGGCTGGTGTTCGGTATCGTCGGCCTGGTGTTGCTACTGGTGCAGGCGGTGAATACCGGCGCCGATGCGACGGCCATCACCAGTTACAGCCTGTACGGCGGCAGCATGATCCTGCTGTTTCTTGCTTCCACGTTGTACCATGCGATCCCGCATCAGAAGGCCAAGCACTGGCTGAAAAAATTTGACCACTGCGCCATTTATCTCCTGATTGCCGGGACTTACACCCCGTTTTTGCTGGTGGGGCTGGACTCGCCGCTGGCGAAGGGCCTGATGGCGGTAATCTGGGGGTTGGCGCTGCTGGGCGTGCTGTTCAAGCTGGCCTTCGCCCACCGTTTTGAAGCCCTGTCGCTGGTGACCTACCTGACGATGGGCTGGCTGTCGCTGATCGTGATTTATCAGCTGGTTACGCGGCTGGAGGCCGGCGGCGTCACGCTGCTGGCGATAGGCGGGGTGGTCTATACCCTCGGCGTGATTTTCTACGCCTCCAAGCGCATCCGCTTTGGCCACGCCATCTGGCACGCCTTCGTGCTCGGCGGCAGCGCCTGCCATTTCATGGCGATCTACCTGTACGTCTAAACGTTATCGCTACGTCTGAATGCGTATTGAACAGGCGCCTCTTTTGTTTTAAAAAAGAGGCGCTTGCTTCTTTCGGGTATCCAGCAAGCCCGTTCTTTCATTTCTGAGCCCGCATACTCTTTCTCTTAACTTTGTTCAGGACTCATCACGATGATCGTTCGCTTATCCAAAGCGCTGCTGGTCTGCGCTATCGCTTTGTTCGCTTCGCTGGTGGCCTTCGGCAATATTACCGATTACGGCTCCAACTTCGCCTTTGTGCGCCACGTCTTTATGATGGACACCATTTTTCCCGACGCCACCATTGGCTACCGTTCGATACAGACGCCGTGGCTGCATCACGCCGGCTATATCTTCATCATCGCGCTGGAGAGCCTGACCGCGCTGCTGTGCTGGATCGGCGGCCTGCGACTGCTGTGCGGCCTGAAACTGCCCGCTAAAACCTTCAACGGCCGGAAAAAACTGGCGGTAGTGGGGCTGACGCTGGGTTTCCTCACCTGGCAGGTCGGCTTTATGTCGATTGGGGGGGAGTGGTTCGGCATGTGGATGTCGAAACAATGGAACGGCGTGCCCGATGCGTTTCGCTTCTTCGTCACCATCATCCTGGTGCTGATCTATCTGGTGCAGCGCGACGGGGAGTTGGACGAGTAACGAAGACGGCCGCAGGCAGGGCGCCTGCGGCCGATGGATTATTTCTCTTCGGCCAGCGAGTAGGGCAAGGGTTTGATCGCCAGCTGGCTGGCGGCATCGTCGCGCACCCGCAGCTTGCTGTCGGCGTCCAAATCGTTGTTCATCACCACCTGTACCCACAGCGTGCCGTCGGCCAGTTGGCTCGACGCCAGTACGGTGCCGGTGCGGCGCCAGTTTTCACCCAGCTGCAGCTCCAGATCTTCCGCCGCCTGCGGGGCGCGGGCCGCCTTACCTTCCAGCCAGTAGAGCGCACGCTTATTGGCGCCGCGGAATTTGGCGCGCGCCACCATTTCCTGACCGGTATAGCAGCCCTTGCTGAAGCTGATGCCTTCCAGCGCCTGCAGGTTGGTGGCCTGCGGGATCAGCTGCGCGCTGTTGGCGGCGTCGATAACCGGATAACCGGCTTCGATCTCCAGCGCCAGCCACTGGCCGCTGTCATTCAGTTCCGCCTGGTCATGCAGTTTGCCGATCAGCTGTTCGGCCACGGCGGGGCGGGTCACCAGCAGAAAACGTTCCGCCGGTGCACTGAAGTGCAGAATCGTAGTCTCGCTGTCCTGCACCACCGGGTGTTCGGCATCCGGCAGCGTAGCGAACAGGCCCGCCAACGCAGCGCGCGCCTGGAAACCGGCGACGCCCAGCAACACCGCATCGTTATCGGCGGCGATGGTGACTTTGGAGAATACCGCGTATTTTTTGATTTCAGCCAGCTGGCTGTCCAGCACGCTGCGGCGTTCCAGATAGGCGAAGCCTTCGCCACGGTGGAACAGACGCAGGTTGCTCCACATTTTGCCCTTGGCGTCGCAGTGGGCGCACAGCACGTGCCGATCGGCCGCCAGCGCGTCGATGTCCGCCGTCACCTGGCCCTGGAGATATTTCACCGTGTCCGGCCCGTTCAGCGTCACCAGCGCCCAATCTTCCAGCGAGATCAGCGTCAGGGGCAGATGGGTGGAAGCGGAGGGCTGACGGGGTGGGAATGGAATGTTATGCGCCATAGTAAGTTCCTGCTCAACGTTTAGCTTACCTGAAGGGTATTGAACCCATGGTAAAAGAGGCGGCGGGCTTTGCAAACTGTTATTCGCGCCGTGGGGCCGGGGGGCGCTTTTTTTGGCATTTTGCGCTTTATTACGTTTTCCGCAGCAAAGCGCCTTCCCGGCGTGTATGTCAAATTGTTACTCTATAGGCTTGCGGCTTGGGCACCCTTGCAGACAGATCCCCGGCTGATGGAATTATATTGCGACGGCGTTGCCATACAGTGTGTCATTTGAACCCTGCGCTGGCGCTGCCGCGCTGAAAAGAGGTGAGTCATAACAACATGGATATTAACAACAAAGCACGTATTCACTGGGCTTGCCGCCGTGGCATGCGCGAGCTGGACATCTCCATCATGCCGTTCTTCGAATACGAATACGACAGCCTGAATGACGCGGACAAGGCGTTGTTCATCCGCCTGCTGGAGTGCGACGATCCCGATTTGTTCAACTGGCTGATGAATCATGGCGCGCCGCAGGACAGCGAGCTGCAGAGAATGGTGACCCTGATCCAAACGCGAAATAAAGACCGTGGCCCAGTGGCGATGTGATATCCGCATTTCCTGGCGCACTCAGCTGTTTTCCCTGTTGACCCACGGCGTTCTGATCCTGCTGATCCTGATTTCGCCCTGGCCGGAAGGCTTGGGCCCGCTCTGGCTGGTGTTGCTGACGCTGGTGGTGTTTCAGTGCATTCGCAGCCAGAAGCGCATCGCCGCGGTGCAGGGCGAGCTGCGGCTGCTGGCGGACCGGCGCTTCAGCTGGCACGGCCGCGAGTGGCGGCTGGCGAAAAAACCGTGGATGCCGGGTTACGGCATGCTGCTGACGCTGCAGCCGACGGAGGGCAAAAAGCGCCGCCGGCTGTGGCTGGCTTCCGACTGCATGAGCAAAGAGGAGTGGCGCCACCTGCGGCAGCTGTTGCTGTATCCGCCGGCGGGTGACGGCGAGGAGGCCTGATGAAACCCGTACTCTGGTTGGTGGAGGATGAACCCAGCATTGCCGATACGCTGGTTTACACGCTGGAGAGCGAAGGCTTCGAGGTGCGCTGGTTCGAACGCGCGGAACCGGCGTTGCAGGCGCTGGCGCAAGGCGCGCCCGCGCTCGCTATCCTCGATGTCGGTTTGCCGGATATCAACGGCTTTGAATTGTGTCGCCGCCTGCTGGCTCAGGCGGCCGATCTGCCGATTCTGTTTCTTACCGCCCGCAGTGATGAAGTAGATCGCCTGATCGGGCTGGAGATCGGCGCCGACGACTATGTCGCCAAGCCGTTCTCCCCTCGCGAGGTTAGCGCACGGGTGCGCACCATTTTGCGCCGCCTGTATAAGCAGCAGCGCTTGCAACAGAGCGCGCGCTACCATTTCGGCGCTTTCACGCTCGACGAAGACGCGGCCACCATCTCCTACCATCAGCGGCCGCTGCCGCTGACCCGTTACGAATACCTGCTGCTGAAGACTCTGCTGTTGGCGCCCGGACGGGTGTTCTCGCGGCAGCAACTGATGGAAAGCGTTTGGGCGCAGGCGGAAGAAAGCCTGGATCGCACCGTCGACACCCACATCAAAACGCTGCGCGCCAAGCTGCGTGCGGTGGAACCCGGTGAGCCGCCCATCCACACCCACCGCGGATTGGGCTACAGCGTGAGCCGCCAGCCATGAAAATTGGGCTGCGCCTGCTGCTGGGATATTTTCTGATCGTGGCGGTAGCCGGGTACTTCGTGTTGAGCATTTTCGTCCAGGAAGTGAAGCCCGGCGTGCGGCGCGCTACCGAAGGCACGCTGGTGGACACCGCTAACCTGCTGGCGCAGATCGCCCGTCAGGACATGCAGCGCGGCGATGCGGCGCATGGTCAACTGGCGCAGGCGTTTACGCAGCTGAACCAGCGGCCGATCGGCGCAAATATCTCCGGCATCCGCAAGGATCGCAGCGAATACCACGTCTATCTTACCGATGCCCAGGGGCGAGTTATCTTCGATTCTGCCGGCCGCGCGCAGGGGCAGGACTATTCGCGCTGGAATGACGTTTATCGGACGCTGCGCGGCCAGTACGGCGCCCGCAGTACCCGCAGCGACCCGCAGGATGAAAACAGTTCGGTGATGTATGTGGCCGCGCCGGTGATAGAACAAGGGCGTATTATCGGCGTACTCACCGTGGGCAAACCCAACAGCACCATGGCGCCGGTGATCAAACGCAGCGAACGGCGCATTCTGTGGGCCGGCGCATTGCTGCTGGGGATCGCGTTGCTGATCGGGGCGGTATTCGTCTGGTGGATCACCCGTTCGATAGGCCGGCTGGTGCGCTATGCCGACGGGGTGGCGCAGGGAGAAAACGCGCCGCTGCCCAAAATGGGCGGCCGGGAACTGACGCAGCTGGCGCAGGCGCTGGAGAGCATGCGACTGAAGCTGGAAGGCAAAGCATATATCGAACAGTATGCACATACCCTGACGCATGAGCTGAAAAGCCCGCTGGCGGCGATCAGGGGCGCGGCAGAGCTGTTGCAAGAGTTGCCGCCGCCGGAGACCGCCCGGCGTTTTCTCACCAATATCGAGCAGCAAAGCGCACGCATCCAGCAGTTGGTGGACAAACTGCTGGTGCAGGCGCGGCTGGAGAGTCGGCCAGACATGGAGACCGCGCCCATCGCGATCGCGGCGCTGGTCAGCCAGACGGTGGCGGGCAAAGAGGCGCAGGCGACGCAGCGCGGCGTCAGGTTACAATTGGAGGCGCTGGCAGAGGTGACGCTGAACGGCGATGCGTTGCTGATCAGCCAGGCGCTGACCAACCTGCTGGACAACGCGATCGACTTTACCCCGCCGGGCGGTTGCGTCAGCGTACGAGGCGAACGGCGGGAACAGCACTACTGCATCAGCGTTTGCGATGACGGCAGCGGCATTCCGGACTATGCGCTCGATAAGGTGTTCGAACGTTTTTATTCGCTGCCGCGCGCCGAACGGCCAAAAAGCAGCGGGCTGGGGCTGAACTTCGTGCAGGAGGTCGCCCGCCTGCATCATGGCGGCATTCACCTGCGCAACCGCCGGCCGCACGGGGTGGAAGCGACTTTCAGGTTATCGCTGTGACTTCACCTTCCCTTCACATAACCACATTCTGATTTCACCTGCGGGTTTTATCGTGGCCTCATTACCTATGAGGAGCGAGCATGATGAAATCGGTACTTTTCTGGAAAATAACCACGCTGCTGGGATTGATGGTGGTGATGTTGATCCCCATCGCCCAACTGATGAGCGTGATCGACGAACGCAGCGGCTATCGGCAAAGCGTGGTCGGGCAGGTAAGCGAAAGCACCAGCGGGGCACAGCGCGTGCTCGGCCCGTTGATTGTCATTCCCTACGTCGAACGAGAAGAGAAGAAAGACGAGAAAGGACAAACGGTAGTGCAGCGGGTGCAGCATTACCGCTATTTGCTGCCGGAGTCGCTTCAGGTGCTGGGGGCGCCGAAAGTAGAGGTGCGTAAACTGGGCATTTATCAGACGCAGGTTTACCAGGGGCCGCTGAACTTCAAGGTGCGTTTCGGCCAGCCGGAACTGGCGGATTTGCAACGTGCCAACGTGACCCTCGGCCAGCCGTTCCTGCTGGTGGCGCTGAGCGACTCTCGCGGCATCAAGAGCATTTCTCCTCTGGAAATACCGCAGCCGGTGGCGTTTGAACCGGGCACCGGCGTGGGATCGTTGCGCCAGGGGATCCACGCACCGCTGACGCTGGCGGCGCTGCAACAAAAAGAGGGGCTGAACGCCGACTTCACCCTGACGCTGGCGGGCACTAGCAGCCTGTCGCTGGTGCCGCTGGGGCGCAGCAGCGAATTGCAGCTGCAAAGCAACTGGCCGCACCCGAATTTCCTCGGCAACTTCCTGCCTGATGAACGCAAGGTGACGGAGCAAGGGTTTAGCGCTCGCTGGCGCAGCACCTGGTTCGCCAACAATATCAACAGTG
This sequence comes from Serratia sp. CY84636, assembly GCF_052166245.1. Taxonomy (NCBI): domain Bacteria; kingdom Pseudomonadati; phylum Pseudomonadota; class Gammaproteobacteria; order Enterobacterales; family Yersiniaceae; genus Serratia; species Serratia sp. CY84636. Next base: position 78,231 of record NZ_JBJNOX010000009.1, read on the forward strand.
CGTTCCATTACGACGATAGCATTATCGATGAGGACAAGCTGCCGGCCTTCAGCGCCAGCCTGGTCGAACCGGTCGATCACTATCAGCTGGCCGAGCGCGCGGTCAAATACGCGCTGCTGTTTATCGGGCTGACGTTTATGGCGTTTTTCCTGTTCGAAACCCTGACCGGGCTGCGGGTGCACCCAATTCAGTACCTGTTGGTGGGCGCGGCGCTGGTGTTGTTCTACCTGATTCTGCTGGCCTTCTCCGAACACCTGGGATTCGCTCTCGCTTACCTGGCGGCCAGCATCGCCTGCAGCGGTCTGATCGGCTTCTATCTGAGCGCCGTACTGCGCGGCAAGCTGCGCGGTGCGCTGTTCGCCGCGAGCCTATTGCTGTTGTACGGCGTGCTCTATTTGCTGTTGCAGTCGGAGGACAATGCGTTGGTGTTGGGGGCGGGGCTGCTGTTCGCCATTCTGGCGGGCATTATGCTGTTGACGCGCAAGCTGGACTGGTATCAGGTGGCGGATCCGGCGCGGTTGACCAAGGAAACGCCGGCCGGGGAAGAGGAGCCACGCTTCCGTCTGTGGAAATAAGTGGGGAAATCGGGCGCGCTCAGCGCCCGACAGCGGCTACAGCAGCGGCTCCATCTCCAACAGGATCTGCTCGCACCATTGCTGCAGGCGCTCTTCGCTCAGATCGTATTGGTTGACCTCATCGAGCGCCAGGCCAACGAAGTGTTTGCCGTCGGCGCTCAGCGGTTTGGGGCTGGTGAACTCGAAGCCGTCGGTCGGCCAGAAGCCGACGAACTGCACGCCCAGCGGCGCGATCTGATCGTGCAGCATACCCAGCGCGTCGAGGAACCACTCACCGTAACCGAGCTGATCGCCCATGCCGTACATGGCGACGATCTTGCCTTTCAGATCCAGCGCAGGCAGCTGCGGCCAGATCGCTTCCCAGTCTTCCTGCAGTTCGCCGAAATCCCAGGTCGGGATACCGAGGATCAGAATGGAATAGTCCTCCATCAGCTTGGGAGAGACGTCTTTCAGGTTGTGCAGGTCGACCAGGTCTTCACCCAGAATCTCACGGATTTTTTCTGCCGCCATCTCGGTGTAGCAGGTGCTGGAGCCGTAAAACAGACCAATCTTCATGTGTAAACCGTTACGTTGCTGTTTAGAGAATTGCAGCGAGTATACCTGATTTGCGTCGGCTTAAGGCATAATGGCGCGGGTGGAAATGCAACAAAGAGAGGACCGCGTGCAACAGCAAGACAATGCGCTGATTGAACAATTCCTGGATGCGCTGTGGCTTGAGCGCAATCTGGCGGAAAATACGCTGGCCTCCTACCGGCTGGATTTGCAGGCCCTGGGCACCTGGCTTGGCCATCAAAACACCGCCTTGCTGCAGGCACAGGCGTTGGATCTGCAGGCCTTTCTCGCCGAGCGGGTGGACGGCGGCTACAAGGCCACCAGCTCCGCGCGTTTGCTGAGCGCCATGCGCCGCCTGTTTCAGTACCTGTATCGCGAAAAACTGCGCGCCGACGATCCCACCGCGCAGCTGGCGTCTCCCAAACTGCCGCAGCGTTTGCCGAAGGATCTGAGCGAGGCGCAGGTCGATGCGCTGCTGCAGGCGCCCTGCGTCGATCAACCACTGGAGCTGCGCGACAAGGCGATGCTCGAAGTGTTGTACGCCACCGGGCTGCGGGTTTCCGAACTGGTGGGGCTGAGCATCAGCGACGTCAGCCTGCGCCAGGGCGTGGTGCGGGTGATCGGCAAGGGCAACAAGGAGCGGCTGGTGCCGCTGGGTGAAGAGGCAGTCTACTGGATCGAAAATTATCTGGAACACGGCCGTCCGTGGCTGGTCAACGGCCAGACGCTGGATGTGTTGTTCCCCAGCACCCGTTGCCAGCAAATGACCCGACAGACGTTCTGGCATCGCATCAAACACTATGCCATCCTTGCGGGCATCGACAGCGAACGTCTGTCGCCGCACGTGTTGCGGCACGCGTTCGCCACCCATTTGCTGAACCATGGGGCCGATCTCCGTGTCGTACAGATGTTGTTAGGGCACAGCGATCTCTCGACCACGCAAATTTATACTCATGTAGCGACCGAACGACTGAAACAGCTACATCAACAGCATCACCCGCGCGCCTGAGCGGCGGGTTCGAAAGGATTGGAACAATGAAAAAAGGTTTAATGCTGCTCTCTCTGCTGGTGGCTTCGGTGACCGGTGCCGCCCATGCCGATGACGCGGCGATCAAAAAAGCGCTCGCCAGCCTGGGTATCCAGCAGGCGGACGTGCAGCCTTCGCCGGTTAACGGCCTGAAAACCGTGCTGACCGACAGCGGCGTGCTGTACGCCTCCGAAGACGGCAAGCACATCCTGCAGGGCCCGCTGTTCGACGTCAGTGGCAAAGAGCCGGTCAACGTGACCAACCAACTGCTGAGCAGCAAGATGGACGCGCTGAAAGATCAGATGATCGTCTACAAAGCGCCGAAAGAGAAACACGTGATCACCGTGTTCACCGATATCACCTGCGGTTACTGCCATAAGCTGCACCAGCAGATGAAAGAGTACAACGATCTGGGCATCACCGTGCGTTATCTGGCGTTCCCGCGTCAGGGGCTGGCTTCCCAGGCTGAGAAAGACATGCAGTCTATCTGGTGTACCGCCGACAAGGCCAAGGCGTTCGACGCCGCCATGAAGGGCGACGCCATCTCTCCGGCCACCTGCAAAACTGACATCAGCAAGCATTACGAGCTGGGCGTGCAGTTCGGCATTCAGGGCACGCCGGCGATCATTCTGGAAAACGGCATGATGATCCCGGGCTATCAGGGGCCAAAAGAAATGGCCGCCATGCTGGATGCGCACCAGGCCGCCACCAAAGCCGGTGGTTAATCGCCGGTGAGTATTAAAACGCAACTACGCCGCCGTCCGGCGGCGGACGACACGCATCTGCCCGCCAGTTTGCCGCCGCTGCTGCGCCGGCTTTACGCCCTGCGCGGCGTGCAGGGTGAGCAGGAGCTGGAGCGCGGCGTCAAGGGCATGCTGCCCTGGCAACAGCTGGACGGCATCGACGACGCCGTCAGCCTGCTGCAACAGGCGCTGGCCGCCGGTCGCCGCATCATGGTGGTGGGCGATTTCGACGCCGACGGCGCCACCAGCACCGCGCTGACGGTGCTGGCGCTGCGCAGCATGGGCGGCGCAGCCGTCGACTACCTGGTGCCGAACCGCTTTGAAGACGGCTACGGCCTGAGCCCAGAAGTGGTGGAGCAGGCGGCGGCGCGCGGCGCGGAGCTGATCGTCACCGTCGATAACGGCATCTCCTCGCACGCCGGCGTCGACGTGGCGCACGCCAAGGGTATGCAGGTGCTGGTGACCGATCACCACCTGCCGGGCGAGACTCTGCCGGCGGCCGAAGCGATCGTCAATCCCAACCTGCGCGGCTGCGCCTTCCCGTCCAAATCGCTGGCCGGAGTGGGCGTCGCGTTCTACCTGATGTTGGCGCTGCGCGCCCGGCTGCGGGACAGCGGCTGGTTCGAACAGCGCGCGCTGGCGATGCCCAATCTGGCGGAACTGCTGGATCTGGTGGCGCTCGGCACCGTGGCCGACGTGGTGCCGCTGGACGCCAACAACCGCATTCTGGTGTATCAGGGGTTAAACCGCATCCGCGCCGGCAAATGCCGTCCGGGCATCCGCGCGCTGCTTGAGGTAGCTAACCGCGATGCCCGCCAGCTGGCGGCCAACGATCTCGGTTTCGCCCTCGGCCCGCGTCTCAACGCCGCCGGCAGGCTGGACGACATGTCGATCGGCGTGGCGCTGCTGCTGAGCGACGACATCGCGCAGGCGCGTATGCTGGCCAACGATCTCGACGCGCTGAACCAGACGCGGCGCGAGATAGAGCAGGGCATGCAGGTGGAAGCCCTGCAGCTGTGCGACCAGTTGGAGCGCACCAGCTCCGAGCTGCCTTACGGGCTGGCGATGTATCACCCGGAATGGCACCAGGGCGTGGTGGGTATCCTCGCCTCGCGTATCAAAGAGCGTTTCCACCGCCCGGTGATCGCGTTCGCGCCGGCGGGTGACGGCATCCTGAAAGGCTCCGGCCGTTCGGTGCCCGGCCTGCACATGCGCGACGCGCTGGAGCGGCTGGATATGCTGAACCCCGGCCTGATGATGAAGTTCGGCGGCCACGCGATGGCGGCCGGGCTGTCGCTGGAAGAGGCCAGGTTCGACGAGTTCCGCCAGCGCTTCGGCGAGCTGGTGGGAGAATGGCTCGATCCGGCGATGCTGGAAGGGGTGATCTGGTCCGACGGCGAACTGGCGATGCAGGAGCTGTCGCTGACGACGGCGGAGCTGCTGCGCGAGGGCGGCCCGTGGGGCCAGGCGTTCCCGGAACCGACCTTTGACGGCAAATTCCGCATCCTGCAGCAGCGGCTGGTGGGCGAGAAACACCTGAAGCTGATGGTGGAACCGCTCGGCGGCGGCCCGCTGCTCGACGGCATCGCGTTCAACGTGGACACCACGCTGTGGCCAGACAGCAGCGTGCGCGAGGTCGAACTGGCCTACAAGCTCGACGTCAACGAGTTTCGCGGCAACCGCAACGTGCAGCTGCTGATCCAGCATCTTTGGCCGCGCTGAAGTGAAATTGACGTTCGTGCAGCGGTAAGTGAACGGTGCACGAACGCCCATCAGTTTCGTGGCGAGATGATCAGGCTGGCGACCCCTTTCTGTTCGATAATCTCCAGCATTCTGAGCGCGGCTCCCTGGGGTTTTACCGCGTTACGTTCCCATTTTTGTACGCTGGTGGTCGACATGTTGACCACGGCCGCCAAATCGGCCTGGCTCAGGCCGAGCCGTCTGCGCAGCATTTTGATGCGTGCGCCGTCCATTTGCTCATGCTGTTCACGCCGGGCATGTTGTTCCTGCGCCTGAACTCGCGCAGTGATGTTGCGCATTGTGTCGTCTGACACGGCACCGACCTCATTAAAACGCTGTGCCATTTTTTGCAGTCTGAGCAGGCGATTATCAGTCATCGCATTTCACCTCTCGCAAGTAGCCGCTATCGATGGCTCGTTTGATAATTTCCGGCGGCATGGCAAGAAAATCTCTGGCGAGCTCGCGATAGGTTGCCAATTCATCATCGTTGATTTCTTTTGCACCGCTCTGTTTTACGGCGTTTTTCAGCCACCCATCAACAAAATACTGATGATGTCCGCGTTTAAACGCCACGATGGATCGGGCTCCACCCCGTTTACCCCGATTGAGCGAAATGCGCTTCTTGTAGACGCCACCGCCCAGATCGCCGTCATGGTTACCGTGCGCGAGTTCGTGAGCCGCCGTGCAAATCTTTTGATCGACGATGCGATTTTTCTTCATAAATTTGTCGAAATCATCCGTGACGAAAATGTCCATTTTGGCACCGCCTGTCCCTGTGAGTCATCATAGCGACTATAGTCTCAATGACCACCTTGCTCAATACTTGAACAGCTTAGCGGCGTGGGGGGCACCGGTAATAAAACGCTGGCGAAATTCCTGCTCTCCCTGCCACCCGCTTTGTCGCCCGATCGCCACAAAAACTGACCAACTCGCTATAAACTGCCGCCCGGATCCGTTAGAATTAGCGGTTCCAATGGCATTCCGCCATCGACGACATCAACGTAAAAGAACGAAACCATGTTTGAAATTAACCCGGTAAAAAACCGAATTCAGGACCTGTCCGAGCGGACTGCGGTTCTTAGGGGGTATCTTTGACTATGATGCCAAGAAGGAACGCCTAGAAGAGGTCAACGCCGAGCTGGAGCAGCCGGACGTTTGGAACGAGCCGGAGCGCGCACAGGCGCTCGGCAAAGAGCGCGCCGCGCTGGAAGCCATCGTTGAAACCATCGATCAGCTGGAGCAGGGCGGCGAAGACGTCGGCGGGCTGCTGGAACTGGCGGTGGAAGCCGACGATGAAGAGACCTTCAACGAAGCGGTCGCCGAGCTGGATCAACTGATGAGCAAGCTGGATCAGTTGGAATTCCGCCGCATGTTCTCCGGCGAATACGACAGCGCCGACTGCTACCTGGATATCCAGGCCGGCTCCGGCGGCACCGAAGCGCAGGACTGGGCCAGCATGCTGCTGCGCATGTACCTGCGCTGGGCTGAAGCCAAGGGCTTCAAGACCGAAGTGATCGAAGAGTCCGACGGCGACGTCGCGGGCCTGAAGTCTGCCACCATCAAGATCATCGGCGACTACGCGTTCGGCTGGTTGCGCACTGAAACCGGCGTTCACCGCCTGGTGCGCAAGAGCCCGTTCGACTCCGGCGGCCGTCGCCACACCTCGTTCAGCTCGGTGTTCATCTACCCGGAAGTCGACGACGATATCGATATCGAAATCAACCCGGCGGATCTGCGTATCGACGTGTACCGCGCCTCCGGTGCGGGCGGTCAGCACGTCAACAAAACCGAATCCGCCGTACGTATTACTCACCTGCCAACCAACATCGTGGTGCAGTGCCAGAACGATCGTTCTCAGCATAAGAACAAGGATCAAGCGTTTAAACAGCTGCGAGCCAAGCTGTACGAGTTTGAGATGCAAAAGAAAAATGCTGATAAGCAGACGATGGAAGACAACAAGTCCGACATCGGCTGGGGCAGCCAAATCCGTTCTTACGTGCTGGATGACTCCCGCATCAAGGATTTGCGCACCAACGTCGAAACGCGTAACACGCAGGCCGTACTGGATGGCGACCTGGATAAATTCATTGAGGCAAGTTTGAAAGCCGGGTTATGAGGAATAGAAATGTCTGAACAACAAGTACAGGGCGCCGATCAGGCGCTGGATCTCAATAACGAACTGCAGTCCCGCCGCGAGAAACTGGCCGGCCTGCGCGAGAACGGCATTGCGTTCCCGAACGACTTCCGTCGTGACTCCACCTCCGACAAACTGCACGCCGCGTACGGCGATAAAGACAACGAAGAGCTGGAAGCGCTGGGCGTAGAAGTGACCGTCGCCGGCCGCATGATGACCCGCCGCATTATGGGCAAGGCATCCTTCGTCACGCTGCAGGACGTGGGCGGCCGCATTCAGCTGTACGTCGCGCGCGACGATCTGGCTGAAGGCGTGTACAACGACCAGTTCAAAAAGTGGGACCTGGGCGATATCCTCGGCGCACGCGGCAAGCTGTTCAAAACCAAGACCGGCGAACTGTCGATCCACTGCACCGAGCTGCGTCTGCTGACCAAAGCGCTGCGCCCGCTGCCGGACAAATTCCACGGCCTGGCGGATCAGGAAACCCGTTACCGCCAGCGTTACCTGGACCTGATCGCCAACGAAGAATCGCGCAACACCTTCAAGGTGCGTTCTCAGGTGATGTCTGCTATCCGCAACTTCATGGTGGAACGCGGCTTCATGGAAGTCGAAACCCCGATGATGCAGGTGATCCCGGGCGGCGCGTCCGCGCGTCCGTTCATCACGCACCACAATGCGCTGGATATCGACATGTACCTGCGCATCGCGCCGGAACTGTATCTGAAGCGTCTGGTGGTCGGCGGCTTTGAGCGCGTGTTCGAAATCAACCGCAACTTCCGTAACGAAGGCGTTTCTCCGCGTCACAACCCAGAGTTCACCATGATGGAACTCTACATGGCTTACGCGGATTACAAAGACCTGATCGAGCTGACCGAGACGCTGTTCCGCACCCTGACCGAGAAAGTGCTGGGCACCTCTCAGGTACAGTACGGCGACGAAGTGTTCGACTTCGGCAAGCCGTTCGAGAAGCTGACTATGACCGAGGCGATCAAGAAATACCGCCCGGAAACCGATCTGGCTGACCTGGCCGACATGGGCAAAGCGGTGGCCATCGCCGAATCCATCGGCATCAAGGTTGAGAAGAGCTGGGGCCTGGGCCGCGTCGTGACCGAGATCTTCGAAGAAGTGGCGGAAAGCCATCTGATTCAGCCGACCTTCATCACCGAGTACCCGGCTGAAGTGTCGCCGCTGGCGCGCCGCAACGACGTTAACCCGGAAATCACCGACCGCTTCGAGTTCTTCATCGGCGGCCGTGAAATCGGCAACGGCTTCTCCGAGCTGAACGACGCCGAAGATCAGGCACAGCGCTTTGCCGATCAGGTGAACGCCAAAGACGCCGGCGACGACGAAGCGATGTTCTACGACGAAGACTACGTCACCGCGCTGGAGCACGGCCTGCCGCCGACCGCCGGTCTGGGCATCGGTATCGACCGTATGGTGATGCTGTTCACCAACAGCCATACCATCCGCGACGTGATTCTGTTCCCGGCGATGCGCCCACAGAAATAATTCCGTTTAGCGTGAAACCACCGGTGCAGGCAACTGCGCCGGTTTTTTTTCGCCCACCGGACTTAACCGCTTAAAACATCGACAGTTACGCGCCATCTCCGCTTGCCCGCCGCCGATAACCGGTTATAATGCCTGTCGCACACCGATGCGGGTGTAGTTCAATGGTAGAACGGCAGCTTCCCAAGCTGCATACGAGGGTTCGATTCCCTTCACCCGCTCCAGTACTCCCTCCTGAAAATATCCTGATTCTCCGAAAGATTACTCCAACCCAATCCTTTGCCCCTGTAAGCGTTATCACTGGTTGTCCGCCATCCCATCAGCATCATCAGCGCCGTGGTGAAGAAAGCAGGGCAAAAAAATGCCGCCCCGGGGGACGGCATGTTGGCCTTCAGCGTACCAGATGCAAGAAATGCAGGTGCTTTTCGTACTGGTCGAGAATATCGTTGATCAACTGCTCCTGATTCCAGCCCATGACATCGTAGTTCTGGCCGCCTTCTTTCAGGTAGATCTCCGCGCGATAATACTTGTGCTGCTCGGCTTGCTGTTCATCGTTATCCAACCCGGCCAGAGCGAACGTCGGCGAACTGTAGCCGCGCAGTCTGACTTCATAGATAAAGTTAAGCTCATCGCCCAAATCGACCTCGAAACGAATGCGGTCTTCCGCAGTGGCGTTGATGCTGCTGAGCGTGTTTTGTTTACTCAGCTCTTCCTGCACCAGCGTCATGGCCGGTTGGATAACCTCATCCATAAAGCGCTTAACCAGCGAGCGTTTTGGTAGATAGGCGATATTGCGCAGCCTGCGCTGCCAGGGAATGGGGTTGCGGGCGGCGGTGGGGGCGATGGTGGCCATATTTTGGCTGTCGCGCTTGGTCAGGTCGCGGCGCAGCGCCTTAAGCAAACCGTAAATGGATATCAGCAAGATGGCCGAGAACGGCAATGCGCTGGCGATGGTGACGGTTTGCAGCGCGCTGAGCCCCCCGGCGATCAGCAAGGCGATGGCGACGATGCCCATCAGCGACGCCCAGAAAATGCGTTGCCAAACCGGCGTGTTGCTGGAGCCGCCCGAAGCCAGCGTATCTACGACCATGGCGCCGGAATCGGCGGACGTGACAAAAAAGACGATCACCATCGCCATGGCGATAAACGAAAGCACGCTGGAGAACGGGAAATGCTCCAGGAAGTTAAACAACGCCAACGCTACATCTTGCTGTACCGTAGTGGCGAGGTCTGTCGCGCCCTGTTCCATGATGAGGTAAATGGCGCTGTTGCCGAACACCGTCATCCACATGAGGGTGAAGCCTGCCGGGACGAACAGCACGCCCGTGACAAATTCGCGGATGGTTCGGCCGCGGGAAACCCGAGCGATGAACATACCGACGAAAGGCGACCAGGAGAGCCACCACCCCCAGTAGAGCAGCGTCCATCCGCCTAACCAGTTGCTGGATTTTGGCTCGTAGGCATACAGATTGAACGTCTTGCTGACCAGCTCGGACAGATAGCCGCCGGTATTTTCCACAAAGGATTTCAACAGCAGGACGGTTGGCCCCAACAGCAAGACCAGGGCCAGGAGCAACAGCGCCAGGCCAAGGTTCAGCTCTGACAGAAAGCGTATGCCTTTCTCCAGCCCTGAAACCACGGAAATGGTGGCCAGCCCGGTAATCACCACGATCAAGATCACCTGAACGGTTTCGTTGATCGGCACGCCAAACAGGTGGTTAAGCCCGGCGTTGACCTGCAACACGCCATAACCCAGCGAGGTTGCGACCCCGAATACGGTGCCGATGACGGCGAAGATATCGACGGCATGGCCGATAGGGCCATAAATACGTTCGCCGATGATCGGATAAAGCGCAGAGCGCAGAGTCAACGGCAGGCCATGCCGATAGCTGAAGAAGGCCAGAATCAACGCCACGATGGCGTAGATCGCCCAGGCGTGCAGCCCCCAGTGGAAAAAGGTCAGGCGCATGGCCTGTTTGGCCGCCTCGACGCTCTCGGGCGTGCCGACCGGTGGCGAGAGATAGTGCATCACCGGTTCTGCCACGCCGAAGAACATCAGGCCGATGCCCATCCCCGCTGAAAACAGCATGGCAAACCATGAGTGGTAGCGAAAATCGGGTTGCGCATGATCGGGGCCAAGTTTGATGTCGCCGTAGCGGGAAAGCCCCAGAAACGTCACGCTGAGCAAAATCAGCGCCACGGCCAAAATATAAAACCAGCTGGCGTTGGTGAAAATTTGTTGCTGCAGAAGCTTGAAGTTCTTGTCAGCGACGTCGGGGAAAAAGGCGGCGAACGCGACCAGAAGAAAAATGAGGACTGCAGAGGTGAAGAATACCGCTTTGTTGATATGGCTCTGCGGCTTTTTTAGGGGGGTGTCTTTCTCACTCATAAATTGATTTATTCCATTTGTTTGATTATCGCCCTGAATGGAGGAGAGGTGTAACCTGTTATATCGTAGCAAAATAGTCAGGCTGTCGGTGCCGGTTAATAAGGCGGAATTACCGCTGCCTGAGCGCGGTAATTCCGAGTTATTCTGTGTTGCCGTTAGTTAAATAAAAATGCCAATAATCCCGTCACCTTATTTTTATTTTCCCATCCTTCCAACTTCATGCAGGCATTAACGAATTCTGTTCTGCGCATTTCATTGCTGTCCGAGGGGAAAGCGCCGCCACCGGCGTTGGGGATCTCCGTGCCGTTGATCGTCATGGAGGAGAAGGTCGGCGAGCTGGTGTGCAAAGACAGGTTCACGGGATAGCGCTGTTCGGCTTCTTGCCGGCAGTGGGTTCTGGCCGCGTCAAGGGGCGTTGGGGTTGCCGTTTGCGCTTCCCATTTCTCCGGCGTGGCACAGGAAGACATCATCAATGCTGCGGCGATAACTGCATATTTTCGCAAAATAAAAATCCATTTCTAAAATAAAATCCCCTTGATTCTACCCCCAGCGTGCCGCGATGGCCCGCTCAATAAGGTAAGCGGGCCGATGTGGCGAGTTAACTGAGGATATCTTCGGCGATCACCTTAAACAGCGTGTCTATTTCGCCTTGGGTGTTGTAGTGCATCATGCCGATGCGCAGCACGCCGCCGTCTTGCAACCCCAGCTGCTGGATCAGGCCCAGCGCATAGAAATGCCCGCTGCCGGCGCAGATGTTGTGCTGCCCCAGGCGGCGGGCGATCGCGTCAGGCGTCTGGCCGCTGAAGGTCAGGGCGAAGGTTGGCGTGCGGCGCGTGCTGTCCGCCTGTGAATGGCCGTAGAGCCGCACGCCGTCGAGTTGCTTCAGCCGTTGCAAAAAGTGGCGGCACAGCGCCTCTTCATGCCGGTGGTAGGCGGCGAAACTCTCCTGCAAACGCTGCCTTAATGGCGCGCCCGGCGTCCCCCACTGCGCCAGATAGTCGATCGCCGCCGCGACGCCGGCCAGCGCCTCGAAGCTTTGCGTGCCGGTCTCGAAACGGCCGGGGCCGACATCGGTGGCCGGCTCGACTTTGTACGGCCGCAGGCGTTGCAGCCACTGCGGCGCGATATAGGCCATGCCGACGTGCGGGCCAAAGAACTTGTAGGCGGAGCACACCAGGAAATCACAGCCCAGCGCCTGCACGTCAATCAGGTTATGCGGCGCATAGTGCACGGCGTCGACATACACCTGCGCGCCGACCCGATGCGCAGCTTCGACGATGGCGCTGATATCGACAATGCTGCCGGTGACGTTGGAGGCGTAGCTGACCGCCACCAGGCGGGTATTGGCGTTGATGCGCTCACACACTTTCGCGGCATCCAATGCGCAGTCGGCGCTCTCCAGCGGTATCTGATGCACCACGGCCCCTTGGTCTGCGGCGGCCTGCTGCCAGCTGGAGACGTTGGCGTAGTGATCGAGCGCGGTGACGATGACCTCATCGCCGGCCTGCCAGTCGCGGCTGATGATGCGGCTGAGATGGAAAGTCAGCGTGGTCATATTCATGCCGAAAACGATTTTGTCGGGCGAAGGCGCATTTAACAAGGCGCGCACCGATTCCCGCGCCTGGCCCATCACCTCGCCGGTGACTCGGCTGGAGAAGTAGTGCCCGCCCAGGTTGGCGTTGTATTTCCCCAGGTAGTCCGTCATTTTTTCCAGCACGCCCCGTGAAACCTGCGCACCGCCGGGGCCGTCGAAAAAGATCGCCGGTTTGCCGTCGATGTGCTGGGACAGGGCACTGAACTGGGCGCGGGCGAGCTCGGGTGTAAAGGTCATGCTTTCTCTCCCCGCGCGGTGAGGACGAAGAGATCCAGGTAGCCTTCTTCTTTCGGGCTTACGGCGTTGATCGGCGTGGCGTTGTGCCACAGTTTGCTGTCTGCCAGCAGCACGGCTTCACCGTCCGCCAGCGCTTTTTTAAAGAAGGGATCGTGGTGGCTGTCGTCGTACAGCATGATTTCACCGCCGACGATGTTGTGCCGGTGAATGGCGATCATGGCGATATGGTCGAAACCGTCCTGGTGAATGCCTTCCGGCGCCACCAGCGTATCTTTTTGGATGGCGACCACGCGCATTTGGTGGATCTCTATCTCGGCGCCTTCCGGCAGTTCGTTATTTTCGGCAAACAGGTTGCACATCTCCGCCATGCCGGCGCTCTGCAGCACGGCGCTGTCGATAGGCTCGAAGCGGCGCACCACGTTGCCCTGGAAATGGTTTATCTGATCGGACTGCATGAAGGTGCGCGGCCCCACTTCGGCGACGTTGGGGTTGAGGTATTTGACGACCGAATAACGGCGCAGGCGATATTTGCCGTCGGCGTGTTGCGTGTGGGGCAAGGAGGAAAACGAAGGCATCAGTTGTTGGGTGGCTTGCGGGCTTAGTACAGTCATACTTATTACGTTTTCGTGTTTCTGTAACATAATCACCTCTAATAATAATAATTTCTGATGTTGTAGGGGGTAATTCGATTGAATTGTAGACGACTCTATAACCAACGCAATTTGGCGGTGGCGAGGTGTGACGGCGGTCGTAAAGCTGGATGAACGCCCGCGCTAAAAGGGGGAGAATAAGGGGGAGATGAGAATGGTGTCGCCGTAATTCGGCGCGGATGATAGCCGCGCCGATTGACGTTAAGCGATGGGCGCGCGGCCCTTATGTTCAGAACGTCTCGAAATACAGCTCGCGCAACAGCCAGGATATTTCGTTATTGGTGCGGTTCAGGACGTCTATTCTGTGAACTCCTATCGCTTCTGCGCGCAGATCGAGCAGCAAGTTGCGAATCTGCCGGAATAACGGGGTTTGCGGGTTGGGTTTGGCTAGCTGCTGCCCACACAGTTTGATACCGGCATCGCAGCCGGTGGCAATGTCCGTCAGGCAGCATGGGCAGGTGGTTTTTTGGCGCGCCATATTGCGGCATTGTTGCCCGATTACCTGATTGAAGTGGCGTAATTGCAGGCAGACTTCCCGCGAGTTCAACGGGTTGGAATGGGTTGTCATCGGTTTCAGCTCCCTTGTCTGCGCCTATATTGGCACTTACCGATGAAGATAACCACGGACAAGCAGAGGGGGTATCGCCTTGTTTTGTCTGGAAACAACGAAAGCGATGAGGCCCGCGGCGGCGGGCCGGTAGCGTCAGGCGCGTTTAAACAGATTCGCCGCCTGGAACAGCGCAAAGGAGCTGACCAGCATCTCGATGCCGACGATGGCCGTCACCAGCGTGACCGATGCCGCCGGGCCTGAGCCGATCAGCATCCAGGCGATGATCAAGTCGAGCACGCCGATAACGAACTGCAGCCAGTTGCCCGGCAGCCCGCGGCGCATGTAGCCCGCTGCCAGGCGAGCGATGCCGCCAAGCGCGAACAGCACGGCGAGGTACACCGCCAGTGCCAGAATGCCCGCCAGCGGACTGGTGATGAACACATAGCCGATAATCAGGTAGGCCACGCCCAGCAAAATGCCGCCGATCATCGGCCAGGTATTCTGTGCCCGGTTAGCGATCATGGCGATAATCAGCCCGGCGCCGCTCAACAGCAGCAGGATGCCGACCACGATGCTCAGCGCTGCGCCGGAGGCGAAAGGATTGACCAGGCACAGTATCCCGCCCGCCAGCAGCAGGAAGGCGATGATCAGCAGGGTGGTGCGTTGCTTTTTGAGCAGTTCTTCGCTCAGGAGGGGCAGATTATTGCGGTCGAGGTTCAACATGACAGTACTCCATTTCGTCGTTGGGTAATTAATCAGTCATCCTTACCTGTTTAGCATAGACCGTCTGGGGGTTTTTGACTGACCCGGCGCAAATGTTACACTGTGCGGCTGACGGGTATCAGAACCGAAAAGACGACCGAGGACTGGATTTGAGCACAGGAAGCAAATGGGCTGGGTGGCGCCGCATCGCGGCGTGTCTGACATTGGGGCTGTTGTTGGCCGGGTGTTCGGGTAAAAATGCCTACAACCGCGACTACGACAAACTGCCGAAGGGCACCTACACCGGCAAGTCCTACACCGTCAAACGGGGCGATACGCTGTACTACATCGCCTGGATCACCGACAGCGAAGTCAGCGATCTGGCCAGAATCAACAAGATACGCCCGCCCTATAGCCTGGAAGTGGGGCAGAAACTGCGGCTGAGCGGCAGTGCGCCGACCAAAACCGCCGCCACGCGCCGTAAAACCTCTTCTTCTTCCGCCGCGATCGCCAAGCAAACGCCGCCGCCGGGCGCTGCCCGCTGTTGGCGTTGGCCGACCAGCGGCCGGATCGTGCAGGCCTACTCCAATTCAGATGGCGGCAACAAGGGCATCGACATCGCCGGCAAACGCGGCCAGCCGATCTACGCTTCCGCCAAGGGCAAAGTGGTGTACGTCGGCAACCAGCTGCGCGGCTACGGCAACCTGATCATGATTAAGCACGGCGAAGACTTTATTACCGCCTATGCGCACAACGACACCACGCTGGTGCGCAACGGCCAGGATGTGAAGGCGGGGCAGAAGATCGGCACCATGGGCAGCACCGGCACCGATTCGGTGTTCCTGCACTTCCAGATCCGCTACCGTGCGACCGCGCTCGATCCGCAGCGCTATCTGCCGCCGCAAGGTTCGTCGCCGTCCTGTTAACGTCAATCTGGCTCCTTGCGGAGCCAGATGTCAGTTACTTCAGCGGCAGGTAAAGATCGGTCACCAGTTCATATTCCGCCACTTCGTGCACGAAGTTGTGGTAGTGGAAATAGAGCGGAAAATCGCGCAGTTCCTCGCCGCTGGCCGGCAACCACTCGCGGTACAGATAATGGGCACTTTCCGAGAGCCCATCCAGCGAGCCGTGATGGCGCAGCAGCGCGCAGCGCCCGGCCGGCAGCGTGCTGTTCACCACGCCGAAGGCGTTGTCCTCGGGGATCGGTGCAGTAACCTCGCCGCAAATGAAGAAGCGGAAGTCCTGCGCTTCGGTGGTGGCCGGATCGTGCGGTGCGATGCCGAAAGTACGGCTGCTTCTGACCGGCGACAGGCCGCTGGTTTTGCGCCACTCGATAAAGCGCGCGGCGGTTTCGTTGACCAGCGCGGACGGGCCGCGATGTTCGATCATCGCCACCGGCGTGGCCGGGAAGTCGACAATGTCTACCTTCATGGGTTGTTTCCTTTTGTGTTTCGGCTCGGGAAAGCGCTGCTGCCAATCGATCCAGGCCGGCCGTTTGCGAAACTGGCTTGGCGTTTGGCTGAACGCCTGTTTGAAGGCGCGGCTGAAGGACTCCGGGTTTTGAAAACCGGCGTCCAGCGCGATGTCAATCACCGGCTCCAGCGGGTTATACGCCAGGCGGTACGAGGCGCGTTTGAGCCTCATCCACTGGATATAACGCCACACCGAGATGCCGCAATACGCGCTAAACTGGCGTTGAAAGTGAAAGCGCGAAAAGTGGGCCACTTCGCTCAGTTTTTCGACGGTGAGCGCCTCGTCCAGGTGGCGATCGATATAGTCAAAGACCTGCGCAAAGCGCTTTGCATACGTCTGGGTCATGTGATTGTCTCCTCCATGCCTGAACTTTGCCCGAGCCGCCGCCGCTTCTCCTGACGGATGATGCTGAGTTGCCGCCGCAGGACAACGGGATGGCTGCGGCGTTTGCCGCCGGCCAGGCCAAACTCATAACCCCCGCGCGGCCGTGTGCCGCGATCCCGACCGAGAAGATGAATATTACATGATGGATCGTTCCCGTTTGCTGAAATTCCTGCTGCCCTACCTGTGGCCGAAAGACAACCCGCGCCTGCGGGGGTATCTGGTGGTGGCCTTCGTGTTCATGGTGGCGGCCAAGGTCAGCACCACGCTGGTGCCGCTGGCCTACAAAGCGATGGTCGATGCGCTGAGCGGCGAGACGGCGAAAATGCTGGCGGTGCCGCTGGGGCTGATCGTCGCCTACGGCGTGGCGCGGGTGGGCGGCGCGCTGTTTGAGGAACTGCGCAACGTGATGTTCATCCACGTCAGCCAGAACGCCACGCGCCTGCTGGGCGTGCGGGTGTTTCGCCAGCTGCATGCGCTGAGTCTGCGCTTCCATCTGGAGCGCCAGACCGGCGGGCTGTCGTTGTCCATCGAGCGCGGCACCCAGGCGGTGTCCACGGTGCTGTCGCGGCTGCTGTTCTCCATCGTGCCGATCCTGTTCGAGCTCTCGCTGGTCACGGCGATCATGTGGCATATGCTGAACGGCTGGTTCGCGCTGGCGATCCTGACGACGGTCGGCTGCTACATCCTGTTTACCGTGCTGGCGGTCAGCTGGCGCACCCGCTTTCGCCGCGAGCTCAACAAGGCCAACGCCGACGCCAACAGCAAATCCATCGACAGCCTGCTGAACTATGAGACCGTAAAGTACTTCGGCAATGAAGAATTCGAAGCCGAGCGTTTCGACCTGTCGCGCCGGCTGTACGAATACGCGGCCATCAAGAACCAATTCAGTTTTACGGCGATCAACCTGGGGCAAACCGCCATTATTTCGATCGGACTGATCGTGATGATGGCCATGGCGGCGCAGGGCATTACGCAGGGGACGATGACGGTCGGCGACTTCGTGCTGGTCAACGCCTACCTGCTGCAGCTGTATCAGCCGCTGAACTTCTTCGGCTTTATTTATTCCGAGGTGCGCCAGGCGCTGATCGACATGGAGAACATGTTCGATCTGCTGCAGGAAAAGCGTGAAATCGTCGATAGCCCGGATGCGCAGCCGCTGCGCCTCGATCGCGGCGAAGTGCGGTTCGATGCGGTCAGCTTCGGTTACGACACGCGCCGGCCGATCCTCAAGCAGGTGAGTTTTACCATTCCGGCGGGCCACACGGTGGCGGTGGTCGGCGCCTCCGGCGCGGGCAAGTCCACGCTGTCGCGCCTGCTGTTCCGCTTCTACGACGTGCAGAGCGGCGCCATTACCCTCGACGGCCAGGACATTCGCCAGCTGACCCAGGCCAGCCTGCGGCAGGCGATCGGCATCGTGCCGCAGGATACGGTGCTGTTCAACGATACGCTGCGCTACAACATCGGCTACGGCAAAACCGGCTCCAGCGATGAAGAAATCGAGCGGGCGGCGCGGCTGGCGCATATCCATGATTTTATCGTCGGTCTGCCCGACGGTTACGACACCCGGGTGGGTGAGCGCGGGCTGAAGCTGTCGGGCGGTGAAAAGCAGCGGGTGGCGATCGCGCGCACCATTTTGAAAAATCCGGCCATCCTGGTGTTCGACGAGGCGACCAGCGCGCTGGATACCCAGACCGAACGTGAAATCCAGGGGCACCTACGCGAGGTGAGCCGCAACCACACCACGCTGGTGATCGCCCACCGGCTCTCCACCGTGGTGGACGCCGATGAGATCATCGTGCTGGAGGCGGGGGAGATCGTCGAGCGCGGGGGGCACGAGGCGCTGCTGGCCGCGAACGGCCGCTACGCCGCGATGTGGCAAACCCAGTACAGCGAAGAGCAGGAATCGCGCTGACGAGGGCGTTCACCCCAGCGGCTGCGCGGCATTGAGCCGCTGTGCCACGTAGTCGCAGGCGATGCGGCAGTCCTGCTTCAGGTCTGTCTCGTCGCCGGCCAGGCTGCCGCGCAGCCAGAGCCCATCGATCATGGCCGCCAGCCCGCGCGCGGCATCACGCGCCTGCCGCAGCGGCAGCTCGCGGCGGAACTGGCAGCAAATGTTGGAATAGAGTCGCCGATCGTTGGCGCGCTGCAGGCGGCGCAGCACCGGCTGGTGCATGCTGGCGGCCCAGAAGTCGAGCCAGGCGCGCATGGACACGGCGTTGGTTTGGCTGGGATGGAAGTTGCCCTGGATAATGGCGAACAGCTGTGACTGGCTGTCGCTTGCCGCCTGCGCGCGGCATTCGGCCACTGCGTCGCGCAGATCGCGCAGGATTTTGCGCATGGTGGCGCTCAGCAACCCCTCTTTATCGCCAAAATAGTGGCTGACGATGCCGGTCGACAGCCCGGCTTCTTTCGCCACCTGAGACAGGGTGACGCCGGCCAGCCCGACGACGTTAATGGTCTCGAAGGCGGCGTTAATCAGCTGCTCCTTACGCTGCTCCGGAATATCTCTGCGGTACATATTTTCCCCAACTGATAGGCCAATCACACTTTGGATTTGATTGATTGAACGGTCAATCAATACTCTATATGCTGCAAAAATGTCAAATAAATGACGATAAAATGTTAACTGAAGGTTGCATTGAAATCGTCTGTCTTTCGCACCATGGAAGCCTGCCAATGACAACAAAAACTCCTCCATCGCTTGACGAAGAACCTGTCAGATTGAATGTTCCGGTATTTTTCGGCTCGGCGGCGGTGATCCTGCTGCTGGGATCGCTGGTCGTGCTGTTTCCCTCCGCCAGCAAACTGTGGCTGAACGCCGCGCAAAGCTGGGTCGCCGACGTGTTCGGTTGGTACTACATGCTGTTGATGGTCGCCTGTATGGCATTCGTCTTCTGGCTGGCGCTGTCGCGCTTCGGCCATATTCGCCTCAGCCAGGATGACGAGCCGCCGCAGTTCAGCTATCCCTCGTGGGTGGCGATGCTGTTCTCGTCGGGCATCGGCATTGCGCTGGTGTACTACGGCGCTTATGAACCGCTGGATCATTTCCTGTCGCCACCGGAAGGCAGCGGCGGCAGCGTGCAGGCGGCGCGACAGGCGATGGCGCTGACCTTTTTGCACTGGGGGCTGCACGGCTGGGCGCTGTATGCGCTGATCGCCACCGCGCTGGCCTATTTCGCCTATTGCCGCGGCCTGCCGCTGGCGCTGCGCTCTGCGTTATACCCGATCTTCGGCGAGCGCACCCACGGCGGCGTCGGCCATCTGGTGGACAGTTTCGGCATTCTGGTGACGGTGATCTCGATGGTAACTAACCTGGGGATCGGCGCGCTGCTGGTGAACTCGGGACTGTTTTATCTGTTCGATATTCCGCAAAGCACCGGCGTGCTGCTGGCCCTGATCGTGGTGATGATGGTGGTGGCCACGCTGGCGGCGGTCACCGGCGTCGAGAAGGGCATCGCCATGTTGTCGAACATCAACGTCGGCTTCCTGTGCCTGCTGCTGCTGTTCGTGTTTCTGGCCGGGCCGACGCTGAATCTGCTGAACGGCATGTTGCAGAACCTCGGCGATTATCTGACCTCGCTGGTCAGCCGCAGCTTCGATATGTATCTGTACGGCAAGGCGCGCCAGTGGCAGGGCGCCTGGACGCTGTTCTACTGGGCCTGGTGGGTGGCGTGGGCGCCGTTCGTCGGGCTGTTCATCGCGCGCATTTCCAAAGGACGCACCATTCGCGAACTGATTTTCGGCGTGCTGCTGATTCCGCTGGGCTTCACGCTGGCGTGGCTGTCCATCTTCGGCAATACCGCCATCAGCCTGGTGCTGGAAGGCGGACAGGCGATCCTGGGGCAGGTGGCGCAAAGCGATCCGCCGATGGCGGTGTTCAAGCTGTTCGAATACTTGCCCTATACCCAGCTGACCGCCGGCTTTGTGGTGGTGATAAGCTTCGTGCTGTTCCTGACGCCGGTCGATTCCGGCACGCTGATGATAGCGAACCTCTCCTGCCAGGGCGGTTCCGCCCATGATGACGCGCCGGCCTGGCTGCGGGTATTCTGGGCGGCGGTGACTACGCTGGTATGCGCCGGCCTGCTGTATGCCGGCAGTTTCAGCGCGATGCAGACGGCGGTGGTGCTGTGCGGCCTGCCGTTCTCGGCGGTGATCGTGCTGTACATGGTCAGCCTGCGCAAGGATCTGTGTCGTTACGCCATGAAGCCGGTGCTGCCCTGAGGCGGTTTATTCGTCTGCACGCGGCCGGTGATGCACGTACTCGACAGTCGTGCCGTCCGGCAGGCGCGCATTGAAACAGGCGCCGGTGGGCACCTCCACCGGGCCGAAGAAAATCTCTGCTCCGGCGGCCAGCAGCCGCTGGTGGTAGGGATAAATGTCATCGACCAGCAGCGTGCCGACGGTGCTGCGGAAAGGGCGCAACTGCTCTTCCGCCCCCTCCAGGATCAGAAACGGCCCCACCGCCGCCAATACCAGCCGATGCTCGGGAAAATCGAAGCGCATGTCCGCCGTTACGCCGTGCAGCTGCTCGTAAAACGCGATGGTGCGATCGATTTCGCCTTCGCCAACGTAGACCCGAATCAGCACGCGTGGCTCACGCAGCGATGAAGAGTCGGCGGTTTTGCGCCAGAAACCGGCTTTTGTCAGTGCTGTCGTCATGTTCATCTCCTTGCTGGTTACCTGCTGCTTATCATGCCGCCGTTTTTTCATCCGGGGTTGGATCGAGTTGGCATAAGCTAGCCGAGCCGGTAATAACCCATTCACAGGGCGTTAAAGGGCGTTCTGTTTGTGATTCCTGTCACGGCCTACGCTTTTATTATTATTCAGCATTGATAATGTCATAACGTGATTATTGATTAACACAATGGAGTTAATCGTTCGCGCCATAACCGCGATAAAGCAAACGGATTCAAATAATAAAGCGGGTGGGGCAATACGACCGATGAAAAGGGAAATAGCGTCAATTTATAAGGGAAGGTTAAGTTTTATTTATTAACCTGTTTATAAATCACGGCATTTTGGCTTTTTCAATAAAAGTAAAAAGTGCCGGGTAATTTTATTTAAATCAGTAAAAACATAATATTGATTTATTTTCATGTCATTCGCGCTTTGTGAAAAATACCTGATTTGCCACCCGGCCGTCGTTTTCAACGGCCGTTTGACATGCCCGTTACTTGAGATAAGTTTATATCGTTAATATGTTAATGAGTTGTTATCGTGACCGATGGCCAATGTTTCTCTTGGCTGCGCGCTTAATCGACTTATGCCATGGCCGCTCGCCATTCATAAGTTAACTTATGGACCAATGACGCTATGAATAACTCGCCAGGGCAGCGCTCGCGATTGAGCGAAGAGAACCGATTGCTGATTATTTTATTCTTCGTGTTCGGCTGCGTGTTCGTCGATCGCCTGACTATCTCTTTCCTGTTTCCGATGATTGCCGCCGACCTCAAGCTCAGCAACGTGCATCTTGGCACGCTGTCGGCGGTGCTGGCATTGACTTGGGCGCTATCCGGCGCGGGGCTGGGGGCGATAGCCGATCGCTTTAATATCCGTAAACCGATGTTGATCCTGTCGATCCTGGTGTTTTCACTGTTCTCCGCGCTGTCGGGGCTGGTCAGCGGGTTTGCCATGCTACTGATCTTCCGGGCGCTGATGGGGATCGCCGAAGGGCCGGTTTTGCCGATCGCACAGTCGTTGATGGTGGAAAAATCGCAGCCGCAGCGCCGCGGTTTCAACATGGGATTGATCCAGGGCGCGGCGCCGGGGCTGCTGGGCGGCATTATCGCGCCGCCGCTGATCATCTATCTGGCGCAGAAGTGGGGATGGAGCATGGCGTTTCATCTGACCGCCGTGCCGGGCATCATTCTGGCGTGGCTGATCTATCGCTATGTGAACGGCAAGAAGGATCCCGCTTTCAGCGCCGCGCCGGCGGCCGGCAAGGCGGCGAACAAAGCCGCTTACGGCGAGCTGTTTAAAATCAAGAATGTGGCGCTGTGCATTCTGATCTCCTGCGTGTTCGTCACCTGGTTCATGATCATCATTACCTTCACCCCCAACTTTTTGGTGACCGACCGCGGCTTCGGCGAAGGCACGATGGGCGGCATCATGAGCGCCATCGGCGCCGCCTGGGTGTTCTGGGGCGTGGCGGTGCCGGCGATTTCCGATCGCCTCGGCCGCAAGCCGACGCTGATCTTCTTTTCGCTGCTGGCGGTGTGCTGCCCGCTGTTCCTGAGCTACGTCGATAACCCGTGGCTGCTGGGCGTGCTGGTGTTCCTGTCTTATACCGGCCTTGGCTGCTTCACGCTGTTTATGGCCACCATCCCGTCGGAAACGGTATCGCCGGCCCGTATCGCCACCGCGTTGGGGCTGGTGATGGGGATTGGCGAGGTGATTGGCGGCTGTCTGGCGCCGTTTATCGCCGGGCTGATCGCCGATCGCTACGGGCTGGTCAGCGTGATGTGGCTGGCGGCCGCGGGCGCCGTGTGCGCCGGCGTACTGAGTTGTTTTCTCGATGAAACCGCCCCCGCGGTGGTGAGCCGCAGAGCGGTGAAACCGGCGAGCGTCGCCGACGTTTGAGGCGGTTTTCATCCCATTCAATCAAGGAGAGTGAAGATGTCAGCAGATCAATCCGTACTGAATCAAAATGCCGAGCCGGACTGGAAGAATTACGACGATTTCGCGCGCGGTATCGACACTAACCGCCTGCCGGGCACCCAGGACTGGCGGGGCAAAACGCTGCAGATCGCCTTTGACAACGACGGGGAAATCACGCTGCGCTTCAGTGCCGATCGGCAACGGGTGCTGTGGGCCTGGGGAGGGGAGAGCGGTGAGGACGCTTACGAAGAGGTGCAAACCTCCGCCGCACGCTATTTCTTCAATATTCCGCTGCAGTCGCCGGGCAACGAGTGCCTGACGCTGGTACTCAATCGTGACAGCGGCCGGGCGCTGCTGGTGCGCAGCACGCTGTTGCCGGAACAGACGGTGGAAAAGGGCTCGCGCCTCAAGCAAAGCTTCCACGTCGGCCGGATTGTCGGCGTCACGCCGAGTGGCGTCGCGCCGCATCTGACCCGCGAGCTGATCGGCTATCGTACGCTGAATGTCTACAGCCCCAACCACTATTACGAACACTTCTACGTCAATACCGAGCGCTATGCCTGGCAAAACCTGCGCGGCGAGCAATTCGGCCACGGCGATATGGACTACGCCACCTACTACAAGTTTGAGGACGAGATGTTCCTGTTCACCTTCCGGGAAAAGATTATCCCGGTGTGCTCGGTGTTCTTCTTCGACTTTATTTCCGGGCGCTGCACCGGTACCTTCCTCGGGCTGGACGCCGCCGGCCGGGTGTTGGTGTCACCGGCCGGGGCCTTCATCAGCAAGATGAGCTACAACGCCTACCCGGAAGGCGTGCAGCCGCTTTGATTCAGGCGTTTCTGACCAGCGATCCGGCGTTGATCTCCGCGATGGTTTTCGCGCCGGTGAGCGTCATGGCGACGCGCATTTCCTTGTCGATCAGATCCAGCAAGTTAGCCACCCCGGCTTCGCCGGCCGCCGCCAGCGCATAGACGAAGGCGCGCCCCAGCAGCACGCTGTCGGCCCCCAGGGCGATCATGCGCACCACGTCCAGGCCGCTGCGGATGCCGGAGTCGGCCAACAGGGTGATGTCGCCTTTCACCGCGTCGGCGATCGCCGGCATGGCGCGCGCGGTCGACAGCACGCCGTCCAGCTGGCGGCCGCCGTGGTTGGAGACGATGATGCCGTCGGCGCCGAAGCGCACCGCGTCTTTGGCGTCCTCCGGATCCAGAATGCCTTTGATGATCATCGGGCCGTCCCAGAATTCGCGGATCCACTCCAGATCTTTCCAGGAAATCGACGGATCGAAGTTGGCACCCAGCCAGCCGATGTAGTCTTCCAGGCTGGTGGGTTTGCCGCGGTAGGCCGAGACGTTGCCCAGATCGTGCGGCTTGCCGAGCAGGCCGACATCCCAGGCCCACTGCGGATGGGCAAACGCCTGCAGCACGCGGCGCAGCGCGGCGTTAGGGCCGCTCATCCCTGAGTGGGCGTCGCGGTAACGGGCGCCCGGCACCGGCATGTCGACGGTAAACACCAGCGTTTTCACGCCGGCGGCCTTGGCGCGCTCCAGCGCATTGCGCATAAAGCCGCGATCTTTCAGCACGTAAAGCTGGAACCACATCGGCCGATCGATCGCCGGCGCCACCTCTTCGATCGGGCAGACCGACACGGTGGACAGCGTGAACGGAATGCCTTTTTTAGCCGCGGCACGCGCGGCCTGCACTTCGCCGCGGCGGGCGTACATGCCGGTCAACCCCACCGGCCCCAGCGCCACCGGCATCGCCAGCTGCTCGCCGAACAGCGTGGTCTCCAGGCTGAGTTCGGACATATTGCGCAGCACGCGCTGGCGCAAGGCAATATCGGCCAGATCTGCGGTATTGCGCTTCAGCGTATGCTCCGCGTAGGCCCCGCCGTCGATGTAGTGAAACAAAAACGGTGGCAGTTTGGCCTGGGCGGCGGCCCGGTAGTCGGTTGACGCGGAGATGATCATAGTGTTTACCTTCTTGTCTTGCTTGCGATAACGAGTGTTCAGTCAGAGCGTGAGGATCGCTGCCATACCGGCCGCAATCCCGCCGTACGCCAGCATCGGCAGCACGGTCTTTCTGATGATTTTGCCTTCGGCGTTGCCGATCCCGAGGATCGAACAGACGGCGATAATGTTGTTCAGGCACACCATGTTGCCCATGGCGCCGCCGACGGACTGCAAGGCCAGCGTCAGATTGACGTCAAGGCCGCTGCTCCGGGCGATCGACTGCTGAATGCCGCCGAAGGTCAGGTTCGAGACGGTATTGGAACCGGAGAAGAACGAGCCCAGCGCGCCGAGGAACGACGAGAACAGCAGCCAGCTCTCGCCGGTCAGCGCCGCCAACGCTTTGCCGATCAGGATCACCGGCGCGTTGTCGCCGCCCTGCATCATCAGGTTGACCATCACCAGCGCGCCGAACAGGGCGATAAAGGGCCGTGCGACGCGCCCGCCGGTTTCGCTGAACATTTGCCGCACCTGGCCGCCATTCAGACGGAACAGCGGAATACACAGCAGCACCACCAGCAGGAACGGGATCAGCGCCGGGACATACAGCGTTTTGTAGCCGGCAGCGGCGGAGGTGCCCAGCACCTGCTGCAGTTCGACGATCAGCGCCCGGCTGATGCGCAGCTCCCCGAGCCAGCCGAGGTTTTCCTGCCACAGCAGCGCGGTGTTGTTGAGCAGCGCCTTCAGGCCCAGCTGATGGATGCGCGTCACTATCAGAATAGCAATCAGTAGCAGGGTCGGGGTCATGGCCTTGACCACCTGCAAGAACGGCACGGCCTGACCGGCGCTCTGCGATTTGTCGCTACGGGTGAGGCCGATGCCGCCGCGCGCCAACAGTACCGAGAGCGCCAGGCCGATCGCGCCGCCGACCAGCGCCGGGAATTCATAGTTCACCTGAGCAAGCAGCAGATAGGGCACGGTGCAGCTCAGCACGCTGAGCAGGATAAACGGCAGGTTGCGGCGGATATCCTGCCAGGAAACGATAAAGCGCAGCGCCAGCAAAGGAATGACGAAGCCGGCGACAAAGTGGATCAGCGCGGTCTGCCGGCCGATCTCCAGCAGGCTGGCGTCCGACAGACCGAGGTTGGCAAAGCCGAACCAGGTGGGAGTGCCCACGGCGCCGAAGGAGACCGGTACCGAGTTCATCACCAGCGTCAGCAGGGCGACGCGCAGCGGGTTGAAGCCCAGCCCGACCAGAATCGGCGCGGCGATGGCGGCCGGGGTGCCGAAGCCGCTGGCGCCCTCAATCATAAAGGCGAACGCCCAGCCGATAATCATCAGCTGGGCCACGGGATTGGGGCTGATGGTTTCCAGCCAGCGCCGCACCACGTTTTCCGCGCCGCTTACCTGCATCAGTTTGTTGAGCAGGATGGCGCCGGCGATGATGGTGATCGGCGTCAGCGTCGACACCAGTGCGGTGATGATATTGGCATGCAGCAGCCGCAGCGAGGCATCGAACCACAGGAGCTGTACGGCATACACCACGGCGGCCGTCAGCGGCAGGGCGAGGTAAGAGGGCACGCCATTCCTTTTGGTCATCATCCAAATCAGCAGGACGATGGGCGCAATACTGAAAAGCAGGGGCATAAGATCCTCAGGGTTATTATTTTTATGGGCAGAGATATGTAGCTGAAAGGTTAATTACCGCAACATTTTCATTCTAATCACAACGTTGGTGACGATGCCATGCGGTATTTTTTTAACATCGGCGAACGGCGGCGGCGGTGGGAAACTGGCCGGCAGAAGGGGTTAAATTAACTGCTTTAAAATCAGTTTGATAGGAAGCGATTTTGTGTGATAAATGCGTGAGTTCACATTAATTAAGCGGTAATGTTCAATAGATTATGTCCAAAAATGCGGTAATCCCCGCGGCTTTTTGCGGCCGCGGGGAAATAATCAGAGCAGGGAACTCAAAAATAATGGCTGATATTTTGGTAGGAACCGATGATATGTTCGATCAGCAGACGGGTTTTTAACGGCAGATTGCGGGTGTAAGGATAGACGGCGTAAATGCCCAATACTTTGCCGCAGTGGCCGGCCAAGATCTCGGTCAGCTTGCCGTCCTGCAAATCTTCATACACCATGCAGCGCGGCACCATGGCGATACCGTGGCCGCCGATCACCGCTTTGCGGATCGCTCGCGCATTGTTGGCCGACAGGTTGCCGTTAACCTGCAGCTCGTAGATTTCGTTGCGTCCCGGCCGCTTCATCAGCCAGTTGGCGGTACCGCTCTCCTGGTAGGTGTAGGTCAGGCAGTTGTGGCCAAGCAGGTCTTCGGCGCTACGCGGTTCCGGGTGGCTTTCCAGGTACCCCGGCGAGCAGACGATCACCCAGCGGGAATCGAAGATCGGCCGGGCAATCAGGCTCGAATCCGGCATGGTGCCGGTGCGGATCGCCAGATCGATACCTTCTTCCACCAGATCGACAAAGCGGTTTTCCAGCCGCATCTCGACCTTCAGGCTGGGGTGCAGAGCGCAAAATTCCGCCACGCTCTCGCTCAGCAGCAGCTCGCCGGAAATGGTCGGCACCGACATGCGAATGGTGCCGGTCAACTCTTCGCTCTTTTCGCTGACGGCGTACAGCGCCTCCTGCACTTTGGCGCCGATCTCTTTGGCCTGCTGGTAGAGTGCCTGGCCGCTTTCGGTCAGCGTCAGGCTGCGGGTGGTGCGGTACAACAGCCGGGCACCCAGCGATTTTTCCAGCCGCCCGATGCGTTTACTGACCACCGAGCTGGTGATGCCGGCGCTCTCCGCGGCCTTGCTGAACGAGCCGCAGTCGACAATCAGGGCGAACAGAATCAGGTCGTTGGCGTATTCGTGAGTGGCGAGCATGGGCATCCTGTAGAGTGAGAGTCCTGCTGCCCAGTGTAAATCCGGCGCGGCAGGAAGCAATCTTTTCAGCGTGTTGCACGTCGTCGCCAACTGGTCAGATCTGAATTTTTCTTATTTGTTTTTTCATTTTATTGAGAATTATCCTTTTATGTTTTTCTTGCTTTAATAGGCTTTGATCTACTTTTCTTGTTTTTAGACTAATTTAAATTGGAATAGTCCCGCATTCACGGCTTACTTATTCGATTAACTTTCTCTTGCAGTGTAAATAATTGTATTGATCTGCTCGTTTGGGATGGCTATGCTTTTTCCCGAAGCGCTCTCATTGTTATTAATTAGATGGTTTTAAAATGTATTGAAGAATTGCTCTGTCTGCCGACAGAGTAATGGGTAGTGTGTTTATATTTTAATATATATAAGGATATTGTAATGAAGAAAATCAATCTGTCAGAAGCGGGAAACATCGTCGGCGGTACTTTTGTTTGTACCAAGGAGTTTGCCTGGGTGGGCAGCGGCAATAACCGCACCTGCCAGCTGGTCACTACCTGCGCCGATAAGTTTGGCGGTGTGAGAAAGACTTATCACCCGGCGCCGGTAGCAAGCTGCCCGTCTAACCCAACCACGCCAAGCTGAGGCGGGTTAATCCCCTGCATTTAGATTAGCGGTGGGCAGGCGGGCAGCGTTCGCGCTGGCCCGCCTGATACCGGGCGAAAAGTCATCTTTACGTTCTCATTATTTACGGTATTAACTCTTTTTCATGTATTCACCCTGCCGGGTGAGTATTAATATATGCGCAGGATGCGTCCGTTATGTATAAACGTCCCTTGCTTTTCATTAGCTACACGCTGGTCATTATTTTTGCCTCTTCTTTTCTGACCGCCTTTTATTTTAAACATTACGTCATGCAACCGCCGGAGGCAGAAAGCCTGAGCTTTATCGCCCCGGAAAAAATCGAGCAAAGCCCGTTGCAAGACGATAATACCATTGTCGAAGTCTTCTCCTATGCCTGCCACTATTGTGAAGTCAACGAAAGCGGCGTGGCCGAGCTGGAAAAAAGTTTACCGGCGGGGGCCAAACTGGTGCGCTTGCACCTTAGCGACGACAGTCAAGCCGGCATGGCGGCCTTTGCGCCCCTGTTCGCCACGCTGACGATCATGGGGATCGAAGCGCAGTATCGCCCCGCCGCTTACCGCGCCATTATCAAAGAAAACCTCAACCTGGCGGACGACAAACAGCTCAGCGCCTGGCTGACGGCCAACGGTATCGATGAGGCTGCCTATCAGCAGGCCAGAGGGTCAGAGCGGGTCAAAGAGCTGTTGGCGTATATGACGGCAGTGAGCCGCTATTACCAGATCAACGCGACCCCCAGTTTTATCGTCAATCGCAAATGGCTGGCGCTGCAAGATCGTGAGTTTTCTGCTTTCAGCCGGCAGCTGCTGTCGCTGCTGCAGCACGATAAGCCGCTGGCCCCGTGATGCGCCTGCTCGCGGTTCGTGGGTATTTGGCCTGGCGCAACGGTCTGGACGCGATGGCCCGCTTATCGGCAACGGGTGCCGGGATGGGCAACCGCATGACGTGTGCTGTGCTGCGGCGCGTGGATTATCGCCTGTGGCTGGAAGTGCGCCGGCGGTTGAGGGGAAGCAGACCGCAGCGTCGCTTTCGCCACCGGCATGCGGTAGCGCTGGCGAACCGCCAGAGCCTGTTGGGGGAGGGCAAGCTGGACTTCGCCTGGCTGATGCAGCGGCGGCAGTGGCTGGATCTCGCGGCGGTCTATGCTCGCAATGCGGCGCTGATGAAGCATTTGGCGCACTGTTCCGCGCAGCTCGATCGGGTCGTGGAACCGCTGCATCGCGCGGGCGTGCCGGTACTGCTGGCGCCGATGCATACGGTCTCCGACGTGTTGGCGACGCTGGTCGGTGCGAATGTTTATCCCAGACGAGCCACGGTGATCGTTTCCGGCGATGTGCAGGCGTTTGCGCAGCGAGCGCCGGAAGACGAATGGCGGCAGCGGCTCGACTATTGCTCGATTCACGACGATCCGCGACACATCGCCGGTACCTTATCGCAGGCGATGCTGGAAGCGGCGGAACATCGGCGCAACATCATCCTCTTCCCGGACATCACGCCGGATTACACCCTGCACAGCAGTCAGGATGCTGCGGCCAAACTGGCCTGTCATCTGTTCGGCCGGCCGGCACATTTGCACAGCGGCCTCGTTCGGCTGTCCCGGGCGCTACGGGCTCAGGTGGTGTTCTATTCGCTTTATTTCGATCGCGGCATCCGCATTCACATCGAAGAGCCGGTCGCTGCAGACCGGGTCGGCCGCGCCATGCCGGCGATCGTCGAGCGAACCCTCCGGCGGCATGCGGATGATTGGCTGTTATGGCATTCGCACTCTTTATTTTTCATCAACGAATAAGTCAGGGATATCACTACGTATGGAAAACATCCTTCCTACGCCGGTCTTGCAGAGCGAAATCAATGAGTGCGGGCTGGCCTGTATCGCCATGCTGGCGGAAACTCAGGGCATTCGCGCACCGTTGACGGAACTGCGGGAGCGTTATCCCGCTTCGCAGCACGGCACTTCGCTGGCGACGCTGTGCGCCATTTTGGGAGAGCTGGCGCTACCGGCTTATCCGGTGGCGTTTGAGCATCAGGATCTGGCGGCGCTGCCTTTACCGGCCATTTTGCATTACGGCGCAGGCCACTATGTGTTGCTGGCGTATCGCCAGGGGGGATACGTATGCGTAATGAATCCGGCATTGGGGCAGCAACTGCTGCCGTACGCTGCCCTGAAAGCGGAAATCAGCGGTTATGCGTTGGTGCTGGATCGCGATGA
This sequence comes from Serratia sp. CY84636, assembly GCF_052166245.1. Taxonomy (NCBI): domain Bacteria; kingdom Pseudomonadati; phylum Pseudomonadota; class Gammaproteobacteria; order Enterobacterales; family Yersiniaceae; genus Serratia; species Serratia sp. CY84636. The sequence continues at coordinate 108,759 of NZ_JBJNOX010000009.1, forward strand.
GATACCGGCTGGTGCACCGGCCCCGCGCAGCGGCCGCCGGCGCGCTTTCGCCAGCTTAAGCCTGAAGGATACCGCCGGCATCGCCGGCATTTATCGCTTGGCGGCGATGACGTTTTTTATCTCGCTGACGCTGTTCATCATGCCGATGATGGTCGCCAGCGCGATCAATCAGGTGTTCGCCATGGCCGGCGAGGTCGCGTTCCCCTATGCCTACTATCTATTGGCGTTCGTGGCGTCCACGGCGTTGGCGCTGGTTGCTCGCATCTTTACCGAACGTTTCATCAAAAATTTCGTGTTGTTGCACGGCGCCGCCGGTTTTTCTCGCCTGCTGGAAAACTCGCTCAATTTCTTCAGCAAACGCGCCCCCGGCGAGATCTTCAGCCGTTTCACCAGCTGGCAGATGGCCGCCGGCCAGAAAATCGAACTGGATAACGGCCTGCGCACCGACTGGATCATTGGGGCCATCGCGCTGGCGGTGATGGGGTATCTGAGCCCGATGCTGGCACTGGTGCCGGTTGTCGGCGTGCTGCTGATGGGGGCGGTCAGCGTGTGGGCCATCTACCGCGATCGGCATTACACCCAGCAGCTGCAGGTGCGAAGCGCGGTGCAAAATGACTTCATCCTGGAAACCATCCAGGGGTTTTCGACCATCAAGTCCGCCGGCCTGGCCGGCCAGCGGCAGGAAGGGTTCGCCGAACATGCCCGCTCGTTGTTCAACTGCCTGCAGCAGCAAAAGATCTATGATCAGATAAAGGGCAGCATTTACCAGCTGATCGGCAGTCTGGAGATGGTGTTGTTCATGCTGCTGGCGTTGCCGCTGCTCAAGGAGGGCGAGCTCAGCCTGGGGGCATTCTTCGCCTACAGCTTTCTGCGCGAAATCTTTACCTCGTACAGCAGCAAGATCTTTTTCGCCGTTTTGCAGAAAAACCAGCTGCACGTCATCGATGAACGCGCGCGGGACCTGTTTCCTGCGGTATCCGTTCGGGCACCGTCTGAGGACGAAAGCGTGAGCCATTTTGACGCGCGGCTGGCGTATCGGGGGGTGACCTTCGCTTACGATGCCGGCCAACCGGTGTTGCGCGATTTGTCTCTGACACTGGAACGGGGAGAGTGTATTGCCATTTGCGGCGGTTCCGGCGCGGGTAAAAGCACGTTGCTGAAGGTGCTCGCCTGCCTGCTGACGCCGCAGCAGGGGGCGCTGGCGCTGGATGGGCGCGTACTGGCAAGCGCCGCCGCGCAGCGGCTGTTTTTCCTGCAAAGCCAGGAGGACATTCTGTTCAATGCCTCAGTGTTGCAGAACATCACGCTGTTCGCGCCGTCTGCGCCGGGCCAGCAACGGCAGGTGGAGCAGGCGCTGCGCAGCCTGGGGTTGGCGGACGCGGTGGCGCAGCTGCCGGGGGGCGTGAATGCCCTGGTGCGGGAGAGCCATGCCGGGCTGTCGCTGGGGCAACGCCAGCGTCTGTTGCTGGCGCGCGCCATGTACAGCCGTTGCCCGGTGTTGGTGCTGGACGAGCCGACGGCGAATCTGGATGAAAAGACCGCGGCGACGGTGATGTCGGCTCTGGTGGTGCATTGCCGTGAAAATCGTAAAACCCTGGTGACGGTCACCCATAATCCGCGGCTGTTGCCGTTGTTCGATCGGGTCTTGCGCATGTCTCAGGGGCGGTTGGTGCCTGAATTCCCCCATGACGTCAGGATGAATGATTGTGCTGCGGTGGAGTGACGAGTCCGGGAAGAGACGCTGGCGGCGAGTGGCGCTGGCGCTGTGCGTTTTGGTGGCGATGGTTGGCGGGCTGTCGTTGCTGAATCGGTCTCCTGACATGCAACCACCGCAAACGGCGCGCGTCGAGCGCGGGGACATCGAAAAAAGCGTGTTGGCGACCGGTATTCTAAAACCGATCCGGCAGGTGAACGTTGGCGCACAGGTCAACGGGCAGTTGAAAAAACTGTATGTCAAACAGGGGGACAGGGTGACCCAGGGGCAACTGTTGGCCGAGATAGATCCGACGCTGCAGCTTAACGAGCTGCGCAAGTCACAGGCCGAATTACGCAGCGCACAGGCACAGAAACTGGCGAGCCAGGCGCAGCTGAAGCAGTACCAGCTGGAACTGACGCGGCAAAGGGCGCTGGCGCGTGACCGCGCCGGCGTGGCCAGCGATTTGGAAAAAGCGCAGGCGCAGCGCGACGCGCAACTGGCGCAGTTGAAAGTGAACGAGTCGCAGATCGTCCAGGCCGAAGTGGCGCAGGAAACCGCCAGGGCCAATCTGGCTTTTACCCGTATTACCGCCCCTATCGACGGCGAGGTGCTGGGCATTGTCACCCAGGAAGGGCAGACCATCGTCTCGTCGCAAAGCGCGCCGACCATTTTGGTGATGGCAGACGTGGATACCATGATGGTGCACACCCGCATATCGGAAAATGACATTTTGCAGGTGAAGACGGGGCAGCCGCTGTGGTTTTACGTCGCCGCCGATCCCAGCCGCCGATATGAGGGGGCCATGGGTGCGATACAGCAGGCGCCGGCGGAGGCGCTGGAAACCGACCCGCTGGGCAGGAATTCAAGCCAGCAAACGGCGGCAGTGTATTACAACGGCGTGTTTGCCGTCGCCAACGACGAACGCCGATTGCGCACCTCGATGACGGCGCAGGTATTTATCATTACCGAACGCGCGCAGGGCGTGGTGCGGGTGCCGATGGCTGCGCTGGGCGAGGCATTGGATGAAGGGGATTACCAGGTCAAGGTGTTGGATGGCGAGCAGACCGTGGTACGCCGAGTGCGTATCGGTACCCGCGATCGTCGCTATGCCGAAGTGCTGGAAGGGCTGAGCGCAGGGGAACGGGTGCTGCTGGATCAGCAGCCTGATGCGGAGGAAGGCCATGTCAGCTAACGCCGAGCCCATTATTGCGTTGGAAAACGTCTCGCGCGAGTTTCAGGCCGGGGAGCAGAAAATTGCGGTCCTCAAGCGCGTATCCCTGAGCATTCAGCGGGGGGAATTGGTCGCTATCGTCGGCGCCTCCGGTTCTGGAAAATCGACGCTGATGAACATCATCGGCTGTCTGGACAAGCCTTCTCAGGGCAATGTGTACATCAACGGGGTGGCTATTGGGCAAGCCGACGGCGATCGCCTGGCGCAGCTTCGCAGCCGGCATATCGGCTTTATCTTCCAGCGCTATCATCTGATGCCCTATCTGACCGCCGGCGAGAATGTGGCGATCCCGGCGTTGTATACCGCCATGCCGGCCGCAGAGCGCCGCCAGCGGGCAGCGTATTTGTTGGCTCGGCTCGGGTTGGCGCAGCGCGGCGGTCATCGTCCGGCGCAGCTTTCCGGTGGGCAACAGCAGCGGGTCAGTATTGCCCGTGCCCTGATGAACGGTGCGGAAATCATTTTGGCCGATGAACCGACCGGCGCGCTGGATAGCGCCAGCGGTCAGGCGTTGATGGCCATTTTGCACGAGCTGAACGCGGTCGGGCACACCGTCGTTATCGTGACGCACGATCGGCGGATCGCCGAGCAGGCACGGCGGATCATTGAGATCGGCGACGGCGAGATCGTGGCGGATCGTCGCCATGAGGCCTCCCGACAGCCTGCTACGTTCGAACGGCCGCTATCGCCGGTAGCCCCCCTGAAGCGCATGGCACCGGGTGTGGCGCTGAAAGAGGCTGTCGGTATGGCCTGGCGAGCATTGCTGGGGCATCGGGTCCGGGCCGTGTTGTCGATGCTCGGCATCATTATCGGCATTGCGGCGGTGGTCTCCGCCATCGCCATCGGGGAGGGCACACGGCGTAATATTCTCAAGGAAATCAGCCAGCTTGGCACCAGCACGTTGGAGATTCGCCCTGGCCTCGGGTGGGAAAAATCGCGCCCTGATTTCGCGCGTTCGCTGAGCGCGCGCGATGCTGCATTGTTGGCGGCGCTGCCTTACGTCGACAGCGTCTCGCCGGTGATCGGCACCCAACTGCTGGCCGTTCGCGAAGGCAAACAGGTGCCACTCGCCGTGATGGGCGTCGGCGAAGGGTATTTCCGCACGCAGGGCATTCGCCTGCTTTCCGGCGGCCTGTTAACCGCGCAGGATCTGAGTGAGCGTGCACCGGTAGCGGTGATTGATCCCTTGTTAAAGCAGGCGCTGTTTTCTTCCCGGCTAGACCCGGTAGGCGCGGTATTGCTGATAGCGGGCGTGCCTTATCGGGTGATTGGCGTCGCGCAGCGTCGCGGCGCTCAATACGCCGGCTCTCAACCGCTTGCCTGGCTGCCCTATACCTCCCTCACCGGCCGCATCGCCGGCGATATGCCGCTGGAATCCATTGTGATGCGAGTGAATGAAAAACTGACGCTGGAAGAGGCGGGGCGGGATGCGACCCGGCGTTTGATCGTAGAACACGGACGGCGGGATTTCTTCACCCTGACCGACGATCAGCTGACGCAATCCATTCAGCGCGCCTCAGACTCCATGCAGCTGCTGATTACCGCGATTGCCGCCATCTCGCTGCTGGTGGGCGGTGTGGGGGTAATGAACATCATGCTGGTTTCGGTGACGGAACGGACCCATGAGATCGGTATTCGATTGGCGGTGGGCGCCGCTGAGAGGGACATTATGCGGCAGTTTCTGATCGAGGCGGTGGTGATCTGCAGCCTGGGGGGCGTGTTGGGGATCGCCTGCGCCGCGTTGGTTAAAGGGGCTCTGAGCGGATTGGCGCCGCAGGTGACGATGATCTTTACCTGGCCGCCGCTGTTGCTGGCCTGCGGATTCTCGGCGTTGATCGGTGTCGGGTTCGGGTTCTTTCCCGCCCGCACCGCCGCGCGCCTGCAGCCGGTGGAGGCGCTGGCGCGAGAATGAGCCGACTTTGGGTTTGTGGGCTGGTGATGCTGTCGCTGAGCGCCTGCGGATGGCGGCCGATCGACGCCACGGCGCCACCGTCGTTGCCGCCGCAGTGGCGCGTGGTCGATGAGCGCTCCGGTTCACTGCGCGCGGGCATCGCCTGGTGGGAAAACTTCAACGATCCGCAACTGTCGGCGCTGATCGACGGCGTGCTGATCGCGAATCAGGATCTGGCGCTGGCCGGATTGCAGTGGCGTGAGGCCATGTTGGAGGCCGGATTAGCGCAGGGCAATTTGACGCCGGATCTGGCCGCCAGCCTGAGTGGCCGCAATACCCGAGCGCTGCGGGGCACGACTACGCCGCAGGAAAGCTACCGTGCAGGGCTTTCTCTGAGCTATGAACTGGATTTATGGGGCAAGCTGGCGCGCATTCGCGAACAGGCAGAATGGCAGGCCGTCGCCTCGGCGTCGGACCGGCGCAATACCGCGTTGACCTTGATAGGGGCTACCGCGCGCGGGTATTGGCAGATTGCCGATTTGAATCAGCAAGTTATCCATCAGCAACGGATGGTGACGATCGCGCGTGAAACTTTGCGGCTGGTGGCGGCACGTCACACCGCGGGCGACGTTGGCCGATTCGAGCTGTTGCAGGCGGAACAGAACCTGTTGGCGAGAGAGAATCAGCTGCATGAGCTGGAGCGGCAGCGGGAAGACGCGCGTAACTCGCTGGCGTTATTGTTTGGGCGATCGCCGCTGCTGCGCTATAGCGAACGGCGTTCGTTGCCGCTTGAAGAGGTGGCTATCGCGCAGCGCCTGCCGGCGGCGGTGATTGCACGCAGGCCGGATGTTCAGGCGGCAGAGCGCCGCCTGAGAGCGGCGCTGGCCGGTGCCGAGGCGGCCAGGTTGAGTTTTTATCCGACGCTGAGCCTGGAAGCCGGGTTGGATGCCGGCAGTGGGCTTTTCCGCCGGTGGTTCAGTGAACCTTCGCGTTCGCTGGGGGCCACGTTGACGCTGCCGTTTATCGAATGGCGCAAGATGCGCTTGTCCAGTGACAAAGCGGCGTTGCAGGCGCAGCGGGCGGAGATTCAATTTCGCGATGCGGTCTACCGCGCGCTGGCCGATGTGGACAACGCCATGCGACAACGCCTGGAAGCACAGCGGCAAATCGGCAACCAGCGGCGGCATCTGGCGATGAGCCGGCAAGCCGTGGCGTTGGCGCGGCATCAATATCAGGCCGGTTCCGTCGCGCTGCAAACGCTGCTGGATGCGCAAGAGGCGGTGTTGACCAGCAAAAATTCGCTGTCGGCGCTGCAATACCGCTACCTGAACGCCACGATGCAGCTCTGGCTGGCGCTGGGCGGCAACGAGGCTTTCGCATCGGGGCAAGGAGAATAAACATGGAGAAAATAAGACGAGTGGTGGTCACCGGTTACGGTGCCGTCACCGCGCTGGGCGGCAACGCGCAGCAAAACTGGCAGGCTATCATGGCCAGCCGCCTGGCCTATCGCTATCACGATAAATCGGCGGCGGGGATCCACGCGCGCTTTTTTGCTTTGCTGGAGTCTGAACCGCCGCTGGAGGGCGTTGCTGCGCGGGTAAGTCGCCGGCTACCCAGATTCGCCAGGTTGGCGCTTGCCGCCGCCGCAGAGGCGATCGAAATGGCGTTTTCATCCTCCTACAGGGGGCCTGCGCACTTTTATTCGTCGTTGGAGTGCGGGGCGATTATTGGCAGCGGCTGGGGAGGGCAGGATGAGATCATGCAAAACAATGCGGACTATCTGCAATCCGGATTGGGGCAGCTGTTTGGCTGTTTTCACGCGATGCCCAATATCGCGACCGCCATATGCGGCCAGCATTGGCTGCTACGGGGTTATCAAGGCTCGCCGGCGGCGGCCTGTGCGACCGGCGGCATCGCGATTGGCGATGCGTTTGAAGTGATTCGCAGCGGCCGCGCCGCAATGATGCTGGCCGGCGCGTCGGAATCGCTGAGCGGCAACGGTGCGATCTGGAATATGGATGCGTTGCGTTTGTTGAGCCGGGAGCAGAAAGATATCACCAAAGCCAGCTGCCCGTTCAGCCGGGATCGCAACGGTTTCGTCCTGGCGGAGGGGGCCGCCGTGTTATGCCTTGAGGAACGGGAAGCGGCTTTAGCGCGTGGTGCGACGATCCTGGGGGAGATCAAAGGGTACGGCAATTTTTCAGACGCTTTCGATCTTACCGCCCCGGCGGAGGATCAGCAGGCGAAAGTGAAAACCATACGACGGGCTTTAGAGCAGGCGCAGCTCGACAGTCATAAAATCGACTATATCAATGCGCATGGCACCTCTACGCGGCAAAACGATGTGAGCGAAACCGAGGCGATCAAGGCGGCTCTGGGGCGCGATGCTTACCGCACGCCGATTTCCAGCACGAAATCCTATACTGGGCATCTGCTTGGCGCATCCGGCAGTTTTGAGGCCATCGTCTGCCTGCAAGCGTTACAGCAACAAATGATGCCGGCAACCTGCCATTTGCACGAGACCGATCCCGAATGCGATCTTGATTATATTCGCGAGGGGCATCGGCATGGCCGTCTGCGTAATGTCATGAGCCTCAGCTTCGGTTTCGGCGGGGCCAATGCGGCGCTGGTATTTGGTTATCACAATGAATAGCGATAGGGCCTATGGAAAAGTATCATCGGTTATATGAGACGATTTGCGGCATGTTGTACGAAGCCAGAGGGCTGGAGAGAACGCAGCTGTCGGCAGATATGCCGCTACAACAGCTTGGGCTGGACAGCCTGGATTATATGGAGCTGATGCTGGTGGTTCGGCGAGAATTCGGCATTACGCTCACTGCGGAAATGCTTATCGAACACCCTGAGTTGACGCTCGGTGAATTGTGCCACGTGATAATCCGTCAATAATTTCATCCCCCCAGGCGATCGCTTGTTGAGGTCAGGCCTGGGTTTTTTTCGTCTGTTGTGACTGCCATTTCATCTCTTACCCTTCCAGTTTCACTCTGTTATCGATATCCATAATTATTAATGCTTATCCGTCAGGTTAATATGAACCCGTGGTGGCGGTTTTTCATTCTCATTTTGGCGGTGTTATTAATGGCGAGTGTTAATGACATGGCAATATTTTTTAGGAATATTCTTTGTTTTGCCGGTTAATTTATCAATCTTACGCCACATCGTGCCAGGCAGTGATAACGCAAGCTAAAGCAAACAGGAAGCCGTGTGGTGATAATGCCGGGAATCTGCGGAACCCATTCGCAAGAGCGACTCACAAGGGTGGTTGATGCCCGTGATAATAACGCCTGTCGCGCTGTTCGCATTCGGCAAATCCGCTATACTCCGCGCTGGATGCAGGAACCTATCCATAAGCCAGGGGCTACCCTGAGTGTCCATTGTGGTGACGTAAAAGGAAAATGACAGCCACATTTTTCCGAGCAAAGTAATGAGGTTGTATGTCTAATCGTAAACATCTGACGCCTTCCGAAGTGGAGAGACTGCTTGAGGTCACGCTGCAGGGAAAGAATCCAGAACGCGATTATTGTTTGATTTATATGTGTTTTATTCATGGGTGTCGCGCCAGCGAAATAGGGGGGTGGCGCTTATCGGATATCGATCTGGAAGGCGGTAATATCTATGTACATCGGTTGAAAAATGGCTTTTCCACCGTCCATCCGCTCTATCTGCGCGAAAGGCAATGTCTGCGGCGCTGGTTGGATAAGCGTCAACGGCACCGCTGGGCCGATCAAGAGTGGCTGTTCCTGTCCAACCGCGGTGGCCGTCTGTCGCGCCAACGTATTTACGGGTTGATTCGCCATTACAGCAAGGTGGCCAAATTGGAGGTCAACGCTCATCCACATATGCTGCGGCATGGCTGCGGATTTGCATTGGCGGACCGCGGTATCGACACCCGTTTAATTCAGGATTACCTCGGGCACCGAAATATCCAGAATACGGTGATTTATACCGCCAGCAATGCACAGCGCTTTAAGGAAATTTGGTAAGTGTGATTTAAGTTAATAACGATAAGGAGTCACTTTGAACTAAACTGAAACATACTGTAAGGACGCGTAAAAACAATGTCAATATTCCCATGCCCTCTTTCCTGTTTAAAGCTTAATTCTTTTTGAAAACAGTGTGTTGTGATTTTTTCTCGTATCCCCTACCTCCTCTTAATCTAAGCAAAATCCTAATCAAAAATCCGCGGATTTAAATCATTGAGTTTACGCCTTGGTTTTTTAGTCTGATTTAATATCACTTTGTTACTCAGCTGGTTTTAAATCCTGTTAAATGGGTTTTTATTGGTTTTAAAAACCAAAGGAGTCACTTTAGTTCAAAATGAATCGTTTGGGTGAATAAGCCTGAAGCCATTAATCAGTCTGGCTACGGCCCTTCACATTCATGGAACTAAATAAAAGGAATGACATTAAGGATATGTCGGAAATAAACCCCATGCATATTTTGCATAATTTTAAGGAAAGTAGGATGAAAAAGAATCTGTTGGCTGTAGCTGTATTGACCGCGTCCGCATTTATCCCCTCTGCATTTGCTGCTGACGGCGCGCTGAATATCACTGGCTCCATTACCGATCAGTCTTGCACCGTCGATCCAGACTCCCAGAACAAGCAGGTCGCTCTGGGTAAGATTGCCAAAGACGCATTCGCCCTGTCTAAAACCGCCGGCGCCAAAGCCTTCAACCTGGTGCTGAAAAACTGCCCGCAAACTGTGACCGGCGCCACCGTGCGTTTTGACGGTACTCAGGTGCAGGGGCAGTCCGGGCTGTTGCAACTGACCGGCGCCGGCACCGCTGGGGTCGCGGGCGGTATTGGCGTACAGCTGCTGGACGACGGCAGCAACGTGCTCAATATCGGCAACGATTCCCGCGTGTATGCGCTGGAAGAGAACAAAGACAACACCCTGGGCTTTGTCGCGCGCTATTTCGCTTATGACGACGTTTCCGTCGGTAGCGCCAACGCTACGGCCAACTTCACCATCGTTTATCAGTAAGTCTATGCCGTCACGGCGGCGAAACAGTTAGAAAAATGAGCCAGAGGGCGTGTTCTCTGGCTCTTGTTCATCGGTGATGGGAACGGGAAGAAAGAGATGAAAGCTGGATACTTTGCGCTGACGGCGGCGTTGTTGATGACGCTTTGGGTTCCGGTACAGGCCGGTGTAGTAGTGGGTGGGACGCGCCTCATCTACGACGGCGGTAAAAAAGAGTCTGCTCTGAATATCAACAATCCGGATGCGGTGCCTTATCTGATCCAATCCTGGGTCGATGCGCAAGAGGGCGATAGCGCGAAAGCGCCTTTTATTATCACGCCGCCGCTATTTCGTTTGGACGGGGGCCAAAATAACCTGCTGCGCGTGGTACGTGCGGGCGGCAATTTACCGACGGACAGAGAGTCGCTGTCTTGGCTGAATGTGAAGGCTATTCCTTCGGTGGAAAAGAAAGAGAACACGCTGCAAATTGCGATCAAGACCCGCATCAAGCTGATTTATCGCCCGCAGGGGCTCGTCGGCAATCTGGAAGAGGCGGCCGGTAAAGTGACGTGGCGGCGCAGCGGCGATCGTTTGCAGGTGACCAACCCTTCTCCCTACTACCTCACCTTTTTCAATTTGAAGCTGAATGGCCGCGCCATTACCGGCAACACCATGGTGGCGCCGCAGGCGAGTGCCAGTTTCCCGTTGCCGACGGCAAGTGGCGCAGGTGGCAGCCTGAGCTGGCAAATCATCAACGACTATGGCGGCACCGGCCAGACCTTCACCAGCACGTTATAACCGGGCCGCGGTGCGTGTTTTTTTGCTCTGGGATAACGCTGGAGCAGGCGTTCGGCTTACCTGATTCTTCGTCGGGCCGAGCCAATCGGGACAGGGAGTTAAAAGGATGAATAACCCGAATTGCATTGGTTTACCAGGGGCGCGATCGGTTCTGGCCGGCCTGATATCTTGCCAAATGGCGCTGCTGAGCTCGATCGGCACGGCTCATGCGCGCGATTATTTCAACCCGGCGCTGCTGGAAATTGATAATCCGGCGCTGCGCGGCGCCGATCTCTCGGTGTTTGAGGAGAACAGCAGCCAGGCGCCCGGGAACTACCGGGTCGATCTTTACCTTAACGGCGAACAGATCGACAGCCTTGACGTCGAGTTTCGGCTTATGCCGGGAGCCGACGGGAAGCAAGCGCTGCAGCCTTGTTTCAGCACGGAAAGATTGGCTGAATTGGGCGTCAGGGTGGCCATGTTTCCGGCGATGGTGCCCGGGGATAGCTGCGTCAACCTGGCACAGACCATTCCACAGGCCTCTGCGGTATTCCTGTTCAATCAGCTGAGGCTGAATTTGAGCATCCCGCAAGCGGCACTGCGCTTGAATGCGCGTGACTACGTTTCCCCGGATAAATGGGACTCCGGCATACCGGCGCTGTTGGTCAATTACAACTTCAGCGGCGCCAATAACCAGATGCGCGACAGCGAACGGCAAAACAACAATAACTATTACCTCAATCTGCGCTCGGGCATCAACTGGGGCGCCTGGCGCCTGCGTAACTATTCGATCTGGAACCATTACACCGGCGGTTCTTCTTCCTGGCGCTCAATCAACACCTACCTGCAGCGCGATATCGTTGCGTTGCAAAGCCGCCTGACCCTGGGGGACAGCACAACGCCCAGCGATGTGTTCGATAGCGTGCAGTTCCGTGGGGGGCAATTGGCCTCTGAGGACGACATCCTGCCGGACAGCATGAAAGGGTACTCGCCGGTGGTGCGCGGGATCGCGCGTACTAATGCACAGATCGTAATCCGGCAAAACGGCTATGTGATTTATCAAAGCTATGTGCCGCCGGGGGCATTTGAAATTACCGATCTGTATCCCACGGGCGGCAGCGGCGACTTGAATGTGAACGTGCGTGAGGCTGACGGCCAGGAGCAGCATTTTGTGGTGCCGTACGCCGTGGTGCCGGTATTGCAGCGCGAAGGGCGTTTTAAATACAGCCTGACCAGCGGGAAATACCGTTCATACGGCGGTGGCGTTGATGAACGCCCGTTCAGCCAGGCGACCGGGATCTACGGTCTTCCGTGGGGGGCCACGCTGTATGGCGGCGTGCAGGCGGCCAGTAAGTATCAGTCCCTGGCGCTGGGTTGGGGGCAGAACCTGGGGGCGGTGGGCGCGCTGTCTGCCGATGTCACCCAGGCCTGGACCAAGCAGGAAACCCGGCCGAAGGAGCAGGGGCAGTCATGGCGTTTGCGTTACGGCAAGAACTTCATTGAAACCGGCACCAACTTTAGTCTGGCCAGCTACCGCTATTCCACGCGCGGTTTTTATAACCTGCAAGAGGCGCTGGAGAGCTACGGCGGCAACAGCGCTATCTATAACGATCACAAGAAGAGTCGCGCCGAGCTGACGATGAGCCAAAGCCTGTGGGAGCGGGGGGGGACGCTGTCGCTCAGCCTGTTTAACGAAGACTACTGGGACGATAACCGCCGTTCGCAGTCTGTCAGCCTCAGCTACAACAACAGCTGGGAGGCCGTCAGTTACGGTCTGAATTACACCTTCAACCAGAACGGCTACGACAGTAACGGCAATCGCAGCAGTATTCGTGACCATATCGTAGCGTTCAACGTCAGCGTACCGCTCAGCAAATGGCTGCCGGGCAGCTATGCCACCTACAGCATGAACGCCAGCCGCAATGGCGCTACCAGCAATAACCTTGGGTTGAGCGGTACCGCCTTGCCGGGCAATAACCTCAACTACAGCATCAACCAGGGCTATACCGGCAGGGGCGTGGGGGCGAACGGCAATATTCAGGCGGACTACAAAGGCGCCCTCGCCGAGTGGAACCTGGGGTATGGCTACGATCGCCATCGCCGGCAGGTGAACTACGGCGTACAGGGGGGCGTTCTGGTGCACCAAAACGGCGTCACGCTGTCGCAGCCGCTGGGCGATACGGTGGCGTTGGTGCAGGCGCCCGGCGCGTCAGGGGTGGATGTCCTGAACCAAACCGGGGTGAGCACCGATTGGCGCGGCTATGCGGTCGTGCCTTACCTGACGCCTTACCGGCGCAATATCGTCGGATTGGACGGTGAATCTTTTGCTGAAGATGTCGACATGACGCTGAGCAGCCAAACGGTGATCCCAACCCGCGGCGCCGTGGTGCGTGCCCGCTTCAATCCGGACGTCGGTGCCCGCGTGTTGTTGACCTTGCTGACGTGCAGCGGTGACCCGGTGCCGTTCGGCGCCACCGTCAGCAATCTCAACAGCCCCTCTGACAATGCCGGCATCGTCGGCGACGGTGGCCAGGTTTATCTGGCCGGCCTGGCGGAGAGTGGGCAGCTGCGGGTGAAGTGGGGCAATGACGCGGCTCAGCAATGTCAGGTCAACTATCAATTGGCTAATCAGCTCGAGAGCGGTGGGATTCGTCTCGTTAACGGGCAGTGTTTATAAGGTACATATGATGGCGACAGGAATATCGATTCAACGAGGGATCATCGTCGGCGGGCTATTGGCGTGCGCAACGTTCAGCGCACCACAAGTACAGGCGGCTTTCGGGCAGTGTGCTCCTATTTCGGGGACTCATGGGTTTTCATTCCTCTTTTCCCCGGTTTTAACCGACCCGTCGCAAAACGTGGTGGGGCGGATTATTAAGAATGCTGACGGCGGCAACTGGAATTTGCCCGGTTCTTATCGGGTGAAGTGCGAATGCCAGACGCGTACGGCGTCTTATGTCACCGCCAAAATGCTGCTGAGCGAGCCGGTATTCAGCAGCGGGGGGTTAACGTATTACGCGTTGAATGAATACCTGGGGGTCGCGAGCGAAGTTTTCGTGGCGGGATATCGCAATGAGTTTATTGCCGCACCGTTCACCAATGAGTCTAACTTTAAGACCGATATGGATGGCGATGACGAATCCTGTGCCAGCACGCCCTACAACAGCGGCGCTCGCGGGCGAATTCATCTGTATTTCCGCCGCCCTTTCGTTGGCGTGACCACAATCCCCAGCACCCGCCTGGTGGACACCTATGTCTCGGTGGCGAGTGGCGTGAAAAGCGATGTGCCGGTCTCCACGATATCAATGAGTGGCACCGTCACCGTGCCGCAGAGTTGTGTTATCGATCCGCAAGTGGTTACGGTCAATTTTGGCGACATCTTGACCTCGAATATCCAAACCAAGGGCGCGATGCCGCCCCGTTTTACTCCAGAAGAGAGAACGCTGACGCTGGCCTGTCGCAATATTTCCGCCGGCGTCAAGGTCAGCCTGTCATTCCGCGGCGAGGCTGACGGCAGCATGCCTGAGGCGCTGAAAACCAGCAATCGCGACATTGGCGTGATGATTAAGGATATGCAGGGCAATGTGATTCGGCCTCAGAGCGGGCGCTTGCTAATCGATAACTTCCAATATCCCAATCAGAGTGGCAGTTCACGGATCAGCATCTATCCGATCAACACCACCGGCCAGCTCCCTGCCGTCGGGCAGTTCAATGCAACGGCGACCATTCAGGCAGAAATTCAATAAACGGATATTTCAACGGTAGCGGGCCGTGCCCGGCGTTTAACGAGAAGGAATAAAGTATGGGGAAGGTTATTAGCGGTATCAGCTGCAAATTGGCGCTGGCTGGCCTGTTGCTCTTGGCCATGCCGACAGCGCAAGCCACATCAAAACTAGTCATTACCGGCAACATCAAAGCGGCGCCCTGCGAAATCGACGGCGCAAACGGCTCGATTTCGGTCAATCTGGGGGATGACATTTCCGCCGCCGTCCTGGCGACCTCCGGGGCCTCCAGCCCTTGGGTGGAGTTCCCTTTGACGCTAAAAAACTGTCCGAGTACCACCACGTCAGTTGTCGCGACCTTCAGCGGGACGGCCGCTGAGGAAAGCACCAGCTTATATAAAAGCACCGGCGGTTCTCGTCGGGTCCAAATTGAATTGCAAAACAACCAGGGAGCAAACCTGGGCAATGGCAAGAGCATGACCCAGTCAGTTAATCAGGCGACGCATGAAGCCAAATTCAATTTGCGGGCGCGGGCATACAGCACCAATGGCGGTTCTACGCCTGGCTCGATAGAGGGTGTCCTGCAGGTCACTTTTGTCTATCAGTAGACAAAATACCGTCCTAAGTGGAATGCTAACGACAGATTTAATGTGATGATATGAACAGTAATTATCCATCAAGAACGACTTTGGCGGCCGGTAAGGCAACGACGGGGGCCGTGGCCATCATGGAGCCCTGCCTCATCACGGCGTTGGGGATGAGAAATCGCTTGATTGAGTCCTGCGGCCTGCAGCCCGACAACGTTCGGCAGGTGACGAACCTAGTGGCATTGAGAACCTTATTCACTCAGCATGTGCACCGCTTATTGGTGATGGATTTGTGCGGTAAATCGGAGTCGGTATTGGACGGTTTCCGGTTGATCGCTGAAGTCCGCGAAAACTCGCCGGACACCGCGATAGTCATTTGCACGGCGCTGGATGAACCGAAGCTGTTACGGCAACTGATCGCCTCCGGCATCAGCGGCCTGATGTTGAAGCAGGAGCCGGCCATTGCGTTGACTCACTGCGTCCAACAGGTTTTGACGGGCTGCAGCAGTTTCAGCTATCGGGTGCGTCAACGTCAGTTGCATGAAGCGACGGCTGACAAGCCCCTGACGGCGAAGGAGTTGGATGTGCTGACCCAGCTGTTTTCCGGTAAAAGCGTAACCAACGTGGCGTTAACGATGTGCCGTGATATACGCACCGTCAGCACCCATAAACGCAATGCGATGTTGAAGTTGGGATTTCACAGCGATGGAGAGTTATACCTTCAGGGGAAATGGATGGCTGCGCAAGGTTCATCCTTTGTTCGCTAGGCATGCGCGAAATGCCTTTCGGCTAAGCAAGCACAGGAGCAGATTATGCATTTATGGCGTCAGCAACCGCTGAACATAGCGATAATGGACAGATGTCCATTAACGTTGGAAGGGTTGGCGAGTTTTTTAAAAACGCTGCCAACCCAGGCAAAAGTCGTCGTAAAGGAAACCAGCGTCCGCGCGGTGGCGGACAGCGTGGTCTATCAGCAGGCCGACGTGCTGATTACCGAAATGGACGGCGAAGATGAGACCGTGGCTCAGGGCAGAGAAACATTGCTGGCTCTGAGCACGCAGCTGCCCGACTTGCGGGTAATCGTCTATACCTGCTGCCAGAATGCAGAAGAGTTAGGGCGCCTGTTGAACCAGCCTAATGTCAGCATCGTTGCCAGAGATGACGCTTTGCCGCTGGTGGCGGAGTTTTTTAATCGCGTGTTGCTGGGGGAACGTGTGTTGAGTCCGCAGATTGGGGCTGTTCTGGCGGCTTCCGTGAGTGGAGAGGAGGTTAGCACGCGAAAGTTGACCCGCTGTGAGAGCGACGTTTTGGCCTTTTTGTTTAACGGTATGAGCCTGCGGCAAATCGCCGAGTTGCAACGCCGCAGCATCAAGACGATCAGCGCGCATAAATGCAGCGCCATGCGTAAACTGCAGGTAAAGAATGACAGCGAACTGTTTTCTTTGCACGGCAATATTACGCGGCAATTGGGGGGGAAATGGTCAAAGGGGACCTAGCCTTTAATGAAAGGGTATGGCGTTATGATTTATCGGCAGGTTTACCGCTAGCATAACCAGTGCGGCGTGCCCCTGGGCGCTGAGGCATGAAAAGCAGCTCGGCGTTAAAGTCGTGCTGGAGTAGGCCGTTAATGACGTGCCGGGCTGCATCTTCCCATCTGATGTTTGTACCAAACTCGATGCGCTGTTTAGCAAAGGACGAGGTCCCGCGTAGTTATTCTCATTGTGAGATTAAATGCTGATTGCGCGGAATCGTTCTACGTTGGTCGCGGTGTAGATCACCGTATTCTGGATATTTTTGTGTCCTAAATAATCTTGAATCAAACGCGTATCGATCCCCTTATCCGCAAGGGCGTAGCCGCAGGAGTGTCGCAACATGTGAGGATGGACCTGAACGCTAATACCGGCCATTTCGCCATACATTCTCATTAATCGATACAGCTGCTGACGTGATATTTGTCCGCCATGGCGCGACAGGAATAACCATGGAGCTTCTGCGTCAGGATAGCTCGTCCGCTGGGTCAACCAATGTAACAGCGCCTGCCGTTCTCGCGGTTGGATCGGATGCTGAACGGAAAACCCGTTTTTCAGCCGGGATATATGGATCCGATTGGAGGTAAGATCAATATCCTCCAGGCGTAAAGCACGCAGTTCGCTAACCCGTAAACCGTGAATAAAGCACATTAATAGTAGACAACGATCTCGAATGCTATTTTTCCCCTCATGCACGGCAGCAATCAGCTGCTCAATTTCAACCTGACTGAGAAATTTCCTTTTTTTCATTTTTCTTTCCTGCGTCTTTGATGTTGGCGATTTCTATCATGAAGTTTTATTAAAGCATTGGAGCATAATGGGCAGCAAAGGAAATAAATAATTTCATTTTTTAATAGATGGTTTTTTTATCTTTTCTATTTTTTCATTTTTCAAGTGAATATATTTTGTGTTTTATATGGTTATTTAATTTGTTTCATGAGGCTATTTAATTAGCGAATATTTAGCATCTCTTTAAGAGCCCCATGGAGAGTTTTCATCCGTCAGACAGCCATGAGATACCCTCTCTCTGATCGGTGCTTGATAAATTGTGATGAGAATTCGTCTTGATCTCATTCTCACGCCGCTTACAATGCCTGCCAGATCGCGACTTCAGAGGTTTTTTCATGGAACTGCTACGGGTGGTTTATCACCAGTACCGTTGGCCATTTCTGGCTGTCATGGCGCTGACCATGGCCAGCGCCGGTTTAGGCATCGGTATCATTGCATTTATCAATCAATACCTGATGGAGGCCGGCGGCAATGCATTGGCCGTGCTGCCGATGTTTCTCGCCCTGCTGGCATTGCTGATGGCGGTCACGCTGGGCTCGCAATTGGCGCTGACGACATTGGGCCATTACTTCGTCTATCGCCTGCGTGGGCAGTTGGTGAAGCGCATTTTGGATACCGATATTGAACGCCTTGAACAATTGGGTAGTGCCTCATTGTTGGCCAGCCTGTCCAGCGATATCCGCAATATTACCGTCGCCTTCGTGCGCTTGCCTGAGCTGGTTCAAGGGGTGATTTTAACCCTGGGGGCGGCGGCCTATCTGGGGTGGCTATCACCGAAAATGCTGGCGGTCACGGCAGTCTGGGTGGCAGTGACCGTCGTGGGCAGCGGCTGCCTGGTGTCACGGGTTTATCGTCATATGGCCAGTTTGCGTGAGTCTGAAGAGCGTCTCTATCATCGTTATGAGTCGGTGATTGACGGTCGTAAGGAGCTGACGTTGAACCGCAAGCGGGCGCAGGCGCTGTACGAACAGGCCTATCAGCCCGATGCGCAAGCTTATCGCTACCATATCATTCGCGCCGACACCTTCCATTTGAGCGCGCTCAACTGGTCAAATATCATGATGTTGGGCGCGATTGGGCTGGTGTTCTTTATGGCCAACAGTCTGGGATGGGCGGACTCGGCGGTGGCCGCCACCTATTCACTGACGCTGCTGTTCTTGCGCACGCCATTACTGCAGGCGGTCGGGGCGTTTCCGACGCTGGTCAGCGCCGAAGTGGCCTTTAACAAGCTGAAGACGCTGCGCCTGGCCGAGTATCAAGCGGCGTTTCCTGCCGCCGTTGGCCGTTCCTGGCAGACGCTGGAGCTACGCGACGTGGTTTTTCACTATGCGGATACCGAACAGCAGCCCGGTTTTGCCGTCGGGCCGCTCAATCTGACGCTGCGCCGTGGTGAGTTGGTCTTTCTGATCGGCGGCAACGGCAGCGGCAAGTCAACGCTGGCGATGTTGTTGACCGGGTTGTACCAACCGGTGAGCGGGCACATCGTTCTGGATGGCGTCGCACAGACCGCGGCGGATATGCCGGACTACCGTCGGCTGTTTTCGGCGATTTTCACCGATTTTCATCAGTTCGATCGCTTGCAGGGGCCGGAAGGTGGTGAACCCGATGCGGAATTGGTCGCCGGCTGGCTCGATCGGTTGAATATGAAAAGCAAACTGCAGTTCGACGGCACCAGGGTGACCAACCCGCAGCTGTCGCAGGGGCAGCGTAAACGCCTGGCTCTGTTGTTGGCGGTGGCAGAGCAGCGCGATATTCTGCTGTTGGATGAATGGGCCGCAGATCAGGATCCGCAGTTCCGGCGGATTTTCTATCGCGAGCTGTTGCCTGAATTGCGCGCGCTGGGCAAAACGGTGTTTGCCATCAGCCATGACGATCACTACTTTGAACACGCCGATCGGCTGCTTGAGATGCGCTCAGGCCATTTACGCGAGTTGACCGGCATTGAGCGTGAACACGCCAGCCGGGATTCCGTCAGTAGAATCGGTTAACTCACGCCGGCCCGGGCGAGACTAAAACGGGCCGGTGCTCCCCCGCAGGATTTCAGTACGTCGCTTCATTTTCTCTCCCCCCTTCAGCGCGGTCTGTTGCCGATTTGCCTTATGACCAGTCAAATAATTGACTGCTGAATTATTTACCAGTGGTTTAATTTTGACCTCTCAAGGTGTGGCACACTGCACATTCGTTCGCCTATCAATACAAGTTAACGGCTGCCGATAACAAGGGTATCCACGGTGCCGTCCTTACTGAGGCTGCAGTGCAGGTCTATGGGTAGCAGCAGTTTTTTAAAATGCCATAGGAAAAAACGACTTTATCGATCGTTAAAATAGATCAATAATCTCAATTTGAATGGTTTAATCTATTGGTTGAGGGCGCTGTGGTGAGCAAGGATGGATCAGATATCAAACGTAAAGCATGGCTGTGCGTATTTATCGGGAGTGGGCTGTTTTGGCTACTCATCGGCGCCGTGATTTATTGGTTACTGAATTAAGTAGGTTAAGCAGGAAGGCGACTTGTGAACAAAAAGCAGGCTAAAAACCGTGAGGGCGCACAGCGTCGTGCGCAGTCCAAAATTCCGCCTTCGTGGGTGTTGAGCGATGAGCAACGCGCCTTCATTGAAGACTTGTGGCAGGATAGCGCGCCTGAGCCGGCACGGCCCATCGCCCAACGGCGCTAGCTGATCACGCGGCTGCGGCCGGCCAGCGCGCCGAACAGCATTTGCAAAACGGTCAGGCACAGCAGGACGATCAGCGGCAAACGCCAGCCATCCGTCAGATCGTGCAGCAGGCCGAACAACGTGGGCCCCAGCGCCGCCAACAAATAGCCGACGGATTGCGCCATACCCGACAGCAGCGTCGCCTGATGATGATGCTGACTGCGTAAGCCAAAAAACGACAGTGCCAGCACCAGCGAACTCCCCGCCCCCAACCCGGCAAACGTCAGCCACACCAGTGAACTGGCGGGTTGCACCAATAATCCTCCGACGCCGATAAAGATCAGCAGGGAACTGCCCAGCGCGATTGCCCGCTGATCGCGCGCCCGCGGCAAAATCACCACCATGACAAAGTTGGCGACGATCGCGACCACCTGGTAAACGAACAGCTCGAATCCTGCCTGCTGGGCGGAAGTGCCGTGGCTGGCGGCAAAGGCGCTGAACCAACCGATGATGGTGTAGAAGGCGATCGATTGCAGCCCCATGAACATCGCCACTTGCCAGCCCAGCGCGCTGCCCCAGGGAGAACGATAGCGCTGTGGCTCCGTCGGCTGCGGTTCTTTGGTGGCGGGAGTGGCCGAGCGCCGTAGCTGCGGCAGCCACACCAGCAGCGCCAGCAAGGCGGGCAAACCCCAGCACAGCAAAGAGAACCGCCAGCCGAGGTCGGCCAGGGCAGCCAGCGGCACCGCCAGACCGGAGGCGATGGCGGCAACCAGTGACATCACCGCCGCATAGGCGGCGATCATCGCGGCGGCCCGATGCGGGAAATCTCTTTTCACCAGCGTCGGCAGCACCACGTTGGCGAAGGCAATGGCGGCGCCGATCAGGATGCTGCCCGGCCAGAGCATGGCGTCTTGCGGCAGGGAACGTAGCGCGATGCCGCAGACCAGCAGCGCGAGGGCGAGGCCCAGGGTGCGCTCGATGCCGATGCGTTTCGCCAGCGCCGGAGTCAATGGCGAGAGAACGGCGAACAGGATCAGCGGCAACGAGTTGATCAGGCCGGCGGCGGTGGCGGACAACGCCAGCTGTTGCTGGATCTGCTCCAACAGTGGGCCGACGCTGGTCAGGGCGGCGCGCAGGTTGGCCGCGATCAGCATAATGCCGACGATCAGCAGGACAGGGCGGTGTAAACGGCGACGCGGGGTCGCGGTGGACGTTGGGGATGAAGCGGGTTGCGGCATGGGTTCCTCGCACCAGGGCATGCAGTCAATCAGTGCTGCATGGCGTGATGCGTTGATTGACGTTAACGCTTACGTACCGACAAATTGGCGGTATCCGATCGCAAGTGTAGGGAAGATGGCTCACGCTGACAAGGGGACGGGCCGGCGGGATGATGGCGGTTAACCCCTGCCGGCCGCAGGATAATTGCCAATATGTGATCCTGGTCACTGAGTGAACTAAAAGTCATGGCGCGGGGCGCGCCATGCGCCGCTTTCGCTTTCCTCACCGCC
The DNA here is from genome assembly GCF_052166245.1 of Serratia sp. CY84636. NCBI lineage: Bacteria > Pseudomonadati > Pseudomonadota > Gammaproteobacteria > Enterobacterales > Yersiniaceae > Serratia > Serratia sp. CY84636. Next base: position 130,119 of record NZ_JBJNOX010000009.1, read on the forward strand.
GGCGCCGTGGCCCCCCGGCGTTCGCGCCCGTCATGGCATTTCACTTTTCCCCCTTTCCGCTTTTTGGCTTTTCGATCCGTTTCGATTCGAAAGGTTTTTTGGCGGTTTTTTTGCTAAAACGGGGCTGTAAGCCCGATCACAATTTCATTGCTTTCGCTTTGCTGTAATGCCAGCGCAGTAGAGCGAAAGCCATCTTCTCCCCGGCGATGCCGGAAACCTGAGGACCGCAGCTCATGCCAGTGAATACCGCAAAGCGACGTGAACACATCATCGATCTGTTATGCGAGCACGGCAGCGTGCGCGTGGAGCAGCTCAGCAAACAGTTTGCGGTATCCACGGTGACGATCCGCAACGATCTGCGCTTTCTGGAACGAAAAGGGTGTGCGCTGCGCGCTTACGGCGGCGCGATGCTCAATCAGCAATTCGCTTTCGATCGGCCGCTGCGGGACAAAGGGCGGTTGAATCGCGACGTCAAAACGCTGATCGCCAACGCGGCGGCCGGCTATGTGCGCGACGGCGATGCGCTGATCCTCGATTCCGGTTCCACCACCGCGCAGATCGTGCCGTTCCTGAAGGGGCGGCGCGATCTGGTGGTGATGACCAATGCGCTGAACATTGCCTACGAGCTTTCGGGAAATGACGGGGTGGAGGTCATGGTGCTGGGGGGCAGCGTGCGCCGCAACTCTTACTCGCTCTACGGTCCGGCTGCCGAGCAGCAATTGCGTCAGTACCGCTTCGACAAGCTGTTTTTGGGCGTCGACGGGTTCGATCTGAGCGCCGGCATCACCACGCCTCACCCCGGTGAGGCGCACCTCAATCGCGTAATGTGCGAGGTGGCGCGCGAGATTATCGCGGTGGCGGATGCCAGCAAATTCGGTCGCAAGAGCTTTTGCATGATTCGCGAAGCCGGACAAATCCATCGGCTGATCACCGACAGCCGTCTTCCGGACGATTACGAGCGGGCGTTAACCGAGCTGGGCGTGGAGGTCATCATCGCCGATCGGTAGCAGGGCGCCTGCATGGGGGCTTCATGCAGCAGTTGTTACAGCTTGTCGAGCAGCACAAGGCCGGTATGCCGGTCGGGATCTTTTCCGTCTGTTCCGCCCATCCCTGGGTTCTGAAGGCCGCGCTGCGGCAGGCCAAAGCGCGCGGCACGCCGGTATTGGTAGAGGCGACGTCCAACCAGGTCAATCAGTTCGGCGGCTATACCGGCCAAACGGCGGCCCAGTTCCGCGATGCGCTGTGGCGCCTGGCGGATGAGGTTGGCCTGGCGCGCGAGAGAGTGTGGCTGGGCGGCGATCATCTGGGGCCCAACGCCTGGCAAGATCGCCCGGCTCAGGAGGCGATGGCGCTGGCGGAAACCTTGATCGACGATTACGTTCGCGCCGGATTTCGCAAAATTCACCTCGATTGTTCCATGTCGTGCGCCGGCGATCCCTCGCCCCTGGGGGATGCCACGGTCGCTGAGCGTGCGGCGCGCCTGTGCGCGGTGGCGGAGCGGGCCTGGGCGCAGAGCGGCGGCGAAGCGCCGGTTTATGTGATCGGCACCGAAGTGCCGGTGCCGGGCGGCGCGCAGGAGGCGCTGGCGGGTCTGCAGGTCACCACGCCGCAGGCGGTGGCGCAAACGCTGGAAACGCACCGCATCGCCTGGCAAAAAGCCGAGCTGAACGATGCCTGGCAGCGAACTATCGCGCTGGTGGTACAGCCGGGCGTCGAGTTCGATCACCACAGCGTTGAGCATTACCAACCGCAGCGCGCCGACGCATTGAGCCATTTCATCGAACGGCAGCCGGGCATGATCTATGAAGCGCACTCTACGGACTACCAACCACCGCAGGCCTACCGCCAACTGGTGCGCGATCACTTCGCCATCCTGAAGGTGGGGCCGGCGCTGACCTTCGCGCTGCGCGAAGCGCTGTTCGCCCTCGATCGCATCGAGCGTGAATGGCTGGGGGAACACCAGTCGGCGCAGCTGTGCGCCACGCTGGAGCAGGTGATGCGCGAGCAGCCGCAGCAGTGGAGCCGCTACTACCACGGCACGCCGCACCAGCAGTATCTCGATCGCCACTACAGCCTGAGCGATCGGGTGCGTTACTACTGGCCGCAGCCGCAGGTGCAGCAGGCGGTCGACGGTTTGCTGGACAACCTGCGCCGCAGCCCGGCGCCGCTGGCGCTGCTCAGCCAGTACCTGCCGGAGCAGGCACGGGCGCTGAACGCCGGCGAATTGAGCGCCGATCCGCAGGAGTGGGTGCTGCATAAAGTGACGCAGGTGCTCGACGATTATCACGCCGCCTGCTACCCGGAGGGCCGCTAGCATGCCGAACATTTTAATGACCCGTATCGACAATCGCCTGGTGCACGGCCAGGTGGGCGTGACCTGGACCAACACCCTCGGCGCCAACCTGGTGGTGGTGGCCAACGACGAGGCGGCCGCCGATCCGGTGCAGCAGAACCTGATGGACATGGTGGTGGCGGAAGGGGTGCAGACCCGCTACTTCACGCTGCAGAAAACCATCGACGTGATCCACAAGGCGGCGGATCGGCAGAAGATTTTTCTGGTGTGCAAAACGCCGCAGGACGTGTTGACGCTGGTGCGCGGCGGGGTGCCGATCCGGTTCGTCAACGTCGGCAATATGCACTTCGCCGAGGGGAAGCGGCAGGTGCACAAAACGGTGTCGCTGGACGACGGCGACGTGGCCGCGTTTCGCGCGCTGGCGGCGCTGGGCGTGGAGTGCGAAGTGCGTCGGGTGCCGGATGAGGCGGGCGAGGCGATCGGCAAACTGCTCTTTTGAGCCAGGGGGAAAGCATGTTGACGGATGCGTTATTGATTGCGCTGTTGGCCGGGCTGGCGGGGGTTGACCTGTTCGACGGCCTGACCCACTTCCACCGGCCGGTGGTGATGGGGCCGCTGGTGGGGCTGATTTTGGGCGATGTCTACACCGGGTTGCTGGTGGGCGGCACGCTGGAGTTGGTGTGGATGGGGATGGTGCCGCTGGCGGGCGCCCAACCGCCTAACGTGGTGATTGGCGGGGTGATCGGCACCGCGTTCGCCATTCTGACCAAGGCCGACCCGAAAGTGGCGATCGGCGTGGCGGTACCGTTCTCGATTGCGGTGCAGGGCTGCATCACGCTGCTGTTTACGCTGTTCTCGCCGATGATGCACCGCTGCGATCGCATGGTGAAGGAGCTGAACTGGCGCGGCATCGAACGGGTGAACTATCTCGGCATCAGCATCCTGTTCATCTTCTATTTCGTGGTGGCATTCCTGCCGATTTACTTCGGCGCCGATGCGGCCAGCGCCATGGTGCAGAAGGCGCCGGGCTGGCTGCTGGACGGGTTGGCGGTGGCGGGCGGCATGATGCCGGCGATCGGCTTCTCGCTGCTGATGAAGGTGATGATGAAAAAAACCTACGTGGCCTATTTTATCCTTGGCTTCATCTCGGTCACGTTCCTCAAGCTGCCGATCCTGGCGGTGGCGCTGGGTGCCCTGGCGATCGCCCTGATCGACTTCTTCAACACGCAACGCGGCGCGGCAGAGGCGACGGCCCGGCCCGCTCCGCAGGAGGACGCCGAAGATGGCATTTAACGATTCCGACGATCTGCTGGCGCAAAAGGCCGAGCAACGCATGGCGCAGGCGCTGGCCACCAGCCAGGTGGAGCAGGACGACTACCTGGACAGCCAACCCGCCGAAGCGCTGACGCGTGGCGACATCAACCGCATGGCCTGGCGTTCGCTGCTGCTGCAGGCGTCGTTCAACTATGAACGCATGCAGGCCGGCGGCTGGCTGTATCAGCTGATCCCCGGGCTGCGCAAGATCCACCGCAACCCGCAGGATCTGGCCAACTCGATGAAGATGCACATGGAATTTATCAACGTGCACCCGTTCGACGTCACCTTCCTGTCCGGCCTGGTGCTGGCGATGGAACAGAACAAGGAGAAGATCTCCACCATTCGCGCGGTGAAAGTGGCGCTGATGGGGCCGCTCGGCGGCATCGGCGACGCGCTGTTTTGGCTAACGCTGCTGCCAATTTGCGCCGGGATAGGCGCTTCGCTGGCGCTGGAGGGCAGCCTGTTCGGGCCGATCGTCTTCCTGCTGCTGTTCAACCTGTTCCACTTCGGCCTGCGCTTTGGGCTGGCGCACTACGGCTATCAGGCCGGCACCAGCGCGCTGGCGCTGTTGAAGACCCACACCCGGCGCATTTCTCATGCCGCGTCGATCGTCGGCATGACGGTGATCGGCGCACTGGTGGCCTCGTATGTGCACCTGTCCACGCCGCTGGTCATGCATGCCGGCAAGGCCAGTGTGGCGCTGCAGACAGACGTGTTGGACAAGCTGATGCCCAACCTGTTGCCGCTGTGCTTCACGCTGCTCATTTTCTTCCTGATGAAGCGCGGTTTCTCGCCGGTGAAGCTGATTGGCGTCACCGTAGCGATCGGCGTAGCGGGCAAATTTATCGGCATTTTGTGAGGAGTGGGCTATGCCAGGCATTGTGATTACCGGCCACGGCGGCTTCGCCACCGGGCTGTTGCAGGCGGTGGAGCAGGTGGTGGGGCCGCAGCCGCACTGCGCGGCGGTCGATTTCCCCGAACAGATGAGCACCGCGCAGCTCAACGACGCCTTGCGCTCGGCGCTGGCGGCGGTGGCGCAGCCGGACGGCGTGGTGTTTCTCACCGACATGCTCGGCGGCTCGCCGTTCCGCAGCGCCTGCGAACTGGCGGATGCGCAGGGCGATTGCGAAGTGCTGACCGGCGTCAATATGCAGCTGGCGGCGGAAATGATGCTGGAGCGCGACGGGTTGAGCCTGGATGAGTTTCGCGAGGTGGCGCTGGCGTGCGGCAAACGCGGCCTGACGAGCCTATGGCATGAGCGCCGCCGGGTGAAATGCGAAGACGTGCAAACCGACGGCATCTGAACGAACGCCGTCGGTCTGCGGGTTATACCGGCAGCGGGCTCAGCGCCAGGCGCGCCGGTTGATCTTCGCTGCGGCTGAAGCGCCAGCAGGTCTGGTGGTACTTCGCCACGCTGTTGCGGTGCGCCACGCTGATCAGCGTTACGTCCGGCAGTTCATCCACCAGCAGGCAGTACATCAACTGTTCGGTTTCGTCGTCCAGCGCGCTGGTGGCCTCGTCGAGGAACAGGATGCTCGGGCGAATCAACAGGGCGCGGGCGAACGCCAGCCGCTGTTGCTCGCCCGGCGACAGGCGATGGCTCCAGTTGGCGGAGGTATCCAGCCAGCGCTGCAGGTGCTTCAGGCGGCAGTTTTCCAGCACCCGCATCAACTGCGGATCGCTGTATTCCGACGCCAGGCTCGGGTAGCTCAACGCTTCGCGCAGCGTGCCGATCGGAATGTAGCTGCGCTGCGGCAGGAACAGCGTGTTGGCGTTGGCCGCTACCCCGATAGTCCCCGCGCCGTAAGGCCAGATACCGGCGATGGCCCGCAGCAGCGTCGACTTGCCGCAGCCGGAAGGGCCGACGATCAGCAGGCGTTCGCCGCGTTGCAGCGTCATCTCGGCGCCGGCCAGCAGCGGCTGGCCGTCGGGCAAGTTCAGGCTGAGGTTATCCAGCGTTAACGGATGGGCGGTCTCTTCCCGCAGCTGAACGCCGCGCGGCTGATGATGCACCTGATCGACGGCGGCGTTGAAGCCGGCCAAACGGTTGACGCAGGCTTTCCAGGTCGCCAAATCGTTAAACGCGTCGATAAACCATGACAGCGCACCTTGCACCTGGCCGAAGGCTGAGGCTATCTGCATCAGGCCGCCCATCTGAATGGCGCCGGAGAAGTAGCGCGGCGCGGCCACCAGCAGGGGAAACACGATGGCGAGCTGGCCGTAGAAGTTGGTGGCGATGTTCAGCCGCCGGGTAATGCGCATAATTGCCCACCAGTTGCTGCGAATGGTGTCGAAACGATCGCCCAGCTGCTGCGCCTCGCGCGGTTCGCCGTGGTACAGCGCGATGGCGTCGTTGTTTTCGCGGATGCGGATCAGGCCGAAACGGAAGTTCGCCTCGTACCGTTCCTGATTGAAGCCCAGCATGACCAGCGGTTTGCCGACCCACCAGATCAGCAGCGATCCCAGCACCGCATACAGCAGCGCGAACCACACCATATAACCGGGCAGCGTGATGGCGTGCTGGCCGAGCGCGAAGGTCATCGGCCCGCTGACGTGCCACAAGATGTCGATAAAGGAAAATAGCGTCACCAGGCTGGAGAGCAGCCCGAGCGACAGCGACAGGGTATATTGGGTCAATACGTTGAGATCTTCGGCAATACGCTGATCGGGGTTATCGACGATCTGCTGCTGCTCGGTGTGGTAATACGCCTGGTGCGCCAGCCATTTTTCCATGAACTTTTCCGTCATCCAGCGCCGCCAGCGCATCTGCAGCCCCTGAGTCAGGTAGATCTTGTAGACCGCCAGCACGATGAAGATCAGCGCCAGATAGGTAAAGCGCCACAGCTGCGCCTTGAATACCGGGTAGTTTTTGTTCTGCAGCGCATCGTAGAACACCTGGTTCCATTGGTTGATCTGCACGCTGATATAGACCAGACCGAGCGACAGGACGACGATGGCGATCAGCATCATCCAGGCGCGCCATCGCTCCTCCGACACCCAAAAGGGTTTGATCAGCTGCCAAACGGCGTGTTTCTGCAAGGGGGTTGCGTTCATAGCGACTCGTTAATTGCGGCATTTTGTTCAGCATGGGCCGCGGGCCGGTAACAAACAAACCGCGACTGTAAGCAGTTTTGACCTCGCTAACCGTTTGAAATAAGGCGGTTGAATCGTCAGCGGTGCGCAGATGGGCGCAATTGCGGCATACACTCCGCCGCCGGGCGGTTATACTGGCGCCGAATTTTTGCAGAAAGGATAAACGATGAAGGCTTGGGTTCCCCTGTTGCTGACCTGCGGCGTCTTCGCCAGCGCCCGGGCCTGGGCGCACATTGACGAGCCGGACATCGCCGCCGATTGTCAAAAGGTGGCGAGCTACGCCGAGCTGGGAAAAAAGGCCTATCAGCGGCAGGATTACGCCAAAGCTGCCGACATCTTTCGCGATCAGGCAGCCTGGAGCGAGTTTTGCGGCCTGAGCGAGCAGGCCGTCGCCACGGCTTACAACAACGTGGCGCTGTCGCTGATGCACGCCGGCGAATTGCTCAAGGCGCAGGCCTATCTGGCGCTGGCGCCGCACGATGACAAATCGCAGCACAACATGAGCCTGTTGCGCCAACGGCTGGCGCAGCGGCCGCAGCCGCAGGGGCCGGGCGGCGTGTATTGGCAATACGCCGGGCGCGGCGTGTGGAGCGAAGTGGTGGTGAAGCCGCAGGGCGAGCGCTGGCTGATCGATTTCTCCGGCTACGCCATGCCGCAGATGGGGCTGTATTACGGCCCGAACATGGGCGACTTCACCGCCGAGCTGCCGATCGAGCACGGCAAAGCTGTTTATCATCAGCATGACTCGGAAAGCGCGCAGGTCTGCGACGTCACTTTGGCGTTTGGTGAGCAAACGTTGGAGATGCACACGCGCGGGGATTGCGGGTTCGGTCACAACGTGCGGGCTGAAGGGCGGTTCGTGCGGGTCGAATGACCCGCCCCGGCAGTCGGGGCGAGAAAGGTTGGTTACGCCAGCGCGGCGGCGCCCAGCAGGTTTTTCCAGGCTTCTACATTACCCAGATAGTTGCCGGCCGGCAGCAGATGCAGGCGGCCTTCGCTGTCCTGTAGCGCAAAGGTCGGGAAGCCCTGGCCTTGCACTTTGGCCAGCAGCGCCCGGCTTTCCGCGATGTGTTGCGCGGTCGGCGCGCCGCTGCTGAAACGCATTTCGGCGATAAACGCCGCCGAAGGCAACCCCAGCTCTTTCGCCAACGCTTCCAGCACCGGCGTGTCGGCGATGCGCCGGCCTTCCTGATAGTGTGCCTGCTGAATGCGGTGCAGCATGTCCAGCCCGCGTCCCGCCAGCTTTTCCGCCGCCAGGATAGCGGTGATCGGCGGCTCGGAATCCATCACCGCCGTGGTGTCGCGCAGCAGGCCGTTGAAATAGGCTTCGCCAAAAGGCTGGCCCGTCATCTCGGCGATGCGTTTGTCGTGCGGAATGACGTAGTTGCGCCATTCGTCGGTAATTTGGCGGCGGTTGTTGCCGGTCATCATGCCGCCGGCGTGCGGCACGACCTTCAGCCCGGGGAGGCTCTGAGCCGCTTTCACCAGCGGCGCGGCGCCGTAGCACCAGCCGCACAGCGGATCGAAAATGTAATGCAGAGTGGTTTCGGTCATCTTTACTCCTCGTCTGGCGCGCGGCAGCTCACCGCGGCGCCAGGGCTGGTTCAATCACGCACGGGCGCTTATTGCGGCCACTTCATCTCGCCTTTCAGCACTTTCGCGCTCAGTTCCAGGCTCGACTCGTCTTTCAGCGTCGGGTAGTGCTTTTTCATCGCTTCAATCAGCGCGGCGGAATCCTTGGCTTTCGGCAGTTCGGCTTCCAGCGTGGTCAGGTATTTCTGGGTAAAGTGCACCGATGCCAGGGTTTGTGCTGCACCCGGCAGGAAGTGGCCCGGCACGACGACCTGCGGCTTCAGCGCTTCGATGTTTTTCAGCGTCTGCTGCCAGTGCTGGCGCGATTCCACGCTCTGGTTGTCGGCGATCCACGGGTGGATGTTGTCACCGGCGACCGCGACACCGCCTACGACCGCCTTCAGCGCCGGGATCCACACGAAGGTGCGATCGGGGGTCGGGCCGTTCAGGCCTTTCACTTCCACTTTCTGGCCGTCGATGGTGAAGCTGTCGCCCTGCAGCGGCTGCGGCACGATCACGGTTTTCGGCGCGTTGTCTTTCAGGATCGGGCCCCAATAGGCGACTTTACCGTCTTTGGTGGCGTTGATGTCCTTGATGGTGCCTGGCGAAGCGATGATTTTCGCCTCCGGGAAGGCCGCTTTAATCACGTCCAGACCGAAATAGAAATCCGGGTCTGAGTGGCTGATATAAACGGTGGTCAGTTTCTTGCCGGTCGCCTTGATCTTTTTCACCAGCGCTTCGGCATCGTTACGCTGGAACTGAGCGTCGATCAGCGCCACTTCGTGTTTGCCGCTGATGATTTCGGAAGACACCGGGAACACGCTTTTCTCGCCCGGGTTATACACTTCCATGGTCAGGGTATCGGCCGCGGTGGCGTAGGTGCTGAGGGTGGCGACGCCGGTGAAGGCCAGAGTTAACAGTGATTTCTTAAACATGGGCAGAGGTCCTTGGGTATCGGTTAATGTTGTAATGATGTTAGGTTGCATAAAGCGATAGAAAAACCAGATAATAAGCAATTATTCGTTGCATAAATCGGACTAATTATGGATCGCATTACCGCCGCTGAGGTTTTTGTCACCATCGTCGATCGCGGCAGCATGATCGCTGCCGCGGAAACGCTGGAGATGTCGCGCGCGATGGTGACGCGCTACCTGGCGCAGATGGAGCAATGGGCCGGAGCGCGTTTACTGCACCGCACTACCCGTAAGCTTAGTCTGACCGACGCCGGGGAGCGTACTCTGGAACGCTGCCGGCAAATGCTGGCGCTGGCGGGGGAGATCGACCTGGTGGAGGAAGGGCAGAGCGATGAGCTGCGCGGCCTGCTGCGCATCACCTGTTCGCAGTCGCTCGGGCAAACGGCGCTGGTGGGGGCCGTCGCTCAGTATCTGAAGCGTCACCCGCAGGTGGCGGTCGATCTGCAGATGAACAACCGGGCGGTGAACCTGGTGGAAGAGCGCATCGATCTGGCGCTGCGCATCACCAACGAGCTGGATCCCAACCTGATCGCCCGCCCGCTGTCCACCTGCGCATCGGTGGTGTGCGCTGCGCCAGCGTATCTGGCGGCGCACGGCACCCCGCGTCAACCGCAGGATCTGGCGTTGCACAACTGCCTGACCTACTCCTATTTCGGCAAAAGCCTGTGGCACTTCGATGCTCAGGGCGTGAAATCGGCGGTGGCGGTCAGCGGCAACCTGAGCGCCAACGAGTCGGTGGTGCTGATGGCCGGCACGGTGCAGGGGGCAGGCATTTCCATGCAGCCCTATTATTCGGCGGCGCCGCTGCTGGCCAGCGGCGAACTGGTCGAACTGTTGCCGGATTACCGGCCGCAGTCGATGGGCATCTACGGCATCTATACCTCACGCCGCCAGATGCCCGCCACCTTGCGCACCATGCTGGACTTTCTGGTGGAGTGGTTCGCCACCGATCCGCAGTGGCAGGCGACGCTGCGCTGATGCTTCGGCAATATTCCCACGCCGCTTTCAGCGCCTGACGGCGGCGGCCAGCCGGGCGGCAAAGGCGGCGGCCTGCTGATGAAGGTGGTCGATAAAGGCGGTGACCAGCGCCGATGAAGGGCGGTGCAGCGGCCGGATCAGGCTGACGGTGAACGGCACGTCGATGCTGAACGGCCGCACGTGCACACCGTTACCGGCATAGTCGAGCGCCGTCAGCGGGTTGACGATCGACACCCCCACGCCGGCCCTCACCATGGCGCACACCGACGCCGCGCTGTGCGTTTCCATCACCATGCGGCGCTCGACGCGCTGTTCGCCGAACAATGCATCCAGCAGATGGCGATAGCTGTCGGTGCTCGACAGGCTGATAAAGTTCTGCCCGGCGAAGTCCTGCGGCGTCAGCCGATCTTTCACCAGCAACGGGTGGCCCGTCGGCAGCACGCAGACTTCGTTCAACGTCATCAACGTCACCCGCTCGGTGCCCGCCGGCGTCAGGGTGGTTTCCGTCAGCCCGAGATCGTGACGCTGGGCAGACAGCCACTCTTCCAGCAGCGGCGACTCTTGCGGGATGACGCTGAAGCTGACTTCCGGGTAACGTTCGATAAAGGGCCGACACACCGCCGGCAGCAGCGATTGAGAAAATACCGGCAGGCACACGATCGACAGCTGTGCCTGCTGAAACTGGCGAATGCCGGCGGCGGCGTTGACGATGCGATCGAGACCGTAATAGGAGCGCTGCACCTCTTCGAACAACCGTAGGCCCTGCACCGTGGGGGACAAGCGACCGCGCACCCGGTCGAACAGCTGCAGCCGGATCAGCTTTTCAAAGCGCGCCAGCTCGCGGCTGACGGTCGGTTGCGAAGTTTGCAGCAGGGCCGCCGCCTCGGTCAGGTTACCGGTGGTCATCACCGCCCGAAAGATTTCGATCTGCCGTAAAGAGATGCTGTGCATGGCGAGGACGCTCGGTTAAGGGGAAAGCCATATCATAAATGAATAGACTACGGCTAAATAGATATTTTCCACCCGATTCAGCGTGCGGCACTATGGCGTTATCTGCCGTCATTTTCGAATTGGGAATATCACCATGCCACGCCCGTTGCACGACACCTCCACCGCGTTGAACGCCGCTAACCTGTTGGCCTTGCCGCAACGTTTCGGCTGCCCGGTCTGGGCCTATGATGCGGACATCATCAGCCAGCGCATCGCTCAGCTGCGCCATTTCGATACCGTCCGTTTCGCGCAGAAGGCCTGTTCGAACATTCATATTTTGCGCTTGATGCGCGAGCAGGGCGTGAAGGTGGATTCGGTGTCGCTGGGCGAGATCGAGCGGGCGCTGCGGGCCGGTTTTCAGCCGGGCGGCGAACCGAGCGAGATCGTGTTTACTGCGGACGTGTTGGATCACGCCACGCTGGCGCGCGTCAGCGAATTGAAGATCCCGGTCAACGCCGGTTCCATCGACATGCTGGATCAGCTCGGCCAGGTTTCCGCAGGGCACCCGGTGTGGCTGCGCATTAACCCGGGATTTGGCCACGGCCATAGCCAGAAAACCAACACCGGCGGCGAGAACAGCAAGCACGGTATCTGGTATGCCGACCTGCCGCAGGCGGTGGAGAAGATCCGCCGCTACGGCCTGAAGCTGATCGGCGTGCACATGCACATCGGTTCCGGCGTCGATTACCAGCATCTGGAACGGGTCTGTGATGCGATGGTGCAGCAGGTGATCGATCTCGGTCATGACATCAGCGCCATTTCCGCCGGCGGCGGCCTGTCTATCCCGTACCAGTACGGCGAAGAGGCGATCGATACCGAACACTATTTCGGGTTGTGGAACCGGGCGCGTGAACGCATCGCCGCGCATCTGGGGCATCCGGTGCAGCTGGAGATCGAACCGGGGCGTTTCCTGATGGCGGAAGCGGGCGTCTTGGTGGCCGAAGTGCGGGCGGTAAAAGACATGGGCAGCCGCCACTTCGTGCTGGTGGACGCCGGTTTTAACGATCTGATGCGCCCGGCAATGTACGGCAGCTATCACCATATTTCGCTGTTGCCGGCCGATGGGCGCGATACCTCGGGGCAACCGCTGCGCGAAACGGTGATCGCCGGGCCGCTGTGCGAATCCGGCGACGTGTTCACCCAGCAGGCGGGCGGCGGCGTGGAAACCCGTGAACTGCCGCCGGTCCAGATCGGCGATTATCTGGTGTTCCACGACACTGGCGCCTACGGCGCATCGATGTCCTCCAACTACAACAGCCGTCCGCTGTTGCCTGAAGTGCTGTTCGAAAACGGCGAGCCGCGCCTGATCCGCCGCCGGCAAACCATCGAAGAACTGATCGCGCTGGAGCTTATCTAATAAGCGGGCGGGCGTGCTGCGCCCGCTTTACAGCGTCATGCGGCGGCGCGAATTACGGCTGTTCGTGCGCGTTGTTGAGGGTGGCGACCGAGTGGCGGCGCACCAGCGTCGGGCTGAACATGTTGGTGATTTCCGGCAGCGGTTGGCGATTGGCCAAGGCCAGGGCCAGTTCCGCCGCCTGGGTGGCCATCGCTACGATCGGGTAGCGAATGGTGGTCAGGCGCGGCCGCAGGTAGCGCGAAATCAGCACGTCGTCGAAACCGATCAGCGAAATTTCCCCCGGTACGTCGACGCTGTTGTCGCTCAGCACCGACAGCGCGCCGGCGGCCATCGGATCGTTGTAGCAGGTAACGGCGGAGAACGAACGGCCGCGGCCGAGCAATTCAGTCATCGCCTGTTCGCCGCCGATCTCGTCCGGCTCGCCGTAGGCGATCAGCTTTTCATCCACCGCAATGCCGTGCTCCTGCAGCGCGTCGAGATAGCCCTGCAGGCGATCGGTGGCGTCGGAAATCTGGTGGGTGGAGCAGATGATGGCGATGCGCTGATGCCCTTGCTGGATCAGATGCCGGGTCGCCAGCCAGGCGCCGTAGCGATCGTCGAGCGCCACGCAGCGCGTTTCAAAACCCGGCAGCGTGCGGTTGATCAGCACCATGCCCGGGATCTGTTGCATCCAGCCGCAAAGTTCCCGATCGCTCAGTCTCTTGGCGTGCACCACCAGCGCTTCGCAGCGGTGCCGCACCAGCTGTTCAATCGCCTGACGCTCTTTTTCGGCGTCGTGGTAACCGTTGCCAATCAGCAGAAAATTGTGGGTGGCGTAGGCCACCTGCTCGACCGCTTTGACCATCGCGCCGAAGAAGGGATCGGAAACGTCGGAGACGATCAGGCCCAGCGTCTCGGTGGATTGCTGCGCCAGCGCTCGAGCGTTGGCGTTAGGGTGATACTGCAGCTGTTCCATGGCGGCCAGCACCGCGGTGCGCGACCCTTCGCTGGCCTTGGGGGAATTATTTATCACGCGGGACACCGTGGCCACGGAAACACCCGCCAGCCTGGCAACATCCTTTATCGTAGCCATATCAGTCAACACATCCTGGGTAATCGCTTACATCCCTCAGTTTTGCGGAAAAAAACCGGGGCTGCAAGCGGTCTCGTGCGCAACTTGTGGCGGCCGTTGCAGAATCTCTTCGCGTCTGTACGCATAACCATCGGCCGCCGAACGATAGCGCAATTTGTACGTTGGCTCTGGCGGCGGGCTGAGGTAACGTCTGTGCATTCCGATTTGCGCCGAGAACGCCATGTCCATTAAACGCTATCCGCAGCTCGCCCATTGGGGCGCTTATACCGCCGTGGTTGAAGACGGCCGGCTTATCCGCTGTGAACCCTTCGCCGACGATCCCGATCCTTCGCCGCTGCTCGATTCCATCGTCCCGATGGTTTACTCCGATAAACGTATCCGCAAGCCGGCGGTGCGCCGCTCGTGGCTGCAAAAGCGCGAGGGCAGCGACCGCACACTGCGCGGCAGGGAAGACTTCGTCGAGGTGGACTGGGAGCTGGCGCTCGATTTGGTGGCGCAGGAGAACCGCCGGGTGCGCGATCGCTACGGTGCCTCCGGGCTGTTTACCGGCTCTTATGGCTGGTCGTCGGCCGGGCGTTTGCATCATGCGCGTTCGCTGGTACGGCGGTTCTATTTCAGCGGCGGCGGCGGGGTCGATCAGCAGGGCAACTACAGCTGGGGCGCGGCGCAGTTTTTCCTGCCGTATGTGATCGGCACTTTCTCGCCGTTGACCGGGCGCGTCACCAGCTGGCCGAGCGTGGTGGAGCATTGCGAGCTGTTTGTGGCGTTTGGCGGGCTGGCGCTGAAAAACGCCCAGGTCTCTTCCGGCGGCGCGGCGGAGCATGCGCTCAAGCCCTGGCTGCAAAAGCTGGCGCAGAAGGGCACGCCGGTTGTCAACATCAGCCCGATGCGCGACGACTGCCCCGGGTTCGTCAACGCGGAGTGGATCCCGATCCGGCCGAATACCGACGTGGCGCTGATGCTGGCGCTGGCTTACGAAATCCAGCAGATGGGCGCGCAGGACGAAGCCTTCCTGCACAGCCACTGCGTAGGCTATCAACAGCTGGCGGATTACCTGAACGGCGTGAGCGACGGCGTGACGAAAACGCCGGCCTGGGCCAGCGCCATTACCGGCATTCCGGCGGCGCGCATCGCGCGGCTGGCGCGGCAGCTGATCGGCGTGCGCAGTTTTATCACCTGTTCCTACTCCGTGCAGCGCGCGCACCGCGGCGAGCAACCGTATTGGATGATGATCGCGCTGTCGGCGATGCTGGGCCAGGTGGGGCTGCCGGGCGGCGGCTTTTCCTTCGGCCATGGCTCGATGAACGGCGTCGGCAACCCGCGCGTGGACACCCCCGCGCCGACCATGCCGGTAGGGGATAACCCGGCCGGGCTGGCGATCCCGGTGGCGCGCATCTGCGACATGCTGCTGCACCCCGGCGAAGCCTATCAATTTTGCGGCGAGACGCGGCATTACCCGGATATCCACCTGGTGCACTGGGCCGGCGGCAACCCGTTCCATCATCATCAGCAGCTGAACCGGCTGGTGGAAGGCTGGCAGAAGCCGGATACGGTGATCGTACAAGATATCTGGTGGACGGCGGCGGCCAAAATGGCGGATATCGTGTTGCCGGTCACCAGCTCGCTGGAGCGCAACGACATCGGCGGCTCCTCGCGCGATCGCTACGTGCTGGCGATGCATCAGGCGATTGCGCCGCAGCATCAGGCGCGCAACGATTTTGACATCTTCGCCGATCTGGCGGAGCGCCTGGGCTATCGCGAACGCTTTACCGAAAACCGCGACGAGCGGGCCTGGATCGAAGAGATCTATCGGCAATGCGGCGCGGCGCAGCGGCGTGCCGGCGTCGCCTGGCCCGAGTTTGAGGATTTTTGGCGCCGGGGCTATGTCGAGCTGCCCGCGCCGGCCAAGGAGTTCGTCTTTTTTGACGCGTTCCGCGCCGATCCGCAGGCTAGTCCGCTGCAGACGCCCAGCGGCAAGATCGAACTGTTCAGCGAGCGGATCGCCGGTTACCGCTACGAGGATTTCGCGCCGCATCCGCAGTGGCGGCCGCCGGTGGAGTGGCTGGGCGCGCCGCAGGCCAAAACCTGGCCGCTGCATCTGATCTCCATCCAACCGAGCGATCGTCTGCACAGCCAGATGGATCCGGCGCCGCTGGCGCAGGGCAATAAGACCGCCGGGCGCGAAACCCTGTATATGCATCCCGAAGACGCGGCGCAGCGCGGCGTGGCAGAGGGTAGCGAAGTGCTGGTCAGCAATGCGCGCGGCAGCTGCCTGGCGGGGGCGACCCTCACCGACGGCGTGACGCGCGGCGTGGTGTTGATGGCGACCGGCGCCTGGTTCGAGCCGGGTTACGACGCGCAGCGCCGGCCGGTCGAACAGGCGGGCAACCCGAACGTGCTGACGCTGGATATCGGCACCTCATCGTTGACGCAGGGGCCGAACGCCATGAGCTGCCTGGTGGAGGTCAGCGCGCGATGAATGACGATTTCACGTCGGGATAACCGGCTCGCCGTCGTTGTTATATTTATTTTTTCGCCGCTGCGGGAAGGTTTAAGTTTCATTGAGTTATTACAGCAGATCGCGGGAAATTTACAGCTGGTTGCATTTGGAGCAGAACTCTTGCGATTCGCCGGTAGTTTCCTGCACGCCATCTCTCTAGAGTAGGTGATCCCAGAGGTATTGATTGGTGAGAAATCAGCATACTCTGTATGTTGAAGCCATTTTCAATTGCACCAACCTACGCGGATGCGTAGGTTTTTTTTTGCCTGCCATATAGTATTCTTTTCCCTACAACGATTTACGCCTCCATGGCCAAGGGAGAAGGGCATGATCTTTTCACTGCTGCGCGCGCTGTTTCGCCTGCTGTTTCGGGTTCGGGTCGAAGGGGATGTCCAGCACTTCGAGCGGCAAAAACTGCTGATTACGCCGAACCACGTCTCTTTCCTCGACGGCGTGCTGCTGGCGCTGTTTCTGCCGATTAAACCGGTGTTTGCGGTTTACGCCAGCATCGGCGAGAGCTGGTTTATGCGCTGGCTGCGGCCCTACATCGATTTCGTCTCGCTCGATCCCACCAAGCCGATGGCCATCAAACAGCTGGTGCGGATGGTCGAGCAGGGGCGGCCGATCGTGGTGTTTCCTGAAGGGCGCATCACCGTGACCGGCGCGCTGATGAAAATCTACGACGGCGCGGCGTTTATCGCCGCCAAATCGGGTGCCACCGTGGTGCCGGTGCGGATCGACGGCCCTGAATTCAGCCCGTTCGGCCGCATGGCCGGGGTATTCAAGATCCGCTGGTTCCCGCGAATCAGCATCCGCATCTTGCCGCCGACCACGCTGCCGATGCCGGAAGCGCCGCGCGCGCGTGAACGCCGGGCGCTGGCGGGCGATCGGCTGATGCAGATCATGATGCGGGCGCGGATGGATACGCGTGAACCGCAGACGCTGTTCCATGCCTTGCTGGCGGCGCAGCACCGCTACGGGCGCCGCAAGCCCTGTATCGAAGACATCGCTTTCAAAGAAGACAGTTACCAGACGCTGATCAAGAAATCGCTGGGCGTCAGCCGTATTCTGCAGCGCTTTACCGCCGAAGGGGAACACGTCGGCCTGCTGTTGCCGAACGCCATCATCACCGCGGCGGCGATCTTCGGCGCTTCGCTGCGTAACCGCATCCCGGCGATGCTCAACTACACCGCCGGCGCCAACGGCCTGAACAGCGCGATGACTGCCGCCGGCATCAAGACCATCGTCACCTCGCGCCAGTTTCTGGAAAAGGGCAAGCTGACTCACCTGCCGGAACAGGTGCCGCAGGCCAACTGGGTGTATCTGGAAGATTTGAAAGATACGGTCACGCTGGCGGACAAGCTGTGGATTTTGCGGCATTTGCTGCAGCCGCAGCGCGCGGCGTTGCCGCAACGCCCGGAAGACGCGGCGCTGATCCTGTTCACTTCCGGTTCCGAAGGCCACCCCAAGGGCGTGGTGCATTCGCACGCCAGCCTGCTGGCCAACGTAGAACAAATTCGCACCATCGCCGACTTCACGCCGCGCGACCGCTTCATGTCGTCGCTGCCGCTGTTCCACTCGTTCGGTCTGACGGTGGGGCTGCTCACGCCGCTGATCACCGGCAGCCGCATTTTTCTCTACCCCAGCCCACTTCATTATCGCGTGGTGCCGGAGCTGGTGTATGACCGCAACTGCACGGTGCTGTTCGGCACGGCGACCTTCCTCAACAACTATGCGCGCTTCGCGCATCCGTATGATTTCGCCCGCCTGCGCTACGTGGTGGCCGGCGCGGAAAAACTGGTGGACAGCACCAAACAGATCTACCAGGACAAATACGGCATCCGCATCCTGGAAGGCTATGGCGTGACCGAGTGCGCGCCGGTGGTCTCCATTAACGTGCCGCTGGCGACGAAAGTGGGCACCGTTGGCCGCATCATGCCGCAGATGGAGGCGCGCCTGATCGCGGTGCCGGGCATCGATAACGGCGGCCGCCTGCAGCTGAAGGGGCCGAATATCATGAAAGGCTATCTGCGGGTTGAGCGCCCCGGCGAGCTGGAGCCGCCGGCGGCGGAAGATGAGAACGGCGTGCTGCAGCCGGGCTGGTACGACACCGGCGATATCGTCAGCCTGGATGAGCAGGGTTACTGCACCATTCGCGGCCGCGTGAAGCGCTTCGCCAAGCTGGCGGGGGAGATGGTGTCGCTCGAGAGCGTCGAATTGCTGGCGCAGCGGCTGTCGCCGGAAAAACTGCATGCCGCCACCGCCAAAAGCGATAGCAGCAAAGGCGAGGCGCTGGTGCTGTTCACCACCGATCCCGCCATCACCCGCGAGGCATTGCTGCGGGTGGCGCGCGAGCTGGGCAGCCCGGAGCTGGCGGTGCCGCGTGATATTCGCCTGTTGAAAACGCTGCCGGTGCTCGGCAGCGGCAAACCCGATTTTGTCACCCTGCGTCATATGGCCGAACAGCCGGAGAGTGCCTGATGAATCCTTCGACCGAATCCCCTTTGTTGTCACGCGGCATGATCGCCGTCATCAGCGCGCAGTTCCTCTCGGCGTTCGGCGACAATGCGCTGCTGTTCGCCACGCTTGCGTTGATCAAGCAGCAGCTGTATCCGGACTGGAGCCAGCCGATCCTGCAGATGGCCTTTGTTGCCACCTACATCATCCTGGCACCGTTTGTCGGCCAGGTGGCCGACAGCTTCGCCAAAGGACGGGTGATGATGTTCGCCAACGCCCTGAAGCTGGCAGGGGCGTTGGTGATCTGCTTTGGGTTCAACCCGTTTCTCGGTTACAGCCTGGTCGGCGTGGGGGCCGCCGCGTATTCGCCGGCCAAATACGGCATTCTGGGCGAGATCACCAGCGGCGAGAAGCTGGTCAAGGCTAACGGCCTGATGGAGGCCTCGACCATCGCCGCCATTCTGACCGGGTCGGTGGCCGGCGGTATTCTGGCGGACTGGCATGTGGTCGCGGCGCTGGCGGCCTGCGCCTTGGTTTACGCGGGAGCGGTGGTCGCCAACCTGTATATTCCGCGTCTGGCGGCGGCGCGCCCGGGGGCCTCCTGGCGCCCGCGGGCCATGACGAACAGCTTCTTTACCGCCTGCGTCACGTTATGGCGCGATGGGCAGACGCGTTTCTCCTTGATCGGCACCAGCCTGTTCTGGGGGGCTGGCGTGACGCTGCGTTTTCTGCTGGTGCTGTGGGTGCCGGTGGCGCTCGGCATCGCCGATAACGCCACGCCGACGCTGCTGAACGCCATGGTGGCCGTCGGTATCGTGGTGGGGGCCGGCGCTGCCGCGCGCTTCGTCACGCTGAAGACGGTAAAACGCTGCATGCCGGCCGGGATCCTGATCGGCGTCGCGGTCGCGGTGTTCGCGCTGCAAACCACCATGCTCAATGCCTATGTCTTGCTGGCGATCATCGGCATGCTGGGGGGCTTCTTCGTGGTGCCGCTCAATGCGTTGCTGCAGGAGCGGGGCAAGCATTCGGTCGGCGCCGGCAATGCGATCGCGGTGCAAAACCTGGGTGAAAACGCCGCCATGTTGCTGATGCTGGCGCTGTATTCGCTGGTGGTGAAGCTGGGCGTGCCGGTGGTGGGCGTCGGCGTAGGGTTTGGCGTGGTGTTTGCGCTGGCGATTAGCGTGCTGTGGTGGTCGCAGCGGCGGTAAAAAACGGGGCGCAGCCAGGCTGCGCCCCGGCTGTATTAAGGTGCCGGAATGGTAAACCGGGTATGGATCTCTTCCAGCGCCTGCAGCACGTCCTCATCCAATACCACATCGAGGCTGTCGATGTTGATTTTCAACTGCTCCACCGTGGTGGCGCCCAGCAGGGTGCTGGCGACGAACGGCTGCTGACGCACGAAGGCCAACGCCATCTGCGAAGGATCCAGCCCGTGTTTTTTGGCCAGCGCCACGTACTCGGCGATCGCCAGCTGGGTTTGCTGCCCTGAATAACGGTTGAAGCGGGTGAACAGCGTATTGCGCGCACCGGCCGGTTTAGCGCCGTTGAGGTATTTGCCGCTCAGAGTACCGAACGCCAGGCTGGAATAGGCCAGCAGTTCCACCCCTTCGTGCTGGCTGATCTCGGCCAGGCCAATCTCAAAGCTGCGGTTCAGCAGGCTGTACGGGTTTTGAATCGACACGATGCGCGGCAGCTCGTGTTTCTCCGCCAGCTGCAGGTAGCGCATCACGCCCCAGGGCGTTTCATTGGAAACCCCGATATAGCGAATCTTGCCGGCGCGCACCTGCTCGGTCAGCGCCTCCAGCGTTTCAAGCAGCGTAACCGTAGCTTTGTCATCGGTGTATTGATAGTTGAGTTTGCCAAAGCAGTTGGTGGCGCGCTGCGGCCAGTGCAATTGGTAAAGATCGAGATAATCGGTGTTCAGCCGCTTGAGGCTGGCGTCGAGAGCGGCGCGGATGTTCTTGCGATCGAGCGCCTGCTGCGGGCGGATGCTGCTGTCGGTGCCGCGCACCGGGCCCGAGACTTTGCTGGCCAGGACGATTTTTTCGCGATTGCCGCGTGCCTTGATCCAGCTGCCGATATAGCTCTCGGTCAGGCCCTGGGTTTCCGGGCGGGGCGGCACCGGATACAGTTCGGCGGTATCTATCAGGTTCACGCCTGCGGCCAATGCATAGTCCAGTTGCGCATGGGCGTCGGCTTCGGTGTTCTGTTCGCCAAAGGTCATGGTGCCCAGTCCCAGCACGCTCACTTCTAAAGAACTGTGGGGAATACGGTGGTATTGCATTAACGGCCTTCCTTTCTTGTTAGCGCTGACGGGCCGCGCGGCCCGGTGAAACAGGAGCCCAATGTCAGAAGACGGCGCAAAGTCCGTCGGGCGGCGATGTCGCCTTTCCTGACTATAACCAAGCGGTGAAGATGGGGGAAGCGGATTCCGTGCGGACACGAATGAGGGCTACCGCGCACGCGCGGGCGATAGCCGGCGGGCGGTGATTAGCGTTCGATAACCTGGGAAACCTGATCGCCGTTGATCTGGCGGTGGTTGCCTTTCTCGTCTTTATAGCTGATGAGGCCAGTATCTTTGTCGATCTCTGGCTTGCCTTGCGTCAGGATCATGTTGCCGTCTTTGGTCGCCATCACGTAGTCGCTGGAACATCCCGCCAGGCCGGCCACCATCACCAGCGCAGACACTGCCATTACCCACTTTTTCATCCTGCGGATCCTCGATTATCCAGAAAAGGTTGTTATTTCAAGATTAGCAAACTCTCGGCGAAGGGCGTCTCAGATAAGTCTTTATCTGATAAGAAAAAGTGAAATGAGAGGTCAACGAAGCGATGGAAGCCGCCGATGGCGGCTTCCGGGTAGGGCTATTCCGGCGAGCGGTTTTTCTTGCTGCGCATCAGATTGAGCGCTTCTACCGACATCGAGAAGAACATGGCGAAGTAGATGTAGCCTTTCGGCACGTGCACCTGGAAACTTTCCAGCATCAGCGTGAAGCCCACCAGGATCAGGAACGCCAGCGCCAGCATTTTCACCGACGGATGGCGATTGACGAACTCACCGATCGGCCGGGCGGCGAACATCATCACACCGACGGCGATCACTACTGCCGCCATCATGATGAACAGATGGTCGGAAAGGCCCACGGCGGTAATCACCGAGTCCAGACTGAAGATAATATCGAGCAGCATGATCTGCACGATCGCGCCGAAGAAGCTGTGCACCTTGGTGTGGTGCTCTTCTTCCGTGCCTTCGATGGTTTCGTGGATCTCTTTGCTGGCTTTCCAGATCAGGAACAGCCCCCCCAACAGCAGGATCAGATCGCGGGCGGAAATGGCGTGATCCCACACGGTAAACAGCGGGTGCGTCAAGCGGATCACCCAGGCGATGGAGGCCAACAGCGCCAGGCGCATAATCATGGCGGCGGCCAGACCGAGCCGGCGAGCTTTGTTCTGTTGCGCTTTGGGCAGCTTGGCCACCACCAGCGACAGAAAAATGATGTTATCAATACCCAGTACGATCTCAAGAATGGTTAGCGTACCTAACGCTAACCAGGCATTGGGATCCATAATCCATTCGAACATTGCCCGGCACACCTTAATACTTAATAAATGCAAAGCGTGAATTATACGCGTTTATCGTGGCGCTGACAGGGTTAGCTAAACCAGAGTTAAACGAAATCGCTTAGATTGAGAAATGTCTTGCCAGCAGCGCGCCGGTAAAACTCTTTTTCAGATAGAAACCGCGCGGCAGCGTCATGATAGGTTGCCCCTGTTCGCCGATGGCTTCGGTGAGCGCCTTGCTGTTGGCGGCTTTGGGGCGCAGCTGCAACACTTCGCCGTGGCGCGCGGTGATGCGCTCTACGTGGCCGAGTACGATCAGATCCATCAACTCTTCCCAATCGCGGCGCAGACTCTCTTCTTCTGCGGCGCTCGGGCTCCACAGCAGCGGCGAGCCGACGCGGCGTTCGGCCAGCGGGATCTGCCGTTCGCCTTCTACCGGTATCCACAAGACGCGCGCCAACTTGTGGCGAACGTGGCTGCTGGCCCAGGTGACGCCGCTGTTGCCGGTGAGCGGGGCGACGCAGACAAAAGTGGTTTCCAGCGGTTTGCCGGCGGCGTCGACAGGAATGGTTTTCAGCTCGATGCCCAGTTCGGGAAAGTCCTGCTCCGGTTTGCTGCCGGCCATGGCGCCGAGGTACAGCTCCAGCAGCATGCCCACCCAGCCCTTATCGCGCTTCAGATCCTTGGGGATCGGCAGCTGTGCGCGGTCGGCCAGCTCGCCAAAGCTGGCGCCGGCCAGCGCCTGAGCACGCTCGAACAGCTGCCGTTCATTTTCCGGCGGGGGCGGCAAAGGGGATAAAAACGCCATAAATCAAGCCTGTCGAATTTGGTTGAAAAACGTACTGCAATTATGCACGACGAACGATAACCGTCATCGCCTGGGGAAAAGAATAATAGTAGCATGATTTTACATGACTTTTTTAATTTCCTTGCGGGGGAGGCAATGCACTGGCGGGGCTTGTTCACCTGAAGCCACCGACAATAAACAGGATCTTACACCTATTTATCCACAGATTTATGGGATAACCCAAATTTTTACCGATCACTGGTTCAATTTACAGCCTTGACTCGGGCGGTTTTTTACGAATTTGTCCGTTTTGTGCGTAACTTGCTCGGATAATCTGTGGATAAAAACGGCGTTGGTGGATCTTTCGCCAGGGTAAGATCCTTACCGTGCATAGATCACATTTTTACCCTGTATATAATGATGCGGCATTAATTAAACATATGTTTTTAAAATAAATATGTGTTTTTGGGGGCGGTGGGGGATTTTGGGGTTTAAGAGTTGTACCGGCTTATCCCTCGAGTTCTGCACACACCTATCCACAGAAAAAGTGAATAAAACCGGCCCGAAAGGCTGGGGTATGTTTATAACTTTGCCTATATCTGTGAGTTATCCTAATGTTATCCGGTCCGCAGCGCCGTAAAGCAGTGGTTTACCGCCTGTAGCTTGTGTGAAACAATCAGGACATCTATGCGAATTTAAGCTTATCGAGGTAGTCCGGTGATCGATGATGATGGCTACCGCCCGAATGTTGGTATCGTAATCTGTAATCGTCAGGGGCAGGTCTTATGGGCCCGCCGTTACGGTCAGCACTCCTGGCAGTTTCCCCAAGGTGGGATTAACCCTGGCGAAACTGCGGAGCAGGCGATGTACCGTGAGCTGTTCGAAGAAGTGGGGCTGAGTAAAAAGGATGTGCGCATCCTGGCTTCGACCCGCAACTGGTTGCGCTATAAATTGCCGAAACGTTTGGTGCGTTGGGACACAAAGCCGGTTTGTATCGGCCAAAAGCAAAAATGGTTTTTGTTGCAGCTACTGTGCAATGACGCTGATATCAATATGCAGCGCAGCAGCACGCCGGAGTTCGACGGTTGGCGCTGGGTGAGCTTCTGGTATCCGGTGCGCCAGGTGGTGTCGTTCAAACGTGACGTCTACCGCCGGGTGATGAAAGAATTCGCCGTGACCGTGATGCCGATGCAAGAGCAGGCGGCGCCGCGGCAGGCCCCCGCTTATCGCCGAAAGAGAGGTTAAGTTAAGCCGACTATGCTCACGCGCTTGCGAGAAATTGTAGAGAAGGTGGCCGCGGCGGCCAGTCTGACGGATGCGCTGGATCTGCTGGTCAATGAAACCTGTCTGGCGATGGACACCGAAGTGTGTTCCATCTACCTGGCGGACAACGATCGCCGCTGTTACTACCTGATGGCCACGCGCGGGCTGAAAAAGCCGCGCGGGCGCACTATCGCATTGGCGTTTGACGAGGGCGTCGTCGGGTTGGTCGGCCGCCGGGCCGAGCCTATCAACCTGGCCGATGCCCAAAGCCACCCCAGTTTCAAATACGTTCCGCAGGTGAAAGAGGATCGTTTCCGATCCTTCCTTGGGGTGCCGATCATTCATCGGCGCCAGCTGCTGGGCGTGCTGGTGGTGCAGCAGCGCGAACTGCGCCAGTTCGACGAAAGCGAAGAGTCTTTCATGGTCACCCTGGCCACGCAGATGGCCGGGATCCTGTCACAGTCGCAGCTCAACGCCATTTTCGGCCAGTATCGCCAAACGCGCGTGCGCGCGCTGGCGGCTTCGCCCGGCGTGGCGGTGGCGGAAGGATGGCAGGACAGCAGCCAGCCTTCGCTCGATCAGGTTTACCGCGCGTCGACGCTGGACACCGCCAGCGAGCGCGAGCGCCTGACGCTGGCGCTGGAAGAGGCCGGCGCGGAGTTTCGCCGCTTCAGCAAGCGTTTTGCCGCCAGTTCGCAAAAAGAGAGCGCGGCGATCTTCGATCTTTATTCTCACCTGTTAAACGACGCCCGTCTCAAGCGCGAACTGTTCGCCGAAATCGACAACGGTTCGGTGGCGGAGTGGGCGGTGAAACAGGTAATAGAAACCTTTGCCGAGCAGTTCGCCAAACTGCAGGACACCTACATGCGCGAGCGCGGCAGCGACCTGCGCGCGCTGGGCCAGCGCCTGCTGTTCCACCTCGACGACACCACCCAGGGGGCCACCCAGTGGCCGGCGCGTTTTGTGCTGGTGGCGGATGAACTGACCGCGACATTGCTGGCCGAAGTGCCGCAGGATCGCCTGGTCGGCGTGGTGGTGCGCGACGGTGCCGCCAACTCGCATGCGGCGATTCTGGTGCGGGCGATGGGGGTGCCGACGGTGATGGGCGCCGACATCCAGCCTTCTCTGCTCAGCCAGCGGTTGCTGATCGTCGACGGTTATCGCGGTGAACTGCTGGTCGATCCTGAGCCGGTACTGGTGCAGGAATATCAACGGCTGATCAGCGAAGAGCTGGAGCTGAGCAAGCTGGCGGAAGACGACGTCGAGCAGCCGGCGCAGTTGAAAAGCGGCGAGCGCATTCAGGTGATGCTGAATGCCGGCCTCAGCCCTGAACATGAACAGCTGTTGGGCGGCCGGGTGGATGGCGTGGGGCTATACCGCACCGAAATCCCGTTCATGCTGCAAAGCGGCTTCCCTTCCGAAGAGGAGCAGGTCGCGCAGTACCAGGGCATGCTGCAGCTTTACCCGAGCAAGCCGGTCACGCTGCGCACCCTGGACATCGGCGCCGACAAGCAACTGCCTTATATGCCGATCAGCGAAGAGAACCCTTGCCTGGGCTGGCGCGGCATCCGTATTACCCTGGATCAGCCGGAGATCTTTTTGATTCAGGTGCGCGCGATGCTGCGTGCCAACGCCGGCACCGGCAACCTGGGCATTCTGCTGCCGATGGTCACCAGCCTGGAAGAGGTCGACGAGGCTAAGCGCCTGATTGACCGCGCCGGGCGCGAGGTGGAAGAAGTGCTCGGCTACGCGATCCCGAAACCGAAAATCGGCGTGATGCTGGAAGTGCCGTCGATGATTTTCCTGATCCCGCATCTGGCCGGTCGCGTTGATTTCATCTCGGTCGGCACTAACGACTTGACGCAGTACCTGCTGGCGGTGGATCGCAACAACACCCGGGTCGCCTCGTTGTACGACAGTTTGCATCCCGCGATGTTGCAGGTGCTGAGATTGATTGCCGAGCAGGGGAAAGCAGCCGGGTTGCAGCTTAGCCTCTGCGGTGAGCTGGCCGGCGATCCCATGGGCGCGCTGTTGCTGGTGGGTATGGGCTATCGTAATCTGAGCATGAACGGCCGCAGCGTGGCGCGCATCAAATACCTGCTGCGGCATATCGACCTTGCCGACGCCGAAGTGCTGGCGCAGCGGGTGTTGAACACCCAGATGACCACCGAAGTGCGCCATCTGGTGGCGGCGTTTATGGAGCGGCGCGGCATGGGCGGGCTGATCCGCGGGGGCCGATAGCCGCCGTGCGGTGTGATTTTTTTACAGAACTTTTCCCGCCCTGCCGGACCGGACCGCGCTAAGCCTATGTTATGATGCGCAACCTCAGCGCGGCGCATGCTCGTCGCCTTGCACACCACAGCGGCTAACGCTGCCGTTTGCAAGGCGCGGGATAATCTCCGTCGCCGCTTGGCACCTGCCGCCCCCGCATGGGGAAAAATAACAGACATGTTGTGGTGATAGATGAGCAATAGCTATCTGGCGTTTCCTAAATTTGATCCGGTCATTTTCTCCATTGGCCCGGTTTCTTTGCATTGGTACGGCCTGATGTACCTGGTCGGCTTCGTTTTTGCCATGTGGCTGGCGGTGCGCCGCGCCAACAAGCCGGGCAGCGGCTGGACCAAAGACGAAGTTGAAAACCTGCTCTACGCCGGTTTCCTGGGCGTATTCGTCGGCGGCCGCGTAGGCTATGTGCTGTTCTACAACTTGCCGCTGTTCCTGGATAACCCGCTCTATCTGTTCAAGGTCTGGGATGGCGGCATGTCGTTCCACGGCGGCTTGATGGGGGTGATTCTGGTGATGTTCTGGTTCGCTCGCCGCACCAAACGCACCTTCTTCCAGGTTTCCGATTTTATCGCGCCACTGATCCCATTCGGTCTGGGTGCCGGCCGCCTCGGCAACTTCATCAACGGTGAACTGTGGGGCCGCGTGACCACCGATACCCCTTGGGCAATGCTGTTCCCAAGCTCGCGCAGCGAAGACGTGGCCCTCGCCGCCGCCGATCCTTCTCTGCTGCCGCTGCTGAACCAGTACGGCGTACTGCCGCGCCACCCGTCGCAGCTGTATGAACTGCTGCTGGAAGGCGTGGTGCTGTTTATCATTCTGAACCTGTTTATTCGCAAGCCGCGGCCGATGGGCGCCGTATCGGGCCTGTTCCTGATCGGTTATGGCGCATTCCGCATCATCGTTGAAGCGTTCCGCCAGCCGGATGCCCAGCTTGGCTTGTTCGACGGCGTGATCAGCATGGGGCAGATCCTGTCCATCCCGATGGTGGTGGCCGGTGTTATTATGATGATTTGGGCGTACCGTCGTCGCCCGCAGCAACAACTGTCGTGAGGGACAAATGAAACAGTATCTGGATTTGATGAACAAGGTGCTCGCCGAGGGCACCCCTAAAGCCGACCGTACCGGCACTGGCACGTTGTCGATTTTCGGCCACCAGATGCGTTTCAACTTGCAGGAAGGTTTCCCGTTGGTGACCACCAAAAAATGTCATCTGCGTTCGATCATTCATGAGCTGTTATGGTTCCTGAACGGCGATACCAACATCGCCTACCTGCGTGACAACAAGGTCACCATTTGGGACGAGTGGGCCGATGAAAACGGCGATCTCGGCCCGGTGTACGGCAAACAGTGGCGTGCCTGGGGCGCAGCGGACGGCCGTCAGATCGATCAGCTGAGCAACGTGCTCCAACAGCTGAAGCAGGATCCGGATTCGCGCCGCATCATCGTTTCCGCCTGGAACGTCGGCGAGCTGGATCAGATGGCGTTGGCGCCGTGCCACGCGTTCTTCCAGTTCTACGTAGCGGACGGCAAGCTCTCTTGCCAGCTGTACCAGCGCTCCTGCGATGTCTTCCTCGGCCTGCCGTTCAACATCGCCAGCTACGCGTTGTTGGTGCACATGATGGCGCAGCAGTGCGATCTGGAAGTGGGCGATTTCGTCTGGACCGGCGGCGATACCCACCTGTACAGCAACCACATGGAACAGACTCAGCTGCAGCTGACGCGTGAACCGCGTCCGTTGCCGAAACTGGTGATCAAACGCAAACCGGCTTCGCTGTTCGATTACCGTTTCGAAGACTTCGAGATCGAAGGTTACGATCCGCATCCGGCCATCAAGGCGCCGGTCGCGATCTGACCTTAACCGCATCACATCAGGGGCGCAGCGATTGCGCCCCTTTTTTTATCCGCATTGCGCACCGCGCCGCATTTTTTTGTCGCCGCCTGCCGTCGTAGAGGAAACATTGCGCAGCTTGCCGCAGCGCTTGCGCATGTGGCTTTACCGCGTTGTTACGGCCCTTACACTGGCGGCATGAACGACAATACTCTCTCGAACATTGATGATCGCCAGCGTGGCATGACGTTGATTGAGCTGTTGGCGGCGATATTGATCGCCGCCATGCTGACCGGCTGGGGCGTCGGGCAATGGCGCTATCATCAGCAAGCGCTACGGCTGGAACATACGGCCCAACAGCTGCTGGCGTTTCTGATGCGCTTGCAGGCGGACGCCAACTGGCGTAACCGCACGACGCTGCTGTGGTTCAAGAACGGCACGCCCTGGTGTCTGGGCGGTGGCGTGCCGCCGCCGGATTGCGCTTCCGCCGAAGGCTCTGTCTTCTCGCCGTCTTATCGCGACGTTGCGCTGAGCGGCTACACCGGCAAAGAGATTGGGTTTTACGGTTTGCGCAATACCGCACAGGCGGGGCACATCCTTCTCAGCAACGATGCAGGCAGCCTGCGGTTGGTGCTCTCCGCCCGTGGGCGGCTGCGTTTGTGCAGCGAAGGGCAGCGGCTCAGGGGCATGGCGCTATGTTGACTTTAGAACGCGGTTTTACCTTGCCGGAGGTGATGTTGGCGTTGGTCTTCGGCAGCGTAATCGCGCTCGGCGCGGCGAAAACTTACCCGCTGTTGCGCCAGCAAAGCGTGGCCGTCGGCCAGCACTTTCGGCTGGAGTCAACGCTGCGGCAGTTGGCGTTCGGCATTGAGAAAGATCTGCGCCGCGCCGGTTTTTGCGCCGGGCAGTGCGCCGGCCGGCCGCTGCTGATCGGCCAGGCTGCGGGAGAAGCGGCGGGCAGCTGCGTTATCGTCGCCTACGACATTGCTCGCAGCGGGCAATGGCTCACTTCGGGCGAGGATGCAGGCTATTTCGGTTACCGGCTGCGCAATGGCGGCTTGGAAGGGCAGCGCGGCGTGAGCCAATGCGATGGCGGTGGCTGGGAGCGGCTACTCGACCATGACGAGGTGCGCATTGAGCGGTTTCATGTGGCGATAGAGCGGGGCAATCACGGCGCGACCTTGGCTCGCCTGACGCTGGCGGGGCGCTCCGCCAGCGATGCGCGTATCGGGCGCAGCCTGAGCGGGAGCGTCGAAATGGCGGCGCTGCCATGAACCGGCGCACCCAGCGAGGCGGTAGCACCCTGGCGGCGGTGATGCTGTTGTTGGCGCTCGGACTGATGTTGCTTAACGCTCAGCATCGGCAGTTGGATAACGCGCTGTTACTGGCTGCCGATCAGCAGCGTTACCTTCAGGCTTACAATCAGGCCGCTTCGGCGCTGAGTTGGGGCATGAGCCAGCGCTGGCCACGCGCTGAGCTGAGTGCGGCGGCCTGGTTATGCAGGCAGCGCGCGGAGCTGACGGCCTGCGCTCGGCTGTCTGCCAGAGCGGGCGTTGTGACGGTACGCGGCCTTGGCGAGATGCGCGGCGGTGAACCGCTATGGCTGTATCAATGGGGCACCTTTAACGGCGCGGAGGCCGCTGGCAAGGTGCAAGCACAGCCGGGCGGTCGGCTGGATTTTTGCCCCGAGAAAAGGCTGGCCGACTGTGACGGCTAACGCTCGGGCTGGACGGCTATCCCGCAACGGCTTCAGCCTGCCGGAAGTGTTGGTGGCGGCCTTGCTGTTCTCGGTGTCGCTGCTGGGCTTGTTACAGTATCATCAGGTGCTGTTGCAGTCGTTTCAGCGCCAGTGGCACTACCGGCAAGCCTGGGGGCTGGCGCATCAGCAGCTGGAGGCGTTTGCCGCCACCGGGCGGCTCGAGGCTGAACCGCTGCCGGAAGGGTGGCGACGCGAGACGGCGCTTGACGATGCCGAGAGTGATTGCCGCCGATTGACGATCAGGATCCAAACGCCGCAGCGGCAGTGGGCAACGCTGAGCCGCTGGTATTGCACCCGCTTTTAAGCCGGTATGTCTTTTGTTTTAAAGGAGCCTTGATGTTCACGGTTTATCATTCCAATCAGCTGGATTTGTTGAAAACGCTGACCAGCGCGCTGATAGCCAGAGATCCGTTGGCCGATCCTTTTCAACCGGAAGTGGTGCTGGTGCAGAGCCCTGGCATGGCGCAATGGCTGCAGATGCAGCTGGCGGAACAGTTCGGCATCGCCGCCAATGTTGCGTTTCCGCTGCCGGCGACCTTTATTTGGGACATGTTCACCCGGGTGTTGCCGGATATCCCGAAAGAGAGCGCCTTCAGCAAGGACGCCATGACCTGGAAGCTGATGTGGTTGTTGCCGGAGATGCTGACCCAGCCGGCGTTTGCGCCACTGCAGCACTATCTGACCGATGACGGCGACAAGCGCAAGATCCACCAGTTGGCCGGCCGGGTCGCCGACCTGTTCGACCAGTATTTGGTTTATCGCCCGCAGTGGCTGGAGAGCTGGCAGCGCGGTGAGCATATCGACGGTCTGGCGGAAGCTCAGCAATGGCAGGCGCCGCTCTGGGCGCGATTGGTGGAGTACACGCAAGAGCTGGGGCAGCCTGAATGGCACCGTGCCAATCTGTACAGCCGCTTTATCCACGCGCTGGAGCAGGCAAAAACGTGCCCGCCCGGTTTGCCGCCGCGGGTGTTTATCTGCGGCATCTCGGCGTTGCCGCCGGTCTATTTGGAGGCGCTGCAGGCGCTGGGGCGGCATATCGATATCCACCTGATGTTCACCAACCCCTGTCGCTATTACTGGGGCGACATTCAGGATTACGCTTTCCTGGCTCGCTTGCAGAGCCGCAAGCGCCGTCACTACCACCAGGCTCGTGAGCAGGGACTGTTCCGCGAGCCGGATGACGCGGCGCGCCTGTTTGACGCCGAAGGCCAGCAGCAGCTCAGCAACCCGCTGTTGGCCTCCTGGGGCAAGCTGGGGCGCGATCACCTCTATCTGCTGTCGCAGATGGAAGGGGCGCAAGAGGTCGACGCCTTTGTCGATATCCCGGCCGATACCATGCTGCACGCCGTTCAGCGCGATATGCTGGAGCTGGAAGACCATGCGGTAATCGGTATTACCGCGGAAACGCTGGAAAGCAGCTTCAGCAAACGTCCGCTTGATGAGAACGACCGCTCCCTCAGCCTGCATGCCTGCCACAGCCCGCAGCGGGAAGTGGAGGTTTTGCACGATCAGTTGCTGAGCATGCTGGCGCAGGATCCGTCGTTGACGCCGCGCGATATCATCGTGATGGTGGCGGATATCGACAGCTACACGCCTTACATTCAGGCGGTGTTCGGCAATGCCCCCGCCGAGCGCTACCTGCCGTTCGCCATTTCCGACCGTAAAGCGCGCCAGGCGCATCCGGCGCTGCAGGCGTTCATTTCACTGCTCGATCTGCCGCAAAGCCGCTTTACCTCAGAACAGGTACTGGCGCTGCTGGAGGTGCCGGCCCTGGCCGCCCGTTTCGCCATTGGCGAAGAGGGGCTGCGCCTGTTGCGTCATTGGGTCGGTGAATCCGGCGTGCGCTGGGGCCTGGACGACGATAACGTGCGCGAACTGGATCTGCCCGCCACCGGCCAGCATACCTGGCGTTTCGGCATTACGCGCATGCTGCTCGGCTACGCGATGGACAGCAATGCCGGCGATTGGCAGGGCATTTTACCTTATGACGAATCGAGCGGATTGGTCGCCGAGTTGGCGGGGCAGTTGGCGGATCTGCTGGCGCAGCTCAGCCACTGGCGGCAAATCTTGAGCGAAGCGCGCCCGCTCGAAGCGTGGCTGCCGCTGTGCCGGCAACTGCTGGATGCCTTCTTCGCTGCGGACAGCGACACCGAAGTTGTGCTGGCGCTGATCGAACAGCAGTGGCAGCAGGCCATCAATTTTGGCCTGGCGGCGCGCTATCCCGACGAGGTGCCGTTGACCATTCTGCGCGACGATCTGGCGGCGCGCCTCGATCAGGAGCGCATCAGCCAGCGCTTCCTCGCCGGGCAAATCAACTTCTGTACGCTGATGCCGATGCGTTCCATTCCGTTCAAGGTGGTGTGCCTACTGGGCATGAACGACGGCGTGTATCCGCGCACGCTGCCGCCGCTGGGGTTCGATCTGATGGCGCAGCAGGTCAAACGCGGCGACCGTAGCCGTCGCGATGACGACCGCTATCTGTTCCTGGAAGCGATTTTGTCCGCTCAGCAGCGGCTGTATATCAGTTTCATCGGCCGTTCCATTCAAGACAACAGCCCGCGCTACCCTTCGGTGCTGGTCACCGAGCTGCTGGAGTACCTGGAGCAAAGCTATTGTCTGCCGGGAGATGAGGAACTCAGCGCAGACGACAGCGCCCGGCGGGTTGGTGAGCACTTGCTGAAGTGGCACGCGCGCATGCCGTTCGCCGCCGAGAATTTCTTGCCGGGCTCGGAGGTGCAAAGCTATGCCGCCGAGTGGCTGCCCGCCGCCGATGGGCGCGGTGCGGCGCATCCGGCGTTCAACCAGCCGCTGCCTGCCGAAGCGCTGCAGCAAATATCGTTGGATGAGCTGCTGCGATTTTACCGCCATCCGATTCGCGCATTTTTCCAACTGCGGCTGGGCGTCAGTTTTATCCTGGAAGAGACCGAGCTGCCCGACGAAGAACCCTTCACGCTGGATAACCTCAGCCGCTACCAGTTCAACAGCCAGCTGCTGAATACGCTGATAGACGGCGACGATCCCGAACGGTTGTTCCAGCGGGTGCGCGCCGCCGGCGGCTTGCCCTATGGCGCCTTCGGCGAAATCTATTGGCAAAAGCAGCAGGAGGAGATGAGCGAACTGGCCGAGCAGGTGCGTGCGGAACGCGCAGAGAGCCATAGCCTGGAGCTGGATATCGATATCGCCGGCGTACGTCTCAGCGGCTGGCTGCATCAGGTGCAGGATGACGGCCTGCTGCGCTGGCGGCCCGCTACGCTGTCGGCGGTGGACGGCATATTGCTGTGGCTGGAGCACCTGGTGTACTGCTGCGCCGGCGGCACCGGCGAGAGCCGCATGTATGGCCGCAAGAATTCCGCCTGGCGCTTTGCCGCGCTGGCGCCAGAAGAGGCGCAGGCGCAGCTGGCGGAACTGCTGGCGGGCTATCAGCGCGGTCTGAGTCAGCCGCTGCTGCTGTTGAACAAGAGCGGCTGGGCGTGGCTAAGTCAGTGCTATCTGCCGGAAACGCAGGAAATCGACTGGGAGGAAGAAGCGCAAATTAAGGCACGCGCCAAACTGCTGCAGGCCTGGCAGGGCGATCAGCGCATTCCCGGAGAAGGGGAGGACCCCTACGTGCAGCGAGTGTTCCGCCAATTGGATAATGAATACTTGGCGCAAATACTGGCCGAAACAGAGCGTTATCTGTTGCCGGTGGCGCGGCATAACCTGGGGTAACAATCCCCCGGTGGTGCTGTGCGGCGGGAGGTGGTAAAAATAACGAAGGTTATATTCAACCATTGGGGTAATTCCCGGTCTTACATAACGTACAGGCATATACCCGCCGTGTTTCGGGCCGCCACATTGGCGAAGAACCCGGCGAGTACCGATTTGATTATGTGGTTTTGATGCACGTCGCCAACGTCAGGGAGTGGGCGTAGCGACGTCAGAATAGGGGTTTATTTTGGATATGCGCAGACAGTTGGCCCGTATCGCCGGGCTGGTATTATTGGCTATGTGTTGGGCACCGTTGAGTTGGGCCGCGCAAGGATGGCAACCGCTGGCGGAGAAGATCAACAAGAGCGAACACGATCCACGTCAGTATGAAGCGATCAAGTTGGCTAACGGCATGACGGTGTTGCTGGTGTCCGATGCCCAGGCACCGAAATCGCTGGCGGCGCTGGCATTGCCGGTCGGGTCACTCGAAGATCCGAACAGCCAACTGGGCTTGGCGCACTATCTGGAGCATATGGTACTGATGGGCTCCAAACGTTACCCAGAGCCGGAGAACCTGTCCGAATTCCTGAAAAAGCACGGCGGCAGCCACAACGCCAGCACGGCCTCTTATCGCACTGCCTTCTATCTGGAAGTGGAAAATGACGCGCTGGAGCCGGCGGTCGATCGCATGGCCGACGCCATTGCCGAGCCGCTGCTGGATCCGGGCAATGCCGATCGCGAGCGCAACGCGGTGAACGCCGAATTGACGATGGCACGTTCGCGCGACGGCATGCGTATGGCGCAGGTCGGCGCGGAAACCCTTAACCCGGCGCATCCGAGCGCGCGCTTCTCCGGCGGTAATCTCGATACGCTGAAAGACAAGCCGGACAGCAAGTTGCACGATGAGCTGACCGGCTTCTATAAACGCTACTACTCCGCCAACCTGATGATGGGCGTTTTGTACGGCAATCAGCCACTGTCGCAGCTGGCTGATATTGCGGCAAAAACCTTTGGCCGCGTGCCGAATCACGACGCCAGCGTGCCGCCGATCACCGTGCCGGCCGTGACGCCGGAACAGCAGGGCATCATCATTCACTATGTGCCGGCGCAGCCGCGCAAGCAGCTGAAGGTCGAGTTCCGCATCGATAACAACAGCGCCGCGTTTCGCAGCAAAACCGATACCTACATCAGCTACCTGATCGGCAACCGCAGCAAGAACACCCTGTCTGACTGGTTGCAGAAGCAGGGGCTGGCGGACGCCATCAATGCCGGCGCCGATCCGATGGTCGATCGCAACGGCGGCGTCTTCGCCATCAGCGTTTCACTGACCGACAAAGGCCTGGCCCAGCGCGACGAAGTCGTCGCCGCCATTTTCAACTACCTGAAAATGCTGCGCAGCGAAGGCATCAAGCAGAGCTACTTCGATGAAATCTCGCATGTTCTGAACCTGGATTTCCGTTATCCGTCGATCACGCGCGACATGGACTACATCGAATGGCTGGTGGACACCATGCTGCGCGTGCCGGTTGAGCATGCGCTGGACGCGCCTTACCTGGCCGATCGTTATGATCCTAAGGCGATCGCCGAACGTCTGGATGCCATGACGCCGCAAAACGCGCGCATCTGGTTCGTTAGCCCGGATGAGCCGCACAACAAGACGGCCTATTTCGTCAACGCGCCTTACCAGGTCGACAAAATCACGCCGCAGCGTTTTACGCAGTGGCAGCAGCTGGGCAGCGGCATTTCCCTGTCGTTGCCAGCGCTCAACCCGTACATCCCGGATGACTTTACCCTGACCAAGCCGTCGCACGAGTTCAAAAAGCCGGAAATGGTGGTGGATAAACCTGGCCTGCGCGTGCTGTACATGCCGAGCCGTTACTTCGCCGACGAGCCGAAGGCCGACGTCACCGTCGCTTTCCGCAACGCCAAAACCATGGATTCCGCGCGTAACCAGGTGCTGTTCTCGCTGACGGATTATCTGGCCGGCCTCGCGCTGGATCAGCTTAGCTATCAGGCATCGGTCGGCGGACTGAGCTTCTCGACCTCGCCGAACAACGGCCTGATGTTTAACGCCAACGGTTTTACCCAGCGTTTGCCGCAGTTGCTGACGGCGCTGATCGAGGGCTATTCCAGCTTCACGCCGACGGAAGATCAGCTGGCGCAGGCCAAATCCTGGTATCTGGAACAGTTGGACGCCGCCGAGAAGGGCAAGGCGTTTGAGCTGGCCATTCAGCCGGTGCAGATGGTTTCCCGCGTGCCGTATTCCGAACGCAGCGAGCGCCGCGAAGTGCTGAAGACGCTGACGCTGAAAGACGTGCTGGCCTATCGCGATAGCCTGCTGGCCGAGGCCACGCCAGAGCTATTGGTGGTGGGCAACATGAGCAAGCAGCAGGTCGACACGCTGGCGTCGACGCTGAAACATCGCCTGGGCTGTACCGGCATCGAATGGTGGCACGGCGAAGACGTGGTGGTGGACAAGAATCAGCTGGCCAACCTGCAACAGGTGGGCAGCAGCACTGACTCGGCGCTGGCGGCGGTCTATGTGCCGACCGGCTACGACGAAGTGACCGGCATGGCCTACAGCTCGCTGCTGGGGCAGATTATTCAGCCGTGGTTCTATAGCCAACTGCGCACTCAGGAGCAATTGGGGTATGCGGTCTTTGCCTTCCCGATGTCGGTGGGGCGCCAGTGGGGCGTGGGCTTCCTGTTGCAGAGCAACAGCAAGCAGCCGGCCTACCTGTACCAGCGTTATCAGGATTTCTACCCGAAAACCGAGAAGCGCTTGCGCGACATGAGCGAGGCGGACTTTGAGCAGTACAAACAGGCGCTCATCAATGAGCTGAAGCAGCGGCCGCAAACCCTGAGCGAAGAGGCCAGCCGGTTCGCCAACGATTTCGATCGCGGCAATTTCGCCTTCGATACCCGTCAGAAGCTGATCGCGCAGGTGCAGCAGCTGACGCCGGCCAAGCTGGCGGATTATTTCCACCAGGCGGTGATCCAGCCACAGGGGCTGGCGGTGCTGTCACAGGTGAGCGGCAGCGGGCAAGACAAGGCGG
The DNA here is from genome assembly GCF_052166245.1 of Serratia sp. CY84636. Lineage (NCBI taxonomy): Bacteria > Pseudomonadati > Pseudomonadota > Gammaproteobacteria > Enterobacterales > Yersiniaceae > Serratia > Serratia sp. CY84636. The sequence goes on from NZ_JBJNOX010000009.1 coordinate 166,948, forward strand.
ATTACGCGGCGCCTAAGGACTGGGTCACCTATCCGAACGCGTCTGCATTGCAGCAGATCCTACCGCGCAAAGTGGCGACGCCATGACGGAAACGGCCCCGCAGAGGCTGGAGCCGCTGACGCTGCCGCTGTTCGGCGAACGCCTGATCGAGGCGTCGGCGGGCACCGGCAAAACCTTTACCATCGGCGCGCTGTACCTGCGTTTACTGCTGGGGTTGGGCGGTGAAGCGGCGTTTCCTCGCCCGCTGACGGTAGAAGAAATCCTGGTGGTGACCTTTACCGAGGCCGCCACCGAGGAGCTGCGCGGGCGTATCCGCGACAACATTCACGGATTACGCATCGCCTGCGTGCGGGGCGTCAGCGCCAACCCGCTGTTTTCGGCGCTGATGGCTGAAATTGACGATTTGACCGACGCCGCCTCGCAGTTGCTGGCGGCGGAGCGGCAGATGGATGAAGCGGCGATCTACACCATTCACGGCTTTTGCCAACGAATGCTGACGCACAACGCCTTCGAGTCCGGCATGCTGTTTGAACAAACGCTGGTGCAGGACGAGCTGCCGCTGCGGCGGCAGGCCTGTGCCGACTTCTGGCGTCGCCACTGCTATCCGTTGCCGCTGGGCGTGGCGCGTGCGGTCAGCCAAGAGTGGAGCGGCCCGGAAGCGTTGCTGGCCGATCTTTCCGGCTATCTGCACGGTGAGGCGCCGGCGCTGCGTCGCCCGCCGAAGGACGAAGAAACCGTCCTGATGCGCCACGAGCAGATCGTCGCGCGTATCGACGCCATCAAGGCGCAATGGCGGGCGGCGGCGGGCGATCTGGAGGCGTTGATCGCCCAGTCCGGCGTCGATAAGCGCAGTTACAGCAGCAAGCACCTGCCGAACTGGCTGAACAAGGTCGGCGAATGGAGCGGGCAGGAGACTCAGGACTATCAGCTGCCGAAGGAACTGGATAAATTTCGCCAGTCGGTGCTGCTGGAGAAGACCAAGAAAGGCGAGCCGCCGCGGCATGTGCTGTTCACGGCGATCGACGAGCTGTTCGATGAGCCGTTGACGCTGCGCGACCTGATCATGGCGCGTGCGCTCAGCGAGATCCGCACTTCCATTCAGCAGGAAAAGCGCCAGCGCGCCGAGCTGGGGTTTGACGACCTGCTCAGCCGGCTGGACGGCGCCCTGCAAAGCGGCGGTGGTGAACAGCTGGCACAGGCGATCCGTCAGCGCTACCCGGTGGCGATGATCGATGAATTCCAGGATACCGATCCGCAGCAATACCGTATTTTCCAAAAGCTTTACGTCGGCCGGCCCGATTGCGGCCTGCTGCTGATCGGCGATCCCAAGCAGGCGATTTACGCCTTTCGCGGTGCCGACATTTTTACTTACATGCGGGCGCGTTCAGAGGTGAGCGCCCACTATACGCTGGAGACCAACTGGCGCTCGTCGCCGTCGATGGTCGCCAGCGTCAATCACCTGTTTTCTCAGGTAGAAAAGCCTTTCCTGTTCGGCCAAATCCCCTTTATCGAGGTCAGCGCGGCGGAAAAGAACCAAGGGCTGGCGTTTGACCTGCACGGCAAGCCGCAAGCGGCGATGCAGTTCTGGCTGCAGCAGGGGGAAGGCGTCGGTGTAAGTGATTACCAACAGTTGATGGCGCGCCTGTGCGCCACGCAAATTCGCGACTGGCTCAGCGCCGGGCAGCAGGGCCAGGCGTGGCTGCAGGGCGGCAAGGAGCCTCGTTCGGTACAAGCCTCCGATATCACAGTGCTGGTGCGCAGCCGGAATGAGGCGGCGTTGGTGCGCGATGCGCTGAGCGCGCTGTCCATTCCGTCGGTGTATCTGTCCAACCGCGATAGCGTGTTCGACACCCCGGAGGCCAAAGACCTGCTGTGGTTGTTGCAGGCGGTGTTGGCGCCGGAACAGGAGCGCACGCTGCGCAGCGCCATGGCTACCGGGCTGATGGGGCTGGACGCGCCGACGCTGGACGGCCTGAGCCGTGATGAGCGCGCCTGGGACGCGTTGGTTAATGAATTCGACAATTACCGCACGCTCTGGCTGCGCCGCGGCGTGTTGCCGATGCTGAGCGAGGTGATGAAAGCGCGCCAGCTGGCGGAGAACCTGCTGGCCAGCGCCGGCGGCGAGCGTCGCTTGACCGACGTGCTGCACCTGGGGGAGCTGTTGCAAGAGGCGGCGGCGCAGCTCGACAGCGAGCATGCGCTGGTTCGCTGGCTGGCGCAGCAGATTGCCCAGCCTAATCGCCAGTCCGACAATCAACAGCTGCGGCTGGAGAGCGACCGGCATCTGGTGCAGGTGATCACCATCCACAAGTCCAAGGGGCTGGAATTCGATTTGGTATGGCTGCCGTTCGTCGGCAATTTCCGCCAGCAGCAACAGGCGCTGTATCACGATCGCCACAGCTTCCAGGCATTGCTGGATCTCGACGCCAATGAAGAGAGCCAGGCCTGGGCGGAGGAGGAGCGGTTGGCGGAAGACCTGCGTCTGCTGTACGTGGCGCTGACCCGCTCGGTGTACCACTGCAGCATCGGCATCGCGCCGTTGTTCCAGGGCACGCGCAAGAAACAGGGCGAGACCGATCTGCACCGCAGCGCATTGGGTTATCTTGTGCAGGGCGGGCAGGCCGGCGACGCCGCGTATCTGCAGGAGCGGCTGCAGCAACTGGCGGGCGGCGGCATTGCGCTGTCGCTGGTGGAACCGCCGGACGAGGCGCCCTGGCAGCCCCAGGTGGCGCTGGCTGAAGCGCTGGCGGCGAAAAACTTTACCCGGCGGATCCAGGATTTTTGGCGAGTGACCAGCTATACCGGTTTGCAACAGCACGGCGCGAGCCTGATGCAGGATCTGCTGCCGCGTCTGGATGTCGACGCCGCGGGCGAGCGCGGGGAAGAAAGTGAGCCAGCGCTCACACCGCATACCTTCCCGCGCGGCGCAACGCCCGGCACCTTCTTGCACAGCCTGTTCGAAACGCTGGACTTCACTCAGCCGCTGGACGAACAGTGGCTGCTGGCGCAGCTGCAACAGCACGGGTTCGCCGAACATTGGCAGCCGATTTTGCTGGCGTGGATGCGGGTATTGCTCAATACGCCGCTTGCCGACAGCGGCGTGACGCTGGCGGCGCTGACGCCGCAGCACAAGCAGGCCGAGCTGCAGTTCTATTTGCCGATCAACCGGCTGTTGCAGGCGAAGGAGCTCGATGCCCTGGTGAAGCGTTACGATCCGCTTTCCGCCCGCTGTCCGGAGCTGGATTTTCATCAGGTACAGGGCATGCTGAAAGGCTTTATCGACCTGGTGTTCTGCTGGCAGGGCAAATACTACCTGCTGGACTACAAGTCCAACTGGCTGGGGGAAGACAGTAGCGCCTATACCCGGCCGGCGATGGAGCAGGCGATGGCGGAGCATCGTTACGATCTGCAATACCAGCTGTATACGCTGGCGCTGCATCGTTATCTGCGTCATCGGTTGCCGGATTACGATTATCGGCGCCATTTTGGCGGGGTGATTTATCTGTTCCTGCGCGGCGTGGATGCGGCGCACCCGGGCAACGGCATTTTCACCTGTCTCCCCGAGTTTGAGCTGGTGGAGGGGATGGATCGCTTGTTCAGCGGCGAAGCTGCGGCGACGGAGGAAGGATCATGATCGCACTGCTGGAGCAGGCGGTGGCGCTTGGCGTGCTGCGCCCGCTGGACGTGCAGTTCGCCCGCGTGGTGGCGAACGAAGACGAGCCCGATATTTTGCTGGCCGCCGCCTGCCTGAGCGCAGAGGCGGGGGCCGGCCACGTCTGTCTGATGCTGGAGCAACTGCAGGCGGACACGCTGTTTGATGGGCGCCAGCCGGCGTTGGCGTTGGCGGTGTGGGAGGCGGCCGGGCGACCGGATAGCGCGCGTTGGCAGCAGCGTTTGGCGGCCAGCGCAGCGGTCGGTGACGGCAGTAGCGCTACGCCGCTGGTGCTGCGCGGGCCGCGCCTGTATCTGCAGCGCATGTGGCAAAACGAAGGTGAAGTGGCGGCGTTTATCGGCGGCGAAGGCGAGTCGCTGGCGGTACCGGAGGCTGAGCTGCGCATTATTCTCGACCGCTTGTTCGGCGCGGCGAGTGACGAGCCCGATTGGCAGAAGATCGCCGCCGCAGTGGCCGCCACGCGGCGTATCGCGGTCATTTCCGGCGGGCCTGGCACCGGTAAAACCACCACCGTCGCCAAGCTGTTGGCGGCGCTGGTGCAGCTGGATGAAGGCGCGCGCTTGCGCATTCAGCTGGCGGCACCGACCGGCAAGGCGGCGGCGCGCCTGACGGAGTCGCTTGGCAGCGCCAGCCGCCAGTTGGCGCTGACCCCGGCGCAGCAGGCGCTGTTCCCGACGGAGGCGGCGACGTTGCACCGTCTGTTGGGGGCGCAACCGAACAGTCAGCGCATGCGCTATCACCGTGGCAACCGGCTGCATTTGGATGTGCTGGTGGTGGATGAGGCCTCGATGGTCGATCTGCCGATGATGGCACGCCTGATTGCCGCGTTGCCCGATCGGGCGCGGGTGATTTTCCTCGGCGACCGCGATCAGCTGGCCTCGGTGGAGGCCGGCGCGGTGCTGGGAGATATTTGCCGCTTTGCCGAGCAGGGATACAGCGACGCGCGTGCCGCAGAGCTGAGCCGCCTGACCGGCTGTTCGCTCGCAGGGCAGCAGGCCGATGCGGAAGCGGCGGTGCGCGACAGCCTGTGTCTGCTGCGCAAGAGCTACCGTTTCGATGCCCGTTCCGGCATCGGTCAGCTGGCGTTGGCGGTCAATGCCGGGGCGGGGGATCGCGCGCTGGCGGCATTAAACGGCAGTTTCGGCGATGTCACGGGCTATGCGCTGGCGACGAGTGAAGAGTATCAGGCGCTGTTGGATGCCTGCGTGGCGGGCTATCGCGACTATTTGCGGCTGACCGCCGAAGGCGCGGACACGGCGGCGGTGCTGGCGGCCTTTGGCCGTTTTCAGGTGCTGTGCGCGCTGCGTGAAGGGCCATTCGGCGTCGCCGGCTTGAATGATCGTATTGAGCTCGGGCTGCAGCGTGCCGGTCTGATCGACCGCAAACCGGGCGTGCTCGGCCGCTGGTACCGGGGGCGGCCGGTGATGATCGGCCGCAACGACAGCGCGCTGGGGCTGTTCAATGGGGATATCGGCATTACGCTGCCGGATGAGCACGGCGATTTGCGCGTGCATTTCCAACTGCCGGACGGCAGCATCAAGTCGGTGCAGCCGAGCCGTTTGCCGGCGCATGAAACCGCCTATGCCATGACGGTGCACAAATCTCAGGGATCGGAGTTTGACCATACGGTCCTGGTGTTGCCGAATCACTTCCTGCCGGTGCTGACGCGTGAGCTGGTCTATACCGCGATCACTCGCGCGCGTAAGCAGCTCTCGCTGTATGCCACGGAGGCGGTGTTGCTGCGGGCCATTCGTATGCCGACTCAGCGTCGCAGCGGATTGGCTGAACGGCTGCAGGCGACGGAATAAGCGTTGAAGGGGCGCGGCAACGGCCGCGCCGTGGGGATTACAGATCGGCCAGCAGGATTTTGGAACGGCGCTGGTAGTTATACAGCGCCTGCTTTTGCATCGGCAGCACGTCGACTTCCGCCGGGGTGAATCCGCGTTCCTGGAACCAGTGGATGCTGCGGGTGGTCAGCACGAACAGCTTCTTCAGCCCCATCTGCCGCGCCTGGTTTTCCACCCGCTGCAGCAGCATCTCGCCGCGCGAAGAGCTGCGGTAATCGGGATGTACCGCGACACAGGCCATCTCACCGATTTTTTCCTCTAAGAACGGGTACAGCGCCGCGCAGGCGATGGTCAGGTTGTCGCGTTCGATAATGGTGAACTTGTCGATCTCCATCTCCAACTGTTCGCGCGAACGGCGCACCAGAATACCCTGCTGCTCGAGCGGCCGGATCAGCTCCAGAATGCCGCCGATGTCGTTGATCGTCGCCCGGCGCACCTGTTCGGCGCTCTCCATCACGATTTGGGTGCCGATGCCGTCGCGTGAGAACAGCTCTTGCACCAGCGCACCGTCCTCCTGGTAGCTGATCAGGTGGCTGCGGCGCACGCCGCTGCGGCAGCCTTTCACCGCCCCGCGCAGGAAGCGCACGGTGCCGGAATGGTAGTCGCCGCCTTCCTCGAGCTCTTCAAGGCGCTTTTGCGCGTCGTTGGGGAACAGCTCGGAAAGGATGTTACCCTCCGCGTCGGTCACACCTTGCGAGGAGCAGAAACCGATCATTTTTTCCGCTTTCAGCTTGATCGCCAACTGGGTAGCCACTTCTTCCGAAGTCAGGTTGAAGCTCTCGCCGGTGACCGAAACCGCGACCGGGCCGATCAGCACGATGGCGTTGCTGTCGAGCTGGCGGTGGATCGCGTCTTCATCGATGCGGCGAATGCGGCCGCTGTGACAGTAGTCGATGCCGTCATCGACGCCCAGCGGCTGCGCGATGATGAAGTTGCCGCTGACCACGTTGATATGCGCGCCCTGTAGCGGCGTGTTGTTGAGGCTCATCGACAGCCGGGCAGTGATATCGAGCTGCAACAAACCGGCGGCCTGCTTAACCAGCTCGAGCGTATGGGCGTCGGTCACGCGGGTGTGTTTGTGGTAGATCGGCTCATAGTTGTGCTGCGCCAGATTGGCGTCGATCTGCGGCCGTGCGCCGTAAACCACCACCAGGCGAATGCCCAGACTATGCAGCAGCCCGATATCGTTGACGATGTTGGAGAAATTCTCGTGTTCGATGGCTTCCCCGCCGAGCATGATGACAAACGTCTTGCCGCGGTGGGCATTGATATAGGGGACTGAGTGACGGAATCCTTGCACCAGCTCTGTACTACGTTCCTTCACGACAAACCTCTTTTGCATATTTATACGGTATTTTTGTATTTTTATTCTTTTATGGCGCCGATGGCAAGCGAGAAATCGTCACGAAGAGTGCGCTAAGGGTGCTAAATCGTTAATAAATTGAAAAACCATAAAAAGATTTTCTGATGACAGGGCTGGAATGATTGGTTAAAGTTTTCGGCATCCCCGTTTTATTGGTGTTTTTTTCATCTGTTGTAAACAGCTATTACTGCCGGAGCCGCATGCCAAACTCTAATCACAATCTGGGCCGCCGTCGTTTATTACAGGGCGTTGCCGCCAGCTGGTTGCTGAGTGTGAGTCGCACGGGCTTCGCCGCGTCATCGCACGTGATCGCCGTGCGCGTCTGGCCATCCTCCACCTATACCCGCGTCACGCTGGAATCCAACGTCGAGCTGAAATACAAGCAGTTTGCCCTGACCAATCCCGATCGCGTGGTGGTGGACATTGAAGGCGTTCACCTTAACAGCGTGCTGAAAGGCATCGCCGGGCAGGTACGTGCCGACGACCCTTATCTCAAGCAGGCGCGCGTTGGCCAGTTCGATCAGAATACCGTGCGGCTGGTGCTGGAGCTCAAGCAGAGCGTCAGCCCGCATATTTTCACGCTGTCGCCGGTGCCGGAGTATCGCAACCGTCTGGTCATGGATCTCTACCCGACCAAGGCCGGCAGCGGCGGCGAGGAGTATGATCCGCTACTGGCGTTACTGGAAGATTACAACAAGGGCGATCTGGAGCGCACGCTGCCGCCGGAAGCGCCGCAGGCCGGCAAGGCGGGGCGCGATCGGCCGATCGTCATCATGCTGGATCCTGGCCACGGCGGCGAAGATCCCGGCGCTATCGGCAAGTACAAGACGCGCGAGAAAGACATCGTATTGCAGATTGCCCGCAAGCTGAGCGCCATGATCAAGCGCGAGCCGAACATGAAGGTGTTCATGACGCGCAACGAAGACGTGTTTATCCCGCTCAAGGTGCGCGTCGCCAAGGCGCGCAAGCAGCGCGCGGATCTGTTCGTTTCGATTCACGCCGACGCCTTTACCAGCCGCGCGGCGCGCGGTTCATCGGTGTTCGCGTTGTCCACCAAGGGCGCCACCAGCTCGGCGGCCAAGTTCCTGGCGCAGACGCAGAACGCGTCGGACCAAATTGGCGGCGTCAGCAAGAGTGGCGACCGCTACCTCGACCACACCATGTTTGATCTGATCCAGACCGCGACCATCAACGACAGCCTGAAGTTCGGCAAGGAAGTGTTGAATCGGATGGGGAAAATCAACCGGTTGCACAAGAATCGCGTCGATCAGGCCGGTTTTGCGGTGTTGAAGGCGCCGGATATCCCGTCGATCCTGGTGGAAACGGCGTTTATCAGCAACATTGAAGAGGAGCGCAAGCTGCGCACCAGCCATTTCCAGCAGCAGGTGGCGGAGTCGATTCTGGCGGGCATCAAGGCTTATTTCGCCAACGGCGGCGCGCTGGCGAGCCGATAGAAGCAGGGCCGGGCGCGAGTCCGGCTATTTTTGCGGATTGCAGATACAAAAAAACACCCGTCAGGGTGCTTGTCTGTTGTCATCAAGAGTTGGTTGCGGAGGCCGGATTTGAACCGACGACCTTCGGGTTATGAGCCCGACGAGCTACCAGGCTGCTCCACCCCGCGTCCGTCTTGATGCTGTATTACTACGAAACCACCGTTTCATGGTATGCCGCTGGTACGACATTCGGTTGGTTGCGGGGGCCGGATTTGAACCGACGACCTTCGGGTTATGAGCCCGACGAGCTACCAGGCTGCTCCACCCCGCGTCCGATGGATGCGCACTATACTCTCCATGCGTTTTGTTGCAAACCCTTTTTGCATTTTATTGGCCTAAACCCGTTTTTCTGCTGGATTTGCCCGCAATTTGCCTTCTTTTTCATCACCATCCTCCGTGCGGCTTTTTTTATTTGCAGCGATTCCTTTATCAATGAGCGTTTGTTATCGTTCAGCCGGTAGATCATATCAGTTTGAGAGTGTGCGCGATGAAAGGACGTTGGGGCAAATACCTGCTGGGCGGGTTGATGGTGGCGGTGTTGGCGGGCTGTTCGTCCAAGCCGACCGATCGGGGTCAGCAATATAAAGACGGCCGTCTGGATCAATCGCTGGAGCTGGTCAATCAGCCCAACGCCAAAGGTTCGCCGGTCAACGCCAAGGACTACTCGGATCAGCTGATGGAGATCAAGTACGCGTCGCCTTCGCTGTTTAACCGCAACAACAGCACCTATCAGGCGGTGCAAAGCTGGATGGCGTCCGGCGCCGACACGCGCATGCTGAGCCAGTACGGCCTCAGCGCTTACCAGATGGAAGGCGTCGACAATTACGGCAACGTGCAGTTTACCGGCTACTACACGCCGGTGGTGCAGGCGCGCTATACCCAACAGGGCGAGTTCCGCTATCCGCTGTACCGCATGCCGCCGAAGGGCAGAGGCCGCTTGCCGGATCGCGCGGGCATCTATTCCGGCGCGCTCGACGATCGCTATATCATCGCTTACACCAACTCGCTGATGGACAACTTCATGATGGAAGTCCAGGGCAGTGGCTACGTCGACTACGGCAACGGCCAGCCGCTGGTGTTCTTCGGCTACGGCGGCAAGAACGGTCACGCTTATCGCAGCATCGGCAAGGTGCTGATCGATCGCGGCGAAGTGGCCAAGGCGGACATGTCGATGCAGGCGATCCGTCAGTGGGCGGATACCCACAGCGCCGCAGAGGTGCGTGAGCTGCTGGAGCAAAATCCGTCGTTCGTGTTCTTCCGCCCGGAAGCTTTTGCGCCGGTGAAGGGCGCCAGCGCGGTGCCGCTGATCGCCAAAGCCTCGGTGGCCTCCGACCGTTCGCTGATCCCGGCGGGCACCACGCTGCTGGCCGAAGTGCCGCTGCTGGACAACAAGGGCAAATTCACGGGAAAATACGAGATGCGCCTGATGGTCGCGCTCGACGTGGGCGGCGCCATCAAGGGCCAGCATTTTGACATGTATCAGGGTATCGGGCCGGAAGCCGGCCACTCGGCGGGATACTACAACCACTATGGCCGCGTCTGGGTGCTGAAGAACAACGGCGGTGGCCAGCTGTTCAGCGCCAATCAGTCAAACGGCGGCGGTTCGTTGCTGGCCACCCGCTAAACGCATACGGCGTGAAAAGAGTGACCCGCAAGGGCCGGATTTTCCGGCCCTTATCATTTGCATTACGAAGGTAATTAAAGCGTTATGAGCACAGCTTATTCGGAAGCCTATCTGCAGCGTTTCGGCGGCACGGCGCGGTTGTACGGCCAGCAGGCGCTGGCGGTGTTCGCGCAAGCGCACGTCTGCGTGATCGGCATCGGCGGCGTGGGTTCCTGGGCGGCTGAGGCACTGGCGCGCACCGGCATCGGCGCCATCACCCTGATCGACATGGATGATGTTTGCGTCACCAATACCAACCGCCAGATCCACGCGTTGCGCCAACACGTCGGGCAATCGAAAACCGAGGTGATGGCGGAGCGTATCCTGGCGATTAACCCGGAATGCCGGGTGACCTGCATCGACGATTTCATCACCCCGGACAATGTCGCCGAGCTGCTGGACCATAACTTCAGCTACGTCATCGACGCGATCGACAGCGTGCGGCCGAAGGCGGCGTTGCTGTCATACTGCCGCCGCTTCAAGATCCCGGTGGTGACTACCGGCGGCGCCGGCGGGCAGATTGACCCGACCAAGATCGAAGTGGCCGATCTGGCGAAAACCATCCAGGATCCGCTGGCCGCCAAGCTGCGCGAGCGGCTGAAACACGATTTCAACGTGGTGAAAAACGGCAAGGGCAAGCTGGGCATCGACTGCGTCTTCTCCAGCGAGCCGCTGGTTTACCCGCAGCCGGACGGTTCGGTGTGCGCTTCGCGCAGTACGGCGGAAGGGCCGAAAAGAATGGATTGCAGCGCGGGATTCGGCGCGGCGACCATGGTCACCGCGACCTTCGGCTTCGTCGCCGTGTCGCACGCGCTGAAAAAGATGGTGGCGAAGGCGGCGCGTCAGGCGTAACGGGCGGCGATGGCCTTTACGGCGGCGGCCAACGCCGCCAGGCCGCTGGCGCGGGTGGCGCTCAGCTGCGCGCGCAATGCCAGGCGGTCGAACAGCGCCAGCGGATCCAATGCGGCGATCTGCTGCGGCGTTTTCCCTTCCACTTCGGTCAGCAGCACCGCCAACAGGCCGCGCACGATGCGGCCTTCGCTGTCGCCATAGAAGTGCAGCGTGCCGTCTTCCAGCAACTGGTGCCCCAACCAGACGCGGTTTTCACACCCGCTCAACGCTATTTCTTCACTGCGCAAGGCCTCCGGCAGCGGCGGCAGCCGTTTCGCGAGCATAATCAGCTGGCGGTAGCGGTCTTCCCACTGTTTCAGCGTGCTGAAGGTGGCGATCAACGCTTCGGCGGTGACCTCTCGGCCAAAAGGATGGGGGGCGAGCATAGCGTCTCCGGGAATCAAGTCAGTCGGCCAGCAGATCGAGGGCGTGAGTCAACGCGCTGACCAGCGTATCGACGTCCTGTTGCGTATTGTAGGGGGCGAACGATGCGCGCAGCGTGCCGCTGACGCCTAACGCCGCCATCAGCGGCTGCGCGCAGTGTTGGCCGGCGCGCAGCGCAATGCCTTGCTCCGCCAACAGCGTGACGATGTCGCTGTGGTGTACGCCGGCGATATCGAACGCCAGCAGGCTGGAGCCGGAGCTGCGGAAGCTGCGAAAGCCCGGTAGCTGCGCCAACCGCTGTTCCGCCTGGTCCGCCAGCTCGCGGCTGTAGCGCTCCGCCGCCGCCATGTCCTGCTCGTTGAGCCAGGTGAGCGCCGCGGCCAACCCCAGCACGCCGGCGATGTTCGGCGTGCCAGCTTCGAAGCAGTGCGGCGGTTTTTGCGGGGTAAAACCGTCGAACGACGCCTGGGTCAGCATCTTGCCGCCGCCTTGCCACGGCGCCATCTGCGCCAGCAGCTCGGCTTTGCCGTACAGCGCGCCGATGCCGGTCGGGCCATACAGCTTGTGGCCGGAGAAGGCGTAGAAATCGATGTCGAGCCGCTGTACGTCGGCCGGGCCGTGAACCACGCCCTGAGCGCCGTCGATCATCACGCGTGCGCCGGCGGCATGCGCCTGTGCGATCGCCGGCGCCAGATCCGGGCAGCCGCCGGTGACGTTGGACATTTGCCCCAGCGCCAACAGGCGGGTGTTGTCGTTGAGCAGGGTGGGCAGCTGCGTCAAATCCGGCAACCGATCGGCGCCGATCGGCAGTTTCACCACCCGCGCGCCGGTTTGCTCTGCCACCATCAGCCAGGGGATCAGGTTGGCGTGGTGTTCCGCTTCACTTACCAGGATTTCATCGCCCGGCTGCAGGCGCGGACGCAGGTAGCTCTGCGCCACCAGGTTGATCGCCTCGGTGGTGCCGCGCGTCCAGACGATGTCGTCGGCCGACGGCGCATTGATCAACTGGGCCACCTGGACGCGCGCTCGTTCGAAACGGGCGGTCAGATCCTGCGCTGCCCGATGCTGGCTGCGGTGCACGGTGGCGGCGTCATCGCGATAAAATTGCTGCGTGGCGTCGATCACCGCCTGCGGTTTCAACGCGGTGGCGGCGCTGTCCAGATAGATGCCGTCCTGCGCGAGCGCGGGAAACTGTTGGCGAAAAAGGCTGGGGTTAAAAGGCGTCATACCCTGATTGTCACTGGCTTGAGTCGATGGGTGATCCTGTCCTATTTTGCCGCCGGAGACAAGCGATCCTGCCTATTAGGACTTATCGCCTGGCAAAATTGGGAAAGTTTGTTATGCTATTAAATGTGCGCTAATTAATCGCATCTATACAGATAAAAGGTATTTATCAGCATTTAAAACTACAAAGGAGTCCTCAATGAAGAAAACAGCCGCAGTTCTCTCTGCTCTGATGCTTACGTTCACCCTGGCCGCCTGTTCCAGCAACTACGTGATGCATACCAATGACGGACGCACCATTGTCGCTGACGGCAAGCCTAAAGTGGACAACGACACCGGCATGATCAGCTATAAAGACGCCAACGGCGTCGAGCAGCAGATCAACCGCGCCGATGTGAAAGAGATGGTTGAAAGCAACCAGTAACCGTCAGGCAAAAAAAAGCACCGCAAGTTTTGCGGTGCTGCATAAAATCACTATGGACAGACAGGGTAAATGTACAGGAAGTGAAAAAACAGTAGCCTAGCTACCATGTCCGGAATCGCCGGACAATTTGCAAACACAACATCACAACCACAAGCCAAAAGTTCATCGGCGTCCTCGACACCCACTCCCTTTTCGTTCCGGCCCGGGAAGTGCCGCCACTATAGGTATTTGCTGGCGCATCCTCAACGGACAAATTATAATGGCTCGGATTAAAAAAACTAATGGCAATACGCCGTTAGCGTTTACCGATGGCTTGCCACGCAAAGCCGCCCGATTTTCGGCACCGAATCATTCGGATTAATGTTACACAAAAGTAGCTAATTTAATGTCTAAACGCTTACCTCCCCTCAATGCGCTGCGCGTGTTCGATGCGGCCGCTCGCCACCTGAGTTTCACCAAGGCGGCGGAAGAGCTGTTCGTGACCCAGGCCGCGGTGAGCCACCAGATCAAGTCGCTGGAGGACTTCCTCGGGCTGAAGCTGTTTCGCCGGCGCAACCGCTCGCTTCTGCTGACCGAAGAGGGGCAAAGTTACTACCTTGATATCAAGGAGATCTTCTCTTCGATCAACGAGGCGACGCGCAAGCTGCAGGCACGCAGCGCCAAGGGGGCATTGACCGTCAGCCTGCCGCCGAGCTTCGCCATTCAGTGGCTGGTGCCGCGCCTTTCCGGCTTTAACTCAGCTTATCCGGGGATCGACGTGCGCATCCAGGCGGTGGACCGCGAAGAAGACAAGCTGGCGGACGACGTTGACGTGGCGATTTTCTACGGCCGCGGCAACTGGCCGGGGCTGCGCGCCGAGCGCCTGTATGCGGAATATCTGCTGCCGGTGTGTTCGCCGAGCCTGCTGACCGGCGATCATCCGCTGAAAACCGCCGAGGATCTGGCTTATCATACGCTGCTGCACGACGTTTCGCGCCGCGACTGGCTGGCCTATACGCGCCAGCTGGGGTTGCAGCACATCAACGTGCAGCAGGGGCCGATCTTCAGCCACAGCGCCATGGTGGTGCAGGCGGCGGTACACGGCCAGGGCGTGGCGCTGGTGAATAACGTGATGGCGCAAACCGAGATTGAAGCCGGTCGCCTGGTGTGCCCGTTCAACGATGTGCTGGTCAGTAAAAACGCTTTTTATCTGGTATGTCATGACAGCCAGGCAGAACTGGGTAAAATAGCCGCCTTCCGGCAGTGGATCCTGGCGCGTGCCGCCAGCGAACAAGAGAAGTTCCGCTTCCGCTACGAACAATAAGGCCGGCCGCCGCCTTGCCGCGGCCGGTGATTTTTAATGGGATAGATCACGATGAGCAGCCGTTCCATGCTGGTTTTCGCCGCTATCAGCGGCTTTGTGTTTGTCGCGTTGGGCGCATTCGGCGCGCATGTGCTAAGCGGTACGCTCGGCGCCAACGAAATGGCCTGGATCCGCACCGGGCTGGAATATCAGGGATTCCACACCCTGGCCATCCTGGCGCTGGCGGTCGCGATGCAGCGCCGCGTGAGCCTGTGGTTTTACTGGAGCGGAGCGCTGTTGGCGTTCGGCACCGTGTTGTTCAGCGGCAGCCTCTATTGCCTGGCGCTGTCGCACCTGAAGGTCTGGGTATATATCACGCCGGTTGGCGGCGTGTGCTTCCTGATCGGCTGGATATTGATGTTGATTGGCGCTTTGCGTCTGAGGAAAAAGGCCGAGCGCCATGAATAAGATTGCGTTGTACTGCCGTCCCGGCTTTGAAAAAGAGTGTGCGGCGGAGATCACCGACAAAGCCGCCCAGCTGGAGATTTACGGCTTTGCGCGGGTAAAAGAGCACAGCGGTTACGTGTTGTTCGAATGCTATCAGCCGGACGATGCCGACCGCCTGGCGCGGGAAATTCCGTTCCGCGAACTGATTTTCGCCCGCCAGATGATCGTGGTGGGTGAGTTGCTGCGCGATCTGCCGCCGGAAGATCGGGTATCGCCGATCGTCGGCATGCTGATCGGCGTGGTTGACCGCGGCGGTGAGCTGCGGGTGGAAGTGCCGGACACCAACGAAAGCAAAGAGCTGATGAAGTTCTGCCGCAAGCTGACGGTGCCGCTGCGCGGCGCGATGCGCGAGCAGAAGGTGCTGATGGCGCGCGAGAACCCGACTCGCCCGGTGGTGCACGTGTTCTTCATCGCGCCGGGCTGCTGCTACGTCGGTTACTCCTACAGCAACAACAACTCGCCGTTCTACATGGGCATTCCGCGTCTGCGCTTCCCGGCCGATGCGCCGAGCCGTTCGACGCTGAAGCTGGAAGAAGCGTTCCACGTGTTCATCCCCGCCGACGAATGGGACGAACGCCTGGCCAGCGGCATGCACGCGGTCGATCTGGGCGCTTGCCCAGGCGGCTGGACCTATCAGCTGGTGAAACGCAGCATGATGGTGCATTCGGTGGATAACGGCCCGATGGCGCCGAGCCTGATGGAAACCGGCCAGGTGACGCACCACCGCGCCGACGGCTTCAAGTTCGAGCCGAACAGCAGCAAGATCTACTGGTTGGTGTGCGACATGGTGGAGAAACCGGCGAAGGTGACAAGCCTGATGATTCAGTGGCTGGTGAAAGGCTGGTGCCGCGAAGCGATCTTTAACCTCAAGCTGCCGATGAAAAAGCGCTATGAAGAAGTGTCGCAAAACCTGACGAGCATCCGCGAAGCGCTGGGCGCCGCCGGCATCAGCGTCGAAGTGCACGCCAAGCAGCTGTATCACGACCGCGAAGAGATCACCGTACACGTGCGCCGCATGTGGTCGGCGGTGCCTGGCCGGCGCGACGAGCGCGATTAATCGCGTTAAGCCTGATGAAGGGCGCTGCTTGCAGCGCCCTTATTGTATCGGCAGGCGCAGCTGCTGCAGGTTACCGTCCAACGACAGATCGGTGCGCAGCGTGGCGACCTGTTTGCTGACGTAGGCCAGATCGCGGTGCTGCTCCAGCTTGCCGCGCCATTTCTCCGGCACCTGCTCCAGGTGCTGATAGAGCCCATCCAGGCTGCCCGACTGCTGCAACAGCAGCACGGCGGTTTTCGGCCCGATGCCCGCCACGCCGGGGATTTTGCTGCTGCCGATCCCCGCAAGCCCCCAATAGTCCGGCAGTTGCTGCGGCTGTACGCCGAATTCCTGTTGCACGAAAGGCATATCCAGCCAGCGTTTCTGGAAGTAATCGCGGATCTGCACGTTCGGCGCCAGCAGCTGGCAGTAGCCTTTGTCGGTGGAGACGATGGTCACCTGGTGGCCGCCGCCGGCGACCTTCGCCGCCAGCGTGGCAGCCAGATCGTCCGCCTCGTTGCCGGGAGAATGCCAGCTGGCGACGCCCAATTCGGCGAAGGCCTCGCGCAGCTGCGGCATCTCCTGCTGCAGATTTTCCGGCATCGGCGAGCGCCCGGCCTTGTAGTCCGGCAGAATTTGGTGGCGCCAGCTGTCGCGGCGATCGTCCTCGTCGAAGACCGCCACTGCATGGGTTGGGCGGCTGTGTTGGATCAGCTGCTGCAGCGCGTGGCGGCAGGCGTTGACGCAAGGGGAGCCCTGCACGGCGTGAATGCGGCGGATGAGGTTCAGGGCGTCGACAATCAGTAGGTGTATCATCATGGGCGGTAAAGTCAGAAAAAACAGGGCGGCTGTTACGCCGCCCGGGATTGAGGGTCAGGCTACGATTTCGTAGCAGGGCACATAGGCGCTGCCCGGCAGCTTCATGCGGTGCTGGGCGACAAAGCCCTGCAGCAGGCTGTCCATCTGCTTCATCATCTGCGGTTCACCGTGCAGCTTGTACGGGCCGAACTGCTCGATGGCATGGATGCCATTTTCCTTCACGTTGCCGGCCACGATGCCAGAGAACGCGCGGCGCAGCGCGGCGGCCAATTGCTCCGGCGGCTGGTTCGGATACAGATTGAGGTTCGCCATGTTCTCATGGGTCGGCTCGAACGGCAGCTGCAGATCCGGCGTGATGCGGATCGACCAGTTGAAGCTGTAGGCGTCGCCGGTGTTGCGGCGGTTTTCCTTCACCAGCGGCATGGCTTGCTTCATCTGCCGCGCCACTTCCGCCGGATCGTCGATGATGATGGTGTAGTGGCGGCGCGCTTCGTCGCCCAGTGTGTTCATGATGAACTCGTCCAGCACGCGGAAGTAGTCGGCGCTCTCTTTCGGCCCGGTCAGGATCAGCGGCAGCACCTGTTCGCTGTTCTCCGGGTTCATCAGGATACCCAGCAGGTACAGCAGCTCTTCGGCGGTGCCGACGCCGCCCGGGAAGATGATGATGCCGTGTGCGATACGCACGAAGGCTTCCAGGCGTTTTTCGATGTCCGGCATGATCACCAGCTCGTTGACCAGCGGGTTAGGCGGCTCGGCGGCGATGATCGACGGCTCGGTCATGCCGATGAAGCGGCTGTTGCGGTAACGCTGCTGCGCGTGACCGACCGCGGCGCCTTTCATCGGCGCTTCCATGGCGCCCGGCCCGCAGCCGGTGCAGATGTTCAGCTCGCGCAGGCCCAGCTGGCTGCCGACCTTGCGCGCGTACAGGTATTCGTTTTCGTTGATCGAGTGGCCGCCCCAGCACACCACCATATTGGGATCTTCATCCAGATGCAGCGTGCGTGCATTGCGCAGGATCGAGAACACCAGGTTGGTGATGTGGGCCGAGTTTTCCAGGTTCAGGTGCTGGAAGCGGCCGGCGCTGGCGATTTGGCCATGCACGAACAGGATGTCGCGCAGCACGGCGAACAGGTTGGCCTGCAGCGAGCGGATGATGCGGCCGTCGACGAACGCCTCTTCCGGCGGATTGACCAGCTCCAGCTTCACCCCGCGCTCGCGGCGCAGCACGTTGATGTCGAAGGTTTCATAGCGCGACAGCAGCTGCTTGCTGTTGTCGGTTTGGCTGCCGGAGTTCAACACGGCCAGCGAACAGTTGCGGAACAGGCGGTACAGGTCGCTGCTGGCGGTGCGCTTCAGCATGTCTACTTCCAGCTGCGACAATAAATCCATAGAGCCAAGCGGGCTGATGTGTGTAATCAAGGTAACTCCTTTGCACCCGGTGCGGGGCGGTAGTAATCCATACGCAGCAAAACAGCATCTCGTTATGGTTGGCGTGCTGCGGCGAAGCGGGCGCTCTGCCCGGCCGCAGCCTCGTTTTAACCTTACCGCCGTCCCTGTGCTTTTACCAACACAAACCGCTCGTTAGCTCAGTTGTTGAGCAATGTTTCGCACTTATTGGCGTGCCAGGCGGCCGTGCTCGGGGGCGAATTCGACGTTGCTGCGCCACGGGTTGATATCCAGCCCGCCGCGGCGGGTATAGCGAGCGTAGACCGTCAGGCTTTGCGGCCGGCAATAGCGCATCAGATCGTTGAAGATGCGCTCGACGCACTGCTCGTGGAACTCGTTGTGGTGGCGGAAGGAAACCAGATAGCGCAGCAGCGCTTCGCGATCGATCTTGCCGCCGCGGTAGCTTATCTGCACCGAGCCCCAGTCCGGTTGATGGGTGATCAGGCAATTGGACTTCAGCAGGTGGCTGACCAAGCGCTCTTCCACCACCTCTTTTCCGGCGGCGTTCAGCAGGTAGTCGGCGTTGAACTCATAATTGTCGATGCGGATATCCTGCTGGTCGATGCAGTCGCCGGCCAGGCGGGCGATCGGCGTGCCTTCCAGCTGCTCGACGCTGAACAGGGTGACGCTGACCTCGCCCTGGGCGCAGGCGGACAGATCGCGCTGCAGGGTGCTGCGCACCGTTTCCCAATCGGCGAACGGGGTTTGGTTGAAGCTGTTGAGGTACAGCTTGAAGCTTTTCGATTCGATCAGGTTCAGGCTGTCGGCGTTGAGGCTGATTTCACCGACCGCCACCTGCGGCAAGCCGTTGGCGTTCAGCCAGGAGAGCTCGTACAGCGTCCAGATGTCCGCACCGTGGAAGGGCAGGTTATCGGGATACAGGCCCAGCGGCTCGCGGTTCATGCTGCGCGGCACCGCCTGCAGCAGCGTGGCGTCGTAGCGATCGCGGTAGGCGGTGGGTTTGCCCAGCGTCAGCCCCGACAGGGCCTGGTGGTCTTGATATGAGGACATCTGCTGTCACCTCGGTCAGAGATAGGTACAATGGCCGTCAGTTTAACGTATGCGAGAAAGAATATGGACCATGATGTATCGCACGCTCTGCGTGAATTCACTCAACGTTATGTCGAGTTGTGGCAGCAAGAGCGCGGCCACGCGCCGGCCAGCCAGGCGCTGTACGGCGTGCCGTCGCCCTGCATCGTGGAGAACCGCGAGGACGAAGTGCTGTGGCTGCCGCGGCCGTTCGAACCGGCGGCGACGCTGGAAAAGGTAGAAACCGCGCTGGAGCTGCGTTTGCAGCCGGATGCGCACCGCTTCTACACGCAGCAATACGCCGGCGACATGAGCGCGCAGTTCGGCGAGCATCGCCTGAGCCTGCTGCAGGTCTGGAGCGAAGAGGATTTTATCCGCCTGCAGGAGAACCTGATCGGCCATCTGGTGACGCAAAAACGTCTCAAGCTGTCGCCAACGCTGTTCCTGGCGACCACCGAATCCGAGATGACGATGGTGTCGTTGTGCAACGTCAGCGGCAACGTGGTGCTGGAACAATTCGGCAGCGATAAGCGCACCCTGCTGGCGGCGACGCTGGGGAATTTCCTCGATGCGCTGCGCCCGGTGTTGAACTGAATCGCGACGGATTCGCCGTCGCCCGTGTGAGAGATCTCTCACACGGCCTGTGAGAGATCGCTCTTAATTTTTCCCGCCTTTCTCCAGGCTATGAGATTATTGTTATCCAGATCAATTGGTTAGAATTTCTTTAGGATAACTCTTAGTCTTAATTTAGTGTGAGACACCTCCCAAACCCTTGTGATTCCGGGGAATTTAAGCGATCTTATCGTTACCGGAACGGAACCGGCGGAGCAGGAAAGCATCAGGATGATGCAGCTTCAGGAAGAAGAAAGGGATGCGCTCAGGCAAGAGCGAAGGATGGCGTCAGGAGATGCCCAGGATGTTTCAGGATAGAAACCAGGGACACCTCCAGGACGGAGATTGAGAGCCGGTACAGGACTGTCGGCGGGTCAGGAAGGCTGAGGAACCGCGTCAGGACGATGCTGCAGGATGATGCAAGGACCACTTGGTCAGGATGGCCGCAGGAAAAGTTTTCAAGGATTGAGCAGGGAGCACGCTGTGTAGCGGGATAGCTATAAAACGAACCGGGGGCACTGTTAACGCAGTGCCCCCAACTTTTTGTTTTATCCCGCTGCGCGTGCGCCCCGCCTTAATCCCTCTTCAGCGTTAACCAATCGCGCCCAGCGTATCGCCTGCGCCCTGTTTTTTCGGCAGCAGGAACAGCGTGGCGTAGATATCCAGCAGGTAAATTGCCGCCAGCAGGCTGATGGCCGCGGTAAACGACACCTGCGTCACCAGCGCACCGATCACCAATGGCCCCAGGCCGCCGACGCCGCGCCCCAGATTGAACAGGATGTTCTGCGCGGTGGCGCGCGCCTGCACCGGATAGGTATCGGAAATCAACGCGCCGTAGCCGCCTATCATGCCGTTGACGAACATGCCCATCACGGCGCCGGCGAACAGCATCAGCGTCGGGTCGCTCAACTGGGCGTAACCGATCACCATCACCACGGCACCGATCTGATAAAGCACGAAGATCTTCCAGCGGGCGAAGCGGTCGGCCAGCATGCCAAACAGCCAGATGCCGAACGTCATGCCGACCACCGTCACCGCCGTCCACAGGCCGGACTTGGTGAGCGAGAAGCCAAAGTTTTTTGCCAGGTAAGTCGGCATCCAGATCATCAGGCCGTAGTAACCGAAGTTCTGCACCGAACAGAGAATGAAGATGCCGATGCTGGCCCTGCTGGTGGCGCGATCCTTAAACAGCAGGCGCAAACGCTGCAGGAAGGAGAGCGGTTGCCCGGCATCTTTCTGCCGCACGAATGCTTCCGGTTCGCCCAGGGTACGGCGGATCAGGAATGACGCCAGCGCCGGCAGCAGGCCGACCAAAAACATGCCGCGCCAGCCGATGTGTTCCAGCAGCAGCGGCGTCAGGAAGGCGGCCGCCAGCACGCCCAATTGCCAGCCCATGCCGACGTAAGCCGAAGCGCGGTTGCGCTTCTCCGCCGGCCAGGCTTCGGCGATCAGCGCCATGCCGATGCCGAATTCGCCGCCCAGTCCGATGCCCGCCAGGGTGCGATAGGCCAGCAGATCCCAATACCCTTGCGCCACGGCACACAGGCCGGTGAACAGGGAAAACATCAGGATGGTGATCGTGAGCACCCGGATACGGCCGAAGCGATCGCTGAGATGGCCGAAAATCACGCCGCCCAGCACCGCGCCGATCAGCGTCCAGGTGACCAGCGAGCCGGCGGCCGATGAGGTTAATCCCAATTCTATGCTGATGGCCGGCAGCATAAAGCCGAGGATCAGCAGGTCAAACCCGTCCATGGCATAACCGGTGACCGAAGCCAGCATGGCCTTACCGGGCGTCGCGTGGTTTTTTTTCTCTATTATTACGGACATGAATCTTTATCTGTGTGGTGAACTCGGTGGGCCTATTGTGCCGCGCGGCGGCGAACGCCACCAGATAAAAACGGCGGACTGTCTCAGGCGCGCCGAATTTGGGCTATAAAAATGCTATGCTTTGCCGCCTTTCAGCCAGCGTGCTGAATACCATGATGAAAAGAGATCGGGAATGCAGATGAGTATACATAACCAGGTGCGCCGCAGTTTGCAGGCGATTGAACAATCCATGCGCGATCTGGCGCTGTGGCAGGCCGCGCCGCCTGATCATGAGGCTTTCTCCAGCAACGAGCCGTTCTGCATCGATAGCATGTCGGCCGAAGCCTGGCTGCAGTGGGTGTTCTTGCCGCGCATGTATGCGTTGCTGGACGCCGAAGCGCCGCTGCCGACGCGCTTCGCCATCACGCCTTATTTCGAAGAGGCGTTGAAAGATCGTGAACCGAGCAGCCTGCCGCTGCTGGTGCTGCTGCAACAGCTGGATTTGATGTTGAATAAAGAGCCGTAATTCGCCGGCGGCGCGCAGATTTTTGCCGCCCGGCAGTGTAGAGTACTCGCGCGGATGCCGGGCAGGAGAGCCGACGGTGTCTTTCGGCTCGGTTGAACCGCGGCGGTTGACCGGGGGCTGCATTAGGATGATGAGGTGCTGCAATAATGGATTTATTAAGGTTTATCCTGCGTTTGCCTTTTACCCTGGTTAAGGGCGTCTGTCGCCTGCTGGGTGGGGCGTTGTCGCTGTTGGGGCGGTTGCTGAGACCGCTGGTCGGCAACCTCAGCTGGCGTGCGCCGGCCTGGTGGGCTGCACTGCCGCGCGGTTTCTTGCGGCTCGAAAGCGGCGTGGATAAACACCCGAAAGCGATCGGTTTAGGCCTGTTGCTGTTGGCTGGCGCCGCAGGCGGCGCATTTTACGGCTGGCACTGGTGGCAAAACCGGCCTCAGCCTATCGAACCAGCACCGATGGTGGTTCAGGAGGTCAGCGCATCGCTTGCCAACCCCGAGCCGATAGATTACGCCGCCGCCCGGCAGGTGCCGCAAACGGTGAGCCTGACCTTCAGCGGGTCGGTCGCGCCGATCGCCGCAGTGGGTAAAACCGTGAGCGCCGGCATCACTCTGAAGCCGACGACGGAAGGGCAGTGGGCATGGATCAATGAGTCGACGCTGCTGTTCACGCCGAAAAAGCCGCTGCCGATGGGCGCGAAGTATGACGTGACCCTTGAGCCCGCCACCCTGCTGGCGCCGCAGATCAAACTGGCCAAAACCCGCTATGCCTTCACCGTGCCCGCGTTCGATTACCGCCTGGGGCAGGCTGAGTATTACCGCGATCCGCAAGATGCGCAGAAACGCAGCGCGATTTTCAATCTGCAGTTCAACGCGCCGGTCGACGTCGCCAGCTTTGAAAAACAGATTTCGCTGGGGTTGAAAGAAGGCAGCACTTCCTCCGAGAAAAAGTTGAACTTCTCTCTGGTCTATGACGAGAAAAAACTGAACGCCTGGGTGCATTCCGAGCCGCTGCAGGCGCTGGATCAGGGCGGCGCTGTGCATCTGACCGTCGGCAAGGGAGTTAAATCGACGGCGGCCGGCAATGCGGTCGAAGAGGCGAAAAGCAACTGGGTTAAAGTCCCGACGTTGTACAGCCTGGCGCTGAGCGACGCCAGTGCCCAGGTTGTGGATACCGACGGCGGCCAAGGGCAGCGTGCGCTGGTGGTCGGCTTCAGCGATGCGGTGAAGGATAAAGAGCTGGCGCGGGCCACTAAAGCCTGGCTGCTGCCGCAGCACGATCCGAACGATGCCGAGACCGCCAACGATGCCGAAGATTTCTATCAATGGACGGTCGACAGCGTCGGTAAAAACGTGCTGGCGCAGGCGACGGCATTGCCATTGACGCTTAACGAGGCGGAAGAGGCCTACCAGCCGCAGTTCAGCTTCCGCTTTGAAGCTCCGGCGCACCGCTTCGTGCTGATCGAGATAGACAACCAACTGGTCTCCGTCGGCGGTTACAAAATGCCGAAGAAGGTTTATCGGGTGGTCGAAGTGCCGGAGTTCCCGAAATCGCTGCAGTTCATGTCCGCAGGCTCGCTGCTGTCGGTCAACGGCGACAAACAGATCAGCGTGGCGGCGCGCAACGTGGCGGGCCTGCGGCTGGACATCAAGCGGGTGATCCCGAGCCAGCTGCAGCACATCGTCTCCTTCAAAAGCCGGGAATATTCGTCCACGGAATTCAACCGGCTCAACGATGAGTATTTCACCGAGCATTTCAAATACCAGACGGCGCTCAATAACGAGCGACCGGGGGAAGTGAACTATCAGGGCATCGATCTTTCCCGTTATCTCTCCACCAACGCCAGTTCGCATCGCGGGGTGTTCCTGCTGACGCTGTCTGAATGGCAGCCGAACCGGAAACCGGCGGCGGAAGAGGCGGGTGCCGAACCAGAACAGGAACCGGACGAGAGCACCGGGGATGATCAGCCCGACGTCGGCGATTCGCGCTTTGTGGTGGTGACCGATCTGGGCATCGTCGCCAAGAGCTCGCAGGATAAGACGCGCGACGTCTTCGTGCAGTCGATTCAAAGCGGCGCGCCGGTCAGCGGCGCCAACGTGTCGGTAGTGGCCAAAAACGGCGTGACGCTGCTCAGCCAAACCACCGGGGCAGACGGCCACGTGCGTTTCCCGGCGCTCGACGTGTACACCAACGAGCGCCAGCCGGTGATGTTCCTGGTGGAAAAGGAAGGGGATGTTTCCTTCCTGCCGACCGGCAGCTATAACGATCGCGGGCTGGACTTCTCGCGCTTCGACGTCGCCGGGGAGCAAACGCCGACCGATCCGCGTACGCTCGGCAGCTACCTGTTCTCCGATCGCGGCGTTTATCGACCGGGGGATACTTTCAATATTGGCCTGATCACCCGCGCCGCCGACTGGCGCGTTGGCCTGGCCGGCGTGCCGGTGCGCGCCGAAGTCCGCGATCCGCGCGACAAGCTGATGACCACCGTGCCGCTGACGCTGGGCGCCAGCGGTTTCAACGAGCTGAGCTATACCACCGATGAAAACTCGCCCACCGGCGAGTGGAACGTCTATCTGTATCTGATCGGCAAAAACAACGATACCTCCACGCTGCTCGGCCATACCGCGGTCAATGTGAAGGAGTTCGAGCCGGATCAGCTGAAAGTGAAGCTGGCGCTGACGCCGAATCGCCAGCAAGGCTGGGTCAAACCGTCCGAGCTGAAGGCCAGCATCGATGTGCAGAACCTGTTCGGTACCCCGGCGCAGGATCGCCGCGTGACCACCAGGCTGACGCTGCGGCCGATGTATCCGAGCTTCGATCGCTTCCCGGATTATGCGTTCTATGAAAACCGGCAAAACAGCGACGGGTTCGAAACCGAGTTGGAAGATCGCACCACCGATGAGCACGGCGCGGCCGAAATCCCGCTCGATCTGAAATCCTACGCCGACGCCACCTATCAGCTGCAGCTGCTGTCGGAGGCGTTCGTCGCCGGCGGCGGGCGCTCGGTGGCGGCTACCGCCCGCACGCTGGTTTCGCCTTACGATTACCTGATTGGGGTGAAGGCGGACGGCGATCTGGGCTACATCAACCGCGACGCGGAGCGGCATCTGAACGTGATCGCCATCGATCCGAATCTGCAGCAGATCGCCATGCCGAACCTGAAGCAGGTGTTGATCGAGCAGAAATACATCTCGGTGCTGACCAAACAGGATTCGGGCGTTTACAAATACCAGTCGAAGATGAAGGAAGTGCAGCTGTCGGAACAGCCGCTGGCGCTGAGCGAGCAGGGCGCGGATCTGCGGCTGGCGACCGATAAGCCGGGCGACTTCGTGCTGGTGATTGAAGATGCGCAGGGCAAAACGCTCAACCGCGTCGCCTACAGCGTGGCCGGCAACGCCAACCTGAGCCGTTCGCTGGATCGCAACGCCGAACTGAAGCTGAAACTGAACCAGGCGGAATATCAGCCGGGCGAGGAGATCGAGGTGGCGATCAACGCGCCTTATACCGGTAGCGGCTTGATCACCATCGAGAAGGACAAGGTTTACGCCTGGCAGTGGTTCCACACCGATACCACCAGCTCGGTGCAGAAGATCCGCGTGCCGGCCGGCATGGAGGGCAACGGCTACATCAACGTGCAGTTCGTGCGCGACATCAACTCCAGTGAAATCTTCATGAGCCCGCTGAGCTATGGCGTGATGCCGTTCAAGATCAGCACCCAGGCGCGGCAAAACAGCCTCGAGGTGACGGCGCCGGCGGTCATCAAGCCGGGTGAAAACCTGACGATGACGGTCAAGACCGACGCGCCGCAGCAGGTGGCGCTGTTCGCCGTTGATGAGGGCATTCTGCAGGTGGCGCGTTACCGCCTGAAGGATCCACTGGAGTTCTTCTTCAGCAAGCGCGAACTGAACGTGAGCAGCTCCCAGATCCTCGACCTGATCCTGCCGGAGTTCAGCAAGCTGATGGCGCTGACCGCGGCGCCGGGCGGCGACGCGGGCGAAGGGCTGGATCTCAACCTCAACCCGTTCAAGCGCAAACGCGACAAGCCGGTGGCCTATTGGTCCGGCATTACTGAGGTCAGCGGCGAGAAGCAGTTCGTCTACCCGGTGCCGGACTACTTTAACGGCAAGATCCGCGTGATGGCGATTTCGGTGACGCCGGAGAAAATCGGCAAGGCGCAAACCGCCGCCACGGTGCGCGACAACTTCATCATGACGCCGAACGTGCCGGCGATGGTGGCGCCGGGCGACGAGTTCGACGTCAGCGTGGGTGTCAGCAACAACCTCGAAGGGCTGAACGGCCAGTCGGTGGCCATCAACGTTCTGTTGACGCCGCCGCCGCAGTTGGAGGTGGTGGGCAACGCGACGCAAAGCCTGACGCTGGCGGAAAAACGCGAGGGTGTGATCGCTTTCCGTCTGCGCGCCAAAGCCGTGCTGGGCGATGCACCGCTGGTGTTCGACGCCCGTTACGGTGACCAGGCCAGCCGCCGCACCGTCAGCACCTCGGTGCGGCCGGCGGCGCCGTACCGTACCCAGTCGGTGATGGGGCGCATGAGCGGCAGCAGCCAGAACGTCGATGGCCTGCGCCAGATGTTCGACGCTTTCGCGCAGCGCCGGGCGGCGGTGTCGAATTCGCCGCTGGTGCTGACCAGCGGGCTAGCGCAATACCTGGCGGATTACCCGTATTACTGTTCCGAGCAAATCGTCAGCCGCTCCATTCCGCTGATGCTGCAGAGCCGCCACCCAGAGATGAAAAGCAGCCTGAGCCAGGCGGAAGTCAGCAAGCAGCTGCGCAACCTGCTTGGCGTGCTGCGCGCGCGCCAGAACGACAGCGGAGCGTTCGGCGCCTGGCGTTCGTCGCCGGATGCCGATCCTTTCGTCACGCCTTATGTGGTGCAGTATCTGCTCGAAGCCAAAGCGGCGGGCTACGCCCTGCCGGAAGGCATGCTGGACGAAGCCAACGGCGCATTGCGCGAGCTGGCGGCCAGCGGATTCGACGATCTGTATCTGCTGCGCCTGCGCAGCTGGGCGGTTTACCTGCTGACGCTGCAGGGCGAAGTGACCACCAACTCGCTGGCGGCGGTGCAGGATACGCTGCAAAAACGCTATGGCGAAGGGTGGAAAACCGATCTGAGCGCGCTGTATCTGGCTTCTTCCTACCGCCTGTTGAAGATGGACGACGAAGCCGCCGCGTTGCTGCAACCGAGCTGGCAGCAGCTGAGCAAGGCGTATGACAGTGCCTGGTGGACGCAGAATTATTTCGATCCGCTGGTGCAGGATGCGACTCGGCTGTATCTGATTACCCGTCACTTCCCGGAGAAAGTGGCGTCGATCCCGCCGCAGGTGCTGGAGAATATGGTCAAGGCGCTGAAAGAAGAGCGTTACACCACCTACTCTTCCGCGATGAGCATTCTGGCGCTGGAAAGCTATTCGGCCCAGGTGGCGGCGCAATCCGCCAATGCGGATGCCTTGGGCATCGTGCAGGTAGGCAAAGCCGGCGGCGAGCCGCAGCGCATCAGTGAGCTGCAGGGGTTGTTCGTGCAGGGGCAGTTCAATGCCGATGCTACCGCTGTGCGCTTCACCAACGGCGGCAATGCGCCGGCCTGGTATGTGGTGACGCAGGCCGGTTACGATCTGAATGCGCCGCAAAAAGCGCTGTCGCGCGGGATTGAGATCGTTCGCGATTACACCGACGAACAGGGCAAACCGGTGACGCAGGTTACGCTGGGGCAGAAGATCAACGTCCATCTGAAGGTGCGCGCCAACTCGAAAGAGGGGCAGAGCAACCTGGCGATCGTCGATCTGCTGCCGGGCGGGTTCGAAGTGGTGCAGCAGACGCCGCCGGAACCGGCCGACGCCGGCGAGGAGAGCGAAGGCCGCGGCGGTTGGCAGTCGCCGCTGGCCGCTACCGGCTCCACCTGGGCGCCGGATTACAGCGATATCCGTGAAGATCGGGTGATTATCTACGGCAGCGCCGGCACCGAGGTGCAGGAGTTCGTCTATCAGATCAAGGCCACCAATACCGGCAGCTTTATTGTTCCACCGGCCTACGGCGAAGCCATGTACGACCGTGAAGTGCAGGCCATGTCGGCAGGCGGCGGCAAGCTGGTGGTCGTGCCGGCGGGCAACGATTAGGCCGTATCCGGCGCCAGGCCAGCGTCTGGCGCCGGGGTGGTGAGAACGTATGAAGATCCTGACCGGGCGCGTGCTGCAAAACGGCTTGATGGCGGTGTTTTTACTGACGCTGCTGTTGGGCGCGATTCGGCTGTGGCCGCATCCGCCTTTGTGGCAGGGGCTGCCGCAGTCTTCCGTCTATTACGACAGGCACGGCGCGCTGCTGCGCATTACGCTGGCCAACGACGATCGCTACCGGCTGTGGACCCCGCTGGAGCAGGTGTCGCCGCTGGCGGTGCGTGGGCTGCTGCTGCACGAAGACCGCTGGTTCTACTACAACCCCGGCTTTAACCCCGTTAGCCTGATGCGTGGCTTCTGGCGCAGCTATGTCGCCGGCGGCAAAATGCAGGGCGGGTCGACCATCAGCATGCAGCTGGCGCGCATGCGCTGGCATCTCAACACCCGCACGCCGGGCGGCAAGCTGCTGCAGGTGCTGCGCGCGGTGCAGCTGGAGCTCAGCTACTCCAAGCACGATATCCTGGAAGCCTACCTGAATTACGCCCCTTACGGCCGCAACATCGAAAGCATCGGCGCTGCCAGCCTGATCTATTTCGCCAAGTCGCCGAAGGATTTGACCCTGCCGGAGGCGCTGACGCTGGCGGTGCTGCCGCAGTCGCCCAGCTACCGTCTGGAGCCGAAAACCGGCGTGCTCGGCGCTGCATTGACGCAGGCGCGCAACCGTCTGTTCCAGCGCTGGCAGCGGGTTTACCCCACCGACGCCAGCCAGCAAACGCTGTTCCGCCTGCCGCTGGCGCTGCGACAGCCTGAGCAAGTGCCCTATATCGCGCCGCACTTTATCGAGCAGTTACGGCTGCAGACGCAGCAACTGGTGCAGCGCGATACGCGCGTCGATACCACGCTGGACGCCGGGTTGCAGCGGCTGGTCGAGCGGCAGGTCAACGCGTTTATCGCCCGCAACCGCAGCCGCGGCATCCAAAACGCCGCGGTGCTGCTGGTGGACAGCCGCGATATGGGGGTGCGTGCGCTGGTGGGATCGGCGGACTATTACAATCGGCCGATCCAGGGGCAGGTAAACGGTACCAACGCCAAGCGCTCACCGGGTTCGACGCTGAAGCCGTTTATCTACGCGCTGGGCATGGAGCAGGGCGTGCTGCATCCGATGACCATCCTGAAAGACGTGCCTTCGTCGTTCGGCGCCTATGCGCCGGAAAATTTTGACCGGCGCTTTCTCGGCCCGGTGACCGCCACCGATGCGCTGAATTTCAGCCGCAACATCCCGGCAGTGTATGTCGCCTCGCAGCTGCGCCAGCCGACCTTTTATCAGTTTTTGCGTCTGACCGGCGTGGCCAATATGGCCAGTGAGAGCCACTACGGGTTGTCGCTGGTGCTGGGCGGCGGCGAGGTGACGGCGCAGGAGTTGGCGAAGCTGTATGCGCTGTTGGCGAATCGCGGCGAGCTGCGGCCGCTGCGTATGCAGCTGAACGAGGCCGAATCGACGCCGGTTCGGCTGCTGAGCGAGGAGGCCAGTTTCATTACGCTGGATATGCTGCGCCAGCATCGGCGGCCGGGCGATACGCTGGCGCAACGTTCTTCTTCACTGCCGGTGTACTGGAAGACCGGCACCTCCTGGGGTTTTCGCGACGCCTGGAGCGTCGGGATTTTCGGCCCTTACGTGCTGGTGGTGTGGGAAGGCAACTTCGACGGGCGCGGCAACAATGCGTTGGTCGGCGCCGAGGCGGCAGCGCCGCTGTTCTTCAACATCATCGACAGCGTCAACGCCAGCTATCCTGGCCTGCGTGAACCGAAGCACCCGTTCCCCCAACGGCTGCGGCGGGTGGAGATCTGTCTCGCCAGCGGCGATCTGCCCACGCCGTGGTGCCAGCAGAAGGGCAAGACCTGGTTTATTCCCGGCAAATCGCCGATCAAGGTCGACAGCGTCTATCGGCCGGTGGTGCTGGATATTCACAGCGGCGAGGTCGTCTGCCCGCCGTATGACGCGGCGCAGACCCGCACCGAAATCTTTGAGTTCTGGCCTTCCGATTTGGCCAACGTGTTCGCCCAGGCCGGGCTGCCGAAGCGGGCGCCGCCGGTCAACCGCTGCAAGGACAACGGCGTCGCCATCGGCGGCAACGCGCCTCGCATCACTTCGCCGCTGAAAAACACCACCTATACCCTGCGCCAGTCGCAGCAGGGGCGAGATAAAATCGCCTTCAACGCGGTGACGGACGCCGACAGCAAGACGGTGTACTGGTTCGTCGACGATATCTATCTCGGCAGCAGCGCCAGCAAAAAGCCGATCGACTGGCGGCCGATCAACAACGGGCGCTACCGCATTCGGGCGGTGGACGATCGCGGCCGCGCCGATACGCGCCTGGTGACCATCGAATGGGTGAACTAGCGCTGAGCCGCACGCCTGTTATACTCGCGCCCGAAACGGCTATTTACCTGGGAAAGCGATGTGATTGAGATTTTGTATCAGGATGAACACCTGGTGGCGGTGAACAAGCCGTCGGGCTGGTTGGTGCACCGCAGTTGGCTGGACCGTCATGAAACTCGCTTTATGATGCAGACGGTGCGCGATCAGCTTGGGCAGCACGTCTTTACCGTGCACCGTCTCGATCGCCCGACTTCCGGCGTGCTGCTGATGGCGCTCTCCAGCGAGGTGGCGCGCCTGCTGTCGCAGCAGTTCGAGCAGCATCAGGTGCAGAAAACCTACCATGCGGTGGTGCGCGGCTACGTGCAGGAGGGGGCGACCCTCGACTACCCGCTGACGGCGGAGCTGGACAAAATCGCCGATAAACATGCCGATGCCGATAAGGGACCGCAGCCGGCGGTGACGCACTACCGGCCGCTGGCGCAGGTAGAGATGCCGGTGGCCGTCGGCCGCTACGACAGCGCGCGCTACAGCCTGGTGGAGCTGCAGCCTGAAACCGGCCGCAAGCACCAGCTGCGGCGCCACATGGCGCATCTTCGCCATCCGATCATCGGCGACAGCAAGCACGGCGATCTGCGGCAGAACCGCGGTATGGCGCAGCATTTCGGCTGCCCGCGCCTGATGCTGCACGCCAGTCATCTGCAGCTGACGCACCCGGTGACCGGCGAGCCGCTGCGGGTGACGGCGCGCTGGGACGAAGACTGGCAAGGGGTGATGGCGCAGTTCGGCTGGGCGGGGGTATTCCCTGAACTTGCCGGGGTTGAGTTTAGCGCGGCTAACGGTCAGGATAGCTGACAATTTTTAAAGGTAATGAAGGGAGTAGGAGCCATGGCTCAGGTTGGTATCTTCGTGGGAACGGTCTACGGCAATTCGCTGCTGGTGGCGGAAGAGGCGCAAAACATCCTCAGCGAGCAGGGCCATGAGGTCAAACTGTTCGAAGAGGGCACGCTGGAGGCCTGGCAGTTTTATCGTCAGCACTACGCGCTGGTGATCACCTCCACCACCGGGCAGGGCGATCTGCCGGACAGCATCGCGCCGCTGTTCCACGCCATTCGCGATCAGGTCGGCTACCAGCCGGAGCTGCGCTATGGGCTGATCGCCCTCGGCGACAGCAGCTATGACAACTTCTGCGGCGCCGGGCGCGCGTTCGACGCGCTGCTGCAAGAGCAGGGTGCCACCCGCGTCAGCGAAGTGCTGGAGATCGATGCGATGGAACAGCCGGAGCCGGAAGTGGCCGCCTGCCCGTGGGTCGAGCAGTGGGGCACGCTGCTGCAATCGTAAAGTAAAAAGGCGCCGCGAAAGGGCGCCTTGGCGATGATGCGGGTCAACCGATCCGCATTATTTGCCGCGGGTGAGTTTTTCCAGATCGGCTTCGATCTCGGCAATCTTGTGCGACACCACGCCTTCGAGATGGCGCAGGTCGTCGAGGATTTTACGCTTCAGATCCACTTCCACCTGATCGCGCTGGCACAGCTGATCCAGTTCGTCGATCACGTAGCGCAGGTTCGGGTTGATCTCGTGAATTTCCTTGTAGCCCTGGCCGGCGTTGTCCGCCACCACGGTTTTACGCTGGCGCGGGTACTTGAACTTCACGCTCTTGGCGAAGAACTCGCCTTTGTCCTTGCGGAAATAGATCTTGAGGATGTCGTTGTTGGCCTCTTGACGCAGGCTATAGCGATCGACGTCTTCCGGTTGATTGATGCCCAAACTCTTCAAGTTATCGTACATACTGCGCCCTCTTTAGATGTGATCGTTATATTCCACGACTGCAATTATGGCGGAAAGCGAGATCTGCGACTGTGACTGCCAGCGAAACGCAGACAAAAAAATAGCGGGTGAATCACCCGCTATTTCAATTTAGTCGATAGTGCGCAATAACTCATTAATGCCGACTTTACCGCGCGTTTTGGCGTCGACTTTCTTGACGATCACCGCGCAGTACAGGCTGTAAGAACCGTCTTTCGACGGCAGGTTGCCGGAAACCACCACCGAACCCGCCGGCACGCGGCCGTAATGGATTTCGCCGGTCTCGCGGTCATAGATACGGGTGCTCTGGCCGAGGTATACGCCCATCGAAATCACCGAGCCCTCTTCCACGATCACGCCTTCCACCACTTCGGAGCGCGCGCCGATGAAGCAGTTGTCTTCGATGATGGTCGGGTTGGCCTGCAGCGGCTCCAGCACGCCGCCGATGCCGACGCCGCCGGACAGGTGAACGTTTTTGCCGATCTGCGCGCAAGAACCGACGGTGGCCCAGGTGTCGACCATGGTGCCTTCGTCGACGTAGGCGCCGATGTTAACGTAAGACGGCATCAGCACGGTGTTACGCGCGATGAACGCGCCCTGGCGCACGGTGGCCGGCGGCACGACGCGGAAACCTTCCTTCTGGAAGCGCGCTTCGTCGTAGTCGGCGAACTTCATCGGCACCTTGTCGTAGTAGCGGGTTTCCGCGCCGTCCATCACCTTGTTGTCGTTGATGCGGAAAGAGAGCAGCACGGCTTTCTTCAGCCACTGATGGGTGACCCATTGACCGTCGATCTTCTCGGCGACGCGCAAGGCGCCGCTGTCCAGCAGGCCGATCACCTGGTTTACCGCTTCGCGCGTTACGGTGTCTACGTTCGCCGGGGTGATGTCCGCACGGCGCTCGAAGGCGCTTTCAATAACGTTCTGTAATTGCTGCATGCTGTTCTCTTTCCTGATGTTGTCGGTAAAAAGTTACTTGTATCACATTTTATCGTTTGGGGTGAGGGCCTCTGTCAACCGTTGCTCCAACTTTCTGCGCGTTTCCTGATCGAGCGCGCGTCGCTCGCCGTCGGCCAGGATAAACAAGTCCTCGACCCGCTCGCCGATGGTGGTAATGCGCGCGCCGTGCAGCGACAGCCCCAGGTCGGCGAACACTTCGCCCACCCGCGCCAGCAGGCCGGGCTGGTCAAGTGCGATCAGCTCCAGGTAGCTGCGGCGATCGGTGTGGGTCGGCAGGAAGGTCACCTCGGTCGGCACGCTGAAATGACGCAGCTTGGAAGAAGGCCGGCGCACGCGCGGCGGCTGGTACTCCCGCTGGGTGATGGCCTGCAGCAAGGCCTGGCGGATCGCCGCGTGGCGATCCTGCGCCAGCGGGCTGCCGTCCGGCTCCAGCACGATAAAGGTGTCCATCGCCATGCCGTCGCGGTTGGTGAAGATCTGCGCATCGTGCACGCTCAGATTGCGGCGATCCATCTCGCCGGCGACGGCGGCGAACAGGTAGGGGCGATCCGGGCTCCAGATAAAGATCTCGGTGCCGCCGCGCGTCGCCTGGCGGCTGACCAGCACCAGCGGCTGGGTGGAGTCGTGGGCCAGCAGGTGACGGGCGTGCCAGGCCAGCTGGTTCGGCGAGTGGCGCAGGAAATAGTCGGCGCGGCAGCGGCTCCAGATGCGGTGTAGCGCCTCTTCGTCGATGTTGTCCATGCGCAGCAGCGCCAGCGCCTGCAGGCGGTGATGGCGTACGCGTTCGCGCAGATCCGGGCTGTTCTGCATGCCGCGGCGCAGCTGCTTCTCGGTGGCGAAGTACAGCTCGCGCAACAGGCTCTGTTTCCAGCTGTTCCACAGGGTTTCGTTGGTGGCGCAGATATCCGCCACCGTCAGGCACACCAGGTAACGCAGGCGGGTTTCGCTCTGCACTTCGCTGCTGAACTGCTGGATCACCGTCGGATCCTGGATATCGCGGCGCTGCGCGGTGACCGACATCAGCAGGTGCCAGCGAACCAGCCAGGCCACCAGTTGGGTTTCGCGCGAGTTAAGGCCGTGCAGTTCGGCGAACTCCACCACGTCTTCCGCGCCGAGGATCGAGTGATCGCCGCCGCGCCCTTTGGCGATATCGTGGAACAGCGCCGCTAACAGTAATAATTCCGGGTGCGGCAGGCGCGGGTACAGCTCTACGCACAGCGGATGGCGTGGCCGGGTTTGCGCATCGGCGAAGCTCTCCAGCTTTTGCAGCACGCGGATGGTGTGTTCATCGACGGTATAGGCGTGGAACAGGTCGAACTGCATCTGGCCGACGATCTTGCCCCACTGCGGCATATAGGCCCATAGCACGCTGTGACGGTGCATCGGCACCAGCGCGCGCGAGACCGCGCCGGGGTGGCGCAGAATGGCCATAAACAGATCGCGCGCTTCCGGAATGGTGCACAGCGGCTGTTTCAGATGGCGGCGGGCGTGGCGCAGCTGGCGCACCGTGGTGGAATAAATGCCCTTGATCTCGCGGTTGCGCACCATCAGGTAGAACATGCGCATGATGGCCTGCGGCTCGCGGATAAACAGCGTTTCGTCGCGCAGATCGATCAGATCGCCGCGCAGCTGGAAATCGTCGTTCAGCGGGCGCGGCTTCTCGGTGGCGTCCAGCGCCAGGATGGCTTCGTCGAACAGCTGCAGCAGCATGTGGTTCAGCTCGCTGACGCGCCGCGTCATGCGGTAGAAGTCTTTCATCATGCGTTCGACCGGCTCGTTGCCTTCGCCTTCATAGCGCAGCAGCTGCGCCACGCTGAGCTGGCGATCGAACAGCAGGCGGTTGTCGTAACGCGGCAGCACCAGATGCAATGCGAAACGGATGCGCCACAGGAAGCTCTGGCACTCGTTCAGCTCGTTGCGCTCGGCCTGGGTGAGGAAACCGAAGCCGACCATTTCGTCCAGCGAGGTGGCGCCGAAGTGGCGCCGCGCCACCCACAGCAGGGTGTGGATGTCGCGCAGGCCGCCAGGGCTGCTTTTGATATCCGGCTCCAGGTTATAGCTGGTGCCGTGGTAGCGCTGGTGGCGCTCCTGCTGTTCGTTGACCTTGGCGTGGAAAAACTGCGGCGAGGGCCAGAAGCCGTCGCTGAAGATATGTTTTTGCATCTGCAGGAACAGCGCGACGTCGCCGCAGATCATGCGCGATTCGATCAGGTTGGTGGCCACGGTCAGATCCGCCAATCCCTCCAGCAGACATTCTTCCAGGGTGCGCACGCTGTGGCCCACTTCCAGCTTGAGATCCCACAGCAGGGTGATGAATTCGCCGACTCGCTGCGACTGTTGTTCCGTCAGCCGGCGCTGGCTGAGCACCAGCACGTCGATGTCCGACAGCGGGTGCAGCTCGCCGCGGCCGTAGCCGCCGACCGCCACCAGCGCAGTTTCCGGGATATCTTCGAAGCCGTAGAAGGTCCACAGCCGGCGCAGCAGGCGATCGATGAAGTCGCTGCGCGCCGCCACCAGGCTTTCGGCGCTGGCACCGGCGTCGAACGCTGCCGCCAGCCACAGCTGGAATTGCTCCAGCCGCTGTTTCAGCACCGGACAGGTGAGCTCGTCGTTGCCGTAGGTGCTGGGGGAAGCGGGCGGCATCGGCACGGCCGGGGCCGCTTGTTGAAGGAGATTGTCAGACATAGTGCGCAGCCCATAAAAAAGGCCGGCAAAAGCCGGCCTGGTGATATTCTGCACGCGGCGTTCGCCGCGGTGCTTACATCTCGTGCGTAATGATGTTGGGGATGGTGTCATCCTTGCGCAACGTCATTATCTCGCAGCCGTTATCAGTGACCACAATAGTATGCTCATACTGCGCCGACAAGCTGCGATCTTTGGTTTTTACCGTCCAGCCGTCTTTCATGGTGCGGATGCGGTAGTCACCGGCGTTGACCATCGGTTCGATGGTGAAGGCCATGCCCGCCTGCAGGACCACGCCGCCGTCATCGGCATCATAGTGCAGCACCTGCGGCTCTTCGTGGAACACTTCGCCGATGCCGTGGCCGCAGTACTCGCGCACCACGGAGAACTTCTCGGCCTCGACGAATTGCTGGATAGCCTTGCCCAGGGTGCGCAGGCGGATGCCCGGCTTGACCATCTTCAGCGCCAGATACAGGCTTTCCTGAGTGACGCGGCACAGGCGCTCGCCCAGAATGGTCGGTTTGCCGACGATGAACATCTTCGAGGTGTCGCCGTGGAAACCGTCTTTAATTACGGTCACGTCGATGTTGACGATGTCGCCGTCCTTCAGCGTTTTGTCATCGCTCGGGATGCCGTGGCACACCACTTCGTTCACCGAGATGCACACGGATTTCGGGAAGCCGTGGTAGCCGAGGCAGGCGGAAATGGCCTGCTGCTCGTTGGTGATGTACTCGTGACAGATACGGTCCAGTTCGCCG
Source organism: Serratia sp. CY84636 (assembly GCF_052166245.1). Taxonomy (NCBI): domain Bacteria; kingdom Pseudomonadati; phylum Pseudomonadota; class Gammaproteobacteria; order Enterobacterales; family Yersiniaceae; genus Serratia; species Serratia sp. CY84636. Next base: position 203,675 of record NZ_JBJNOX010000009.1, read on the forward strand.
GTGGTCACGCCAGGTTTGACGTGCGGCTCGATGATTTCCAGCACTTCGGCGGCCAGGCGGCCGGCCACGCGCATTTTTTGGATGTCATCAGGTGTTTTAATTGAGATTGCCATGAAATTCGTCCGCAGGTGTCGTTATCGTCGACAATAAGAAGCAGTGACTTATGGTATCAGCCCGGCCGGAGGCTGCCAAATTTCATTTCCCGATGCCCGGCGCAAAGCAACAAAAGTTGGTGTCTGCAGCGGGTTTATGGTATAAAGCGCGCCGGCGATCCGCGACTTGGTTCTTGTGACCTGGCAGGAATTGGCCGAAAATACTTTAACTGCACTCATTTTGTGTAAATAACACACACGTATCGGCACATCCGCCGGGGTGCCCTGAGGTGACTTGTCGCCGCCAGGGTCGGCGCTATGGGATACGTGGAGGCATAACCCCAATTAATCTATAGAGGTTTAATCATGGCAACTGTTTCCATGCGCGACATGCTCAAGGCTGGTGTTCACTTCGGTCACCAGACCCGTTACTGGAACCCGAAAATGAAGCCTTTCATCTTCGGCGCTCGTAACAAGGTTCACATCATCAACCTGGAGCAGACCGTACCAATGTTCAACGCCGCTCTGGCTGAACTGAGCAAGATCTCTTCCCGTAAAGGCAAGATCCTGTTCGTTGGTACCAAGCGCGCAGCAAGCGAAGCGGTAAAAGACGCTGCTAACAGCTGTGACCAGTTCTTCGTGAACCACCGCTGGTTGGGCGGCATGCTGACTAACTGGAAAACCGTTCGTCAGTCCATCAAGCGTTTGAAAGATCTGGAAATCCAGTCTCAAGACGGCACCCTGGACAAGCTGACCAAGAAAGAAGCGCTGATGCGCACTCGTGAACTGGCCAAGCTGGAAAACTCCCTGGGCGGTATCAAAGATATGGGCGGTCTGCCAGACGCACTGTTCGTTATCGATGCCGATCACGAGCACATCGCGATCAAAGAAGCCAACAACCTGGGTATCCCGGTATTCTCTATCGTTGATACCAACTCCAACCCAGACGGCGTTGACTTCATCATCCCTGGTAACGACGACGCAATCCGTGCAGTAAACCTGTACCTGACTGCCGTTGCTGCCGCTGTGCGTGAAGGTCGTTCTCAAGATCTGGCCGTTCAGGCGGAAGAAGGCTTCGTAGAAGCTGAATAATAAGGCAAGCTCGTCACTGAGCCCTTATTAACCAGGTATTGACATATGTTGGTTAGGGGGGCCTGTAAAGGCCCCCTTTGCTTATCTGAATGAGAACTGTCTCCACGCGAGATAACCGAGGAAAAATAAATGGCTGATATTACCGCTGCCCTGGTAAAAGAACTGCGCGAGCGTACCGGCGCTGGCATGATGGATTGCAAGAAGGCGCTGGTTGAATCCAACGGCGACATCGAACTGGCAATCGAAAACATGCGTAAGTCCGGTGCGATCAAAGCCGCTAAAAAAGCAGGCAACGTGGCTGCTGACGGCGTGATCAAAACCAAGATCGAAGGCAACTACGGCATCATTCTGGAAGTTAACTGCCAGACTGACTTCGTAGCAAAAGACGCCGGTTTCCAGGCGTTCGCCGACAAAGTGCTGGATGCCGCTATGGCCGGCAAAATCACTGACGTTGACGTGCTGAAAGCACAGTTCGAAGAAGAGCGCGTAGCGCTGGTGGCAAAAATCGGCGAAAACATCAACATTCGTCGCGTTGCTTCCCTGGAAGGCGAAGTGCTGGGCAGCTACCTGCACGGCGCGCGTATCGGCGTACTGGTTGCGGCTAAAGGCGCTGACGAAGAGCTGGTTAAGCAAATCGCAATGCACATTGCGGCAAGCAAGCCAGAGTTCGTGAAGCCAGAAGACGTGTCTGCTGAAGTGGTAGAAAAAGAGTACCAGGTTCAGTTGGACATCGCCATGCAGTCGGGCAAGCCGAAAGAAATCGCAGAGAAAATGGTTGAAGGCCGCATGAAGAAATTCACCGGCGAAGTTTCTCTGACCGGTCAGCCTTTCGTTATGGATCCGAGCAAATCCGTTGCTCAGGTGCTGAAAGAGCACAACGCTGACGTGACCAACTTCATTCGCTTCGAAGTGGGCGAAGGCATCGAGAAAGTCGAAACCGACTTCGCTGCTGAAGTTGCCGCGATGAGCAAACAGTCTTAATGACTGTCGATGGAACCGCCGTCTGGCGGTTCCATACTATCCAGCCAGAATTACACCGGTGGCAGGCCCTGCAGCGTGATTCTCACCTCAGGCGCGTTTCATCGGCTGAAATCCCCAATACTAATACTGCTTCTTAGGACAGAACACCATGGCAACCAATGCAAAACCCGTATATCAGCGTATTCTGCTTAAACTGAGTGGCGAAGCCCTGCAAGGTGCAGAAGGTTTTGGTATCGACGCCAGCGTTTTGGATCGCATGGCTCAGGAAGTGAAAGAGCTGGTCGAACTGGGAATTCAGGTCGGTGTAGTTATTGGCGGCGGGAACCTGTTCCGCGGCGCGGGCCTGGCGCAAGCCGGCATGAACCGCGTAGTGGGCGACCACATGGGAATGCTGGCTACCGTGATGAACGGCCTGGCTATGCGTGATGCACTGCACCGTGCCTATGTGAACGCCCGCCTGATGTCGGCGATCCCGCTGAACGGCGTATGTGACAATTACAGCTGGGCAGAGGCTATCAGCCTGCTGCGCAACAACCGCGTGGTGATCTTCTCCGCCGGTACCGGCAACCCGTTCTTCACCACCGATTCCGCCGCTTGCCTGCGCGGCATCGAGATCGAAGCGGACGTGGTGCTGAAAGCCACCAAAGTGGATGGCGTATACTCCGCCGATCCGGTGAAAAACCCGGATGCGACGCTGTATGAACAATTAACCTATCAGGACGTGCTGGAGCGCGAGCTGAAAGTGATGGATCTGGCGGCGTTTACGCTGGCCCGCGATCACGGCTTGCCGATCCGCGTGTTCAACATGAACAAGCCTGGCGCGCTGCGCCGCGTGGTGATGGGTGAGAACGAAGGTACGCTGATCAGCAAATAAGGCTGTTCACACCCCTTTTTCGGTGCGCGTGACGCCAGGCGCCGCGCGCTCTCCGAGTACGATTACGGGCTATACTTGAGTATCGCCTGCCAAGTAACCAGCTTCCAAGGGTTTGCAACGTGACTAATGAAATCAGAAAAGATGCTGATTCACGCATGGAAAAAAGCGTAGAAGCATTCAAAAACCAAATCAGCAAGATCCGCACCGGCCGCGCTTCTCCAAGCATTCTGGACGGCATCATGGTGGAATACTACGGCGCCGCTACGCCGCTGCGCCAGCTGGCCAACGTGACCGTGGAAGACTCCCGCACGCTGAAAATCAACGTGTTCGACCGCAGCCTGAGCCAGGCCGTTGAGAAAGCGATCATGAGCTCCGATCTGGGCCTCAACCCGTCTTCCGCCGGCTCTGACATTCGCGTTCCGCTGCCTCCGCTGACCGAAGAACGTCGTAAGGATCTGATCAAGATCGTACGCGGCGAAGCCGAGCAGGGCCGCGTAGCGGTGCGTAACGTGCGTCGCGACGCTAACGACAAGGTCAAGGCGCTGCTGAAAGACAAAGAGATCAGCGAAGACGAAGAACGTCGTTCACAAGACGAGATTCAGAAAATGACCGACGCTTACATCAAGCTGGTCGATGCCGCGCTGGCAGAGAAAGAAAAAGAGCTGATGGATTTCTAATCAGCATCGCGCAGAAAAAAAGCGTCGCCTGGGCGGCGCTTTGTTTTTTGTGGCGCAGATCCCGTTTCATCGTACTGAAAGATCATGGACAAGCGGTGTCCAAGGTTCCACACTGGAGCACCTCCGATCTCATCAGACAGTTATTCAGAGTGAACTCATGAAGCAACTGACCATTCTTGGCTCGACCGGCTCGGTAGGGACCAGCACCCTGGCCGTGGTCAGGGCTAATCCCGACCGTTTTGCGATCAAAGCACTGGTGGCCGGCCGCAACGTCGCGGTCATGGCGCAGCAATGCATGGAATTCCGGCCCGCCTTCGCCGCGATGGCTGAGGAAAGCGCCGCTCGCGAGCTGAGCGCCATTCTGGCGGAAAACGGCGTCGCTACCGAGGTCTTGGCCGGGGAACAAGCGGCCTGCGAACTGGCGGCGTTGGATGACGTCGATCAAGTGACGGCGGCCATCGTCGGCGCCGCAGGGCTATTGCCGACGCTGGCGGCGATCCGCGCAGGCAAGCAGGTGTTGCTGGCCAACAAAGAGTCGCTGGTCACCTGCGGCCGTCTGTTTATGGACGCGGTTCGGCAAAGCCAGGCGCAGCTGCTGCCGCTCGACAGCGAGCACAATGCGATTTTTCAGAGTTTGCCTGAGAGCATTCAGCGTCAGTTGGGATACTCTTCCCTGGACAGTCATGGCGTTTCGCGCATCGTGCTTACCGGCTCAGGCGGCCCGTTCCGCACCACGCCGCTGGAGCAGTTCGCCGCGATGACCCCGGATCAAGCCTGTGCCCACCCGAACTGGTCGATGGGCCGCAAGATCTCGGTGGACTCCGCCACCATGATGAACAAAGGTCTGGAATACATTGAGGCCCGCTGGCTGTTTAACGCCTCGGCCGAGCAAATGGAAGTGATCCTGCACCCGCAGTCGGTGATTCACTCGATGGTGCGCTATGCCGACGGCAGCGTGCTGGCGCAGCTGGGTACGCCGGATATGCGCACGCCGATCGCCCATGCGATGGCGTATCCGCAGCGCGTAAACTCCGGCGTGGAAGCGCTGGACTTCTGCCGCATCGGTTCGCTGACCTTCGCCGAACCGGAGCGCGAGCGCTATCCTTGCCTGTATTTGGCGATCGAAGCGTTCGACGCCGGCCAGGCGGCGACCACCGCACTGAACGCGGCGAATGAAATCGCCGTGGCGGCATTTTTGCAGCAGCAGATTCGCTTTACCGACATTGCCGCGGTCAACCGGCAGGTCGTCGAGCGCCTCGCGCTGCAGGAACCGACGTGCATCGAAGCGGTCTTAGACATTGACCGCCAGGCGCGCGCCGCCGCCGAGGAGCGCGTTCGCGCGTTGCGCGGTTGAGCACGGCGATTATCCGATTTTGCTCGTAATTCGCGTATGCCGCAGCGGGGCCGTTTGTTCATGCTCCGCTGAGGTGGTATAGTCTGCGCCACCTGTCAGCGGTTATACCGTTGAATTATGGCCCGATTGGCGCCCTGTGCGTCAATGGCGACCCGGCTGCGCCGGGCATCGCGAGGGCAGGCTGAAAGCCGTGTCGGGCACACGGCTTTTTTTGCGCGTAAGGGCCTGATGTTCCGGAAAGGCAGTTATATTTCTATTGAGGAAATAAGTACGAGTTATGTCGTCCGCAAACCAACAAGAGGCTAATCCATCTTCCCCGGGGCCGCGCCATGTCGCCATCATCATGGACGGTAACGGACGCTGGGCCAAACGTCAGGGCAAGTTACGTGTCTTCGGTCATAAAGCAGGGGTGAAATCGGTTCGCCGCGCGGTCAGTTTTGCCGCCAGCCACCATTTAGATGCGCTCACGCTTTATGCCTTCAGCAGCGAAAACTGGAACCGTCCGGTGCAGGAAGTCTCCGCCCTGATGGAGCTTTTTGTCCGTGCTCTGGATAGTGAAGTAAAAAGCCTGCATAAACATAACGTCAGGTTGCGGGTGATCGGCGATATCAGCCGGTTCAGCTCGCGTTTGCAGGAGCGGATCCGCCGCTCTGAAGCGCTGACGGAAAATAACGATGGCCTGACGCTCAATATCGCTGCCAACTACGGCGGCCGTTGGGATATCATTCAGGGAGTAAGGGAGCTGGCCGAACGGGTACGGGTGGGAGAGTTGCACCCGGATCAGATCAGCGAGGAATTATTGAGCGAGCGGGTTTGCATGAGCGACCTGGCGCCGGTGGATCTGGTTATCCGCACCGGTGGCGAGCATCGCATCAGTAACTTCCTGCTGTGGCAAATCGCCTATGCTGAACTTTACTTTACGGATGTGCTCTGGCCTGATTTCGATGAACTTGTCTTTGAAGGTGCGCTGAATGCATTTGCACAACGTGAGCGCCGCTTCGGGGGAACAACACCTATCGGCGCCGATGCGTCCTAGGGAGAACTTTTGCTGAAGTATCGCCTCATAACTGCTCTGATTTTAATCCCGATCGTTATCGCGGCGCTGTTCCTGTTGCCGCCGCTGGCCTTTGCTCTGGTAACGCTCGTCGTGTGCATGTTAGCAGCCTGGGAGTGGGGCCAACTGGCCGGTTTTACCTCCCGTTCGCAGCGCATCTGGCTGGCGATACTGTGCGGTTTTCTGCTGGCGCTGATGATGCTCAGCGTTCCCGCGTACCATCAATCCGTGCCGCAGGTGAGCGGCTCGCTGTGGCTGTCGCTGGTCTGGTGGCTGGCGGCGCTGCTGCTGGTGCTGTTCTACCCCGGCTCGGCCGCTATCTGGCGCAACTCGCGCCCGCTGCGCCTGCTGTTCGGCCTGCTGACCATCGTGCCGTTCTTCTGGGGCATGCTGGCGCTGCGCCAGTACGGCTACGAGCAAAACCCGTTTACCGGCGCCTGGTGGCTGCTGTACGTGATGCTGCTGGTGTGGGGCGCGGATTCCGGCGCCTACATGTTCGGCAAGCTGTTCGGCAAGCATAAGCTGGCGCCGAAGGTCTCGCCGGGCAAAACCTGGGAAGGGCTGATCGGCGGGTTGTTGACGTCGGCGGTAATCTCCTGGCTGTTCGGCCGCTATGCGCCACTGAACGTGGTGCCGACCACCCTGTTGGCCTGTTCGGTGCTCGCCGCGCTGGCTTCGGTGCTGGGCGATTTGACCGAAAGCATGTTCAAACGCGAAGCAGGCATCAAGGACAGCGGTCATTTGATCCCCGGTCATGGCGGCATACTGGATCGTATCGACAGCCTGACCGCGGCGGTGCCGGTGTTTGCCTGCCTGATGCTGTTGGTGTTTTAATCCGTCGATGACGGAAAGTGAGGGATGATGGTCAGCGTGCTTTGGAACCTGGTGGCGTTTCTGATTGCGCTCGGTATCTTGATAACCGTGCACGAGTTCGGACACTTTTGGGTTGCCCGCCGTTGCGGCGTGCGCGTTGAACGTTTCTCCATCGGCTTCGGTCGCGCGCTGTGGCGCCGCACCGATCGCCAGGGCACCGAGTACGTCATCGCCTTGATTCCGCTCGGCGGCTACGTGAAGATGCTGGACGAACGCGTGGAGTCGGTGGCGCCGGAAATGCGCCATCAGGCCTTCAACAACAAAACCGTCTGGCAGCGCGCGGCCATCATCAGCGCCGGCCCCATCGCCAACTTCCTGTTTGCTATCCTTGCCTACTGGCTGGTGTTCATCATCGGCGTGCCGAGTTTCCGCCCGGTGATCGGCGAAATCGCGCCGCAATCCATCGCCGCCAAGGCCGAAATTTCGTCTGGCATGGAACTAAAGTCGGTTGACGGCATCGAAACGCCTGATTGGGAGTCAGTTCGTCTGGCGCTGGTGGCGAAGATTGGCGATGCACAAACCGAAGTCGGCGTTGCGCCATTCGGCTCTTCGCAGGTAGTGACCAAAACCCTGGATTTGCGCCAGTGGAACTTTGAGCCGGACAAGCAGGATCCCGTTGTCGCGCTGGGCATTATGCCGCGCGGCCCGCAGATTGAATCCGTGTTGGCGGAAGTGCAGCCTGACTCGGCGGCGCAAAAGGCGGGTTTACAAGCGGGGGACAGGATCGTTAAAGTCGATGGTCAGCCGTTGGGTCGTTGGCAGACGCTGGTGAAGCGTATCCACGATGGCCCGGGGCAACTGCTGGCTTTGGAGATTGAAAGAAACGGCGCCCCCTTGTCTTTGACGCTGATACCGGATACAAAGCCGGTGGGAAAAGACAAATCGGTGGGTTTTGCAGGCATCATTCCAAAGGTGCTGCCGCTGCCGGACGAGTATAAGACGATTCGCCAGTATGGACCGTTCCCGGCGCTGTATCAGGCCGGCGACAAGACCTGGCAGCTGATGCGGCTGACGGTTAACATGCTGGGCAAATTAATAACCGGTGATGTAAAGCTGAACAACCTGAGTGGCCCGATCTCGATTGCACAGGGAGCAGGGGCGTCAGCCGGAGTCGGGTTCGTGTATTATCTGATGTTCCTGGCGTTGATTAGCGTCAACCTGGGGATCATCAACCTGTTCCCATTACCGGTGTTAGATGGTGGGCATCTCCTCTTCCTGGCGATAGAAAAGCTGAAGGGTGGGCCGGTTTCCGAGCGAGTACAGGACTACAGCTACCGCATAGGTTCGATCGTGCTGGTGTTGTTGATGGGTCTTGCACTTTTCAATGATTTTTCCCGCCTCTAGGGGCGGGGATAGGTTAGGAAGAACGCATAACAACGATGGCGATGAAAAAGTTGCTCATAGCGTCGCTGCTGTTTGGCAGCGCCACCGTATACGGTGCAGACGGGTTCGTAGTGAAAGACATTCATTTCGAAGGCCTGCAGCGAGTCGCCGTCGGTGCGGCGTTACTCAACATGCCGGTTCGCGTCGGCGATACCGTCACTGACGATGACATCAGTAATACCATCCGAGCCTTGTTTGCCACCGGCAACTTCGAGGACGTGCGCGTACTGCGCGATGGTAATACGTTGATCGTGCAGGTGAAGGAACGTCCTACCATCGCCAGCATCACTTTCTCCGGCAACAAGTCGGTGAAGGATGACATGCTTAAGCAGAACCTGGAAGCCTCCGGCGTCCGGGTGGGCGAGGCGCTCGACCGCACCACGATCTCCAGCATTGAAAAAGGGCTGGAAGACTTCTACTACAGCGTCGGTAAATACAGCGCCTCGGTGAAAGCCGTGGTTACGCCGCTGCCGCGCAACCGTGTCGACCTGAAGCTGGTGTTCACGGAAGGGGTCTCCGCCAAGATTCAACAAATCAACATCGTCGGCAACCATGCCTTCACCAACGACGAACTGATCTCGCGCTTCCAGCTGCGTGATGAGGTGCCGTGGTGGAACCTGGTCGGCGATCGCAAATACCAGAAGCAAAAACTGGCGGGCGATCTCGAAACCCTGCGCAGCTTCTATCTGGATCGCGGCTATGCCCGCTTCAACATCGATTCTACTCAGGTGAGCCTGACGCCGGATAAAAAAGGCATCTACATCACCATCAACATCACCGAAGGCGATCAATACAAGCTTTCCGATGTTGTCGTGAACGGCAACCTGGCCGGCCACTCGGCGGAAGTTGCTCAGATCACCAAGATCGAACCGGGCGAGCTGTATAACGGCAGCAAGGTGACCAAAATGGAAGACAACATCAAAACGATGTTGGGCCGTTATGGTTACGCCTACCCGCGCGTCGGCACTCAGCCGGAGATCAACGACGCGGATAAAACCGTCAAGCTGCACGTCAACGTCGACGCGGGCAACCGCTTCTACGTGCGTCGCATCAAGTTCGAAGGCAACGACACCAGCAAGGATTCCGTACTGCGTCGCGAAATGCGCCAGATGGAAGGCGCCTGGCTGGGTAACGAGCAGGTCGAGCAGGGTAAAGAACGCTTGAACCGCTTGGGCTACTTCGAAACGGTCGACGTGGAAACCCAGCGCGTGCCGGGCACCGCCGATCAGGTCGATGTAACCTACAAGGTGAAAGAGCGCAACACTGGTACCTTTAACTTCGGCGTCGGTTACGGCACCGAGAGCGGCGTCAGCTTCCAGGCCGGCGTGCAGCAGGACAACTGGTTGGGTACCGGCTACTCGGTCGGCATCAGCGGCACCAAAAACGACTACCAAACCTATACCGAATTCTCGGTCACTAACCCGTACTTCACCGTTGACGGTGTGAGCCTGGGCGGCCGCGTGTTCTACAACGACTTTAAAGCGGATAACGCGGACCTGTCCGACTACACCAACAAGAGTTACGGTGTTGACGGCACGCTGGGCTTCCCGATCAACGAAAACAACTCGTTGCGTACCGGCCTGGGCTACGTCCACAACGGCCTGTCGAACATGCAGCCGCAGATCGCCATGTGGCGTTATCTCGACTCGATGGGCGTGGATGCGAACAAGACTGACCGCGCCAGCTACTCGACGGACGACTTTACCCTGAACCTGGGCTGGACCTACAACAACCTGGACCGCGGCTACTTCCCGACGTCGGGTAACCGCACCACGTTGAACGGCAAGGTCACCATTCCGGGCTCGGACAACGAATACTACAAGGTGACGTTGGACAGCGTTCAGTACGTGCCGATCAACGACGATCGCACCTGGGTGCTGTTGGGCCGTGGCCGTCTGGGTTACGCGGATGGGCTGGGCGGCAAGGAAATGCCGTTCTATGAGAACTTCTATGCCGGTGGTTCAAGCACCGTGCGTGGCTTCCAGTCCAACACCATCGGTCCGAAGGCGGTGTATTACAACTCCAACTCGTACCAGTGCCAGTTCAACGCCGGCAGCACCACCACGCGTCAGAGCATCTGTAGCTCGGATGACGCGGTGGGCGGTAACGCCATGGCGGTGGCCAGCCTGGAGCTGATCACCCCGACGCCGTTCATCAGCGAGAAATACGCCAACTCCGTGCGGACGTCGCTGTTCATCGATGCCGGTACCGTGTGGGATACCAAGTGGAAGAATACCGACGAAACGCTGATGTACGGCGTGCCTGACTACAGTAAAGCGGGCAATATTCGTTCTTCCGCCGGTATCGCGCTGCAGTGGATGTCGCCGCTGGGGCCGTTGGTGTTCTCTTACGCCAACCCGATCAAGAAATACGAAGGCGACAAGTCCGAACAGTTCCAGTTTAACATCGGTAAGACCTGGTAACGGGTCTCGCCTCTGGGCATAACAGTTATTAAGAATCGCAATGGCCAGGCGCCCGCCGGCAGAGGGAGATGATTCTCATTGTTTGGTGGGATAAGTCTGGCAAATTGTGTACTTCAGTGTCATATGACACAAATGGGTGATGGTAAGGAGTTTATAGTGAAAAAGTGGTTGTGTGCCGCAGGCCTCGGTTTAGCAATGGCTGCTTCAGCTGGCGTTCAGGCAGCAGATAAGATCGCTGTCGTTAACGTCTCCAGCATTTTCCAACAGCTGCCGGCCCGCGAAGCGGTCGCTAAACAGCTGGAAAACGAGTTTAAAGGCCGTGCAAGCGAACTCCAGAACATGGAACGTAGCCTGCAGACCAAAATGCAACGTCTGCAGCGTGACGGCGCTACCATGAAAGCCAGCGACCGCAGCAAGTTGGAAAAAGACGTGATGGCACAGCGCGAGCAGTTCTCTCAGAAAGCGCAGGCTTTCGAGCAGGACAACCGTCGTCGCCAGATGGAAGAGCGTAACAAGATCCTGAGCCGTATCCAGGACGCTGTGAAATCTGTTGCCAGCAAAGGCGGTTATGACGTGGTGATCGACGCCAACGCCGTTGCCTATGCAGACTCTTCCAAAGATATCACTGCTGACGTGCTGAAACAGGTTAAATAACACATGCTTTCAATTCGACTGGCTGATTTAGCGCAGCAGTTGGATGCACAATTGCACGGTGATGGCGATCTCGTCATCACCGGCATTGCTTCTATGCATTCGGCACAGCCTGGCCAAATCACGTTTTTGTCAAACAGCCGCTATCAAGAGCAGCTGTCTTCCTGCCAGGCAAGCGCCGTGGTGCTTACCGAAGCGGATTTACCACACTGCCGTGCTGCGGCGCTGGTGGTTAAGAACCCTTACCTGACCTACGCGCGCATGGCGCAGCTGATGGACACCACGCCGGCACCGGCGCAGGATATCGCGCCAAGCGCGGTGATCTCGCCTGAGGCGCAGCTGGGGCACAACGTCGCCATTGGGGCGAACGCGGTGATCGAGTCGGGTGCGGTGCTGGGCGATAACGTGGTTATCGGCCCGGGCTGCTTCATTGGCAAACACGCACGCATCGGCGCGGGAACGCGTCTGTGGGCGAACGTCACGATTTATCATGCGGTTGAAATCGGCCAGCGCTGCCTGATCCAGTCCGGCACCGTGATCGGCGCGGACGGTTTCGGCTATGCGAACGAGCGCGGCGAGTGGATCAAAATCCCTCAGTTGGGCACGGTGATTATCGGCGATCGCGTCGAAATCGGCGCTTGCACCACCATTGACCGCGGCGCTTTGGATAACACCCAAATCGGGAATGGTGTTATCATCGACAACCAATGCCAGATTGCACATAACGTCGTGATTGGCGACAATACCGCCGTCGCCGGCGGCGTGATCATGGCCGGCAGCCTGAAAATCGGCCGCTACTGCCAGATCGGCGGTGCCAGCGTGATCAACGGTCACATGGAGATTGCCGACAAGGTTGTTGTTACCGGAATGGGAATGGTTATGCGACCAATCACCGAACCTGGGGTATACTCTTCGGGCATTCCGTTGCAGCCTAACAAGGTTTGGCGTAAAACCGCTGCGTTGGTGATGAATATCGATGAGATCAGCAAGCGCTTGAAAGCTGTCGAACGTAAAGTCGGAAAAGACTAATCATTGCCGCCCGCCCTGGCGGGGACAAAACGAAACGCGTTGGTCGTGAGACCAAAAGCGCAAAGAGATGTTAATTTGCGGCCTGCATGATGATCTCCTTTTGGGGTCAGCGCAGGCCGTGTTGTTGATGCCATCAGTTTTTAGAGACAGGAAGAGTATTTTGACTACTGACACTCATACTCTGGATATTGCAGAAATTTTGGATCTGCTTCCTCACCGTTACCCGTTCTTGCTGGTCGACCGCGTCCTCGAGTTTGAAGAGCACAAATATCTGCGTGCGGTGAAGAACGTATCGGTGAACGAACCGTTTTTCCAGGGCCACTTCCCTGGCAAACCGATTTTCCCAGGCGTATTGATCCTGGAAGCCATGGCGCAGGCCACCGGTATCCTGGCGTTTAAAAGCGTCGGCAAACTGGAGCCGGGCGAGCTGTATTACTTCGCCGGTATCGACGAAGCGCGCTTCAAGCGTCCTGTGGTGCCAGGGGATCAGATGGTCATGGAAGTCACCTTCGAGAAAACTCGCCGCGGCCTGACTCGCTTCAAAGGCGTGGCGACCGTTGACGGTAAAATTGTCTGCGAAGCAACCATGATGTGTGCCCGCAGCCGGGAGGCTTAATCCGTGATTGACCAAACCGCCTTTATCCATCCTAGCGCGATAGTCGAAGAAGGCGCCGTGATCGGCGCCAACGTGCATATCGGCCCTTTCTGCTACGTCGGCTCCCAGGTGGAAATCGGCGCCGGCACGGTGCTGAAATCCCACGTGGTGGTGAACGGCATTACCAAGATCGGCTGCGATAACCAGATTTATCAGTTCGCCTCCATCGGTGAAGTGAATCAGGATCTGAAATACGCGGGCGAACCGACGCGTGTTGAAGTGGGCGATCGCAACCGCATCCGCGAAAGCGTCACCATTCACCGCGGCACCGCGCAGGGCACTGGCCTGACCAAAGTGGGCAACGATAACCTGCTGATGGTCAATACGCATATCGGGCATGACTGCGTGGTCGGTAATTTCTGTGTGCTGGCCAACAACGCTACGCTCGGCGGACACGTGGAAATCGACGATCACGCCATCATCGGCGGCATGACGGCGATCCACCAATTCTGCGTTATCGGTGCGCATGTGATGGTAGGCGGTTGTTCCGGCGTCGCTCAGGACGTGCCTCCTTTCGTCATCGCTCAGGGCAACCACGCGACACCGTTCGGCGTCAATGCGATTGGCCTGAAGCGTCGCGGTTTTGACAAGGATGAAATGCAGGCGATTCGTAACGCCTACAAGATCCTGTATCGCAGCGAGAAAACGCTGGATGAAGCGAAAGCGGAAATCGAAGCCCTGGCTAAAGAGCAACCGGTGGTGCAGCTGTACCTCGATTTCTTCACCCGTTCCACCCGCGGCATCATTCGCTGAGTTATGTCGAATCGTCCATTGACAATCGGATTGGTCGCCGGAGAAACCTCCGGTGACATTCTCGGCGCCGGTTTGATCCGCGCGCTCAAGGCGCAGATCCCCGACGCGCGTTTCGTTGGCGTCGCCGGCCCGCTGATGCAGGCCGAAGGCTGCGAAGCCTGGTACGAAATGGAAGAGCTGGCGGTCATGGGCGTGGTGGAAGTGCTTGAGCGCTTGCCACGCCTGTTGAAGATCCGCAAGGATCTCACCCGCCGCTTCGGCGAGCTGCGGCCGGACGTGTTTGTCGGCATCGACGCGCCGGACTTCAACATCACGCTGGAAGGCCGCCTCAAGCAGCGCGGCATCCGCACCATTCACTACGTCAGCCCTTCCGTGTGGGCCTGGCGGCAAAAGCGCGTTTTCAAAATTGGCAAAGCCACCGATCTGGTGCTGGCCTTTCTCCCTTTCGAAAAAGCGTTTTACGATCGTTTCAACGTGCCTTGCCGCTTTATCGGCCACACCATGGCGGACGCCATGCCGTTGCAGCCGGATCGGCTGGCGGCGCGCGCCCAGCTTGGCATCGCTCCGCAGGCGCGCTGTCTGGCCTTGTTGCCGGGCAGCCGCGGCGCCGAAGTCGAGATGCTGAGCGCCGACTTCCTCAAAACCGCGCAGCTGCTGCGCACGCGTTATCCCGAGCTGGAAGTGGTGGTGCCGCTGGTCAATGCCAAACGGCGCGAGCAGTTTGAGCGCATTAAGGCCGAAGTGGCGCCGGATCTGACTGTACACCTGCTGAATGGCCAGGGACGTGAAGCGATGATCGCCAGCGACGCGGCGCTGCTGGCGTCCGGCACCGCGGCGCTGGAGTGCATGCTGACCAAGTGTCCGATGGTAGTGGGGTATCGCATGAAACCGTTCACTTTCTGGCTGGCGCAGAAGCTGGTGAAAACGCCTTACGTTTCGCTGCCGAATCTGTTGGCGGGGCGCGAGATCGTCACCGAGCTGCTGCAGCATGACTGCGTGCCGGACAAACTGGCCGCCGCCGTGATGCCGCTGCTGGAAGAGAGCCCGCAAACCGAAGCGCTGAAACAGACTTTCCTTACCTTGCACCAAAGCATCCGTTGCGGTGCGGACGAACAGGCCGCTCAGGCTGTGTTGGAGCTGGCGAAAGCATGATTGAACCCTTTATCTATCCCGCTGCCACGCTGATTGCCGGTGTGGACGAAGTGGGCCGCGGCCCGTTGGTTGGCGCGGTGGTTACCGCCGCCGTGATCCTCGATCCGGCGCAGCCGATCGTCGGGCTGGCGGACTCCAAGAAACTCAGTGAAAAACGCCGTTTGGCGCTGTATGACGAAATCGTCGCCAAAGCGCTCTCCTGGAGCCTGGGCCGCGCCGAGCCGGCGGAAATCGACCAGCTGAATATTTTGCATGCGACGATGCTGGCGATGCAGCGCGCGGTGGCCGGGTTGCATATCGCGCCGGACATGGTTTTAATCGACGGTAACCGTTGCCCGAAGCTGCCGATGCGTTCGCAGGCGGTGGTGAAGGGCGACAGCCGCGTGGCGGAGATCAGCGCGGCGTCCATTCTGGCGAAGGTCACGCGCGATCGCGAAATGGCCGAGCTGGACAGCGAGTTCCCGGATTACGGTTTCGCGCAGCATAAAGGCTACCCGACGGCCTTCCACCTGGAGCGGCTGGCCGCGCTGGGCGCCACCGAGCATCACCGCCGCAGCTTCGCGCCGGTGAAAAGGGCGCTGGCGCTGTAGTCTGCGGGCCTGACTGGGCTCGACGATAGCATTAACCCGGGTTCAGCCTGCTGAACCCCTTCAATCAGGTATCTGGAGATGGCCGAACCTCGTTTTATTCACCTGCGCGTCCACAGCGACTACTCCATGATTGATGGATTGGCCAAGACGGCGCCGCTGGTGAAAAGAGCCGCCGCGTTAGCCATGCCTGCTCTGGCAATCACCGATTTCACCAACCTGTGCGGGCTGGTGAAATTTTACGGCAGCGCGCACGGCGCCGGGATCAAACCGATCATCGGCGCGGATTTCCATGTGCAAAGCGAAGAGCTGGGCGATGAACTGGCTCAGTTGACGGTGCTGGCCAGCAACAATGAAGGCTACCAGAACCTGACGCTGCTGATTTCCCGCGCCTATCAGCGTGGCTATGGCGCCGCCGGCCCGACCATCGATCGCGACTGGCTGATCGAACACCGCGAAGGGCTGATCCTGCTCTCCGGCGCGCGCCAGGGCGACGTCGGCAAGTTTCTGCTGCGCGGCAACCAGGCGCAGGTGGATCAGTGCCTGGACTTCTACCAGCAGCACTTCCCTGACTGTTACTACCTGGAACTGATTCGCACCGGCCGCCCGGACGAAGAGAACTACCTGCATGCGGCGGTGGCGCTGGCCACCGAGCGCGGTTTGCCGGTGGTGGCCACCAACGACGTGCGCTTCCTGGTGGAAGATGACTTCGACGCCCATGAGATTCGCGTCGCCATCCACGACGGCTTCACGCTGGACGATCCCAAGCGGCCGCGCAACTACAGCCCGCAGCAATACATGCGCAGCGAAGACGAGATGTGCGAACTGTTCGCCGACATCCCGGAAGCGCTGCTGAACAGCGTCGAAATCGCCAAGCGCTGCAACGTCACCATTCGCCTTGGCGAATACTTCCTGCCGCAGTTCCCGACCGGCGATATGAGCACCGAGGACTTCCTGGTACTCAAATCGAAAGAGGGGCTGGAAGAGCGTCTCGAGTTCCTGTTCCCCGATCCTGAAGTGCGCGCGCAGCGCCGCCCGGAATACGACGAGCGTCTGGACGTCGAGCTGAAGGTGATCAACCAGATGGGGTTCCCCGGCTACTTCCTGATCGTGATGGAGTTTATTCAGTGGTCGAAGGACAACAATGTGCCGGTGGGGCCGGGGCGCGGCTCCGGCGCCGGTTCGCTGGTGGCCTATGCGTTGAAAATCACCGACCTCGATCCGTTGGAATTCGACCTGCTGTTCGAACGCTTCCTGAACCCGGAACGTGTCTCGATGCCCGACTTCGACGTCGATTTCTGCATGGAGAAGCGCGACCAGGTAATTGAGCACGTGGCGGAGATGTACGGCCGCGAAGCGGTATCGCAGATCATCACCTTCGGTACCATGGCGGCGAAAGCGGTTATCCGCGACGTGGGCCGCGTGCTGGGGCATCCGTACGGCTTCGTCGATCGCATCTCCAAGCTGGTGCCGCCGGATCCGGGCATGACGCTGGAAAAAGCCTTCGCCGCCGAACCGCAGCTGCCGGAAATTTACGAGGCCGACGAAGAGGTCAAGGCGCTGATCGACATGGCGCGCAAGCTGGAAGGGGTGACGCGTAACGCCGGTAAACACGCCGGGGGCGTGGTGATCGCGCCGACCAAAATCACCGACTTCGCGCCGCTGTACTGCGACGCCGAAGGGCACCATCCGGTGACCCAGTTCGACAAGAACGATGTGGAATACGCCGGGCTGGTGAAGTTCGACTTCCTCGGTCTGCGTACCCTGACCATCATCGACTGGGCGCTGGAGATGATCAACGCCCGGCGCGCCAAGACCGGGCTGGAACCGATCGATATCGCCGCCATTCCGCTCGACGACAAGAAAAGCTTCGACATGCTGCAGCGCTCGGAAACCACGGCGGTGTTCCAGCTTGAATCGCGCGGCATGAAAGACCTGATCAAACGTCTGAAGCCCGACTGCTTCGAAGACATGATCGCACTGGTGGCGCTGTTCCGTCCGGGGCCGCTGCAGTCGGGCATGGTGGATAACTTCATCGACCGCAAGCACGGCCGCGAAGAGATCTCCTACCCGGATATCCAGTGGCAGCACGAGTCGCTCAAGCCGGTACTGGAACCGACCTACGGTATCATCCTGTATCAGGAACAGGTGATGCAGATTGCCCAGGTGCTGGCCGGTTACACCCTGGGCGGCGCGGACATGCTGCGTCGTGCGATGGGTAAAAAGAACCCGGTCGAAATGGCCAAGCAGCGTGGCGGCTTTGAAGACGGCGCGAAATCGCGCGGCATCGACGGCGAACTGTCGGTGAAAATCTTCGATCTGGTGGAAAAATTCGCCGGTTACGGCTTTAACAAATCGCACTCCGCCGCCTATGCGCTGGTCTCTTACCAGACGCTGTGGCTGAAGGCGCACTACCCGGCCGAGTTTATGGCGGCGGTAATGACCGCCGATATGGACAACACCGACAAAGTGGTGGGGCTGGTGGACGAATGTTGGCGTATGGGGCTGAAGATCCTGCCGCCGGACATCAACAGCGGCCTGTATCACTTCCACGTTAACGACGACGGCGAGATCGTTTACGGCATCGGCGCCATCAAGGGCGTGGGGGAAGGGCCGATCGAGGCGATTATCGAGGCGCGCAACAGCGGCGAGCAAGGTTACTTCAAAGATCTGTTCGACCTGTGCGCGCGCTCCGACATCAAGAAACTGAACCGCCGCATTCTGGAGAAACTGATCATGTCCGGGGCGTTCGATCGCCTTGGGCCGCATCGCGCCGCGCTGATGAATTCGCTTGGCGATGCGTTGAAAGCGGCGGATCAGCATGCGAAAGCCGAAGCTATCGGCCAGGTGGATATGTTTGGCGTGCTGGCGGAAGCGCCGGAGCAGGTGGAGCAATCCTACGCCAATATCGCGCCCTGGCCGGAGCAGGTGGTGCTGGACGGTGAACGGGAGACGCTGGGGCTGTACCTCACCGGTCACCCGATCACCCAGTACCTGAAGGAGATCGAACGTTACGCCGGTGGCCAGCGTTTGAAAGACATGCACCCGACGGACCGGGGCAAAATGACTACCGCCGTCGGGCTGGTGGTCGCCGCGCGGGTGATGGTGACCAAGCGCGGCAACCGCATCGGCATCTGTACGCTGGATGACCGTTCGGGCCGTCTGGAAGTGATGCTATTCACCGAAGCGTTAGAAAAATACCAGCATTTGTTGGAAAAAGACCGTATCCTTATCGCCAGTGGACAGGTCAGCTTTGATGACTTTAGCGGCGGGCTTAAAATGATGGCCCGCGAGGTAATGGACATCAGTGAAGCCCGGGAAAAATATGCTCGCGGGCTTGCTATCTCGCTGACTGACAGGCAAATTGATGACCAGCTTTTGAACCGTCTCCGTCAGTCGTTGGAACCCCATCGCTCGGGGACGATTCCAGTGCATCTCTACTATCAACGGGAAGATGCGCGAGCCAAGCTGCGTTTTGGCGCAACCTGGCGCGTGACGCCCACCGATCGCTTGTTGATAGACTTGCGGACGTTGGTAGGCAATGAGCAGGTGGACTTGGAATTTGACTAAAATAGGAATGCTATGAGTCTGAATTTTCTTGATTTTGAACAGCCGATTGCAGAGCTGGAAGCGAAAATTGACTCGCTGACTGCAGTCAGCCGTCAAGACGAAAAATTGGATATTAATCTGGACGAAGAGGTTCAGCGCTTGCGTGAAAAGAGCGTTGAGCTGACGCGCAAGATTTTTGCCGATCTTGGGGCTTGGCAGATTGCCCAATTGGCACGCCACCCGCGCCGTCCTTATACCCTGGATTATATCAAACACATCTTTACCGACTTCGAAGAGTTGGCGGGCGATCGCGCTTACGCCGACGACAAAGCGATCGTCGGTGGTATTGCGCGCCTGGATGGCCGCCCGGTGATGATCATCGGGCACCAGAAAGGCCGTGAAACCAAAGAGAAGATCCGCCGCAACTTCGGCATGCCGGCGCCGGAAGGCTACCGCAAAGCGTTGCGCCTGATGGAAATGGCCGCCCGCTTCAAGATGCCGCTCATCACCTTTATCGATACCCCAGGCGCGTATCCGGGCGTGGGCGCGGAAGAGCGCGGCCAGTCCGAAGCCATCGCACGCAACCTGCGTGAGATGTCGCGTCTGAATATCCCGGTCATCTGCACCGTCATCGGCGAAGGCGGCTCCGGCGGCGCGCTGGCGATCGGCGTGGGCGATAAGGTGAACATGCTGCAGTACAGCACCTACTCGGTGATTTCGCCGGAAGGCTGTGCTTCCATCCTGTGGAAGAGCGCCGACAAGGCGCCCCTGGCCGCAGAAGCGATGGGCATCACCGCGCCGCGCCTGAAAGAGCTGAAGCTGATCGACTCGGTGATCCCGGAGCCGCTGGGTTCCGCGCACCGTGACGTGCCGGCGATGGCCGCCGCGCTGAAAGCGCAGCTGCTGGCCGATCTGAAAGATCTAGACGGTCTGAACGACGAAGAGTTGCTCAACCGTCGCTACCAGCGTCTGATGAACTACGGCTATTGCTGAGTTCTGTTGTTCGCTGCAAGAAACCGCCTTCGGGCGGTTTTTTTTTGGCTACACACCGCCGGATTTTCGTGGTGTTATAGAGACTTGGCCGTTAACTGACAGGAGCTGCCGATGAATATCATCGCCATCATGGGCCCGACGGGCGTCTACTACAAAGATGAGCCGATTCGCGAGCTCCATGCTGCGCTGGCCGCCATGGGATTCCAGCTGGTGTATCCTAAAAACAGCGGTGACCTGCTGAAGCTGATCGAAGCCAACGCCCGCATCTGTGGGGTGATCTTCGACTGGGACGACTACAGCCTGGAGCTGTGCAGCGAGATCAACGAGCTGAACGAATACCTGCCGCTGTACGCCTTTATCAATACCCACTCCACCTTCGACGTCAGCCTGCATGAAATGCGCATGGTGCTCTATTTCTTCGAGTACGGTCTGAATGCGGCGGACGATATCGCGCAGCGCATCCAGCAGTACACGGCGGAATACATCGACACCATTACACCGCCGCTGACCAAGGCGCTGTTCAACTACGTGCGCGAAGGCAAGTACACGTTCTGCACGCCGGGCCACATGGCCGGCACCGCGTTCCAGAAAAGCCCGGTGGGCTGCCTGTTCTATGACTTCTTCGGCGCCAATACCCTGAAGGCCGACATTTCGATTTCGGTCACCGAGCTCGGCTCGCTGCTGGATCACACCGGCCCGCACCTCGAGGCCGAAGAGTATATCGCGCGCACCTTCAACGCCGAGCAGAGCTATCTGGTCACCAACGGCACCTCCACCGCCAACAAGATCGTCGGCATGTATTCGGCGCCGGCGGGCAGCACGGTGCTGATCGACCGTAACTGCCACAAATCGCTGTGCCACCTGCTGATGATGAGCGATATCGTGCCGATCTACCTGCGCCCGCTGCGCAACGCCTACGGCATCCTCGGCGGTATTCCGCAGCGCGAGTTCACCCGCGCCAGCATCGCCGCCCGGGTGCAGGAGACCCAGAACGCCACCTGGCCGGTACACGCGGTGATCACCAATTCCACCTATGACGGCCTGCTGTACAACACCGACTACATCAAGCAGACGCTGGAGGTGCCGTCGATCCACTTCGATTCCGCCTGGGTGCCTTACACCAACTTCCACCCGATTTACGACGGCAAAAGCGGCATGAGCGGCGAGCGGGTGCCCGGTAAGGTGATTTACGAAACCCAGTCGACGCACAAGCTGCTGGCGGCCTTCTCGCAGGCTTCGATGATTCATATCAAGGGCGACTACGACGAAAGCACTTTCAACGAAGCCTACATGATGCACACCACCACTTCGCCGCACTACGGCATCGTGGCGTCGATGGAGACCGCTGCCGCCATGCTGCGCGGCAACCCGGGGCGGCGTTTGATCAACCGTTCGGTGGAGCGCGCGTTGCATTTCCGCCGTGAAGTACAGCGGCTGCGCGAGGAGAGCGACAGCTGGTTCTTCGACATTTGGCAGCCGGAAGAGATCGATGAGGCGCAATGCTGGCCATTGGATCCGGACGACAACTGGCACGGTTTTGGCCAGACCGATCGCGATCACATGTACCTCGATCCGATCAAGGTGACGATCCTGACGCCGGGCATGAACGAGCTGGGTACGCTGGAGGAGGAGGGGATCCCGGCGGCGCTGGTGGCGAAGTACCTCGACGAGCGCGGTATCGTGGTGGAGAAGACCGGGCCGTATAACCTGCTGTTCCTGTTCAGCATCGGCATCGATAAAACCAAGGCGATGAGCCTGCTGCGCGGCCTGACCGATTTCAAGCGCGCCTACGATCTCAACCTGCGGGTGAAGAACATGCTGCCGGATCTGTACGCCGAGGATCCGGATTTCTACCGCAACATGCGCATTCAGGATCTGGCCGCCGGCATTCATCGCCTGATCTGCCAGCACGATCTGCCGCGCCTGATGCAGCGGGCGTTCGACGTGCTGCCGGAAATGAAACTGACGCCGCACCAGATGTTCCAGGAGCAGGTGCGCGGCAACGTGGAAACCTGTGAGTTGGATCAGCTGGTGGGCAAGGTGGCGGCCAATATGATCCTGCCGTATCCGCCGGGCGTGCCGCTGGTGATGCCGGGGGAAATGATCACCGAAGAGAGCCGGGCAGTGCTCGACTTTCTGCTGATGCTGTGCTCGATCGGCGAACGCTATCCCGGTTTTGAAACCGACATCCACGGCGCCAAACTGACGGAGGACGGACGCTATCTGGTGAAGGTGTTGAAGGCCCCGCAGCCGTAATGCATAACACGCCCGGCGGTTTGGAAGATATGCCGGGCGTTCTCATTGACGGCATCGCCGCCGCCGGATACCTTGCCTCATCAGACCGAACAGGAGAGGCCGCCATGCTGGCGTTACGTCAGGTACACCATATCGCGATCATTGGCGCGGACTACGCCGCCAGTAAGCATTTTTACTGCGACATTCTCGGATTTACCCTGCTGAGCGAAGTCTACCGCGAGGAGCGCGGCTCCTGGAAAGCCGACCTGGCGCTCAACGGGCAATACACTATCGAGCTGTTTTCTTTCCCTTCGCCGCCGGCCCGCGTCAGCCGCCCGGAGGCCTGCGGCCTGCGCCATCTGGCGTTCAGCGTTGACGACATTGGCCAGGCCATCGCCCATCTGCAGGCGGCCGGCGTCGCCTGCGAACCGGTACGCGTCGATCCTTATACCCAATCTCGTTTTACCTTTTTCAGCGATCCCGATGGTTTACCGTTAGAATTATACGAGAGTTAACGGCTTAATCGCCTCCCGGCGGCCACAGCCGGGGGCGGTTATGCTATGATCGCGCCCTTGCCCTACATGCCTACAGAGTTATTTCCGCCATGCAAGAGCCTGCTTTTCGCGTCGGGGAGTGGCTGGTTACCCCTGCCGACAACACCATCAGCCGCGACGGACGCCAAAAAACGCTGGAACCGCGCCTGATCGACATGCTGTGCTATTTCGCCCGGCATCCCGACGTGGTGCTGAGCCGCGACGAGCTGATCGACAACGTCTGGAAGCGCAATATCGTCACCAACCATGTGGTGACCCAATGTATTTCAGAGCTGCGCAAATACCTGAAAGACGGTGACAGCGACAGCCCGGAATACATTATCACCGTGCCCAAGCGCGGGTATAAGCTGGCGACGTCGGTGATCTGGTGTGAAGAAGGGGAGACGCAACCCGCTCCCGCACAGGCGCCGCAGATCGCGGTGATCATGCATGAGCCGGAAGACGGCAGCGAGGAAGACGAGACGCCGTATGTGCCGCCGCGCCGGACAAGCGCACCGCCTGCCGCGCCCGGCGGAAAGAAGCCGCGTTTTTATCGTCGCTCGACCTTCTGGGTGTGGCTGGCGTTTCTGGCGGCGCTCAGCGTCTGCGTGGCGTTTGTCGGCATCGCCACGCTGTCGCAGCGCGTGCCGGTATCCACCATGCCGGTGCTGCTCAACCCGCGCGATATCGATATTCGCATCCAGGGCGGCGAGAGCTGCAGTAACTGGATGCCGCAGCTCTCTTATGTGGTGGGCGTCAGCGAGCTGATCACCGATTCGCTGAACACCTACTCTACCTTCCTGGTACACGACCAGACCAACTACAACTATTCCGGCCCCAGCAACTCGGGCAAGTCGCTGTATATCGAGTTCGTCAATCAGCGCCACTACCGCGCCCAGCAGTGTTTCCTGTCCGTGCGGCTGGTGGATAACGCCGACAGCTCAGTCATGCTGGACAAGCGTTACTTTATTACCGCCGATAACCAGCTGAAGATCCAGACCGACTTCCTCTCCAGCCTGTCCGCTGCGCTGAAGCAGCCCTGGCCGCCACAGCTGGAGCAGCGCCTGGCGCAGCTGCTGCCCGACAACGGGCCGTTGCTGCAGCGTTTCTACCAGGCGCACCAGTTGCTGATCCACGGCGACGCCGATTCGTTGACCCGCGCCAGCGCCCAGCTGAGCGAGCTGATTAAAAGCGCGCCGAACTTCCATTACCTGCTGGCCGAAAAGGCGCTGGTGGATCTGCTGCGTAATTCTTATCAACCGTTCGACAGCCAGGCCCTGGCGCAATTGCGCGCCGATATCAGCCATCTGGCGACGATCCCCGAATTGAAAAACACGCCAATCATGCAGCAAGTTCTGGCGGTAGATGCATTGACGCAGGGGCGCATTGACGAGGCGCACCGGGCGATCGATCTGGGGATTGAATTGCAAATGTCGTGGCTGAATTATGTGCTGCTGGGCAAGGTGTATGAAATGCAGGGGCAGAACCATTTGGCGGCGGATTCTTATATTACCGCATTTAATCTTCGCCCCGGCGAAGACACATTGCATTGGATCACCAATGGCGTATTCCAAACGTCATTGACCAACGTGGTGCCTTATTTAAATAACTATCAGCGCCAATAATTAACCGATATCACGCCGCCATTATTCTCCGGGAATCATGGCGGCGTTATTTATTGGTGAAGGCATGTTGCGTGAATGTATTATTTTGCTGCGCGATATTATTTCTTTTTTGCCGTTTGTTATGCGTCATTAACCTTGTCATATTGTTGTTTTTAAATGATGTTTATCTTTTCTTTAGCTTATCTTTTTATCTTGATGTGTTAATGAAAAACCTCAGGTTATCATTTGTATGATCATGAGCGTAATCTCACTTTATCTTTAGGACTTTATTCCCCCCGATGGTTAGCATCCTGACTATCAAGCCGGCTCATTAAAATCTTTTATTTATGGGTGTGGCTTATAAGAAACGTAAATCAGGAGAAACTGACCATGGCTTCACCCAAGAAAATAGGGCTTATTGCCTGCACCGGCGTCGTCGCCGGTAATATGATGGGGAGCGGGATTGCCTTATTGCCCGCCAACCTGGCGAGTCTCGGATCTATCGCCATCTGGGGATGGGTGATCTCGATTATCGGGGCGATGTCGCTGGCCTATGTGTATGCCCGCCTCGCCACCAAAAACCCGCAGCAGGGCGGCCCTATCGCCTACGCGGGTGAAATTTCCCCGGCCTTCGGTTTCCAGACCGGCGTGCTTTATTACCATGCCAACTGGATCGGTAACCTGGCCATCGGCATTACCGCCGTTTCTTATCTTTCCACCTTCTTCCCGGCGCTGAACAACCCGGTACCTGCCGGCATCGCCTGTATCGCCATCGTGTGGATCTTCACCTTCGTCAACATGCTGGGCGGAACCTGGGTCAGTCGTTTGACCACCCTGGGCCTGGTGCTGGTGCTGATCCCGGTGATCGTGACTGCCACCGTCGGCTGGCACTGGTTTGACGCCGCCACCTATCAGGCTAACTGGAATACCTCCGGCACCACCGACAGCCATGCGGTCATCAAAAGTATCCTGCTGTGCCTGTGGGCGTTTATCGGCGTGGAATCCGCAGCGGTCAGCACCGGCATGGTGAAAAACCCGAAACGCACCGTGCCGCTGGCAACCATGCTCGGCACCGGCCTGGCGGGCATTATCTACATCGCTGCCACCCAGGTGATCAGCGGTATGTTCCCGGCGTCTGAAATGGCCGCCAGCGGCGCGCCGTTCGCCATCAGCGCCTCGGCGATTATGGGCAACTGGGCCGCACCGATGGTTTCCGCCTTCACCGCCTTCGCCTGCCTGACGTCACTGGGTTCGTGGATGATGCTGGTTGGCCAGGCCGGGGTCCGTGCCGCCAACGACGGCAACTTCCCGAAAGTGTACGGCGAGCTGGATAAAAACGGCATTCCGAAGAAAGGCCTGCTGCTGGCCGGTTGCAAAATGACCGCGCTGATGGTGCTGATCACCCTGATGAGCTCCGCCGGCGGTAAAGCGTCCGACCTGTTCGGCGAGCTGACCGGCATCGCGGTGCTGCTGACCATGCTGCCTTACTTCTACTCCTGCGTAGACCTGATCCGCTTCGAAGGGGTCAACGTGCGCAACCTGCTGAGCCTGATCGCTTCGGTGTGCGGCTGCGGCTTCTGCTTCATCGCGCTGATGGGCGCCAACTCATTCGAACTGTCCGGCACCTTTATCATCAGCCTGATTATCCTGATGTTCTACGCCCGGAAAATGAATACCCGCCAGGCTGCCAACGCAGCGGCGGTCGATGAAAACACCACGGCCAAAGCGCACTGATTCGCGTCCGCTGACCGACTGAATTTACCCAGCCCCTTTCTTTCCGACCTGTCAGCCGCGACGGGAAGGGGCTTGCTTTGCCAGGAGAAATGCATATGAACGTTATCGCCATCATGAATCACATGGGTGTCTACTTCAAAGAAGAGCCTATCCGTGAACTGCATCAGGCGCTGGAAAGTCTGGATTTCCGCATCGTTTACCCTAACGATCGCGAAGACCTGCTGAAACTGATCGAGAACAACGCCCGTCTGTGCGGGGTGATCTTCGACTGGGACAAATACAACCTGGAGCTGTGCGAAGAGATCAGCCAGCTGAACGAGTACATGCCGCTGTATGCGTTCGCCAACACCTATTCGACGCTGGACGTCAGCCTGAACGATCTGCGTATGCAGGTGCGCTTCTTCGAATATGCGCTCGGCGCGGCAACCGACATCGCCGCCAAGATCAAACAGAACACCGACGAGTATATCGACACCATCCTGCCGCCGTTGACCAAGGCGCTGTTCAAATACGTGCGCGAAGGCAAATACACCTTCTGTACGCCGGGCCACATGGGCGGCACCGCGTTCCAGAAAAGCCCGGTGGGCAGCCTGTTCTACGATTTCTTCGGCCCGAACACCATGAAGTCGGACATCTCGATTTCGGTGTCCGAACTGGGATCGTTGCTGGATCACTCCGGCCCGCACAAAGAAGCGGAAGAGTACATTTCCCGCGTGTTCAACGCCGAACGCAGCTATATGGTGACCAACGGCACCTCCACTGCCAACAAGATCGTCGGCATGTACTCGGCGCCGGCGGGCAGCACGGTGCTGATTGACCGTAACTGCCACAAGTCGCTGACTCACCTGATGATGATGAGCGACATCACGCCGATCTACTTCCGCCCGACCCGCAACGCCTACGGCATCCTCGGCGGCATTCCGCAGAGCGAGTTCCAGCGTGCCACCATCGCCAAACGCGTGAAGGAGACCCCGAACGCCAGCTGGCCGGTGCACGCGGTGATCACCAACTCCACCTATGACGGCCTGCTGTACAACACCGACTTTATCAAGAACACCCTGGACGTGAAGTCTATCCACTTCGATTCCGCCTGGGTGCCTTACACCAACTTCCACCCGATCTATAAAGGCAAGTGCGGCATGAGCGGCGGCCGCGTGGAGGGCAAGGTAATCTATGAGACCCAGTCCACCCACAAACTGCTGGCGGCCTTCTCGCAGGCTTCGATGATTCACGTGAAGGGTGACATCAACGAAGAAACCTTCAACGAAGCCTACATGATGCACACCACCACCTCGCCGCACTACGGCATCGTGGCGTCGACCGAAACCGCCGCGGCGATGATGAAAGGCAACGCCGGCAAGCGCCTGATCAATGGCTCTATCGAGCGCGCGATCAAGTTCCGCAAAGAGATCAAACGCCTGAAAGTCGAATCCGACGGCTGGTTCTTCGACGTCTGGCAGCCGGAGCATATCGATGAGCCGGAATGTTGGCCGCTGCGTTCTGACAGTGCCTGGCACGGTTTCAAGAACATCGACAATGAACACATGTACCTCGATCCGATCAAGGTCACCATTCTGACGCCGGGGATGAGCAAGGAAGGCGAGATGCAGCCGTTCGGTATCCCGGCCAGCATCGTGGCGAAATACCTCGACGAACGCGGCATCATCGTCGAGAAAACCGGGCCGTACAACCTGCTGTTCCTGTTCAGCATCGGCATCGACAAAACCAAGGCGCTCAGCCTGCTGCGCGCGATGACCGACTTCAAACGCTCGTTCGATCTGAACCTGCGGGTGAAAAACATGCTGCCTTCGCTGTATCAGGAAGCGCCTGATTTCTATGAAAACATGCGCATTCAGGATCTGGCGCAGAACATTCACCGCCTGGTGGAGCAACACAACCTGCCGGACCTGATGTATCGCGCGTTCGAAGTGCTGCCAACCATGGTGATGAACCCGTACCAGGCGTTCCAGAAAGAGCTGCACGGCGAAGTGGAAGAAGTCTATCTGGAAGAGATGGTCGGCAAGGTCAATGCCAATATGATCCTCCCATACCCACCGGGCGTGCCGCTGGTGATGCCGGGCGAAATGCTGACCGAGGAGAGCCGGCCGGTGCTGGAGTTCCTGCAGATGCTGTGCGAAATCGGCGCGCATTATCCGGGCTTTGAAACCGACATTCACGGCGCCTATCGTCAGGCGGACGGACGTTATCGGGTGAAAGTGCTGAAGGCGAAATAACCGCAGCCAATAACAGGGGAGGCGCTCGCGCTTCCCCTTTGTCGTTCACCGACTGATGGGAGACCTCCATGAAAACACCCTCACAGCCGCGCGCAATCTACTATGTCGTAGCCATACAAATTTGGGAATATTTCAGCTTTTACGGCATGCGTGCGTTACTGATTCTCTATCTGACCCACCAACTCGGCTATACCGACAGCCACGCCATCGATCTCTACAGCGCTTACGCTTCGTTAGTTTATGTCACTCCTATTTTGGGCGGCTGGCTCGCCGACCGCCTGCTGGGCAATCGCGTCGCGGTGATTGCCGGCGCGGCGCTGATGACGCTGGGGCATATCGTGCTCGGCCTGAGTGCGGTCTCCGCCCTGTCGCTCTATCTGGCGCTGGCCATCATCATCTGCGGCTACGGCCTGTTCAAATCCAATATCAGCTGCCTGCTGGGCGAGCTGTATCCGGCGCAGGACTCGCGCCGCGAAGGGGGCTTCTCGCTGCTGTACGCCGCCGGCAACGTCGGTTCCATTTTGGCGCCGATCGCCTGCGGGTTGGCGGCCGAGCGCTATGGCTGGCACGTCGGCTTTGCGTTGGCCGGGATCGGCATGTTCGCCGGCCTGGCGATCTTCCTGCTCGGCGGGCGCCACTTCCGCCATACCCGCGGCGTGAATGCACCGCTGATGCGCGCCAAAAGCCTGGGTTTGCCGCACTGGGGTTGGCTGTTGGCGGCGCTGCTGGCATCGCCGCTGTTCTTCACGCTGCTGTTTGTGCACGACTGGGCCGGCTATTTGCTCGGGCTGGTATGCGTGGCGGCGGTGGTGCTGGTGGCGCGCATTATGCTGCGTGCGGACGCCGGCCAGCGCCGGGGGCTGTGGCAGATCGTTGTGCTGATGCTGCTGGGCACGTTGTTCTGGGCTTTCGCCCAGCAGGGCGGCAGCTCCATCAGCCTGTTTATCGATCACTTCGTCGATCGGCGCTGGTTCGGCTGGACGGTGCCGACCGCGCTGTTCCAGTCGGTTAACGCCTGCGCGGTGATGCTGGGCGGCGTGGCGCTGGCATGGCTGGCGGGCGGCGACGGTACGGGCGATCGCACGCTGCGCATCTGGTGCAAGTTCGCCTTCGGTCTGCTGTTGATCGGCGTCGGCTTTACGCTGATGGCGCTCAATACGCGGTTGCATGGGCCGGGATCGATGGGGCTGATGATCGCCGGCCTGGCGGTGATGGGCTTCGCCGAACTGTTTATCGATCCGGTGGCGATGGCGCAGATCACCCGGCTGAATATCCCCGGCGCCACCGGCGTGCTGACCGGTATCTATATGCTGGCGACCGGCTCGATCGCCAACTACCTGGCGGGCATTATCGCCAATCAGACCGCCGAGGATCATATCGAGGGAGCTGCGATGCAGGCGTATGGCCGCATTTTCGCTCAGATCAGCTGGGGAGCGGCCGGATGCGCGCTGGCGGTGATCGCGGTGCTGGGCGGCTGGTGGTTGCTGACGCGGCGCCAGGCCCGGACGGTTAATGCTTGATTGATGACGGTAGGCGGGGTTAACGTGCAGCTATGTAGAAGTGACAAAGCCTACCGATGAATACTGATCAATTAACGACGCGGGTGGCAGACCAGTTGGGCGCGCAGCAGCGGCTGCTGGTGGCGTTCAGCGGCGGCCTGGATTCCAACGTACTGCTGCATGTGCTGGCGGCCTTGCGCCGCCAGCGTCCGGCGCTGCAGCTGCGTGCGCTGCACGTGCATCACGGCCTGAGCGCCTTTGCCGACCGCTGGGTTGAGCATTGCCGCAGCCGCTGTGCCGACTGGCAGATCCCGCTGACGGTGACGTACGTGCAGGTGGACGCCCGCCAGGGCGGTATCGAAGCGGCGGCGCGTGCAGCGCGCTATGCCGCCTTCAGCGCCGCGCTGACGGAGGGCGAAGCGCTGCTCACCGCTCAACACCTTGACGATCAAAGCGAAACCTTCCTGTTGGCGCTCAAGCGCGGCAGCGGGCCGGCGGGGCTGTCGGCGATGGCGGCGCGCGCGGCGTTGGGCGAGCACCTGCTGTTGCGGCCGCTGTTGGGCTGTTCGCGTCAGACGCTGGAAAGCTACGCGCAACGCCACGCCTTAACCTGGATCGATGACGACAGCAATCAGGACACGCGCTTCGATCGCAATTTCCTGCGGCTGCAGGTGCTGCCGCAGCTCAATCAACGCTGGCCGCACTTCGCCTCGGCGGTGTCGCGCAGCGCCGGCCTGTGCGCCGAGCAGGAGCAACTGCTGGACGAACTGCTGGCGGAACCGCTGCAAAGCCTGTTGGCGGCGGATCGCTCATTGGCGATTGACGGCCTGACAGACTGTTCGCCGGTGCGGCGCTTCGCCTTGCTGCGGCGCTGGATCGCATTGTTTAACGTCACTATGCCGGCGCGTGAGCAGCTTCAGCGCCTGTGGGAAGAGGTGGCGCTCAGCCGGGAGGATGCCGAACCGCAGCTGCAGCTCGGCGCCTATCAGATTCGCCGTTTCCGCGGCCGGTTGCACCTGTTGCCGCCGCTGGCGGCGCTGCGCGATGTGCATCTGCCCTGGCAGCCTGACCAGCCGCTGACGTTGCCGGACGGGCTGGGGCAGTTGATTCCCGGTGAGGGCGAGCTGGTGCTGCGCGCACCGCAGCCATCGCAACAGGTCAGCGTTCGGTTCGGCGGCGTGCAGGGTGTGGTGCGCATCGTGGGGCGCGCCCATTCGCGGCCGATAAAAAAACTGTGGCAGGAGCTGGGTATTCCGCCCTGGCAGCGTGAACGCATCCCGTTGATTTATTATGATGAGCAGCTGATCGCCGCGCTGGGCGTATTCGTCTGTGAAGCGGGGCAGGTGCCGGAAGGCGAACGCCCGTGGCGGCTGCGCTGGGAAAAAAATCATAATAGCGAGGAGCAATGATGAAGTTTGTGGGGATCATGCTGTTGGCCACCGGCCTGTTCAGCCTGCCGGCGTTGGCGGCGGGGGATGCGGCCGCCGGCCAGGCGAAAGCCGCCGCCTGCGCGGCGTGCCACGGCGCGCAGGGCAAGGTGACGGTGCCGATGTACCCGAATCTGGCCGGGCAGAACGCCATGTACCTGCAGCACGCGCTGCAGGCGTATAAGAAAGGGGAGCGCAACGGCGGCCAGGCTGAGGTGATGAAGGCCTATGTGTCGGGGCTGTCGGATGACGATATCGCCGATCTGGCGGCCTTTTACGCCAGCCTGAAGCCTTAAATGACGAGGGCAGCCGTTGGGCTGCCCTGTTGGGATGGGGTTACCGCTGCTCAGTCCGACAGACTGACGACCACGGTACCGATTTCCGGATGACTGAAACTGCTGATATGGTCAAGGCGCAGGTCGCGCTGTTGGCCGTTCTGTTCGATGGTCAGATACTCAACGCGTTTCTTTTGCAGCAGGTCGATCGCCTTGGCCTCGATCACTTCTCCGTCGCGTAACTCCAGCTTCAGAATAAGTTTATGCTGACAGGCGAGTTCCAGGTTGTCGTAGTCATCGCAATTGATGGGTTGGTACTCATCATTCATCAACATAGTCGCTCACCAATAAGTTAGCGGCGGCAAAGGCCGCCTGTTCCCTAACGGAGGACGGTAGCGCGTCGTTCGCTGCGACATCGTCCAATGCCTTTAACGCACAAGCCAGCGCATCAGGCACGTAGCCAAGATCTCCACTGCCAATCTCGGCGTAAGTACGGCGTACTAACTCACAGTATTGTTGCACAGTTTCCTCCCTTAAGAACCTCTGCATCATCAAGACCGCTCTCGCGATGAGGCGCAGGCTCTCGGAGTTTTATCCTATCCTAGACGACTATAGCACAGCTGTTATGGAGTTATCAGCACCCTGGCACGCCTTTCGCACTGCCGCGGCCTGGCCGCGCTGGCGGGGTTTGGCCCTGATCAAGTACACTGTCGCCGGATAATAACGAGGTCACCCATGGCGCTGAAAGCAACCATTTATAAAGCCGCGGTCAATATTGCTGATATGGATCGTCACTTCTACCACGACGCCACGCTGACGCTGGCGCAACACCCGTCCGAAAACGAGCAGCGCATGATGCTGCGCTTGCTGGCCTGGATCTGCCATGCGGACGAACGGCTGGTGTTCACCAAAGGGCTGAGCGCCGACGACGAGCCGGAGATCTGGCAGCGCAACGACCACAATGGGCTGGAAATGTGGATCGAGATGGGATTGCCCGACGAGAAGCGCATTCGCAAGGCCTGCAACCAGTCGCCGCGCGTGGTGCTTTACGCTTACGGCGAGCGCGCCGCGCACGTATGGTGGCAGGGAATGCAGGGCAAGGTGGCCGGCCACAAGAACCTGAGCGTGCGTTTTCTCGACGACGAACAGCTGGCGCGCCTGACGGCATTGGCCAGTCGCACCATGACGCTGCAGGCGACGTTGCAAGAGGGAACTATTTGGCTGTCCGATGCTCAGAATAGTCTGGAAATCCAGTTTGCCGAGTGGCAGCAGGCACAGGTGTGACCGGTGCTGGAACTGTCAAGAAACGTAGCCATACCGGATAATGAGCTGGAATTGACGGCGATCCGCGCGCAGGGCGCGGGCGGCCAGCACGTGAACAAAACCTCAACGGCGATCCATTTGCGCTTTGACATCCGGGCATCCAGCCTGCCAGAGTATTATAAGGAACGGCTGCTGGCGCTGAATCATCATCTTATTACCGCTGATGGCGTGGTGATTATCAAGGCGCAAGAGTATCGCAGCCAGGAATTGAATCGCGAAGCGGCGTTGGCCAGGCTGGCCGCGCTGATTCGGCAGGCGATGGTGGTGGAAAAAACGCGCAAGGCGACCAAGCCCACGAAAGGGGCCAAACTGCGTCGCCTGGAAGGCAAGGCGCGTAAAGGCGCCACCAAGGCGCTGCGTGGCAAGGTTCGCACTTAGGAATACATGAACACAGTAGGAGAATAACTGTGAAAAAAATTACGGTAGCCCTGTTCCTCGCGGCAGGCGCACTCTCGTTGTTGGGATGCAACAATCATTATCAACCGAAGGAACAACCGCTGCAGCCGATGCCGCAGAGCTATCAAGGGGTGTTGCCTTGCGCCGATTGCGGCGGCCTGGATACGGCGCTGTTCCTGGATGAGGACGGCACCTTCGTGCTGCAGGAAACCTATCGCGGCACCAAAGACGGCGATCAGACCTTTGCCGATTACGGTAAATGGGCCCGCACGGCGGATAAACTGGTGCTGACCGACAGCAACGGCGAAAAACGCTACTTCCGCCCGGTGGGCAAGAGCCTGGAAATGCTGGATCGCAGCGGCGTGCCGATCGAGTCCAAACTGAATTACCGCCTGGATCCGGTTGAGAAGCCGTTGCCTAAAACGCCGATGACGTTGAAAGGCAACTACACCTATATGGCGGACGCGGCCGTCTTCAAGGACTGCGCGACCGGCAAAACCTTCCCGGTAGACAACAACATCGCGCTGGAGCAAGGTTACGCCAAAGCCTACAAGACCGCTGGCGAGCCGGTATTCCTGACGTTCAGCGCGCACTTCAGCGTGCAGCCGTCGATGGAGGAAGGCCTGACCGAAAAGGCGCTGGTGCCGGACGGTAAAATCGCATTCGACCGCAGCAAGAACTGCAGCAGCAAGTAAGCGTTTTCGGATATAAAAAAACCCGCGAGAGCGGGTTTTTTATTTTCTGGCGTTCGTCGCTTAGCGTTTGATCTGGCCCAGCAGGAAATCAACGATTTCGCCGGTTTTGATCATTTGCTTCTCGCCGACGCGGCGGTTCTTGTACTCGATCTCTTCGTTGTCGAGGTTGCGGTCGCCGATAACGATAGAGTGCGGCACGCCGATCAGCTCCATATCCGCGAACATCACGCCCGGACGCTCTTTGCGGTCATCGAGGATCACGTCGATGCCGTGGGAGCGCAGGGTGTTGTACAGCTCTTCGGCCAGCGCCTGCACGCGGAACGACTTGTGCATGTTCATCGGCAGGATCGCTACCTGGAACGGCGCGATGGCGTCCGGCCAGATGATGCCGCGTTCGTCATGGTTCTGCTCGATGGCGGCGGCCACGACGCGCGTGACCCCGATGCCGTAGCAGCCCATGGTCAGCACCTGGTTACGGCCGTCTTCGCCCTGCACGGTCGCTTTCATCGCTTCCGAGTACTTGGTGCCGAGCTGGAAGATATGGCCCACTTCGATGCCGCGTTTGATCAGCAGCGTGCCCTGACCGTCCGGGCTGGCGTCGCCTTCCACCACGTTACGGATATCGGCCACCTGTGGCAGCGGTAAGTCGCGCTCCCAGTTGATGCCGAAGTAGTGTTTGCCGTCAACGTTGGCACCGGCGCCAAAGTCGCTCATCGCCGCTACGCTGCGGTCAGCAACCACCGGCATCGGCAGGTTGACCGGGCCGAGTGAACCCGGGCCGGCGCCGACGATGGCGCGAATTTCTTCTTCGGTGGCGAAGGTCAGCGGCGCGGCAACCTGCGCCAGCTTCTCGGCCTTGATTTCGTTCAGCTCGTGATCGCCGCGCACCAGCAGGGCAACCAGCTTGTGGCCGCTCTCTTCGGTGGCGCGCACCATCAGCGTCTTCACGGTTTTTTCCACCGGTAGCTGGAACTGCTCGACCAGCTCAACGATGGTTTTGGCGTTTGGCGTATCCACCAGGCGCAATTCTTCGCCGGCCGCCGCGCGTGGAGCCGCCGGCGCGACCGCTTCCGCCAGCTCGATGTTGGCGGCGAAGTCGGAACCGGTGGAGAATACGATATCGTCTTCACCGCTGTCTGCCAGCACCTGGAATTCGTGCGAGGCGCTGCCGCCGATCGAGCCGGTATCGGCCTGCACCGGGCGGAAATCCAGGCCCATGCGGCTGAAGATTTTGCTGTACGCTTCGTACATCGCGTCGTAAGTCTCCTGCAGAGACTCCTGCGAGGTGTGGAAGGAGTAGGCATCCTTCATCAGGAACTCACGGGAACGCATCACGCCGAAACGCGGGCGCACTTCATCGCGGAACTTGGTCTGGATCTGGAAGAAGTTCAGCGGCAGCTGTTTGTACGAGCTGATCTCGTTGCGGATCAGATCGGTGATCACTTCTTCGTGCGTCGGGCCCAGCACGAACGGACGGTCGCCGCGGTCGACAAAGCGCAGCAGCTCGGGGCCGTATTGCTCCCAACGGCCGCTTTCCTGCCACAGGTCGGCAGGCTGAACCACCGGCATAGACACTTCGATCGCATTAGCATTGTTCATTTCTTCGCGAACGATGTTTTCAACCTTTTTCAGAACGCGCAGGCCGGTCGGCAGCCAGGTGTAAAGACCGGAGGCCAGCTTGCGGATCATCCCGGCGCGCAGCATCAGCTGGTGGCTGATCACTTCGGCGTCGGCAGGTGTCTCCTTCAGAGTGGAGAGCAGATATTGGCTAGTACGCATGGTGTTTTGGTTCCGTTAGAACTGCAAATTGCATCGGGCTGCCAGAGTGGCGGCCAAAAGTGACAAAAGTGGTTTAGTTTACCAGCGCGAGCGGGTCGCCAAAAGAGAGGCGGCGGAATTTTAACGCGGGTCGAGCGCCAACACTTCGGTATGACCGTCCACGACGCGCCAGCGCACGTTGAAATCCAGCAGCCAGACGGCGTAATCCCGTTCGACGTCCTCTCCTTTACGATAGGCGGGACGGGGGTCTTGCGCCAGCACCTGGCTGATAAAACGCCTTAATTGCGGGTAACGCGCCTGATGTTGCTGCAGCTGCTGCTCGGCCTGCGGCGCGAAGCGCACCGGCATGTCGCCGGCGGGCGCGGCCTGGGCAAAGCCGGCGCGGGCCTGCGGCTGGCTCTCGGCGAACGGCAGATAAGGCTTGATGTCCACCACCGGGGTGCCGTCGACCAGATCGAGGCTGCCCAGCTCCAGCACCACGTCGCCGTTTTTTACCCGCACGCCTTTCAGTTCGATCAGGGACATGCCGAGCGGGTTGGGGCGGAAGGTGGAGCGGGTGGCGAACACGCCCATGCGGGCATTGCCGCCTAAACGCGGCGGGCGCACCGTCGGCCGCCAGCCGCCTTCCAGGGTTTGATGGAAAATGAACATCACCCACAGATGGCTGAAATCGCTGAGGCCGCGTACCGCCTCCGCCTGGTTGTAGGGCGGCAGCAGCAGCAGTTCGCCGCCACCGTCTTCGACCAGCCCCGGCTGGCGGGGAACGGCGAATTTTTCTTTATACGGCGAGCGGATCACGCCGATCTGCTCGAAAACGAATTCGGTCATTTGGACGAGACGTTAAGCGCCGAGCCCTGGCAGACGGCCTGCTGGTAACAACCGGCGACGCCGCTGACAATCTGGCAGTCGTGCAGCAGCACGGCGTTGGCCTTCATGTAAGACGCGCG
The DNA here is from genome assembly GCF_052166245.1 of Serratia sp. CY84636. Lineage (NCBI taxonomy): Bacteria > Pseudomonadati > Pseudomonadota > Gammaproteobacteria > Enterobacterales > Yersiniaceae > Serratia > Serratia sp. CY84636. The sequence goes on from NZ_JBJNOX010000009.1 coordinate 240,528, forward strand.
GATTTGCATGCGTTTGCGGGCGGT